>CAVZKB010000016.1:0-141750 GCA_963775755.1 uncultured Actinomycetes bacterium | reverse complement strand
TGCCTCCGGCACCCAGGACGAGCGGATCAGCCGCGGGCAGGTTGACCTCTTTGACCGGGGGGAAGGGGCCGCCGATCAGTCCCCTGACCACGTGGCAGGGCTCTCCGACCGCTCCCACGTCCCCGGAGGCGGCGACCACGGTCACGTGGTGTTGGGCGGCAGCTTGTAGCGCGGCGTGAAGGGCGGTGACCTCGCCCGGGGTGTCGCAATGCTCTCCTCCCGTCTGGCCGGCGGCGCTGATGGAGATCACGTCACCCAAGGAGCTGCCGAGCCCGATGGCGTGCACGGCGGCACTCACCGCGCTCGCTGAGTCGTCGAGCGAGTTGGCTCCGACCATGACCAGCATGATGGTGGCCCCTGGGGCCACCGCGTGGACCATCTCGGCGTCGAGGACCTCCTCGCCGTTGGCCAACCAGGGCGAGGCCGACGGAGCCCGGCTGGCGTGACCCGAAGCCTTGCCGCCGGTAGGCCGAACAGTTTTGTCGAACTGGACGAGGTCCTGGCGGATGTCACTGGTGGGGACCGGGAAGTTCGGTTCGGCGAGCTCCGGCAGCGCGACGGATGCTCGCCCCACGCCCGTCGATCCCCCGCTGTAACAGCGGCATGACGCCGTAGGCTGACTCGATCTGTTGGGGGCTGTAGCACGTCGCAACTGAGTTGCAGTCAGCGGTGGAGCCAGACTGCTGCTGTGACGCCGGCGGGGGTTTCTGCTGTGACGCCGGGGGGTTCTGGTGTGAGGCCGAGGACCCTGAGCCGCCATGGGTGGCCGCGCCCGTGCTACAGGCCGCGCCGAGCATGCCCGTGATGGCGAGGGCCACTGCGGCTCGCCGCTTCCGGTGGCGCTCCTCTCGCAACGCGTCGGCTGGTGCAACCTTGGTCATGTCTGCTCCTTTCCGGACCTCACGGTGATTGCACTGCGGAGGAGTCGGCGGAACGGAGCGTACCGGCGGCCAGCAGGAACGACGCTGCGGCCCGTGCCGCCCGGAGCAGAAGCTGGTCCGCGAACTTGGCGTGGACGGCGCCGTGATGCGATGTCGGCAGCGCTTTAGGTTGCGCCTGTCCCGGTCGCCGACCGCTTTCGGGGCAGCGTTGCGGGTGGTCAGGCCGTGCGGCGGCGGACCAGCCAGACGGTGGCGGTGATGGGGAGAAGGGAGAGGGCCAGCAGCCAGCCGCTCTCGATCCAAGAACAGGCGCGCATCTTTCAGCTCGAGAATCTGCTCGATGACGATGAGTCGGTGGACAGGGCGGCTTCGGCTCAAAAGCACGCGAGACACTCGCTGAGTTGGCGGATGACCAAACAGACGACGCTGAAGCCGAAAAGGATCGGTGGCTTCGCGTGAAGAAGCTATGGCCTGGCGTCGTCAGTTCTGGTCAGGCAATCCTCACCACCCTCGTGACGGCTGAACGAAGAAGACACTCGGTCTTCCTTGATTGGGCGCTCCGTCCGATGCTCACCCTCTGCCGTCAAGGCTAGATGGCGGCCAGGTCTCGCAACTTCGTCCAGTGCAAGGGGTGAGGAACGTGCTTCCCGGACTTGATCGTCGCAACGAAGTTCCTGCTTAGTCCGGTGGCCGCTGCGATCCTGCTCGTTGGCATCTCTGCCAACGTCGGGAGAATCTCACTTTGAACACCTCCGGATCTGGCCGGTCGTGATCTCGATCCCAGGCGGCACGTTCGCGGTTCCTTATGGCGATCTTCGTACCTATCTTCGCCCGAGTAGCGGCACGCCTTGCAGGGTCGCCAGATTCTCGGAACCTCGCCAGCGCGACCGGTCCCACCGCCTTCAGCATCTGTGTCTGTTCGTGCCTGCGCTCTCGGAAGCAGCCTGGGCAGTAGTCAGCGTTGAAGCCTTGTCGAGTTCAACGCCGCAACGTCGGCACGCCGGTGGGATGAGCGTGCGGGTTGCGCGGCGCGAGGCAGCAGGAACCTTGCGCTCGCCTCTTCGGGTGCTATCCCTGCCACGGCTACGCGCATCGCCCGATAGGTTTGTCGGCAGGCTCGGAACGTGGCTCGGCGGACCGGTCACCCGTGCAGCGAGTGTTCGAGCCAGGCTCTCGGCGACTGGTGCGACAGCCTGGCGACTCACGGGCATCACCGCCTCTGCGAGCTCACGACCAAGGACCGCCGTGAGTCGCACGCGCCCGTCAGGCTGTTGAACGCGATCGATGTCGCCGCGGACCGCTCCAGCACATCCCAGGTCGCCGCCGATCTGTTGTTGGTGTCAGCGTGAAGGCCGGTCGCAGAGACTCCAGGGTCAAGGCCGACTGAGCGCAACGCAATCTCGACCTCTGCGGCGCCGATCGAGTAGGCGAAGTTCCAGATCGCGTGGGCTGGCGTCGACGCGCCGCGAGGCGAGCCCGTGACGGCGGACGTTCGACGACCTATCGATCGCCACGCTTTCGAAACCTTGGGTTGATCGCTCGGGATGAACTTCATCGGAACCTCGGAGACTGCCTCCCAGAACGAAGCAGCGGCGCTTCGGGGGTTGGGTAGGTGCGGGCTTGGGCGCTTCGTGAAAAGGTCTCCCAAACCCCGTCAGTGGCGGCCTGTCCGATGGCGGTGCGAGTGACGATCCCGCGTCTTGGCCGGATGATCGGGGGCGTGGACATGCACGCCGGGCAACTGAAGGTGGACGTTGCCACGGTGCGTGAGCTGGTCGACCAGCAGTTTCCGAGATGGCGGGAGCTGCCGGTGACGGCCGTTCCGGCTCAGGGCACCGTGAACGCGTTGTTTCGGCTTGGCGAGCGGGCGGTCGCCCGCTTCCCGCTCCAGCCCGGGGACGTGTCGGAAGTCCGGTCGTGGCTGAGGCGCGAGGCCGAGGCCGCACGACAGCTGGTAGGCCGCACTCGCTTCCTCACTCCGAGACCGATCGCCATCGGCGACCCAGGACTCGGGTACCCGCTGCCCTGGTCGGTGCAGACCTGGCTCCCTGGAACGGTTGCCTCGCCCGACCATCCGGCCGATTCGGTCGCGTTCGCTCACGATCTGGCCGCGTTCATCACGGACGTGCGCGCGATCGATACAGGCGGGCGCACCTTCAGCGGTACCGGTAGAGGCGGCAACCTGCCCGACCACGACGCATGGATGGAGACCTGTTTTCAGGGCAGCGAAGACCTGCTCGACGTCACCCCACTGCGCCGGCTGTGGGCTGCGCTGCGTGAACTGCCTCCGACTCCGGGCGGCGATGTGATGACCCACGGAGATCTCATCCCGGGCAACGTGCTGGTCGCCGACGGCCGTCTTACCGGGGTGATCGACGTGGGCGGCCTCGGACCAGCCGACCCGGCCCTGGACCTCGTTGCCGCCTGGCATCTGCTCGCACCAGAACCGCGCCGAGCGTTCCGCGCCGATCTGCACGTGGACGACCTGCAATGGGCCCGGGGAGCAGCGTGGGCTCTCGAGCAAGCCATGGGTGCCGTCTGGTACTACGTCGACAGCAACCTGGCCATGAGCCTGATGGGGCGGTGCACTCTCCAACGGATCATCACCGATCCACCGGCCATGCGCCTTTGAATAGCGAGAAGCGCCGCGACCCGTGGACAGAGCGAGCAAAGTCAAAGGTTCGTGGGCCTCGCCAAGCTGAGGCCGACACGATCATCATCTCCCGATGCTCTCCGGAGATCGTGACCCGATGGAAGGAGGACCCGCTCAGTGGAGATCAGCGATGTGGCCCGCTTGGCCGAGTCCCTTGCGGGGGTGCGCCTCACTGTGAAGGAGAGCCTGACCGAGTGGAGATACCACGGGCGGCTGGTGGCGCGTCAGCTGGACGACGCCCACGTGGTGATCCGCGCCGATTTCGACTACCGAGACTGGATGGTGCGCCAATTCCCCGGAACCTTCAGCGTGCCTACTCGCTACATCAAGCACATGATGGTCGTTGCCGACCTTGCGAGAGGCGACGCCGGTGCCATCGAGGATGCCCTCGAAGCAGCGTGGAACCTTCAGCGGAAAGCCGATTGACTCTTCAGGCCAGACCCTCCGCGATGCCCCTCCGGCGCCGTGCGACAGCAAGATGGACAGCGATTAGGAGTCAGCCTGAGAAAGCGAGCTCGAAACTGCCGTCGCGCGGGCAGGTGGCAATACATGGGACGACCGGCCAACCCCGCGTAAGCACGGGGTATACCTCTCGCCCTGTCCCGTCCGGGCGGGTGGAACCGTTCGTTCGACGAGGCTTGCCTTCGGTGAGGGAGCCGCCCTAGCATCCGCTAGTGCCCAACGATCCTGAAAAGGAGGGTCGAACAGCGATGAGCGCGCTCCCCCGAAGATCGCAGCGACCGGCCTCACGCCTTGGCCTCGCTTCGTTGCTGGCGGTGCTGGCCGTGACCGCCATCGGCTGCAGCAGCAACAACAACTCCCCGTCGCCGACGGTCGCGACCAGCCCCGAGGCCGTCTCCCCGTCCACCACCAGCGAGCCGCCCTCGAGCCCCTCGGCAGCCACCGGCGATCTCTCCGGAACGTGGTCGGGGAAATACGACGGCGCGTTCAACGGGACGTTCAACCTCACCTGGACGCAGTCGAACTCGAAGCTCACGGGAAGCATCGATCTCTCGACCGACGGGACCCTCAACCTCAACGGGGTCGTCACGGGGAACTCGATCCAGTTCGGCACCGTCGGCTCGACGGCGATCACGTACTCGGGCACGGTCTCCGGCGACTCCATGTCGGGCACCTACCAGGTCGGCGGTTCGACCGGGGGCAACTGGAGCGCCACGAAGAGCTCCTGACCGGCCCGCCGCCGAACCGGCAGCTCGCGGCCTCGCGGAGCGCCACGACGGGCGGACCGACGTAACGGCTGAGGCCGCGCGGCGACGCGCGGTACGCAGCAGGGCTGAGACGCACGGCTTCCTCGCTCATCGTCCCTCCTTCGACGCTGACCGTGTGCGCCACCACGGGATGAAGCGGGGTGTGCGGTCGGCGTACGCGCCGTACCCGGGGTAGCGTGCGCGGAGGCGGCGTTCCTCCCATCTCGCCTTGATCGAGAGCCAGACGACGAGCGCCACTGCGGACGCGGCAACTCCGACGTTGTCGGAAGGGATCGCCGACCCGACCGCGAACGCGATCACTCCCGTGTAGATCGGGTGACGGACGTACCGGTAGAGGCCGTTCGAGCGAAGCGCTCCGTCCTGCACCGGGATCGGGAGCGGCGTCGCGGATCTCCCCAGATTGATGAGTCCGACCCCGATCACGACCAGGCCGATGAGCGAAAGGACGCGGGCGCCGTCCGAGAGCCACTTCGGTGTGACCCAATCGCTTCCGGATGGAAGCAGGATGATGGCGGCGAGCAGGACCAGCTGCACGAGCACGAACGTCCACGCGATGACTCGATCGTGATCGAAGGCGCGATCGGCGTCGGGTTGCATCCGGGACGAGCCTAGCGCGCCTCGCGCGAGCTGCCGGAGGTCCCGCGAGGTCCGAGTCGTTCGACCCGGCGCGGTTGAACGTCGGGGGAAGAACATGTCCGGGAGGGGTGATGAGCGATGCAGACAGATCTCGATGAGAAGCTGACGCGTGTCCAACCGGCGCGGCCCGAGCCCTTGGAAGGGCCGAAAGGATCGCGCTACCTGTTCGCAGGCGTCGCGGTGGCGAGCATCTGGGTCGCGGTGGCCATCGCGAGCATCTGGTCACCGGACATGATCACCGGCTCGCTGCACGAGCACCTGCCGATCGCCGCGTTCACCGACTGGCTGTATGCCGCGATCGCGACCGGTTTGGTCCTCATGACCTTCAGCCGAAGGACGCCCGGCGCCGGCCGAACCTTGTGGATGGGATTCACGGTCGCGATCGGAACCATCTGGTTCATCGTGGCGCTCGCGAGCATCTTCGCGCCGAGCATGGTGACGGGGAGCGATCCCACGACGATCCCGATCGCGGCGTTCGCGAGCCCGATCGCAGGGGTCGTGGCAACGGCCTTCGCGTCGGTCTTCGTCGCGGGGAGCTCGGGCCGGTAACGACGGAGACGCTATCCGTCGCTCAGGCCGTACTCGAACATGACGTGCGACGTCCCCTCCCACCGTCCGCCGGTGCTCCGGTAGAGGCCCATCGCCGCTTCGTTGTCCTCGTCCGTCAGGACCCACATGGCCCCGCACCCGCGTTCCCGACCGACCCGCTTCAGCTCCTCGATGAGTGCGCGCGCCACGCCGCGGCGGCGCGCCTCGTCCACGACGCCGATCTCGTTCAGGAACAGCTCGGGCCGCTTGTCGGGGTGGAAGACCTCGACCGCGGACACGAATCCCGCCGGGCGATCGTCGACGTAGCCGAGCAGCAGGTGGTGCCGTTCATCCTCCAGGAACCGTCTCGTCTCGTCGGGGAGCATGTCGTCGTCGAACGCCGCCTCGAACCGAGCGACCTCGAGTTCGTCACCGTGCGTCGCTCGTCTGATCCGTACTGCCTCTCCTCCAGACATCCCGCGAGACTATGCGAACGGCATCTAGTGGGGACTGTAGGACTGGTTCGAGAGAGGGACCCACCTGTTCGACTGAACCGCGTTTCGTCGGACCGATGGAGCCCGGGGCGTCCGTTCGTCTCCGGCTCCATCGGTCTCGGTCGGAGCGCCCCAAGGCATGTTCGTCACGACGGTGCCGTCGTCGAGGACGAGCGTCGCTTCGATGCGATCGAGAATCGGCCGGCCGGCGAGCAGCGCCCAGGTCGAGAGAAGCTCCGCTTCCCTGCAGGTCGGAGCCCAGGCCGTGGCTTGGACGACACCGGTTCGGGAGGGCTGCCCGGTTCGCGGATCGATCAGGTGGTGAAGGTGCGGGCCCCACGAACGCCGCGTGACGGAAGACGTGGCGAGCGCTCCTTCGCTGAGCCGGAAGCGGAGCAACTCTCCGGTCGGGTCGTGCGGATCCTGGAGGGCGACGTCCAGGCCGGGCATACCGACGTCCCCCTCGACCCGCAGATCGCCCCCCGCCTCCACCAGCACCCAGGGCAAGACCTCAGAGCCGAGCGTCGCTGCCACATCCACCGTCCAGCCCTTCGCGATCCCTCCGAAGTCGAGCGCCACGCCCGGAGGGAGACGGACCATGGTGCCTTCTCGTTCGACGTCTCTCCATCGACCACACGGGTCCACGATCCGCAGCACGCTTCGAGCTTCAGAGAGCACGTCGTTGAAGTCCCGGTCATAGCCGGCGGCGACGAGCGCGGGCAGGACCGTCGGATCGAACAGACCGTCGCTCCGGCGAGCTCCGTCGAGGGCGGCACCGAGCATCTCCGAGAACTCGTCGGACACCGACGTCCATGAGCCTGCTCCCGCGTTCACTCGCGAGAGCTCGCTCGTCTCGAGGAACCTGCTGAACCGTTCCTCATAGGCCCGAAACGTCGACTCCGTGCTGCGGATGGCTTCGACGAATGCTCCGCGATCGGCCGATGACGCGCTGACGACGCCGACGGTCGTTCCCATGGCTCGGAACGTGTGTCGCCGTACCGGGGCCGCTTCCTCGATGTGACTCACGACGCGCTCGCCGTCCGGCTACACACCCGGTGGCGGAGGGGCCGAACCGCCGGTGGTCGCTACGGCCGGAGTGGTCACCGCAGCGCCACCGCCACCCTTGCCCTGCGTCACGACGACGCCACCAGACGTCCCGGCTGTGGGTTGCGTGATCACCACGTGACTGCCTCCGGGCACCACAACGAGCTGCGTGCCGGCCGATACGACGGGCCTCGGCACGGCCTGGATGACCGCCCAAGGCAACGCGAACGCGGCCGCGCCGCCTAGCCACGCGATGAGTTTCACCGTCCGCTTGCTCAGTTTCCGTTTCTTAGGGGTCGGTGTTGCCTGTGCGCCGCGCGCGTGTCGCTCAACGGTCACCGCTCTCACCTCCGCCAGTCGGAGCCGGGGCCGCCGGAGCGGGAACCGTCGAGGTCTGCACGACCTGGATGGGACCGGGTGAAGGGTGCGACAGCGTCAGCTCGCGGGACGCGACGCCAGCCATCAACGCCACCACCAAGGCACCCGCGATCACCATGGCCGATCGCCTATCCATATGTGCGTCTCCTCCACCATCAGCCTAGGCCGGTGACATCGCGGTGCAGAGCGTCGTAAGGCCCTCCATCACCAGGCCCAATGGCGGCGACGGGCCGAACTCCCAGGCGTATACCTGAAAGGACAAGGGCGACTGGAGATCAACGTGACTCGACGAACCGCCCCGCTGCTGGCGGGTTCGCTGGTCTTGGCGTTCTTGCTTGCGTCGTGCTCGACGTCGGGTTCCGGTCCCTCACCCTCCACTCCCGCAGCCTCTCGAGATACGGCGGCGGTGATGGCCGCCGTCAATACGTACTTCGGTTCGGCCCTTCCCTCCAGCGACTGGGCGAAGATCGTGCGGTCCTCCACCGGCCAGCTGCAGGTCCAGGCCAAGTGGCTCGCCGCCCAAGGCATCGCTCCGTCCGAAGGACAGGGAGGGTTCGACATCCAACGGCTCCAGGTGATCTCCGTCGGACCGTCGGAGGCGCTGGTCGCGTTCGACGCGACGCGAACGGTCGGCGATCGGCTCACCACGTACGGAGGTCCGGTGCGGCTGCTCATGGAGAACGGCAGGTGGAGCGTTGCCGACTACACGAGGGACGGCAGGAGCGTCGCGGCCTCGGTCTTCGCGCACGCCAAGGGCACGGCCCGTCGAGACGGGGTCGTCGTGACCGTCGTAGGCGTGCAACTCGAAGCGGGCCACGTGGATGTCTGGGTGCAGATCAAGAACACCACGTCGGCCCTGCTCGTCTGGGATCGCCCCATCGTGATCGTCGACGAGCAGGGCATGCAACTGGGCCGTGGCGCGCTGTTCGTGTCCTCCTCGGACACGTCCGAGGGCTTCGAGATGATGCCGGGAGTGTCGGTGTTCGGAGACTTCGTCGTGGACAGTGTGACGCTGCCGCTTTCGACGAACACGTTCACACTGTTCGCGGGCGCCACGAGCAGCACCACCCATCGGCCGATCGATATCACCGTGCCGGTGCGCCTGTGAAGCGGCGGTCGCGATGACGACGTGGTTGGTCCTTCGGGCCGCGGGGATCGGCGCATACCTGGTCTTGTTCCTCTCGGTGGTGTGGGGGTTGGTCGGCACGACGTCGGTCCTGGGTAAGCGAGTCTCGAAGGTCACCGCGACCAATGTCCACCACTACCTCGGTGTCGCGATGCTGCCCCTGCTCGGCCTTCACCTCGGCGGCCTCCTCATCGACAAGTTCCGGCCGTTCGGTGTGCTCGATCTCCTCGCGCCGCTCCACAGTGCGTTCCGCCCGGTGGCCGTCGCGTTCGGGATCATGGCGATGTACCTCTCCGTCGTCGTCCTGCTGACGACGTGGGCCAAGAAGCGACTCGGGACGACCTGGTGGCGCCGCTTCCACCTTGCCTCCGTGCCGACGTTCACGCTCGCGATGGTGCACGGTGTGTGGACAGGGACCGACTCCGTCCAGCCCTGGCTGTGGTGGACCTACATGATCACCGGCGCCTTCGTGCTGTTCCTCGTCCTCGTTCGTGGGCTCACGGCGAGGGAGCGACCGACGAGACGTGCGCCAACGGAGCAGCCCCGGCCTGCCGTTCCCACGACCAACGGTCACATCGCGCCCACGCCGGAGAAGGTCGGGGCACCGGTCTGACCACTCCGCGCGGGTAACCGATCAACCTCGCCGAACCGCCTCCAGCCTGAGCGCGAGGGCCGGGCACGCGGTGATGGCTCGGCGGGCCTCTCCTCTGAGCATCGGGTCGACGGGCAACTCATCGACGATCGGGTAGCCCCAGTCGTCCAACCGGATCAGCTCGGGGAGCAGTTCGGCGCAGATGCCGTGCCCGGTGCAGGCGATCGGGTCGACGCGGAGACGGAGTCGCTCCGTCATGCGGCCCTCCTGATGTCCGGGCGTGGAAGCACCGTGGGCCTGGATGCGCCGTGGCAGGGACGACCGAGCGCGTGCGCGTACGCGTCGGGGCCGAAGGTCTGGAGGGCGCTCCGCATGAAGCGGACGGCGCCGTCGGGGTACCGGCAGGCGCCCCGGCCCTCCACGTCGCCGGCCCAGCGCCTGAGCCGTGCGAGCACGTCACCTTCGACCCTGCCGAGCCGGAGCCCTTCCGTCGCACCGGCGATCGCCGCCAGACCGTTCACGCACGGGCCGCACTGCCCCGCCGTCTGGTCCGCGAGCCATCGCATCACGGCGGCCGTCTCATGGATCCCGCACGCCGACGCCGGCAGGACGACGACGGCGCCGCAGCCCACGATGCCGCCGACGGCGCCCATCCCCTCTCGGTCGAGGGTCGCGCGCTCCGCCTGTTCGCTCGAGAGCCACGTCCCGGCATAGCCGCCGACGAGCACCGCCCCGACGTCTTCACTCGGGCCGCCGGCGGCGCGCAGCACCGCGGCCAACGCGTGGCCGGTCGGCACCTCGTACACGCCGGGTCGTCTCACCGCCCCCCCGAGAGACACCAACATCGTTCCGGGCGAATCGACGTGACCCACCTCCCGGAACCATGCGGGCCCGTTCTGCCGGATCAGCGCCAGATGCGCGAGGGTCTCAACGTTCTGAACGAGCGTCGGTCTCCCGCCCACGCCGTGTTCGAACGGCCTCGACGCGCCCGAGGGAGGGATCGCCTTCCCATGGTCGATCAGGTTCACCAGCGCCCGTTCCTCCCCCGCCAGGTACCGGGGCGGGACGTCGACCACGCGAACACGCGGGGTCCAGGGCTCGGTCTCGTACCGCTCCTGGAGCGCTCGCGCGATGGCCTCGCGCGCGTGGCCGGCGCCGACCTTCACACCCACGATCACCAGATCGGCGCCCACCGCGGAGGCCGCCAGGAACGCGCCGTCGAGCACCAGGTGCGGAGCGCTCGACATGAGGAGCGCATCCTTCGAGCTGGCGGGCTCACCTTCGCTCCCGTTGGCGAGTACGACCGGGCGACGGCGGCCGGAGGCGACCGCACGAAGCTTGACCGCGGTGGGGAAACCCGCGCCTCCCCGGCCGTGGAGCCCCGCGGCCTCGACGATCTCGATCAGCGCCTCGTCGTTCCCGCGCCTCGTTGTCGGCGGCGGCGCGAATCGCGTCCGGTGCGCGACGAGCGACCCCCAGCTCCCCTGCGGGGTGAGCTGGGGGGTGAGGCGATCGGTGCGCGGCGGCGGCGGCAGATCTCTCATGCTCACTCCTGCGCCGACCCGGTCGAGATCGCTTGGATCAACACCTGCGCGCCGGTCGAGCCTCCGGGCGAGATCTGCAGCGCGAGCGTGAGCGCGATCTGATCGCCGTGCCCGTCCGACAGGGTCGCGGCGATGTTGCCACCATTCAGACCGGTCACGGTCCCTTGGTAGATCGCGGCTCCCTCGGGTGGGGTGAGCACGACGGATCCGTCGCTCATCGAGATTCCCTGCTCGATCTGGCGGCCGTTCAGCACGACACGGATCCCGAGCGGACGTGCGTCCTGCGTCTGGAGCTGCACGACGACCCTGGCGAGCCCTCCTGAGAGCTGGTGCAGCCGAGTGGTCCCCTGCCCGGCCGTCGTGGACGGCAGCACGATCGGGCGCGGAGCGACCGGGGCCGGAGTCGACGCGGCCACGGTCGCGGTGTGAGCGAGCAGCGGCTTGGGCGTGCCCGCCCGGGCGGCCCATCCGGGCTGCAGCGGACCGCCCACGAACCAGGCGCCGAGGAAGAGCGGAACGGACACGGCCCCGAACGCCATGGTGACGCGCGTCGGTGTCCAGCTCGGCCACCCCACCCCGATGCGCCACACCGTGGCGACGGCGACGGCGCCGACCGAACACACGACGAGCGCGAGCATCCACAACTGCTTCGAATCGCTCCCGATGCCGAGCCCATGGAAGACGGCGACGGCCCACAACCCGTACGCGGTCCAGTGCACGGCGCGCCAGACGCGATAGCCCAAGCGGGCACGGATCAAGCTGGTCACGATCACGGCCAGCATCAGGTCGAACGCCAGCGCCCCGAGCCCCAGCCAGAGCGGCCGGTAGGCCGACCCGAACGGCACGATGGCATCCATCCATCGGATCGGCGCGAAACCGTCGATGACCGCCGTCGCGATGTGGATCACGATGAACACCACCGCGAGCAGCGAGATGTTGCGATGGATCCGCTGCAGCACGAAGCGCGGCGAGCCGGGTGGCGACCAACGGACGGCGTTCACGATGCCGAGGACGGTCACCGCCGTGAGCAGGAGGAGCGAGACCGCCCCGGTGCCGCGCGTGAGGTACCAGACGGCTTGTGACGAGGTCACGGCGATCACGCTGCCGCCTGCTCGGGCCATCCGCCGAGCCGTTGGATGTCACCATCGGCGCGAACCAGCCGGGCGGGAACCCCTTGTGCGAGGAGCCATGCCGGCGCGTCATCACCGAGCACGACCGCGGCCGTCGACGCGGTGTTCGCGTCGACGCACGTGGCCGCACACACCGAGACCGTTCGCCACACCTCGCGGGCGGGAAGCCCCGTGCGCGGATCGACGATGTGGTGCGCGGATCCAGCGCCGCGAGCCCACCGACGCGTGGTGGTGCTCGACGTCGCCAGGCCGCCGGCCGTGATGGCGACGGTCTCACCCGGCTCCGGATCGGCGCGATGGTCGTCCGCGATCCCGACCGACCAGCCGCCCTCGGGCGCGCCACCGGCCACGGCGATGTCTCCGCCCAGGCTCACCAGCACGTGGCCGCCGGTCACATCGGCAGCGCGTGCGGCCGCACGATCGGCCGCGAACGCCTTCGCCGTCGCACCCAGGTCGAGCCGCACGTCGCGCGGCACCCGGATCTGCGACCGACCGCGTCGGATCTCGACGAGGCGCCAGGCGGGCGCCACGAGCCACGACGCCGAAGAAGGGAGCGCGGGACCGTTCGACGGGATCTCCGGGAAGTCGCGGTCGTAGCCGATGCGGAGCATCGCCTCGCCGATGGTCGGGTCGACGATGCCGTCGGTGACGGTCGCGGCTCGAACGGCGACCTCGACCGCCTCCACCAGCAACCGGTCGACGGCCGTCCACGCGCCTCCGGCCTCATTCACGTGGGAGAGATCAGAATCTGCACGGAACCGGCTGCATGTGCGATCGATGTCGTCGAGCACCCAAGCGATCGCCTGCACGGCGGCATCGAGATGGCCGGGGTCGGCTCCGACCGTGGCCGTGGTCCCGAGGGTGGGGAACGATGTCCAGGCGGGGCCGGACATCACGATCCACCGGATGTGACCGGTGGTCCCTGGACCGGCTGCGATATCGGCGGGGCCACCGGCGGAACCAGAGCGCCCCCGCCGGTGGGCGGCAGCGCGACCCGCTGTCCGTCGGACGTACCGCGAGCCGCCGTCGTGCCGGAGGACGCCGCGTTCGCCGACGCGTTCGTGTGTCCGGCGAACCCGATGGCCGCGACCGCGGACAGGGCGGCGGCGAGCATGAGCGATGCCGCGACGGCTCCGCGGGTGACCATCGATACGGACTGCATCCCGCGTTCGCGCCTGTGGGCCGTACGGCGAGACGTGGACGAACCTCGTGAGTTCGCGCGTGAACCACTCATGGGTCGCAGCCTAGGGAACGGACGTTTGGGTCTGATTGGAAACGGCTTAGAGAACGATATGAATGTCGGAGTTGCTTCTCCCATGGGTATCATGTGGAAGCAACCCTTGACCGGGATGACTCGCATGCGCTCCCTTGCTGCCAGCACTCGCCAAACGGAAACGGACCAGCGCCGTCGCCTTCGAGTGCTGCTCGTCGACGACCAGTCGCTCACACGTGAGGGCCTCGTCGCGTTGTTGGGACGAGAAACGGACATCGACGTGCTGGGTGGAGCTGCGACGCTGGCCGAGGCGCTGGCGAACGGCCACGACCCCGACGTCATCGTGGCCGAGTTGCTCCTTCCGGGGTGCCGGAGGAACGAGGTCATCAAGACGCTCCGTGAACGATTCCCTTCGGCGGCGGTCCTGGTCATCACGTCGGCGTGTACCCCGGCGGACGTCTACGGAGCCCTGGCCGAAGGCGCCAACGGTTACCTCCTCAAGGACGCGGACGCGGCCGAGCTCGTGACCGCGGTGCGCCGCGTGGCGGAGGGCGAACAACACGTCGGTCCGAAGGTCGTCGCGCTCCTCGATCCGGCCCCCTACCTCGTGCGAGATCTGACCCAGCGCGAGGTCGAGGTCGTCAGCCTCTTGGCGGCCGGCCATCTCAACCACGAGGTCGCAGAGATCCTCCACCTCTCCGTTCGAACCATCGAGCATCACCGCTCGAACCTGCTCCACAAGCTCAGGATGCACAGTCGAGCCGAGCTCGTGAGCTGGGTGGCCGGGCGGAAAGCCGATCCGGGAACCGACCCAGGGGTCGAGCGCCCGAACCCGTCCTGACCAGGGCTCCTTGGCTCCCGTCCGCTCGTCCTTTGGGTGGTTTCCGCCCATGTCTGGGTCCTCCATGGCCCGCAAACTGGTTCTGTCGCCGGCATGGCCGCTCGAAGCGGCTCCGATGAGGCGTCGCGAGCTGAGAGGAAGGTGCGGCACGTGCAGCGAAGCCTGGCGCGGACGAGGACTCGGGCCCTGACGGTGCTGCTCGCCGTCGCGCTGGCGTTCACGCTCCTGACGTCGATCCCTCCGGCCCTCGCGACCCGGTTCACGTGAGGCGTCTCGCCTGGATCGCCGGTGGCGGCGGTGGCGGTGGGACCCCGACCCCACCCCCTCCGGTGTTGAGGCACGAGCGGCACACTCCCCTGGCGCTCGAGCAGCACCTCATCGTGTCGGGGAGGTTGACCGTCACGGACGGAACCATGGGATGCGCGGCCAACGCGCACATACGACATCGCCGCCCGTCTGGCACCGCCAATAGGGCTCGGCGATCGGCGAGAGAACCGGTCCTCCAGGGAGGGGCCGGTTCTCTTCGTCGTTGAGCGTGGTGTCGGTCGGTGAAGTCACGCGCGCTGCATCGTCTTCGTCATGGATGCCTGAACGACGCGGCAGATGAGGTAGCTGTCCGGCTCGACGCCCTCGCACATGGTCGCGATGGGGAATCGTCGGACGGCATCCGCGGACCACGGGGTGGAGCCGCAGGCGACGATCGCGCGGTCGATGAGGGCTTCGGGTCCGTCGCCCGTGCCCGTACGTAGCCCCCGTCCGTAGGTCAGACCGGCAGCCGCGCGTTGGAGGCAGAATGCCGCCCCGCTGGCGCTGAACGCCGCGACCTGCGCCTCCCGGTCGCGTACCAGCACGATGCCCACCGGCACGACGCCTTCGTTCTCGGACCCCGTGGTCGGCAGACCGTCGTTCCAGACGAGCGACGGGTCGACCGCAGCTCCGGCCGCGGCATCGAATCCCCGATACGTCCCGTGCGCCTCACGGTAGGTATCCATCGCGGTCATCGCACGTCGGAGGTCGAGCTTGGTTCGAAGGTCCTCGATGCTGATCCTCGCGCCCAGGTACGTGGGGATCGACGTCGCGATCTGCACCGGCATCGGGTCGGCGCGGAAGACGATCAGCGAAACCGCCAACAGCCCCGCGGCGAACGCGTTGACAACCACCATCGGCCGGAGCCGTGTCGGAGCGAAGCGAGAAGGTTCGCTCGGTGGTTCGGACGGTGACGTCCAGGCGTCTTCTTCGTCCGGGAACAGACGGGTGAGCCCTGCCGCGAGGGCACCCCACGCCGAGCCGATCAAGCCGGCAGCGAACAGCGGGAGCACGATCCCGAACTGGTACCAGTTCAAGACGTGTTCGGGTCCGATGACCAACGCGTCCGACGGGCCGGCGCTCAACAGGATGCGCCACGGGAACGAGCGACCACGGCCACCAGCGGCGATCCGGTCCGAGGAGCGCCCCGAAGAGCGCGACGGCGATCGCCTCCGGCACGATCCCCTCGATGCCGACCTGGTAACCGAAGCCTCCGACATGCCGAGTGAGCAGATCTTGGGCGGCGAACACCGTTCCGGCGACCCCCGCGCCGCACAGGACCGTCGCCGCGATGCCGGGGATCAACGAGGTTCGCGTGTGTCGTGCCCGGCTCCCCCGCTTCGCGTAGATCACGGCCCCCACCGGCAACGCCATCGTCACCATGGTCATCGCGGTTGAGAGCGCCGGTCCCCGAGGCCAACCCGTGCTTCCCCAGAGCCGGGTCGGGAAGAGCACGTCTTGCGGGTACTTCACCGCGAGAGCGGCGAGCAACGGAACGAAGGCCGTCACGCGGCGGCCGCTCGCGGCCAGGATCATCCCTGCGAGGACGAACCCCACCGCGACCAGCAACGACGCCACGACGTAGGCCGACCGTGACGCCCACGTCGACGGCTGGCAGAACACATCCTGCGGGACGATCGTGAGCCCCGCCTCGCGAAGCCGCTCGCACACGCCCTGGAACTGCGGGGGCGGCATGTTCGAGCCTGCGCGCATCCACAGGAACGCCGCGACAGACAGGACGGATACCGTCGGGACGACGGCGTTCCCGTCGTGCGGCCGGAACGAGCGCGCAGGTTCGACCGGGACCGTCGCATCCATGCCGAGGGTGTCGACAGACGCGGCACCGTGGTTGAGCAAGGAGGCAACCGCATCCCCGGGTTCGCGGACGGGTCGACCAGGTAACAGCGTGGGTATAGCCTGCGCTGCGTGAAACGCCGATCCGTTTCCGCCGTCCTCGGTCTCGCGCTGGTCGCTGCGTGGGTGCCACTCGGAGCGGCCCAAGGGCGCGTGCTTCATCCAACGGACCCGGCGAACCCGGTCGTCGCCGAGAACCACCTGGCCGGCACGGACCGGTGGGACATCCCGTGGCCCGGCTACAAGATCACCGACGACCGCCGGCTGAACATCAAGGGGTACGCGACGAGCGTGAGCGTCCCCCAAGGCGGGACGATCGGCCTTCGGATCACGACGGCCGCACGCGAACCGTACACCGTCGACGTCTACCGGCTTGGCTACTACGACGGTCTCGGCGGCCGCCACATCACCCGCCTCGGGCCGTTCGACGGGTCACCGCAGCCCGCATGCATCACCATGCCGAAGACCGGGATGATCACGTGTCCATGGGCGACGTCGGTCGAACTGCACGTCCCCGATACGTGGCCGTCGGGCGTCTACTTCGCGGTGCTGACCACCGCCTCGAGGTTCCAGTCGGAGATCATGTTCACGGTGCTGGACGACCGGCCGTCCGACATCGTGTTCGTCTCGTCGGTCAACACCTATCAGGCCTACAACAACTTCCCGTACGACCCGCCTGCCGGGGTCGGCTGGAACGCCGGCGCGTATCCCCTCACCGGCCGGAGCCTCTACGACTTCAACAGCCCGACGAGCAAGAAGTACCCGGACGGCAAGCCCGCCGTGAAGGTGTCGTTCGACCGGCCGTACAGCTCGCAGTACGGCAATCCGGGCAACGGAGGGCTCACCGACTTCGAGCCGATGACGATCGCGTACCTCGAGAAGCACGGCTACGACGTCACGTACCTCACGGATGTCGACGTGGACGCGGATCCGTCGACCCTCCTTGCCCACAAGGTGGTGCTGATCGCGGGACACTCCGAGTACTGGTCCAAGGCGATGGTCGACGGCGCGTACGCGGCGCGGGATGCGGGGGTCAACCTGGCGTTCATCACCTCGAACGAGATCTACTGGCAGGTGCGGATACAACCGAACGCCGAGGCGACCCCCGGACGGATCGTCGTCGGGTACAAGGACTTCAAGCCGGATCCGATCGCCGACCCGACGCTCCGGACCATCAAGTGGCGCGACCTCGGTCGCCCCGAGCAAGAGCTCGTCGGTGTGCAGTTCCCGGTAGACGGGAACCTGGACTGGGGCGGACTCCCGCTCGTTCCGATCCACACGGACACCTGGCCGTTCGAGGGCACGGGACTCGAGAACGGTGTCCCGATACACGCGGAGCTTTCCGGATACGAGATCGACTCCTTCGACCCGAGCTATCCGGCACCGGACTCGGTGTGGCGGCTCCTGCTCACCCGCTCTCCGTTCACGAACTTCCTGGGGCACAAGGACTACACGCAGAACACGTCGCTCTACTGCGCGCACTCAGGGGCATTCGTCTTCGCGACCGGGACGATGGATTGGGCGTGGGGGCTCGCGCCGGGGGGCAGCAGCGACGGCGCTCACCACAACGTCCGCCGGTCGCTCAAACGCCTGACGTCGAACGTGCTGAACCGCATGCTGGACGATCAGGGCGGCTGCTCCGCCGACGCACCTTAGCCGGTCTGTTCGCGCCTTCAAGGCAGGGCACCTCCGAGCCGAAACCCTTACAGGACGCAGGCACGGAGTTGGAGACCATGGATGCCGATCGGCTGACGGGAACGAGCAGGCGCGTAGCGCTGGCCTTGGGCTGCCTCGCACTCGTGGCGCTCGTCGCGTTCCTCGACGGGCTCACGAGCGCCTTCATCGCGTTCTCCATCTTCTACGTCGTGCCGATCGTCATCGCAGCCTGGTACGGGAACCGCACGATCGGCCTCGTCGTCGCGGTCGCGAGCGCGTTCGGCGGGCTTTCCGCGGACATCTGGTCGATCGACGTGCAGACCGTCTACGCCGTGACGAACCTCGGGTGCCGCCTGCTGCTCTTCATCTTGATCACGACGATGATCTCCCGCCTCAAGCAGACGAGGGACCGCGAACAACGCCTGGCCGAGCTCGAGCGCGAGGCCACCCAGCGTCTGCAGGAGCTGAACGACATGAAGGACGCCCTCATGCGCTCCGTCATCGTCGACGCGCGCGAACCTCTCGGCGACATCTACGCGCGCATCGTCACGCTCGGGTTCGATCTCCCGACGCTTTCCGTGAGCGAGACGCGCGTGGTGCTGAGCGAGATCGCCGACGCCAGCCGGAGGCTGTCCTCGATGGTGAACAGCCTCGTGCCCGACAGGAGCGCGCTCCCTCCGAACGGGTCGGCCGTCGGCGCCTCCACTCCCTCGGCCTGACTACCCCGAGAGCGCCTCCTCGAGGGCGCGGCGAACCAACACCTTCGCGAGCTCGCGACGGTACTCCGCGCTGCCGAACGAATCCGACGGAGGACTGACGCCCTCGTCGGCACGCGCCGCCGCCGTCGCAGGGTCCGCCCCACCGTTCAGCGCCTCCTCGACGCCCGCGGCCCGGATGGGCGTCTCGCCCATGTTCGTCAATGCGATCGTGGCGCCTCCGTTCCGCTGGACCGCCGCCACGCCGACGAGCGCCCAGTCCTGGGCCCGGCGATGGAACTTGATGTAGCTCCAGCCGGCCGACCGGGTGGCGGGCACCCGGATCTCCGTGAGCACCTCGTTCGCCTGGAGATCCGGCGTGAACAGCCCCTTGAAGAAGTCCTTCGCCTCGACGGAGCGCGATGCACCTCCGGCACCCGTGATGGACATCTGCGCGCCGAGCGCCACCAGCACGGCCGGCATGTCGGATGCCGGGTCCGCGTGCGCCACCGAGCCGCCGATGGTGCCCATGTGGCGCACCTGTGGGTCGCCGATCTCACCGGCGGTGTGCGCGACGATCGGACACAACTCCTGCAGCACCTCGCTGTTCGCCACGTCGTGATGTCTGGTCAACGCGCCGATCACCACCGAGTCGCCGTCCGCCCGGATGCCGGACAGATCCGGGACACGGCCGATGTCGACGAGCATCGACGGCCGGGCCAGGCGGAGGCGCATCAGCGGCAGGAGCGAGTGCCCGCCGGCCAGGATCTTCGCGTCCTCGTTCGAGGACAGCAGCTCGATCGCGTGGTCGACGGACTCGGCACGCGCGTACTCGAACGCCGCCGGGATCATGCGCCACCTCCTTGCGCGTCCTTGATAGCTCGCCAGACCCGCTCGGGCGACGCCGGCTTGCCGATATCCGTCACGCCCAGGTGGCTCACGGCGTCGACCACGGCGTTGACCACGGCCGGCGGAGACGCGATCGTCCCGGCCTCACCGATCCCCTTCACGCCGAGTGGGTTCGTGGTGCTCGGCGTCATGGTCCGATCGAGCGTCATGTTCGGGATCTCCGTCGCGCCGGGGATCAGGTACTGGGTCATCGAGCTGGTGGAGAGGTTGCCGCTCTCGTCGTAGATCGCCTCTTCGTACAGCGCTTCGGCGATCCCCTGCGCGACGCCCCCGTGGACCTGGCCCTCGACGATCATCGGGTTGATGACCGTGCCGCAGTCGTCGACGGCGACGTAGCGCAGGATGTCGGTCGCCCCGGTCTGCGTGTCGACCTCGACCACACAGATGTGCGTGCCCGACGGCCACGTGAAGTTCGGCGGGTCGTAGACGGCCGTCGCGTCCAGGTTCGGCTCGGTCCCGGCCGGCAGGTCGTGCGCGTGCCACGCGCTCAAGGCCAGCTCCGGGATCGTCCTCGCCTTGTCCGGGGCGCCCTTCACCCGGAACGCGTTCTCGGAGTATTCGAGGTCGTCCTCGGACACCTCCAGCTCGTGCGCGGCGATCGTGCGTGCCTTCTCCTTGATCTTCTCCATGGCGAAGTGCAGCGCGACGCCACCGACCGAGAGCGATCGTGACCCGTACGTGTCCATCCCGAGCGGCGTGACCTGCGTGTCGCCGTGCAGGACGGTGATGTCGTCGGGCGTCACGCCGAGGCCGTCGGCGACGATCTGCGACCACGTGGTCTCGTGCCCCTGGCCGTGCGGCGACGTGCCGGTCGCGACCACGACCTTGCCCGTGGGCAGGCATCGGATCGTCGCCGCGTCCCATCCGCCGGCCGCGTACCGCAGCGCGCCCAGGATGTTCGAGGGCGCCAGGCCGCACATCTCGATGTAGCGTCGAGAGCCCGATGCCGATCTGCCGCACGTCGCCGCGTGTCGCGTCGCGACTGCTGCTCCTTGCGGTACCGGTGGTAGTCCGCCAGCTCCAGGGCTCGGTCGAGCGCCGGCTCGTAGTTGCCCGAGTCGACGTTCAGGCCGCAGATGAACGCCGTCGCTTCGCTGAACGGCGGGTGGAAGTTCATGCGCCGGACCTCGGCGGGATCCTTGCCGATCTTCCGCGCGTACGCGTCGACCAATCGCTCCAGGACATACGTCGCCTCGGGGCGGCCCGCGCCGCGGTACGCGTCGGTCGGGGTCGCGTTCGTCAGCACGCCACGGAACTCGAACCAATACGCCTCAGGCGTGTACGGGCCCATGTACACCCACCCGCCCAGTTCCGGGATCCCCGGCGTGAGCAGCTGGTA
The DNA here is from genome assembly GCA_963775755.1 of uncultured Actinomycetes bacterium. GTDB lineage: Bacteria > Actinomycetota > UBA4738 > UBA4738 > HRBIN12 > JBBQVZ01. The sequence continues at coordinate 120,702 of CAVZKB010000016.1, read as the reverse complement.
GTACGCGCCCATGTCCGCGATCTCCACGAACTTCAGCCCCAGGATCTTCCCGTCCGGGGTGCCCGCGAGCGTGCAGTCGTGCGTCACACCGCGGCCGTGGATCGTGGCGATGTAGTTCTCGCTCCGCTCTTCGATCCACTTGACGGGACGTCCGGTCACGCGCGCCAGCGTGAGCGCCAGCGCCTCCTCGGCGTAGACGTTCAGCTTGGAGCCGAACCCACCGCCGACGTCCGGCGCGATCACGCGGAGCTTCTCCTCGGGGATCCCACACACGCCGGAGAGCGTCACCTTCGCGATGTGCGGGATCTGCGTGGCGCTCCACAACGTGAACTCCCCCATCGACGGGATGGAGGAGGCCAGGCAGCCGCGGGGCTCGATCGCGTTCGGGATCAGGCGCGGTTGGTAATAATGCTCCTGCACCACGACGGGAGCGGTTTCGAAGATGCCCTGATCGCCGGCGCCGCCGTGGCTCCAGTGGACGGTGATGTTCGAGCCGAGCTCCTCATGGATCAACGGCGCGCCGTCGGCCATGGCGTCTTCCACGGTGTTGACGGCCGGGAGCTCGGTGACGTCGACCGAGACGTTCTCGGCCGCGTCCAGCGCCTGCTCGCGGGTCTCGGCCACGACCACGGCGACCGCGTCGCCGTGGAAGCGGATCTTGTCCTTCGTCAGCGGGTAGTGCACGGGGATCTTGATGTCCTCGGTGATGGGCCAGACGAACGGCAACGCCCCGACCTCCAGGTCGGCCGCGGTGTAGACGCCGACGACGCCCGGCATCGACTTCGCCTTGGACGTGTCGATCGAGTTCACCGTCGCGTGGACGTACGGCGGGCGCACCATCGCCATCCACACCATGCCCGGGAGGGCGTGGTTGTCGATGAAGTTGGCCTGGCCGGTAACGAGTTCCGGATCCTCCTTGCGAAGGACCTCCGCTCCGATGTACAGCTCGGTGGTCGCCATGGTCGCCTCCTCAGGCCTTCGCGCCGCTCATGGAGCCGGCGGCGTCGAGGATCGACTTCACGATGTTCTGGTAGCCGGTGCAGCGGCAGAGGTTGCCTTCCAACGACTCGCGAACGTCCTCTTCCGTCGGGGTCGGGTTCTCCTTCAGGTAGCTCGCCGCCGCCATCAACATCCCGGGGGTGCAATAGCCGCACTGCAACCCGTGGTTGCGGTGGAACGCTTCCTGGAGCGGGTGCATGTCCCCGTTAGAGGCCAGGCCCTCGATCGTGGTCACGGACCGGCCGTCGGCCTGCGCCGCCAGCAGCGTGCACGACTTCACCGACTCGCCGTCCAGCAACACGGTGCAGCTGCCGCACGACGACGTGTCGCATCCCACGTTTGTGCCGGTAAGCCCGAGGGTCTCTCGGAGGAAGTACACGAGCAGTGTGCGGGGTTCCACGTCGGCTTCGCGTGGCGTCCCGTTCACGGAGACGGCGACATGCGTCACGGCGAGCGCTCCTTTCGAACAGGGAACGGACCGGTCCTTCGATAGCGCGGCAGTGTAGTCCTGTCACTCCGAACGCGCGAACGGGGCGACGGCTACCAGCTGCGGTTGCTCGCAGCCATGGCGGCCGAGCCGGTGCACGTGGTGCCGGTGCCGTAGACGGGAAGGGCCATCGCACCGAGCTTCACCCAGTAACACGTGCCAGACGGACCGAGCACCGCGGCGGCCCAAGAGGCGGAGGTGGACGCAACGCTCACGACCGTCACCGCCGTCGAGGGACCCGTCGTGTACGTCAGCGTCGGGTCGAGCAAGGAAAGCTGGTCGGGACCGATCGACCCGAAACCGTTGGAAGCTTGATACGCGACGGACGCCGCCGACTCCGCGATCCGGGCGTTCGCCTTGGCCTGGATGTCCTGAGCGCGGTCCACCTGCTGCACGACGGAGGCCTGATCGCTCGCCACCTCCTTGCCGCTGTTCCCTACGAACTGGAGGTAGCCGACGATCGCCACGAGTACCACCGCGACCACGCTGCCCGCGATCACGACCGCCCGCGTGTCGAGCTGTGGACCGCGCGCGGGCTTGCCCAGGTTGAAGGAGTCCATCGAGGGACCATCGACCGGTACCCGGTGCGTCTTGAACGATGGCCCTCGTAGGGCCTCGCCCGTTCTCGGGGACTCCCGTACCATCGAGCTGTGAGCGAGATCGGGGACGTGCTCCAAGCGATCGAATCCCTCTCGGCGAAAGGCGAGCGGATGGCGCTCGCGACGATCGTCGCCGTGCGTGGGTCGACCTACCGACGGCCCGGAGCACGGCTGCTGATCCCCGAGGACGGCGCCCCGATCGGCAACATCTCGGGCGGCTGCCTCGAGGGTGACGTCACCGACATGGCGAAGATCGTCATGGAGGAGGGCCGGGCGCGCCTCGCGGGTTGGGACCTCACGGCCGACGACGACGAGGTGTGGGGGCTCGGCCTGGGCTGCAACGGCGCGATAGAGGTGTTCATCGAACCGGCGGACCGCGCGGCCGAGGTGGCCGGCGCCCTCCGGATGGCCTTGGAGGAAGAGCGACCCATCAGCGTCGTGACCGTCCTCGAGTCGTCCCGCGACGACATCGCCTCCGGTTCGCGGATCGTCGTGAAACCGGACGGTTCGGCCGAGGGGACGCTCGGAGATCCGGCCGTCGACTCCGCCGCCGTCCTGGCAGCGAAGGAGCAGCTCGCGGCGCAGGCGTCGGAGATCCGGCCGTTGCCCGGCGACGTGCGCGCGTTCGTCGAGGTGCTGGAACCCCCGCTCCGGTTGCTGATCTGCGGGGCCGGTCACGACGCCGTACCCCTGGTGAAGGCCGCCGCGGTCCTGGGATGGACCCCCGTGGTCGTCGACGATCGGCCGGGGTTCCTGAACCGGGAGCGCTATCCGGAGGCGGCGGGGTTCGTCCTCGTGGAGGAACCCGCCGATGCCGCCGAGGTCGCGGCGTCCGACGAGCGGACGTTCGTGGTGGTCATGACGCACAACTTCCTGCGGGACAAGGCGTACCTTCGTTCGTTCCTGGCCTCCCCGGTCGCCTACATCGGGATGCTCGGGCCCGCCGCTCGCACGCAGCGCCTCCTGATGGAGCTGGCCGAGGAGGGCGTCGAGATCCCCGACGCGGACCGCGCGCGCATCCACGGCCCCGCCGGGTTAGACCTGGGGAGCGAAGGCCCCGAGGAGATCGCCGGCTCGATCCTGTCCGAGATCGTCGCCGTGCGACGAGGGCGCCACGGCGGGTTTCTCAAGGAGCGTCCGGGCCCGATCCACGATCGGCCGCGCCCGGGCGCCGAGGCTCACTAGGGCCCGATGAGTGCCTCGTTCGTACTACGCGAGGGCGGGTTGCCGGGTTGCGGCCGGTCATGCGATAAACGAACCACCGTCCGCACCGCGGACCGTGCATCCGTAAGGAAGGGAGATCCAGCCGATGCTGCCTTCGAGTTTCGAGTATCACCGACCGGCGACGCTCGATGAGGCCCTCGGCCTCCTCGCCACCCACGGCGAAGATGCCAAGGTCCTCGCGGGCGGCCAGAGCCTGATCCCCATGATGAAGCTCCGGTTCGCATCACCGGCGCATCTGGTCGACGTCAACCGGCTGCCGGGTCTCGACGGCATCGAAGAGCGCGACGGGATCCTCAGGGTCGGCGCGCTCGTCCGCCACAACCATCTGGCGGCATCCGACGTGATCGCCCGCTACCCCACGATCGCCGCGGCCGCACCGCAGATCGCCGATCCCTTGGTGCGGAACCTCGGGACGATCGGCGGGTCGCTCTCGCACGCGGACCCGTCCGGGGACCTGGGATCCGTGATGCTCGCGCTCGGCGCGAGCGTGGTGCTCAAGAGCTCCACCGGCGAGCGGGAGGTGCCGATCCGCGATTTCCTGGTCGACGCGTTCCAGACCTCGATCGCACCCGGCGAGATGCTCACCGAGATCCACGTGCCGGCTCCGGGCGCCCGTTCGGGCGGCAGCTACCTGAAGCTCGAACGCAAGGTGGGCGACTACGCCACCGTGGCGGCCGCCGTCTACCTGGAGCTCGCGAACGGAACGATCGGCAAAGCGGGCATCGGCCTGACGTCGGTCGGGCTCATCAACATCAAGGCGACCGCGGCAGAGGCCTCGCTCGCGGGGGCGGCGCCCGGTGAAGCCGCATTCGCCGAGGCGGGCAGACTGGCCGCGGAAGCCGCCAACCCCGTGAGCGACGTCCGCGGTTCGGCGGACTACAAGCGTCACATGGTCGACGTGTACGTGCGGCGCGGCCTGGCCAGCGCCTTCGAGACCGCCGGCGCGGCCTGAGCCCGAGAGGAGACCAGAACGATGGAAGTCACGGTTAACGTCAACGGAGCGGAGCGGACGGCAGACGTCGAACCGCGCCAGCTCCTGGTGCACCTGATCCGCGAGGACTTCGCGCTCACGGGCACCCACATCGGGTGCGATACGACCAGCTGCGGCGCGTGCACCGTGCTGCTGGATGGAGTCCCGGTGAAGTCGTGCACCCTGTTCGGCGTGCAGGCCGACGGCCGCTCGGTCACCACGGTCGAGGGACTCGCGACCGCCGCCGGCCTCGACCCGATCCAGGCAGCGTTCAAAGAGGAGCACGGCCTGCAATGCGGGTTCTGCACACCCGGGATGATGCTCGTGGGCTCCGCGCTCATCGCGGACAACCCCGATCCGACGGACGACGACGTGCGATGGGCGATCTCGGGACAGATCTGCCGGTGCACCGGCTACATGAACATCGTGAAGGCGATCCAGGCCGCGGCAAGGGCGAAGGCTGCCGCCTCCGTACCCGCCAACGCCTGAGCGGAAGGAGCCCGACGAAGATGGCAGACACCGAAGAGATCCGTGGCATCGGTCACAGCGTGCGCCGTGTCGAGGACGACCGGTTCATCCGCGGCGCCGGCAACTACATCGACGACATCCATCTCCCCGGGATGCTCCACATGGCGATCCTCCGGAGCCCGTACGCCCACGCGAACCTGAAGAGCGTCGACGGCTCACGGGCGCAGGCGCTCGACGGCGTGATCGCCGTCGTCACCGGCGAGCTGATGGCGCAACACAACCTCGCGTGGATGCCCACGCTTTCGGGCGACACGCAGGCGGTCCTCGCGACCGACAAGGTGCGCTTCCAGGGGCAGGAGGTCGCCGCGGTGATCGCGACCGACCCGTACATCGCCGTGGATGCGCTGGAGCTGATCGACGTCGACTACGAACCCCTCGACCCGGTCACCAGCCCGCAACAGGCGTTGCAGTCGGACGCGCCGGTGATCCGCACCGACAAGGAGGGTCAGGTCAACAACCACATCTACGACTGGGAGACCGGGGACAAGGCCGCGACCGACGCGGCGTTCGCCGCGGCCGATGTCGTGGTCTCGCTCGACACGTTCTATCCCCGATGCCATCCCTCGCCGCTCGAGACCTGCGGATGCATCGCCGACGTGAGCCCGGCGACGGGACAGGTCACGATCTACATGACGTCGCAGGCGCCGCACGCCATCCGCACCGTGTTCGCCCTCGTGACCGGCCTCCCCGAAGAGAAGATCCGCATCGTGTCTCCCGACATCGGCGGCGGCTTCGGGAACAAGGTGCCGGTCTATCCCGGCTACGTCGTGGCGACCGCGGCCTCGCTCCTGCTCGGTCACCCGGTGAAGTGGATCGAGGACCGGTCGGAGAACCTGATCTCCACAGGATTCGCTCGCGACTACCACATGTCCGGGTCGCTCGCCCTCAAGAAAGACGGAACGATGCTCGGCCTGCGGGCCTCGCTCCTGGCCGACGAGGGAGCCTTCTACGCCGACGCGCAACCGTCCAAGTTCAAGGTGGGACTCTTCCACATCGTGAGCGGGTCCTACGACCTTCCCGCCACGCACGTCACGGCCGAAGGCGCGTACACGAACAAGGCGCCCGGAGGCGTGGCCTACCGCTGCTCGTTCCGGGTGACGGAGGCCTCATACCTGATCGAGCGACTGGTGTCGAACGCTGCCTACGAGCTCGGGATGGATCCGGTCGAGCTCCGGAAGAAGAACTTCATCCAGAAGGACCAGTTCCCGTACACGTCGTCGACGGGGTTCGTCTACGACAGCGGCGACTACGAGGGCGCCATGGACAAGGCGCTCGAGATGATCGGGTACGACGATCTCCGCAAGGAGCAGGCGGAGGCGCGGGCCCAGGGCAAGCTGTACGGCATCGGGGTCGCATCGTTCACCGAGGTCGTCGGAGCCGGCCCTGCGAAGGACTACGACATCATCGGCATCAAGATGAACGACGGAGCCGAGCTCCGCGTTCACCCCACGGGCAAGGCGATCCTCAAGCTCAGCTGCCAGACGCAGGGACAAGGCCACGAGACGACGTTCGCGCAGATCGTCTCCGGTGAGCTCGGGATCCAGCCGGAGGACATCAAGGTCATGCACGGCGACACGGACAACACGCCGTACGGCCTGGGCACGTACGCGTCGCGCTCGACGCCGACGTCGGGGGCGGCGACGGCCATGGTCGCACGCCGCGTTCGCGAGAAGGCGATGAAGCTCGCGGCGCACCTGCTCGAGGTCTCCGAGGAGGACATCGAGTACGAGGCAGGGAAGTTCTCCGTGAAGGGCGCTCCCGACCAGGTGAAGTCGATCCAGGAGGTCGCGTTCGCCGCGTACACCAACTTCCCGGAAGGGATGGAGGCCGGTCTGGAAGGCGTCTACTACTACAACCCGCCGAACCTGACGTTCCCGTTCGGGACGTACGTCGTCTCGGTCGAGGTGGATCCCGACACCGGCGTGTGGAAGGTGCGGCGGATGATCGCGGTCGACGACTGCGGCGTCCGCATCAACCCGATGATCGTCGAGGGTCAGATCCAGGGCGGGCTCACGGAAGGGTTCGCGATCGCCGCGATGGAGCTGATCACGTTCGATGAGGTCGGGAACGCCATCGGCACGAACTTCATGGACTACCTGATCCCGACCGCGTGGGAGACGCCGAAGTTCGAGCTGGGCCAGACCGTCACGCCGTCGCCGCATCACCCGATCGGCGCCAAGGGTGTGGGCGAGTCGGCGACCGTCGGCTCCCCGGCCGCATACGTCAACGCCGTGATCGACGCGCTGTGGCCGTCGGGTGTCAAGAACATCGACATGCCGGTCACGTCCGCGAAGGTCTGGGAGGCGTTGGAGAAGGCGAAGGCGGGCATCTCCGCGTGAAGCCCGACGTCCTCCAGCTGGCGGCGGAGCTCTCCGGGCGAGGAGAGCCGTTCGTGCTGGCGACCGTCGTGTGGCGGCGTGCGCCGTCGTCCGGGAAGGAGGGCGCGACCGCGCTCATCACGCCGGATCGCAAGGTGCGCGGCTGGCTGGGCGGGGCCTGCGCCGAGCCGACCGTCGTCCGCGAAGCGTTGAGGGCGCTCGAGGAAGGTTCGCCGCGCCTGTTGTTCCTCGGCCCGCCGGAGGAGCTCGAAGGTCGCGCGCGCGACGGTGTCGTCACCGTGCCCATCGCGTGCCAGAGCGAAGGCGCACTGGAGGTCTACGTGGAACCCGTCCTGCCGCAGCCGCAGATCGTCGCGATCGGTCGCTCCCCCGCTGCCAGGGCGCTCGCGGCGCTGGCGACCGGACTGGGCTGGCGAAGCGTCCTGGTGGAGGACGGCGCCGACCTCGGTGCCGATGTCGACGAACGTTCGTACGTGGTCGTCGCCACGCAGGGTCACTTCGACGAGGAAGCGTTGGAGCACGCGCTCGCGACGACTGCCGGCTACGTCGGCTTGGTCGCGTCCCGCAAGCGCGCCGACGCGGTGCTCGGCTACCTCCGCGATCGAGGCGTTCCGGACGAGGCGTTGGCGCGCGTCCACGCGCCGGCGGGTCTGGATCTCGGCCACGTGGCTACCGATGAGATCGCCGTGGCGATCCTGGCCGAGATCGTGCAACTCCGCGCGGCCGGAGCGCTCGAGACGGGAACGGTCTCGGAGATGCCCGCCCGCCACGAGGAGATCGACCCGGTCTGCGGGATGACCGTCGACGTGGCCGACGCCCGCTACCGGACGGTGCACGACGGTCGCACGTACTACTTCTGCTCGGCCGGGTGCCTCGAGTCGTTCGGATCGGATCCGGCGCGCTACCTGACCGTCGCTCCGTGACACCGACCCGATAGGCTGACCGACATGCTGATCGAGAACGAGTTCACCGTCGCTGCCCCCATCGACTTCCTGTGGAACTACCTGCTCGACGTCGAGAAGATCGCCCCGTGCATGCCGGGCGCCGAACTGACCGAGGTCGTCGACGACAAGAACTGGAAGGGCAAGCTCAACGCCAAATTCGGACCGGTGAGCATGGCGTTCGCCGGCACGGTCACGATCGAGAGCCGCGACGACGCGGCGCACCGCGTGGTGCTCTCCGCCAAGGGCATGGAGCAGAAAGGAAAGGGCGCCGCGAACGCGAAGGTGACGTCGTGGCTCGAGCCCGGACCGGCCGACGGCGTGACCACGGTGAAGATGGAGGCGGACATCACGCTCACCGGGGCGGCCGCGCAGCTGTCCCGCGGGCTGCTCCCCGAGATCTCGAAGAAGCTCACGCAGACGTTCGCGGACTGCCTGCAGGAGTCGATGGCTGCCGAGCAGACGACCCGCGAGGGTGAGGCGGCGGAGGCCGGGGCGATTGCGGCGTCCGTCAAGCCCCCGGCGGTCGCCAAGCCGGTCGGCGGGATCGGTCTGGGCATCGCGGCGATCTGGTCGATCATCGCCAACTTCTTCCGCAAGCTCTTCGGGCTGAAGCCCAAGTCGTAGTCCCGTGATCTCGGGGGTCGTGCTCGCGGCCGGCACCGGATCGCGGTTCGGCGGGACGAAGCAGGTCATCGTCGTCGACGGGAAACCGCTCGCCCAACACGCGATCGACGCGCTGTCCGAAGCAGGCGTCGACGAGATCGTCGTCGTGACCGGACACGACGCGGTTGCAGTGGCGTCGGCTCTGACCTTGCCCGGCGATGCGCGGATCGTCTGGAACAAGGCCTACCGCGATGGACAGGCGACATCGCTCGCCGTCGCGTTGCACTCGCTCGACGACGACAGCGAGGCGGCGGTGATCCTCATGGCCGACCAGCCCGGCGTCACTCCGGACGTGATCCGGTCGCTCGTCTCGGGGTTCCGCGCCACGCGCAAGCAGGTGGTCCGAGCGATGTACGACGACGGCCCCGGGCCGTCCCTGTTGTCGCGCGAGATCTACGCCGAGGCCGGCCATCTGCACGGCGACGTCGGCGCCCGCATCCTGATCGCCTCGCATCCCGAATGGGTCGAAGAGGTCCGCGTCGACGGATCCGCACCGCGCGACGTCGACGTCCCATCCGATCTGGAGGACGTCTAGGACTCACGCCGTTGCCGGACCATCGTCCGTTCGTTCGGCGGGATGAAGCCGAACTTCGCGTAGAGCTCGTGCGCGTCGCGTGTTCCAAGGAACCACATGAGGTCACGGTGCTCCGGATGCTCCACCGCCTCGCGGACCAACTCGACGCCGACGCCGCGCCCCCGGTGGGACGGGATCACGAAGACGTCGCCGAGCCACGCCATGTTCGATCCGTCCGACATGACGCGGCAGAACCCGATCAACGTGTCGCCGTCGTACGCGGCGACCACGCGCGTCGACTCCCGCACCAGCCGCTCGATCGTCTCCCTCGAACGGCCGCGGACCCAGTACGCCTCATCGGACAGGAACCGGTGGACCGCGTCGACGTCCACGCGCGCTCGATCGTCGTCGAGCTCCAGCCCGCCCGGGAGTTCGCGTCGCATCAGCAGGTCAGCCCCAACTGCCGATGTTGCAGCGCAGGCAACACCTGACGGACGCGCCGGAGCTCGGTCATGTCGAGGTCCGCGATCCAGACCCCGTCGCCTTCATCGGGCGCGCGCACCAGAACGCGACCCCACGGGTCGACGGCCATCGAGTTGCCGTAGGAGCGCCGTCCCTTCTCCGGATCGCCGAACGGTCCCCACTGCCCCGGCGCCACCACGAAGCACTGGTTCTCGATCGCGCGCGCGCGGAGCAAGACCTCCCAGTGGTCCTGCCCCGTCTCGTGCTGGAACTGCGCCGGCACGAGCAGCACCTCCGCGCCCATGACCATCAGCCCTCGATAGAGCTCGGGGAAACGGACGTCGTAGCAGATCGACAGGCCGAGCCGGGCGGCATCGGTCTCGTGCGTCACCAGCTGGTCGCCGGCGGTGAACGTCGCCGACTCACGGAACGGCGGCTGACCCGGGAGGTCGACGTCGTAGAGATGGATCTTCCGATACATCGCCACCAGCTCACCGTCGCGATCGAGCAGGACGGACGTGGCGTACCGGTGGTCGTCGGACGATTCGATGACGCTGCCACCCAGCACCCACATCCCCCGCGCGCGGGCGATCGCCGCCAAGCGGTCGGTGGTCGGACCGGGAACGGGTTCCGCGGCCGCTGCTCGGCCCGCGGCAGAGCCCAGGTACGTGAAGACCTCCGGCAGCGCCGCCAGGTCCGCGTCGCCGTCGGCGGCTTCACCGAGCAGGCGTTCGGCGAGGGCGACGTTCGCCTCCACGTCTTCGCCGGAACGCATCTGACACAGGGCGACGCGCATGGTGGGGAGTGTAGGTGCCGGGAGGAGGAACGTTCCTTCCCGGGTTCGGCGCTAGTGGTGTCGATCCACCGGGTCGGGACGGCGAACCACGAAGCTCGCCACTTGACCTTGCCGCTTGGCGTCGTAGCCGGTCAACTTCACGAAGGCCTCGGGGTGAGCGTGCGCACAAGCGTCGACCTCCGCCAGGACCTCGTCGGCCGTCCTCGCATCGAACATCGGCAGGTTCCACATGCTCCAATAGACCGTTCGAGGGCCCGGGTCGGCGTCGTACTCGATCGCCGGCACCAGCCCGCGCTCGAGGATCGAACCGACCTGAGACGCGAGCTCGTCGTCCGACAGCGGCGGCAGATACGAGAACGTCTCCAGGCGCCTGGTCGAGGCCGTCCCCGTCATCGCACGTCCGCCGAGTCGAGCGGGTCCACCGACTCGAAGTCGAACGATATCGAGCCCCAGAGGTCGAGCGCGGAGCGGAGCTCCGGGGAATGTTTCGCTGCTCGCGCGAGGATGTCGTGTCCTTCTGATGGCGAGATCTCGTCCCTCGTTGCGTGCTTGGACCACGGCGTCGAGTGCCACCCGGTTCGCCGTCGCGCCGGCGGCGTTCCCCCACGGATGACCCAGGGTCCCGCCGCCGAACTGGAAGACCGCGTCGTCACCGAAGATCGCCAGCAGGTCCGGCATATGGCCCACGTGTATCCCCCCCGAGGCCACGGGGAACATCCCCGGGAGGGACGCCCATGCTTGGTCGAAATAGATCCCGCGCGAGCGGTCCTCGGGCACGAAGTCATCGCGGAGGAGGTCGTTGATGCCGATCGTGGAGGCCCGGTCCCCTTCGAGCTTGCCCACGACGGTGCCGTTGTGCACGTGGTCGCCGCCGATCATCCGGCACCATTTCGCCAGGACCCGCCAGTGCACGCCGTGGTTGCGCTGGCGGTCCACGACCGCATGCATGGCGCGATGGATGTGCAGGAGCATGCCGTTGCGACGACACCAGTTCGAAAGCGTCTGGTGCGCGGTGAACCCGACGACCAGGTAGTCGACCATGATGATCGGCGAGCACTGCTTGGCGTACTCCGCGCGCTCGAGCATCTGCTCGACGTCGGGAGCCGTCACGTTCAGGTAGTGGCCCTTCCGCTCCCCCGTCTCGTCCTCCGCCTTGCGGATCGCCTCGGCGACGAACGAATACCGGTCCCGCCAACGCATGAACGGCTGGGAGTTGATGTTCTCGTCGTCCTTCGTGAAGTCGAGACCGCCCCGCAGACACTCATACACCGCGCGGCCGTAATTCTTCGCCGAGAGACCGAGCTTCGGCTTGATCGTCGCGCCCAAGATGGGGCGCCCGTACTTGTTCAGCACGTCCCGCTCGACCTGGATGCCGTGCGGAGGCCCGTGGAACGTCTTCATGTACGCCACCGGGATCCGCAGGTCCTCTAGGCGAAGGGCCCTGAGGGCCTTGAAACCGAACACGTTGCCGATGATCGAGGAGGCCATGTTCGCGACCGACCCCTCCTCGAACAGATCCATGTCGTAGGCGATCAGCGCGATGGATTGACCCGCTTCGCCGGGCAGGTCCTCGATGGAGTAGCACTTCCCCTTGTACCGCTCCAGGTCCGTGAGGAGGTCGGTCCACACGGTCGTCCAGGTTCCGGTCGAAGACTCTGCCGCGACGGCTGCCCCTGCCTCCTCCGGCGACACGCCCGCTTGTGGCGTCATCCGGAACGCCGCCAGGATGTCCGTGTCACGCGGCACGTAGTCGGGCCGCCAGTAACCCATCTGGCGATACTCCTTGACGCCCGCCTCGAAGAGGCTCCCTGACCTGTCCACCATCAGCGTCCTCCGCTGTCGTCGCACGAGGTGTCCTGCCGCACCACCCTAGGCCCGACCCCGTGTATCGACTATTGAATCTTTCGCTTCGACCATGAATGATTCACTTAATGGTGCGCGAAGCCCCCATGACGTTGGGACAACTCAGGAGCTTCCTGGTGGTCGCTCGACGAGGATCGGTGACGGCGGCGGCGGCCGAGCTGTTCGTCACACCACCCGCCGTCTCGGCGGCCGTCGCTGCGCTGGAGCGTGACCTCGGGCTGGCCTTGCTCACGAGGGACGGACGGGGCATCCGACTCACGAGCGCCGGGGAAGCGTTCGCGCGATACGCTTCCGAGTCCCTCGGCCTGCTGCAGCAAGGTCGCGACGCGGCGATGTTCGCGGAACGACCGGGAACGGGCTGCCTCCGCGTGGCGGCCGTGATGACGGCGGGCGAATACATCGTCCCCTCGATCCTCAAGGGCTTCCGCCGCACGCATCCCGGTGTGGACATCCAGCTTGAGGTCGGCAACCGCGCACTCGTGATCGATCGACTCCTCGAACGAAGAGCGGATGTCGGGATCGGAGGACGCCCGCCAGAGGAAGGGCGGATCGAGGGCCGGCCGTTCCTCGACAACCGGCTCATCATCGTCGGCGCTCCCGACCACCCCCTCGCTCGCAAGAGAGCCGTCGAACCTCGACGCATCGATGACGTCTGGCTCGTCAGGGAGCCGGGTTCGGGTACCGGGGCCGTGACGCAGGAGTTCCTGTCCGAGCACGGCGTCCAGCCCAGAGCGATCCTGCACCTCGGGAGCAACGGGGCCGCGAAGCAAGCGGCGGCCGTCGGCCTGGGAGTCACGTTGATCTCCGCGCAGGCGGTCTCGCTGGAACTCGCTGCGGGCACGCTCGCCGAGATCCGCACCCGTGCGACCCCCGTCGCACGTCACTGGTTCGCGCTGTCGCTCTCCGGAGATCTGCTTCCCGGACCGGCTCGAGCGTTCCTCGGATTCGTCCAGACGCGAACGGCTCGGATAGAGATCGAACGCGCTGCGCGGGCGCCCGTGACCGCGGTGGGGCCGGCGCGCTAGGCTCTCGCCGCAAAGGGGCACGATCCATGGCATCGACGACCCCGTACGACCCAACGAGGCTCGAGGTTGACGTGACCAACGTCGTGGCAGAGAACCAGCTCCTCCAGCGCGCGGTCGAAACGATCACGTCGAGCCTCGAGCTCGATGCGGTCCTCACCGCGACCGTCGATCTTGTCACCGAGGCGACCGGCGGCGACGCCTGCCTGCTGCACCTCTGGGTCGAAGATGAGGCGCGACTCGTATTGCGGGCGGCTTCTGCGCCGTTCCAGCCGGCGATCGGCCGGGTGCGCTTGGAGCTCGGTGAGGGGGTGTCGGGGTGGGTCGCCGAACACCGCGAGATCGTGGTGATCCCCGACGACAAGTGGGCGGATCCCCGATACAAGTACTTCCCGGAGCTGCTCGGAGAACAGTACAAGTCGATGTTGTCCGTCCCCGTCGTGTCCCGTTCCGAGGCGCTGATCGGCGTGTTCAACGTCCATTCCCGCACACCTCGACGCTTCTCCGAGGGCGACGTCGACGTCTTGCGACTGATCGCCTCGCTCATCGCAGGAGCGATCGAGAACGCCAACCTCTACCAGGCCCTCGCGGAGAAGGAAGCGGCCTTGGAACAGATGATGCGCCGGACGATCGAGGTGCAGGAGGAAGAGCGCAGGCGGATCGCGACCGAGATCCACGACGGCGTCACGCAACAACTGGTCTCCATCTGGTATCGCCTCCAGGCGTGCGGGCACAGCCTCCGTCGCGATCCGGGACGCGCCGAGCTCGAGCTGGACACCGCTCGCGGGTTGGTCGACGAAGCGCTCTCGGAGGCCCGAGCCGCGATCTACGACCTCCGCCCCTCCACGCTCGACGACCTGGGTTTGTCCCCAAGCCTGCGGACGCTCGCCCTCGATCAGCTGGAGGGACACGCCGACGTCGAGCTGCGGGTAGACGACGGGATCTCCCTCGCCCCGCACCACGAGATGGCGCTCTATCGGATCGCCCAGGAGGCCATCACCAACATCCGCAAGCATGCGCGAGCGAACAACGTACGGATCGTGCTTCGGCATGAGGGGGCGCATGTGCTGCTATCGGTACGAGATGACGGGCGCGGGTTCGAGTCAGATACGAAGGGCGGTCCCGGACCGGCAACGTCGTTCGGATTGACGGGGATGAGTGAGCGCGCCGCGTTGATCGGTGCGCGTCTCACGGTCACGAGCGCGCCTGGGTCGGGGACGACGCTCGAGCTCCAGATCCCGGATCAAGCCGTCACCCCATGATGACTCCTCCCATCAGGGTCGTGATGGTGGATGACCACCGGATCGTGCGCGAAGGGCTTCGAGCCATGCTCGACGCGGTTCCCGAGATCGCGATCGTCGGCGAGGCAGAGGATCTGAGCGGCGCCCTCGACACGATCACGAAGGAGCGACCGGACGTCGTCCTCTTGGACGTGCGGCTCCAACGCGCGAGCGGCCTCGACGCATGCCGCGCGATCATCCAGGAGCATCCGGACGTGAAGGTGGTGTTCCTGACGGTCTACGAGGATGAGCAATACGTGTTCGAGGCACTGCGCGTCGGAGCACGTGGGTACATGTTGAAGAAGGTGTCACCCGAGGACCTCCTGCACATCCTGCAGGCGGTGCAGGCCGGCGAAGTGATGATCGATCCCTCGCTCGGTGGGAAGATCGCGCTGCGGTCCGCAGCCCAGCGGGAAGGCGGTGACTGGCCGGGGGCGCAACACGGTTTGACGCCACGCGAGTCCGAGGTGCTCGTCAAGATCGTCGACGGCCTGGACAACAAGGCGATCGGCCAAGCGCTGTACATCACCGAAGACACGGTGAAGTCGCACGTGAAGAGCATCTTGCGGAAGCTGGGCGCACGCGACCGCGGTCAGGCGATCTCCATCACGTACAAAGAAGGTCTGATCAGCTAGCCCCGGTATCGGCGGCTCCGATCGACGCCAGCCGGATCGATCTCCCTCGCCCGGGTGAGATCGATCCCACCCCGCGTTTCACTCCAGCGGGGCATGGCGGCGCGGGTCACACACCCTAGCGTGGTTCGCCTCCGACGACGCAGCGGTGAAGGGAGGTCCGCCGATGGTCCAACCGATCATGCTCGGGATCGTCGGGGACAGCGCCGCGGGCAAGACCACGCTCTCCGGAGGCATCGTGCGGCTCCTCGGGGAGGAACGGACGGCGGTGGTGTGCACCGACGACTACCACCGATACGACCGCCTCCAACGGCGAGAGCTCGACATCACCCCGCTCGATGTCGCGTGCAACTACATGGACATCATGGCTCAGCACGTTCGGCTCCTGGCGGCTGGAGAGCCGATCCTGAAACCCGTGTACCGCCACGAGGATGGAACGTTCGGACCTCCCGAGTACGTCGTGCCGCGTCAGTTCATGGTCGTCGAGGGCCTGCTCGGACTCACCACGGGGTCCATGCGCGATCACTACGCCGTCACGGTGTATCTGGACCCTCCTGAGGAGCTACGGCGAGACTGGAAGGTCGAACGGGACTGCATGAAACGCGGGTACGAGCGCGAACAGGTCATCGCGGATCTTCACCGGAGGGAAGCCGACTCGGCCGCGTTCATCCGCCCGCAGCGCGCCTCGGCGGACATCGTCGTTCGGTTCGCGCCATCCCGTGGCGCCGAGGACCGAGCGCACCTGTCCGCCCAGTTGGTGCTGCGTCCCACGATCTCCCATCGTGACATCACCGAGCTGATCGAGAAGGCCTTGGCGGACGGCTGCACATCGGTCAACCTCGAGCTCGGGCGCGACGATGGGCAGCCGGTCGACTTCCTCCACGTCTCCGCCGACATCACACCTGAGGAGACGGGTCATGTGGAGTCGTTGCTATGGGACAGCATGGACTTCGATCATCATCTCGAGCGCGGCGCGATCGGTTCGTTCGTGGAAGGGAACCGCCGTCGCCACTCGGACACCTTGGCGATCGTGCAGCTCTTCCTCGCTTACCATCTGCTCGACGCCGCGGCGGGGGATCGAGATGGCGGTCGATCGGCCTGAGCGCATGCGTCACAGGCCTCGGACCGCTTCGGATATCCCGCTGATCGCCTCCGGGTTCTCCAGGCTCGAGAGGTCCCCCGGCTCCTCGCCGGTCGCCGCCGCCCGGATCGCGCGACGGACGATCTTGGCGCTCCGCGTCTTGGGGAGCTCATCGACGAACAGCACGTTCGAGGGCGCGAACGACTTGCCGAGCTGATCCGCCACCACGGACCGGAGCTCCACGGCGAGCCGGTCGGTCCGTTCAACGCCGGGCTTCACGACGACGAAGCACCAGATCGTCTCGCCCTTGACCTCGTGCGGGACGCCGACCGCGGCCGACTCGGCGACGGCGGGATGCGACGAAAGCGCGCTCTCGACCTCCGCAGGGCCAAGCCGCTTGCCGGCGACGCTGAGCGTGTCGTCGGACCGCCCGTGGAGGAACCAGAACCCGTCCTCGTCGATGCTCGCCCAGTCGCCGTGCACCCAGACCCCGGGGAACCTCCGCCAATAGGTATCCAGGTATCGCTCGTCGTCACCCCAGACACCCCGCGTCATGGCGGGCCACGGCTGTCTGCACACGAGCTCCCCCACCTCACCCGGCGGGACCGATGCCCCGTCGGGTCCCCAGACGTCGATGTCCATCCCCAGCGCGGGCCCCCGAAGGGTGCAGGACTTCAGGTCGGTGATCGGCAGCGGCGAGAGGAAGCACGCGCCGACCTCGGTGCCGCCCGACAGGTTGATGATCGGGCACCTGCCCTCGCCGACCTCCTCCATCAGCCAGCGGTACGGCTCGGGGTTCCACGGCTCGCCGGTCGAGGCCAGGATCCGCAGCGACGAGAGGTCGTGCGCGCGGATGGGGTCGGTGCCGCTGGGGATCAGAGCACGGATCAGCGTCGGCGAGACACCCAATGTCGTGACGCCATGCCGCTCCACCGTCGCCCACAGCCGGTCCGGGCCGGGGAAGTTCGGCGCTCCCTCTGTGAGCAGGACCGTCGCGCCCAGGGCCAGCGCGCCGACGATCTCCCACGGCCCCATGATCCAACCGAGATCCGTCACCCAATGGAGCACGTCCCCGGGGCGAACATCGACCTGGTATGCGACCTCTTCGGCGATCTTCACCAAGAACCCGGCGTGGACGTGCAGCACGCCCTTCGGCGTTCCGGTCGTCCCGCTGGTGTAGCCGATGAAGAGCGGGTGTTCACTGTCGAGCGGTTCCGTGTCGAAGCGTCCGGGCTGCGCCGCGACGAGCTCCTCCCACCGGACGTCCCGCCACTCGTTCCGCGGCGACGCGGCGTCCCCGAGCCTGGACCACACCAGGAGGTGCTCGACGCTCACGACGTCGTTCGCGGCGCGATCCGCGACCTGCTTCATCGGCACCGGGTGACCGCGCCGCACCGTGCCGTCCGCGGTGATCAGGACCTTCGCGCCGGCGTCCGCCAGGCGTGCGGCGACCGCCTCGGGACCGAACCCGCTGAAGATCGGGACCCAGATCGCCCCGAGTTTGGAGCAGGCCATGACCGCCGCCACGGTCTCGATCGCCATCGGCATGAAGACGCCCACCGCATCCCTCTGCCCGACGCCGAGCGATCGCAACCCGTGCGCCAGCCGGTCGGTCAGCTCACGGAGCTCCCGGTAGGTGACCCGACGGACGTCGCCGTCCTCGGCCTCCCACACGACCGCGACGGCCTCGGGGGTTCGATCGGCCCACACGTCGACGCACTGGTGCGCCACGTTGATCTTCCCGCCCGTGAACCACGTCGCCCACTCCACGCCTCGCGACGTGTCGAGGACCTGGTCGTACGGCGCCAGGAACGAGATGCCCAGGTCACGGACCACGGCATCCCAGAACCACACGATGTCGTCGACGGACCGCGCCACGAGCTCCTCGTACGACTCGATCTCGTGCGCGCGCATGAACCGGGTCACGTTCGCGCGTTCCACGTACTCGGGCGACGGGGACCACACGACGTCCTGCACGCCGACACGGTATAACCGTGGGGATGGAGCCGCGAGTCGGGGTGGTCGGGATCGGCTGGTCCGGCTTCTCCCCCACCACCTCCGGGGTCTCGTACAAGGAGCTGATGTTCGAGGCCGCGCGGACCGCATATGCGGACGCGGGCATCGACGCGCGCTCCGAGATCGACTCGTTCGTGTGCGCGTCCGAGGACTTCGAAGAAGGCACCAGCATCTTCGACGAATACGTGCCCGATCAGCTCGGCGCGGTCCAGCGACCCGTCCAGACCGTGGCGTCCGATGGCTTGTTCGCGATCGCGACCGCCGTGATGCTCATCCGGTCGGGCATCGCCGGGATCGTCGCGGTCGAGGCGCACTCGAAGGCGTCCGACGTGGTCTCGCACGGCCGGATCGAGCGCTTCGCGCTCGATCCGGTGCTCAACCGGCCGCTGGGCGTTCCGGCGCTCGCCGTTGCCGGGTTGGAGATGCGACGGTATCTCCACGAGAGCGGTCACACGGCGGCCGAGTGCGCCGACGTCGCGACCCGCAACCGCGAGCACGCGGCGACGAACCCGCGCGCGGCATACGCGGATGTCGCCGAACCAACCATGCTGTTCGATCCGCTGACGAGCGACCAGGCCGCACTGAGCACGGACGGTTGCGTGGTGATCGTGCTCGCGGCCGAGGGTCGAGGGCGCCACACCTCGGTCTGGATCGACGGGGTCGGCTGGAACCAGGACGCGCCCAGCCTGGAGAGCCGGCACTGGGGCGAAGCGGTGGCGGCGCGGCGCGCGGGCGAGATGGCGTATCGCCAAGCCGAGGTCGGCCCGCGCGACGTGGACATCGCGGAGGTCGACGACACGTTCGCGTACAAGCAATTGCAGCACCTCGACGCGCTCGGCCTCCAGGGGCTCGATCCCTCACGCGTGAACCGGTCGGGAGGCGCGCTCGGCGAGGGTCACCTGCACGAGGCGAACGGCCTCGCCCGGTTCCTCGCCTGTGTCGAGCAGCTCCGGGCAGACGACGGACGGATCGGCGTCGTGCAATCGTGGCGGGGGGTGCCGAGCTCCTCGGCAGCCGCTGCCGTGCTGCGGAGAGCCGGGTAGATGCTCGGGAACGCGGATCTCGTCTACTTCTTCGTGAGCGACATGGATCGCGCGGTCGCGTTCTATCGGGACGTGCTGGAGCTCGAGCTCGGCTATCGCTCCGGCGAGGAGTGGGCACAGCTCGGTGCCGGGCCGATCCAGGTCGGGCTGCACGGAGCGGTTCGGGCCCGGTCCGCCCGGCGGGACGCTCGCGTTCACGGTCGCCGACCTCGACGCGGCGAAGGTCCGGCTCGCGGCGCGCGGCGTGGACGTGGGACACGAGGGCGGCGGCGACGGCCTCGGCCCTCGATTCGTCGAGTTCAACGATCCAGACGGCAACGTGCTCGCGCTGTTCGAGTACGAGGAGCGCGCGTGACCGGCCGTCGCGTCGCGGTGATCGGCGCCGGCATGACCAGCTTCGTTCGTCGCGCGCAGGAGACCGGCAAAGAGCTCTCGTGGCAGGCCGCGAACGCCGCCTTGCGGTCGTGTGAGCTCTCGCTCGCCGACATCGACATCGTGTGCAGCGGGACGGCGCCCGACGCCTTCGACGGCGTCCACCGCAAGGGCGACTACCTTGCCGACGGGTGCGGCGCGGTCGGCAAGCCGTACATCCGCACGTACGTGGGCGGCGGCACGGGCGTGTTCGCGCCGATCCAGGGTTGGTACACCGTCGCATCCGGCATGGCCGACGTGGCGCTCGTTGTCTGCGAGGAGAAGATGTCGTCCTGTCAGCCGCATCCGCAGGGCGCGTTCCTCACGATCTTCGACAACATCATCGAACGCCCGCTCGGTCCGAACCTGCTGTGGATCTTCGCGCTCGAGATGAACCGCTACATGCAGCGCTACGGCTTGGACAAACGCGACATCGCGGCCGTGGCCGTGAAGAACAAGCGGAACGCCGCCGATCATCCCGCGGCACTGCTCGGCCAGGCCGACATCACGATCGAGGACGTCCTGGCGAGCGAGGTCCTGGCGTGGCCGGTCCAGCGCCTCGACGTCTCACCGATCAGCGACGGCGCCGTCGCGATCGTGATGGCGAGCGAGGATGCCGCGCGTCGCCTGACGGACAAGCCCGTGTGGGTCGACGGCGTTGGCTGGAACCTGGACACCACGTACTGGACGAACCGCGACCTCTCCTATCCGGAGTACGTCGAGAACGCCGCGCGGATGGCCTACGACATGGCGGGCATCACCGAGCCGCGCAAGCAGATCCACATCGCCGAGCCGTACGACCCGTTCGACTACAAGGAGCTGCACCACCTCGAAGGGCTCCTCCTGTTCGACAAGGGGAAAGCGCCGGAGGCCGCCCGCGACGGCGTCACGGCTCGCGAGGGCGACCTCCCGTGCTGCCCGTCCGGCGGACTGCTCGGCGTCGGCAATCCGATCGCCGCCGCCGGGCTGATGAAGATCGCGGAGCTGTTCTGGCAGCTCCGCGGCGAGGCCGGAGCGCGGCAGGTGCCCGGCACGCCCGAACGCGGTGTGGCGCAGGCGTGGGGCGACCTGATGCAGGTCGGGACCGTGGTGGTGTTGGGGGAGACTGCCGCCGCGGCGGGGTGGTGGCGGCGGCCCCGCCGCCACCTTAGCCCTCCGGCCTTGCCTCCCAGCCATCCCTTGTCGGACGGCGAGTTCCACTCTGCGATCGGCTCCGTCGATGACGCGCTCGACGTTTCCTACGAGTGGGATGCGGGCGAAGCGATGGGCGCGTTCCTGGAAGGCCTCCGAGACGGAAGGATCGTCGCGACGCACTGCGTGGCGTGCGAGCGCACGTTGGTGCCCCCTCGGAAGTTCTGCGAGCGGTGCTTCCGACCCACCGATCATTGGGAAGAGGTCGCGGCGACGGGCCTGATCGAGACGTTCTCGGTCTGTCACGTCTCGTGGGACATGCAGCCGCTCGACCCACCGGAGCTTCCGGCCGTGATCCGCCTCGACGGCGCGAGCAGCGGCGGGTTCTTGCACATGCTCGGCGAGGTTGCGCCGGACGACGTGCGCATCGGGATGGCGGTCGAAGCCGTGTGGCGCCCGATCGAGCAGCGCACGGGTTCGATCCTGGACATCGCGTACTTCCGTCCCCGAGGGGGCAGCTGATGGCGCGCCGCGTTCACGGCGATCTCCCGGTGGCGTTCCACTACACGCCGGGAGTGGGGAACACCGCGTTCTTCGAGGCGTTGCGCGACCGCGGCGTCCTGCTGGGGTCGCGCTGCGAGGCGTGTGCGGTGACGTACCTCCCCGCGCGGATCTTCTGCGAACGGTGCTTCGCCGAGCTCGCCGCCGACAGGGAATGCGGGCCGGGAGGCACGCTCGAGTCGTTCACGGTCGGTCACGTGGGTATCGACGGTGAGCCGCTCGACGCGCCCGCGCCCATCGGTCTGGTGAGGGTCGACGGCACCGATACCGTGCTGATGCATCGCCTGCTCGGCGACGGCCCGTGGCGGATCGGCATGCGGGTCGAGGCGGTCGTGAAGCCCGATCGGGATGGCTCGATCCTCGACGTCGAAGGCTTCCGGCCGGCGTGAACTTCGACCTGACGCCCGAGCAGGATGCGTTCCGCGGGGTCGTCCACGAGTTCGCCGACGACGTCGTGGCGCCGCGCTCGGCCGAGGCCGACCGGGAAGAGAAGCTCCCGCTCGACGTGGTGAAGCAGATGGGCGACCTGGGGTTGTTCGGACTGCCGTTCCCCGAGGCGTACGGCGGATCCGAGGCCGACGCCGTCACGGTGTGCCTGGTGCTCGAGGAGCTCGGGCGGGTCGACCAGTCGATCGCGATCACGCTGTCGGCCGCGATCGGGCTCGCCGGCAACCTGCTGAACCGCTTCGGCACCGACGAGCAGAAGGAACGCTGGCTCGCACCGCTCGCGCGCGGCGAGGCCCTCGGCGGGTTCGCCCTGACGGAGCCCGGCGCGGGATCGGACGCGGCGGAGATCCGCACAACAGGACGGTTCGAGGGCGGCGAGTGGATCGTCGACGGCTCCAAGGCGTTCATCACGAACTCCGGAACGCCGATCTCCACGTTCAACATCGTGGCGGCGGAGACCGAGCCGGCCGGCGGACCGCACGGGATCTCGACGATCATCGTGCCGACGGACACACCTGGGTTCGAGGCCGCCCCGTCCTACCGCAAGCTGGGGTGGCGGGCGAGCGACACCCACGAGCTGGTGTTCCGAGACTGTCGGGTCCCGCAGGAGCACTTGCTGGGCCAACGAGGAAGAGGGTTCTCGCAATGCCTCGCCGTGCTCGCCGACGGACGGATCGGCGTCGCGGCGCTCTCGGTGGGGTTGGCGCAAGGGTGCCTGGACGAGAGCGTGAAGTACGCCCTGGAGCGCGAGACGTTCGGCAAGCAGATCGGCGCGCACCAGGCCATCCAGTTCAAGATCGCGGACATGCGCGCGAAGGTCGAGACGGCACGCCTGGCCACCCATCGTGCCGCGTGGCTGAAGGATCAGGAACGCGAGTACGTCGCGGCCGCCTCGCTCGCGAAGCTCGTGGCGAGCGAGGCGGCGGTCGACAACGCCCGAGAGGCCGTCCAGATCCACGGCGGCTACGGGTTCATCGAGGACTTCCCCGTCGCGCGCTTCTATCGCGACGCGAAGGTCCTGGAGATAGGCGAGGGGACGAGCGAGATCCACCGGTTGATCCTCGCGCGCGATCTCGGCCTCCCGGAGACGTTCTAGGCGTGCCGGCCGGCCGGTACGCCGTCATGGGGAACGACGGCGCGCGCGCCGGCACCGAGGAGTTCCGCTGCGCGCCCGGGCCGATGGGCTGGCGTTACTTCTCCGACATCCAGACGACCGATCCCACCCCGCACGTGGAGACGTTCGACGTGGTCGTCGATCGCGACTGGCGTCCCGTGCGGATCCGGATCGGCACCGGCGAGCACCAACTCATGCTCGAGACGCACGGCGGCTCACTGACGGGCGGCCGGGACGGCGTCACGGTCGAGCTCCCGTGGGAGCCCGACCGACATCTGGACTACTTCACTCCGGCCACGAACCTGATCACGACGCGTCGCCTGACGGACACGACCGATATCGACGTCGTCTATCTGGCGCCCGTCACGCTGGAGCCGACGCTCGTGCGGCAACGCTACGAGCTCATCGGTCGCGAAGATGTCGAAACGCCCGTGGGAAGGTTCGCCGCGGCGCGCTGGCGCTACACCTCGCTCGACGACGGCTGGACGTCCGACCTCTGGGTGGCGGGCGACGTCGTCGTCCGCTACGACCGCCTGTTCGAGCTGGAGTGGTACGAGGCGGGAGCGAGCGGCCCGCAGCCGTCGCGCCCTTAGAACGCCGAACGACCGGCCCGCGGGGGGGCGGACCGGTCGCCGGGACCGCGGCGCGATCGGGAGTTACTCGGACTTCAGCAGCTCCACGTCGATCTCGATCTCGACCTTCTTGCCGAGCACCAAGCCGCCGGTCTCGAGCGCGGCGTTCCACATGATGTCGAACGCCTCACGGTCGATCGAGGTCTTCGCGGAGAAGCCGAGCATCGGAGTGCCCTGGCCGGTCACGCCCATCCCCGCGAACGCCGCATCGAGCGTGACGGGCTTGGTGATCCCGCGGATGGTGAGATCGCCGTCGAGCTCGAACGCGTTGCCGCCGGTCGGACGGACCGCGGTGCTGCGGAACGTGATCGTCGGGTGCTCCTCGGTCAGGAGAAAGTCGCCGCTCTTCAGGTGGTTGTCGCGCATCTCCTGGTCCGTGTTCACGCTCGAGGCCATGATCTCCACGTTCGCGGACGAGTCCTCGGGACCGTCACCGATCACGACCTCGCCGCTGAAATCGGTGAACCGGCCGCGCGCTTTGGAGAGCAGGTGACGAACCACGAATCCGACGGATGAGTGCGCCGGATCGATCGTGTACGTCCCCGCGGGGGGAAACTCGACCCCCTCGAGGGTTCTGACTGCCTGTGCCATCTGGTGCCTCCTTGGGCTCCAGGCCGCCGTCCCGGTGACGACCGCCTACGCTGGCACTAACGCGGGAATAGTCGCTCCGTATTCCAGAGTTACTGAAGATATCGGTGTGGCCCGCCGATGGTTCTATCGGGCGGCAGGCACGAACCGTAGGATGAGGCCCACATGCGACCGGAGAACGAACACGAGGATGGCATCTGCCAGCACTTCCAGCGTGCGGCGGATCTGCTCGGGAAACGCTGGAGCACCCTGATCGTGAGCGCCATGCTCTCGGGGGCCACCCGATTCTCGGACATCCGCGAAGCCGTCGCGCCCATCTCGGACACCCTGTTGTCCGAGCGGCTGAAGCAGCTGGAGATCGATGGGATCGTCCGCCGCGACGTCACGCCCTCGACCCCGGTTTTGATCGAGTACCACCTCACCGAGGAGGGCCGAGACCTCGAAACCGTGATCGACGAGCTCCGACGCTGGGCCGAGCGCTGGGCCGAGGAGACTATTTCACCCGTGGCGCCCTAGCCGAGCACGCATCATGCCTCGTCCAGCAGCGTGAACAGCGCCGAGTGATCCAGTTCGCCGCGACCCGCATCGTCGACCAACCGATCCAACTGCGCGGCCACGGCCTTGAACGACGGGACCGGCGCGCCCGAGGCCTCGGCCGCGTCCAGCACGATGCGCGCGTCCTTGCGATGCAGGCGCGCTCGGAACCCGGGCTCGAACGCGCGGTCGAGCATCCGCTGACCGTGGACCTCGAGGATCTTCGAGCCCGCGAACCCACCGAGCAGCGCCTCCCTGACCTTCGCGGCGTCCACGCCTGAGCGCTCAGCCAGGACGAGCGCTTCCGCGACCGCCTCGATCGTCGCCGCCACGACCAGCTGGTTGCACGCTTTCGCGACCTGACCGGCACCGGTGGGCCCGACGTGGACGATGTCCCTACCCATCGATCCGAGGATCGGCGTCGCCCGGGCGAATGCCTGCTCGGAGCCGCCGACCATGATGGAGAGCGTCCCGTCGATCGCGCCGCGCTCGCCCCCCGACACAGGGGCGTCGAGCATCTGGACGCCCTGGGGCGCCAGCGCCTCCGCGATCTCGCGGGTCGGCCCCGGGTCGATCGTGCTCATATCGATCAGCAACGCGCCTTCGGCGAGGCTCGACGCCACGCCATCGTCACCCAGCACCACGTGCTCGACATCGGACGTGTCGGGCAACATCGTGATGACGATCTGCGACGCGCGCGCGACTTCCGCCGGAGAACCGGCCCGCCCGGCGCCGGCCGCCACGAGCCGGTCGACGGGGCCCGGGCTCCGCGAATGAACGGTCAGAGGGAACCCGGCGGCGAGGAGGCGCCGGGCCATGGGCGCCCCCATGATCCCGAGGCCGATGAACCCGACCCGCTCGGCCGCGTCCGTCGCTACTCCTCGACGGCGGCGTCGGCGATCTCGAGCGCGCGGTCGATGATCTCGAAGCCCTCCGACATCTGCTCTTCGGTGATCGGCAGCGGCGGGTTCGTCATCAGCGTCCACCAGTGGGTCAGCGTGTAGAGACCGTTCTCGAGCAGGAAGCGGTTGACGCTCGCCATGACATCGTTCGTCACGTTGAACGGTGACATGGGTTCCATCGTCTCGCGGCTCTTCACCAGATCGAGCGCGCCGAACAAGCCGATGTTGCGCACGGCGCCCACCGAGCGGTGCTTGTCCTTCAGCTCCCGGTGATGACGGGCCATGACGTCGCCCATCTTCCGCGTGTGCTCGATCAGGTCGTCCTCTTCGTAGACGCCGATGGTCGCCAGGGCGGCGGCCACCGAGACGGGGTGCGTGTTGTAGGTCAGACCGCCCCAGAAGACGTTGTCGTCGAAGTGCCGAGCGATCTCCGGTCGCATCCCCAGCGCGCCGAGCGGCGCGTAGGATGACGTGAGGCCCTTGGCGCACGTGATGATGTCCGGAACGACGTCCCAGTGGTTCACCGCGAACCACTCACCGGTCCGGCCGAACCCGCACATCACCTCGTCGCTCACCATGAGGATGCCGTACTTCGTGCAGAGCTCGCGGACGCCCTGCAGGTAGCCGTCGGGCGGGATGAGGATCCCGTTGGTGCCGGTGACGGTCTCCAGGAAGAACGCGGCGATGGTGCCGGGCCCTTCGAGCTGGATCGTCTCGTCCAGCAGCGCGAGCGCCGTCTCCGCGTCGTCCTGCGGCCGTTGCGGACCGTGGTACGGATCGAGGACGTGCACGACGCCCGACATCGAGGGCTCGTTCGCCCAACGACGGGGATCGCCGGTGAGCGTCATCGCCCCCGCCGTCGCCCCGTGGTACGAGCGGTATCGCGCCATGATCTTGTGCCGCCCCGTGAACAGCCGGGCGACCTTGATCGCGTTCTCGTTGGCCTCCGCACCGCCCAGCGTGTAGAAGGACTTCTCGATGTCTCCGGGCAGCAGCTCGGCCATCTTCTGCCCGAGCAGGGCTCGCTCTTCGTACGCCATGAACGGCGTGATGTAGGCGAGCCGTTCGGCCTGCCGATGCATCGCATCGGTCACACGTCGGTCGCCGTGGCCGATGTTCACCCCCATCAGCTGGCTGTTGAAATCGATGTAGCGCTTCCCGTCGACCCCCCAGAAGTAGATGCCCTCCGCGCGATCGATCGCGATCGGTGAGGCCTTCGACTGTGCCTGCCAGTCGTACAGCGTGTATCGCTTGGAGAGTGCGACGATCTCCTCGGCCGTGAGCTTGCCCATCCCCGTCACCCCTTCTTCGTCCGTCCCGGAGCGCGGACCCGCATGTCAACCCTTGATGACCGCGCCGCCCTTCATGACGAACCGGACGTCCTCCAGCAGTGAGATGTCATCGAGGGGATCGCCCGCGACGGCGACCAGGTCGGCGTACCTGCCCGATGCGATCGAACCCACCCGGTCCTGCCAACCCATCAGCTCGGACGCGACCACGGTCGCGCTGCGGATCGCTTCCATCGGCGTCATCCCGTGCCGCACCATATACGCGAACTGCTTCGCGGCCCAGGCGTGCGGGTACACACCGCTGTCGGTCCCGTACGCGATGGCGACGCCGGCCTTCACCGCCTTCTCGAACCCTTCGCGCTGCGCCCCGGTGGTCTCCTCGTTCTTACGGATCACGTCGGCCGACCACCCCCCGCGCGCGCCTTCCTCGGCGATCCAGTCGCCGTTGTAGATGTCGGCGACCAGGTACGTGCCGTGCGATGCCATCAGGTCGATGGCCTCGTCGTCCATGAGGGAGCCGTGCTCGATGGAACGGACACCCGCCCGCACGGCGCGCTTGATCCCCTCGGCGCCGTGCGCGTGCGCCGCCACGTGCGTCCCGTAGAGCGCGGCCTCCTGCACCGCCGCGCGGATCTCGTCCTCGCTGAATTCGGGCGCGCCGGGCGACGTCCCTTCCGTGAGCACCGCGCCGGTCGCGATGACCTTGATGAAGTCGGCCCCTCCGCCCAGGATCCGCCGGACACGCTGGCGAACCTCGTCCACGGAGTTCGCCACGCCGAAGCGCAGATCGATCGGCACCACGGCATCGACGTCGGGCGCGAGTCCGGTGACGTCGCCGCCGCCTCCCGACACCGTGACGAACGGCCCCGCGCACACCATCCGCGGACCGGGGGTGTCGCCGGCATCGATCGCGTCGCGCAGCGCGCAGTCGACGAACGCCCTGAACGTCCCCACGTCGCGCACGGTCGTGAACCCGGCCTCGACCGTGGCGCGAGCGTTGCGGACGCCGCTCATGGCTTCCTGCGCCGCCGTCCGCATGACCAAGGCCGCGTAGCCGAGCCCGGTCTCCATCTCGCCGACCAGGTGCGCGTGCATGTCCATCAGGCCGGGCAGCACCGTGTGTCCCGAGAGGTCGATGACGGCCGAGGAGGTCTCCGCCGGCGCCTCAGTCAACACGTCGGCGATGCGATCGCTTTCGACGACGATCACCCGGTCGTGGAGGATCTCCTCGCGGTCGACGTCGATCAGCCGCCCGGCACGGATCAGCACGCGTGCGTCGTTCGTCGTCGACATCGGATCGAGCATATCCATCAGACACGATCCGTGAAGAACACGGATCCAGCGCCGGGACGCAGGCAATGCTCCGACGTCATGGATGCGTTGTAGCTGCCCACGTTGATCGCGGCGATGATGTCGCCCTCCCCGACCTCGGGGAACGGCAGGTCTTCAGCGAACAGGTCGTCGCCCTCGTTGATATGGCCGCAGATCGTCACAGGTCGGACCGCAGGCACGTCCGCAGCCCGACAAAGCACCAGGTCGAGCAGGGCGCGGTAGATGAAGCGCTCGCCCATCGCGTTCCAGCCGATGTCCAAACCGACGAACACCAACCCGTCGCGGTCCTCCACGGTCACGACCTGCGACAGGTTGATCGCGCACTCCTTGACCAGGAAGTCCCCCGGCTCCGTGCCGACCGCGACGTCGAGCGGCCCGAGGTGCTCCGCCAGGATCGACGCCCACCGATCCAGATCGAGCGGGCGGTCCTCCACCCGTTGCGGCACGCCGAGTCCGCCGCCCGTGTTCACCTCGACGATCGGACACCCCTCGCGTTGCAGCACCCTCACCATCTCTGCCACCCGGCGCACGACCTCCTCGAACTCCGCGAGCCCGTCGTCCAGGTAGCCGTCGCCCACGTGGAAATGAACCGTGTCGATCGTCAGGTCGTGCTGCCGCGCGAGGGCGAGCGCATCCTCGAGCCGTTCGGGGAAGATGCCGAACTTCGTGGGTCGCGGACCCGAGTAGAGGGTGCCACCAGCGGCGTGGAAGCCGGCTCCGCCGCGAGGGTTCACCCGGATCCCGATGGTGCGCCCGCGCGCCCGGCGGCCCACGCGGTCGATCTGCGTGAGGAGGTCGACGTTCAGATGGACCTCCGGATGCGCCAGGATCGCGTCGAGATCGCGCTCGGACAGGTTCGTGCCCGTGTAGCTGATCTCGCTCGGGCGCCATCCGTGCTCGAGCGCCCACTCCACCTCGCCGGGCGAACACACGTCCATCCCCACGCTCTCGGGGGAACCCGGATCACCCAGCGCGCGGACGAACCGCAGGAGCTCGGGTTCATGCTGCGCCTTGAGGGCGAGCCGGATCCGTCCGTCCAACCCCGCCCCGTGGAACGCCGAGCGGAGCGAGCCGACCTGCTCCTCTACGCGCACAAGATCGTGCGCGTAGAGCGGGGTGCCGTGCTCGCGCGCGATCGCCTCGGCGTCACGACCGGCGATGGTCAGACGACCGCCCCGGACTTCAAGTCCGGGGCGGGTCCACCACAGATGTCCGTTACCCGTCGCCTCCGACATGGAGGCTCAGGGTACCGGAGGCGGTTCGTCAGGCCTCGACGGCGCCCGCGGGGGCGTCGGCGGGAACGACCGGCCCCGCGCTGAGGAGCTCACGTGACGTCAGGAACGAGCCGACCAGCGCGATGACGCCGCCGGCGAACGAGATGGCGAGCCCGGTGGCGGCGGCAGTCGTGAACACCGCTGCCGGAGCACCGACGGCATCGCTGACCCGGCCGAAGCCGGAGAGCGACATGATCAGCAGGAACGCGGAGCAGACGGCCCCGAGGATGCCGGTGATCCGTCGCAGCTGCACGTCGTCGACCAACACGTAGGCGCAACCGAACGCGAACGCTCCGAACGCCGCGGCCATCGCTGCGGTGCCTGTCCAGTCATGGACCCCGCTCAGCGTGACCGTCGCGGTGCCGTTGCCGAGCGGGTACGAGTACTTGAACCAGCCGACGAGGACGCCGAGGAACCCGACCAGGCCGCCGACGGCAACGCCGACGCCCGCGTAAGAGATCTTGCCAGCCTTCATGGTCCCTCCTGGGATCCGGGGTATAGAGGGGTTGTCGGCACGTCAAGGGGCCCACCTTGAATCCGACCCCATCCCGTGTGCGGTGGTCAGTGGTAGACGAGGACCGGCGTTCCGACCGGATCCTGGTCGAACATCCACAGGGCGACCCAGTACGGGATGCGCACGCATCCGTGACTGGCGGCGTAGTTGGGGACATCGGTCCACCCGTGGATGGCCCGCTCTCCGTCGAAGAAGCTCGGGTAATACAGCTGCTTCGGGCTGTACCCAGCCAGCTTCGAGAAGACGTGGAACGTCCCGTCGCGCGTGGGGGTCGAGGGCTTCCCGGTCGAGACGTGGATGATGTTCTCGACCTCACCGTCACGGACGAGCGCGAGGACCTGCCGCGTCTGGTCGACCTCGATGTGGAGGCCATCGGCGCGGCTGCGCGGCATGAAGAGCTTGGGCGAGCCGAGGGCGCGCCACGTGGCGGCATCCACGATCTGGGTCCGGGCCATCCCCTGCACCTTGTGGAATGCCATCACCGCGTCCGCCGTGCGGTAGTCGAAGACGTCGTCGACACCCACGAGGTGGTAGCGCAGCTGGACGAGCCGGCGCTCCAAGAGCCCGACGTAGATGCCGTGCGCGCCCAGCGCGAGATCGGGCTGGGCGGTGAGCGACGGCGCCGTCCCCGCATGTCCCGGCAGCAGGTCGGATGCATGCAAGGTCGCACGCACCCGATAGCTGCCGGCTTGCGGCACGAAGAACGTCGTGGTGAACCTTCCGCGCGCGTTCATCGTCGGATGTTCCGTCCCCACGACCTCACCGCGGTGCTGAAGCTCGACGGTGACGCCCTGGCCCTCGCGGACCGGCTTGAACGTCCCGCGAACCTTGACGTCGTCGAACAGCCGGACCGCGCCCGAGGAGAGGGTCATGAGCGGCCGGACGCCCACCGACACGGGTGCGCTGTCCACGCCGAGGGACGATGCGTGTGCGACCAGGTTCGCGTGCGGCTGGACGTCCGTCGAGAACGTGCCGTCCGCTCCTGTCGTCCCGGAAGCGAGCTCGACGCCGGTCGCGTCGAGGATGCTCACCGCCTGGCCGGCGACCGGCGGATCCACGGTAGTCACGAGCGTCACGGACCCGCGGAAGTCCACGTTCCTGGCAGACGTCGTCAACGTAACGGCCGACGCGCGGGCAGACGCGGCGGTCGACAACGCGACCAACATCGCCAAGGAAACGAGCGCGGCAGTCACTTTGAGGCGGGCAGACATGTCGTGCAATCGTACGAGAGCCTCGACCGAACGCTCGGATGCGCTAGAAGAACGTGGCGATCGCGTCCACGACCCGGTCCTCATCGTCGAGCACCGGGATGACCCGCCATTTGTCGAACGCGGTGCACGGGTGGCTGAGGCCACACCTCACCATGTCGCCCACTTCGAGCGTCAGGTCGGGATCGACGCCGGCGTACGCGTGTTGGTCGTTGAGTTCGCGGATGGTGAGCAGTCCCGCCGCCTGTCGGACGTCGCCGCCGTGCGACCGCACGACCTGCGGCTTCGGCAGGTCGATGTCGAACGGCACGTCGCGCTTGCCGAACCCCAAGAGCGCGAGCCGTGGCTCGGGCCGGGAGAGCACCGACGCCCAGAGCTCCATCGCTGGCTGGAACCCGCGCTCCCCGTCGCGTGTCGGCAGCGGCGAGACCCGCTCGTAGATCCCCGAGTCATGGGTCAGGTAACAACCGGAGCGCAGCATCACGCCGACGTCGGCATCGCCGGGCCACGGACCGCGCAGTCGGTCGACCACCAGGTCGAAGAACGCGCTCCCGCCCGCGGTGAGCACGATGCGCCTGTCGCCGTCGAAGGTTCCGGCGTCGATCAACGTCGTCGTGAGCTCGCGGAGTCGGTCGAGGTACGCCAAGACGAGCGCCAGGCACTCCGTCGATCGGTCGTGGCAGATGGTCCCCTCGTAGCCCGCCACGCCCTCGAGGCGCAGGACGTCCGAGGAGGTGACACGAGCGGCGACGTGGACGGCCTCCGGGATCGTCCTGCACCCCGTCCGACCCCCCTCGTACCCCAGCTCGACCAGCACGGAGAGCGGTCGTTCGGCGCGAAGGGCACGCAACCGTTCCTCCAGGATGTCGACGCCACGGTCGGAGTCGACGTAACACAGGAACGAGAACCGCGGATCCGCGAGCTGCCCCGACACCCAATCGATCGACACCGGGTCGACCAGCTCGTTCGCCAGCAAGATGTGATGAACGCCCGCGGAACGCATCACACGCGCCTGCGTCACGGTGGCGGCGGTGATGCCCCACGCACCCGCATCGACCTGCCGGTTCCACAGCTGGGGGGCCATGGTGGTCTTGCCGTGCGGCGCGATATCCACGCCCCACGCCCGGCAGTACTCGGCCATCGTTGCGAGGTTGTGCGCCAACGCGCGTTCCCGCAGCACCATCACGGGGGTCGGCAGGTCCCTGAGCGTCCACCCGCGAGCCGCGACGTCGAAGAGCGCCACAGGCGGGTCGACGGCGGGGAAGCCTTTGGTGCCGAGGTCGATGCGAACGTTCTCGATGCGCGCAGGGTATCCAGCCAGCAGGGGGCTGTCGACGACATGGCTATGCTCTCGAGGTGCCGCCACGCGTCGACGTCGTCCGAACGGTCACGATCCGGCAGTACCCCTCCGGTCCCGAGGAGGTGCAGAACAATGTCTGGGTCGTCGGCGGTGAGACGGAGGTCGTCGTGATCGATGCCTCCCACGATCCCGTTCCCATCGTCGATGCCGTCGGAGGGCGGAAGGTGGTCGCGATCGCGTGCACGCATGGACACTGGGACCACATCGACGTCGCCTTCGAGCTCAGGGACGCCGTTGACGCGCCGATCCTCATGCATCCCGCCGACCGCCGGGTGTGGGAACGGACGTATGCAGACCGCGGGCCCGACGGGCCTCTCGCTGAAGGTGAACTGCTGGTCGCCGACGGTGTGGAGCTTCGCGTGTTGCACACCCCGGGCCATACGCCGGGAAGCGTGAGCTTCCATCATGCGGCGGGTCACGCGCTGTTCGACGGCGACACGCTGTTCCCGGGCGGACCCGGCTCGACGAGCGACGAGCTCGGTGACTTCGAGGTGATCATCACGTCGATACGGGCGCGGATCCTCACGATGCCGTCCGAGACCACCGTTCATCCGGGTCACGGGGACAGCACGACGGTCGGTGCGGAGGCGCCGCACCTGCCGGCATGGATCGAGCGTGGCTGGTGAACGGGCGGCGTTGCGCGTTCCTGGTGGAGGTGAGGGGATTCGAACCCCTGACCTCTGCCGTGCGAGGGCAGCGCTCTACCGGGCTGAGCTACACCCCCAGGAGATGGTCAGCCTAGCAAAGGGCCCCGACGAGCCGGGCTACGCGCCGGCCATGTCACCTGCGTGGCGGACCACCACGTGCACCCTGTCGCCCTCACCCACCGAGCCGAGCCCGTTGAACGTGGGTCGGGCCCACCCGCTCATGCCGTCGACGACGTAGCGGGGCACGGCGGTCACGGGGGTCTTCACCCGCGCCGGCTGCCTCGCGGCACGCGACGTCTCGTGGGGCTGCACCGCCGCGCGGTGCTTGATGGTCAGCAGGAGCCATGCGTAGAGGACGAGCAGTCCACCGAAGATCCCCGTCAGCGCCCACACGGCGTGCAGCGGCGGCACGAGGCCGATCAGGAACGTGAGTCCGATCGATTCGATCAGGAAGACGAGGACCTTCCTGCGCCGTTCACGGAGCCTCGCGCGCCTGCGCTCCGCCACACCCACGAACCGTGCGCCTTTCCTGGGGGTGACGATCCACCGCCCTTCGCTGCCTTGCGCCTCCGCGTGTGCCAAGAGCTCCATCCTGCGTTCGAAATCTTCGACGCTTTGCTCCGTTCCTTTCCGCCGACGATCCGACGGCAGGAGGAATGCCACCCACATGATGCCCAGAGCCGCGAGGAGTAGCCAATCCACGCGCCAGCCTCCCGCCTGTCGATCCCCGGTTCGAACACAACATCTAGGCTGGTGTAGCACGCTAGCAGCGACATATAGGGTGGGAAAGCACATCGATGTGATTTCCCGGATCGGGAGCGTTCTGCGCTCCGTCGGCCGTCCGGCCCTCGTCGCTCGACACGTCCGATGGCAAGATGGGCAACGTGGATCATCGACGGATAGTCCTGACGGTGATCCCGTTCCTGCTCGCGGTGAGCACGACCGCGCAGGCGGCGGGCACCGGCATCACGCTCACGACGTCGCCGCCGTTCGTCGGATCGGTCAGGTGGATCGACCGCGAGCTTCGCGACGAGCTCATCGGCAGGAACTGGCATCCGGGCTGCCCGGTCCCGATCCGGGATCTCCGGCTCGTCACGGTGAGCTACTGGACGTTCGGTGGACGGGTCAAGCAGGGACCGCTGATCATCAACGAGACGGTCGCCGACGACGTGCTATCGGTGTTCCACCGACTGTTCGACGCGAGGTTCCCTATCCGGAAGATCGCGTTGGCGGCGAAGTGGCGTCCGCCGCGGCCGTCCGATTGGTACAGCACGATGGACGTCAGCGCGTCGTTCAGCTGTCGCCCCGTCACCGGCCAGACGACGGGCTTTTCCCAACATGCCTACGGTTGGGCGATCGACATCAACCCGACGCAGAATCCGTACGTCACGGGCGGTGGCGAGGTGCTCCGCAAGGCATGCCTGCCCTACCTCGACCGCACGCAGCACCTCCAAGGGATGATCCATCCGCACGATGTCGTGGTGCAGGCGTTCACGGACATCGGATGGGGCTGGGGCGGCGACTGGCACTCGCTCAAGGACTACATGCACTTCTCGCTGACCGGCACGTAGCGTGCGGAAGTCAGCCCGCCCGGTAGTCGCCGCTCTTGCCGCCCGACTTCGCGAGGAGCCGAAGGCCGTCGATCCGCGCGGAGCGATCGAACTCCTTCGTCGTGTCGTAGAGGCTCAGGGCCGCGACCGCGGCCGCCGTGAGCGCCTCCATCTCCGCTCCGGTGCGATCCTTCGCCCGAACCGTGACCCGGACGCGGATGGTCCCTGCGCCCTCATCCGGCTCGACGACCACCTCGGCGCCGGTCACCGCGATGGGATGGCAGTACGGCAGGAGGTCGGGCGTGCGCTTGACCCCCATCAGGCCGGCCACACGGGCGGCCTCGATCGGCTTGCCCTTACGGGTTCCGGCGACGAGATGAGCGCACGCCTCGGGGGTGGTGGTGAGGACGCACTCCGCCGTCGCCTCGCGTTCCGTGACCTGCTTGTCCCCCACCTCGACGATCCGTGCCGCGTCGCTCATGTCAGTCCTCCGAGGAGCGGAACACCATCACGTTGACCTCCGAGCCGGCCGGCGCGACGGCGATCCCCACGGGGATCATCGCGAGGCCGTTGGCGCGGACGACCGTCGAGATCAGGTTGGAGCCCCTCGAGCCGGTGGGCGTGGCGATCCACCCGTTCTCGCTGCGTTCCAAGCGCACACGAGCGAACTGCAGCTTGCCCCTGGGGCCGGCGACCTCCTCCGAGAGGGTGGCGGTGACCTCCGGGCGGAAGAGCTGCGTCCGACCCATCATCTTGAGGATCGCCGGACGCACGAAGATCTCGTAGCTCACGAACACGCTGACCGGATTGCCGGGAAGACCGAAGTACGGCTTGCCCTCGATCTGTCCGAAGCCCTGCGGCATGCCGGGCTGCATCGCCACCTTGTAGAAGTCCACGTCTCCGCGACGGAAGAAGGCTGCCTTGACCACGTCCCGCTCGCCGACGGAGACCCCTCCCGACGACACGAACGCGTCGGCCTGGATCACGTAGCTGAGCACGGTCTCCTTCAAGGCGTCGACATCGTCCTTCACGATGCCGGCGAGCACCGGTTGCGCGCCCACGTCGCGGAGGGCGGAGAAGATCATGTAGGCGTTGGAGTCGCGCACCTGTCCGAACTCCGGCGTCTCGGTCGGAGGGATCAACTCGTCGCCCGTCGACACCACGATCACGCGAGGCCGGGGGTGGACGTGCGGGTGCGGGAACCCGGCGTTCGCGAGGAGGCCCATCTCCGGCGGCCCCAGCCGCTTGCCCGTCGGCACCAGGACCTGGCCGGCCTTCACGTCCTCGCCGGCCGGGCGGATGTGATGGCCGGGCGGCGGACCATCGAAGATCGTCGCCATCTCCCCCCCGGGCTCGGCGTTCTCGATCGGCACGATGGCGTCGGCCCCGGCCGGGATGGGCGCTCCGGTCGCGATGCGGACCGCCTCGCCGCCGCCCACGACGGCGTCCGGCCTGCGTCCGATCCGGGCGCTGCCGACGATCTTCAGCTCGACGGGTGACGCGGGAGCGGCGCCTCGTACGTCGGAGGAGCGCACCGCGAACCCGTCCATGGCCGAGGACGCGAACTCGGGGAGGTCCCGGTCGGCGACGATGTCCTCCGCGATCACGCACCCGAAGGCCTCCGTCAGCGGCAGCTGCAGCGGAGCGAGCGGGTGGATCTCGGACAGGACGTTCCTCCGCGCGTCCTCGACGGAGACAAGCCCGGCGACGTCGTCGTGATCGTGGACGTGGCGACGCTCGGCCATGGCCGCAGTCTACTCAAGGCTGTTCGCAGAGCCCGGTCAAGGCTGTTCGCAGAGCCCGGTCAAGGCTGTTCGCAGAGCCCGGTCAAGGCTGTTCGCAGAGCCTGGAGGACCTCAGCGGTGCGTGTCGTGCCGGAGAAGATCCACCAAGTAGCGGCGGAAGTCCTCCCCGAGCTCGTCGCGTTCCAAGGCGAACTCGACCGTGGCTTTCAAGTAGTCGAGCTTGTTGCCGACGTCGTAGCGTCCGTGGTCGAACTTGAATGCGAAGACGGCCTGCTCCTTCGCGAGCTGGTTGATGGCGTCGGTCAGCTGGATCTCGCCAGCCGTACCCGGTTCCGTCTCTCGGAGCGCGTCGAAGATGTCGTGCGTCAGCACGTAGCGGCCGATCGCCGCCAGGTTCGACGGCGCATCCTCGTGCGACGGCTTCTCGACGATCGACAGCACGCGGGCCAGGTTCTCCTCGACCCACTCCGCCTCGACACATCCGTAGAACTGGATCTCTTCCGGCAGGACCTCTTGGACGGCGATGACGCTCCGGCCGTATCGCTCGTGGACACGGAGCATCTCCGGGAGCAGCGGCATCGAATGATGGATCAGGTCGTCTCCCAGCAGCACGGCGAACGGCTCGCCGTTCACGTGCTCCTCGGCCACCGAGACCGCGTGGCCCAGGCCGAGCGGGTCCTTCTGGCGGATGTAGTGGATGGTCGCCATGTCGGTGATCTTTTGCACCTGCTTGAGCTCGTCGAACTTGCCCTTCGACTCCAGGAAGTGCTCGAGCTCGAACGAACGGTCGAAGTGGTCCTCGAGGGATCGGTTGCCGCGTCCGGTGACGATCAGGATGTCGGTCAGCCCCGCGCGCACCGCTTCCTCGACCACGTACTGGATCGACGGCGTGTCGACGACGGGGAGCATCGCTTTCTGCTGAGCTTTGGTGGCCGGGAGGAACCGGGTCCCGAGGCCGGCCGCGGGGATGACGGCTTTCGTGATCGGCACGTCCATCCCCTCTCTCCCCGTAACCCTCGCGTCGTCGGGGGAGGCTCACGAGTGTATGTCGATTCGATGCGTCGGCGGGGGTGGTCATCCGTCCTCTCCCCAGGTCGGCAGCTCTCCCGTCTCCACAAGCTCGGCGTCTCGGAGCGTTGATACATCGGTCTTGGAGCCGTCGGATTCCATGGTCGCCGCCTCGAGCGGGCCCACCAGAAGGTCCAACTCAGGACGCCGTCTGGCCTCTCGCGGGAACACTGTCCCTCGCATCGCGTTCCTCCTTGGATCGCCCCGGGTGGCGCTCCGCGGAACCGCGGCTCACCGAGATCACACACATCGACCGTAGCTCGTCCGGGGGACGCGTACATCGGCTAGATGGCTAGTCCGAAGGTCGGTGCCGGACCTGGTCGAAAGGCCCGATCGGGCCATGCGTACCCACGGCCGGAGCGTTCGAACCCTCGGCTACACTCGACCCGTCATGCCCACCTACGAGTACCGTTGCCGCGATTGCGGGCATACGTTCGACGTCGTGCAAGCCATGAGCGACGAGACCCTGACCGTCTGTCCGGTGTGCGGCGGCGAGCTGCGAAAGGTGTTCGCTGCACCCGCGATCTCGTTCAAGGGATCGGGGTTCTACGCCACCGATCACGGGAAGAAGTCGAAGACGACCTCGGAGAAGACGAGCGAGAAGCCCGCGGCTTCGTCGGACGGCAAGAGCGAGAAGAAGGACAAGAAGGAGTCGTCCAAACCCGCCGAGAAGACCGCCGCCTCGAGCTCCGCGGCATCCGGTTCGGGCGGGTCCGGGTCCACGGGATCGGGATCGTCGTCCTCCGAGGGGAAGAAGCAGAGCTCGTGACGACCGCGGAGATCGGCGTCTTCGGAGGGTCCGGCTTCTACTCGTTCCTGGAGTCGACCGAGACCGTCGACCTCGACACGCCGTACGGCAAGCCCTCGGCGCCGCCTGTGATCGGCCAGGTCGGGGGCCGGCGCGTTGCCTTCATCCCCCGCCACGGCGTGAAGCACGAGTTTCCGCCCCATCGCGTCCCGTACCGAGCGAACGTCTGGGCCATGAAGGAGCTCGGCGTGACGCGGGTGCTCGGACCGAACGCGTGCGGGTCGCTGCAGCCGACCGTGAAGCCCGGCGACTTCGTGATCTGCGATCAGCTGGTGGATCGCACGAACGACCGGCCGAACACGTTCTACGACGGGCCCGAGACGACCCACATCTCGTTCGCGGACCCGTACTGCTCGACGATGCGCGACGTCGCGGTCACCGCCGGACGCGACCTGGCCATCCCGCTCCACGATCGCGGGACCGTCGTGGTGATCGAGGGCCCGCGCTTCTCGACCCGCGCCGAGTCGGCGTGGTTCGCGTCGGCGGGCTGGGAAGTCATCAACATGACGCAGTATCCCGAGGCGGTTCTCGCTCGCGAGCTGGAGCTCTGCTACGCGAACATCTCGCTGATCACCGACTACGACGTCGGCGTCGAAGGCGTGCCGCCGGTGACGCACGAGGAGGTCGTGCGGGTGTTCGCGGAGAACAACGAGAAGCTCCGCGACCTGCTCTTCGCCGTGATCCCCGCCCTGCCGGTCGAACGCGACTGTCCGTGCGCGACGGCGCTGACCGGAGCCCGGTTCGAGGTCTCATGAGCGGAGAACAGGTCCTGGTCCGTATCGAGCTCACGTTCAAGACGGAGGCCGACGCTCGCGCCCTGGGCGATCGGATCGAGGAGTCCGTGCGGTTGATCGTCGGCCGCGAGGCGCTCGAGGAGTTCCGCGTGCGGACCCTTCCCCTCTCGCGGAGGAAGGGCCCGCGCCCGGTCGAGTGAGATCGAACCGACCCGTCAGACGTGACGCGGATCACGGCCACGGGCGGGCTCGCATGCGAGCGTTCCGGCCATGCTCCGTCGCCGGTGGCCGCTCGGCTCGAAGGTGCTTGATCGGGCTCGCCGTCATGTTCGCGGCGGTCGCGTTCGTCGTGGTTCGCGGCTATCAGGACCGCGTCGAAGCCCTGCACCCCCGGGTGGGACCACCGGTGGCCGATCGCGACCGCCGCCACGGACCTGGCTCGTGGGACGGTGCTCTCCGAAGACATGCTCCACGCGTCCACCGTTCCCGAGGAGTTCGTCCCTCCGGGTGCGGTCGGCGACTCGGCTTCGCTCGTCGGACGGGTCCTCACCGCGAACATCCAGGCCGGCGAGATCCTCACGCGATCGAGGCTAGCCGGGGCGGGCATCGGACCGGTCGCGGCGCTCGTGCCCGAGGGTCTGCGAGCGGTGATCGTTCCGAGCGGCGTGCCGCCCGGCACGGTCCGTGCGGGCGACCGGGTCGACGTGTACGCGACGTACGGCGGCGGACGCCCGCACACGGAGCTGGTCGCGAGCGGGCTCGAGGTCGTGCGGATCATCACCGACGGCTCGGCGGGCGGAACGGGGATCGGCGGGACCGCCTCGGCAGACACGGGCGTCTCGCTGGTGCTCCTGGTCGACGGTGATGCGGCGGCCCGACTCGCGTATGCGCGCGCGTTCGGACAGCTCCTCGTCGCGATCGTCGGTCCCTCGCCGTCGCCGTCGACGGCCTGACGGAAGAACACATCGCCGCCACATCTCCCTGGGTGGTCGGCCGGTAGCATGACGCGGACCTTCCACCGGAGAGGATCTCCCCTTGACCGTCCTGCAGGCGATCGTGCTCGGGCTGACGCAAGGCGCGACGGAGTTCGCGCCGATCTCCAGCTCGGGCCACCTGATCCTCGTCCCGTGGCTCTTCAACTGGTCGATCGTGAACGACGTCGCGCTGAACAAGACGTTCGACGTCGCGCTCCACGTCGGCACATTGGTCGGGGCCGTCGCGTACTTCCGGCAGGACATCTGGCGATACCTGGTGGCGTGGATCCGCTCGATCCGCACGCCGGGATCGATCTCGACGACAGGACGAACGATTGGCGTGGGCGCTCGTGCTCGGCACCATCCCCGGCGCCGCGGCCGGCGCGCTCCTCGAGTCACCGATCCAAGACCATCTCGGCGCGCCCTGGCTGATCGCGGTCATGCTCGCGGTCTTCGGGGTGGTGCTGTGGTGGGTGGACGCCCGATCGAGCAGTGACAGGGGGATCGATTCGGTCGGCGTGAGGACGGGGATCGGCCTCGGCGTCGCGCAGGCCGTGGCGCTGCAGCCGGGTGTCTCCCGATCGGGCATCACCATGACCGTCGCCAGGTGGATCGGCTTGGATCGCGAGTCGGCTGCGCGGTTCTCGTTCCTGCTCGCCATCCCGATCATCGCCGGGGCCGGGCTCTACAAGGGCCTCGACCTGATCCAGACCGGATTCCAGGGCTACGGCGCCGAGTTCTTCTGGGGTTTCGTGTCGTCGGCGATGAGCGGGTTCGTCGTGATCTGGGCCTTGCTCGGGTACCTGCGACGTCACAGCTTCAAGGTGTTCATGTACTACCGGCTGGCCGTCGCGGCGCTGGTGCTCATCCTGATCGCGACGGGGGTCCGGTCGGCCACGATCTAGTCCGTGATGGACTACGCTAGACGCCGGCGAGCGTCATCTCGCCGATCAGGATCGACGGCGTGCCGACCGACGAGAAGAACCGGAGGTCGTCTCCGACCCCGGTGATGCCGGCGAGCATGTCTGGCAGCGTCGAGGCAACCGTCATCTCGCGCAGTGGCTCACCCAGCGCTCCGCCGGAGATGCGCAGGCCCGTCGCGCCGACCGAGAACTCGCCGCTGATCGGGTTCGCGCCGGAGTGCACGCCGCTGACGTCCTGGATCAGCACGCCTCCCTCCGCGCGGACGAGCAGCTCGTCGAACGACAGCTCCCCCGCGTCCAGGTAGAAGTTGGAGGTCCCCACGCCGGGCGTGCTCTTATATCCGCCGCGCTTCGCGTTGCCGGTCGAGGCCGTGCCTCCGCCGGTTCGCGCCGCCGTGTATGTGTTGTGCAGGAAGCCGTTCAGCGTGCCGCGCGTGAAGAGCTCGGTCCGGCCGGTGGGCACGCCCTCGTCGTCGAACGGCGACGCGGCAGGCCCGATCGTGATCGTGCCGTCGTCGACGAGCGTGAACAGCTCGGAACCCACCTGTTGCCCGACCATCGTCGCGAACAACGAGCGCTGCTTCAGCACGGCCTCGGCGGAGAGCGCGCCGGCGAGGACCCCGAGGAACGACATCGCCGCGAACTGGTCCAGCACGATCGGGACCTTCGCCGTCGGAGGCTTGGTGGCGCCCAGCATCCGAACCGCCCGCTGCACGGCCTCGTCGGCGATCGCCTCCCAGCCCAGCTCGTCGACGCCCCGCCCGATCGTGAACGAGAACCCGGTCTGCGTCTCGTCGCCCTCCACCGCGAGCGAGACCGCCACGCACCACGCGTCGGTCCGCGCGTATTCCGCCCGGACGCCGGCCGTCGACGCGATCGCCACCCGCGAGACGGCGTCACCGATCTGCGCCGCGTCGATCTTGGTGGCGCGCGGGTCGATCGAGATCGCTCGCCGCTCCAGGTCCAACGCGAGCGCGACCTTGCGGTCGGTCGGGATGTCGGCCTGGTCCTCGCGGAACAGCGCATCGATCGGCTGCGCCGGAACGAACGCCGGGAGCAGGTTGAACTCGTCGGGCTCGGCGAGCGCCGCGTTCTCCCGCGCACGCCGCACCGCCTCGCGCGCCTCCTCGACCGTGGGATCGGCGGCGTAGGCGTAGCCGAGCCTTCCACCGGCGATCAACCGGACCCCCACGCCGCGAGACTCCGCGAACGTGAGCCCTTCGATCTCCCCGCGCAGCGCGCTCGCCTCCGTGTGGCGCGACTCCTCCGCGTACGCCTCGACCGCCTCGACACCGGTCGCGGCGTCGACCGCGGCCGCGCACAGCTCCTGGAGGTCAGGCACCGGTGCCTCCGACCGTGAGCCGCGAGATGCGGAGCGTCGGCGAACCGCTCCCAACGGGCGCCGCCTGGCCGTCCTTACCGCAGACGCCTTCCCATGTGTCGAAGTCGTCAGCCACCGCGTCGACGGCGCTCATGACCTCGATCGCCCGGCCGATCAGGTTCGCGCCTCGGACCGGCGTGGTGACCTCGCCGCCCTCGATGAGGAAGCCCTCGGCGACGCCGAACACGAAGTCGCCGGTGGCGGGGTTCGTCTGGCCGCCGCCCAGCGACGTGACGTACACGCCGTTGGCCGTGGACGACAGGATGTCGTCGGCCTTCGATGCCCCGTTCAGGATGTTCGTGTTGGTCATCCGCGGGATCGGGGGCGACGCGTACGACTGCCGGCGCCCGTTGCCGGTCGGCGGCTGCCCGTCCTTGTCGGCGTGCATCCGGTCGTAAAGCAGACCCTGCAACACGCCCTTGTCGAACAGCGACGTCCGTTGCGACGGCGTGGCCTCGTCGTCGAACGCGTACGAGCCCCAGCCGTTCGGGATCGTCGCGTCGTCCACGCCGTCGATCAGCTCCGACGCGCACCGCTGCCCGATCAACCCACGGTAGACGCTCGCCTCTTTGTCGATCGCGTCGGACTCGAGCGGATGGCCCACCGCCTCGTGGAACAGAACCCCCCCCGCCCCGGGGGCGAGCACGACGGTCATCTCCCCCGCCGGCGCCGGGATCGAATCGAGCATCGTGACGGCGCGCTTGGCGGCGAGCTCGGCCGTGTCCTTCGGGGGATGACGGTCGACGAACTCCACCCCGCTGCAGGCGGCGGGCCCGTGGAACCCCGTCTGGATGTTCCCGTCGCGCGCCGCGACGACCTGCGCCACCAGACGGATGCGCGGACGCGACTCCTCGACCCATATGCCGTCGGACGTCGCGATCAGGACACGTTGGAGCGAGTCGCCGTAGACACCCACGACCTGCGCCACCTCCGGGCTGAAGGAACGCGCCGCGTCGTCGACCTCTCGGAGCCACGCCACCTTGTCGGCGGCGGGCAACGACTCGGCAGGACGCTCGACGGGATTCACGGCCGAACCGGCGACCACGCGGAGATCCACCACGCCGCCGGGCTCGCCTTCGCGGAGGGCCGCGCTCGCGGCCTCGGCCGCCGTGAGCAACGCGTCGAGGTCCAGCCGGTTCGAATAGGCGTACCCGTACGACGTGCCCACGCACACGCGGACGCCCGCGCCGCGATCGAGCCCGGTGGTGAGCTCCTCGACCTTGCCGTCGTCCAATCGGATCGACGTCGAGATCTTCTCCTCGGCGAACACCTCGGCGAACGAACCGCCGCGTCGGCGCGCGGCGCGCAGGACCTCTTCGACGAGCTCTCGGTCGAGCATGGACCGTCAGGCTACAACGCCGCCCGCGGACGCAGGCCGCGGTCGGCGTCGGGAGGCGCTGCGCTACAGTCACCCATCGCGAAGGGAGCATGCGTGCGCCGGAACTCGATGAACGCGACGACGTCGGGGTGACCGACGGACGAGAACGGCACGGCGCGCACCGGCAGTGACCTCGCGTGGCTCGCGGGGTTGACCCTCGTCGTCCTCGGGGTCCTGCTCGCGCCGTTCGTCCGGCACGGGTTCCGGTTCGGGCTCGGCCCCGACATCCCCGTCTACCTCTGGTGGACGCGCGTCGGCGCGTCCCAGGGACTGTCGATCGTCGGCGAGCGCCCGGGGAGTCCCGCGCTGTTCGCGGTCCTGACGGGTGCGACACATCTCCCCGTCGCGGCCGTGACCGCCGGCTTCGAAGCCGCCTTCGGCGCCGCGATCGGTGCGGGGGTCGGGATGCTGGTCCGTGCGGCCGGCGTCATGGCCGGCGAGCGCCGAGGCGCTCGGGCGGCGTGGGTCCTCGCAGGGCTGCTCGCCGGCCTGTTCACGGTTCACCTCGCCGCCGGATATCTGGCGAACCTCGCGTTCGCGGCCCCGTTCGTCGCGGCATCGGTCTTCCTTGCGGTCGGCACCCGCCGGAGCACGCTGGCGGCTGCCGTCACACTGGGCGGCGGCGGCCTCGCCCACCCGCAGTTCTTCGTGACCGGGATCTTGGTGCTCGCGGCGGTCGGGGTGTGGTCGGCCGCGCGTCGCGAACGGGGCTGGGAGAGCGATGCGGGACGGGTGGCGGCGGCGACCCTCGGGGGCGGCGCGGTGGTGGTGAGCGGCCTGCTC
Organism: uncultured Actinomycetes bacterium; assembly: GCA_963775755.1. GTDB lineage: Bacteria > Actinomycetota > UBA4738 > UBA4738 > HRBIN12 > JBBQVZ01. The sequence continues at coordinate 75,952 of CAVZKB010000016.1, read as the reverse complement.
ACGATGACGATCGGGCCCGCGCACCTGGCGGTGGACACGTCGAAAGACGGCTTCCTGCGGCGGGCGGGCATGGCCGACGCCGTCCGCCACGCCTACTTCGAGCGGACCCTGCACCGCTGGACGCGGTACGTGCAATGGCTCGCGCTGCCGTTGGCCGCGCTCGGGTCCACGCGGACGAACGGCTTCGCACGGCGTGTGCTGGTGGCCTGGACCGCGTTGGTCGTGGTCGGCGCGCCCATCGGGCTCATCACCGGCTGGTTCCCCGCAGACCGGCTGATCACGTTCGGGTTCTCCGTACCCGCGCTCGCGGGCGTGGGCGTCGTCGCCGTCTGGCTCTGGCTTCAGCGCCGGGTGTGGCTCGCCACCCTCGTCGCCGCCGCGCTCGTGGGTCTCATGGCGGCGGGAGCCCTCATCTCGTGGAGCCGACAGGAGCCGTTCATCTCGCCGCTCGAGGTGCAGCGCGCGACCACGGCCGCCCGGATCGCCGGTTCGCTCGAGCCGGGCACGCCGCTCGTGTTCATCGTCGACGACGCCGACTCGACCGTGTCGTTCCTGGCGACGCGAGCCGCGAACGTGCTCCGGGCGGCGATGCCCCCCGACCGCGCGGACGACGTCTATGTCTACGTCGGCACGCCCCACAACTTCATCGTCGGTGAGCCGACGATCCGTGGGAGCGCGGAGTACGACGCCATGTCGCGCCTCTACCTCGCCGACATCCCGAAGGACACATCAGCATCCGGCGGTCGGGTTCGTCCTCGCCCCGTTCGACCGTACGCCGGACGCCGTGTCGGACCCCGACCTGTTCCGTTGGTCGCGGGGCGTGTACGCCACCATCGACAGATCGTCGGCGGGCGCGGTCGTCCGCGCTCCGCTGCAACCGTCATCTCCGAGGCAGATCGTGGTCACGGCGTTCGTCCTGCTGGTCCTGACCGGATCCGTGGGGTTCGGCTGGGCGCGATGGGCGGGGCTCGACCTGCCCGCCGCGGCCGCCGTCGCGCCGGCGATCGGCGTTGCGACGCTCGCGATCGGCGGCGTCGCGCTCGAGCCGATCGGGTTACCGCTCTCCGGAAGCGTGGGCCCGACGGTCGTCGGGCTCGCGGCCGCCGGGATCGGCTACCTCCTGCTCGTCCTGCAGGGCAAGGCCGCCGCGCCACCGTCTCCACCCGTCTCGGAGCAACCAGATGAATAGGACGATCACCACCGGCGTGATCAGGTAGTGCCCGATCACCAGGTTCGTGTCGTACGGCCCGCGGAACCGCAAGGGCTCCGCGATCCATTGCGAGACGCCCAGCGCGACGGACGTCCCCAGCAACACCAGTCGCGGAACCCGAGGTACCAGCCACACGAGCGGCAGCGCCCACGCGACGTACCAGGGAAGGAGCGTGGGACCGAGCAGCATCAGGAGCACGAGCGACCAGCACCACGATGCGCCGAGGTCCAAGACGGCGGTTCGTTCGTCCTGGGTCCGCTCGGCCCCGCGCCACACCGTGATCGCCAGGATGACGACGACCACGAGCATCAGCGACGCGAACGCGATCCGGGCGACGATGCCGAGCGTGTCGCCCGAGAGCGCGTCGAGGAGCCTGTGGAAGAAGCGCGAGGGCGCGAGCCACCCCTCGTGGCCCGCGAGCTCGAACAGGCCGAGCGACGGATCGTGCCGATTGAGGAACGGCGCGGCGGCCACCAGCCACATCGCCGCCGCGAGCCCGGCGTGCGAGACGAACGTCCTGACCCGGCGGCCCTCAGGCGCACGCGCGACGCACCACACCACGTACAGCAACAGCGGCAGACCCACGACGACCTTGACGAGCATGCCCAGCGTGAGCGCGACGACGGTGAGCATCCGTCGTCCGGCCAGCGCCAGGGCGAACGCCCCCGCCACGGAAAGTGCGACCAACAGGTCGTTGTGGCCGCTCGCCACCGAGTAGAACAGCACTACGGGGTTCATGCCGAACGCCGCGACTGCGAACGCAGCGCGCGAGGGCTGCACCCGCCGCACCGTCGTGGCGATCACGGCCACGGTGGCGAGGCTCGCACACAGGGCGGTCCACCTGAACACCTCCACCTGCGCGTGTACCGAGTCGACGAGCCGGACGACGACCGATGCGTAGCCGGTGAACACGGGTCCGTAGACGGCCGGCGTCGAGAACCACCCCGGACCGACCAGGGTCGCGACGGCGTCGTGAGGGAAGTCGATCGGCGTCTGCAGGTAGGGGTTCGCGTGATGCAGGCCGGCGATGTTCCCGTACGCGATGTAGGAGTAGACGTCGCGTGAGACGAGGAGCGGCAACGTCATGACGACCGCATGCGCCGCCACGGTGAGGAGCACCGTGGTCCGGACCGAGATCGTCCCGCGCCACGCTTCGCGCAGCACGCAGACGAACGCCACTGCCGAAGCGATCAAGGCCGTCACGGACGCCGCCACCAGCGCCGAGCCGTGCAGATGGGTGAGATCGAGGAGGTCCGCGAGCCAGCGGAAGGGCCCTCCCGGCTCCACCCCGCGAGGCAGGATCGGGTGCACCGGGGAACCGGGAACGGATGCGACCAGCGCCAGACCCACGACGGCGACCACGAAGCCGGCGATCGCGAGCGTCGACGTTCGTGAGGAGCGCTCCACGGAGCCCGAACGTACCACCGCGATCCGAGAGAACGTCGGGTTCACGTCGTAACCGTCGGGGACCGGCGCGCAGGTCCGCGGCGGGGTCGGTCCCGGACCACTCGACCTTCGGCCCCGTGGGTGTTGGGACGTTCGGCCTAGGGACCGGCGAGTCGGTGGGTGCGATACTCGCCGGACGGGGTGCCCCAGCCCATGTCGCCAGGCGAGGCTGCGGCATCCTCCATCACTCAAGGCCAGAGGCCCGCGGTTCCCGCGGGCCTCTGCGCGTCCGCCGATCGCACACCTTGTCGCTCGTCCACCCGGCGCCCACACTGGACCGCATGGACGACAGGGCGATCCTGCAGCGAGACGGCAAGATCGGGCGTCAGGTCGCGGACATCGCCGAGGAGTTCCGGCGGGGCTTCGAGACCGTGAACAACATCGATCGTCCGGCGGTCTCCATCTTCGGCTCCGCCAGGATCCGGGAGAGCAACCCCTCCTACGAGCTCGCCGCGGCGACGGGCCGGGCCTTCGCCGAACGAGGATGGGCGGTCGTCACGGGCGGTGGTCCCGGGATCATGGAGGCCGCCAACCGCGGCTGCCGGGAAGGGGGCGGGCTCTCGGTGGGTTTCAACATCCGGCTGCCGCACGAGCAGGGCGACAACGGGTACCTCGATGTCGCGCTCGATTTCTCGCACTTCTACGCGCGCAAGACCATGTTCGTGAAGGCGGCGGAGGGCTTCGTCGTCTTCCCCGGCGGGTTCGGCACGCTGGATGAGCTGTATGAATCCCTGACGCTGATCCAGACCGGCGTGATCCGCCATTTCCCGGTGGTGCTGTTCGGCAGCGATCACTGGGCTCCGCAGCTCAGCTGGTGGCGAGGCGACCTGCTGCGCGACGGCCTGATCGCCGAGGAGGACTTCCGGCTCCTCTCCGTGACCGACGACCCGGAAGTGGCCGTGCGGACGGTGATCGCCTGCTACGAGCGCACGTGCGATCACGCGACGGACGGACACGAGGTCGTCGGCGAGTGACGGGGGTCGAGGCCGAGTTCCTAGAGGACGGTGCGCAATCGGCGGTCGACGTGGCCGACCGGCTGGTGGCGTTCATCGCGGAGGCCGTCTCGACGGTCGACATCGCGATCTACGACTTCGACGCCGGCGCGGGAGCAACCGCTCGTATCGCGGATGCACTCGAAGCCGCCATGGGGCGCGGCGTGGTGGTCCGCGTCGCCTTCAACGAGGAACGCGAGGCCCACGTGACGCACAACCCGCCGATGAAAGGCGACCCGGATGCGATCGAAGGGCTCGACGTGCCGACCCGCGGCGTGCACGACCGGGGCGCGCTGATGCACCACAAGTACGTGGTGCGCGACGGCGCGCACGTCTGGACCGGTTCCACGAACTGGACGGACGATGCGTTCTCGCGGGAAGAGAACGCGATCGTGCGGGTGTCCTCGCACGAAGTCGCACACGCCTACACGGGGAACTTCGAGCAGCTCTGGCCGAAGGGGCGACTCGAGTCGAGCGGCGGCGAGGGGCCATCCTCGACGCTCGGTCGCGGCGTCGAGGTGCGGCCGCTGTTCTCTCCGCGCGGCCCGTCGCTCGCCCACCGCATCGCGGAGCGCATCGCCGGGGCCGATCATCGCGTGCGGATCCTGTCCCCGGTCATCACGTCCGGCGCCGTGCTCGGCACGCTCGCGGAGATCGCCGGGCGCGCCTCGTTCGATCTGGTCGGCGCATACGACGCGACGCAGATGCGCGAGGTGGTCGGGCAGTGGAACGAGTGGCCGCCGAACCACTGGAAGGTGGCCGCGTGGGACGCGATCCGCCCACGATTGTCGGGCAAGGTCTCGACGCCGTGGAGCGCGGCGGGGGGTGTACACGACTTCATGCACGCGAAGGTCGTCGTCGCCGACGGTGAGGTCTTGACCGGGAGCTACAACCTGTCGCACGGCGGCGAAGACAACGCCGAGAACGTCCTGCACATCCGGAGCGGCGCGCTCGCCGAGCGGTTCGGGGGATTCGTCGAACGCGTGGCCGCCCGTTACGCGACGACCGCGGTCGAGGCGGTGCTTCCTCCGGTCTAGGCGTGGCCCGCGGCCGCGACGGACATGGGCTTGACCTCGAACGAGAGCACCAGCTTGCGCAGGAGCGCGTTCAGGCGCTTCTGCTCGACGGGGGTGAGCGCCGACACCACGGCGAACTCGTTGTGGGCCGCCGCGTTCACGGCCTCGTCGATCTTCCGCACACCGTCGGGGGTGAGCCGCACGATCAGCGCGCGCCGGTCGTCCGGGTCGGGCTCGCGGACAACGAGCCCGGCGGCCTCCAGCCTGTCGAGGCGATTGGTCATGGCGCCGGAGGACAGGAGGAGCTCGTCGCCCAGGTCACCGGGGGACATCGTGAAGTCGTCGTTGTGCTGCCGGAGCGTGATGAGCACCTTGAACTCGCCCTTGTTGAGACCGAAGGCTTCGACGGCGTGCTCGAGCATGGTGTCGAAGCGCTTGTTGAGCTTGCAGATCCGGTCGACGGCCCCTTCGACCTCCGGATCGAGGCGGGGGAAGATCCTGCACGCGCGCTCCAAGAACTCGTCGATCGAATCCTTCGTTCCCATCGAACGTCACTCTCCTTTCGATAGCAAGAAACTTGATGTCGGATTTCTTGACATCAAGCTACACGTCAAGTATCTTCACGTCAAGCTATCACGGAAGGAGGTGAGCGCGAGATGGTCCAGACCCCACAGTTCCGAACGGACGAACAGCGGATGCACGAGCAAGAGCTCCGGCGGGTGACCGAGATCACCCGGCGCGAGCGGCCCGCGCCCGCGACCCGTACGGGACGGATGGCGGCTGGGGCGTTGCGGGCGATGTCCGCGGCGCTCACTCGGACGGCGAACGCGCTCGACACGCCATCCGACCGTCTCGAGCGAGACGTCCGCATGATCGACCGGGCCTGAACCGCTCGATCTCGGACCGGAACCGATCCTGACCGAGCCCGGGGGAGCAACGGTGCGCCACACCCTCCGCACCCTGGGCTCGGTCCGGGTCTCCGCCTCGGACTCGGTACAGTAGCCGGGTGAGACGGACGCTCGCGGCGGGGTTCGCGCTCGTCGCCGTCTCGTGTTCGATCGCGTCGGGCCTCACGCCGTCGCAACCTCCTCCGCAGACTCCTCCCGCCCTCGCGACCGCGGGATGCCCCGTCGCCGAAGAGCTCCAACCACCCCGCGCGCTGATGTTGTTCCGCAACGACGGGTGCGTGCCGCCCGAACGCCTGCTCGGCTTCCGGTGCGCGCCCGACGAGCCCGTCGTGATCGAGATCGGCGCGGGCTCACGCGAGGCCGAGCGGTTCATCGGCGAGCGATGGGCGACGCCTATGGACGCGCTGCCCACGGACGCGTTCCCGATCGGCGACGGCGGCGACATGCAGGTGTTCGGGGTCCCCGGCGACCCGAAGACGCTCTACGTCGCTCGAGGCGACGTCGTGGAACGGTGGCTGCGGCTCCCCCGCCTCGGCGCGAGCGACCCTCCCACGGCGTTCGTTATCGGGGACTCGATCGCCGACGGCGCGGAGTCGTCGATCCTCGCGGCGCTCCCGGACTGGTCGATCGGCTTCGACGCGATCATCGGGCGTTCGACGAACTCCGCGCTGACCGAGGCCGCGACCCAGGCATCGGCGAGACCCGACGTGGTGGTGATCGAGCTCGGCACGAACGACGCCGACCCCGTCGCGTTCAGGGAGAACGGCGCCTCGATGCTCGAGACGCTGAAGCACATCCCCCTCGTCGTGTGGCAGACCACCCACGGCCCGCTCTCGAACATCCCCGGGGTGAACATCCACATCCGCGGGCTGGTCTCCCAGTACCCCAACGCCGTCGTGGCCGACTGGGATTCGTTCGTGAGCGATGACGTGCTCTCGTCCGACGGCGTGCACCCGGCGCCCGGACACGAGGACCTGATGGCGAACCTGATCGCTCCGATCCTCTCCCGCTGGTTGGAGGTCGCCGACGGCGGCGGCGCGTCGTCGTGCGCTTCGCAAGCGGAGGTGGCCGCCGGGATCGGCTGAGGCTCAGCCGGCCGGAGCGGGCGTCTCGGGAGCGACGTCGAACGCGTCGTCGGTTGCCCGCGTGTGCGTGCGCGTGAGGATCGCCGCCGTGGCAGCCAGGACCGTAAGTCCGCCCGCGATCGTGAGGGGCGTGAGCGTCTCGCCGAGCAAGACCCAGGCGAAGAACGAGCTGACGATCGGCATGCACTGCGTGATCAATGAGGCCAACCACGCCTCGACGTGCCGGTGGGACCACGCGAGGAGCACGTGGCCGATCGCTCCCGCACCGAGCGCCACCGCCCAGATCCAGAGCCAGTCCATCGCTTCAGAGGGCGGCGACAAGCCCTCTCCGGACACGAGCGCGAGCACCGTCATCAGGACCGCAGCGACCAGGACGACGCTCGCGATGTACTCGAACGCGCCGACGGTCGCCCTTGCGCGCTTGGACACGAGCCAGTACGACGTCCAGGTGAACACGCTGACGAACGCGAAGATGTCGCCCCAGGCATCGAACGCCGGGGTGCCCACCGATCCGATCGCAACCATGGCGACGCCGACGAGCGAGATGCCGACGAAGACCAGGTCACGACGCCCGACATGTTCGCCGAACCATCGGGCCGCGCCGATCATGATGAAGACCGGTGCGAGCGCGCCGATGATCGTAGCGTCCGCGGCGCTCGTGAGCTTGAACGCCAAGAAGCTGCACGCGACGTCGGCCGTGAACACCACCCCGCCGAGCGCGCACGTCCGGAGCGTCGCCCACGTCAGCCGCCGGCCCGTCACCGCGAACACGGCCGCGAAGATCAACACCCCCGCCCACAGCCGGTACGCGGCGAACGTCAGCACGGGCATCTCGACCTGCTTCAAGACGAGTGGAGCGAGCCCCCACACAACGGTCGTCAGCGAGACCGCGAGGATGCCTGCGGTCCGCCGCGATCCGGCTTCCTCGATGCGGGCGACGGGCTTCATCCCCAGACGCTATCAACGCGTAGGCTGCGGCCGTGACCCATCGGTTGCTGCTCGACGTCTCCAGCCTGGGGTACCGGTCGTACTTCGCGCTGCGGGACGTCGCGCACGCGCCGGACGGCTCATCGGTGGGCGCGGTCATGGGCTACCTCGACATGGTCACGCGGTTGATCGTGAGCCGGCGGCCCGACGAGGTCGTGCACGTGTACGACCACGATTGGCGTCCGACGCAGCGCACGCGGCTCTACCCGGGCTACAAGGCGAATCGGCCGTCCGAGCCGGAGGACCTCACGACGCAGTTCGCGTTGCTGCACCGCGTGCTCGACCTGACGGGGATGCGGCAGGCACAGGCGCCGACCTGGGAGGCGGAGGATGCGATCGGGGCGCTGTGCGTCGGCGCGAGCGACGAGGATCTATTCGAGATGGTCTCCGGCGACCGAGACCTCATCCAGCTGGTGCGCGACCCCTCGGTGAAGCTCCTGTTCACGATCCGCGGCGTCTCGGAGCTCCTGGAGTTCGACGAGGCAACGGTCCTCGAGAAGTACGGCGTCCCGGCCTCGCGGTACGCCGAGTTCGCGATCCTGCGCGGTGATCCGTCGGACGAGCTCCCCGGCGTGCGAGGCGTCGGCGAGAAGACGGCGCGCGCTCTCATCCAGACGTACGACTCGCTCGACGACCTGCTCGCCGACGCGGCGGGCGGCACACCGCGGCCTGGGCCGCTGAAGGGGAAGCCCGCCCTGCGAGCACGGGTGCTCGAGTCGCGGGACTACCTGGCGGCGATGCGACGGCTGGTGCCGATCGAGGTCGGATGCCCCGTGGAGGTCTGGGCGGGTTCGCGCGACGACGAGGCGCTGCGCGTTCTCGCCGACGAACACGGAGTGCGAGGGTCCGTCATCCGCCTGTTGGCGGCCCTCGACAGCGTGCGTGATGCTTCCTGAGCTCCATCCAGGAAGACGACGAACGTGCCGCTCAGATCAGGCGATCCATGGAGCGAGCCGAGCTCCCGAGGTAGAGCCGCGCAACTTCTGGATCGTGAAGCAGGTCGGCCGCCCCACCGGTGATCCGCACGACCCCCGTTTCCATGACCGCGCCCTGATCCGCGATCGCCAACCCGGATCGGGCGTTCTGTTCCACGAGCACGATGGTCGCACCTCGGCGGTTCAGCTCCCCGATGGTGGCGAAGACACCGCGACGAGCCTTGGGGTCGAGCCCCATCGAGGGCTCGTCCATCAGCACGACACGCGGGTCGAGCATCATGGCGCGGGCGATCTCGACGATCTTCTGTTCACCGCCGGAGAGGGAGCCTGCGCGTGCGTGTCGTCGCTCCATGACGATCGGGAACCGCTCGGCGATCTCTTCGATCTTCGCATGCACGGCATCGCGGCCCCGAAGGATGTAGCCGCCCATCAACACGTTGTCCCACACGTTCATCAGCGGGAACAGGCTGCGCTCCTGAGGGACGTGGACCACGCCGTGATCGAGCACGGCACGAGGTGATCGCCCCGTTATCGCCTCGCCGTCGAGGCGGATCAGGCCCTTGGTCGGACGCAGCAACCCGCTGACGACCTTCAGCACGGTCGACTTCCCCGCGCCGTTCGGCCCGATGATGCACGAGATCGTCCCCGGCGCTACGTCGAGGTCGACGCCGCGCAGGATGTCTCCCTGCCCGTAACCGGCGACCACGCCTTGGATCGACAGGCCTTCCATCAGTCCCCCAGGTAGGCCTGCAGGACGATCGGGTCGTCCCGGATGTCCGCGGCCGAGCCTTCGGCGATCTTCGCTCCGTGGTCCAGAACGACGATCGGCTCGCAGAGGCGCATCACCAGGTTCATGTCGTGCTCCACGACGAGGAACGTCAGGCCCTCGCCGTTCAGGTCCCGGATGTGGCGCTCCATCTCCTCGATCATCAGGGGATTCACGCCCGACGCCGGCTCGTCGAGCAGGACGAGCCGGGGACGGCCCATCAAGACGGTGGCGAACTCGAGGAGCTTGCGCTGTCCGAAAGAAAGCTCGGCAGCCAATCGCCGGCGATGCGACGCCAGCCCGAACCGATCTAGGATCTGATCCGCTCTTGCCAGGTCCTCACCGCCGATCCGAGCACGGCCCATCGCCCGAAGCGGTTGGTGCACGGCGACGATGAGGTTCTCCACGAGCGTGAGCTGCGGGAAGACACGCGTCTGTTGGAACGTGCGCGAGAGGCCGCGTCGGTACAGACGAGCGGGATCAGGACGACGGACGTCCCGCCCGTCGAAGCGAACGGTGCCGGCGTCTGCCTTCAGGTAGCCGGTGATGGCGTTGAACACCGTCGTCTTGCCGGATCCGTTGGGCCCGATCAAGCCCGTGATCGTTCCTCCACCGACCGAGAACGAGCACCCGTCGACGGCGACCACGCCGCCGAAGCGTTTCCGAAGGTCCCGCACCTCGAGGAGCGGCGGTGCATCGCTCCGCGCGACGCTCACGCTCCTGCCTCCTGCCGCAGCGACCGGCCCGATCCGTCACCTTCGACGGGACCGTTCGAACGCCCGCCCCGGAAGTGAGCGATCCGATCGGCGACCGACGGGATGATCCCGCGGGGCAGAACGAGCATCACGATCAGGAAGACCATCGCGTACCCGACCAGGTACAGCTGGCTCGCCCCGAGCCGGTACGCCAGGTACTGCTGCGCCGGGACGAGAAGAGCCGCGCCGAGCGCCGGGCCCCACAGCGTGCCTTTGCCGCCGAGGTACACCATGAGGACGGCGCCGATCGTGATCAAGGGATCCACCGCGAATTGCGGGTAGATGAACGTGAGGTAGTACGCCCAGACGCCGCCGATCATCGCCGTGAGACCCACGCTCAACGCGAACGCGATGAGCTTCGCGGCGCCCGTCCGCACACCGACGCCTCGAGCGCGATCCTCGTCGTCCTTGATGGCGAAGAGCACCAGCCCGAGCTTGCTGCCTCGCACGAACCAGCAGCAGAACATCGAGAGCGCGAACAGGCCCAGCATCGCCACGTAGAAGGGACGTTCGTACGTCTCGACCGGGAACTGCGGCACTGCCATCCCGATGCCCTGCGACCCGTTGGTCAGGCTGTGCAGGTTGAACGCGAGCTGTTGGACGACGAACAGGAACGTCAGCGTGATGATCGCGAACGTCGTGGCGCGGGTCCGGAACGCCACCCAAGCGATCGGGATCGAGACACCCGCAGCGACGATCCCCACCAGTGGCAGCACGAAGAACGGCGTGTACCCGGCGCCGATGCCTCCGTGCTGGAACGCGATGGCGATCGCGTAGGCGCCCATGCCGAAGAACGCGACGTGTCCCAACGAGATGTAGCCCGAATAGCCGCCGAGCAGGTTCCAGGCCGTCGCGAGACCGGCATACATCAACGCGAAGATCGCCATGTTCACGATCCAGTTCGCAGGGACCAGCAACGGGAAGGCGCCGAGCGCGCCGAACACGACCAGGGCGCGAACGACACCGGCGAGACTGAGCCTGCTCACAGCGCTCCTCGCTCGGTGACGCCGAACAGTCCTTGCGGACGCACGACGAGGATCGCGATCAAGACGATGAAGAACGTGAACGAGGACCAACTCGGAGAGATGGTCGCCGACAGGACCGCCTCCGCCATCCCCATGAACAGCGCGGCCACCACGGCGCCTCCGAGGCTTCCCATGCCGCCCAGGACCACGATCGATAGCAACCGGGAGATCAGGTCGTAGTGGCTGCCGGGGTTGAACGGGAAGACCATCCCGTAGACGGCGCCCGCGGCGGCAGCCGTTGCGACGCTGAGACCGAACCCGAGCGCGGCGATCCGCGGGCCGTCGATCCCCAGGAGGGCCGCGGAGACAGGGTTCTGAACGGTCGCGCGGATCGCACGCCCGAATCGGGTCCGCGCGAGGAACAGGTACAGGACGGCAAGGATCGCGACCGAGATCGCGAACGCGAACACCCGAACCTCCGAGACGTGATAGCGGCCGAGGCTCCACGACGTGTTCGCATAGCTGGTGATCGTGGAGCGATAGGTCGTGTGGTAGACGATGCTCAGGACGCCCTCGATCCCCAGCGCGACCGCCCAGGTGACCAGCAGGGACAGCTCCTCGCGCTCGTCTGCCCGGAGCGGCCTGATGAATACGAGCTGCACCGTCACTCCGAGCAGGAACACGAGCGGGGTGATCAACAGGATCGAAAGGAACGGGTCGATGTGGAGGACCGTGAACGCCGAGTAGCTGAGGTAGGCACCGAGGATGATCATCGCCCCCTGTGCGACGTTGATGACCCGCATGATGCCGAACGCCAGCGTGAGGCCGCTCGCCATGAGCGCGTAGACGCCACCGGTCAGGAGCCCGAGGATGCATGCCTGAACGATCAGGCGCATCCGCCGCTCCTCCCCCCGACCCTGCGGCCGAGCTTGTTGCCCACCTCGTGGCCGCTACTCGCGAACGAGACTATCCGCCCCAGTTCGGCTTCGGGAAGACCGGGTCATGCAGAGCGACATCGGCGGGGAAGACCGGAAGCAGCTTGCCGTCGATCCACTCGACGAGCATGTCGCTCCCCTGCGGGGAGCCGTACTGATCCCAGCTCAGGTTGCCCTCGAGCGTCGGCCAGCTCCCGGAGTGGAGCGTGTCGATGATGGTCTGGTTGTCGATCGACCCGGTCTTCGTGGCGACGGCCTCGATCAGCTGGCCGACCGAGAAGGCTTCCGCGGAGGTCGAGTCGATGCTGAAGGCGTCTCCGCCGAACTTCGCCGTGTAGGCGGCCACGAACGCAGGGTTGCCGTTCGCCGTCGCGTTCGGGAACCAGTCACCACAGCTGAAGATGCCTTGCGTATTGTTGGCTCCGACCTTGTCGGGGAACTCGGTCGGCGAGTTGGCGCCGTTCGCGAAGAAGAGGAACTTCGGGCTGAACTTCGCCTGCACCATCGCCTTCACCTGGGAGTACGCATCCTCGGACTGCGTGCCGGCGACCACCATGTCGGGGTGGGCCGAGACGACCTGCTCGACGATCGAGGTGAGATCCGTCGTCTCGGGAGGGTAGATCTTCTGGTAGACGGTCTGGATCCCCGCCGCCTCGAACTGTGCTTGCATCGCGTCGGCGATGGGTGACGCGAATGGATCGTCGAGCGAGGGATAGGCAGCGGTCTTCGGACGCTGCGACTCGGGCAGCGAAAGGACGAAATCGACGAAGGGCTGGCCGCAGCCGACCACCGGTGCCGGCTGGACGAAGAAGACGTTCGGAAGCTTCGCGTCGAACATGGCCGGACCCCCGCCGGCCGGTTCGACGAAGGCGTAGTGGTAACGGTTGGCGACCGTCGCCGCGGGAACGCTCAGCAGCGTGGAGAAGGGGCCGAACACCAGGTCGACCTTGTCCTTCGAGATCAGGTTCTGGTAGTTGGTCACGACCTGATCCGGGCTGCTCGCGTCGTCCACGATCTTCAGCTGGACCTGTCGGCCGAGGAGACCGCCGTTCGCGTTGACGGTGTCGGCCCACAGCTCGTAGCCCTTCTTCGCCGCGTTGCCGGGGTCGGAGAAATCGCCCGAGAGGGAGAGGGATATGCCGACCACGATGGGTTCGCTCGATGCGGACCCGGTCGGGGTCGAGCCGCCGCCCCCTCCGCTGGAACACCCTGCGACGATGAGCCCCACGGCCACCGACGCTATCGCCGTCTTGACCCTTCCCTGACCCATCGGACGCGTCCTTTCCGTCGACTGCAATCGTTTGCAGGATTGCTTTGCTGGATTGTAGGGAGACGCCCCAAGGCTGTCAAACGACGCAGACGCTCGCTGAGCAGGTCAAACGATCGACCTGGTCGACCCTCGAACGACGATCTCCGGGGCCAGCATGATGGTCTCGCGACGGGCGGCCGGATCCTCGATGAGGGACAGCAACATCCGCGACGCCCGCAGACCGAGCTCGTACTCATCGACGCGGATGGTCGTCAACGGAGGGCGGAGCCGATCGACGAAGGGCATGTCGTTGAAGCCGACGAGCGAGAAGTCATCCGGGCAGGACAGACCGAGCTCCGCCGCCACGTCGATCGCCCCGAGCGCGATCAGATCGTTGGCCGCAACGATCGCGCGCGGCCGGGCCGGACCGGTCAACAGACCTTCGGCGACCGCGCGGCCGCCCTCGAGCGTGAACGACGGCGCTTCGATCGTCAGCCCGGGCTCTACACCCAAGGAGCGGACCGCCGCTTCGAACCCCGCCGCGCGTCGCGCGCCCGTCGATGTCTTCGAGGGACCCGCGATATGTCCGATGTCCCGATGGCCGAGCGCGTAGAGGTGATCGACGGCGAGCGCCATGCCGGCCTGATCGTCGGGGATCACCGCCGCCACCCCACCTCGGTCGATCGTGCGGTTGACCAGCACGAATGGGACCGCTGTGGTGATCAACTCCTCGATGACGTCGTCCCGGCGACGCGCGGTCGCGAGCAGCAAGCCGTCGACCTGGCGCTCCAGCATGACCGCCTGGTGCTGGCGTTCCTTCCCGGGATCGTTGTCGGTATCCGCGAGCACGAGCGTGTACCCCGCCTGGGCCAGTCCATCACCTGCGCCACGGACCATCGGCGGGAAGAACGGGTTCGTGATGTCGGGTACGAGCATCCCGATCGTGTACGACCGACTCGTCTTGAGCCCGCGCGCCACGCGGTTGACCCGATAGCCGAGCGCATCGGCTGCTTCGCGGACTCGCTCCATGGTCTGAGGGCTCACCATGGAGGCGGTGCGTTCGTTGAGTGCCCGCGACGCGGTCCCGGCGTGCACACCCGCAGCCTTCGCCACATCCTTCAGGCTGGGTCGGCGCATGGGCGGATTCTACCGAGAGGTCGAGGGCCGAACCCTTCGAACGCAATCGTTTGCGACGGAGCGCCCCGTCGTCATGGCGAACCCTTGGCTGCCTGCCGAGCGAGTTCGTCCAACGGGGAGAGTCCGTCGTCGACCTGCACGGGCTCGGGCTCCAGCGCCATGCCGGACGCCTGCGCTTCGAGCATGATCAGCGACGCGAAATCCTGATCGCCGAACCCTTCTTCGATCAGCTCTCGCAAGAGCCCTTGCACGGTCGTCGTGACCGGCAGCGGGACCCCGAGACGCTCCGAGGCGTCGAGACCCAGCGCCAGGTCCTTCGACAGCAGATGACCGGTGAACGTGGGTGTGAAGTCGAGCTCGACGAACGCAGGGGTCTTGTACCGGGTGAACACCGACCCCATGACGCTGTCATTGATGAACGACAGCAGATCGGACCGGCTCACGCCTCCCCGTTCCGCCAACACCGTGATCTCGGAGAGCGCGGCGGCGACGATGCCCAAGAGGAGGTTGTGGCAGATCTTCACGAGCCGAGCGACCTCCCCCTCGCCCACGTAGGTGACGGACCTTCCCAGGAGCTCGAGGTAGGGCAACGCGATCTCGAAACCAGGCGCAGGACCCGACGCCACGATGCTCAGTCTCCCCGCGCGCGCCACCTTCGGGTTCCCGCTCACCGGTGCGGCGAGCATCTGCGATCCGGCAGACTCCGCCCGATGACGAACCTCCTCGGCCCCTTCGACGGAGACGGTGGAGCAGTCGACGAGCAGGCCGGGGGTCTGTCCCGGGCGAGAGAGCACGCCCTCTTCTCCGGCGATCACTGCGAGCAGATCGTCGGAGGACGACACCATCGAGATGACGATGTCGCGATCCGAGAGGTCGGCGGGCGTGTCGACGACCTTCGCGCCGAGCGCCTCGAGAGGCTCCGTCTTCGATCGTGTCCGGTTGTAGACCGTGACGTCACAGCCGGCCCGGATGAGCCGTTCGACGAGCGCCGCCCCCATGCGACCCACGCCGATCCATCCAACGGTCTCCGTGTAGGCGCTGCCGGGGTCGGACACGCACACCTCCTCAGGTGCAAGCTCAAGCGCAGACTCAGGTGCAAACGATTGCAGCGGCCAACCGCCGTGTCAACTTCCGGCGTCGGCGCCGGCCGTCCACGCTCTGCCGTGTCGTCGTCGGACGGCGCGGACCGCGGGGACGCCGCCGTGAGGCAACCGCCGAACGGCTGTTAGCGTGACGCGGGAGACCATGACCATGGAATATCGCACGCTCGGCAGCACCGGCGTTTGGGTCAGCACGCATTGCCTCGGAACGATGATGTTCGGTCCGTGGGGCAACGACGACGCGCAGGACTGCGTCGGCATCGTCCATCGTGCGCTCGACGGAGGGATCAACTTCGTCGACACCGCTGACGTGTACTCGGCGGGCCGGTCCGAGGAGATCGTCGGCCTGGCGCTGAAGGGCTCGATCCGCGACGACGTGGTGCTCGCGACCAAGTTCCATAACCCGATGGGCCCCGGTCAGAACCAGCGCGGGAACTCCCGGCTGTGGATCATCCGCGCGGTCGAGGACAGCCTCCGTCGATTGGGCACCGATCGGATCGACCTCTACCAGGTGCACCGGCCAGAGGGCGAGACGGCGATCGAGGAGACGCTGGCGGCGCTCACCGAACTGCAGCGCCAGGGAAAGATCCGGTACTTCGGTTCGTCGACGTTCCCGGGGTGGCAGCTCGTCGAGGCTCAGTGGACGGCCGAACGACGAGGGCTGTCGGGGTTCCGCACCGAGCAGCCCCCGTACTCGATCTTCGTGCGTCACATCGAGCACGACGTGCTGCCGGTCGCGCAGGAGCTGGGCATGGGCGTGTTGGTGTGGAGCCCGCTCGCCCGAGGCATGCTCACGGGGCGCTACCGCCGGGAGCGGTTCGACGACTCGCCGGAGGCGAGGGCCGCCCGTGGGAAGGAGCGCGGCCCGTACATCGCGGCGCAGTTCGATGTCTCGCGGCCCGAGATCCAGCGGAAGCTCGACCTGATCGAACCGCTCTCGAAGCTCGCCGCGGAGGCGGGTATCGCGATGGCACACATGGCGATCGCCTTCACGCTCGCCCACCCGGCGGTCACGTCGGCGATCGTCGGCCCTCGGACCATCGAGCAGCTGGATGATCTGCTCGCCGGAGCGGACGTGCGATTGGACGCGACCACGCTGGACGCGATCGACGAGCTCGTGCCACCCGGAACGCTCGTCGACGAGAACGATCGCGGTTTCACCCCGTGGTGGTTCGAGCCCTCGATGCGCCGGCGAGGGTAGGCTGTCGGTCCCTTCGTCCTCACGGGGACGGGACCGCAAGACGCGAAAGGACGCGAGGTGACGCAGGACGACGCGGAAGGTCCCGCCGCCGCGTCCGGACTGTCCACATTGCGGATCGCCCAAGACCCAGCCATTCACCCACGCGGGCCCCGGCGCGCGAGTGAACATGAAGTGCACGAACTGCGGTCATCTGTTCCACGCCAAGATCGTGCGTTCCTGAACCGATCCCTATCGACCATCAGCTTCCCCGGGGGTAGAGTCTCCGCTGGTCCGGTGACGGATCCGGCCGGGAGAGGATCACCATGGCGGACGAACCGGGTATGGGGTCGCTGTCGGCGAGCGACCCGACCTCCTCGTCCGCATCCCCGAGGTAGAGGAGCGCCCGCGAACCCCACCGACCGTCGTCCCCGACACGACGGTTCGCCGGATCGACCGGAGGGAGGCTGTGTGGGTCCTTCTGGCTCGCCATGGCTGCCTTGATCGGGCTGCTGTTCGCCATCCAAGGGACGGCGAAGCAGGTCGACGCGGCGCCCGCGGGCAGTGGCGGCGAGAAGACCGGTCTCCCAGAGAGTTCCACCCTGGGTGGGGATGTCCGTGCCCGTTCCCGAGAGCTACCGGACGCACACGGCGAGCGTCGACGGCGGTGTCGACGCGCTCGCCATAGCGGAGCTCGGCGCAGCCCGGAGCTACGTCGGCTCCGTCGCGACGGCGGACGGTCCGAGGATCCAGCAGATCTTCAGCGACCATGCGTTCTCCTTCTCCTCGCCGACAGGCGCGACGGTGGTGGCCTTCCTGCCGTATCAGACGGTTAACGCCTCGATCCTCGCGCGTGGTGAAGAGCTGATCTTCATCGGCACCCTGATGCCGGTGCCGGATGACTTCGACGCCATGGTCGGAGCGGAGGCGGCCTCGGTGGGCGGGCGCACAGGTGTCTTCGTGAGCGTGGTCCCCGAGACGCTCGGCATCGTGACCCCCATCCCCGAGACGTCCTGACGCGCCCGGGTCGTGACGACATCCGACCTTCGGCCCCCTGGGCATAAACTCCCGACGTGCGTCCGCTCCGTGTCGGTATCCAACTCCCCGAGGTCGAGCGCGACGTGCGCTGGCCGGAGTACGTCGCCATGGCGCGCGCCGCCGAGGAGGTGGGCTTCGACTCGATCTGGGTCGGCGACCATCTGCTCTACCGGGACGACGGACGCCCGGAGCGGGGGCCGTGGGAGGCCTGGACGCTGCTGGCAGGGCTCGCGGCGGTCACAGAGCGCGTGAAGCTCGGTCCCCTCGTGGCCTGCGCTGGGTTCCATCCCCCGGCGATCCTCGCGAAGATGGCCGCGACCGTCGACGAGGTCAGCGGCGGGCGGCTCGTCCTCGGGCTGGGCGCGGGGTGGAACCGAACCGAGTTCGATGCGTTCGGGGTGTCCTTCGACCATCGCGCGTCGAGGTTCGGAGAGGCGTTCGAGATCGTTCGACGCCTCCTCGCGGGCGAGCGTGTGACGCTCGATGGTTCCTACCACCGCGTGGACGGGGCCGTGCTGCTCCCCGCACCGGCTCGCCGGCCACCACTGATGATCGGCAGCAGCGGTGAACGGATCCTGTCGATGGCATTGCCGCACGTCGACGTCTGGAACACGTGGTTCGACTGGTACGGGAACACGCCCGAGGGGTTCGCGGCGCGCAACGCCGAGATCGACACCGCCGCGACACGCGCCGGCCGCGATCCCGGCCAGATCCAACGGAGCGCGTGCGTGCACGTCGTGCTGGATCGCGACGCAGGCGAACGGCCGGTCGATGCCGAGAACCCGCCGCTCGAAGGACCGGCAGGCCGGATCGCCGCTGGCCTGCGGGAGATGGGCGAGGCGGGGGCCGACGAGGCCATCCTGGTCGTCACGCCCATCACCGAACGGTCGATCCGGGAGCTGGGAGACGTGCTCGCCCTGCTCTCCGGCGCTCGGGATTAGCGTCGCCGCAGGGCACATGCCGTTCCTTGGCAGGTCGTGAGAACCTATCCCGATGCGGAAGCCGGTCACCCTCGTCGCCCTCGTTCTGACAGCCGTCCTGTTCGTCGGCACGCAACCCGCGCTCGCCGCCGGTCGAACGTCCGAGTCCATCCCCGGATACAGCGGCGTCACCATCGAAGGCACGTGTGGGTTCACCGCCACGGCAGACCAGCGCGATCCTCGAACCCTCACCACCTGGACGGACCGCCGCGGATCGACCTTCCTGCAGACCCTCCGCACCGTGACGACGACGCGATACGCGGGCGGCCCCGGCGGAGCCATGCTGCTCGACGAGAACTCACTCGTGACCGTCAGGCCGAACGGCGACAGCACGAACACGATCCTCTTCGTGGGCCGCGGCGCCATCTGGGGCACCGACTCGACCCTCGGTCAGCCGTTCTTCCAGTGGGTGACCGGTGTCGTGCTGATGAAGGGCACGTTCGAGGCGAAGACGGGCGTTCTCCTCGTCTCGTCGAAGACGATCGTCGGCCAGGTGACGCCGCTCTGCGATTCCCTCACGACGGGACTGAAGCCGCGGCACTGAGACGGGCGTCCCGCGCGATCACGGGCGCCTTCGTGGCGCTCGCGTTCGTCTCGACGCTGTTGTCGACGGCGGTGGCCGCGCACGCATCGCCCGGGCGAGCGCCCGCGGATTCACGCCCACCGTGCGCACGCGTTCGCGGCGCCCGTCCCGCCGCCCGGCAGCCTGCCCGGGATCGACGTCAGCCATCATCAGAACGCGATCGACTGGGCACAGGTCGCCGCCTCGGGCGTCCGGTTCGCTATCGCGAAGGCGACCGAAGGCACGGCATACATCGACCCGCTCTTCGCGACGAACCGCGCCGAAGCCATGGCCGCCGGCATCGTGTTCGGCGCCTACCACTTCGCGCGGCCGGACCTGCACCCGTTCGACGCCATCCCGGAGGCGGACCACTTCGTGGACACGGCACAGCTCGCTCCCGGGAACATCGTCCCCGTGCTGGACCTCGAGCGCGCGGGCGACCTCAACCCGGTCGCGCTCACCGACTGGGTGCTGCAGTGGCTCGGCGAGGTCACGGCGCGCACCGGCGTGCGGCCGATGGTCTACACCAGCCCGAACGGTTGGAGGGATCGCACGGCCGGCACGACCGCGATCGCCGACGCCGGCTACACCATGCTGTGGATCGCGCACTGGAACGTGGCCTCGCCGACGCTTCCCGCCAACGACTGGCAGGGGAACAGCTGGAAGATCTGGCAGTACAGCAACTGCGGCGACGTGCCCGGCATCGGCGGCTGCGTCGACCTGGACTTCCTGAACGGATCGGACTTCGCGCCGATCGTCATCCCGTCGCCCGACACCGTGGCGCCCGTCGCAACGATGGCGACGCCGACGGGCGTGATCGGACCCGTCACGGTCTCCTTCAGTGAGATCGTGCGGCAGGTGTCGGCGGACAGCTTGGTGCTGCGCCTCGTTTCATCGGGTGCGCCCGTCGATGCCGAGATCAGGTGCGCTTCCAGGGCCGGACTCCAGGTGGACTGCGAGACGGGGAACGTGGTCGTCGCGCTGCTCGAGCCGGACGATCCGCTCGTTCCCGGCGAGAGCTATCAAGCGATCGTGAACCCCGAGGGCACGGTCTCACCGATCATCGATCGCGGAGCCAACCCGGCGGCGCCGGTCGAAGTCGACTTCGCGCCTCCAACCGAGGTGGAGCAAGCGAGCCCCGCCATCAACTACGGGTGGCGCAAGGTGTCATCGGCCGGTGCGTTCGGCCGCTCATACTCGGTGCAGCGCCTCGCAGGCGCGACGGCATCGTTCGCTTTCACTGGCAAGACCGTGACGTGGTACACGCTGACGGGCCCGTCGCAGGGGATGGCATCGGTGTGGATCGACGGCCGCGCGAAGGGCACGTTCAACCAGTACGCGCCGTCGATGTCGTTCAAGGTGGCCAGATCGTTCCGCCATCTCGCGCGCGGCGATCACACGATCACGATCCGCGTGCTCGGTCGGGCGGGCGCGACAGGAGGTACGGACACGCAGGTCGCGGTCGACGCCATCGAAGCGGGCGGCAAGGTGATCTGGACGCCGGCGATGCGGTTCGCGTGGGGCAAGGCGAAGAACGCCAACGCGTCGGGGGGTGACGTCGCCGTGAGCGACCTGACCGGAACGGCGGCGACGTTCGCGTTCTACGGGACGGGCGTCGAGTGGCACACGGTGCTCGGTCCGCACCAGGGTCGCGCGAGGATCTACGTCGACGGAAAGCTGCTCAAGAGCGTGGACAACTACGCGAAGTCCCCGTCGACGGCGGATCGAACGATCGCCGGCCTCGCGGTCGGTGTGCACGAGCTGCGCATCGTCGTCCTCGGCGAAGCTCGACCCGCCGCGCGAGGCACGCAAACATCGATCGACGCCTTCACGGTGATCGCCTGACCGGTGACGTAAGCTAGAGGGACCGCCCGAACGTTGTCCGGCGATGAAAGCGACTCCAACCTTCGGTCGCCACTCCGGATCGCCCCGACCCACGGCGTACGAGAGCCGGCTGGAGGATCAACATGCTGGACCAACGACGACCGCACGGCACCGCTGTGCCCCCCGCAGACATGTTGACGGAGCTGGAACCCGCCTTGCAGCTGGGTCTGGACCGTCACCTTTCTCAGGCGACCGAGTGGTTCCCTCACGAGTACGTGCCGTACGAGGTCGGGCGCAACTACGTGGAGGAACCGTGGGAGCCCACCGACAGCCACCTGAGTGAGGTCTCGAGGATGTCGCTCGAGGTGAACCTGCTCACCGAAGACAACCTGCCCTACTACCACCTCGCTCTGTGGGAGACGTTCGGCAGCGACGGGGTCTGGGGCGAGTGGGTTCGGCGATGGACCGCGGAGGAGGGCCGCCACGCGGTCGTCCTGCGCGACTACTTGACCGTGACCCGAGGCGTCGACCCCGTGGCGCTCGAGCGGAGCCGCATGGATACCGTGTGCCGCGGCTACTACCCGGATGGCCACGGCGGGTTCTTCCCCGATCCGCTGGACGGACTCGTCTACACCTCGTTGCAGGAGCTCGCGACACGGATCGCCCATCGGAACACGGGTCAGTACACCGACGACCCGTTGATCGAGAAGCTGACCGCTCGCATCGCGATCGACGAGAACCTCCACTACGTCTTCTACCGCGAGCTCGCGAAGAGCGCGCTCGAGATCGACCCCTCAGCGATGATCATGGCGATCAACCGGCAGGTCGTCGGGTTCCAGATGCCCGGCATCCAGATCCCGGAGTTCAAGGCGAAGGCGATCCAGATGGCGAAAGCGGGTATCTACGACCTGCGCATCCATCACGATCAGGTGGTGCTGCCGGTGCTGTTCAAGCACTGGAAGATCGACCGGCTGACCGGCCTGACTGAAGAGGCGGAGGAAGCTCGCGAGGGCATCACGAACTACCTGGCGATGCTCGACGCGACCGCCACGATGTACGAGGAGAAGCGCGCAGCAGCCAAGGAGTAGCTGCTGCGGCCCACCTCCGCCGTAGCCGAGAACTTCCTCCATCTTCCTCATCTCTTTCATTTCTTACTTCTTCCTTCTTCTCTTCTCCTCATCTCTCTCTTTTTCATTTTCTCCACCCTGAGTTTCTTCTCTTTCCCCTATACTCTCAGCTCGGTGGCGCCACGGGTGACGCTGCGGCATCGTCACTTCCGCTGAGACCTGCTTCGCCACGTCGCCGCGGGCGCGTCTGGATCCCACTGAGCTTCCGGGCTCCGACGACGCAGGTGCCCCTACCCTTTTCGGAGCGACCTCTCCGGGTGCCGACGGCGCCACCTTCTTGCGCCTGCACATCAGGTTGAACCCGCCGGCCGCTACCGGACCACGGCCTCTTTACCTCTTCTCCTTCGTGCTTCCCCCTGACTGAGGACGAGGCCACCTCTGTCCTGCCGTCCTCACCTTCTCCTGCGCGTCGGCGAGGCACGACTTCCCCAGCGGGTGGCCGCCGGAGACGTCCGGCACGCGCTGCGCGCCGTCTCTGCCTCTTTGTTTTTTCTCCCCTTTTCTTTTCCTTCTCCTTCTCTTTCTCTTCTCCTCTCCTCTCTCTCTTTCTCTCCCTCCTTCTCTCTCTCCTCTTTCTTCTCTTCTCTCTTCCTCTCTTACTTCTCTCCTCTCTCTCCTTCTCTCTTCTCCTTCTCTTTCTTCTCTCTCCTCTCTCTTCTCCCTCCTCTTCTCTCTCCTTCCCTCCTCTCTTTCCCTTCTCTTTTTTCTCTCCTCTCTTCTCTCCCCTCTCCCTCTTCTCTCTCTCCTCTCCTCTCTCCTTCTCTCTCCTCCTCTCCCCTCTTCCCCTCTTCTCCCTCCTCTTCCTCCTCTCCCTCTCTCTCTCTCCTCTTCTCCCTCCTTCTTCTTTCTCTCCTTCTTTCCTTTCTTTTCTTCTTTCCCTTTCTCCTTCTTCTGTCCCTTCCTTTTTCCTCTTTGTTTTCCTCTCCTTCTTTCCCTTCTTCTTTTTCCCCTTCTCTTCTTCTTCTTCTTTTTTCTTTTTTTTTTCTTCTTTTTTTTCTCCCTTTCCTTTTCTCTCTTCTTCTTTTTTTCTTTCTTTTTCTCTTTTTTCTTTTTTTTCTTTTCTTTCTTTCTTCTCTTTTTTTTCTCTTTTTTTTTCTTTCTCTTTCTTTTTCTTCTCTTTTTTTCTTTTTTTTTTTTCTTTTTCTTTTTCTTTTTTCTTTTTTTTTTTCCTTTCTTTTTTTCTTCTTTTCCTTTTTTTTTTTTTTCTTTCTTTTTTTTTCTTTCTTTTTCTCCCTTTCCTTTTTCTTCTTTTTTTTTTTTTTTTTTTTCTTTCTCCTTCTCTTTTTTTTTTTCTTTTCTCTTTTTCTTTTCTTCTCTTTTTTTTCTTTCTTTTTTCTTTTTTCTTTTTTTTGCTCTCGGCGGACCCGTCTAGAGTGGTGCTCCGATGACCGACACCGCCGCACACGCGCCGAGCAACGCCGGCGAGCCCGACCCGCTCGAAGCGCCGCCGCCCGCATTCGGGCCGGATGATGCGGAACGGATCGCCGCGGACGTCTTCGGCGTGAAGGGTGCGGCGTCGCCGCTCGTGAGCGAGCGGGACCAGAACGTCAAGATCGTCACCGGAGACGGCCGAGGGTTCGTGTTGAAGATCGGCAACCCGGCGGACGATCCGGGCGTGATCGACATGCAGACGCAGGGACTGCAGCACGTGGCCCGCACCGATCCGACGCTCCCGGTGATGCGCTTGGTCCCGACGGAGGGCGACGAACTCCAGGCACACGTCATCGGGTCCGACGGCCGCTCACACATCGTGCGGATGGTCACGCTGCTGCCGGGGCGCGCCATGGAGCCCCACGAGTTTCGCTCCGAGACCCTGTATTCGTTCGGGGCGACATGCGCGCGGCTGGGACGCGCCCTCCGCGGCTTCTTCCATCCGTCCGCCGGACATCCCCTGCTCTGGAACGTCAAGCACGCGTTGCAGCTCCGCCCGTTCGTGCAGCACATCCCCGATCCGGCCGGACGCGCCGTGGTCGATGACGTGCTCGACAGGTTCGAGCAGCACGTGAGCCCCGTCTTCGGCGCCTTGCGGGCGCAGGTGATCCACAACGACCTGACGTCGGACAACTGCCTGTTCGATGCGGAGCAACGCGTCTCGGGCATCGTCGATTTCGGTGACATGGCGCACTCGGCATTGATCTGTGACTTCGTCTCGACCGTCGAGGCGCTGATGGGGGAACGCTCCGATCACTTCGGAGCGCTTGAAGCGACGGCCGCGGGATACGCATCGGTCACCCCGTTCCTCGACGACGAGATCGCGGTCCTGCCCGACCTGCTGCTGGCGCGCTGGGTCACGACGGCGGTGATCTCGGCATGGCGCGTCCGCCGCTACCCGGAGAACGCCGAGTACATCACGGGGTGGGATGCGGGCGTGTGGACGATGCTCGACGCCTACCGCGACCTGGGCCTGGCGGAGTACCAACGGAAGATCAGGGAGGCGGTGGACGCAGCGACCCGCACCGATCGCGCGGTGCCGCGAGCCGGCGGCTCGATCGAGGAGCTCATCGAACGTCGCCGGCATGTGCTCGGATCGGCGATCTCCCCCCTCTCCTACGATCGCCCGCTGCATCTGGTTCGCGGCCGTGGCTCGTGGCTCTACGACGCTGAAGGGCGCGCCTACCTGGACTGCTACAACAACGTTCCCGTCGTGGGTCACTCGCATCCCCACGTGGTGGAGGCGATCGCCCGACAGGCGGCGACGCTCAACACGAACACACGCTATCTCCACGGCGCGGCGCTGGAGCTCGCAGAGCGGTTGATCGCCACCATGCCCGACGGGCTCGACACCGTGATGCTCGTGAACTCCGGGAGCGAGGCGAACGATCTAGCGTGGCGCCTCGCGACGACCGTCACCGGTGCGTCGGGCGGTCTCGTCACCGACTTCGCGTACCACGGCGTGACGACCGCGATCGTCGACCTGTCGCCCGAAGGATGGGGCGACGGCGTAGATCCGTCGCACGTGGCCACCATCCCGGCACCCGACGGATACCGAGGCCCCTACCGTCGCGAGGACCCGGATTGGACGACCCGATACGCGGAGCACGTCGACGAGGCGATCGCCGCACTCGCCGAACGCGACATCCGGCCGGCCGCGATGGTCGTGGACTCCGGGTTCACGAGCGACGGCATCTTCACGCCCCCCGCCGCATTCCTGCAGGACGCGGTGCGGCGCTGGCGCGAGGTCGGCGGGTTGTTCGTCGCGGACGAGGTTCAGTCGGGGTTCGGTCGCCCCGGCTCGCAGCTGTGGGGCTTCGACGTGCACGGCGTGGTCCCCGACGTCGTCACCCTGGGCAAGCCGATGGGCAACGGCCACCCCGTGGCGGCGGTCGTCACGCGCGCCGACATCGTGGATCGTTTCGCGCTCGAGACCGAGTGGTTCAGCACGTTCGGGGGCAATCCCGTGGCGTGCGAGGCGGCTCTCGCCGTGCTCGACGTGATCGAGCAGGAGCACCTGCAGCAGAACGCGGCCGAACGGGGCATGTGGGTCCGAAGTGCGCTGGAGAAGCTCATGTCCCGGCACGAGCTGATCGGCGACGTTCGCGCACTCGGCTTGCTGATCGGCGTGGACCTCGTGCGCGACCATGACGGGCGCGCCCCCGCGACGGCCGAGGCGGATCTGGTCGTGAACGCGATGCGTGAGCGAGGGGTCCTGGTCGGAACGACCGGGCGGCACGGCAACGTGTTGAAGATCCGTCCGCCGTTGGTGATCTCCGGTGAGGAGGCTGAAGTGCTGGTCAGCACGCTCGACCGCGTGTTGGCAGAGCTCGCCTCGGCGGGGTAGGCGACCCCACGGCGGAGTATCGTTGAGCCCATGGACATCGTGCTGGGTGTCGAGGGCGACGGTGTTCATAGCAACGCCGTCCTCACCGATGCTGGCTGGGTCCCTCTTGGGCTGTCGGTGTCAACGATGATTCCTCCGACTGGGACCAGAATCGGCATCGCCGCGGCGGCGAGCGCGCTCCGATCGTGTGTCACCGAGGCGTTGAAAGCCGCCGAGATGAGACGAGCGATGCATCGATGCATCGGTCTTCGCATTGGCGGGCGTGGACTTCCCCGTCGACGAGCGCCGGCTCGCTGGCATCCCCGAGGCGATCGGCCTGCGGGGCCGATGCCGGATCATGAACGACTCGTTCGCCGCGCTGCGCGCCGGAACGGATCACCCCTTCGGCGTCGTCATCATCGCCGGCAACGGCTCGGTCATCGCGGGTCGGAACCGGGAGGGGGTGGAGTACCGAAGCCTTGGGCTCGGCCCCGACTTCGGCGACTACGGGAGCGAGAGCGACGTATCCGAAGACGCGCTCAGGGCGGTGGCCGACGCGTTCACCGGCCGAGGCCCACAGACCGAGCTTGACCAGGCGCTGTGTGAATCCGCGGGCTGGCATCGACGTCGTCGATCTCCTCGACGGAACAGCCCGAGGGCGGATCGACCAGACCCGCTTCTCTCCGCTGGTGATCAAAGCGGCCGCAGCGGACGGCGACGCAGTCGCCCAGCCGCTGCTCGCCCACGCGGGCTCGATGCTCGGCGCAACGGCCGTGCACATCGTCCGGACGCTGGGCATGCAAGACACTGCGTTCGACATGGTGCTTGCGCGCCAGTTGTTCCACGGCGGGAACAGCGACTGATCGACGCGCTGGAGGCGTGTGTGCCCCGTCGTCCCGGATGCCCGCCTTCAACGCCTCGAGTTCGCGCCGGTGGTCGGCTCGGCGCTGTTGGCCCTGGAACTCGCCGGGCACACGCCGCCGCCCCACGCGCGTCGCGATGCTCGCGGACGCGCACGCGAAGGCGCTCGCAACCTCGCGGTGAGCGGAATAGAGCGCCCTGGCTCCGGCCGTTCAGCGGAGCGACGAGGAGGAACCGACCCATGCCAGCCATCACCGTTGAAGACATCACCACGCTCCGCCGGCTTCCGCAGATCGACCCGACCGCGACGACGCGCCGGGTCCGTTCCGTCACCACCGCTCCCGGCGGTTTCGAGGGAGAGGGATTCCCGGTCCGCCGCGCGTTCGCGGGCGTCGATCTGACCGAGCTCGACCCGTTCATCCACATGGATCAGATGGGTGAGGTCGAGTACGCGCCGGGCGAGCCGAAGGGCACGCCGTGGCATCCGCACCGAGGATTCGAGACCGTCACGTACATCATGGACGGGATCTTCGAGCATCAGGACTCCAACGGCGGCGGCGGGGTCATCACGAACGGCGACACCCAGTGGATGACGGCGGGCGCCGGCATCCTGCACATCGAGAAGCCGCCGGAACACCTGGTCATGAGCGGCGGTCTGTTCCACGGCCTGCAGCTCTGGGTGAACCTGCCGAAGGCGGAGAAATGGGCGCCGCCCCGGTACCAGGACCTGCGCGGCAACGAGGTCGTCCTGCTCGCATCATCGGATGCCGGCGCGCTCGTCCGCGTCATCGCCGGCAACCTCGCGGGACGGTCCGGCCCCGGCGACACCTACACCCCGATGACCATGGTGCACGCGACGCTCTCCCCCGGCGCAACGCTCGAGGTTCCGTGGGACCCGGCGTTCAACGCGCTCGCGTACGTGCTCGCGGGCGCCGGAACCGTCGGCGCCGAGAGGATCGCGGTGGCCACCGGCCAGCTGGCCGTGTTCGGGGCCGGCGACACGATCAACGTCCGGGCGGCCGAGGTCCAGGAGAGCCGCTCCCCCGCGCTCGAGGTGCTGTTGCTCGGCGGCAGGCCGATCCGCGAGCCGGTGGCGTGGATGGGGCCGTTCGTCATGAACACCCGGGACGAGCTGCGACAAGCATTCGAGGACTACCAGGCGGGCAAGCTCGGCAGCATCCCCGCGGTCCACAGCGCTCCGACCGAGGTGGTGGAGTCCCAACCGCAGGAGTGACCTCGGTCGAGGATGTCGACGCGGAAGGCCGCCGTTCGTCGTGGGGATGGGTGAGGCCACGGTGGTCGTGCCCAGGAGGAGGAGCGATGAGCGACAGAGCCAAGACCCAGGTGAGCATCGTCGTCAACCGGAAGCTGGACGAGGTCTTCTCGTACCTCGCCGACGTCCAGAGGCACAAGGAGTGGTCACCGAAGGCCTACCGCGTAGAGGGCCTGGAAGACCCGGTGCAGCTCGGCAGCAGGTTCACGTCGTACGGGTGGGTGCCCAAGGACGCGGATCATCGCAACGACGTCGAGGTGACCGCGTTCGAGCCTCCCCGCAGGATCGAGTTCACCGGACGTGAGCGCGGCGAGGACTTCGTGAACACGTACCTCCTGACGCCTCAGGGGGACGCGACGAGGATCGACCGCACGCTCGACTTCCCGAAGCCGTCCGGCTTCACCGGCGCGATGTTCCCGCTGATCCTGGGCGGGTTCATCAAGCCCGCGACCAACAAGGGCATGAAGATGCTGAAGGCGAACCTGGAGGCCGGCGCCTAACCTCGGGGACCATGGCTGCAGCCCACGGTTGACGGACATGATCGCACGGAGCGCCGAAGGGCTCCTCGTGCTCATCTCCGAGTTGACGTGTCACCGACGAGTGGATGGACGCGCCCGGGTTCCTCACTGAGGTAGGCAAGGCAGAAGAGATCATCTTGCTCTCGGATGTGCTTCGCTCGATGGGGCGTTGCTCGAGGTCTGGCAGGCCGACGACGCCGCCGGGCACGACGTCAGACCGCGGATGCTGAACCGCCCCTGCGGAGCGTTCCACGTCGGAGAACACGCTCCGTTCGGGCTGCAACGACCGAACGACTTCAGTCGGATGGAGGTGTACTCCATCAGCTGCCGGATCCGCCCAGTCCGGACGCGTTCCCAGCGCCCGCGCCGAGGCCGCCCTCCGTGATCGTCTGCGCGGTGACCGTGTTCTCTCCGGACGAACTGCCCTGCACGACCACCGTCGACCCCGGCGATAGGTCCGACACCGTTCCGGTTGTCGAGACCTGCACCGTGGTCGATCCGTTCGTCTTGACGGAGATGGTCGTTCCGTCCGCCTGCTTGACGTAGACGGTATCTCCTTCGACCTTCGTGACCGTCCCGAAGGTGATGCCGCCGCCGCCGGCACGCCCGCCCGGGACGCCACTCGGGAGCGCTCCGCCCGGGAATCCACTCGGGAACCCTCCGCCTGCCAGCGTGTTCGAGTCCGATCCCTTGTTGAGCATCGTGCCGGCAAGGAACCCAGCGCCGAGGAGGACGATCGCAGCCAGCACATAGGTCATGATCGGTAGTCCGCCGCGGCCAGACGTTGCGGGCCGCAAGCTCGACGTGATGTCGTCGGCTACGGGAGGCGTGGCAAGCACGTCCTCAGGTGTCGTGTCGCTGTTGGTCCCGGTGTCTCCGGGGGTGCTGGTGCTCATGTCGATCTCCTTCCCTGGCCTCGTGGTTCATTCGTACCGAAGCGCTTCGATCGGCAGCAGCGATGCCGCGCGATTTGCCGGATAGCTCCCGAAGAAGAGTCCGATCGCGACCGACACGCCGAAGGCCAGCAGGATCGATCCGGGCACGATCACAGGCTTGACACCGACGATCGTGAACCGGCTGCCGACCACCCCGGCGACCACGCCGAGGGTGGCCCCGAAGATGCTCAACAGGGTGGCCTCTGCCAGGAACTGCCCGAGGATCGCTCCCCGGCCGGCCCCAACTGCCTTGCGGATGCCGATCTCACGTGTCCGCTCGGTCACGGCGACGAGCATGATGTTCGTGATCCCGATCCCTCCGACCAGGAGGCTAAGCGCTGCGACCACGGCCAGGAGCACGGTGAACGTCGACGTCGTTTCCTGGCTCGTGGTCAGGAGCTGCGACTGATTCAGGATCTGATACGAAGCTTGCGACGTATCACTCAGATCCAACTCGCTGTTCAGGATCGCCGTGATCTCTGTTTCGGCCGCATCAACGGTCGTGGATGAGGTGGCTTGGATCACGATCGAAGACAGCGCCACGTAGCCGGTGAGGGATTGTTCCACCGTCGATAAGGGGGCGAGGACGACGTCGTTCGCGTCCTGGAAGCCGCTCGAGCCTTTGTCGTCCAAGACACCGACAACGGTCCAGTATCCGCCGCCGATCGTGATCTGCTCGCCGATCGGGTTCACCGTGCCGAACAGGTCCGTGGCTACCGTCTGCCCGATCACGACCACCTTGCGTGCGTCGTTCACATCGGAGTCGGTGAAGTACGCGCCCTTCGACACCGGGCTGTTCGTGGCTTCGAAGTAGCTCGGATACGTTCCCACGACGTCCCGATGTCGTGGCTCGTGCCCTCGTAGGTGGCGGTCTCCTGAGCGGTGATCTCGGGCGTGACGCTCTTGACGTCCGGGGCTCCCGAGCTTTCGGCGATCGCGCGGGCGATATCGACCGTGAGGCTCTGGTCCTGGCTCTGTGTGTCGGACGAGGCCCCGGGCCCGATGCGTCCGCTGAAGACGGTAAGCGTGTTCGTCCCGAGCCGCTCGATGTTCTGTTGGACCTGCAACGCCGAGCCGTTGCCGACCGCGAGCAGCAGGATGACGGCACCCACGCCGATCAGGATGCCCAGCGTCGTGAGCCCGGATCGGAGCCGGTTCATGGCGATGCCGTCGATCGCGGAACGCACGATCTCCCATGGGCTCATCGAGCTTCATCCTTCAAGATCCGGCCGTCACGGACGGTCACGACCCGGCCCGTGTGAGCCGCTACCTCGTGCTCGTGCGTGACGATGACGATCGTCCGGCCGGACTCGTGCAACCGATCGAACACGTCGAGCAGCTCCGCCGTCGCTTGGCTGTCGAGGTTGCCGGTGGGCTCGTCCGCGAGGAGCAACGACGGGCTCGTCACGAGCGCGCGAGCGATCGCGGCTCGTTGCCGCTGCCCCCCCGAAAGGTTGGCGGGGACCCGATCGACGCCCGGGAGCCCGACGAGATCGAGAGCCGCCAGGGCCCGACGCCGTCGCTCGCTCCGCTTGACCCCGGCATAGGTGAGTGGGAGCTCGACGTTGTGTACCGCCGTGACACGAGGCAGCAGGTTGAAGCTCTGGAAGACGAAGCCGACCTTACGGTTCCGTACGAGGCACAGCTGCGACTGGCTCAGCCCTCCGACGTCGATCCCTTCGAGCAGGTACCGACCCGCCGTTGGGATGTCGAGGCAGCCGATGATGTGCATCAACGTGGACTTGCCCGAACCGGAGGCGCCCACGATGGCGACGTATTCCCCCGGATCGATGCGCAGAGACACGCCTCTCACGGCGTGCACCGGTGCCTCGTCCTGGCCGTAGATCTTATGGACATCGGTAAGCTCGATCACAGGGACCACGTGGTCGAGAGGGCCCGTGCCCGGCGTCGGTGTGGACGCCGTCGCGCTCACGGGCCGCCCCCACCGATGCGGAACCCGCCGCCCGGGAACCCACCGGTCGGGAAGCCACCGCCCGCGCCACCTCCGGAGGAGATCACGACACGGTCACCTTCGGAGAGGCCCGACGTTATCTCCGTCGTCTGGTCTCCCTCCAGACCCACTTCCACCGTCACCGTGCTCTGGGTGCCGTCGTCGTTGAGCACGGAGACCGTGTGCTGGCCCCCCGCGGACGTGATGGCCGCCGAGGACACGTAGAGCGCGTTGTGCACGACGCTGGTGTTGACCTGGACGTTCGCCGTCTGGCCCTGCTTGATCCCAGCAGGGTGCCGGGCCAGGTGGATGGTGACGCCGTATTCGACGACGTTGCTGACGATGGTCGAGGTGGCATCGATCTGTACCACGGAGCCGCGAAGGGTCACGTCAGAGATCGCGTTGAGCGTGGCCGTCGCCTTCTGCCCGACCTTGAGCTTCGCGGCATCGGTCTCGGAGAAATACGCGTGAAGTTCCAGATGCTTGATGTCGCTGACCACGACGACGCCGGTCGCCGAGCTATCGGTCGCCGTCGAGTCGGAAGACTGCGGAGTGCTGACGGTGTTGCCCCCGGCGGCGACAACTTCGCCGACGACCCCGGAGACCGAGATGACGGTGCCGGCGGTGGGCACTCGGAGCACGGTGCCTGCCAGTGCCTCCCGTGCTTGGTCGACCTGCACTTGCGCAGAGGTCATCGATGCTCGGGACTGGGCGACGAGGGAAGGATCGGCGTGGGCTTGAGCGCCGACCCTGTTCGACGCGATCGTCGAGCGCAGGGATCTCACCGCGCTCTTCACCTGTGACACGGCCTGCGCGATGGTCTGCCTGTCGCGGGCGAGGCCGACTCGTTGGCTCACCTTCGCCGAGTCGAGGCCGCTCTGCGCCTGCACGATCGAGGTCTGGTCCTGGTCGACTTGAGATTGACCGCTGCTCACGGCCGCCGTAGCGCTCTGACATGCGGCGCTCGCCGGATCCACGGAGCACTCCTGTTGTTCGTCGGCCTGGTCCGCCGCCAGCTGTGCTTGGTCGCTCGCCGATCGGCTGTTCGCCAGATCGAGGGTTATCTGTGCGGCGTCGATCTGCTGCCGATACTGCGCAGCGTTCGCCGCGGCGACGACCCGGTCGTGGCTCAACGCTGACTTCGCGGACTGCACCTGCGCGCGGAGGAGGCCACCGCCGTGGCAGCCGCCTTGGCCTCAGCGGCGGTCTGACCTTGTTGGGCGGCCGCGAGCGAAGCTTGGGCTGACGACAGGTTGCTCAACGCCTCCTCGAGGCTCCGCTGCGAAGAGATGTCTTTCACCCGAGCGACGACCTGGCCGGCATGGACCTTGTCCCCGACCTCGACATCGAGGCTCGATATCGTGCCTGCAGTCGTGAAGTTCAACCCGAGGTCCTGCGGCGCCTCTACGGTTGCGGATGCAGAAACCGTGGCGCGGACGGTGCCGCGCGAGACCGTTGTGGTCACGACGTCACCCGTGGAGCCTGCGTCGCCGCCGCGAGTCACAAGGTAGGCGCCTCCCGCCACCACGAGCAGAAGGATCGCGAGCGAGACGTTCAGGAGTCGGTGCGAGTTCATCCGGCGCATGTCCGGAGTGTCGTGGCCCAACCCTGAGAAGCACTGTGACAAGGCTGAGGATCCGATGAGAGGGAGAGGAGCGATCCGTCCGCAAGGGGCGGCAGCGGTCGCACGCTGCGTGAGCGAAGCACGCATGACTTTGGAACCCGCTCATGGAAGGTACCGCGCACGACAAGGGAACGCTGAGCATATGGGTGCTTCGGCAACCACGCCGAAGCGTTCTCATCTCTCGGGAAGCGTCCAGCCGGATCACACCATTCCCCCAGGCGTCTGCGCTGAGATAGCGCCACGACAGAGGAAGGGTGGTGGAGCACGACATGCCCCCGACTCCACCGCTTCACGGTCCATCCCCCGAGTGCACCCCGTGGTCCTCAGCCCGTGGATCTTGGATGCAGGAATCGGGTGGAGGAGGTGACGAGTGATTCGAGACCCCTGAACGGATAGCGATGATCTCTGCGGGAAGCGCGGTCCGAACGAGCAGCAGCGAGGGAGGGAGGAACCATGTTGAGACACCAGAAGCACAAGAGGGTCTCGGCCCGCGCGACGGCGGTGGCGTTCGTTGTCGGGGCGATCGGGATGGTCGTGACGGCGCTGCCTGCTTCGGCTGCAACGATCTCCTCGTTCACGCCGGCGTGTGGCGTTGCGACGAACGCCGTCACCATCATCGGCAGCGGATTCAACAGCGGCGGCGATGCGACGGCGGTTCGGTTCGATGGGACGAACCAACCGACGTTCACGGTCGTGTCGGACACGATGATCACCACCGCGGTTCCCAGTGGAGCGACATCCGGCACGATCGCCGTGGACGCTCCGAGCGGGGATACCACGAGCACGAAGAACTTCATCGTCGCCGCTGCGGGGATGCCGACGATCACCTCGTTCTCGCCCATGAGCGGTACGTCAGGCAATGGCGTCACCATCTACGGGACGAACTTCGGCTGCACCGCCTGGTGTCGTTCAACGGGCCTCCGCGAGCTTCATAGTGAGCTCTGCGTCACAGATCACCGCGACGGTGCCGTCCAGGCGCCAGACGGGACCGATAACGGTCACGACCTCGGGTGGAACGCGCAGCAGCAGCGGCAACTTCACGGTGGCCAAGGTGCCGACCATCACGTCGTTCATACCCGCGCACGGCAACGTCGGGACGAGCGTCACCATCTACGGGACGAACCTCATCGGGGCCACGTCGGTCACCTTCAACGGCATCACGGCGTCGTTCTCGGCAGGCACCTCAACGCGGATGTCCGCCACCGTACCTTCGGCCGCGACGAGCGGCCGGATCACCGTGACCACGCCCGGTGGAACGGCCACCAGCTCCAGCGACTTCACCGTAACGGCCATCATGAAGCACACGAGGTCCGTGACCTTGAAGCTCAAGAAGAGCCTGGTCGCGACCGGGACCATCACGGTTGCCGACGGGTTCAGCGCCTGTCGATCCAAGATGACCGTCAAGATCCAACACCTCAAGAACGGCTCTTGGAAAACGGTCGGAACGGACCGGACAGATGGCCGCGGCAGATACTCCGAGCACCTGGAAGATAGGAACGGAAAGTACCGCGCCATCGCCAAGAGGAAGACGATGAACGGAGGGAACGACATCTGCATGGCAGACACGTCGCCCACCGTGAACCATCGCTGACCGTCCGATCAACGGCGAGCGCGAAGGAGCGGCCCGCGCGGGCTGCTCCTTCGCTTTCCGAGCTCATGGATGATCGGAGCGGTCATGAGCTCGCTCCGCTTGAACCCTGAACCCCGGCAGGACTGAAGCGACCGATCCCTGCATCGACACATGTCCAGAAGTACCGAACCGTGTGGGCGTGGAACGGCGTCCGTTCGCCTGGGGCCAGCCGCACCTCCCAGACGCGCACCCGGTCGTTCTCGAACAGGCGCGATGTGCCGACCGCCACGTTGGAGGGTGCAGCGTCGAGCTCGTCGGCGAAGACCGCGAGATCGTAGGTACCCTCCTCGACCGTCTCCACGTCCATCGGTCGAGAGTCTAGGGCGAGAGCGGCGGAGCGGTCCGGCTCACCGGCCGCACCGTCTTCCGGCTATGGTGGGGGATGATGACCGAGCCGGGATGGATCAAAGAGCTGGTCACGACCGTCGAGCAGACGCACGGTGAGCAGGCGGCCACGACGACACGGATGTTGATCGACGCGACGTCGGCCATGCGGCTGCGCTCCACTCACCAGCCTCCACACACGACGGGCGCTTCGTTCGTATCCGTCATCCCGGGCATGCTGACCGACGTCGAGCTCTTCGCGCTCTTCTCCAAAGGTGGCCGGGTGGCGGTGCAGCTGAAGACGCTCCGGCGGATCAATCCGTTCAGGATCGCGGAGCAGGAGGAGGCGCTCCGCGGCAAGCTCGGCAGCATCACGGGCTTCAAGCTGGAAAAGCCGGACTATCCGGACATCACGCTCGCGAAGCTCTCCGTCCCGGAGGCTCGGGAGTCGTTCGTCGATACCATGCGCTGGACCGTGGAACGGGTCCGCAAGAGCAACGGCCTCAGCTGATCCGCGAGATCAGACCGACCCGCTGAACGTGTCGCAGGCGCTCGCGTCCCCAGAGGTGAAGCCCGTCCGGAACCACCGTTGCCGCTCGGCCGACGAACCGTGGGTCCACGTCTCGCGGTTCACCCGGCCCTGGGTCTCGCGCTGGATCCGGTCGTCCCCCACCGCGGCCGCGGCATCGAGCGCGTCGGCGACGTCTTGGTCCGTGATGCTCGTGACGAACCCCGTCCGTACGGCGTTCGCCGCCCAGACACCCGCGTAGCAGTCCGCCTGCAGCTCGGTCCGGACCGATCCGCCCCGGGGTCCCTGACCGCTCGTCCCTCCACGGGCGAACAGTCCCTGGAGGTCCTGGACGTGATGACCGTACTCGTGTGCCAGCACGTACGCCTCGGCGAGCGGACCTCCGTTCGCGCCGAACCGATCCGTCAGCTCCTGGAAGAACCCCAGGTCGATGTAGATGTTGCCGTCCGATGGACAGTAGAAGGGGCCGGAGTCCGTGGTCGCTTGGCCGCACGCGCTGGAGGTCTGGTCGGTGAAGAACACGGTCGGCGCATCCCGGTAGTGCCGGACCGTGCCGCTCCAGTACGCCTGGATGCTGTTGACGTACGCGACGATCCGGCAGTCCTCACTGTCCCGCGCGTCGGCGCCCGTCCTGCAGTGGCTCAGATCGGCTGAGGACGAACCGTTGCCGACCGTGACGCCGGCGAGGTCCTGCAGGACCGAGTTCGCGTTCCCCCCACCCAGCGCGCTGATGACGACGAACACGATCGCCACGATCAGGCCCAGGCCCCCGCCGCCGACGGCCAGACCGGTGCCGCGCGACATCCCGCGACGATCCTGGATCTGCGATGGATCGAGCCGAGCGCGACGACGGACCTTCATCCGACGACCCTACCCACATCCGCGCTTTCGAACCCGTACCGCCAGGCCTGCGAACCGATCAGAAAGCGCAGGTTACCGCAAGCTCATCGGGGGCGTTCGACCTACGCTTCGTCGTGTGGGACCCGACGCGCTCGACTTCTGGCTCGGCACGTGGACCGCGACGTGGGAGGGTGGAGGCGGCTCGAACACCATCACACGCGAGCTGGGCGATGCGGTCATCGTCGAGCGGTTCGAGGCGGGACCGCCCGAGCCGTGGTCGGGGATGAGCGTCTCCGTGCATGACCCGCAGACCGGTTCGTGGCGCCAGACCTGGGTCGACTCGAACGGGAGCTACTGGCACTTCGTCGGCACCCGGACGCAAGAGGGCACGATCTTCGCCACGCCGGAGCCCGTCGACGAGGATCGGCTCTTCAAGCGCATGGTCTTCAGCGACGTCGAGCGCGACGCGTTCCGCTGGCGCTGGGAGTCCTCGCCGGATGGCGCCACGTGGGTCGAGCGATGGGCGATCGACTACCGCCGAACGACGTGATCATCGCTCGACCTAGACTCCGCGGGTGACCGAGCGGACGCTGACCGAACGCGAGTTGAACCGCGCCCTGCTGGCACGACAGATGCTCTTGGAGCGCGTGCGCACGCCGCTCGCGAGGGCGATCGAGCGGATGGGAGGGGTGCAGTCGCAGTACGCGCCGTCCTCCTACATCGGGTTGTGGACGCGGCTCGAACGCTTCGAACGCTCGCAGCTGACGAAGGCGCTGGAGCGGCGAACGATCGTCCAGGGCACGTTGATGCGCGGCACGATCCACCTCGTCACGGCGAGCGACTACTGGCCGCTCGCGGCCGGCATCCGCGAGGACAGTCGCACGTGGTGGCTGGGCGCGACCCGGCACCAGATCTCCGAGCGTGAGGTGGCGGCCGTCGCGCGACGCGCGCGATCACTGTTGGCCGATGGTCCTCGCCGCCGGAAGGACCTGGTCGAGAAGCTCGGCGTGACCTCGACCATGTGGAACGGCGTCGGCGGGTGGCTCAACCTCCTCCGCGTTCCGCCGTCGGGGACGTGGGAGCGGCGCTCGGCCGACCTGTATGCCGTGGCGGAGAACTGGCTGAGGAACGCTCCCGACGCGACGCTCGACGAGGGGCTGGAACTGCTCGTCAGGCGCTACCTCGGCGGATTCGGTCCGGCATCGCGCAAGGACATCGCGAGCTGGGCCGGGGTCTCGGTGACGACGCTCGCACCGGCGCTCAAGCGGATGCCGTTGCGGCGGTTCCGCGACGAGCGCGGCGGAGAGCTGTTCGATCTCCCGAGGGCGCCGCTTCCCGCTGCCGATGCCCCCGCCCCCGTCCGGTTCCTCCCGACGTGGGACGCCACGCTGCTCGTCCACGCGCGCCGGACGCAGATACTGCCCGAGCGGCTCCGTTCGAAGGTGTTCGACACGAAGACCCCGCACTCCATGCCGACGTTCCTGGTCGACGGGCAGGTCGCCGGCACGTGGAAGCATCACGGCGACCGCGTCGTGGTGGCGCCGTTCGAACCCCTCCCGCGAGCGACACGACGTGATGTCGAGGACGAGGCGGAGCGGCTGGCAGCCTGGCTCGCCTGATCCTCAGAAGTCGCGGCGACCGTCGAAGTGACCGGCGGCTTCGGGTCGCGTGAGCTGGTAGAGCGCCACGCGATGTCCACCCGGCGTGGTGAACGAACAGCACGGACCGTGCGGGATCTCGAACGCACGCTCCCGGACCCATCCCGCGGCCTCCTGCGCGGCGAGTGACGCGTCGAGGTCGGCCACGCGATAGACGAGGATCGCGCGATCCCCTTCCACGTGGTCCGTGAGGAGGATCAACGGTGGACCGGGGGCGAGCTCGATGGCCGCGACCCGTGTGCCCATCGCGTCGATCGCGAACCGCACATGGCCTCCGAGCACGGAGGTGAAGTACGCGAGGTCCGTCGCGACGTCGCGACTCGGCATGTACAGGAAGTCCAGCTGATCGAAAGGCGTCGTCGGGCCGCTCACACCCGCGCGCTATCGCTCGGCGGCGCCCACCGGCAGCGGCTCACCCCTACGGTCGCTCGTCGTGGGAGGGATTCGCCCACAGGTCGACGCCGCCCTCCCGCGCGAACTCGTTGATGCCGTCGAGCTCCTCGGTCGTGAACTCCAGGTTGTCGAGCGCACCGACGTTCTCGGTCACCTGCTCCGGGCGGCTGGCGCCGATCAACGCGGAAGTGACGCGGGGGTCGCGGAGCGTCCACGCGAGCGCCATCTGCGCCAGGCTCTGGCCGCGCGCGCGGGCGATCTCGTTCAGCGCGCGGACCCGGGCGAGGTTCTGCTCGCTCAGGTGCTCCGGTTGCAGCGAGTCGCCGCCCGGACGGTTGATCCGCGCATCCTCCGGTACGCCGGACAGGTACTTGTCGGTGAGCACGCCCTGCGCGAGCGGCGAGAAGGCGATGCAACCCATCCCTTCCTCCACGAGCGTGTCGAGCAGCCCCGCTTCGATCCAGCGGTTCAGCATGCTGTAGGACGGCTGATGGATGAGCAAAGGGACCTGCAGCTCGCGCATGATCCGCGCTGCTTCGCTCGTCATCCCCGGCGAATACGACGAGATGCCGGCGTACAGCGCCTTGCCCTGATGGATCGCGGCCGCGAGCGCACCCATCGTCTCCTCCAGGGGCGAGTCCGGGTCGAAGCGGTGGGAGTAGAAGATGTCGACGTAGTCGAGACCCATACGCTCGAGGCTCTGGTCGAGGCTCGCGAGCAGGTACTTCCGCGAGCCCCCGCCCTGCCCGTACGGGCCCGGCCACATGTCCCAGCCCGCCTTCGTCGAGATGAGCATCTCGTCGCGGTACGCCGCGAAGTCCTTCTTGAGGATCTTGCCGAAGTTCCGCTCGGCGCTCCCGTACGGGGGTCCGTAGTTGTTCGCCAGGTCGAAGTGAGTGATCCCCAGGTCGAACGCGGTCCGCAGGATCGCTCGCTGGGTCTCCCCCGGGGTGGAGTCGCCGAAGTTGTGCCAGAGGCCGAGCGACAGAGCGGGCAGCGCCAGCCCGCTCCGGCCGCAGAATCGATACACCATCCGGTCATACCGTTCCTCGGCTGCGACGTAACTCATCGGCGACCTCTCATACGTTTTCCGTGGTCCATCCTCGTCACATTACCGTTCCCTTCGAGACGTTTGCCGCGAACACATCCAGCAGACATGATGGACCGGACACGATGAAGGAGGCCCGACCATGACCTACACGATCGCCGAGCCCTGTATCGACGTGAAGGACCGCGCGTGCGTGGACGAATGCCCCGTCGACTGCATCTACGAAGGACCGCGCATGCTGTACATCCAGCCGGACGAGTGCGTGGACTGCGCGGCGTGCGAGCCCGTGTGCCCGGTGACCGCGATCTTCTACGAGGATGACGTCCCGGACGAGTGGAAGCAGTTCACGCCGATCAACGCGGAGTTCTTCAACGACACGGTGAGCGGGCTCGGCGCACCCGGCGGAGCCGCGTCGGTGGGGGTCGTCGCGGTCGACCATCCCGTGGTCGCAAGCTGGCCCGCGGTCTGACCCCGTAACACCCCTCCCACCCATCGTGGTGGCACCCTTGGAGCGACCGCGCGATGGTGCGACCATGCCCCCATGGCGGCGCGCAGCGACGACCTCGAGCACATGACGGCCGCTCGTCGCGAGCGGCTCGTCCTGCTCGCGCGCATCATCTCCGGCCTCACGGTCCTGGGGATCGTGGTGGGCCTCTGGCTCTCGACGATCGACCGGGAGCCCACCGACACGGGGTTCGTCGTCGGGTTCACACTGTTCCCGATCGTCGGGTACCTGATGGCCACGCGCCGGCCCGAGAACTCGCTGGGATGGCTGATGGTGGGGATCGGAGTGGCGATCGGGCTGGGCTCCTTCCTCCAGTCGTACGCCGGCTACGCGGTCAACGGTGGGATCGGTGGTCGCCAGCTGGGGCTGGTCGCCGAATCGCTGAACAACCCGTTGTGGGTGCCGGTCGTCGGCCTGCCCGCGACGTTCCTGCTCCTGCTGTTCCCGGACGGACATCTGCCCTCGCCCCGGTGGCGGTGGTTCGCGCGGATCCTCGCGGCGAGCCTGGCGCTCATCTGGCTGACGATCGTCCTGTCCCCCGGGAAGTTCGGCGACCAAGCTGGCACGTTCGCGAACTACCGGAACCCGCTCGGCCTCGAGGCACTGCGCCCGGTGATCACGGTCGCGGTCGTCAGCATCGCCATGCTGCCCATCGGGGTGGTGGGGTCGCTCGTCGCCCTGGTGCGACGGTTCCGCCGATCGACGGGGATCGAGCGGCTCCAGCTGCGATGGTTGGTGACGGCGGCGACGTTCGTCGGGGTCATGTACACGCTCGCCCTCCTCATCGGAGCGGCAGGTTCGTGGGGCGCGAACCAGCCCGCCTGGATGACCGTCCTCCAGAACATCTCGATCTTCTCGTTCGGCTTGATCCCGATCGCGATCGGCGTGTCGGTGCTGCGGTACCACCTGTTCGACATCGACCTCGTGATCAACCGCGCGCTGCTGTTCGGTGCGCTCGCGGTGTTCATCACGGTCGTCTACGGCGCGATCGTCGTGGGCATCGGCGCGATCGTCGGGAGCCGTGCGGATCCGCTCCTGTCTGCGGCGGCTGCCGCGATCGTCGCCCTGGCGTTCCAGCCGATCCGCGCCAGAGCGCAGCGCTTCGCCGACCGACTGGTCTACGGCGAGCGAGCCGAACCGTACGAGGTGCTCTCCGAGTTCTCGGAGCGTCTCGGCAACGTCTATGCGAACGAAGAGCTCCTGCCGAGGATGGCGGGCGCGCTCGCGGGCGGCACCGGGGCGATCCGAGCGGACGTCTGGGTCCGTATCGGGGACGAGCTGGTCGCGGAGGCGACCTGGCCGCATGACGCGGAGCCGCTTCGGCCGATCGCCGCCGATGAGGACGACCCGGGCGACGTGTCCGCCTCCGCGATGCGGGAGCCGATCCGGCATCAGGGCGAGCTCCTCGGCGCCCTGTCGATCGTGAAACGGCCCGGCGAATCGATCACGCCGACCGAAGAGAGGCTCGTGCGCAACCTGGCCGGACAGGTGGGCCTGGTGATGCGCAACGTGGCGTTGACGGAGCAGCTCATGGACCACATCGAGCAGCTCCGTGCATCACGCCAACGCCTGGTGAGCGCGCAGGACGAAGAGCGGCGCAAGCTCGAGCGGAACCTGCACGACGGCGCGCAGCAACAGCTGGTCGCCCTGTCAGTGAAGCTCCGCCTCGCCGAAGGGCTCGTCGACCGAGATCCGGAGGAGACCAAGGCGATGCTCGCCGACCTCCAGGCCGCGACGGGTGACGCGATCGAGGATCTCCGCGACCTCGCGCGAGGC
Source organism: uncultured Actinomycetes bacterium (assembly GCA_963775755.1). Lineage (GTDB taxonomy): Bacteria > Actinomycetota > UBA4738 > UBA4738 > HRBIN12 > JBBQVZ01. The sequence continues at coordinate 34,136 of CAVZKB010000016.1, read as the reverse complement.
ATCTACCCGCCGCTCCTTGCGGACAAGGGCTTGGTGGCGGCGCTGGAAGCACAGGCGCGGAAGGGGTCGGTCGCGACCGATGTCCGATCCGAGAACGTCGAGCGCTACCCCCAGCAGGTGGAGGCGGCCGTCTACTTCTGCGCGCTCGAGGCGCTCAACAACGTGGCGAAGTACGCCGAGGCGAGTCTCGCTGAGGTACGGCTGGCGCAGTCGAACGGCGACCTCACGTTCGAGGTGTCCGACGACGGCGCCGGTTTCGACATGGATCGGACGAGCTACGGGACCGGGCTCCGCGGCATGGCGGACCGCGTCGAGGCCATCGGCGGGACGCTCGAGATCCGCTCTACGCTGGGCGGCGGCACATCCGTCGCCGGCCGCATCCCGGCTGCCGCGCTGCCGGAGCTCCCCGGTCTTCCTTCCTCCTAGGATGGGGGGACCGATAGAGGAGGTTCCCCATGGACGAACGAGGTCATGGATCGGCGCCGTCGCTCGAGTTCCCGTCCGACGCGAACGTGACGAAGGCCGTCGTCGGGCTCGTGAAGGCGCGCGACGTGCATCTCACCGGATCCGTGGCGGGGTTCGTGGCCGCCGACGGCAACTTCTCGGTCCTCAACGGCGGATGCGGCCCCGTGCTCGCGAACGGCAGCGTCACGATCCGCAACGGCGGGTGCGGCCCACTGGTCGCGAACGGCGACGTCTCGATCGAGAACGGCGGCGCGCAGGTCGTCGTGGCGTCGGGCGGAGCGACGATCGGCCCACGGGGGTTCGTGGGCGTGGTCATCTCACCCCACGTCACGGTGGAAGAAGGCGGCCGCGTGCTCATGCGGTCGCCGCTGGCGCTCGCGGTTGGTGCCGGCGCCGGTCTCGCGATCGCGCTGCTCTCGCGTCGCGGCCGACGCAAGTAGGACGCCGTCGACGGCCCGGAGGGAGGAACGCCATGCCGAGCGCGGCCGCTGAGTTCGCCGTCGGATCGTGGAACGAGGAGACGTTCACGGAGCTCGGGGGCGACGCCAAGCTCACACGAGCGAGCGTCACCGGGACCCTGAGCGGCGACATCGTCGGCAGCAGCGAGACGGAATGGCTCATGTGCTACGCGCCCGACGGCACGGCACGCTACGTCGGGCTGCAGCGGGTGGACGGCTCGCTCGGCGGGAAGAACGGCACCTTCGTCGTGGAGAGCAACGGGGACTTCGACGGTGGGGAGGCGAAGGGCACGTGGTCCGTGATCGCGGGCTCCGGCACCGGCGAACTGGCCGGCCTGAGCGGTCAGGGCACGTTCAACGCGCCGCTCGGCGAGAAGGCGGCGATCGCGCTCGATTACTCGATCGCATGATCAACTTCGCCGAGGTCGACCTGCTCGTCGACGCGTTCGTCGCCCGCGAGCCGGTGCCCGGCCTGGCGTACGGGGTGATCGTCGGCGGCGAGCTCGTGCACACGCGCGGGATCGGAACCGGGACCCTGGGAGCCGGAACTCCCCCCACCGCCGACACCGTGTTCCGCATCGCCTCGATGACCAAGAGCTTCACGGCGGCCACGGTGCTCCTGCTTCGCGACGAAGGACACCTCCGCTTGGACGACCCGGTCGCGGACCACGTCCCCGAGCTGCAGGGACAGCGTGCGTCCCACCCGGGAGCCCCGACGATCACGCTGCGGCACCTCCTGTCGATGTCGGCGGGCTTCCCCGGCGACGACCCGTGGGGCGATCGCCAGCAGGACCTGGATCTCGGTGGGTTCACGCGGTTCCTCGAAGGTGGGCAATCGTTCGCGTGGATGCCGGGGACGGCGTTCGAGTACTCGAACCTGGGCTATGCGATCCTCGGCCGCGTCATCGAGAACGTGACGGGCCGGGAGTATCGCGACGTCGTCCGGTCACGGTTCCTCGAGCCGATGGGTATGGCGTCCACGGCCTACGAGGCCGGCGAGATCCTCGCGGGGCGGCTCGCGACCGGGTACGTCCGGCGCGACGACGCGTACGTCGAAGAGCCGCTCGCGGAGTACGGCGCGTTCGCTCCGATGGGTGGGGCATTCAGCACCGTGCGCGATCTCGCGCTTTGGATCGACGGGTTCGTGCGAGCGTTCATGCCTCGCGGAGCGACGGATGACCATCCACTCTCGCGCGCATCGCGCCTCGAGATGCAGCAGGTCCATCGCCCGATCTCACCGGAGATCACGTGGTCGTCGATCGCCGAGCTGCCCAGGGCGGTCGTCACCGGCTACGGCTTCGGAACGTTCGTTCGATCCGACCAGGAGCTCGGCACGGTCGTGGCGCACAGCGGCGGCTATCCGGGGTTCGGGTCGCACATGCGGTGGCATCCGGCGTCCGGCGTGGGCGTCGTCGTACTGGGCAACCGGACCTACTACCCTGCGAGCTCGATCGGCGAGCAGATGCTGACCGCGCTCGTCCGCGCGGAAGCGGCCCCGATCCGCCCGCTCACCCGGGTGCCGGCGCTCGAGGCGGCGAGGGACGCCGTCGAGCGGTTGCTCTCGTCGTGGGACGACGAGCTCGCCGCGGAGACGTTCTCCATCAACGTCGACATGGACGAGCCGATCGAGCATCGGCGGGCAACGGTCGAACGGCTGCGCGAGACGCACGGAGCGTTGCGCCGATCCGACGAAGCGCCGACGTCCGACACTCCGTTCCACGCCGCGTGGTGGCTGGAGGGCGAACCGGGCCGTGGCCGCTTGAAGGTGGAGATCACGCTGGACCCGCAGCCCGCGCCGAAGGTGCAGTGGATGGAGCTGACGTCGGTGCCTGAACCGGACCCGCGGCTCCGTGCCGCGGCCGAGGCCCTCGTCGGGTCCGTCAACGACGAGACGGTGCTGGAACGAGATCCCTTCCTCGTACGGAGCCTGTTCGGTACCGGCTCGCTCGGCGCTCCGGTCGCGGGCGCCGGCTCGAGCGCGACGTTCGAGGTCTTCGCCGAGCGTGGGACGTTGGATCTGGCGGTGTCGATCGACGCCGAGGGGCGGCTCATCAGCGCGACGTGGACGCCCCGTCCCCTCAGCCCGCCGCCGTTCGACGTGCGCTGAGGGGTGGGGCGATCCCTGTCGTGCCTTAGCCGAGCGACCAGGTGATCGTGACGCTCACCGAACCGAAGTACGGGTCCGTCGGAGCAGGTTCCATGCCTCCGCCGCCGCCCGGCGATCCCGGCGACGAACCGGAGCTTCCCGACACCCCGGTGGCGGCTCCCGTCATCGGGTAGAAGTACGGCATCGCCGAGATCTGCATGTCGATGATCGCGCCGAGCGTGATCCCGGCGGCGTCGGCGGCGGCGGTTGCCTGCGCCGTCGCATCCTTCACCGCCGCGGCGATGGCGGCGTCGCGCGCCGATGGGTCCTGTCCGTCCACGGTGCCCTGTCCGGTGGCCGTGAGGCCGGGCACGTAGCCCGACGTTCCACAGCACCAGGCGGGAGCGGCGATCGCGGAGCCGACGGAGACGTTCGGCGGGGACACGGCGATCCCGGTCTCCACGCCTCCTCCCGAAGATCCCCCGGTTCCGGGGGCTCCTCCGCCGCTCGGGTCGATCGTCGGAGACGCTCCCTGACCGAACGCGGCCGCCGCACCGATCACCAACACGAGCGCGGCGGCGGCGAGCGCCAACGAGACACGGACGGGGTACCTGCGAGACACGTTCATGGCGTGCTCCCTTCGGGGAGGGTTGAGGTGCTTCCTGGACGCTCTCGGGGTGCCCTGCGGTTCCCCGCGATCGACGTTCGAAGGACGTCGCCTGTCAATCGTCGTCAGGACGGCGGAGCCTCTTGATCTTCGCGCGGCGCCGTTTCTCGGCGAGCCGCCGCTCCGTCGAGGCCCGGGTTGCCCGCGTCGGGCGTCGGCGGGGCGGGGGCGGGGCGACCGCGTCGGCAAGGATCTGCGCGAGCCGTTCGCGCGCGATCTCGCGGTTGCGGAGCTGCGAGCGCTCCTCTTGCGAACTCACCGTGAGGACGCCATCGACGAGGCGACCGGAGAGGCGTTCCAGCGCTCGAGCGCGTTGCACGGGCCCGAGCGCCGTCGTCGCGCGCAGGTCCAGACTGAGCTCGGCCCGCGAGTCCGCGGTGTTGACCGATTGACCGCCCGGACCTGACGAGCGGCTGAAACGCCACTTGAGCTCTCGCTCCGGAACCAGGATCGATCGGGAGACGCGGAGCGGTCCCATCACCGAGGTCAGGATCGGCCCGCGATCTTCGCGCGCCGGACCGCCTCCGCGATGCCTCCCGCGAAGGGCTCACCGTGACCGGGCAGGACCAGGTCGGCTTGCAGTGGCGCGAGCGAGTCGAGAGACCGAAGTGCGAGGTTCGAGTCGCGGTTCAGGCCGTCGGGTGCGATCTGCGGACCGGTCCGGCCGGTCAGCGGGTTCCGGGTCGCCAGAGCATCTCCGGTAACGAGCACCCGCCGGCCCTCGAGCAGGATCGCGCAGCTGCCGTCGGTATGGCCGGGCACGTGGACGACGCGCGGACGGCCCGGGACGTCGAGCGTCTCTCCGTCGTCGAACGTCGATACCTCGTGGATGGGGATGATCTTCAGGCCCTTGCGACCCATCAGTCCGAACAGCGTGCGGTAGGCCTCGGGCCGCAGGAGATACCGGCCCATGCCGGCCTGGTTCTTCGGGGCGTTACCCGTCCGCGCCACCTCCTCGTCGGCTCGATGGATCCGAACGGTCGCGTGCGCCTCCGTTCGCGCTCGCTCCGCGAACCCCGTGTGATCCGTGTGCGCGTGGGTCAACAGGACGGAATCCAGATCCTCGAGCGAACGGCCGATCGACGCGACCGCGGGCGCGAACACGTCCCAATCGCCGGGCGCACCCGCGTCGATCAGCGTGAGCTTGCCACCGTCCTCGACCAGGTAGAAGTTGACGACGCCCTGCGTCAGACGGTGGATGCCCGCGGCGACCTGCACGGCCTAGGCGTCTGTCGGTGGGGGCGGAGGCGGCGGAGGCGGTCGAAGAGCCGCCCTTCGAGCGGATCGCCTCGGTGGCTTCGCTGACGGTGGCGGTGATGGCGTCGCCGATGGCGTTCACCGCCTCGGACAACTCCTGCTTCGCCTGCTCGTCCTTGAGCGTCGCACCCACGGCCGACACACCCCGGGAGAGCTCCTCGAACAGCTCCTTCATCGCCTGCTTCAGCTCCCGCTCCGCGTCGTCAGCATCGGACTTCGTGGTGGATCCCGTCTGCTGGTAACGATCCGCGACCCGGCGCCCCCACGACGAGAACTTCTCTCCGACGTCGCCCCACGCCTGCTTCGCACTCTCGGTCATCGGACCCTCCCGCTCTCCGTCGCTCGAAGACGCCACCCTAGCGTGCGACATCAGCCTCCGAACCAGCGCTCGCGCCGGCTCGAGGCGAACGTCGCCTTCTCGGCGGCCGTCTCCGCCGACGGCGCGAGGAACGTGCCGGTCGGCCGGCCCGGCGTCGAAAAGAAGTCCACGTCGATGCGTCCGACCTCGCGGTCGCCGAACTCGATCCAGCACGTGCCGGTGCCGTCGTAGCCCGGCGGCGGGGACTCCCCGCGGATGTGCGCGATCAGATGGTCCGCCACCACGCTCGCTTGGCGCTCGGCGAACACCCCAGCCTTGGGCGTGCCGACGCTCGTGACGTCGCCCACCGCGTAGACGCCGGGGAAACGGGTCGCGAGCGTCGCCGGGTCGACCGGGATCCAGCCGCTCTCGGTCAGTCCTGCGTCCTCGACCACCGCGGGCACCCGGTGCACCGGGACGCCCAAGAACAGATCGAAGGGCATGCGCCGGCCGTCGTCGAGCACTGCCTCATGCGTGACCCGGTCCAGTGACGCGACACGGTGATCGCGCACGAACTCGATGTCGTGGAGGGCGAACGCCGCGAGGATGGCCTCGGACGTGGCCGGCGATGGAGGGATCGGCGTGCCGAACGGGATCACGACCTGGATGCGGACGTCGTCGCGCACGCCGCGCTCACGCAGGAACTCGTCCAACAGCAGCGCCGCCTCGCTGGGAGCGGGCGGGCACTTGAACGGAGCGCCGCACACGCCGACGATCGCCGTGCCTCGCGCGAACGACGGGAGCAGGTCGCGGACGATCTCTGCGCCCGGGACCGAGTAGAACTCGTTGCCGGCCTCGGCGAGCCCCGGCGTCGCAGCCAGGTCGTAGTCCGCCCCGAGGGCCACCACCAGGACGTCGGCCTCGTAGGTGTCGAGGTCGGTCACCACCAGCCTGCGGACCGGGTCGATGGCGGTCACCGTCTCCTGCCGGAAGCGAACGTGGGGTGTCAGGTCGCCGTAGTGCATCCGGACGGCGCCGGGTAACCGCCTGCCGAACATCACGTCGAGCTTCGAGAAGCCGAAGATGAACGCGTCCGCACGGTCGATCAGCGTGATGTCGACGTGTTCGCCGAGCACTTCCGAGAGTCGGGTGCACAACTCCAATCCGCCGAAGCCGGCACCGAGGACGAGCACGGACGTCGCCACGGCTGAAGGATAGACATGCCGCTGCCGGAAGTGCTTGGCCTACCGCACCGGTTCGCCAACCGGGTAGATTTCGACGAGTTCGCAGCCCGCGACGGACATAGGGAGGTTCCGGCATGATCGATCGACCCGGGGACGCTGGAGGCTATTCGAGGCGGGACTTCTTCCGCCGATCGCTCGGAGCGGCGGTCGTCGTCGGCGGGCTTCCCGCGATCCTCGACGCATGCACCAAGGCCGGCGAGTCGACGCCGAGCCCGGTCGCGAGCGGGTCCGCTTCGACGGGATCCACGACGGGGACGCTCCGTGTCGGCTGGTCCTCCGAGCCAGACACGCTGAACCCGCTGACCTCCTACTCCACCGAGGCGCTGGAGGTTCTACAACTCATCTACGACAAGCTGAACGACTACGACGCCGACCTCAACATCCAGCCGAGCCTGGCGGAATCGACGACCGCGTCGTCCGACGGCAAGACGGTCACGTACGCGCTCCGGTCGGGCGTCACATGGCACGACGGCACGCCGTTCACGGCCGACGACGTCGTCTTCACGTTCTCGTTGATCGGCGACCAGGGCCTGTCGGAGTACGCCCAGTGGCTGACCGACATGACCGCCGTGAAGGCGGTGGATCCATCGACCGTGAGGGTCACGTACAAGCGGCCGCAGGCCTTCGATCCGGGGCTCGCGATCCCGATCCTGCCCAAGCACCTCTGGGGGGACATGACCGCCGCGCAGGTCCAGAAGTTCGCGAACGACACACCGATCGGGACCGGACCGTTCACGTTCGACTCGTGGGAGCGCGGGCAGACGGTCTCGGTGCAGCGCAACCCGGACTTCTGGGGCACGCCGGCGGGCGCGTCGACGGTCATATGGGTCCTGTATCAGAACGAGGACGTGATGGCGCAGGGGCTGGAGGCGAACGAGGTCGACATCCTGCCCGAGGTTCCCCCGACGATCTGGGACGGCCTGAGCACGGGCGGGGACGTGAAGCCGATCTCCCTGCCGGGGTTCTCGTTCCACCACATCGGGATCAACGTCTCGGCGAGCTCGACGTCGGGCGGCAACCCCCTGCTCCTGGACAGGAACGTCCGGCAAGCGCTCAGCCTCGCTGTGGATCGGAACCAGCTCGTCCAGATCGCGCTCGCGGGTCACGGGAAGCCGGGCAGCGTGCTGCTCCCGCCCGCCATGGGCGACTTCCAGCTCCAGATCGCGGACGACGCGCAGCTGAACGCGAACGCCGACAAGGCGAAACAGCTCCTGGACCAGGCGGGGTATGCGCCGGGGGCCGACGGGATCCGGGAGAAGGGCGGCCAGCGGCTGGAGTTCCGGTTGATCGCGATCGAGTCCACCACGGTCGACGTCCGTGCGGCGCAGCTGTTCGTGAACGCAGCCAAGGCCGTTGGCATCAAGCTCGACCTGACGACGCTCGACGAGAACACGCTCGGGTCGACGGTGTACAACGCCGACGCGCCGGACTGGGACATCTTCGTGTGGGGATGGGACTCCGGCGTGAACGATCCGAACTACCTGCTCGGCGTGCCGCTCACGAGCCAGATCGACGGCAACAACGACGTCTACTACTCCAATCCGACGTACGACTCGCTCTACGACCAGCAGGCGACGGAGCTCGACCTGCCGACGCGGCTGGATCTGGTGCATCGGATGCAGCAGATCTACTACGACGACTGCGCGTACATCATCATGTGGTACCAAGAAAAGCTCCAGGCCTACCGGACCGACACGTTCACCGGATGGACCGAGACACCCGGCGGCATCGTCTTCAACCTCACTCGGGCGAACTACCTGAACGCGACGCCGGCATGATCGCCAGGGAAGCCTGAGGTCCGGGGGTGCGGCTGCCGTTCGTCGGCAGGAAGTTGCTCCAGCTGGTCCTCACGCTGCTTGCGGTGGTCACGTTCAACTTCCTGCTCTTCCGGGTGCTGCCCGGCGACCCCATCCAGCTCTACGCGCGCTCGGGGCGGCTCACCCCCGAGGCCGCGGACCAGCTCAGGGCACTGTTCGGCCTGGACAAGCCGGTGTGGACCCAGTTCTGGATCTACCTCAAAGGGCTGCTGCACGGCGACATGGGGTTCTCGCTCACCTATCGCAGACCCGTGAGCGACATCATCGGTGAGCGGCTCGTGAACACGATCCTGCTGGTCGGGGCCGCGACCGTGATCGTCGTGGTCCTCGGAGTGGTGCTGGGCGCCACCGCAGCATCGCGGCGCGGCTCGAAGATGGACTCGAGCACGGTGTTCGGCTCGCTCGTGCTGTGGAGCATGCCGACGTTCTGGGTCGGGCTGCTGTTGGTGTTCGCGTTCGGTGTCTGGTGGAAGATCCTGCCGATCTCGGGGATCTCCTCCGCGGGCGCGACGTATACCACCACGCTCGGACCCGCGCTCGACGTCGGGCGACATCTGGTCTTGCCGACGCTCACGCTGGTGCTCGTCGATATGGGGCAGTTCGTCCTGATCACGCGGAGCTCGCTCGTGGACGTGCTCACGGAGGACTTCGTCACCACGGCCCGCGCGAAAGGGAACCCGCGCCGGCGCGTCGTGTGGCACCACGGGATGCGCAACGCGATGCTCCCCGTGGTCACGGCGTCCGCGCTGTACATCGGACTCGTCGTTGGCGGCGCGATCCAGGTGGAGACGGTGTTCTCATGGCCGGGGATGGGCGAGCTCACCTACGACGCGGTGCTGCGGCGTGACTACCCGGTCCTGGAGGCGTGCTTCCTCATCTTCGCGGTCACCGTGATCATCGCGAACTTCCTGAGCGACCTGCTCTACCGCCGGCTGGACCCACGGGTGCGGGAGACCTGATGGCGCTCATCGTCGAAGCCACGCAGCGGACCGGGGCGTTGGCCGTCACCGGCCGCACCCTGCAAGAGATCTGGCGCGACCGCGTTGGCCGGACGGGATTGATCCTGCTGGCGGTCATCTTCCTGCTCGCAGTCGTCGGACCGGTCGTCTTCCCGTTCGACCCCACCGAGGTGGGAACGAGCGCGGCCTCGATCTTCTCTCCGCCGTCCTCGGCGCACTGGCTCGGCACCGACGAGCTCGGCCGCGACGTGTTCCGGCAGTTCCTGGCCGGAGCCAAGATCTCCATCTTCATCGGTTTGGTCGCGACGGTGATCTCGATCTTGATCGGCTCCGTCGTCGGGCTCATCTCGGGCTACTTCGGGCGATGGGTGGATGTGAGCCTGATGCGCTTGACCGACTTCTTCCTGGTGCTCCCGACGATCCCCCTCGTGATCGTGCTTGCCGCGATCTTCGGGCAGAGCCTGGGCATCCTCGTGCTGGTGATCGGCCTGACGGCATGGCCGCCCGTCGCCAGGATCGTTCGCTCCCAGGTGCTGTCGATCCGCGAACGCCAGTTCATGTTGCGGGTCCGGTCGATGGGCTCCTCGCACGTGCGGCTCATCACGCGGCACGTCCTGCCCAATGTCGCGCCGTTGATCTTCGCGAACGCGGTGTTGGTGATCGCCGGCTGCATCCTGGCGGAGGCGACGCTCGCGTTCCTGGGTTTGGGCGACCCCGTCCACGTCTCGTGGGGAACGATGCTGCACTTCGCGTTCGTCACCGGAGCCGTGGGGCGGGGCGCGTGGTGGTACTTCCTGCCGCCCGGTTTGGGGATCGTCGCGGTCGTGCTGGGCTTCACGCTGGCGGGACACACGCTGGATCGGCTCCTGAACCCGCGTCTGCGGGGGCGCCGATGAGCGCGCTGTTGGAGATCGAGGATCTGCGCATCCGGTACGCGATCGAGGGCGGGTCGGTCGAGGCCGTCGGTGGAGTGAGCCTGTCGCTCGAGCCGGGCCAGGCGCTCGGACTCGCCGGCGAGTCGGGCTGCGGCAAGACGACGACCGCGCTCGCGATCCCGCGGCTGCTTCCCGAGAACGCGACCGTGACCGGGACCATCCGGCTCGGCGACGTCGACGTGCTCGCGCTGTCGGAGAAGGACCTCGACGATCTCCGCTGGCGGCAGGTCTCGGTCGTGTTCCAGGGTGCAATGAACGCGCTCAACCCGGTCCAGCGCATCGGCGACCAGATCCTGGAGCCGATCCACCTGCACGAGAAGGAAACCTCGACCACCGAGGGTCGCGGCCGGGTGACGGAGCTGCTGGAGGCCGTCGGGATCCCCGCCGATCGCGCGCGCGACTACCCGCACGAGCTCTCCGGGGGGATGCGGCAGCGCGTGATGATCGCCATGGCATTGGCGTGCCGCCCGCAGCTCGTCCTGGCCGACGAGCCGATCACCGCGCTCGACGTGATGACGCAGGCGCAGATCCTCACGCTGCTGCGCGATCTGCGGGAGCGCCTCGGCCTGTCGATGATCCTCATCTCCCACGACCTCTCGGTGCTGGCCGAGACGTGCGATCGCGTCGCGATCATGTACGCGGGCCGGCTGGTGGAGGAAGGTTCGGTGGCCACGATGTTCCCGCCCAAGGGCAGCGCCGGCGGCCCGGCGCACCCGTACACGAAGGGCCTGTTGAACGCGTTCCCGAACATCCGGGGCGAGCGGCGCTTCGTGGACGCGATGCCCGGCTATCCGCCCGATCTCGCCACTCCCCCGCCCGGCTGCCGGTTCCACGAGCGGTGTCCCGTGGCGATCGAACGGTGCGCCACGGACGATCCCGCGATGCGCTCAGCCGGCCCGGACGGACACATCGCGGCCTGCCACCTGGTCGGGGAGGAGCCGTGACGGTCACGGCCGCAGTAGCGCCGGGCACCGACCAGCCGATCCTGCACGTCGAGGATCTGCACGTGACGTACGCGTCACGCAAGCGCAACGTGGACCCCGTCCTCGCGGTCGACGGGGTCTCGTTCGACCTGCAGCGCGGCGAGATCCTCGCGCTCGTCGGCGAGTCCGGATGCGGCAAGACCTCGATCGCGCACGCGGTCACCCGCCTCGTGCCGACGTCCGGCGGCTCGATCGTGTTCCGGGGGCAGGACATCACCGCGCTGTCGCACCGCGCGCTGCGCCCGATCCGCGCCGGCATCCAGATGGTGTTCCAGGATCCGTACGAATCGTTGGACCCGCGCCAGACCGTGTTCGACCTGGTCGCGGAGCCGTTGGCGATCCACGGTCGGGCGACGGCGGAGGACGAACGCCGGCGCGTGGTGTTACAGGCGTTGACGGACGCCGGCCTGCGCCCGGCCGCCGAGGTCGCGCAGCGCCATCCGCATCATCTGTCCGGCGGCCAGCGCCAACGCGTGGCGGTGGCATCGACCATGGTGCTGGATCCCGACGTGATCGTCGCCGACGAGCCGACGTCGATGCTGGACGTGTCGCTGCGCGCCGGCATCCTCCGTCTGATCCTCGACCTCCGCGACCGCCGCGGGGTCTCCTGCCTGTTCATCACGCACGATCTCTCGCTCGCATGGATCGTGGCCGACCGGATCGCCGTGGTGTACCTGGGGCGGATCGTCGAGATCGGCCCCTCGGCCGACGTCATCGCGCGTCCGCGCCACCCGTACACGAAGGCGCTCGTCTCCGTGATCCCGGTTCCTGAGGCGGGGGCCGCCGCCGACCAGATCGTGCTGGCCGGCGAGACACCTTCTGCCCGTCACGTCCCGGGTGGCTGCCGGTTCCACCCGCGATGCTGGCGGTACGAGGCGCTCGGCCGCCCCGAGATCTGCACCACGAACGATCCGTCGACCGCAGCCGGCAGCGAGCACGGGGTGGCGTGCCACTTCCCGTTGGACGAACCTGGAGAACGAGGAGGCAGCACTACATGACGATCACCGACGACGCATCTGCGAAGCTCCTGGCCGATCTGGTCCGCATCGAGTCCGTGACCCCCTGGCTCATCCCGAACGGCAGTGGCGAGCGCGCCGTGGCCGACGCCATGGCGGCGTGGCTGTCCGATCTACCGGTGGAAGTGACGTTCGACGAGATCGAACCGGGACGCGTGAACCTGATCGCGCGCCTGCGCGGCACCGGCGGCGGTCCCGTGCTGGGGATCAACGCCCACGCCGACACCGTGGGATACGAGAACTGGGCCGACCGGGCGCTCAGCCCGACGCTCGAGGGCGACCGCATGGTCGGGCTCGGCGTCGCCGACGACAAGAGCGGGTGCGTTGCGGGCATGCTGGCGATCCGTTCGCTCGTGGAGTCCGGCGTGCACCTGAAGGGCGACGTGATGCTCGCATGCGTGGCCGATGAGGAAGGCGTCTCGATCGGATCCGAGGACTTGGTGAAGCGGCACACGATGGACGCGTGCATCGTGATCGAGCCCGACTCCCTGCCGAGGGCGATCGTCGAACATCAGGGGTTCGGCTGGATCGACGTGATCGTGCACGGCGTCGCCGCGCACGGCTCGGCGCCAGAGAAAGGCGTGGACGCCATCGTGCACATGGCCGAGGTCGTGGAACGGCTGGACCGCATCGACCGCGAGGTGTTCTCCAAGACCTCCGACAGCCGCAACGGCAAGACCGTCTTCCACACGGGCACGTTGCAGGCCGGCACGGACTACGCCACGTATCCGTCGCGCGCCGTGCTCGGCATCGAGATCGGAACGCAACCGGGCGAGCACCTGAGCGACCGGGTCCGGGAGATCGAGGGGATCTTCGCCGAGCTCTCGGGGAGCCTGCGCGGCTTCTCCGCGGAGGTGGACGTGAAGCTCGACCGTGATCCGTTCGTCGCGGAGGGGCACGAGCCGTTGCTCGCGGCGCTCGACGCCGCCGCCGTGGACGTGATCGACCGGCCGTTCGACCCGTGCGGACTCAACGCGTGGACCGACGCGGCGCTGATGCAGGCCGCCGGCATCCCGACGGTGCTGATCGGCCCCGCCGGCGGCAACTTCCACGCTCCCGACGAATGGGCGTCGATCCCTGAGGTCGCGCAGCTGGCGCGGATCGTGGAAGGCGCCGCCCGCACCTTCTGCGGTGTCGACGAGTGAGAGGGGTGTGGTTCAGATGACGGACGAGGAAGCGATGTCGCGATCCGCGGAGCTGTTCGCCGCGGCCGAACTGGTGCTGCCCGGGGGCGTGGGATCGAGCGCCCGCGGCGTCCGGGCTGGATGGGCGCCGTATCCGCCGTTCGTCGCGAGCGGACGCGGCTCACATGTGACCGACGTGGACGGCAACGAGTACGTCGACTACCTGATGGGGCTGGGGCCGTTGCTGTTCGGTCATCGGCCGCCGGAGATCACCGCGGCCGTGGTGGCCGCGGTCCAGGAGCTCGGCACGGTCTTCGGGCTGCCGTACGAGCTGGAGGCCACGGCCGCTCGCAAGGTGATCGGCGCGGTGCCGAGCGTCGACATGGTGCGCTTCGCGAGCTCCGGGAGCGAGGCGGTCGGGACGGCCGTCAGGCTGGCGCGCGCGGTCACGGGCCGCAAGCTCATCCTGCGGTTCGAAGGGCACTACCACGGGTGGATGGACACCGTGTACTGGAGCAACCATCCCGATCCGTCGGTGGCCGGGCCGGCGTCACGTCCGGTGCCGGTCGCGGCCGGCCGCGGGATGCTGCCCGAGATCGCCGACTCGCTCGTGATCTTGTCGTGGAACGACCCCGAGTCGTTCGAAGCGGTGATGGCGGAGCTCGGCGACCAGATCGCGGCGGTCCTCACCGAGCCGGTGATGCTCAACACGGGCTGCATCCTGCCGGAGCCCGGCTTCCTACAGCTGCTACGCGACCGCACGCGCGAGCACGGCGCCCTGTTGATCTTCGACGAGGTGATCACGGGGTTCCGGTTCGCGCGCGGCGGCGGTCAGGAGTTCTTCGATGTGATGCCGGACATCACCACCATGGCCAAGGGCCTCGGCGGCGGCTTCCCGGTCGCGGCGATCGGCGGGACGCACGAGGTCATGTCCGCGATCGGCGATGGGCGCTACTCGCACTCCGGCACCTACAACTCGAACGTGATCCAGATGGCGGCGGTGTCGGCGACGATGGATCTTCTCTCCCCCGCGCGGTACGACGAGGCGCGCGCCCTCGGACAGTCGTTGATGGACGAGCTCACCTCGTTGCTGGACGCTCGCGGGATCCCTTCCCGGGTCGTCGGCCTGGGCACGGTGTTCCAGGTGTGGTTCGCCGACGAGCCGATCCGCAACTGGCGCGATGCCGAGCGGCTGACCGACGAGGCACTCTTCGGACGGTGGTGGAAGGCGATGCGCGACCGCGGCGTGCTGTTCCACCCGGCGCCGTTCGAGAACCTGTTCGTCTCGCTGGCGCATACGCCTGAAGACGTCGCCCGCACGCTCGAGGCGGCGGAAGGGGCGCTGGGCGCGCTGTGACCGCGTCGTTCGACGACGTGTTCGTCGGGCTCGACCTGGGCACGTCCGGACTGAAGGGCGTGGCCATATCGCCCGACGGGACGGTGGCAGCGACGGCGTCGTCGGGGTACGAGACGGCGCGGCCGCTACCCGGACGCGCGGAGCAGGATCCGTCCGATTGGTTCTCCTCGGTCGTCGAGGTCGTCACCTCGCTGGCGGAGTCGGCGCCGGCGGAGCGTTGGGCGGGCATCGGATTGTCGGCGATGCTCCCGACGCTGGTGCCGACCGACGGCGACGGCATGCCCGTCGGGCCCGCGATCACGTGGGAGGACGATCGTGCCGACGCCGACGGTGAACGGTTCCGCGCCGGCGCGGGCGAGGATGCGTTGTATCGAGAGACCGGCCAGTGGGTGGACGGGCGCTACCTGATCCCGCTGTGGCGATGGATCGCCCATGAGGAACCGGCGCTCGCCGCGCGCACGACCTGGATCCTCGGCGCGAAGGATCACCTCTTCTTCCGGCTGACCGGTGAGGCGGCCACCGATCCGAGCACGGCGGCCGGGTTCGGGTGCTACTCCCTGGGGTCGAGCCGATGGAACGAAGCGCTTGCCGGCGCTGATGCGTCGAAGCTCCCGCGGGTGGAGCCGTCGTCGTTCGCGCGCGGGCTCAACGCGGACGGGGCTCGGGCTTTGGGGCTGCCTCCCGGGGTGCCCGTGGTCCTGGGCGCGGCCGACTCGGTGTGTGGCGCGCTCGGGGCCGGCGCCGCCGGTCGGGTCTCGCTGTGGGGAACGAGCACGGTGATCATGGGCATGGCCGCCGATCTGACGCTCGACCCCGAACACCGATATCTGGTGACGCCGCTCGCGCTGGGCGACGGGTGGGGCCTGGAGATGGATCTGGTCAGCACCGGCAGCGCCATCGCGTGGCTGGCGGGGATGCTGGGCGTCGACGAGGGCGAGCTCTTCGAGCTCGCGGCGACGTCGCCGCCCGGGGCGAACGGCACGTCGTTCCTGCCCTATCTGGGGTTCGGCGAGCAGGGCGCGCTCTGGGATCCGACGCTTCGAGGTTCGATCGGCCAGCTCACGCTCGCGCACACGCGCGCCGACATCGCGCGCGCCCTGCTGGAGGGCGTCGCGCTGGAGGTGCGGCGGTGCGTGCGCGTCCTGGACGGGGCCCGCATCCCTCCCGGACCGCTGGCGGTCGCCGGGGGTGCGGCGGGATCGGAGATGTTCGCGGGCATGCTCGCGGGCGCGACCGGCTCGGCCGTCGTTCAGGATCGAGCACGGCCGGTGGATCAGCGCGCGCGGCGCCGCGATCGTCGCCGCGGCGAGCATGGGGGCGATCGATCCCGCGGACGCTGGCTCCCCCTTCCGGCCCGACGCTTCGAGCCGCGTTCAGGAGATGGCGCGGTGTGGGACGAGCTCGCGGAGCGGCACGAGGAGCACCTGCGCCGCATACGCACACCCGCGTCACGCGGCTGACGCATCGGGTACCGGCCCGCTGCGCCAGCCGCCCCGCGGGACCCGCGACGACCCTCGCCTAGTAGTGGTACCCGCCGCCGGTCGAGCCGCTCGCACCCGAAACCGACGCCGCCGAACCAGAGGCGCTGACGACGAAGAAGTCCGCGACGCCCTGGCCGGTGGCCTGGCCCGAGCTCGTATCGCTTGCGAACAGGTACAACGGCTTGCCGTCGAACGTCACCTGCGTGCCGCCCTCGGGCCGCGCGATCGTGCCGAGCTTGCTCGCGTCGACGCCGCTCCCGGCGGTCGCAGACGCCGCTCCCGCGGGCAGCAACAACGGAGGCCACGCCGTGGCGCACGAGCCCGTGCACATGATCTTCCCGGGGGTCTCGGTCTTCAGGTAGTAGAGCGTCATCCCTTGGGTGTCGACGAGGACGTCGCCCACGCCGGTCACCGACTTCGAGGACACCGTCACCGAGCCGCTCGCGCCGGACGAACCGCTGCTCCCACCGGACCCCGGGTTCGACGCGGTCTTGCTCGCGCACGCCGACAGGAGCATCACTCCCGCGATCGCCACGATCCCGACCGACCGGACGCCGTTCGCTGCGTATCTTCGCCATAGGTCTACTCCTTCCTGGATCCAAGGAGGACTACGGCCGAACCCTCGGCGCGGATGTTTGGATCACGTTAGAAGGTCACGCCGGGCTCGCGTTGATCCGGTCGCCGAGAACCGACGTGTCACTCGGCGGGCGGCGGCGGCTTCTTCCCGGGGAACTGGTCGACCTCGGTCTCGTCCCAGACCGTGCTGTCCTTGCCGAGAGACATGACGTTGAACTGATAGTCGAACACCAGTGAGCCGCCGTACGTCGCGCCGTAGGCCACGAGTCCCCCTGCCAGCACCGAGAGGATCACGGTCGGCAGCTGCGCGGCGTGCCGGTCGAACTGCACGAGCCGGAGCGCGATGTCGACGGCGACGATCAGCGTGACCGTGACCATCACCGCCATGTGCCAGTTCGCGGTCCGCCACACCTGCGTGTGATGCGCCTGGCCCAGGGGCCCGGTCTTGCGCCGGGCCATGCCCTTCCACCAGTCCCAGAAGCCGGTGGCGGCGGTCGCGAGCGAGACCAGGCCACCCGCGATCAGCACGATCGTGCCAGCCACGAAGAAGTCGTGTGCCACCGCTCCGGGGCGTCCGGCCGGGTTACCGCGGGCGGCGAAGTACGAGACGACGTCCATCGCCGCCACCAGGACGTAGCTGGCGATCGGGATGTCGGTCAGGGGCGGGTGGGTCGGCTTGCCGGCCCACCCGCGGATCCCCATGAACCTCCGGCCCTTGAGCGTGATGCCCGGCCGGATCGAGAAGAGCCGCGTCCCCCGTGCCATCACCGCTCCACCACGTCGATGTCCGCCATGCTCGAATCGTAGTCGGTCCGGACCGGCTCACGGAAGCGGACCGGAGAACTGAGTCGTCACACGGACGACACGTTGCGGGTCGTTCAGCCGGGCTTGAACGCCGGGAGACCGTCCTCGGGCTCGGAGACGATCACCGGCTCCACGTGCAGCAGACCCGCCAAGGTCGAGGACGCTCGGTTCACTCCCTCCCGATCCCACGACTCGACGACGTCGGCGACGCGACCTTCTCCGTCGACCACCACCACGGTCGGCGCCGACACGATGCCGTACCCGTCGGAGGCCGTATACGGCGCCAGATCCGAGACCTGCGGGAACCGCCACCCGAACGTGGCGGCGAACGTGTCCAGATCCTCGGGCGGATCCTGGCCCACGCCGGCAAGGGCTCCCGGGTACGCGTCACCCAGCCGCGACAGAGGAGGCCCCGCCAGCTTGGTCGTCGAGCACGTCACCTTGTAGAACACGAGTGCGTGCGGACCGGCGATCCCCAAGCCCTCGACCGACGGCGCGACGGATCCGACCGTGATCGCCATGAGGCGATGTTACGCGCGCACCCGAGCGCCCATCCACGTCATGGCGTTCGCAGCTTCGCAGGCTTCGGTCTCTTGGACTTGGGCTTCTTCGGCGGGAGCGATGACGCGAACGCGACACCACGGTCGACCCATGCGCGCAGCTTCTGGTCCGTCCGGGTCGCCTCGGGCGCCACAGAGAGGAACCCTCGTGACGTCCGGGAGCCGATCTCCATCAGGCGAACGCCGGGCTCGGCGAGCGCCGCGTCGCCGTCATCGGGCGACAGCCGTACCAAGAGGTCGTCGTGGCTCACGCCGACAGCCATGTTCCCGCCGACCGTGAAGCAGAGGCCGCCGAACATCTTGATCTCGTTCACGCCCTTCACGTCGTCGAGCGCAGCCCGGATCCGCTCCGCGAGCTCCTCGTCGTACGCCATGGCCGGGACATCGTAGTCACGTCGGGAGACCCGCGTGTCACGTACGGATGCCGTCAGGCCTCGAGCGAGGGCTGCTGCGCGAACTCCTGCCGCACCCTCTGGAGGGCCTTGTAGGTGCTGAAGAGGGCGAGGGCGAGGCCGATCAACGCGGTGATCCGTTTGGCGGTCATCGACCGATGCTAAACGCTCACACCCGGATCCGGCGGCGAGGCCGGGCCGAGCTTGGCGAGCGCATCGTAGGCCGCGTACTTGAACGTCTCGCCGAGCGTCGGATGGTTGAACACCATCTCGATGAACGTCTCGACGGTGCCGTCGAGCACGATGATCGCCTGCCCCACGTGGACGAGCTCGGACGCGCGCTCGCCGATGCAGTGACAGCCGATCAGCCGGCGCGTCGAACGATCGAAGATGAGCTTCACCATGCCGTCGCGGTCGTTCATGATCTGTCCGCGGACGTTGTCGCGGTAGAACGCCCGTCCCGCGACCACGTCGATCCCGCGACGAGCCGCCTCCTCCTCGCCCAAGCCGACACAGCTCACCTCGGGGATCGTGTAGACGCCGTACGGCAACATGTCTGACACCTGCCGCTTGTACGTGAAACCGAACGCGTGGCACACGGCGACGCGGCCCTGCTCCATGGACACGCTCGCGAGCGCCGGGAAGCCGACGACGTCGCCCGCCGCGTAGACGCTCGGTACCGCTGTGCGGAAGTCCTCGTCCACCTTGACGTTCCCCCGCGCATCGACCTCCACCCCTACCGAGGGGAGCCCCAGACCGTCCGTGTTGCCCTGACGGCCGGCCGCCACCATCACGGTCTCCGCCACGAGCGTCTCGCCCGACGACAGCGTGCACGTCAGACCGCCGGGCCCGCGTGCGACATGCTCGAACGTGCGCTCCAGATGGAGCCGCACGCCGAGCGACCGCATCGCGTCCGCGAGCCGCTCGCCCATCTCGAGGTCCAGGAACGGCAGCAGGCCGGGACGCGGGTCGATCAGGTGCACCTCGACGCCGAGCGCGGCGAACATGCAGGCGTACTCGCAGCCGATCACGCCGCCGCCGATGACGACCATCGACCGCGGGAGCCGGTGGATGCGCAGGATCCCGTCGGCATCGTGCACGTCCTC
Source organism: uncultured Actinomycetes bacterium (assembly GCA_963775755.1). Taxonomy (GTDB): domain Bacteria; phylum Actinomycetota; class UBA4738; order UBA4738; family HRBIN12; genus JBBQVZ01. The sequence continues at coordinate 14,551 of CAVZKB010000016.1, read as the reverse complement.
GTCGTCGTACGGGATGCCGGCCGGTCGGTGCGGGGACGACCCGGTCGCAACGAGGATCACGCCGGCGACCAGGCGCGTCGTCCCGCCGTCGACCCGGGTGACCTCGACGGTGTTCGGGTCGACGAGCCGGCCGTCGCCGCGCACCAGCTCGATCCCGTGGCGATCCAGGTTCGTGTGGATCCGTTGGACCTCCAGGTGTCGGACCGCATCCTTGCGGTCGAGCAGCCGCGTGACCGTGAGCTCGGGATCCAGGTCGAGGAGCACGCCGTCGAGGTTCCGCTGCCGATAGCCCGACAGGAACAGCGCGGTCTCGCGCAGGGTCTTCGAGGGCAGCGTGCCCGTGTGGACGGCGGCGCCTCCGGGCTCGGGCTTCCGTTCGACGACCGCGACGCGCTTGCCGAAGTACGCGGCTTGGGCCGCGCCGCGCTCACCGGCGGGGCCACCGCCGATCACGACCAGGTCGTACTCGCTGCTCACTCCCAGTCGACCGTCACGATCTCGATCGGCTCAGACGTGCCCCGCAGCGTGACGGTGCGCGGCTCGGAGATCGGGTAGCGACCGCCGGCCGCCGTCGTCCGGCTCGCCACGATCTGGTCGCCGTCCGCGAGCGCGGCGATCCGCGCCGCTTCGTGCACGCCTTTGCCCGAGAAATCCCGCCCAACCTGCGTCGCCCCCGACGCGTGCAGGCCGATCCGCACCTTCGGCGCGAAGCCTGCCGAACGCCGATGCTCCCCCAGCCGCCGTTGGATCGCGACGGCGCACGCGAGCGCCTCGTCCGGAGAATCGAACCCCACGAAGAACCCGTCGCCGGTCGAGACGACCTCTTCGCCCTTGTGCTCGGCGAACAGCGACCGCAAGGCTTCGTTGTGCCAACGCAGGACACCCTGCCAGACCTCGTCACCGAGCGCCTCGACCAGGTTCGTCGAGCTCTCGATGTCGGTGAACATGAACGTCTTCTCGACGCGCCGGGGCGTGTCCTTGCCCCGGAGCTGCCACGGCAGCAGCTCCTCGACGTCCTCGATCGTGATAGCGCCGGTCGGGCAGGCGAGCGCCACTTCCCGCAGCACCTCGTCCTCGACGCTCGCCGGGTCGAGCACCCCGGCCTTCGAGAAGTCGCCCTTGTACCAATCGAACGCGGTGGGGGCGATCGTGATGCAGGTCCCGGCGCCGACGCAGCGGTGTCGGTCCACGCGTGCCCGGAGCGTCATCGGTCCCCCCGCGCGCTCACAGGACCCGCTCCCGGAACGCGAACGCGGTGGCGTCCGCGCGCGACGATGCGCCGATCGTCGCGAAGAGCTCGCTGAGCCGGCGCTCGACGGCGGATCCGTCGATCCCGAGCTCGACGGCGATCTCGGCGTTCGTCTTGCCCTGCACCAAGCTTTGCAACAGCAGCTCGTTCCCCTCGACGGGCGCACCGTCCTGGCCGTCGGACGCGACGACCGTGCTGATCGGCCCGGCGAGCGCGACCATCTCGCTGCCGAGCGGTCCCTGGAGCCAGCGGACCCGCACGTCCTCGTCGATCGTGCGCTGCGCGATCATCGCGAGGGAGAGCCGGACGAACGGGCGCACATCGGTCTCCCACTCGGGAGCGTTCGTCTCCATCAGGACCCGTGCGCTCGGCAGCACGACGTCGAGGTTCAGATCCTCGTGCATCGCGGCCTGGAGCGCGCCCGCCGCGGCGCGGGCGAACGCCATCGCCTCCTCGACGTTCCCGCGCGCCAGCGCGACGCTCGCGCGCGATGCGTCGGCCTGAGCACCCCACGGAGCGTTTCCGGGGAGCGTTGCGGACAGCTCCGACGCCTCGGCCGCCGACCGGTCCGCGAGCGCCGTCAGCTCCTCGTCACCCAGCCGCACCCCCAGCCGAGAGGATTCGACCGCCAGCCGCGCGAGCGCCTCGCACCGCGCGGCCGGCAGACCCGAGTCGGTGGCCTGCAGCACTGCGCGCTCCAGGTGTGCGCGCATGCCAGCGCCATCGCCCGCCGCCGCATCCGCGATCCCGCGCCACGTCTCCAGCCGACGCGCGCGGAGCGGACTCGGAAGGTCGGTGGCGACCGCAGCGGCGAGATCGATCCACGCCCTGCCCTCGTCGAGGTCGCCGAGGTCGAGGAGAGCCATCGCGGTGCCACCGGCCGCCAGGAACTCGAGGTTCGGATCGCCGATCTCCTTCGCGAAGCGATGGGCCTCCTGGCCCTTCGCGAGCGCCAGGTCGGGGATCACCTTCGCGCGCGCGAACACGTGCGAGCCGTAGAGCATCTGCGCTTCGAACGCGGCGCGCTCGCTCGCGTTCGTGAACGACTTCATCCGCGACGTGAGCCGGCGGATCTCCTCGATGTGTCGCGCGGAGCTCGTGCCGAGATGGATGTCGGCCGCCCAGTTCAGGTAGGCGAGCGCGATGACCGTGGACATGGCGCCGCGACGATCGCCGAGCTGCTCGAAGAGCTCGAGCGCACGATGGAGGAGCCGGAACGACTCCATGAACACCGGCGCGACAGGCAGCTCCGGCATGATGTCCTCCAGGACCTCACCGGCCGCCACGCGTTGCACGATCGGGAGGTGCTGGCCCGACTCGACCTGCTCGATGAACCACGCGCGAAGCCGGCCGAGCTCTACGACGCCGAGCTCCCGTGCGGCGGCCGCCTCGCCAGCCACATCGCCGAGCTCCTGCCCGAGCACCATCGCGCGGCGGAACGCCTCGTCGCAGGCGTCCAGGTCGACCTCCTTCGCCGCCGGCAAGAACGACTCGCCCGCCGTCGCGCGCAAGAGGTCCTGGCCGAGCTCCATGCATGCGGCGAGCTCGCTCTCGCGGTCCCCGCGCTCTACAGCCAGGTCCCGCACCTCGCGCGCGAGCTCCGCCGCACGATCGTGTTCCTCGGCGGTCCGCATCGCCGCCGCCCGGCGCAGCCGAACCTCGATCCCCAGGCGCGTGTCACCGAGCGCTTCGGCCAGCGCGGCCAGCTCGGCGAGCCCCTGCATCCGGTCCCCGGGGCGCCGCAGCATGTCGAGCGCCCGGTCGCGCGCGTCCAGCAGCCCCACACGCTGCTCCGGGGTCGAGGCGGACGGCAGCGCCAGCTCGACGACGCGCAGCACCTCCTCGGGCGCGTTGGCGGCGAGCGCGTTCCGGCTCGCCTCGACCGAGAACCGAACGCACACCGCGCCGTCACCTGCAGACTTCGCGTGACGGGCGATCAGCGGCAGGCTCGCTGCCGAAGGCTCGCCCGTCATCAGCAGGGCGACGATCGCCGCGTGGATCGCCCGCCGCGCCGCCGAGGTGAGCGTCGCCGCCGCGAACTCGCGCACCTGCTCGTGCTGGAAGCTGTAGTCGGCGGCCGAGCCCTCCTCGTGCTCGATCAACAAGCCGGCCGTGACGGCCGGCGCAAGCGTCTCGGCGAGCTCTTCCGGGTCGGGCGCCGACCCGTCCACACGGAGCTGGACCTCTCGGAGGTCTTTCAGGCTGAAACGCCTGCCCAGGATCGCCGCGACGGCCAGCAGCGCCTTCGTCGGATCGGGCAGCTTCATCGTGCGCCGCGAGATCAACGTCTTCACCGCGGAGGGAACCAGCCGCTCGGCGTTGCCGGCCAGGGTCCAGACGCCGTCGATCTCCTGGATCATCCCGTTCTCGCGGTACGTGAACGCCATCTCCTCGACGATGAACGGAACGCCCTCGGCCTGCGCGTGCATCACGGCCGCGCCGGAGGCGTCCACCGGACCGCCGAGCACCTGGGCGAGGAACTCGCGCGTCTCCGGCTGCGAGAACCGCTCGACCTTGAGACGTCGAACGACGCCCATGCGGCCCATGTCGGCGACCAGGTTCACGGCCTCGGTGACGACCGCGAACTCCTCGGGTCGGATCGCGAACATCAGGAAGATCGGGCTCGCGCCGTCGGTACGGACGACGTAGCGCAGCAGCCGGAGGCTGTCCTCGTCCGACCACTGCAGGTCGTCGATCAGGATCGCGAGTGGTCGCTCGGCGGCCAGGGCTCGGAACGCGACCGTCCCCAGGTCGAACGTGCGGAGCAGCCGGCTGTCGGGCGAGAGCGTCGCGAGCCCCGGGTCGTCCTGGCCCGACATCGAGTCCACGCAGCCGGCGAGCGCCTCGGCGGTCCGCGGATCGGTCGCCGCGCGGGCGGCCTCGGGCGAGCCGAGGATCGATCGAGCGACCAGGAACGGACCCCGGAGCTCCTCGTCGGCCGTGACGGCGATCGCGGTGAAGCCGCCGGCGGTCGCCTGCTCGGCCGCGGCGACGAGCAGCCGCGTCTTGCCGATCCCAGGCTCACCCTCGACGGTGAGGCCGACGAGCCGGCCGGCTCCGGCGGTCGCCAGCTCCTGCGCGATCGCCTGGAGCTCCGCCGGTCGCCCCACGACGCCGCCGGTCGCCCGGTGGACGTCGAGCGCCATCGGGGAGAAGGGCAGCGATCGGTCGTCGTCCGTGATCACGCATCTCCGGAAGGTCGGGATGTGAGGGTATCCCGGACCCGGCGCTACGGCCACGCCGCGCCGGGGCGCTGGGGTTGCATCGGAGGCCTCCTTTCCGGCTAGGCGGGCGACCAGGTCGCGAACACGCCGTCGGCCACGCGGACGGGCGCAGCGTCCTCGGCGGCCGGTTGGATCCAGATGCCGGACTCCCCCGACTCGCTCTCCCCCGCGTAGACGAACGCGCTCCCGTCCGGGGACCACAGACGCATGCTCTGCGCGTATTGCTCGAAGAACTGGAGGTAGTCGCGGCTGAACTCGAGGCTGGGGACGAAGCGCCCGGTGGTGAACGAGGACCCGCCCTGCCACACGCCCCAGCGGAACCAGAGGCGCTCGGGCGTGACGTCCGGGAGCAGCGACAGGAGCTTGTCGCCCTCTGGGCTCCAGAAGAAGGACGGGGAGTACTCGGTCGCCACGCGTTCGATCTTCCCGGTCTTGCGATCGATCACCGAGAGCGGCGTCACGACGCTCGAGCCCTGGAGGACCTGGAACGCCACGTGTCTCCCATCGGGACTCACCACGAACGAGATCGTTCCGTCGAACCGCGCGAGCGCCTCGCGTCGTTGGGTGCCCAGGTCGTAGGCGACGAGTCGCTGCCCGCGCTCGCCCTGCGACACGTAGACGAAGGTCCGTCCGTCCGCGGTCCACACCGGAGCGGTGAACGCTCCCGGCGGGTCGCCGAGGCTGGTGTGCGTGCCGTCGATCGCGAGCCGGTCGAGCCGGTCCGTCCCCACGTGCACGAGGAGCTGCTTGCCCGCGGGAGCCCACGAGAAGTAGAAGGGGCTGCCGGCGTCGATCGGCGCGTACGTGCTCGCGGCCACGTCCACGAGGCCGAGCTCGATGTCGTTCGCCGCCGAGCCACCGAGGTAGACGAGCCGGGAGGACGTCGGATCCCAGGACAGGTAGAACGGCCCGGCGGCGACGGGCGTGTCCGTGGGCCGGGTGCCGTCGGCCGCGGCGGTCATGATGTCGGCGGACGTCCCGGAGGCGGCGAGCCCCACCCAGGCGATGCGGGCGCCGTCCGGCGACCACGTCGGCTGTCGCACGAGGGTTTGGTCGGGCACCGAGTCAGCGAGGACGACCGCGCTCGACCCGTCGGCATCGAACGCGGTGAGCGTCCCACGCTCGTCCAGCACCGCGATCCGACCGGGCTCACCGGGGATGCCGGTCACCTGCGGGGAAGGCGAGGCGACGGGCCGATCGCCGGTGGGGCTGCGGCTCGCCTCCGGCGGATGCCCGATGGTGATCGTGCACCCCGTCGTGACGATGGCGGTCGCGACGATGGCCGAGAGGAGACCGCGCTTCACCGAGCCATCGTAGCCCCGTCGATCCACGTTCGGCGGAGACACCGAACTAGACTCCGGCGACCGACCCGAGGAGGACCGTCATGCCGCTGCCCGAGCACACGATGCTCAACTGGGGACCGTGGTACCGCAGATCGCCGTACTTCGAGGCGACGCTGCGTGCCGGATGTTCCGCGTACGACATCTACCAGCACATGTACCACCCGAACACGTACGGCGATCCCGTCGAGGAGTACCGGGCGCTCGTCAACGACGTAACGCTCTGGGACGTGAGCGTGGAGCGCATCGTCGAGATCACCGGCCCCGACGCGAGCGCGTTCACGAACCTGCTGACGTGTCGCGACCTCACGACGTGTGCGGTGAAACAAGGCAAGTACGTGTTGATCACCGCCCCCGACGGCGGGATCGTGAACGACCCCGTGCTGCTGCGCGTGGAGGAGGATCGGTGGTGGCTGGCGCTCGCCGACTCCGACGCCGGCCTCTACGCGATGGGCGTCGCGGTGAACTCCGGACTGGACGTGAACGTCACGCACCCTGAGGTCTACCCGGTCCAGGTGCAGGGCCCGAAGGCCAAGGACACCATGCGCGACCTGTTCGGCGACTGGATCTTGGACATGAAGTACTACTGGTGCGACGAGGCCGACCTGGACGGGATCCCCGTCGTGATCAGCCGGACCGGCTGGACGGCGGTCGTGGGCTATGAGATCTACCTGCGCGATCCGAGCCGCGGGGACGACCTGTGGGAGCGCATCCTGGATGCGGGCAAGCCGCACGGCATCCGCGTGACGCCGTCCTCCGACATCCGCCGGATGGAAGCAGGCATCTTCGACTGGGGCTCGGACTTCGGGCTCGAGACGAACCCGTTCGAGGTGACCGGCTTGGAGCGCTTGGTCGAGGAGCAGGACGCCGACTACATCGGGAAGGACGCGCTGGAACGGATCCGGCACGAGGGCGTGTCGCGCAAGCTTGTCGGCATCGAGATCGAGGGCGGGCCCGTCGACCAGCCGACGCAGCACTGGCCCGCGTCGCACGCGGGCGAGCCCGTGGGGCGCGTCACCGATGCATGCTGGTCGCCGCGCCTGGAGAAGAACATCGGATACGTGTGGGTGCCGATCGAGTTGGCCGAACCCGGCGCGCGTCTGGTCGTCGAGACGGACGACGGTCCGCGCGTAGGCGTGACCGCTTCGCTCCCCTTCATCGACCCGAACAAGAAGGTCCCCGCTGCATGAGCGGCGCGGCCGTCGAGAACGGGCAAACTACTGGCTGAGGCTCTCGGAGGAGGCTCGATGCTCGCGGACAGTGCGTACATGTTGGTGTTCCGGGTCGTGCACATCACGGCGGGTGTGCTGTGGGTGGGATCGGTGTTCCTGCTCACGACGTCCATCGCGCCAGCCGCGGAAGCGATCGCACCGGCGGGCGCGCCGTTCTTGGGAGAGCTCCTCGGCAAGCGCCGGCTCGTGGACCGCATCATCTGGCTGGGCGTGATCACCGTGGTGGGCGGACTGTTCCTCTACTGGCACGACTGGCACCTGTTCCCGAGCTTCGGCGACTGGCTCTCGTCGCGGTTCGGCGGGACGCTCACGACCGGGATGGTGGCGGCGCTGATCGCGCTCGGGATCGGCGGGTCGATCACGCGACCGACCGTGCGGCGCATGCTCGCGCTCGGCGCGGAGGTGGCGGCGTCGGGCGCCCCGCCCGCGCCGGAGGTCGCCGCACAGATCGGGGCGATGCAGCGGCGCCTGAAGATGGCCGCGCGCGTGGGTCTGGGGTTCCTGCTGTTCGCGGTGCTCGCGATGTCGGTGGCGCGCTACCTCTGAGCCGACCGTATCCGGACGCAGCCTGGTCGGACTAGACTGCGACGTCCCATCCGAGCGGAAGGCGCCATGCTCGAACACGATCATCTGAGGCGGACCGGCCGGGGCCTGGTGTCGGCGGGAGCGGTGGTGTTCGCCGCCCTCCTGGTTGCGGGCCTCGTCCCGGGGCTGCCGGCAGGGGCCGTCGTCGCCGGAACATCGGGCGCGCGACCGATCCGGCCGCCGGTGAGTCACGGCACGCTGAGGATCGCCGGCGACCTGGCGGACGGCGGCGTGGTCGAAGCGAGGGGGCTCTCGTGGGCGCCTGCCCATGTCCCGTCCGGAGATCGCATCCTCAGCTTCCAGGTGGCGTACGAGTGGCAGGCATGTGCTCCACGGGGCGGGCATTGTGTGACCGCCTCCGATACGACCGCGACGCCGTTCGCCGCGCGCCGGTACATCGTGGGCCACGCGGACGTCGGGAGGCGGCTGAAGTTGACGGAAACCGCGACCGAGGTGGTGGAGACCGATCCCGCGACGTTCTCGTTCCGCGTCGTGCGCGCCTCGGTGACCGCCACGACGACCGCGTCCGTGCGAGGGTTCGCCGGCCGGGCGCCCAGGACCGAGTTCGTCAACGGGACGCCCGAGCACCACACCGCCTCGACCGAGGAGTACTTCCAGGTCGATCCGCCGCACTTCGATGCGGCCCACGGGACGCCGCGCCTCTCCTACCGGATCGACGGCGCGCGATGGAGGACCGTGTCATCCGCGTACCGCTTCTACACGGGCACGCTCGACGTCGGACCGCACCACGTGAAAGTCCGCACCTCGAACGCGGCCGGGGCGACGACGAACTCGTTCCGCTGGCGGGTCATCCCCATGCCGGCGCCCGAGCCCTGCGTGGCGCCCCCGTCCGGTGCGTGTTGGTATCCGCCGCATCTCGACAGCACCGCCCACCCCATGCGCTGGGATTGGCAGATCGGGCGTGTGACGCCGCTCGAACGCACGGGCTCCGGCGCCGTCGACATCTACGACATCGACGGGTTCCTCACGACCGCCGCCGAGGTCGACCAGATCCACACGACGTGGCAGTCGGCGACCCTGCCCCACCCCAGGGCCATCTGTTACCTGGATCTGGCGTGGGAGGACTACCGGCCGGACGGAACGGCGACGCGGTACGGAGGAGGGTTCCCGGCCGACACGCTCGGGAAGGTCTACTACGGGTATCCGCAGGAGCGGTGGGTCGACTTCCGGCAGCTCGATGCGCTCAAGCCGATGCTCGACGCGCGGATCACCATGTGCGCGCAGAAGGGGTTCGACGCCGTCGAGTTGGACGACATCGACAGCTTCGAGCCCGCATCGACGTCCGGTTTCAACCTCACGCCGGGCGACGCGCAGAACCTCCTTGCCTGGGTCGACAACGAGATCCATCGCAACGGGATGACGGTGCTCTGGAAGAACACCGGCATCCTCAGCTGGTGGGGACGCGACTACAGCGACGGCGCGGTCGTGGAGGAGTGCTACGTCTACAGCGAGTGCTTCTCCTCCCAGGTCGCCGGAGGATCGAACGTCGGCATCACCTGTACCGCCGTCACCGGCCCGACCCCGTGCGGGTGGGACGACTTCACCACCGACGTCACCGTGAACTCACCGACCGGGAAATGGGTCGGGGAGGCCGAGTACGGCGCGGATCACTACGTGTGCGACCCCGGGGAGACGTGCCCGCACAAGAAGTCGTTCGCCACCTACTGCAACGTCATCTACGGCCGGAGCTACGGCTTCGCGGGCGTCAAGTTCGGCGTCAACCTGAACGGGAAGACGTTCTTCCCGTGTCCGAGCGGCGCCTGATCAACCGGCGCCTTCGCGCTCCCGAGCCGCCCGTGGGACCATCCCTGGGTGGACGCACCGGGAACGACCGACGCCGTGCTCGAAGAGGCGCGGTCCTGCGTCGCCCGTCGGGAGTGGGGTCGCGCGTACGAGCTCTTCTCCACCGCCACCTCCACCCGTACGCTGGATCCGGACGACCTCAGCCGCTTCGCGAAGGCGGCCTATTGGACCGGCCGCTCCGATCGGTCGATCTCACTTCGTGAAGCCGCATACGCGGCGTACCTCGAACGGGGCGACGATCATGCAGCCGCGCAGTGCGCCCTCACCCTCCGGCGCGAGCACCTGTCGAACCTGCAGGACTCCGTCGCGGCGGGCTGGCTGACGCGCGCGGAACACCTGCTCGAGGGCCGTCCCGAGTCGTTCGCTGATACGTCTCTCGCCGACGGCTACCTCGCGATCGCGCACGCCGATGCGGCGCGGGCGCGAGGCGATTTCGCCCGAGCGCTCGGGCTGGTCGACCATGCGTTGCGGATCGCCGACGGGTCGGGCGACCGAGACCTTCGAGCGTGGGGCGTGTTGCGCCGCGCGATGTTCCTCGTCGATGAGGGGCGGCTGGGTGAAGGTGATCGGCTGATGGAAGAAGTGGCCGCGGCGGCCGGCGGCGGCGAGCTCGGCGGCTATACGACCGGCGTCGTCTTGACCAACATGATGAGCATGTGTCGCGACGTCGCGACCTACCGGCGAGGCATCGAGTGGTCCGATGCCGCGCAACGGTGGTCCGAGCGTCAGGGCATCGAGGGATTCCCGGGCATCTGCCGCATCCACCGGAGCGAGCTCCTGCGGATGCTGGGCAACCTCGAGGAGGCTCGGATCGAAGCGAGCCGCGCATGCGATGAGGCGGGGAAGGTGAGCATGGTGCACGCGGGCGTCGCCCAGCACGAGCTCGGCGAGGTGCTGCTCCGGTTGGGAGACCTGGAGGGGGCCGAGACGGCGTTCGGCCGCGCGCTGGAGCTCGGAGAGGATCCGCAGCCGGGGCTCGCGCTGCTGCGCCTCGCGCAGGGGGACCCGGCCGCGGCCCTCGCGTCGATCGGAGGGAGCCTCGAGGGTGCCGCGTTCGACGGCTTCGCCCGCGCCCGCATGCTGTCGGCTCAGTCGGAGATCGCGTACGCCCTCACAGACGCCGAACGAGCCAGAGGTTCCCGCGACGAACTCGGCTTGATCGCCGGGCGGATCCGATCCCCGGCGGTTCTCGCGGCCGGCGGATCCGCGGAGGGCCTGCTTGCCCTCGTCGAGGACGATCCCGAGACCGCGTCTCGGCACCTGCGCGAGGCCCGCGATCGCTGGAGCGCGGTGTCCGCTCCGTACGAGACCGCGAAGGCGGAGATGGCGCTGGCCGAGGCGCATCTCATCCAGGGCGACCGTGACGAGGCGTCGGCGCACCTCCGGGCCGCCCGGGCCACGTTCGAGCGGCTCGGGGCGAAGATCGACGCGCGCAGAGCCGAAGGAGCGGAGGAGCGTCTCCGGCGCGGGGGATCGCCGATCCGCACGGTCCGCACGTTCTTGTTCACGGACATCGTCAACTCGACCTCGTTGATGGGGGTGATCGGCGACGACGCCTGGGACGACCTGCGCCGGTGGCACGACCAAACGCTGCGCGCCTCATTCTCCGAGCACGGAGGCGAGGAGATCGACCATGCCGGCGACGGGTTCTTCGTTGCGTTCCCCGATGTGACATCGGCCCTCGCTTCCGCGATCGAGATCCAGCGCTGGCTCGTCGAGCATCGAAGTGCCCACGGGTTCTCGCCCCAGGTCCGCATCGGACTTCACGCGACCTCGGCGACCCACAGCGGAGGCGGATACACGGGGCTCGGCGTGCACACGGCTGCGAGGATCAGTTCCTTGGCCGGGCCGGGTGAGATCCTCGCGAGCGCCGAGACCGTCGAAGACATGCCCGACCTGCGGACCTCCGAGACGCGCACCGCGACCCTGAAGGGCATCGCCGAGCCCGTGGATGTGGTGGCGATCGAGTGGCGCGATTGACGCTCCATCACCCCCAAGGCACAATCCCCCCTCCGGACGCGGCCAGAGAGGGTGATGGCGACGTGACCGACGGTCCCACCGGCGCCGGGACGGCCGACGACCTCGGGTTCCCCGACCGAGACCCTGAGCAGCTCCCACCGCTGATCCGACCTGCGGTCGACAGGATCGCGAGGATCCGAGCGACCATCCACGCCAAACTCCTCGCCGGGTTCCTGATCATCGCCGTGCTCCTCATGGGGATGGGCATCACGAGCATCGTGGTCATCCGCCAGATGAACGAGCGGGCGCACGAACAGATCACGCTCAGCGGTCAGAGCGACCTGGCGCGGCAGGCGATCTACCTCATCACGTCGCAGAGCCACTATCGGGCGATGGCGCTGACCACGTACGACGACACATGGAACGACAAGATCGCGATCGCCAAGGCCACGTTCAACGTGGATCTCGACAACATCGCTGCCGTCGGCGGACCCGGCGTGCTCGAGAGCGTCCAGAAGATGCGGGCGATCGACGTACGGTACGCGGCCGCGGGCGCCGAGGTGCTGAGCCTCTATCAAGGGGGCGAGTACGAGCGGGCGCTGGCGCTGCACCTCTCCGCCGAGCACACGATCTCGCATGAGCTCGAAGACGAGCTCAACCTGCTCATCGCAGCCATCGGCCAGCGGGTCACCGAGAGCGCTGCGGGCCTGGCGTCGCTGCACCGGTTCCTGTTCGTCGCCGTCGTGACCTTCTCCTCGCTGAGCGTGCTGGTCGCCCTGGGCCTGGGGGCGGCGCTGTCGTGGTCGATCATCCGCCCGGTCCGCAAGATCGACCTCGCGCTCGCACGGATCGCCGGTGGCGATTTCGGCGAGCATGTCGACGTCCCCAATCGCGATGAGTTCGGCCGGCTCACGGTCAACCTGAACAGCACCAGCGATCAGCTCTCGAAGCTGTACTCGGACCTCTCGTCGCTCAACGCGAGCCTCGAGAAGAAGGTGGATGAGCAGCTCGAGCGGCTGCGGCGGGCGGAGCAGCTCCGCCGGTATCTCGCCCCGCAGGTCGCCGATGCGGTGCTCGAGGGCGGAGCCACCGTCTCGCTCACCTCGACCCGCCGCAACCTGACCATCCTCTTCGCGAACATCCGAGGCCTCACGTCGCTGTCAGAGCGCATGGAGCCCGAGGAGTTGATCGACGGCCTCAACCAGCACTTCACCGTGATGACCGACGTGGTCTTCCGTCACGACGGCACGCTCGACAAGTACATCGGCGACGGCATCCTCGCGTTCTTCGGAGACCCGATCCCCTTCGAGGACCATGCCGAACGAGCCGTGGCGGCGGCGCTCGAGATGCGACAGCGGCTCCGAAGCCTCCGCTCCAGATGGACGCTCCAAGGGGACGAGGAGCTGAACGTCGGCATCGGCATCAGCACCGGATACGTCACGGTGGGCAACATCGGGTCGACGACCAGGACCGAATACACGGTCATCGGGAACCACGTCAGGCTGGCGTCACACCTCGCACTGATCGCGGGCCCGGATCAGATCCTCGTCTCCGACCAGACCCTCGCCGCGCCCGAGGTGCGGGAACGCGTTCACTCGGTCTCGTTGGAGGCGATCACCCTGGAGGGGTTCCGCCAGCCGGTCGACATCTTCGAGATCTCCGACCTCCCCGCGCCGCTCCGCCATCGTCTCTAACGGCTACGACATCCGCGCCACCTGCGGCAACGCGATCGACGGCCAGAGCTACGGAGCCGCGGACGTCTTCTCGAACAGTCCGACCTCGTTGCCCGCGGGGTCGACGAACATCGCCCAGTAGCCGATCTCCTCACTGATCAGCGTGCGAGGCTCCTTGGTCGTGCCGCCGGCCTTCACGACGGACTCGAGCGCGGCATCGGCGGAATCGACCGTGATGTACACCTTCGGGGACCCGCCCTTCGGGTGCGACGTCGTGAAGCCGCCCGCCACGGTGCCGCTCGTGTCGCTGAACATCGTGTAGCCGGGCATGTTCGGGTCGGTCTGGATCTTCCAACCGAAGGCCGTTCGTAGAAGCGACCGAGCTCCTCCGATCGGCCCTCCTCGCAATGGAACTCGATCCACTCGATCGCGCCGTGTGTCATCGCGCCTCCTTCCAAGAGGGCTGAGGGTACCGTTCCGATGCCCTCGCTTCACGGCGTTCGGGCGGGCGAGCTCCGTAACGTCGCAGCGAGGTGGGCGGCAACGGCGAGCGGCGTCACGACGAGGACGATCAGGAGCGGGATGCCCAAGGCCGGCGCCAGCGAGAAGCCGGTGCAGGATTCCACGGATCGGCCGTTGACGGTGGCAGCGGAGCAGACCTGGCCGGATGCCACGAGTAGCACCGCCGGCAAGGCGAGCCCGCCCGGGAACAGCACGAGCCCGAGGATCTTGTCCCGGCGCGACCAGATCGGCGAGGACAGCAGGAGGATGGCCCCGAGGACCCAACCGAGCACCCCCCAGACCCCGATCACCTTGATCAGTAGCGCGCCGAACGGCAACAGCACGACCGCGGCCCAATCGCGCCAGGTGGGCGTCACGCGGGTGATGTCGAACCGCTCCCGAGCCTCCGCGGCGATGTCTGCCGGCTCCCCGAGCCGATCGAGCACGTTGCGCACGTCCGCCTCGCTCGGATCCGGCATCGATGCGAGCGCCTCGTCGATGTGCCCTCGGATCTCGTCGATCAGCTCCCGGCGGCGATCGTCGGGCAGATCCACGAGCTCCTTCTCGAGCCGATCCAGGTACGCCTCAACCGTCGGACGGGTCATCATGTGGAGCCCCTTCCAATAGGTGATCGACCGCCTGCACGAACCGTGCCCAATCTCGGCGGAAGCCCGCGAGCGCTTCGCGGCCTCGGTCCGTCAACCGGTAGTAACGACGGGGCGGTCCGCTCGGTGACTCGCGCCAGGTGGTTTCGACCAAGCCGCCGCGACGGAGCCGGCTCAGGATCGGATACAGCGTCCCCTCGCTCGTCGCCATGGCATCCGAGGACGCGAGCTCACGAACCAGGTCGAAGCCATATCGTTCCTCGGGTTCGAGCAGCGCCATGACGCAGTACTCGACGACCCCGCGGCGGAGCTGCGCGATGTGAGGCTCGTTCGTCGGTACCATGTTGCACATAGTACCT
>CAVZKB010000015.1:0-226354 GCA_963775755.1 uncultured Actinomycetes bacterium | reverse complement strand
CCGGGGTCGGAGGGCCGACCAGCGACTTGTGCAACTGGCGTCTGCTTTCTTGGCGGACTCGATTCGGTGCCGAGCAGAGGCTTCTGTGGCACGTGAAGGCAGAGACCAGGAAGAACGTCAACAAGGCCAGGCCACAAGAGCAGAGGAGCCGCACGACGGTCGTTCGCTTCAGACGGGGAAAGAGCGGCTCGCCGTACCAATCGGGAAGCCGCCGAACGAGGCCGGCTGGACGCCAAAGCCCGGAGATCAAGAGGGGCGCGACAGGGATGAAGAAGAGCAATGACGACGTGCGAGCCCAAGCGCGAGAGACGTGCGCGATCAGCGCGATCACCTGAGACGCAACCCCCCATCTCTCTCCCATAGGGTCTCTATCGGCATCGGAGTTCGCAAGATGCAACGATCGGCGATCCGGCGGGCCGACGCGGCAGGTCAACACCTCGTGGCGAATCCGACCCTGGGGAAAGGCGAGATGAGTATCACGGAGTGACGGAGTTCGCGCCTTCTCGCCGGTGCGAGCTCCGGACCTGAGCGAGGAGACGGCTCTGGAGAGGTCATGAGCGTTTGGATCGTCGCCACATCCAGGAAGGGCAGAAAAGGCGGATACTTGGATCTGAGGAAGTCAGCTGATGATGGGCGTCCTGCCGCACGCGGCTCGGCGGGCACACTCGTCCGGCCGAATGGAGGTGAGGTGACGATGCGAGAGCCCCGATCACGCACCCCCGAGGAACTCACGGTCCCAGCACTCGATACGCCCGGGATCGACCGACGCGAGGCCTTCGCCGACGAGCACGTCTGGGTGGGCACGATCCGCACCGATCCTAGGACCTGGTCCGATTGGCACGTCCACCCGGGGTACGACACGTACGGCTACGTCACCGAAGGCGTGGTGCGTGTTGAGTTCGACGCAGCCGGGAACGGCGTCGAGGCGGAACCAGGTGGGTTCGTAATGATCCCGGCCGGCGCCCCACACCGCGAAGGGAATCCGGGGGATGTACCGAATGCGGGCGTCATCTTCCGCGTCGGCGAAGGTCCGGTGCTCGAACCGCTCGAGGGTCCGCCCGCATCGACCTGAGCGAGATACCGGATGTCTGCGGGAGGTCCATTGCTGGTGGGCGGCGGGCCGTCGCGTTTCTGCAGGTAGTTCGGTGTCGGAGGGGGGATTTGAACCCCCACGTCCCGCAAAGGACACTAGGCCCTCAACCTAGCGCGTCTACCAAGTTCCGCCACTCCGACGTGGAACGAATGAGGATTCTAGCAACGGGCCGAAGGCGCCCCGGTCAGGGGTTCCAGCGCCAGGCGAGCCAGAACGTGCACAGACCGAACAGGACCGCGGTAGCCACGGTGATGCGGTCGAGCGTGCGCTCCATGGCCGTCCCGCCGGCGAGGCTGCCTCCCCCGCCGAACATGTCGGACAGCCCGCTCCCCCGTCCGGAGTGCAGCAGGATCGTGACGATCAGGAAGAGTCCCGAGAGCACGTCCAGCACGATGACGATCTTGTTCAGCATGAAGAACTCCAGGTCAGCTTGGGGTCGGAGCCTCGATGATACGGTCTTCCAGCGGGAAATGGCACGCGGCGACCTGCCCTTCGTGCATGGGCATCAACGTCGGTTCGTCCTCCCGGCACTTCGGGAACTGCGCGCGCGGACACCTCGGGTGGAACCGGCACCCGGATGGCGGGTCGATCGGTGACGGCACGTCGCCCTCCAGGATGATCCGCTGCTTGGCCCGCGCGATGTTCGGGTCGGCGACCGGCACCGCCGACAGCAACGCGCCCGTGTATGGATGCTTCGGCGTCTTGTACAACGTGGGGCCGTTCGCCATCTCGACGATCTTCCCCAGGTACATGACCGCCACGCGATCGGAGACGTGCTTCACGACCGCCAGGTCGTGGGCGATGAACAGGTAGGTGAGCTTGAACTCCTCTTGCAGATCGTCCAGGAGGTTCAGGATCTGTGCCTGGATGGACACGTCGAGGGCCGAGACGGGCTCGTCGCAGACGATCAGCTTGGGACGGAGCGCGAGCGCGCGCGCGACCCCGATCCGCTGGCGTTGTCCGCCCGAGAACTCGTGCGGATAGCGGTTGTAGTGCTCGGGGTTCAGGCCCACGAGCTCCATGAGCTGCTGGACCTCACTCTTGACGTTCTTGCGCGGCACGGTCCCGTGCAGACGGAACGGCGCGCCGATGATGGTGCCGATCGTCTTGCGGGGGTTGAGGGACGCGTACGGATCCTGGAAGATCATCTGCATGTCGCGACGGAGGGCGCGCAGCTCCCCGCCTTGCATCTCCGTGATGTCCTGACCCTGGAACCAGACCTTGCCCTCCGTCGGGTCGAACAACCGCATCACGACGCGCGCGAGCGTGGACTTGCCGCATCCCGTTTCGCCGACCAGGCCGAGGGTCTCGCCCGGGTAGACCTCCAGGTCCACGCCGTCGACCGCGTGCACGTCGCCCACACGATGTTGGAACAAGATCCCTCGCGTGATCGGGAAGTACTTCTTGATGCCATCGATCTTGACGAGGGGTTGCTCGGCGGAGACCGGCGGCGGGTCGATACGGGCGGTCGCTTCGACGTTCATCGATCGACCAGGACCTCTTCAGCGCGGATCCGTTCCTTGTCGGCCAAGCTGAGATGGCACGCGGCCGCGTGATGCCCGTCGACCGGGAGCAGCGCCGGAACTTCAACCCTGCAGACGTCCATCACGTACGGGCATCGAGGATGGAACGCACATCCCGGCGGCACGTTGATGAGCGACGGCGGCAATCCCCGGATGGGGTGCAGCGGCTCCTTCTCCTCGGCGTCCAGCCTGGGGATGGATCGCAGCAGCCCCCACGTGTACGGGTGGAGCGGCCGGTAGTAGATGTCGTCGGTGTTGCCGAACTCCGCGGCCTTGCCGGCGTACATCACTTGGATGTTGTCGCAGTGCTCGGCGACCACGCCGAGATCGTGCGTGATGATGATCACTGCCGCGTTGAACTCGTCCTTCAGGCGGTCGATGAGGTCCAGGATCTGCGCCTGCACGGTGACGTCGAGCGCGGTCGTGGGCTCGTCGGCGATCAAGAGGTCGGGGTTCAGCGCGAGCGCCATGGCGATCATGGCGCGTTGCCGCATGCCGCCCGAGAACTCATGCGGGAACTGCTTCGCGCGCTCCTCGGGGCGGGGGATGTTCACCTTGCCGAGCATCTCCACCGCTTGACCGGACGCCTCCTTCTTGCTGACGTTCTGGTGCTGGCGGATCGCTTCGGCGATCTGGTCGCCCACCTTGTAGAAGGGATGGAGCGACGTCATCGGGTCCTGGAAGATCATGGAGATCTTGGCTCCGCGGATGTTCCGCATCTCGTCGGGCGGGAGCTTCAGCAGGTCGACGCCCTGGAACAACACCTCGCCGGAGATCTCCGCGTACCTCGAGTCGGTGAGCCCCATGACCGTGAGCGAGCTGACGCTCTTCCCGGACCCGGACTCCCCCACGATGCCGAGCGTCTCTCCCGGTTGGATGCTGTACGACACGCCATCCACGGCCTTGACGATGCCGTCATCGGTCTTGAAGTGGACCCGCATATCCTTGACTTCGAGCAGGGGTTCGGCCACTTAGATGTACCTCACCCTCGGGTCGAGGAACGCGTAGACGATGTCGACCACCAGGTTGGCCGCGGCGATGAACATGGCACCCAGGATGGTCACCCCCATGACCTCGGGGAAGTCCTGCGTACCGATGGCCTTCACCGCGAACTGGCCGATGCCCGGGAGCCCGAAGAGCGTCTCGGTGATGAACGCGCCGCCGAGCAGGGCGCCCACGTCCAACCCGAGCATGGTGACGACCGGGGTGAGCGCGCCGCGGAGCCCGTGCCGGAAGATGACACGGCGTTCGGTCAGCCCCTTGGCGCGGGCCGTCCGGATGTAGTCCTCGCTCATGGTCTCGATCAGGTTCCCCCGGACCATCCGGGCGTAGAACGCGGCGGACGTCACCGAGAGCGTGATCCACGGCAGGATGAACTTGCCCTCCGCGATCGATTGCCAGACGTTGGAGCCGATCTCCAGCCCGGACGACGGCGCGAGGCTGAGCTTGAACCACAGGAAATACAACAAGAGCTGCCCCAGCCAGAAGACCGGCATCGAGACCCCGATCAGCGCGAACAGCATGCCGGCCCGGTCCCACACAGAACCGCGTTTGATGCCCGACACGATGCCGATGGGGATGCCGATGAACAGCCAGAGGAGCGCGGCGCCGACGGTGAGCGTGATCGTCACCGGCAGCCGTCGGTAGATCTCCTCCTTGACCGGGACGAAGTTGCCGTACGAGTAGTAGACATCCTCCGAGAGGAACAACCCCGGCCACGGGATCAAGCCTTTCGCGAAGCGCGCGTACTGAACGTAGATGGGCTTGTCCAAGCCGAACGCCTTGCGCGCCGCCTCGATCTGCTCGGGGGTCGTCGTTCGACCCACCGCGCGGCGCGCAGGGTCTCCGGCCGGGAGCTTGACGAAGATCAGGAACGTCAGCAGCGAGACGACGAAGAGCACCAGGATCAAGAAGAGGACCCTCCTGATCAGGTACCTGCCCACGGTCTACACCTCCTCCGTACCTGCTCCGGCGACCATCCGGGCCCGACGGGAAGGGGCCGCGTGCCGCGACCCCTTCCCCATCGTGCCCTTCACCTCACTGCTGTGCGGGCCCTCCCATCAGCCCTTGTTCGCCAAGGCCAGCTGATCGAACGCGGCCAGTCCGGCGAACTGATCGAACGAGTAGTTGATGATGTTGTCAGAGGTGATGTCCACGCTGTTGTCGAAGAGGTACGGCGCGAACGGCACCACGTTCTCCATCAAGTACGTGTCGAAGTCCGCCCAGCATTGGAACAGCGCGTCACCCGTCACAGCTCCGCAGGCGTCGATCTTGTCGTCGACGCTCGGCGCTGACGTGACCGAGGTGTATCCCCAGTCCGCGATCTGCTTCGGTGTGGCGCCCAAGCCGTCGTAGTTACAGCAGCTCGGGTAGAGGCTCTCGTTGCCGAAGAGCGGGCTGGCGAACGTGAACCCCGCCGGATAGTCCTTGCCCCATGCAGGGGCCAGGCAGATGCCGAACTTCGTGGCGAGATCGACGCACTTGTTGTACATCGTGGTGCGCTCGAGCTCCTTGACATCGAAGGACATCCCCAACTGCTCCACGATGGGCTCGATCAACGCCGCCTGCTTCGGGTACGGATCGGCGTTGTCGGTCACGGCGAGGATGTTCTTGCACTCAGGCGCATCGCACACACCGTCGTGGTTGGTGTCGTACTTCGACAGGGCCATCTCTGCCTTGGCCTTGTCGATGTCGCCGCCTGCGTTCGGCGTGGAGTACGGGTCGTACGTCTTGAGGATGTCGTTCTCGAGGCTGTTCACCATGATATGGCCGGCGATCTCACCGGTCGTCTCACCACCTCGCAGCTGACGCATCCCCTGTTTGTCCAACGCCCAGTTGAAGGCCTTCCGAACGTGGACGTCGTCGAACGGCGGCACCAGGAAGTTGAACGAGATGTACCGCAGCGCATCCGACGGATAGACGTTGATCTTGCTCTGAAGGTCGGGATTCGTCTGGTACTCCCGGATGGTGTCCGGAGGAACGGCGCCGTCGACGACGAAGTCCAAGTCGTTCGACTTGATCTTGTTGTAGAGGTCGTCGTTGTTCCCGCCGATCGCCACCTCGATGCGGTCCGGGTACGCCGGACGCAGGTCGTCGGTCGACGGGTCCCAACCGGGGTTGCGGACGAGCACGATCGACCTTCCGGGCACGTAGCCGGCGACTTCCGTCTGATCGGCAGGAGCTGCCGAGAAGTCGAGCTGGTCGGAACCTTCGAACTCATACGGCCCCGTGGACACCAGGAATCGGCCGTAGTTCTTGTCGTGGCCCTGCGCGACGCCGTACTGCGCATCGCCGTTCGGCGGGATCGGTGCGGCCGTCGGCATGGCCAGGCGGTAGCTCAGGTCCGCGGATGGAGCGGTCAGCTCGATCTGCAGCGTGCTGTCGTCGGGCGCCGAGACGCCCGAGATCGAGTCGGCCTTGCCGGCTGCGAAGTCGTCGAACCCCTTGATGACGCTGTAGTAGAAGGAGTAGCCGCCGACGTTCGCCTTGGGGTTGGCCGTCCGCTCGATGGCGCGGACGAAGTCCGGCGCCGTGACCTCGACGTCCGTGAACGGGTCGCCGTAGTGCACGCCCGGCTTGATCTGGTACGTCCACGTGAGGAGATCATCGGAGATGGTCGGCTCGGCGGCCGCCAGATCCGGGAACAGCTGCGTACCACCGTCGGCGGTCGGCACGCCCTTGTACGACATGAGCGTCCGGAGCAAGCAGCACCGGTAGTACTCCCATGTGACGCTGTAGTACTCCTTCTGCGGGTCGAACGCCGCGGATACGTCACCCAGCATCGCCATACGGAGCGTGCCACCTGAGAGATCGGTGCCCGGCGTCTGGGACGCACTCGTCCCGCCGCCACCCCCTCCTCCTCCGTTGCTGCCGCCACACGCGGCCGCCACGATGCCGAGGACCGCCACGACGGCGATCATTCTCAACGTCCGTTTCAACGGTACCCCCCTTCTCAATGGTTCATCTTGCTGGCTATGCCTAACATCTATCCCTGCTCGCGCCCTGCTGTTCCTCCCTTCGTCCCTGTTCCTTCCCTCACTGGATACGGTCAGGCGGACGTCCGGGGATCGAGGGCGTCGCGAAGGCCGTCGCCGACGAGGTTGAAGGCGAGGGTCGTCATGAAGAGCGCCAGGCCGGGGAAGATCATGAGCCACGCTGCATACCGGAACGTGTCTCCGGCCGTGGCGAGCATGGCACCCCACGAGGGCGTCGAGTCGGGAACCCCCACACCGAGGAACGACAAGCCGGCCTCGAAAAGGATGTTGCTGGGGATGATCAACGTGGTGAACACGATGATCGGCGCTGCCACGTTCGGCAGGATCTCACGCATGATGATCCGGAAGTTCGACGAGCCGAGCGATCGCGACGCCTCGATGAACTCCTTCTCACGGAGTGAGAGCACCTGTCCACGGATGATGCGGGCGATATACGGCCAGCTGAAGAGCCCGATGATGAGGCTGACCAGCATGAGGCCCGGCCTGATCAGGCCACCCAGACACCCCTTGGCGCTCGCACCGCACGCGGAAGCGAGCCCGAGAGCCAGCAGCAGGATCGGCAGCGACAACACGACATCGGTCGTCCGGGAGATCAGCGTGTCGACCTTGCCGCGGTAGAACCCCGCGATCATCCCGAGGACGACACCGATCACGAGCGCGAGGCCCGTGGCGAAGAACGCGATGACGAGTGATGTTCTTGCTCCGTAGAGCACCCTGACGAAGAGGTCACGGCCGGTCTGGTCGACCCCGAACCAGTACGCCTTGCTGGGGCCCGACGGGAGACCGAAGCTGTCGAGCCCTCGGAGGTTCACGTCGTTGGGACCGTGATGCACGATCTTCGCGAAGATCGGGGCGGTCACCGCCAGGATGATCATGAAGACGACGACCACGATCCCGGCGAGTGCCCAGCGGTCTCTCTTGAACTGCCGCCAGAAGATCTCCCACGGGGACCGACCGACGACTTCCGGCGTCGCCGCGGACCCTCCTGGAGCCAACGGCGCCCCGGTCGGGTCGACGAGTTCTTCTGTTGCGAGGTCGCCCTCGACGTCCCGTGGCGTTTTCATACCAGGGCTCGCATGTTAGGAGCATCCCCCCTGCTAGGCAATCCAGCGGGGGATGTTACGGCAGGAAACCGCAATGTGCACGATTGCTCGGTCACGAACCCATGAGGGACGTGAGACGAGGCAGGATGTCGATCCCGCGCAGCAGTCCGAGGGCGCCGTCCGCGCACGACCGCTCCCCGAACGTCGTGCAGCCGTCGGGCTGCACCCCTCCGCCGCTGACCAGCAAGGGGACGGGCTCGGCCGTATGCGCCTTCCGAACGCACGAGGTGGAATGGTCGGCCGTGACGGCCACGATCGTGGAGGTGAGGTCGACGACGCCGAGCACCTCCGAGAAGAACCCGGCGTCGATCGCCGCGATCACGTCCCGCTTGTCCTCGGCCCTTCCATCGTGAGCCGGCACGTCCGGTCCCTTGATGTGGACATAGAGGGCGTCGTATCCGGACAGGGCGTCGATCGCCAGGCGTGCCCAGCCTGCGTACTGCTCCACCGCGACCTCCATCGGAACGTCGATGTCCAACCGCGGGGCCGGGACCGGATGCATCCCGAGCATCTTCGCGATGCCGCGCTCGACGGGCATCTCCACGAAACACCCCCAATCCGGACCGAACCGATCGCGGATGCTCTCCAGCACCGGCAAGTGGTCGCCGCCGTCGCGCGTCAGGATCAGGTTCGCCGGGAGCTGCCCGCGTCGCCGCCGTTCGGCGTTCACCTCCGACGCGTCCAGGATCTTCGCGGATCCCTCGACGAACACGTTCGTGAGCTCCGCCGAGCGGTGCGCATCGTCGGTGTCCGTCAGCGGTTCGCAGTGACCCACGACGGGCTCGAACGTCTCAAGCGCCACGCCGAGCGACCCGTCCTTGCGGTACGCGGGGTCCGTGTTCGACACCTCGGCAGACAGTGACCCCTCGTCCGCGCGGATCACCAGCGAGCCGCGATGCTCGACGGTCGCCTTCAGCGTGAACGTCGCACCCGGCAGGACGAGGCGATCGTTGACCTCCTGGGCAAGGGCGTGCGACTCGTCCGACGACAGGTCCCGTCCGACGCGCCGGTCGACGATCTCCGGCCATTCACACGTGGCGAAGTTCACCCGGTAGGCCAGGTCTCCGTCTCGGAAATCCATATCGGTCCCCACCGCCTCCACCACTCCTCTGCCGGGGTGCTCCCCACGAGGGTCGTACCCGAGGATCGCGAAGACGGCGATGTCGGACTCGGGCGCGATCCCGTCGCCGACGGTCACCACGACGCCGTTCCGACCCCGATCGGCCAGCGCATCGAGCCCCGGCGTCGAGGCCGCCTCGAGCGGGGTCCTGCCGTCGAACTCCGGGATCGGGTCGTCGCCGAGCCCGTCGAGACACACGTACAGCAGCTTCTTCATGGATCGCTCCTTCAGCGGTACTTCACGATGAGCGCGAAGTCCTCAGGGTCGAGGCTCGCGCCTCCGACGAGCGCGCCGTCGATCTCCGGATGTGCCATGAAGTCCCGGATGTTGCCCGGCTTCACGCTGCCCCCGTACTGGATCCGGACGCCCTGCGCGACGGTGTCGCCGTATGACTCGCCGATCGTCCCGCGGATCAGCCCCATCACGGAGCCCGCGTCCGACGGCTCGGCGGTGCGACCCGTGCCGATAGCCCAGATCGGTTCGTACGCGATCACGGCGCTCGCGGCGTCCTCGGGCGCGACGCCGTCGAACGCGCGCTTCACCTGTTGCTGCACCTTCGACTCGGTCCCGCCGGCGTCGCGCTCCTCGAGCGTCTCTCCGCAGCAGACGATCGGGGTCATCCCGTTCGCGAAGACGGCCTTCACCTTCTTGTTGACCGAGCGGTCGTCCTCACCGAAGAGCTGGCGTCGCTCCGAATGACCCACGATGACGAAGCCGACCTTGAGAGCGACGAGCATCGGCGGCGAGACCTCGCCGGTGAACGCCCCCTTCTCTTCCGGGTACACGTTCTGCGCGCCGAGGCCGAACGAGAGCCGGTCGGATTCGATCAGGGTCTGCACGGACCGGAGCGCGGTGAGCGGCGGGCAGATCACGATCTCGACACCTTCGCCGTCGTCCTTGTCCACCAGATAGGAGAGCTTCTGGACGGCCTGGATCGCTTCCAGGTGCGTCTTGTGCATCTTCCAGTTGGCCGCGATGATCGGACGCCGCTCGGTCACGGGGACTCCTCCAGGACGGTGATGCCGGGGAGCTGACGCCCCTCCAGGAATTCGAGGGATGCGCCGCCGCCGGTCGATAGATGGTCGAACGAGCCTTCCAGGCCGGTCTGCCGCACGGCCAGCAGGCTGTCGCCGCCGCCGACCACGCTGAATGCGCCGCTCGCCGCGATCGCCTGCGCGACCCCGAGCGTGCCGGCCGCGAACGGCTCAAGCTCGAACACGCCCATCGGGCCGTTCCACAGGATCGTCTTCGCCTGCGCGATCTTCTCCGTGAACGCTCGGACGGTCTCCGGGCCGACGTCCAGACCTTTCCAGCCGTCCGGGATCCGGTCCGCGACCACCGTCTCGCGCGGCACGTCAGCCGCGACCTCTTGCGCCGCGATCACATCCACAGGTAGCACGACCGAGATCCCCCGCTCGGCGGCGCGGGACGTGGCGGCGCGGATCTCGTCGAAGCGGTCAGGCTCGACCTGACTGTCGCCGACCGCTCCCCCCTCGGCGGCGATCAGCGTGAAGGCCATGGCGCCCCCGATCAGCAGCGCGTCGACGCGGTCGAGCAAGGCGTTGATGGTCCCCAGCTTGTCGGAGACCTTGGCTCCGCCGAGGATCGCCACGTACGGTCGCTCGGGCTCGTGCAGCAGGTTCGAAAGCACCTCGACCTCTCGCTGGAGGAGGCGGCCGGCCACCGCGGGCCTTCCGCTCGCGAGCATGAGCTCCGGGAGCGCCGACACGCTCGCGTGCGCTCGGTGCACCGCCCCGAACGCGTCGTCCACGTAGGCGTCCGCGAGATCCGCGAGCTTGCCCGCGAACGACGGATCGTTCGCTTCCTCGCGCGGGTCGAACCGCAGGTTCTCCAGCAAGATCACGGCGTCGTCCGGAAGCTCGTCGGGCGTCGTCTCCTCCAGCGCTTCCACCGGCCGTCCGAGGAGCTCCGCCAGCCTCGCGCCGGCAGGCGCGAGGCGGAGGTCGTCGCGAACCTTCCCCTTCGGCCTTCCGAGGTGGGAGGCGAGCACCAACGAGGCGCCGCGATCGAGCAGTTCACGCAACGTCGGCAGCGTGGCGCGGATGCGCATGTCGTCGGCGACCACGCCATCCATCATCGGGACATTGAAATCCACGCGGACGAAGATGCGCAGGCCGGTGACGTCGCCCATCCCGTCGAGCGTTCGGAGCGTCAAAGCTTGGATGCGATCATCTCGATCAGGTCGACGAGACGGTTCGAGTAACCCCATTCGTTGTCGTACCAGCCGATGATCTTGACCACGTTGCCCATGGCCATCGTCGACAGGGCGTCGAACGTGCACGAGGCGGGTGAGCCGACGATGTCGCTCGAGACGATCGGGTCCTCCGTGTAGACCAGCCTGCCCGCGAGCGAGCCGGACTCCGAGGCCGCCTTGAACGCGGCGTTGACCTCGTCGACCGAGGCCTCGCGCTTCAGCGTCGCCACGAGGTCGGTGACGGAGCCGTCGGGAACGGGTACCCGCATCGCCATGCCGTCGAGCCTGCCCTTGAGCTGTGGCAGGACCAGACCGGTCGCCCTCGCCGCGCCCGTGGACGTGGGGATGATGTTCACCGCGGCGGCCCTCGCACGACGCAGATCCTTGTGCGGCATGTCCAGGATGGCCTGATCGTTCGTGTACGCGTGGATGGTGGTCATGAACCCCTGCTCGATACCGAACGCGTCTTCGAGGACCTTGGCCATCGGGGCGACGCAGTTGGTGGTGCAGGACGCGTTCGAGATGACGTTGTGCGCGGCGGTGTCGTACAGGTCGTCGTTGACACCCATGACCACGGTGACGTCCTCGCCCTTGGCCGGCGCGCTGATCACGACCTTCTCCGCCCCGGCCGCGATGTGCTTCTCTACGTCCTCGCGCTTGGTGAACCGTCCGGTGGACTCGAGCACGATGCGCGCGCCGAGATCCTTCCAAGGAAGGTTGGCGGGGTCGCGTTCGGCGATCACGCGCAGCTCGTCACCGTCGACCGAGATGCCGTTCTCGCTGACGGCGACGTCCGCATCGAACGTCCCCAGGACCGAGTCGTACTTCAGCAGGTGCGCCAACGTCTTCGCATCGGTGATGTCGTTCACCGCGACGAAGTCCAGGTCGATGCCGCGCCGCTTGACGGCACGGAAGAAGTTCCGGCCGATCCGTCCGAATCCGTTCACGCCGATCTTGATGGTCATGAGCCGTTTCCTCCTCGAGTTGGGCCAATCCATCCTAGCCACGTGAGCAGACCACGACTCGGACGTTCGTCACCCCGGCTCGGGGTCGTTCAGCGTTCGTGGCTGCGTTCGAGATCCCGGTGCTCGACCGCGACCGGCTGCCCCCGCTCCCGGAAGTAGCGGGCGAGCTCCTCGGCCACCACGACGGATCGATGACGACCCCCCGTGCAGCCGACGGCGATGGTGAGGTACGCCTTCCCCTCGGTGATGTATCCGGGCACGATGACGTCCATCAGGGCTTCGAGCCGCTCCACGAACGCGCGGTACTGCGGCTGGCCTTCCACGTAGGCGCAGACCGGCTCATCGATCCCGGTCATCGGCCGAAGCGCCTCGACCCAGTGCGGGTTGGGAAGGAACCGTACGTCGAGCATGAGGTCCGAATCGCGAGGTGCTCCGTACTTGAAGCCGAAGGAGATCAACGAGACCTTCAGCCCGTGTTCCGGGGGAGACTCGGCGAACGCTTCGCGGATCCGCTCACGGAGCTCCTGCGGCGTGAGGTCGGAGGTGTCGATCAGGAGGTCGGCGTCACCCCGAAGGCTCTCCATCATGAGCCGTTCCTTCCGGATCCCCTCAACCACCCGGTCGGCCGGCGCCAGCGGGTGCCGGCGGCGTGTGGCCTCGTAGCGATTGACCAGGTCGTCGTCGGCAGCGTCCAGATAAAGGATGCGGTACTGAACGCGTTCCTGGTCGAGCTCCTCGAGCGCCTTCGACAGCTCGCCGAAGAACACGCCGCCGCGGGCATCCACGACGATGGCGACCCGCGCGGGCCCGCCGGGGCGCGACGCGAGCTCGGCCATCTTCGGCAGCAACGCGGGCGGCAGGTTGTCGACGACGAAGTAGCCCAGGTCTTCGAGCGCGTGCGCGGCCTCGGAACGGCCGGCGCCGGACACGCCCGTGATCAGCGTGAACGCGGGGGTCGTCCCCGCCTCCTCAGGCTCGGGCACGGGTCGCACGGTGCGCGGCATCAGACGCTCACCCGATCGCTCGTCTCCGGCACCCCGTGGAGCCGGTCGTGGATCGCGTGCGCGAGCTCAGGCCCGATCCCCGGCGTGGCCGCGATCTCGTCCGAGGTGGCGTCCCGCAGCCGAGCGAGCGACCCGAACCGCTTGAGGAGCGCCTTCTTCCGAGCCGGGCCGACGCCCGGAACCTCGTCGAGCGGCGATACGAGCGCCCGCTTCGCGCGCTTCTGGCGGTGGTACGTGATGGCGAACCGATGGGCCTCGTCGCGGATGTGTTGCAGCACGAACAGCGCCTCGGATGTGCGCGGGATCAGCAGCGGATCCGACCGGGCGGGGAAGTAGACCTCCTCCAGGCGCTTGGCGAGGCCGATGTGCGGGATGTCCAGCCCGAGGTCGGCGAGCACCTTGCTGCAGACGCCGAGCTGACCCTTGCCGCCGTCCACCACGACGAGCGAAGGCGGGTACGCGAAGCGCCGTTTGGTGGACGCGACCGGCTGGTCCCGCTCCTGGATCAAGCGGTTGAACCGCCGCCTGAGCATCTCCTCCATGCTGGCGAAATCGTCCTGACCCGGAACGCCCTTGATCTCGAACTTGCGATAGTCGGTTCGCTTGGGAAGCCCGTCCTCGAACACCACCATGGAACCGACCGTGTCGGTCTCCCCCAGGTTGGAGATGTCGTAGCACTCGATGCGGAGCGGGGCCTGTGGGAGGCCGAGCTGCTCGGCGAGCTCGGACAACGCGCGCGATCGCGCCCCGAAGTCCGACGCGCGCCGCAACTTGTGGCGATGGAACGCCTCGGCAGCGTTCTGGTTCACGACCTCCATCAGCTTGCGCTTCGCGCCTCGCTCCGGCACGCCGATCGTCACCCTGGAGTCCCGGCGCACCGACAGCCACGCCTCCAACACGTCACGCCCGGCGGGCAGCGTCGGGACCAGCACGCGAGGCGGGACCTCGCTCCGCTCCATGTAGAGCTGACGAACGAACGACGCGACCAGCTCCGCCCGGTTCAGGTCCTCGACCCGATCCACCACCCAGCCGCCCCTGCCCAGAACCCGGCCCCCGCGGACGATGAACACCTGGAACGCGGCCTCCAGGTCGTCTTCCGCGACGCCGACGACGTCCAGGTCCTCGGGCTGCGTCAGCACCATCTCCTGGGTCTCCATGGCGCGGCGCGCGGCCGCCAGTTGGTCACGGAGTTTCGCCGCCTGCTCATACTCCTGACGCTCGGCCGCTTCCCGCATCTCGCGGTCGAGCCGCGCGACGACCGGCTTGGTGTTGCCCGCCAAGAAGTCGCCCAGCGCGTCGACGTCGGCGCGGTACGAGTCCTCGGTCACCCCGGTCACCGAGGGCACGCACGGCCCGGAGCAGCGGCCGATGTCGTAGTAGAGGCACGGCCGGCCAGCCCGAGCCCGGGAGTCGAAGAACGAGTTCGTGCAGGTCCGGACCGGGAAGACCCTGGTGAGGGCATCGAGCGTGTCGCGGATGGCCCATGCGTGCCCGAACGGTCCGAAGTAGCGGACGTTCTTGCGCTTGGCGCCCCGCATGACCTGCGCGCGCGGCCAGGTCTCCCCCACGGTCAGCGCCAGGAACGGGTAGGACTTGTCGTCGCGGTAGCGGATGTTGAACCGCGGCCGGTACCGCTGGATCAGGTTGTACTCCAGCATGAGCGCGTCGACCTCGCCGGAGGCGAGCATCCATTCGACGGTCTGGGCGGACTCCGTCATCGCCTGCGTGCGGGGATGCAGCGGCTTGCCCCAGTAGCTGGCCAGGCGCTTGCGGAGGGATCGGGCCTTGCCGACGTACACGACACGGCCGTCGCCGTCGCGGAAGAGGTACGCGCCCGGCGCGTCGGGGATGCTCGACGTGTCCGGTCGGGAGACGCTCACCGGCCCCATTCTAGGGTGGGATCCCGACCTGCCCCGGAACGACGCCGCCCTACTTGATGGTGAGCGTTCCGTTCATCGTCAGCGGGTGGACGTCGCACTGGTAGTAGTACGTGCCCGCCGGCTCAGCGGGCACGTCCAGGAGCTCCTGCGCGGGACCAGTGATGATCCCGCCGGCCACGATAGACGTTCCGCCCGCCTTGTCGAAGACGTCGATGTTGTGCTGGACGCCGATGTCCTGGTTGTCGAAGCAGATCGTGATGGCCGTGTTCGCCGCGGCCGACAATGTGGTCTCCGCGAAATTGCTCGCGGCCGCGCCGGACGGCGCCGTGAGCGAGACGCCACCCTTGGGACACGTCACCGGCGGCGCAGAAGACGTCTGGGAAGGAGCTTCGGGCGTCGGACTCGGCTCCGCGACGAGGATGTCCTTCGAGTCACCGAGGATCCCGAGCATCAGGTTCCGGCCCTCCGACGTGGCTCGCGCGTCGTACCACGCGAGGAAGACCCGGGACCCGTCGGACGTCACGGCCAGCGATGGGAACGCCCCGCCCTCGGTACCAGGGGTGTCGATCGGCTCGAACCCCTTGCCGTTCGAGCCGCTCGCCAGGTGCACGCCCTTCTGGGTGTCGTCGTACCAGGCGGCATACACCGTGCCCTTGGCGTCAACGGCCACCCCGGTGGTCTCGGCGAGCGTCCCCGTGCCGTTCCCGGCCTTCGCGACCGCCACCTTGGCGGTGGTCCACCCCACAGCCGAGCCCGTCGCGAGGTTCACGGCTCCATCGCCCGTGTAGTACGTCACCCACGGCGTGCCGTTGGCGTCGACCGCGACCGACAGGCCTGACGGCGAGATGCCCGTCTGCACGGTCTCGGTCGTCCAGGTGTTGCCGCTCAGGCGGGCGGCCATCACGGCGCCGGCCGCTCCGTCCACGTAGACGACGAGCGGTCCGTCGGCATTGACCGCGATCGGGGCCGGTCCGGACTGTCGGCAACCGGAGCACCCGGCGACGGTGGCGGCGGTCTGGGCGGTCCACTTCGTGCCGTTCGTGGTCGCGACCCGGATGTCCTGCCCGTTCGGGGTGTCGATCGCGTAGGCGACCCAAGGCTTGTCGGACCCGTCCACCGTCACCGACGGGCGCCCGAGCGGCCCCGAATGGGTGAGCGGCGGCGTCCACGATTCGATGGCCGTCGCGCTTCCCTTGAACGAGGTGGTGCCGGTCGCGTACCAGATGCCGTCCGGGCCGGCCCACACGACGTGCTTGCCACCGTTCGAGTCGATGGCGATATCGGTGCCGTTGGTGTTCTCGGCCGAGGCCCCGATGAGGCCGTCGATAGTGTCCGGCCCGTACGGAACGGTGATGCCCGAGGGACTGTCGATCACCTGCGCCGCGGCACCGCGAGTCCACACCCCGTCGGCGCTGACGCTGGCGATGCCGACGGCCGCACCGTCCTTCGGAGTGTCGCCGCCCGTCGTGATGAACGGGGCGCCGAGCGGCCTGGGGATGGGGATGGCTCCGGCCTCCAGCACGGCGGGGAAGATGAAGTACGAGACGTACGGGACGCCGTCCTTGTCGAGCGCGACCGCGTTGCCCAACCCGGCATCGTCCAGGTGATCGGCGACGTACGGAACGAACTCCTTTCCACTGCCGAAGTTGACGTCTGCTTCCGGGAGATTGCTGCAGGCGCCCGCGAAGAGGGCTACCGCGCACGTCAAGATCAGCAGGCGCTTGGACACGTCGGCGGGAATCCTAGCAAGCATCGTCAGCCGTGCGGCACAAGCTGCAATGCATCCTCTTCGGCGTCGGCGACCGGCGGACGGCCGAGGACCTCGGCGAGGAACCGGCCCGTGTGGGAGTCGGGGAAGGCGGCGATCTGCTCGGGCGTCCCGGCCGCGACCAGCCTTCCCCCCATGTCCCCGCCCTCCGGCCCAAGGTCGATGATCCAGTCCGCCGTCTTCACCACATCCAGGTTGTGCTCGATGACCAGGACGGTGTTCCCGGTGGCCACGAGCCGCTGCAGCACACCGAGCAGCTTGCGGATGTCCTCGAAGTGCAGGCCGGTCGTCGGTTCGTCCAGGACGTAGATGGTGTTGCCGGTGGCGCGTTTGTGCAGCTCGGACGAGAGCTTGATCCGCTGGGCCTCGCCGCCCGACAGCGTCGGCGCCGGCTGCCCCAGCTTGATGTAGCCGAGCCCGACATCGGAGAGCGTCTGCATATGCCGGTGGATCGGCGGGATGTTCTGGAAGAACTCCAGGGCCTCCTCGACGCTCATCTCCAGCACGTCCGAGATCGAGCGTCCCTTGTACTTCACCTCCAGCGTCTCGCGGTTGTACCGCCGGCCCTTGCAGACCTCGCACGTCACGTAGACGTCGGGCAGGAAGTGCATCTCGATCTTGATCTGGCCGTCGCCCGCGCAGTTCTCACAACGTCCGCCACGGACGTTGAACGAGAACCGTCCGGGCTGGAACCCGCGGATGCGTGCTTCGGGCACCTGCGCGAACAGCTTGCGGACGTGGTCGAAGACGCCGGTGTACGTGGCCGGGTTCGACCGGGGGGTCCGGCCGATCGGCGACTGGTCGATGTCGATGACCTTGTCCAGCTGCTCCCAACCCGTCATGCGCTTGTGCTTGCCGGGGAGCAGGCGCGAGCGGTACAGCTTCTGCATCAGTGCCCGAAGCATCACGTCCTGGACGAGCGTCGACTTACCGCTGCCGGAGACCCCGGTGACGCAGACGAACAACCCGAGCGGAACGTCGACGGTGATGTTCTGCAGGTTGTGTTCGCGGACCCCCTCCAAGCGGAGCACGCCCTTGCCGGGAGACCGACGGACCTGCGGCGTCGGGATCTGCCGCCGCCCCGACAGGTACGCACCGGTGATGGACCGCTCCTCTTCGAGCAGTCCCTTCAGGTCGCCCGTGTAGACGATCTCGCCGCCCAGCTCGCCCGCGAGCGGTCCGATGTCGACGATGTGGTCGGCTTCCATGATCGTCGCCTCGTCGTGCTCGACGACGATCAACGTGTTGCCGAGGTCTCGGAGCCGCAGCAGCGTGTCGATCAGTCGTCGGTTGTCACGCTGGTGCAGTCCGATGGAGGGCTCGTCAAGGATGTAGAGGACGCCCACGAGACCGCTGCCGATCTGCGTCGCCAGACGGATCCGTTGCGCTTCGCCGCCGGCGAGTGTCCCCGCGGCCCGGCCGAGGCTCAGGTAGTCGAGCCCGACATCCATCAGGAAGCCGAGGCGCGCCCGGATCTCCTTCAAGAGTCGCTCCGCGATCATGTGCTCGCGCTCGGACAGCTCCATCCCGTCGATGAACGAAAGCGTGTCGCGGATGGCCTTCTCGGTGAGCTGCGAGATGTTGAGCCCACCCACCGTGACCGCCAGGCTCTCGGCCCGCAGGCGGTAGCCCTTGCATGTCCGGCACGGGATCTCGCGCATGAACTGCTCGAGCTTCTCCCTCGCCGCGTCGGAGTCCGTCTCGGCGTGACGCCGCTCGATGTTGGGGAGCACGCCTTCGTACGTGGTGTGGTACGCGCGCTGGCGGTTGTACCGGTTCTTGTACCGGACGTACACCTCTTCGTCCGAGCCGTAGAGCACCACGTCGCGCGCCGCCTTCGAGAGCTTCTTCCACGGGATGTCGAGCGAGAACCCGTGTGCCTCGGCCACCGCCTCCAGTACGCGGTACCAGTACTCCAGCGTGTTGCTGGCCCACGGCGCGATGGCGCCTTCGTTGATCGACAGGTCGGGATCGGGCACGACGAGTTCCGCGTCGACCTCGAGCTTCACGCCGAGCCCGTCGCATGTCTGGCAGGCGCCGTACGGCGAGTTGAAGGAGAAGTTCCGCGGCGCCAGCTCGTCGAACGACAACCCGCAGAACGTGCACGCGAGGGCCTGCGAGAAGTTCTGGATCTCCTCCCCGCCGTCGTGTGTCTGGACGGCGATCGCGGCGATCCCCTCGGCGAGCTCGAGCGCGGTCTCCAGGGAATCGGCGACGCGGCGCCGGATGTCGGGCTTCGCCACGAGCCGATCGACCACGACCTCGATCGTGTGCTTGTAGTTCTTCGGCAGACGGATGGGCTCCGACAGCTCACGGACCTCGCCGTCGATCCGGGCGCGCGGGAACCCCTTGCGCGCCAGGTCGCCCAGGAGCTTCTCGTACTCGCCCTTGCGGCCCCGGACCATGGGCGCCAGCACCTGGAACTTCGTGCCCTCCGGCAGCTCCATGACCTGGTCGACGATCTGCTCGGGCGTCTGGCGTCCGATCGGGCGGCCGCAGTTCGTGCAGTGCGGATGCCCCACCCGGGCGAACAACACCCGGAGGTAGTCGTAGACCTCCGTGATGGTCCCGACCGTCGAGCGCGGGTTCCGACTGGTCGACTTCTGATCGATCGAGATGGCCGGCGAGAGCCCCTCGATGAAGTCGACGTCGGGCTTCTCCATCTGCCCCAGGAACTGCCGGGCATACGAGGACAACGACTCCACGTACCGCCGCTGGCCCTCGGCGTAGATCGTGTCGAAGGCCAGGGACGACTTCCCGGAGCCGGACAGCCCCGTGAACACGATGAGCTGGTCACGGGGGAGGTCGAGCGTGACGTTCCTCAGGTTGTGCTCACGGGCGCCGTGGATGACGAGTCGCTCGGTGCCCACGGACCCAAGTGTAGTGGGGGCGCGTGACACGCTCGGACGAGGGATCCCGCCTATCCTTCGCGGATGGAACGAGACCTTCGCGGCACTCCTCTCTACTCAGACGTCGAGGACTTCTACCGCCGGGCCCTGGGACCGGGGTTCGGCCGAACCTCGGACGTGTCCGATCCCCGCCCATCCCCCGACGCGACGTGCATCGCGTTCCGGGGTGACCAGTGGGAACGGCTGGAAGGACACGCGGTCGGCAGGATCGGCCTGGCGGCGAGCGATGGGTCCTGGGTTCGCCAGGTCACCAACGGCCCGCGCGACGACGACCAGCCTCGCTGGTCGCCCGACGGGCGGACGCTGACGTTCCGATCCGATCGGGCGGCGGAGGGCAAGCACCAGCTGTACGCCCTCGACGTGGACGCGATCGGCGAGGCGAGGGCGCTTCCCAAGGTGGACGGCGTCGCCGAGCTCCATGCATGGTCGCCCGGCGGGACCGCCGTCCTGGTCGTGGTCGCCGGACTCGAGGCCGAGCAGTCCGACGCGGTCGGGTCAGGCGTGATCGGCCCGTCCGACGACCTGCCGCCCTGGATCCCCGAAGTTGAGTCCTCCGACGGCGCCGATCGCACCCGCCGCCGGCTGATGATCCTGGAGATGGCCTCCGGCGAGCTCCGGCCGGCGTGCCGTGCCGA
Source organism: uncultured Actinomycetes bacterium (assembly GCA_963775755.1). GTDB lineage: Bacteria > Actinomycetota > UBA4738 > UBA4738 > HRBIN12 > JBBQVZ01. The sequence goes on along the minus strand of CAVZKB010000015.1, from coordinate 206,144 downwards.
CCTCAACATCTGGGAGGCGTCCTGGTGTGAAGAGGACTGCGTCGTCGCGATCGCGTCCGAGGATCCGGGCGAAGGCGCCTGGTATCACGCGCGTGTCGTGATGATCGACACGTCCGCCGGGACCGACCGCACGCTCTTCGAGTCGGACGTGCAGTTGGGATGGGTGTCGAGCTCGCCGACCGGCGACGTCGTGGCCGTGGTCGAAGCCGTCTGTAGCGACCGCCTGGTGGTCGCCGGCGACCTGCTCCTGATCGATCCCCACGGTGGCGAGGTTCGCCGGCCCGACACCCTCGGTGTCGATGTCGCCTTCCTCGCCTGGCGGGCCGACGGGACCCTGATCGCCACCGGCGTCCGCGGTCTGGAGACCGTCGTCCTCGAGGTGGACGTCACCGCTGGGATCGCGAAGGAGCGATGGGCGACGAGCGAGGCAGGCGGCGGGTTCTTCCTGGCAGCGGCGCCGGTCGGCGAGGACATCGCCATCGTGCTCAACTCTGCGGCCCGGCCCCCCGAGCTGGTCGTCGTCTCCGGTGACGAGCCGCGGACGATCGTCTCGACCAGCAACGACGGCACCGACCTCGTGCGTTCGAGCGTCGCGTCACGACAGGTGGTCTCCTGGACGGCATCCGACGGCCTGGCAGATCCAGGGCCTCTTGACGTTGCCACGCGGCGAGGCTCCGTACCCGCTGATCCTCGACGTCCATGGCGGTCCCGTGTCGGCGTTCGCCGATTCCTGGCCGGGAACGTTCACGGGGTTCCTCTTGTCGCGGGGATTCGCGGTGCTCCAGCCCAACCCACGGGGCTCGTGGGGACGAGGACGGGATTTCGCCTCCAAGGTCGTCGCCGACATGGGCGGCGCCGACGCCGGCGACCTGCTCGCGGGCGTCGACCATGTCCTGGAGATGGGTATCGCCGATCCCGAGCAGGATCGGCGTGCTCGGCGGCAGCTACGGTGGATTCATGGCGGCCCTGCTCCCCTGTCTCGATCAGCGGTTCGCCGCCGCCGTGTCCCTCTCCCCGGTCACCGATTGGTATTCGGAGCGATTCGACGGCAACCTCGGCGCCTGGGTGCACGACTTCCTGGGCGGTACGCCGATCGAACGGCAGGAGGACTATCGGGATCGGAGCCCGGTGTTCCTTGCCGAGCGGAACCGAACACCGACGCTCCTCACGGCCGGGGCGCGCGATCGAGCGACCCCCGTCGGCCAGGCCACGGAGTTCTATCGGGCGCTGCGCGAGCATGATGTGCCGGCGGACCTGGTCCTGTATCCGCTCGAGGGCCACGGCGTCCGCACGATCCCGGGGATCTTCGACCTCGTGACCCGAACGGTCGGGTGGTTCGAGCGTTTCATGCCGCCGGACCCGGCGGCTCGATAGGCTGGGCGCATGACCACCCGAGAGGACCTCGAGCAACTGTCCACGAAGGAGCTCCACGAACGCGCGATCACCCGCGCGAAGCATCACGTCGACGTCGGGTTCCTCTGGGACCTGGTGAAGGCCCTGCCGGTCGCCGAGGAGATGGTCGGCGACGACGACCGGAGCAAGATCGACATCGCCCGGCCGCTCGCGTTGATCAACGACCTGTACGACGCGGGTGAAGGCGAGCTGGGCGAGGCGCTCCGCCCGCTCTACGTGGACTACCTCGAGGAGCACGCCGACGATTGAGCGCGAGCTGCTCTCGTACCGGGACGAGTTCCCCGTCCTCGAGCACAAGACCTACCTGATCAGCGCGTCGCTGGGACCGGTCTCGACGCGGTCGCAGACGTACCTCAAGGAGTACATGGACGCGTGGGCGTCCAAGGGTGCGCCCGATCACGTGTGGATGGAGGACATCTTCCCGCGGATGGCGTCGCTGAAGCGGACGTTCGCGGACCTTACCCGCTGCGATACGGACGAGCTGGCCATCACCACGAACATCTCGATCGCGCTCGCGACGATCGCGTCCTGCTTGGACTTCTCGGGCGAACGGAACCGCGTGATCCTGTCGGAGCTGGACTTCCCGACCGACGGCCACGTGTGGCTCGCGCAGGAGAGGCGCGGCGCCGAGCTCGTCTGGCTGAAGTCGGAGGACGGCCTGACGGTCCCGCTCGAGGCGTACGAGGCGGCCATCGACGAACGGACCGCGGTCGTCATGGTGAACCGCGTCCTCTACCGCTCGAGCGCGATCGTGGACGCGAAGGCGATCTGCGCGATGGCGCGAGAACGCGGCGCGTTGTCGGTCGTCGACGACTACCACGGCATCGGGATCGTGCCGCTCGACCTGCACGACCTGGGATGCGACCTCTACACGGCGGGCACGCTGAAGTGGCTCCTCGGCGGGCCGGGCATGGCGTTCCTGTACGCGCGGCGCTCGCTGCTTCCGACGCTCGAACCGGCCGTCACCGGCTGGTTCGCGACGCGCGAGCCGTTCTCGTTCGACAACCAGCACCTCGACTATCACCCGACGGCCAGGCGGCTGGAGCACGGCACGCCGCCGGCTCCGGTGTTCTTCATCGCGCAGGGCGGACTCGACATCATCAGCGAGGTCACGCCGGCGCGGATCCGCGAACGCCAGGGCGAGCTGACCGATCACGTCATCGCCCGCGCGGATGAGGCGGGGCTGCCGGTGCGCACGCCGCGCGATCGGTCGGCGCGCGGCGGCGTCGTGAACGTGGGCGTCGGGCCCGAGGCGGGCGAAGATCTGTCACGCGCTGCTGGAACGCGACGTGTGCACCGACTTCCGCGGCGACGGTCTGCGCATCAGCCCGCATTTCTTCAACGACGAGGCAGACATCGACCGGTGCTTCGAGGAGCTCCGCGACGCTGATCTAGTCTGTCACGGACTACCGCACGACCACCGGGATCCGTTGCACGAGGTTGTTCGAGAAGCCGTGGTGGTTCCACGGCTGCTCCATGGGCTGACGCGTTCCCCGTCTCGTCCGCGGCGCGGACCACCAACTCGTATCGCTCCGGTCTCGGCGGTCCAGTCGTAGGTCCATCCCGCCACGCGTACGTGCCCGACCGGCTCCGACAGCTGGGCGTCCGACCACGAGGCTCCGCCGTCGACGCTCACCTCGACGCGGAGTCACGCTTCCCCCAACCGGACCACGCGCGCCCCTCGATCATCACCCGCCCCGCGTCGAGCGTCCGTGCGCGCGTGAAGAAGTCCGGGAAGCCCGGGCGGGATCATCAGCGCACGCGGCACCATCCGGGTGACGGGCGTGCCTTCGTCCTCCTCGTGCTGCCGGAGTCGGTAGGCCCACATCTGGTAGCCCTCGAACGGTTTGGCGACGGCGGTGATCGACCGGAGCCACTTCACGCTCGTCATGCCGTACCAACCCGGGCACCAACAGACGCACCGGGAAGCCGTGCTGCGGAGGCAGGGGCTGTCCGTTCAGCTCGTATGCCAGGAGCACGTCGTCGCGCATCGCATCGGTCGATCGAGAGGCTCCGCTCGTAGTCGTGCTCCACACTCGCCCTGCGTGCCGTGGTCGGCACCCCGGAACACGACCTCGATCGCCGTCGGGCCGAGCCCGACCTCCGCCAGGATCGGACCGAGCGGCGTGCCGGTCCACCTGCCCGTCCCGATCGCCTCGTCGAGCCATGGCTGGCTGAGCGGACGCGGGTCCAGGCGCGCCCGGCCGTTGCCGGCGCATTCCATCGTGACCGGCATCGTGACCGCGGGACGCGAACGGAGGTCCGCGACCGAGAGCGTGAGCGGGCGTTCGACCAGCCCATCGACGTCGATCGTCCACGTCTCCGCGTCCGCGGCCGGGATGTCGAAGTGGATCAGGAGGTAGTGCATGCCCGACGGGCGTGATGTCGTAGCGGAGGCCCTCGAGCGGCATGCCGTGGTTCCGCGCGGCGAGCGCGAGCTCCTCGTAGGTGACGGACTCGCGCCTCGGGCTCGCCGGCAGGATCGATGGCGGTCATCAGGACCTGTCTACCGCCTCGTCCGGAGGAAGGCAACCCGCGGTCACGGGGTGGAGACGACCCGGCCGGCGCGCACCACCACCCGCAGATCGTCGAACGCGGTCGGATCGTCGAGCGGGCTGCGTCCGAGCGCGATCAGGTCGGCAGGCGCGTCGAGGTCGAGCGGCGCGCGGACCATCGCGTGCAGGATCTCCTCGGGCTCGAGGCCCGCGTCGCGGAGCAGCAGGACCTCTCGTGTATGGATGCCGGCCGGGATCGGTCCGTTCCCCAGGTCGGTGCCGTAGATGACCGTGCCCCCGGCCACGTGGAAACGCCGAAGGTTGTCGACCGCCGCGCGGATCTCCGGCGTGTCGCGACCGTACGAATGGATGTCGAGCGTCGACACGATCCGCAACCGCGCGGCGGCGGTCTCGATCATCTCGTCCGACAGCCGGGTCCACGGCGTATGCGCGAGCTCGTCGAAGCCGGCGCCGAGCGCTCGCTCCACCTGGCCGGCGCCCTGGGCGTGGGCCGTAACGGGCAGGTCGAGGCGATGAGCCTCGTCGCAGATGGCCATCAGCTCGGGGTCGCTCGGGGTGGGACCGGCCTCGGCGTTCAACGAGACCTTGATCGCGGTCGCGCCGCGGCCGGCGAGGTCGGCCACCGCTGCGACGGCGTCGTCGGGTCCGGTCAGCTCCCGTCCGGTCCCGGCGGGGGCCCAATCGGCCTTGGTCGGGTATCCGCCGTGACCGGTCAACATGGACCCGGCGGCGCGGATCAACGGTCCGTTGTACGACGGCATCTCCGAAGCGTCGGCCAGCTCGAAGATCCGCTCGGGCGGCCAGGCAAGATCGCGGACGGCCGTCACGCCGCCCCGCAAGACGGCCGCGGGATCCGACAGCTCGATGTGCACGTGGCGGTCGGCCACCGCCGGCATCAGGAACCCATCGACCACCAGCTCCTCGTCGGCGTCGCCGATCGACGTGGCGGGACCGGCATAGGTGATGCGACCGCCGTCGCAGACGACCTGTGCGTCCTCCACGATCCGGCCGGGCGCGAGCCACGCGAACGGAGCACGGACGCTCAGCCGGGTCATGGCGCCACTCTAGGGCGCGCCCAAGCGACATGGGCCAACGGACGATCGACCAGCGACGCCACACGAACTGCTGAGACTGCACCGCCTAGGCCACACCGGCGCTGCGGAGCGCCTTGAGCTCCTTGCGGAGATCGACGACCTCGTCGCGCAGGCGGGCGGCGTATTCGAACCGGAGATCTTTCGCCGCTTCGTGCATCTCGTCCTCGAGCGACTGGATCAACCGCCCAAGCTCCTCGGCGGGCATCTCGGGATGCGCGGGGCGCTTGCGGCGTTCCTTCTTCGGCGTGGCGGCGGCCGTGTCGCCGCCGAGCGACAGCAGGATGTCGGAGACGCGGCGACGGATCGTCTGCGGGTCGATGTGGTTGTCGGTGTTGTACTGCAGCTGGATCTTGCGCCGTCGCTGCGTCTCGCTGATCGCCGACTTCATGGAGTCCGTGATGCGATCGGCGTACATCAGGACGGTGCCGTCGACGTTGCGCGCCGCGCGGCCGATCGTCTGGATCAGCGACGTCTCCGACCGGAGGAAGCCCTCCTTGTCGGCGTCGAGGATCGCGACGAGCGAGACCTCCGGCAGATCGAGGCCCTCGCGTAGCAGGTTGATGCCGACCAGGACATCGAACTCCCCCAGCCGCAGGTCGCGCAGGATCTCGATCCGTTGCAACGTGTCGACCTCGGAGTGCAGGTACCGCACGCGGATCCCCATCTCGACCAGGTAGTCGGTGAGGTCCTCGGCCATCTTCTTGGTGAGCGTGGTCACCAAGATGCGCTGATCGTTCTCGGCGCGCTTGCGGATCTCCTCGATCAGGTCGTCGACCTGTCCCTTCGTCGGTCTGACCTGCACCTCGGGGTCGATCAGCCCCGTGGGACGCACGATCTGCTCGACGATCCGCTTCGACAACCGGAGCTCGTAGTCACCCGGCGTCGCCGACATGAATACGACCTGGTTGACCCGCTCGGTGAACTCATCGAACCGCAACGGCCGGTTGTCGATCGCACTCGGCAGGCGGAACCCGTGCTCCACGAGCGTCGATTTCCGCGAGAGGTCGCCCTCGTACATGCCGTGGAGCTGCGGCACCGTCACGTGCGACTCGTCGATGACGACCAGGTAGTCGTCGGGGAAGTAGTCGAGCAGCGTGTACGGCGCCGTCCCCGGCCCGCGGCCGTCGATGTGACGGGAGTAGTTCTCGATGCCGCTGCAGAAACCGACCTCGCGCATCATCTCGAGGTCGTAGGACGTGCGCATCCGCAGCCGTTCCGCCTCGAGGAGCTTGCCCTGATCGTTCAGCTGCGCCAGACGCTGGTGCAGTTCCTCTTCGATCGTGCCGAGCGCGCGTTTCATCCGCTCGTCGCTCGCCACGTAGTGGGAGGCGGGGAAGACCGTGGTCTCGGTGAGCTCGCCCACGATCTCGCCGGTGAGCGGGTCGAACTGCGTGACCCGCTGGATGGTGTCGCCCCACCATTCGATCCGCGTGCCGATCTGGTCGTACGGCGGGAACACCTCGAGCGTGTCGCCCGTGACACGGAACGTCCCGCGGGCGCGGCTGACCTGGTTGCGCTGGTACTGGATGTCGACGAGGCGTTGCATCGCGAACTCGAGCGGGATCTCGGTCCCCTTGTAGGGGCGCAGGATCTGCCCCTCGTACTCCTCGGGTGAACCCAGGCCGTAGATGCACGACACGCTGGCGACGATGAGGACGTCGCGGCGCGACAGCAACGCGGCGGTGGCCGCGTGCCGCAGCCGCTCGATCTCGTCGTTGACCGACGAGTCCTTCTCGATGTACGTGTCCGTCTGCGGGATGTACGCCTCGGGTTGGTAGTAGTCGTAGTAGCTGACGAAGTACTCGACGGCGTTCTCGGGGAAGACCTCGCGGAACTCGTTCGCCAGCTGCGCGCCCAGCGACTTGTTGGGCGCGATCACCAGGGTCGGGCGCTGGACGGCCTCGACGACGTGGGCGACGGTGAACGTCTTGCCCGTGCCGGTGGCTCCGAGGAGCGTGAGATGCGGCTCGCCGGCGACGACGCCCTCGGTGAGCTGCGCGATGGCCTCCGGCTGGTCACCGGCGGGCTTGAAGTCGGACGCGATACGGAACGGGGGCACGGAGCGATTGTAGGTCCCCCCGCCGACACGCACGGAGCCTCGTGGTCAGGGCCCGCAGCGCTCCAGGGAGAGCGGCACGACCGGGCCGGTGCCGCCGCCCTTGAACCGGTCGCCGACCGCGAGCATCCTTCCCGTGACCGCCGAGATCCCCCAGAGGTGGTTATCGCTCGGTCCTTTGTTCGCGCTCTCGACGACGCTCCATGTGGTGCCGTTCCAGTGCTCGACCAGCGTCCGGACCGCGTTCACGTGCTTGTCGACGCGGCCCCCCGCAGCCCAGACGTCGTCGGTGGCGAGGGCCACAACGCCGGCCAGATCGGCGTTGCCTCCCGGGGTCGGGCTGTGGACGACCGACCACGCCGTCCCGTCCCAATGCATCGTGAGCGTGTGGGAACCGCGCACCCCGACCGCCCAGACGTCGTCGGTGGCCGACGCTGTGACCGACACCAGGTCGTTCGCCGCCTTCGGCGGCCCGGCGTTCGGGCTCTTCACCCGATGCCAAGAAGTGCCGTCCCAGTGGAGCGTCAACGTCCGATCGTCGAACGCCTTCGTGAACCAGGTCCCGACCGCCCACACGTCGTCGGGCGCCACGGCGGCCACGTCGGCAAGTGAGTTCGGGAACGGACCCTTGTTCGGGCTCGGCACGATCGTCCACGCCGTTCCGTCCCAATGCTCGATGAGGGTCCGGCCGGGCGCCCCTTGTCCGTAGCCACCCACGGCCCAGACGTCGTCGGCGGCGATCGCATCAACACCGCTGAGATCTCCGCCGGCCGGTTGACCGGCATCCGGGCTCTTCACCCGTGTCCAGCCGGTTCCGTCCCAATGTTCGACGAGCGTTCGGATGAGGTTGTTCGACCTCGTGAACGACCCGACCGCCCATGCATCCGACCCCGTGCGCGCCGCCACGCCTGAGAGCGCGCTCTGCACCGCGGCCGGTCCATCGGGTGATGGTGAGGTCGTCCACGACACGCCGTCGTGGTGCTCGATCAGGGTATGCCCCTGCTGATCGTTCGGATCGTACCGGTGGCCGACGGCCCAGGCGTCGGTCGGGGAGGTGGCGGCGACGTCCTCGAGGCCACCCGAGCCCGACGGTTGCGTCGCAACGGTCCACGTGCTCCCGCACGCGCGACCCGACATCGGCAGCGCCGCGACCGTCGACGCGCTCGCGGAAACCAACGACACAGCCGCCAGGATCGACGGCCATATGGCACTCCTTCGACGACCCACGTCCCGGCTCCGATCCCTCACATGCGCCCAGCGGCGATGATCCGCTGCAGGAACTGCTTCGTCCGCTCCTCCCGCGGCTCGCTGAAGATCTGCGCGGGCGGACCTTGCTCCAGGATGACCCCTTCGTCCAGGAAGCACACACGGCCGGCGATGTCCTTCGCGAACCCCATCTCGTGGGTCGCGATAAGCATGGTCATGCCGCCCGCCGCGAGCTCGCGGATCACGTCGAGCACCTCGGCCACGAGCTCGGGATCGAGCGCGCTCGTGACCTCGTCGAGCAACATGATGTCGGGCTGCATCGCGAGCGCGCGCATGATCGCCACACGCTGCTGCTGTCCGCCCGACAACCGGTCTGGGTACTCGTCGGCCTTGTCCGCGAGGCCGAAACGATCGAGGAGCTGCGTCGCCTCGTCATCGGCCTGCGTCCGCGGCGTGTTCAGGACCTTCGTCGGCGAAAGCGTGATGTTGCGCCGCACCGTCATGTGCGGGAACAGGTTGAACGACTGGAACACGATGCCGATCTGCCGCCGGATCGCGTTCTGGTTCACGCCGCGCGCCGTGATCTCCTGCCCATGGACGACGATCGATCCCGCGTCGATCGGTTCGAGGAGGTTGATGCAGCGAAGGAGCGTCGACTTGCCGGACCCGGACGCGCCGATCAAGCAGATCACGTCGTGATCCTCGACTACCAGGTCCATGCCGCGCAGCACCTCGAGCGGACCGAACCGCTTGTACAGGCCGGTGACGCGGATCGCTTCCGTCACAACGCGGCTCCCGCCTGACGCCGCTTCCGCTGGTGACCCACGAGCCAATCGGTGAACCGGGTCATCGGCAGCGTGATCGCCAGGAAGCAGATCGCGGCTCCCAGCACCGGCGTGAAGTTGAACGTCGCGCTCTGGTAGATCTGCGACTCGAGGAACGCCTCCGGGACCGTCCCGGCGACCACCGAGATCAGCGCCGTGTCTTTCTGTAACGCGATGAAGTCGTTGAGGAGCGGCGGGATGACGCGCCGCACCGCCTGCGGCACCACGACGAAGCGGAGCGTCTGCCACCGGCTGAGCCCCAGGGAGCGCGCCGCCGCGACCTGGCTCGGGTGCACGGACTCGATGCCGGCCCGATAGACCTCCGCGACGTACGCGGAGTAGCTGAGCGCGAGGCCGAGCAGTCCCCACGGCACGGCGGACACCGGCAGGCCCGGGATCTGGAGCGCGGGGATCCCGAACCCGAACAGGTAGATCACGAGGATCGTGGGGATGCCTCGGAACATGTCGACGTAGATCGTCGCCATCACCCGGATCGGGAAGAAGACAGGACCCGGCAACGAACGCATCACCGCGAGCAGCAACGCGAACGCCAGGATCACCGGTTCGAGGATCAGGAAGTACTCGATGTTCTTGCGGAACGCCCGAAGGACGTCGGGGAAGGAGTCACCGAGCACCTTCGCGTTGAAGAACGCCTGCTTGAACTCGAGCCAGTGCGACGAGTGCAGCGCGACGAACACGACGACCCCGATGACGATGGCCGTGCTGGCCGTCGCGAGCAATACCCCCCGCGCACCCTCGGCGCCCATCGGCCCGAGGATCTTCGAGGAACGGCCGCGGGGATCGAGCCGCGGGTCACCCGGCTGGAAGTCGGCGACGCCGGGCCCGCCCCACGACACGCGCGGTTCCCGCTAGGAGCCGAACTCCGGAACGGTGCCCACGTTCGTCTTCTGGGACAGCCATTCCTTGGTGAGCGCCGCGAGCGAGCCGTCGGCCTTCATCTCTTGGAGCGCCATGTTCACGCACCCCGTGAGCGAGCTGTCCTTCGGAAGGACCATCCCGAAGTACTCGGGCGTCGCATCGGGCGGGTTCGGGAACTGGCCGACGACCGTGGAGTGCTTGACCTGTTGGACGAACGGGTCCGCCATGTACAGGGCTGTCGGCAGGTCGACGACCAACCCGTCGACCTGTCCGGCGTTGATAGCCGCGACCGCGTCCGAGAGCTTCTGGTAGACGCCCGGCTGGTTGTCCGGCTGGATCGTGTTCACGATGTAGTCGTAGCTCGTGGTTCCGAGTTGGCTGGCGAGCGTGTACGGCTTGAGGTCGGCGATCGTCGTCGCCTGGGTGATCGGGGTGCCCTTCACGGCGACGAGCGCCTGATTGACGTCGTAGTAGCTCTCGCTGAAGTCCACGGCTTGTGCGCGCGCCGGCTTGTAGGAGATCTGGTTGATGTCGACGTCGAAGCTCTTCGGCCCCGGGGCATAGGACTGCGCGAACGGCACCACGGTCCACGTGACCTGGTCCGCCGAGAAGCCGAGCTTGTCGGCCACCGCGTAAGCGACCGTGCTCTCGAAACCCTTGTCGTTGTTCGGGTCGTTGAACTTCCAATCGGATCCCTTGGTGGTGCCGCCCTGGAAATAGGGCGGGTATGCGGGGTTGTCGGTCCCGACGGTGAAGGTGCCGGCCGTGGTGAGCGTGGCGCCCTGCGCGCAATCGGCGGCCGTCTGCGCGACCGTCGGCGACGACGTCGCCCCGGTCGGCCCCGTGGAGCCCGTCGAACCCGTGGAGCTCGTGTTGTTGTCGTTGGAGCCGCATGCCGTCGCGACGAAGGTCATCGCGACGAGCCCGACCAAGAACTTCCGCATCAGGGATCCCCCTCGTTCACCTGCAGAGACGCCGGGCCGCAGTCGTCCCGGCCCGAGCGCGGAGCCTAGCACAGCGCCTTACTTCCGGGGCTCCCAGCTGAAGAACCGCGTGGCGAGGATCAGCCCGACGACGCCCCACAGGGCCACCATGCCGACGTCCGACCAGTGGAACGGGAACGCCTTCACCGGGCCGAGCGGTGTCCGTGCGGTGACGTCGCTCAAGAACCCCGCTCGCATCGCATCCGTGAAGTGCTTCACCGGGAATATGCGCCCCACCACTTTGATCCATTCGGGCGAGCTGTCGAGGATCGGGATGAAGATCCCCGAGAGGAACAGGAGCGGGAAGATCGACGCGTTCACGATCGCCGGCGAGGCGTCCGCGTTCGGGATGATCGAGGTCAGGGCGAGGGCGAGCGCGCAGAACGTCAGGCCTCCCACGACGAGCGCGATGAGGAACTCGATCAGTCCGATCCCCGACGGAACGTGGGCCGAGTAGAACGCGACGCCGAAAGCCATCGTGATGACCACGAGGATGAACGAGACGAACATCGCGTGCGACACGCGCGCGGCGAGATACGCCCAGCCGGGGAGCGGCGTGCCGCGGGTCCGCTTCAAGATCCCGGCCTCCCGTTGGAACGTGACACTGATCGCGATGTTCGTGTACGTCGCGGTGATCACGCCGAACGACGCCATCGCGACGACGTAGTACGTGGCCTGATTGATCAAGACGCCGTTGATCCTCGCGTCGCCGCTTCCCAGCAACGCGGTGAAGATCACGAGGAACATCAACGGGAACGCGAACGTGAAGAACGCCGACGCCGGGTTGCGCCAGAACGACTTGTTCGTGAACCGGACCTGACGGAGCGTGAGTCCGATCGCGCTCACTCCGTCCCCCGCTCTCCGCCGGTGAGCTCCAGGTAGACGTCTTCGAGCGTGGGCTGTGTGACCTCCAGGCGTTCGAGCCGCGTGTCGTGATCGAGCGCCCAGGTCGTCAGCTCGTGCAGCGCCTTCGTCGTGTCGTCCACGTGGACCTCGAACGTTCCGTCGCCGGTCGCGATCTGGCCGAGCGGAGGGACCGCCTCCAGATGGTCGGAAAGCCGGAAGCGGATGACGGTTTGCATGGTGTCGCGTCCCCCTAGGGTCGACGGAGGGCCCTCGGCGACGATCTCGCCCCGCGCGATCACCGCGACGCGACTCGCCAGGAACTGCGCCTCGTCCATGAAATGCGTGGTGAGGAAGACCGTCTTGCCGAGCGCAGTCAGGTTCTTGACCATCTCCCAGGCGAGGCGACGGGCGCTCGGGTCGAACCCGGTTGTCGGCTCGTCCAGGAACAGGAGCTCCGGATCGCCCGACAGGCCGATCGCCACGTCCAGCCGGCGTTGCTGACCACCCGACAGCTTGTCCACCCGGGCGTCGCGCTTATCCTCGAGCCCCACGACCTCGATCACCTCGTCGACGGAACGGGGGTTGGGGTAGTAGCCCGCGTACAGCTCGACGGTCTCCCGGACGGTGAGGTAGGGGTCCACGCCGGTCGACTGGAGGACGATCCCCATCCTTCGCCGCAGGTCGACCGGTCGATCCGCAGGGTCGTGGCCGAGGACGTCCACGTCGCCGGCGCTCCGCTCGCGGAACCCCTCGAGGATCTCCGCCGTCGTCGTCTTGCCCGCTCCGTTCGGCCCGAGGAGGGCGAAGACCTCGCCGCGATCCACGTGGATGTCGATCCCTTTCACGGCTTCGAAATCGCCGTAAGACTTGCGCAGTCCCTTGACGTCGATCACTCGGTCGTTCACGTCGCCCACCCTATGAGCGGTGCCGTTCTACGGCAAGCGATCGTCGCTCGTCGGGAACCCGAGCCGCTTGTCGACGACGTTGCGAAACGGCTCCCCGCGCAAGTATCGGCGCAGGTTGTCGTAGAACACCGCCGCGAAGTCAGCCTCCCAGCCCACGACGTCGCCGGAATCGTGCGGAGAGACGATGACGTTCTGCATGTCCCACAACGGGCTCTCAGCCGGCAGCGGTTCCCGTTCGAACACGTCGAGGGCCGCGCCGGCGATCGCACCGGATGCCAGCGCATCGACGAGCGCGGCCTCCACCACCGTCGCTCCGCGACCGACGTTCACGAAGCGGGCGGACGACTTCATGGCGGCGAACGCCGCGGCGTCGAAGATCCCACGCGTCTGCGGCGTCAACGGCAAGGTGTCGATCACGTAGTCGGCGCCGGCGAGCGCCGCGTGCAGTTCGTCGGCACCCCAGATGGTCTCGAACACGTCGTCGCCCGGCCGGCCGGTACGCCCGACCGCGTCCACGCCCATCGCGAGTCCGTCTCGGAGCGCCCGCGCGATCGTCCTGCCGATCGGGCCCGGTCCGACGACCAGGACCCGGAGCCCGGCGAGACGCTGCATCTCGCGGGTCTCCCACTCATGCAGACGTTGCCGCTCGAACATCACTCGGAACCCCTTCGCCATGGCGACCACGAACCCGACCACGGTCTCGGCGATCGGTCGGTCCGGCGCTCCGCGCGCGTTGGTGAGGATCACGTCGCTCTCCACGAGCGCGGGGAACAGCAAGCTGTTGATGCCGACGTTGGATGCCGCGACCCACTTCAGGTTGCCGGCGAGTGGCCAGGCCGCTTCCAGGTCGTCGCGATCACCCCACCACGTGTAGACGACCGAGGCGTCGACGATCTCGTGCTCGAGCGAGGGCAGGTCCGACGCGTAGCGAAGTTCGACGTCGCCCGCGATCGCGTCGATGCCCGGCGGCGGCTCGTCGGAGGTAGCCCCCATGACCACCACGACCGGCTTCCGCGCGGGCGTCCTGCTCACAGAGGCTTCCTGCTGGAGAACCCCGCATGCTCATCGTGGTACCAGGCGACCTCGTCCTCACCCAGCCGCCAGCACAGGAACACCGGACGATCGCCGACCTCACCCGGGAAATCCACCAACCCCGTCTCGGGATCACGGAGCAGGATCCCGCGCTCGGCCAGGTAGATCACCTCGGCTTTCAAGGTCATCTGCGCTTCGAACCAATCGCTCCCGGCCACTCCCCCGCCATCCGCAGCGACCGCCTCCGTGATCCGCTCGCTCGAGCGGATGACATCACGCCGCGCGTCTCGCAGGCGCGGCAAGCGTTCGCGAAGTTCGGCGAGCTCCGCGTTCGCCTCCTCAGGCGTGAACCGCCGCTCGTGATCAGCCATCCAGCACCTCGTGCAGCTCGGACATGTCGGTGATCCGGGCGCCGACGTAGTCCGGATGCCGTCCCCTGCGATCGATCAGCACGGGGAACATGCCCACCGCGGCGGAAGGGCCCACGTCGAACTCCGGGCTGTCGCCCACGTACGCGGCCTCGCCCGCCTCGAGGTGTGCGCGCTCGAGCGCCATCCGGTAGATCCGCGGGTCCGGCTTCTCAACGCCCTCCACCCCGGAGATCACGCGGACGGCGAACGCATCTCGCACGCCGAGGTCGCCGAGCAGATCGTCCAGCCACGCCTCGAAGTTCGAGATGAGCCCTAGCGAGTATCCCTCGGACGCCAGCCGCTCGAGCGCCGGTCGCACGTCGTCGAAGAGCACGTAGTTCGAACGGTCCGTGAACGCCTCGTACAGCGCGTCCCTGAGCCCGTCGCCGGACGGCAGCTCGAGCGACTCGAGCATCAACACGTAGACGGAGATCCAGAACGCGCGAGAGCGCTCCGGGCTGGTCGTCCAGCGCTCGCCGTCGCGCGAGGCCTGGCTGAAGCGTTCGGAGACCGCCCGGGAAGCTCGTTGGACGTCGTCCGCGAGCACATGGTGTCCCTCGCGTCCGATCACTTCGGCGAAGAGCTCAGGGAACGACGGGGACGGATGGACGAGCGTCTCGCCGACGTCGAAGAACACCGCCCGGTACCTCACCGGGGCGATGATACCGAGGCCACGTCCCCCCGCCGCCTCACCGGACGGCTCCGGTGCGCTTCGCGAGGTCCGTCCAGAGCCGGTTCACCTGCGGGACCAAGCGTTCGGCCTCGCCGTCGTTGTCGAGCAGCACGTCGGCCACCCGCGCGCGCTCCTCGTCGCTCAGCTGCGCGGCGACCCTGGCCCTGACTTCGTCGGCCGCCATCCCCCGGTCACGCATCAACCGTTCGATCCGGCGGTCGACGTCGGCGACGACCACGACGACCACATCGAACGCCCCGGTCAGACCGCTCTCAGCGAGCAGGGGTATCGCGTACACCACTACCCGATCGGTATCGCGGTACGGCTCGATCGCCTCCGCGAACAGCCGCGCGACTTCCGGATGGACGATCGCCTCGAGCGCGCGGAGGCGAGCCGGATCCGCGAACACGATCGCAGCCAGCCTCGCCCGATCGATGTCGCCGTCCGGGCCGAGGATCTCCGCGACCGAACGCCTCGACCACGCGGTCGAAACCGTCCGTCCCGCGCGCGACCGCCCGGCGCGCGAGGTCGTCGGCATCGATGACGATCGCGCCGTGTTCGCGGAGCAGCTCCCCCACGGTTGACTTCCCGGAGCCGATGCCTCCCGTCAGACCGACGAGCAACATGTCGTGGGCCCCGCCCTCGGACCCGGTCCGCCTACTCGGTGCGACCTTCGCGTCGCTTCAGGTCCTCGAGGATGGCCTCGAGCGACACCTCGTCGGGGGTCGTGTCCTCTGCGGGCTCTGCACTCGGCTCGGGCTCGACCGCGGCTTCGGGTGCGGGCTCGGCCGCAGCAGCGGGCTCGGCGGCAGCGGGCTCGGCGTTCGAGGGCGCGGCCGGTTCCTCCGTCGACACCGGTGCTTCGTCGGCCGGCGCCTCGGGCTGCGTCTCCTCCGGCGCCTGCGCACCCTCCGTGGGCTCCGTCAGCTCGGCGGTGTCTGCCGACGCCGAAACCTCGGCGAGCGCGTCCATGGCCGCCTCCGTGACGGACAACTCTTCGGCGGTGGCCTCGGCCGTCGCCTCCGCCTCCGCGACGGCGTCGAGGATGGCCTGTGGGACCTCGAGCCTGGCCGGAGCCATCTCGGGCTCGGCGGATGCGGCGGGTGCCACCTCCTTCTCCACCTCGATCTCGGTGGCGCGCGGCTTCTCCGTCACCTGTCGCATCGAGAGGCTGACGCGCCGGCGGGAGACGTCGACATCGATCACCTTCGCGCGGACCTCGTCGCCCACCGCCAGCACCGACTCCGGCGTATCGACGTGCTCGTGGCTCAGCTCGGAGATGTGGACCAGGCCCTCGATGCCCTGCGCCACCCGGACGAACGCGCCGAACGGCACGAGCTTGGTGACCTGACCCTCGATGATCTCGCCGGCCTGATACCGCCGCTCGAACTCCTTCCAAGGGTCCTCCTGCGTGGCCTTGAGCGAGAGCGACACGCGCTCGCGTTCCAGGTCGACGTCGAGCACCTCGACCTCGACCTCCTGGCCGACCGTGACGACCTCGCCCGGATGGTCGACGTGCTTCCACGAAAGCTCGGACACGTGGACCAGACCGTCCACGCCGCCCAGGTCGACGAACGCGCCGAAGTTCACGATGGAGCTGACGGTGCCCTTGCGCCGCTCGCCCTTCGTGAGCCCCTCGAGGAACTTCTTGCGACCCTCGGACTGCGACTCCTCCAGGAACGCGCGACGGGAGAGCACGACGTTGTTCCGGTTGCGGTCGAGCTCGATGATCTTCGCCTCGAGCTCCTGACCGACGAACGGGTGCAGGTCGCGGACGCGTCGCAGGTCCACGAGCGACGCCGGCAGGAACCCTCGCAGGCCGATGTCCAGGATGAGCCCGCCCTTGACGACCTCGATCACGGGACCGGTGATCGTCTCGCCGGAGCGCATGACCTCCTCGATGCGGCCCCACGCGCGCTCGTACTGCGCGCGCTTCTTGGACAGGATCAGCCGGCCTTCCTTGTCCTCCTTCTGCAGGACGAGCGCTTCGATCTTGTCGCCGACCTTCACGACCTCGTTGGGGTCGACGTCGTGGCGGATCGAGAGCTCCTTGCTCGGGATCACGCCCTCCGACTTGTAGCCGATGTCCAGCAGGACCTCGTCGCGATCGATCTTGACGACCGTGCCCTCGACGATGTCTCCGTCGTTGAAGTCACGGAGCGATTCCTCCATGGCGATGACGAGCTCTTCCGGCGTCAGGTCGCGCTCAGGCGCGGCCGCCGTCTCGGTGGTGTCTATGGGAACCAACCCCTTCCGCGCGCGGGGCGCGCACCGAACCGGCATGTGAGATTTACCGTGGTGCAGGTGCGCCTCGCGGCTCAGGGATGGTAGGTGACCAGCGGAAAGGCCGTCAACGCCGGACAGACCGTGGTGCTGCCACCACCTTCGACCGTGGGGTTCGTTCACTTCCGTTCGTCCACGTGCGAGGTGGCACGATGGTGGCGATGCAGCGCGCACATCCGCCCCGGTGGCCCTGGTGGATCCTGGGAGTCGTCGTCGTGCTCTCCGCGGTGGGGCTCGCCCTGGAGGTCTCGGCCCGCCACGTCCCGCTCCCACCGTCCTGGTTCGGGCCGCGAGGGTTCGCGATCCCCGTCAGCCTGGCGTTCGCGGTCACCGGCGCGCTCATCGCCACACGCGCGCCTGACAACGCCATCGGGAAGATCCTCTGCGCGGCGTCCATCTTCACCGTGATCCAAGGCGTCGCCGGCCCGTACGTCATCTGGACGGTGGGCGGCAGACAGAGCACCGCGCTCACGTCCGGCATCGCGGAGAACCTCGTCGAATGGGTCTGGGTCCCGCCGATCGCATCGCTCGGGGTGATGTTCGCGCTCTTCCCGGACGGACACCTCCTGTCACGACGGTGGGGCATCTGGCTCGGCGTGAGCCTCGTCAGCGCCGGGATATTCCTCCTCAGCCTCGTGCTGACCTCGCCGTTCGAGTTCTACCCCCAGGTGCCCAATCCGCTCGGCGTGCGGGGCGTGACGTCGATCGGCAGCCCGTTCGCGTTCGGGCTCTTGTCGTCCCTGGCCATCGGTCTGGCCAGCGTCGTCGTGCGGTTCCGCCGAGCGACGGGAGAGCAGCGCGAGCAGCTGAAATGGCTGACGCTGGCAGCCGCGTTCCTCGTCGCCACCTTCGCCCTGTACCTCTTCACGGTCGCCGGTGCATGGGTGCTCTCGCCGAGCAGGTCGATCGCCGAGATCGACGCCCTCCCGCTGATCCACGCCTACACGTGGCTCATGGTCCTGGCGCTCTTGATCATCCCCGTCTCGATCGCGATCGCGATCCTTCGCTACCGCCTCTACGACGTCGACCTCGTGATCCGCAAGACGGTCGTGTTCGGCGTCCTCGTCGTGCTGATGACCGCGGCGTTCCTGCTCGTCGCGGCCGCGGTCGGGGTCTTCGTCGCCGGCTCCGCCACGGGACTGCGCGTCGCGCTCGCGTTCTCCCTCGGCGCCTTCATCGGCCCGTTCAGGCGACTGGCGGAACAGATCGCCGACCGCTGGGTCTTCGGCGGGCGCGCGACCCCGTACGAGGTCCTCGCCGAGTTCTCGCGGCGCGCCGCGGGGGCCTACACGACCGACGACGTGCTCCCGCGGATGGCGCAGATCGCCGCGGCCGGCGTGGGCGCCGACAGGGCGCGGGTATGGGTGCGGGTCGGCCGGGAGCTGTCGGTCGGCGCCACCACGGCCGAGGGTGCCGCATCCGTCGCGCTCGATGGCGACACCCTCCCCTACCTGCCCGAGGACCATGCCGAAGCCGTCTTCCACGGAGGGAAGCTCTTGGGTGCCATCGCGGTGACGATGCCCCCCAGCGACCCGATGACCCCGGAGAAGGAACGACTGATCGGTGATCTCGCGGCTCAGGCGGGCGCCGTGATCGCGAACGCAACGCTGATCGAGGAGCTCCGTGCCTCGCGTCAACGCCTGGTGACCGCCCAGGACGAGGCCCGCCGACGGCTCGAACGGAACATCCACGACGGAGCTCAACAGCAGCTCGTGGCGCTCGCCGTGAAGCTTCGATTGCTCCGCCAGTCCGCCGAGCGCGACCCGTCCTCGGTTGCCGCGCTCACCGACCAACTCCAGGGGGACGCGAACGATGCCCTCGAGAACCTTCGAGACCTCGCCCGGGGCATCTACCCTCCCCTCCTTGCCGACAAAGGACTCGCCCCCGCACTGGAGGCCCAGGCCCGGAAGGCTGCCATGCCGGTCGAGTTGGAGGCCGATCCGCAGGACATCGGACGCTACTCGCCCGAGGTCGAGGCCACCGTCTACTTCTGCGCGCTCGAGGCGTTGAACAACGCCACGAAGTACGCGGACGCCCGACGGATCACGATCCGCCTCTCGCGGGCGAACGGCGCGCTGACGTTCGGCGTCCAGGACGACGGCCGTGGGTTCGACGCTACGACCACGTCCTACGGCACGGGATTGCAGGGCATGGCCGATCGGCTCGACGCCCTGGGTGGGCGGCTTCACATCGAGAGCGCCCCGGGGAGCGGAACCCGCGTGCTCGGCTCGATCCCGGTGGGCGTCTGAGATGGCGCGCGCTCGCGTGACGCGTACGTGGCGAAACTCACCCGTCGCGCTCGCAGCGCTGATCAGCCTGCTCGCGCTCGCCATGCCGGCCGTCGCCATGCCGGGCCACATCTACGCCGGCGCGGCGCCGGCGGATGCCCGTTCCCGCTCGACGCCACATGACGGGCGCGCGGCGTCCATCTGGTTCGCACCGCTCGATCCGACGCACCGCGAGCATCCGTACGACGGCTCCAAGGACTTCATGCAGCTCTTCCAGCCGGGCGCGCCCTGGAAGGACGCGGCTGCACAGGTCGACGTGTTCAAGCTCTACGGGGGGTGGGTGGCGCGCATCGCTTCGGACGCTCAGCTCCGTTCGGCGGTTGCGAACATCCACGCCCGGGGGATGCGTTTGGCGTTCGAGGGCGGCCCGCTGAACCCGACGGCAACGTGCGGGAGCGGCATCGAGGGGTTCCCCTACGGCCTCCAGGAGGGTCCTGACATCGCGCAACGGATCAGGTCGGTCGGCGGCGTGGTCGACGACGTCGCGATGGACGAGCCGTTCTTCTACGCGAACGTCTACGACGGTCCGCGAGCCTGCCACTGGAGCCCCGTGACGATCGCCCGCAAGGTGTCGAAGTTCGAAGGCGCGATCCACGGTGTCTTCCCCGCGGCACGGGTGGGCGACATCGAGCCACTCGTGTCGGGCGTGCCGGTCTCTCGCTACGAACGGTGGATCGACGCCTACCGGAAGGTGACGGGACACCAGTTGCATTTCTTCCACGTGGATGTGGACTGGGCTCGGTTGGATTGGCCGGAAGCGGTGAAGGAGCTCGAGGATTTCTGCAAAGCGAGGAACATCGAGTTCGGCGTGATCTACAACGGTGACGCCGGTGCGTCGTCGGATCGCGGATGGACCACGGCGGCCCAGAGACGGTTCTCCATGTACGAGGCACAGGCGGGCGGTCGCCCCGACGATGCGATCTTCCAGTCGTGGAACGATCATCCCGACCACGCGTTGCCCGAGACGAAGGCGTACACGTTCACGTGGTTGATCGACCGATACACGCGCGCGCGGACCGCGCTCGTGCTCAACGTCACGGGAAGCCCGGCATCTTGGCAGGCCTCCGGCCGGCTGCGCGTCCGGAAGGGCGATCCGATCGAGGGGGCGCCGATCCGGCTGACCGCGACACCGACGTCCGGCTCCGGCATCGCCGACGTCTACACCGTGCGAGGTACCGTGCCGAAAGGCGCGACGCACGCCGACGTCGGTTACCGCGTCAACACCGAATGCGGCTGCGACGGCAGCGCGGACCTGTCGCTGTATGCGATCGAGTACCGCCAAGGTACCGGCGCGAACCGTGTCCCGAACGCGAGCTTCACGAGCGCTCTCACCGGCTGGGGGCTCTGGGGCGAGGCATCGCAGCATCTGGAGCCCAGCGACCATGGCGGAGGTTCGATGCTTCACGTCACCGCAGCGCAGGGAGAGGTGGCCGCGATCAATTCGGCGGATTTCGACGTCGAAGCCGGGAAACGATTCAGGGTCACGTTCGATGTGCGAGTGGCACCCTCCTCGGTCGGGAGCGGCTACCTCTCTCTCGTCTTCCTGGGCCCCTCCAAAGAGGTGCTCCGCGAGCGCGTGTTCCTCGAACCCGCCACGATCGAGCTCGGAGACGCCACGACCGGCGCGGATGGACGCTACGCGACGTCGGGAAGCGGACTCCCATCAGGGAGCCTCCGCATCGACGCGTGGTATGCCGGCAGCGTGCGCGACTTCCCGTCGCACGCGAACCGCCCGCTCTGAATCCCGGCGGCTCCGATGGCGTCGGTCAGTGGCCTTCGGGGGCCGCTTCCGCCCAGTTCGCTCCCCAGCCGATGTCGGCGCGGAGCGCGACGTCCAGCTCGACGGCGCTCTCCATCCGCTCCTTCACGAGCGCCGCGGCCTCTTCCACGTGGGCGTCAGCGACCTCGAACACCAGCTCGTCGTGGACGGTGAGGAGCATGTGCAGGTCGAGCTCCGGACGCTCGAGGACGCCGCGCTCCACGTTGATCATCGCGACCTTGAACACGTCGCTGGCGCTCCCCTGGATCGGCGCGTTCAACGCCTGCCGCCGTCCCAGGTCGCGCACGCGCGGGTTCGCCGCCTGCAGCTCGGGGATGTATCGCCGGCGCCCGAGCAGGGTCTCCGTGAAGCCGTCGACCGTCGCGTGATCGACCTGACGGTCGAGGTACTCGCGGATCTTCGGGAAGCTCGCGAAGTACGCGTCCATGATCTCCTGCGCCTCGTCGGGCGCGATGTCCAGACGCGAGGCGAGGCCCCACGCGTTCATGCCGTACGCGAGGCCGTAGTTCACCATCTTGGCGCGCGATCGCAGCGCGGGGTCCACCTTGTCGAGCGGCAGATCGAAGACGCGCGCCGCGGTGGCGGTGTGGATGTCCTGGCCGGTTGCGAACGCCTCGCGCAGCCCTTCGTCACCGGACAGGTGCGCGAGGATCCGGAGCTCGATCTGCGAATAGTCCGCGGTGAGCATCACCTGGCCGGGATCACCCGCGATGAACGCCCGGCGGATCTGCCGGCCGAGCTCCGTTCGGATGGGGATGTTCTGCAGGTTCGGGTTCGACGACGAGAGCCGGCCCGTCGCCGCGACCGCCTGGTTGAACGACGTGTGGATCCGGCCGTCGCGCGGGTCGACCAGACGTGGCAGCGCTTCCAGGTACGTCGAGTTCAGCTTGTCGAGCTCCCGCCAGTCGAGCAGGGCGTCGACCACGGGATGATCGCGGAGCTTCTCCAAGACGCTCGCGTCGGTGGAAAGTTGTCCCTTCGGCGTGCGTTTGCCCGGGGACAGCCCGAGCTTGTCGTACAGGATCACGCGGAGCTGCGGGGGCGAGTTCAGGTTGAACTCCTCGCCCGCCTCCCGGAAGACGTCGGCCCGCAACGCCGCCATCCGTTCCCGGACCGACGCGCCCATCTCCTGCAGGTACGCCACGTCGAGCGCCACCCCGCGCGCCTCCATCCGCGCCAGCACCGACGCGAGCGGCTGCTCTACCGTCTCGAGGAGCTCGCGGAGCCCCTGCTTGTCGATCTGCTCCTCCATCACCGGCGCGAGCAGCGCGATCGCCGCGGCCTCGGCGGCGACCGTCCGCCATCCGGCGTCGCTGAAGAGCTGGCCCTCGTCCTGGTCCTCGACCTGTCCGAGCACGTCGGCGCCCAGGTACTTCTCGCTCAGCGCACGCAGCGGATAGTCGGCCGCGGCGGGATCGAGCAGGTAACCGGCGAGGAACGTGTCGAACACGACCCCTGCGACCTCGACGCCGGCGGCGATCGCCCCGCGCTCCAGCTCCTTCGCGTCGTGCGTCCACTTGGGCGCGGGTGAGGCCAGCGCCTCCGCCACCGGTTCCAGCCCGGCGAGCGGGGCGAACGTGGCCTGCGCTCCCCCCGGCGAGGCGGCGGCCCCGCGCACCTCCCGCAGGTCGGCGTCCAGCCGCACGCCCTTGGGGGCGTCCGATGCGATCGTCGCCGAGAGCTCCTCGGCGGAGACCTCTCGGAGATCAAGCTCCGTGACCTCGACCTTGGGCTTCATGACGCCCACCTCGTGCAACCGGTCGAGGAGCGAGCGGAACTCGAGGGAGACGAAGAGCCGCCGCACCTCGTCGGGATCCCACTCGCCCATGACGCAGTCCTCAGGGGCGATGTCCAGCGGCAGGTCGGTCACGATCCGCGCCAGCTCCTTGTTCAGCGCGAGCTGTGAGGCCGACGCCAGCACGTTGTCCTTCTGCTTGCCCCGAAGCTCGTCGGCGTGCGCGAGCAACCCTTCGACGGAGCCGTACTGCTGGATCAGCTTCGTCGCGGTCTTCTCCCCCACGCCGGGGACGCCCGGGATGTTGTCGGACGGGTCGCCCTTCAACGCCACGTACTCGAGGTACCTCGACGGCGGAACGCCGAAGCGCCCCTCCACACCCGCCTCGTCGTACAGGACGATGTCGGAGATGCCCCGGCGGTTGAACATCACCTGGATCCCGGGTCGGACGAGCTGGAAGAAGTCGCGGTCCGCGGTCACGATCACGGCGTCCAACCCGGAGTCCGCGGCCAGGGTGGCGAGCGTGCCGATCGCGTCGTCCGCTTCGTGATCGACGACGCGCACCATGGGAACGTGCAGCGTGTTGAGCACCTCGTCGATCAACCCGAGCTGCGACGTGAAGTCGTTGGGGGTCTCGGCCCGGCCGGCCTTGTACTCCGCGTACTTCTCCAGGCGAACGGTGGGTCTGCCGAGGTCGAACGCCACCGCGAGGTAGTCGGGATGCTCGTCCCCCATCAGCTTGATCAGCATCGAGGTGAACCCGTAGACGGCGTTCGTGATCTGGCCCGTGCTCGTCGCGAGGGTCGTCGGGAGCGCGAAGTAGGCGCGGTACGCGAGCGAGTGCCCGTCCAGCAGGAAGATCCGTTTTCGGCCGTCGTGCCCGTCGGTGGGCGTCACGGCGCGGATTGTAGCCCTCACCACCGACTGCCCTTCCGGCGGTCGTGCCACGGTGCTGGTCATTCGGTACCGAACGAGGTTGCCCCATATCCGACTCGTTAGATAGGATTCAGACCGCGATTAGGTCGAACGAAGAGAGAGCCAACGCCCGCATGCTGCCCACGTTCATCATCGGACTCCGAGAGGGCCTCGAGGCGTCCCTCATCGTCGGGATCATCGCGGCGTTCCTGATCCAACGCGGAGAGCCCAGGGCCTTGCGGCCGATGTGGTACGGGGTCGGCCTCGCCGTCGCCCTGTGCGTGGGAGTCGCGGCGATCCTCGAGGCCGTCAACGCGTCGCTGCCGCACAAGCAGCAGGAAGGACTTGCCTCGGTCCTGGCCCTGCTCGCCGTTGCGGGCGTCACCTACATGGTCGTGTGGATGAAGCGGCACTCCCGTGAGCTGAAGGGCTCGCTCGAGCGGAGCGCCGAGAGCGCGCTCACGCTCGGCTCGACCATGGCGCTCGTCGGCATGGCGTTCTTCGCCGTCTTGCGTGAGGGGCTGGAGACCGCGGTGTTCCTGTTGGCGGTGTTCGGCAGCTCCAGGCGCCCGGCCCTCACGGGGACGGGAGCGGTCCTCGGGGTCGCGGTGGCCGTCGGCCTCGGCTTCGCCATCTACCGGGGCGGCGTGCGGATCAACCTGTCCCGGTTCTTCCGCTTCACGGGCTTCGTGCTGGTGCTCGTGGCCGCCGGGCTCCTCGCGAGCGCGGTCCATACGGCGCACGAGGCCGGCTGGACCGACGTCCTTCAGGCACAGGCCTTCGACCTGCGGTGGCTGGTCGCGCCCAACTCCGTGCGGGCCGCGCTGCTGACCGGCATGCTCGGACTCCAACCGGTCCCGACCGTGGGCGAAACGCTCGCCTGGCTCATCTACGCCGTCCCGATGGCCCTGTACGTACTGTGGCCCGCTCGGCCTCCCGCGCGGACCGAACGGCAGGTCACACCGGCCACCGTGGCATCGTGAGCCGTCCGATCCGGTTCGCCGTGCTCGCGTGCGTGCTCGCGATCTCCGCGACCTCATGTGGTGGTTCAGGGTCCGGCGGCACGGCGACGGGCGACGTCGTCGTGACCCTCAAGGACTTCTCACTCACGGCGACGCCGGGAACGTTCTCTGCCGGTGACATCACGTTCGGCATCCAGAACGACGGGCCGAGCGTGCACGAGTTCGTGATCCTCCGCACCGACGACGCACCTGATGCGTTGCCGGTCGAGAACGGGCTGATCCCCGAAGATCAGATCGACCTCGTCGACGAGGCGGAGGACATCGTGCCCGGCACCGACACGTCGCTCAGCGTGAACCTTCAGCCGGGGTCATACGTTTTGGTGTGCAACCTCCCCGCGCACTACGCGGCGGGGATGCACGCGGCGTTCTCCGTCGCGTGAACCTGTCACTCTTTCTCCCGACACCGGGGAACAACGCCTACCTGCGACTCTCCGCGAGACGCGCTGCGGACCAGCGACTCTCCGCGAGTTGACAGCCCTCAACCTCCAGTCTATCTTTCGGTTCGGTCCCGCGCTGGCCGCGGGCTCGGACCGGAAACGGGACGAGGCCGGGTCGCTCGGGACCACTGCGTGACGGGTCGCGTCGCTCGTGTGGATCACTCGCGTATGGGGAAGGCGCGAGTGGTTCGCCGAGAGGCGCGACCCGTCTCTCATTCCGACGCAGGCGTTCTGCAGCGGGGAACGACTAGAGCACCGCTTCGAGGAACGTGCGCGTTTCGGGGTGCTGCGTGTGGTTGAAGATCTGATCGGGCGTGCCTTCCTCCAGGATCACGCCGTCGTTGAAGAACATCATCCGGTTCGCCACCTCGCGCGCGAACCCCATCTCGTGCGTCACGACGATCATCGTCATGTGGAGGTCGGTGGCGAGCGACTTCATCACCGTGAGCACCTCCCCGATGAGTTCCGGGTCGAGCGCGGACGTCGGCTCGTCGAAGAGCATCACGTCGGGCTCCATCGCGAGAGCCCGGGCGATCGCGACCCGCTGCTGCTGGCCCCCGGAGAGCCTGATCGGATGCTGATCGGCCTTTTCGGCCAGCCCGACCTTCGCGAGGAGGTCCATGGCGATCGGCCTCGCGTCGTTGGGCTTCAAACCCTTCACCGTCACCGGCCCTTCCATGACGTTCTGGAGCGCGGTCATCTGTGGGAACAGGTTGAAGGACTGGAAGACCATGCCCGCGTGCACGCGGAGCTGGCGGATCTGCTCGCCCTTGTGGCGGGTTCGGTGCCCGCCCTCGAGCCGGATCCCGGACACTTCGATGGTGCCGAAGGTCGGGTCCTCGAGGAAGTTCACGCAACGAAGGAGCGTCGACTTCCCCGAACCCGACCGCCCGAAGATCACGACGACCTCGCCGCGGTTCACCTCCATCTCGATGCCCTTGAGCACCTCGAGCGGCCCGAAGTACTTGTGGAGGTTCTCGATCCTGACGACCGCGTTGGCGCTCACGGCTGCTCCTCCTCCGGCGGGAGCGGCATCTCGGCCATCGCGCCCCCGCCGCCCGGTCCACCGCCCGCCGCGACCGGGAAGGAACTGCGTGCGCTTGCCGCCCCCGCCCGCCTTCACCTCGGTGCGGACGTACCCCTTCGAGATCCGCTTCTCCAGGCGAACCTGGAAGAACGTGAATACCGACGTGAGCAGCCAGTACAAGGCCGCCGCGACGAGCAGCGACTCGAGCCGGTTGCGGATGCTCGCGCTGAACGCGAGCTGCGCGCGCAGGAACAGCTCCGCGCTCGCGACCGACGCCCCGAGGAAGCTGACGAGCGCCGTGTCTTTCATCATCGCGATGAACTCGTTGCCGGTCGGCGGGATGATGACACGGATCGCCTGCGGCAGCACGACGCGCCGCATCCGCTGGGCATACGTCATGCCCAGGGCGTCCGCCGCCTCCGCCTGGCCGTGCCCCACCGATTGGATGCCCGCGCGGAAGATCTCGGTCATGTACGCGCCGTAGTTCAGCCCGAGGCCGATCACGCCGGCCTGAAAGGTGGTGAGCGTGAGGATGTTCACGAGCGAGGTCCGGTTCATGTTGAACCCGATCTGCGGCAGCGCGAGGAAGATCAGGAACAGCTGGACGATCAGCGGCGTGCCACGGAAGAACGACGTGTAGAAACCGGAGACGCCGTACGCGACCGCGTTGCGCGAGAGCCGCCCGAGGGCGCCGAGCAGCGCCAGGAACGTCGCGAGCACGATCGCGAAAGCGGCCAGGAGGATGGTGAACTCCAGACCCTTCGCGATGTACCAGACGTTCTCCCGGATGAAGCCCGTGTCCAGATCGGACAGGACCAGGAAGATCCCGATGATGAAGAAGATCGCGATCCAGACCGCCGTCACCTTGAGGCGGAACGGGATCCTGGCGCTCGCGAGCGCGATCGCCTCCGTCTTCCCCTCCGCCGCCTTCCCCAGCACGAGCAGCACCACGCCGGCGACCGAGAACGCGACCGCGACGTAGCCCTCTCGTTGGTCGGTCAGGCCGCCGACGGCGAGCAGGTACCCGCCGCACACAGCCGTCGCCGCGAGAGCGGCCCACCACGTCCAGCGGTGCGCCACGTACAGCAGGGAGCCGCCCACGATGCTGAGGACGCCCATCAACCCGAACATCGCGATGTCGGCGGGCGGGATGTTCTCCGTGGTCGAGAAGACGAGGATCGGCAGGAAGAGCGCGATGAGCGCCCCCTGCAAGATGATCACCCAGGAGGCGAACAGCAGGAACTTGGCCTGGGGGATCTCGAACTGACCGCGCGACGGAGCGCGAGGTTGCTCCTCACGCCCCGCCGCCGCGACCGTGGCTCCCAAGGGGTCGTTCCCGCGCGATCCGCGACGGCTCAGGCCGATGCCGTCGCCGACCAGTCCACGCCGCTGTACCACTTCGCCGACAGGGTGGAGAGCGTGCCGTCGGCGTGCATGTCCTGGACGATCTGGCTGACGGCATCGGCGAGGCTCTGCGCGTCCTTCGGGTCGTTCTTGTCGAACGCGATGCAGAGCGGCTCGTAGTAGAGCGGGTCACCCACGATCTTGATCGGGCCGCCGGCGTCGATGTAGGCCTGGATCGTCTGCTGGGCGCTGATCGCCGAGTCGCACCGCACGCCGTCGCCGAGCGCGAGGTTGTCGAGCGCGTCGGTGTCCGTATCGAAGGTCGTCAGGTCGGCGCCCGTGATCTGGAACTGGAACGGCGGGGCGACCGAGCCGAGCTTCAGCGTGCCCTGCACGTAGTCCTGGTACGTGGTCTGGACGCCGACGCAGACCTTCTTCCCGGTCAGGTCCGCCGGGCCGGTGATCGTGGTGTTGTCCTTGAACACCGACATGGAGGCGGGCGTGTAGTAGTACGCCGGGGTGAAGTCGAAGAGCTGCTCGCGATCGATCGTGTCCGTCATCGAGCCGACGCTCACGTCCCAGCGGTCGTTCCACGATCCCGCCGTGATGACCGCCCACTTCTGGGCCTGGAGCTCGGGGCTGACGCCCAAGCGCTTCGCGATCTCGGTGGCCACGTCGACGTCGAACCCCTTCCAGGTGCCGCTCTTCACGTCGTACCACGACTGCGGCTTGTACTTCGGGTCGGTCGCGATCCGGAGCGTGCCGCTATTGCAGAGCGAGGCAAGAGCGTCGGTGCCGCTCGTGTCGACGGTGGCGCACACGCCGGTGCCACCCGACGGACCGCTCGCTCCAGTGCTTCCGCTGCTTCCGCTGCTTCCGCTGCTTCCGCTGCTTCCGCCGTTGGACGTGTTGTCATTGCTCGCACATGCGGCCCCCACCAGGGCGAACACCGTCAACAGCAGCGCGAACGAGCGTAGTCGGACCTTGCGCATGGCTCCTCCTTCCGGGGGAGACCCGAAAAGCCCCCTCCCATCGTTCCGAACTATAAGAGGGTGTCTCCCCTCGGGCAATCCAACCCGGAAGCATGGCGTCTCGGTTAGGTCCCGGTCTCGGCGGGCACGGACGTTCCCGGGAAGTACTTCGCGAACAGCAGGCCGTAGCGTCCGACGCGGATCAACCGCGCCAGCGCCGCGCCGATCGCTGCGACCACACGGGCGTCGGGGCCCTTGCCCACGAAGACATCGTGGGCACCGACGTCGATGCTCTGGGCCACGCGCAGGGAGGGCCTCCGTTCGATCGCCGCCCAGGCGTCCGGCTCCGCGTCGGCGACGACCGTGACCGTTCCGGCCACGAGCGCGTCGTAGGCCGCGCGTCGGTCGGACATGGTCCGCACCTCCGCTCCCGTCGGGCGCACGGCATCGTTCGCCCATGGGACCGTCTCCGGCGAACGGACGACGGCCACCACGTCTCGTGGTCCCAACCGATCGAGCAGCGTCGCCCCCTGATCGTGCGAGTGCGCCCTCGTGGTGACGAGCGCGACGTGCACGCTGAGCGCGATGCCCGAGGTCGGTGTTCCCTGGGGCACGTCGGCGGCCGGGGCCAGGACCGCGTCGATCGAGCCGTTCGCCACGTCACGCAGCGCGGCCGGGCACGGGAGGTCTCGCCACGCGAGCGTCAGCCCGAGCCGGCGAGCGATCGCATCGGCGAGCTCGACGTCGAAGCCCGTGAGCCGTCCTCCCACCGGGTAGGCGTGCGGGCGACCCTTGCGACACGCGGCGACGGACAGATAGCCGGGGGTTCCCACCGGCAGCGGCTCCTCCCCCGCCCCCTGACCGACGGCGACCCACCGGACCCCTTCGGCCCTGAACACGTGCGCCGCGGCGGGATCGGCGGTGAGCTCCCCGTCGTCGGCGAATCGGTACGTATTCGCGAGACCGTCGTAGCCGTCCGACGCCTGAAGAGCCTGCGCGACCGCCCGGCGATCCTCGGCGCCCGAACGGAAGGCCGCGAGCAACATCCCTCCGACATCCCAGCCCTCCGGGCCGAAGACGCCGGGAGGTGATCCGTACATCGACTGGAAGTCGTGGATGAATCGGCGGGCCTCCAGCCTTGTGGACGATCCCAGGTCGACGCACGCGCACGCGACCAGCGTGCCGTCGCCCGCGCCGTCCGTCGTGGACAGGTAGGACTCGGTCTTCATCGCGGACGACCCCACGAGCGGAACGGCGCCGTCGCCCGCCTCCGAGAGCCCCGTGCGCAACAGCGTCGCTCCGGGGCCGAACCCGGTCCACGCGATCGTGCCGCATCCGGCACGATCGAGACGCTGGACGACACCTGCGAGGGAGTCTTCGTCCGGGAGCTCCGCCGTCGTCACGACCCGCGCGGCGCCGAGGTCGGCGGTCAGCAGATCGGCGAAGGTCCCGGAAAGGCTCGACCCGTCACCCACGAGGCACGTGCCACCGACCGACCGGGACGATCCCCGGATCGCGGCCGACATCGCCGCGGTCTCGTGGGACGCGCCGGCGACCGCCCGCCACCACGACGACCATCCGTGGGTGGCAAGCGTGGGATCCGTCTCGGACAGACTGATCGTCGGGACACCCGCGGCATCAAGCAGATCGCCGACGGAGGCCGGCTCCGACCAGAACGGACCGATCACCGCCGCCACGTAGGACGGATCGTCCGCCACCTCTTGCGCGAGCTCGTTCGCCTTCGAGTCGTCTCCTTCGACGTCCAGCCCCACCACCTCGGGGACGACCGGCAGATCTCCGCGGTCGACCGCCTCCTGGAGCGCGAGCTCTACGCCGAGGAGCGCGGGGTCCACCACCTGCGCCGAGCCGGGGACGGACGTGTCGTGTAGGAACGCGATCTTCACGGGCACGGGATCGGGAGCGGCAGACGGCTCTCCGGACCCGCCCGTGCACGCGGAGGCCAGGGTCGCGACCAGGGCGACCAGAACGGCGGCGGTCGAGGGGCGTCGGCTCATGTCGGTTCGGGTCGCCACGCACACGGGAACGCGCGGACGGGTGGGTAGTCTAGGGCCGCGCCGGGATGGCGGAACTGGCAGACGCGCGGGACTCAAAATCCCGTGGGCTTCGGCCCGTGAGGGTTCGACCCCCTCTCCCGGCACTCAGACGACGCGGCCCTCGACGACGAGGTCGCCGCGCTCGAACCGTTCGAGCCCGAGCGAGGAGATATCGACGGTTCGTGCCTCACCCTCGACCACGAGCTCCGCGATGAGCTTGCCGACCACCGGTGCGTGCTGGAACCCGTGACCGCTGAATCCGTTGGCCAGGAACAATCCGCCGACGGGCGACTCCCCGATGATCGGGTGCCGATCCGGGGTCATCTCGTAGAGGCCCGCCCACATGCTGGCGAGTCCCGCCCGCTCGACCGGCGGAAACACGTCGATCGCCGTCGGCAGTAGCTCCTCCTCGATGAAGCGGACGTCCACGTCGGTGCTGAACGACGGTCGTTCATCGCGACCGCCCATGCCCATGAGTACACCGTCCCCTTCCCTGTGGAAGTAGTACGACGTCGCGGCGTCGATCACGAGCGTCCGCCGCGAGGGGGCGCCGGGGAACGCCCCCGTCGTCACGACCATCCGTGGGATGGGTTCCAGCGGAAGGTGTATGCCGGCGGTCTCGGCGAGTTGGCCGGCCCACGGCCCTGCGGCGTCCACGACGACAGGTGTGGAGATCACGCCGTCGGCGGTGACGACCCCAGTGACAGCGTCGCCTTCGGTCTCGACGGCGATCGCGGCCACACCCAGACGCAGGTCGGCCCCGGCGCGCCGGGCAAGCGTCGCGTATCCCTGCGTCATCCCCGCCGGATCGGCGATCCCGTCCTCGGCGACAGAACGTCGCCCCGATCACATCGCCGATCGCGATCCCGGGGACGAGCGCCTCGGCGGCTGCCGGCGTCAACAGCTGCGTGTCGACCCCCAGCGATCGCTGGAACTCGGCCCCCGCCTGGAAGTCGCCCCAGTCGTGTGCATCGCGGACCAGGAAGAGGTAGCCGTCCTGCACGACGTCGAGCGGCAGGCCGTGCTCCTCGGTGAAGCCCAGGATCATGGGCACGCTCGCGAGTGAGAGCTCGATGTTGATCCGGCTGGAGAACTGGTGGCGGAATCCACCGGCGCAAGCCCCGGTGGAACCGGTGCCGACGGCGTCGGCCCGCTCGAGCAGGACGACGTGCTCGACCCCGGCCGCGGCCAGGTGATACGCCGTGCTGACGCCCACCACCCCACCGCCGACCACGACGACGTCGGCGGTCGCGCGGGACGTCATGCCTCATCCACGATGGCGCGAGCCACGATCAGGTCCTCGAACGCCAGACCGACGGACTTGAACACGGTGACATCCGTGGGCGTCCTTCGGACGTCGGCGCCGTGCATCACCTCGGCGAGATCCGCGATGACGTGGTCACGCCCGAAGGCGCCCTCGCCGATCGGGATCGCGAGCTCTCCGGCTTCGGCGAATGCAGCCTCCCGCGTCTCGACGACGACGCGCGCGCGCTGGAGCGTGGCGGCATCCAACTCCCGAGCGGTGGGCCGATAGCTGCCGACGGCGTTCACATGCGCTCCCGGGGCGAGCAGCGATCCGTCGAAGAGCGGCACGTCGCTGGTCGTACACGTACAGACCAGGTCGGCCTCGTGAACGTCCTGCACGCCCCCGATCTCCGCCGCGACGCCGTGTTCACGCGCGGCCT
Organism: uncultured Actinomycetes bacterium; assembly: GCA_963775755.1. Classification (GTDB taxonomy): domain Bacteria; phylum Actinomycetota; class UBA4738; order UBA4738; family HRBIN12; genus JBBQVZ01. The sequence goes on along the minus strand of CAVZKB010000015.1, from coordinate 173,766 downwards.
CGACGAGCGCTTTCGCTCGCGGCCGCGTTCGGGATACGACGGTGAAGTCTCGGATCTGCCGGACGGCGAGCATCGCCTCCAGGTGTGCGCGCGCCTGAGCCCCAGCGCCGAAGATCACCAGCCGTTCGGCATCCGGGTTGGCCAGACGACGTGTCGCCAGCCCGGACACCGCCGCGGTACGCAACGTCGTGAGCGCGGCTCCGTCGATGATCGCCTCGACGGTCTGGGTCGCCGCGTCGAACAGCACATACACGGCATCGATGAACGGCAGACGGCGCTTCGGGTTGTCCGGGGTGAGCGTGACCAGTTTCACGCCGACGCCGCCCTCGCCGAACGCCGGCATCAGGAGCAGCGAACCGGCCGGCGTTTCCACGTGGGAACGCGGCGGAGAGACCGAGGGGTCCTGAGCGTCGAAGCCGGCCTCGAGCGCGTCGATGGCTGAGGACATCGAGAGTCGCCGACGCACCTCCGCAGCATCAAGGAGCAGCATCACAGCTCCCCGAGGTACGCCTCCCGCATCAACGGGTTGTCCAACAGGTTCTGGGCCGTGTCGGCCAGGACGACCTCACCGGTCTGGATCACGTAGCCGCGGTCGGCGATGGACAGCGCCATGTTCGCGTTCTGCTCGACCACGAAGATGGTCGTGCCGAGCGCGCGGATCTGCTTGATGATCTCGAACACCTGGTCGACCAACACGGGCGCGAGTCCCATGGAGGGCTCGTCCATCAACAGCACCTTCGGCTTGGCCATCAGAGCCCGGCACATCGCCACCATCTGCTGCTCTCCGCCGGAGAGCGTTCCGGCCTTCTGCTTCAAGCGTTCTCGGACGCGCGGGAACACCCCCATCAGACGCTCGCGATCATCCGCGATGCCTGCCCGGTCTCGACGCTGGTACGCGCCCAGGTCCAGGTTCTCCGACACGGTCATGTCGGCGAACAGGCGGCGATTCTCCGGAACCATGGACACGCCACGACGGACGACCTCGATCGTGGGCATGCCGCTCACCACGACGCCGTCCAGCAGCACCTCCCCTTCGCTCGGCGTCACGTAGCCGAGGATCGTCTTGAGCGTGGTGGTCTTGCCGCTCGCGTTCCCCCCCAGGAGACAGACCATCTCCCCTTCGTAGATCTGCACGTCCACGTTGCGCAGGACCGCGACCAGCCCGTAGTGCGTGCTGACGTTGCGCAACTCGAGGATGGGCTTCGCGGCGTCGTTCACCCGACCGCTTTCGTGCCCAGATACGCCTCGATCACCTGTTCGTTGTGCGCGACCTCCGCGTACGTTCCCTCTCCGATCTTCTGACCGTAGTCGCATGCGATAACCCGGTCGGAAACGCCCTTGACCACACGCATGTCGTGCTCGATCACCAGAACGGTCAAGCCGACCTCGTCCCGCATCCGCACGATGTGGTCGCGGAGCTCCAGCGTCTCGCGCGGATTCATCCCGGCCGTCGGCTCATCGAGGAGTAGGATGACGGGGTCGGTCGCCATCGCGCGCGCCATCTCGAGCCTGCGCCGGTTGGCATAGGACAGGGAGAAGGCCGGCTGCTCCTGACGGTAGCCGGCCAAGCGGCTTCCGAAGAAGTCCAGCGCCTCCTTGGCGCGCTCTCGGATGCGCTCCTCCTCACGTCGCGTTCCCGGCAACCGCAAGACCGCGCCCACGATCCCCGAGGTCGATCTGCAGTGCTGGCCCACCATGGCGTTCTCGAGCACCGTCATGTTCGGGAACAGGTGGACGTTCTGGAACGTACGGGCGATGCCGAGCTTCGCCACCTGATGCGGACGCAAGCCGACGATGCTCTCGCCCTGGAACACGATGTCGCCGCCGTCGGGCTCGTAGAGGCCGGTGATGACGTTGAACAGCGTGCTCTTGCCCGCGCCGTTCGGCCCGATCACGGAGAGGATCTCGCCCGGATCCACGTGCATGTCGAGACCGGCGAGCGCCGACAGACCGCCGAACTGCTTGCGGAGGTGCTTGATCTCGAGCAGGGGTTCCGTCATCCGCTCCCCTCCCCGATCGGCGAGATCGCCGCCGCGACGTCTTCGCCGGCTGCCAGATCCTCGGCCCACTTGTCCTGCGAGCGATCCTCCTCCTGGAGCTCGCGGCTCCGACGGATGTTCGGCACGAGGCCCTGGGGGCGCAACACCATGATGGCGACCAACGCGCCGCCGTAGATCAGCAGCCGATACTCCTCGAACTCACGCAGCAGCCCCGGGAGGCCGATCAGGACCAGCGCCCCGACGACGACGCCGGGGATGCTCCCCATGCCGCCGAGGATCACGATGGCGAGTGCGGTGATCGAGACGATGATCTCGAAGCTCGCGGGCGTCAGCGATCCGATCTTCACCGCGAACAGCGCGCCTCCGAGCGAACCCACCGCGCCACCCGTGGCGAACGCGAGGAGCTTGAAGCGGGTCGTACTGATCCCCATCGCGTCCGCGACCTGCTCGTCCTCGCGCATGGCGTTCCAGGCCCGTCCGATCCGGGAGTTGGCCAGCCGCCAAGAGACGAACACCGCGATCACCACGAACCCCAGAGCGAGGTAGAAGAAATGCTGTGGATCGCGGAACGAGAAACCGGCGATCGCCGCATCCGTGATGTTCCGCATCCCCTGAGGCCCGCCGACGAGAGGCTTGAACCAGTTGGACGAGATCAGGATGGAAACCATCTCGCCGAGGCCGAGCGTGACGATCGCGAGGTAGTCACCGCGGAGGCGCAGCACGGGAGCGCCGATCAGCAGACCGACCCCCGCCGCGAGCATGATGACCACCGGGATCGCGACGTAGAAGTTCAGGTGCATCCCGAACGACGGCGCCGCCGAGCCGGCCGTCGTGTTCAACGTTCCCCCGGTGAGCAGGGCGGTCGCGTACGCCCCGAAGCCATAGAACGCGACGTAGCCCAGATCCAGCAGTCCCGCATACCCCACGACGATGTTCAGACCGATGCCGAGCAGCATGAACACCATCACCGTACCGAGGACCTCTGAGATCACGGCGCCGAATAGCGGCGGTATCGTGATCAGGATCCCGAGGGCGATGAGCGCGACCACGATCCCGGCGGCGGGGCGCTCGCGGACGATCGAACGCACCGAATCGCGCGCGGCCGCGCCTCGTCGCGCCCAGACCCAGGAGACCCCGAACGCCGCCACCAGGGTCAGGAACGCGCCGAGCCATGTCAGGCCGCCGGTCGCCGGGCTGTAGAGCCAATTGGCCCGGATGCCGAGCTGCACCAGCGCGATAGGGATGATCCGCTGCAAGAGCCCGGCCAGGAACGTGACACCCACCGCCGTCCCCACGGAACGACGGACGGACGGGATCACGGTTCGGAACGCGCCGCCCGCGGCTCCCGCGAGCGCGCCGCCGGCCGCGAGGATCGCCGCGCCCACGGCGACGCTCGCTCCGAACGCCATGATCTTCAGCAACGCGGGATCGACCTCGATGAAGATCGCCCGGATGCGATCGACGCCCCAGCGGTCGGTGAACAGCAGCGCGACGGCCGCCAGCCCTCCCGCCGCGAGCCCCGCCACCGCGCCGAACGTGGCTGCGCTCGTCGTCGAGGCCTCTTCGACCCGGCCCGCGATGACCCGAGGACGGACGGCGATGTACCCCGCCACGAACGGCGACAACGCCAGGAGGACCCGGGCGCCCGTGACCTGATCGCCGATCAGGTTGATCCCCGCAACCTTGGCCAGCAGGCCGGTCATGGCGATGAACAACGTCACGACGCCCCCGACGAGCCCGGCCTTGGCCGACGGTCGGACCGACATCAGACCTTCTCCGACCCGCCGGCGCCCAACAGCCCCCCCGGCCGGAAGATCAGCACCAGCACCAGCACGGCGAACGTCACCACGTCCTTCAGCTGGAACGGCGACGGCACGCCGATGCCGGTCAGCAGCAGCGCCGGTCCGACCGATTGCAGGAGGCCGAGCAGGAATCCACCGAGCGCCGCCCCGCTGATGCTGCCGATCCCGCCGAGGACGGCAGCGGTGAACGCCGCGATCCCTGGCCGGAACCCCATGATGAAGTTGACCTGCTCGAACGTGAGGGCGTACAGGACACCGGCGATGCCTGCGAGGATGCCGCCGATCGCGAACGTGGTGACGACGATCCGGTCGACGTCGATCCCCATCAGGCTCGCGATCTCTTGGTCTTCGGCGACCGCTCGCATCGATTTCCCCGTCTTCGTCCGCGAGACGAACAGCTGGAGCGCGATCATGGCGATGACCGAAACGACGAACACGATCACCTGGATCCGCGCGACGCCGATCCCGAAGATCGTCCAATCGCCGGACAGGACCTGGGGCTTGGTGTATCCACGCGTCTGCGTCCCGAAGAGTCCCCGTGCGGTGTTCTGGAGGAACAACGACGCTCCGATCGCGGTGATCAACGGCACCAATCGTGGGGCGTTGCGGAGCGGGCGATATGCGATCCGCTCGAGCAACACCGCGACCGCGACCGACGTGATGATGGCGGTGAGGAACAAGATGCCGAGCGCCGGGATCGGGTGCCGGTCGAGGAACCCGGTCTTCGTGTACGCATCCGCGAAGAAGTACGACCCGAACGCCCCGGCCATGAACACCTCGCCGTGGGCGAAGTTGATCATGCGGAGGATCCCGTAGACGAGCGTGTAACCGAGCGCGATGAGCGCGAGGATCGCGCCCTGCGCGAGTCCGAGGATCACGAACTGCCGCCAAGCGGCACCCGAATACGCGTTCGCGTCCAGCGTCTTCCACGAGCCCCAGACCACGAACACCACGATCGCGATGGAGAGTCCCACCAGGATCATCCGCCGCCAAGGCAGCCGGTCGAACGAGGACATCCGGACGACGTTCACGCCATCTTCTTCCGGAGTGGAAGCGTTCGCCACGGAGTCCCCCTACGCCGCCCCTGCGTACGGAGCCGCGGGCGAGCGATCGCTCGCCCGCGGCTCTCGTGCGCTCTGGTCCTGCCAGGCTCCCCGGTTCCTAGAGGACCTCGGACAGCGTCTTGGTCTCGCTGAAGACCGGGTCCTGGTTCCCCGAGCCGCCCTCGACGGGCCAACCCGGAGCCTCGAAGATCCCGATCGTCACATCGGTGGCGCAGTCACCCAACTCGGTACAGGTGATCGTGCCCGTGATGCCTTTCCAGCCGCTGGTCGCGAATATCGCGTCACGCAACGCCTGACGCGGGATCGTGAGCGACCCGTCGCTGTTCTGGATCGCCGCCGTCTTGATCGCCTCGAACAGGATGTTCATGGCGTCGAAGGCGTGCGCGTGGAACACGGAGGTCGGAGCCGTGCCGAACTCCGTCTTGTACGCCGGCAGGAACTCGTTCTTGTAGAAGTCGCCGTTCGCGAAGACCGAGAGGTCCGGTGAGGACGCGAACACGCCGTTTGCCGCCGCGCCCGCCGTCGACAGGAAGTCACTCGCGAGGCAGCCGTCAGAACCGATCAGCAGGGTGTCAGGCATGATGTCCGCCGCCTGCTTCGCGATCAGGGCGCACGCCGGGTTGAAGTCCGGGAAGTACAAGGCCCCCGGGTTCTTCTGGGCGATGCTGGTCAGCAGCGGCTTGAAGTCGGTATCGCCGCTGTTGATCGCCTCGACCGATGTGATCGAGCCGCCCGACGCCTCGAAGTTGTTGCGGAACGCTTCCGCCAGTCCGTCTGCGTACGGGCTCTCGTCGTTGATCGTCGCCGCCGTCGTGATCCCCTTCTCCGTGTAGACGAAGTCGGACACGATCGCGCCCTGGATCTTGTCGTTGTGGGCGGTGCGCAGGTAGAACGGCTGGTGCGTCCCCTCACCCGTGAGCGCGGGGTTCGTGTTCGACGGAGAGATCAACAAGACCCCCTTGTCGGACAGGATCTTGTCGGCCACCCCGAGCGCGGCGCTGGAGCAGCTCGTCCCGATCACCGCAGCGATGTCCGGGTCGGCGGCGAGCGCCGTGGCGCCTGCCTGTCCACCGTCGGCCGAACAGAGATCGTCCTCGTTCGAGAGCACGACCGTGTGGCCGTCCACCTCGCCGTCGAGGTTCCCATCGAGCTTGCCGTCCAGGTAGTCGATCGCGAGCGTCGCGCCGTTCTGGCTGTCCTGCCCCAGCGACGCGACGTCGCCGCTGATCGCGAGCAGCGTGCCGACCTTGATCGGCGCGCCTGCGGCCACCTGCACGCAGCCGAACTCGACCGTGTTGCAGTCGACCCCGCCGCCCGTGGCGCCAGAGCCGCCACTGCTGTCGCCTGTCGTGTTGTTGTTCTTCGAACATGCCGCCCCGACGAGCGCGAGCACGCCCACGAGCGCGAATAGCCGAAGTATCCGGCGTTGCTTCATGAAGCCCCCTTTCGTGCCTTCCCCGCGGACGATCGCCCTCGGATGGTGGTTGGTACCACAGAACGCACCCCCAGGCCAACCCTCCGGTCGGTGCGAAGCGCACCACGTTCCGGTCACCCTGCGATACGGAACCGGCCGCCCCATGGGATGGGTTAGAGCTCGGGGCGAGGGTTCACGCGACGGGCAACGCCGCCCGGAATTCCGCAGCGAGCGCCACCATTCCCTCACGGTCGCCTTCGAGCAACTTGGCCATCAGGGCCGTCCCCACGACGGCACCGTCGGCGAACGTCGCAACCTCCGCGGCCTGCGGCGGCGACCCCACCCCCACTCCCAGCACCAGTGGGAGATCCGTGAGTGGGCGGAGTCGCTCGATCAGCTCGCGGGCGGTCGCGTCCAGCTCGGCCCGGATGCCGGTGACGCCGTACGTGGCCACGCAATAGAGGAAGCCGCTCGATGCCTCCGCGATCCGTGCCAGCCGATCCGGCGCGGTCCCCGGTGCGGCCAGGAGCACGGAGGCGAGCCCGTGAGCCGCACACGCGGTCATCCAATCGCCCGCCTCGTCGACCGGGAGGTCCGGGACGATGGCCCCCGCCACCCCGGCACGCTCCGCTTCATCCAGGAACGCCTCGAACCCGTGTCGGTAGATGGGGTTCACGTACGTCATGACGGCGACCGGCACCCGCAGCGACGCCTCGGCGATCGTCTCCAGGATCGACGACGGGCGGGCTCCCGCCGCCAACGCCAGCCGCGATGCCTCCTGGATCACGCCGCCGTCCATCACGGGGTCCGAGAACGGGATCCCCACCTCCACGGCGTCTGCGCCGGCGTCCTGCAGCGCCCGAAGGAGCGAAGCGTCGACGCCGGGGAACCCACCGGTCACGTACGGGACGAACGAACGGCCACCGCCGTCGCGCCGGGCCCGCAGCGAACCCTCGAGGTCAGGCATCCGCCATACCGAGCGCGGCCAGGATGGTGTCGAGGTCCTTGTCGCCCCTACCCGATAGACAGACGAGCACGTTCGAGCCCGGCGGAAGCGGCCGCGTGAGGAGCCACCCGATCACGTGCGACGGCTCGAGCGCCGGCAGTATGCCCTCGGTCCTGGCCAACGCCTGGAAGCCGTCGAGCGCCTGCGCGTCGGTGGCCGAGACGTATCCGGCCAGTCCCTCGTCCTGCAGGTAGGCATGCTCGGGGCCGACGCCCGGATAGTCGAGCCCGGCCGAGATCGAATGCGTGTCGGCAACCTGACCCTCCGCGTCCTGGAGCAGGTAGCTGAGAGCGCCGTGCAGGATCCCAGGCTGACCTTGCGTGATCGAGGAACAGTGGTCTCCGAGCTGTGAGCCGCGCCCGCCGGCCTCGACTCCGATCAGCCGGACCCCCGGGGCGCCGACGAACGCCGTGAACATGCCGATGGCGTTGCTGCCGCCGCCCACGCACGCCACGACGACGTCGGGATCGCGGCCGAGCCGCTCGGCATATTGCGCGCGGGCCTCGTCGCCGATCACCCGTTGCAGGTCGCGCACGAACACCGGGAACGGATGGGGTCCGACGACCGAACCGATGATGTAGTGCGTGTCGCGAACGCTCGCGGCCCAGTCCCGGAGCGCCTCGTTCACCGCTTCCTTCAGCGTGCGCGTGCCGGCCATGACCGGCACCACCTCGGCGCCGAGCAGCTTCATCCGCGCCACGTTCGGCGCCTGACGGTGGGTGTCTTCCTCGCCCATGTACACGACGCACGGGAGGCCGAGGAGCGCGCTCGCCGTGGCGGCGGCGACGCCGTGCTGGCCGGCACCCGTCTCCGCGATGATGCGTCGCTTGCCGAGCCGCTTCGCCACGAGCGCCTGACCCAGCGCGTTGTTGATCTTGTGTGCGCCGGTGTGCGCCAGGTCCTCGCGCTTCAGCCAGATCTCGTAGCCGAGCTCCTCGGAGAGACGCCGCGCATGCGTGATCGGTGTCGGACGACCGACGAAGTCACGGAGAAGATCCCCGAGCTCGGTGCGGAACCCCGGGTCGTCGCGGAGCTCCGACCATGCCTGCGCGAGCTCGTCGAGCGCCGGGATCAGCACCTCGGGGACGTATCGCCCGCCGTACGTGCCGAACCGGCCGTGCTCGTCGGGGACGGAAGGCGTCGTCCGTTCGGCCACCGCGCTCATCGTCAGGTCTCCTCTCCCAGGAGCTCTCGCAATTTGGCCCCCGGATCGTCGGCGCGCATCAATGCTTCGCCCACAAGGATGGCAGACGCGCCGGCATCCACGGCCGCTACGACCTGCGCGCGCGTGGCGATCCCGCTCTCCATGACGCCCAGCCGGCCGTCGGGGATCCTCGCCAGATGCGCCAGGGCCCGGTCGGCGTCGACATCGAGGGTCTCCAGATCGCGCGCGTTGACGCCCACCACCTCCGCATCCGTCGCGAGCACCTTCTCCAGATCCGGATCGGAGTGCGTCTCGACGAGCGCGCCCAGCCCCAGATCGCGCGCGATGGAGAGCATGGCGACGAGCTCGTTCGACGAGAGGCACGCGGCGATCAGGAGGACGGCATCCGCTCCGGAGGCACGAGACTCGATCAGCTCGGACGGATGGATCAGGAAGTCCTTGCGCAGCACCGGCAGATCGCAGGCCATGCGCGCTGCTCGCAGGTCCGCGAGCGAGCCGTGGAAGTGTGCGTGCTCCGTCAGCACCGAGATCGCCGCCGCGCCCGCGGACGCATAGGCGCGCGCCTGCTCGGCGGGGTCGCGATCGGCGATCGGCCCCGCCGAAGGCGATGCCCGCTTGACCTCGGCGATCACCGCCGGTCGGTCGGCCCGAGCGCGGAGTGCGCCCGCGAAGTCTCGCGCGGGAGGCATCGCCATCGCGCGCGCCAGCAACGTCGAGTCGTCCAGCGGATGGCGCTCCAGCTCGCGCCGTCGCCCGGCGACCAGATCGGTGAGGAAGCCCATGGGCGATCGAGTCTAGTGGGCGAGCACGCGATCACCGTGCGGTGACGGACGCGATCGCCGAGCCCAGGTCAAGCCGGCCCTCGAGCGCCGCGCGACCCACGACCGCGGCCTCGGCGCCACCGTCCTTCAGGGTCACCAGGTCGTCGATCGAGGCGATCCCGCCCGCGACGATCGCCGGCAATCCGAGTTCCACGGCCATCGCGAGCGCGTGCACATCGGGACCGGTGAGGGACGACACGCGCGCGACCCCGGTGATCAGGCACCGCGCGGCTCCCGCGGCGTGGACGGCCGACAACGTCTCGTGGAGCGGAAGGTCGGTGGCCCGGCGCCCGCGTGCACGGATCCGATCGGTATCGACCTCGATCCCCACGACCAGCCGTTCCCCGTAACGCTCGATCATGCGGCGGGCTTCGGCGAGATCCTCGAGCGCCGCGGATCCCATGACCACGCGTTCGCTCCCCGCATCGAGCATGCCGGCGATCTCCCGGTCCTCCACGACCGCTCCGGCCGCCTGGACACGTGCGCCGAGTGAGGCTATCGAGCGCAGGACGCCAGCATTGCGGGCCTCGCCCGAGAACGCCAGATCCATGTCGACCACATGCAGAAACGTGGCACCGGCCTCGAGACACGCGCTCGCCGCTACGATCGGATCGCCGTCGTACGCCTCGACCGCGACCGGGCCGTCCGAGGTCAGCCGGGCGAGCCGCCCGCCGGCCACATCGATCGCGGGGATCACCTGGAACGTCACGCTCGAACCCTACCGGCCCGCGCCGGCCGTCTTGCCGATATCTACGGAGCGTCGTCGCCGACGCGCGCAGCTCCCACGCCGAGCAGCGTGTGGAGCTCGCCGAGCAACGCCCCCGTCGGGTCGACACGGACGCTCCCGACCTCGACCGGCGTGACGCCGTTGGACGAGCGGAGCCGCACCTGCACCGGCGCGCTGCCCGGGTGGGATTCCAGCAGCTCCTTCACCTTCGTGAGGACGGCGGCCGTGCACGCCTCTGCCGGCAGATCGACCTCGAGGTGTCGCGAGGGTTGGTTCGGCGTGGCGAGACCCAGGTTGGGCTCCCGGATCTCGTTCGCGCGGATCTGTAGCTCCCGCCCGCGCAGGTCGATGCGTCCGCTGACCAGCACGATGCGATCGGCTTCGATCAGCCCGGGAACCGCTTCGTACACGGACGGGAACGCGATCACCTGCGTGCCGCCGGCCAGCCCCTCCAGCCGGAACTGCGCGTAGGGCTCGCTGCGTTTCGTGTACTTGCGTTGGACCGAGCCGATGATGCCGCCGATCGTCACGAGGTCACCGTCGCCGAGCGACTCGAGGTCGCCGATCTCGTTCGTGGTCTGCGCCGCGAGCAGGTCCTGCACGCCGAGGAGCGGATGATCCGTGACGAACTGCCCGAGGACCTCCTTCTCCTCGCGGAGCAACGTGCGCTTGTCGAACTCCTCGCCGTCGAGCACCGACTCGTCCACCTCGGTGACGCCCGAATCGCCGCCGAACAAGGAGAACTGGCCCGCGGCCTCGGCCTTGCGTTCGGCGAGGATGGGACCCGACACCTTGTCCTGGTTCTCGATCAGCGCTCGTCGCGCGTACCCGAGCGAGTCGAACGCACCCGCGAAGATCATGCTCTCGAGCACGCGCTTCGTGAGCACGGACGGCTCCACCTTGCGGCAGAAGTCGCCGAACGACCCGAACACCCCCTTCGCCCGACGCGCGTCGATGATCTGGCCGACGGCGCCCTCCCCCACGTTCCGCACGGCCGACAACCCGTAGCGGATGGCCCCCTCCATCCCGGCGGCGGGCGCGAAGTCGTTCTCGGACTCGTTCACGTCGGGCGGCAAGACCTCGATGCCCATCAAGCGGCAGGCGTTCAGGTAGAAGGGCTTGCGGTCTTTGTCGTCCTTGACGCTCGTGAGCATCGCCGACATGAACTCGACCGGATGGTGGGCTTTCAGGTACGCGGTCTGATACGCGACGTAGCCGTACGCGCACGCGTGCGCGGCCGGGAATCCGTAGTCGGCGAACGGCTCGATGAGGTCGAACAGCTCCTTCGCCAGGCGATCCGGATGTCCGGCGGCAAGACAGCCCGCCAGGAACTTCTCTCGCTCCGCACCGATCAGCTCGCGCTTCTTCTTGGCCATGACGCGCCGCAGGTCGTCGGCCTGTCCCATGGAGTAGCCCGCAGCGCGCACGGCGATCTGCATGATCTGCTCCTGATAGACCATCACGCCGTACGTCGTGGAGAGGATCTCCTCCAGGTCCGGATGCGGGTACGTCACCTTGCGCCGCGCGTGTTTGCGTTCCGCGTACTCGGTGTGCATCCCTTGGTTCAACGGACCCGGTCGGTACAGGGCGACGAGCGCCATCATGTCCTCGAACCGGTCGGGCGCGAGCGTCTTGATCAACGAACGCATCCCCGCCGACTCCATCTGGAAGACCCCGGTCGTGTCCGCGTTCTGCAGCATGGTGTACGTCGAGGCGTCGTCCAGCGGGATGTGGTCGATGTCCAACTCGACGCCCCGCGCGCGGAGGTGCCGGACCGTGTCGTCGATCACGGAGAGCGTCCGCAATCCGAGGAAGTCCATCTTCAGCAGACCGAGAGCCTCGACGCCGACCATATCGAACTGCGTGACGACGCGTTTGGAATCGTCGCGGGAGTCCTTCGAGAGCTTCAGCGGCAAGTAGTTGACGAGCGGCGCGTCGCCGATCACGACGCCGGCCGCGTGCACCGAGTCTTCGCGGCGCAGGCCCTCGAGCGCGCGGGCGGTGTCGACGATCTCCTTCGCCTCGGGCTCCTTCTCATAGGCTTCACGGAACTCGGGCGATTCCTTCAGCGCGTCCTCGATCGGGAAGTCGCGGCCCATCACGGTCGGCGGGTACATCTTGCAGAGCCGGTCGCCGACCACCGGCGGGAACCCCAGCACGCGCGCGGCGTCGCGGATGCCCTGCTTCCCCTTGATCGTCTGGAACGTGATGATCTGCGCGACGTGGTCGGACCCGTACCGCTCCGTGGCGTAACGGATCACCTCGTCCCTGCGACGCTCGTCGAAGTCCATGTCGATGTCCGGCATCGAACGGCGGGCAGGGTTCAGGAACCGCTCGAAGATCAGGCCGTAGCGCAGCGGGTCGAGGTCGGTGATCCGCAGGCAGTACGACACCACGGAGCCCGCCGCCGAGCCACGCCCGGGTCCCACGCGGATCCCGCTCTCCCGCGCGAACCGGATCAGGTCCCAGACGATCAGGAAGTAGCCGGCGAAGCCCATCTGCGTGATGACGTCGAGCTCGTCGTCGATGCGCCGGCGGATGTCGTCCGTGAGCGCCGGGTAGCGCGCCGGCGCGCCTTCGTAGACCAGCTCGCGGAGATAGCCCTCGAGGTCCTTCCCGTCCGGCGTCTCGAACCGCGGCAGGTGGAACCGCTGATCGGCCGGCGCCCGGGCCCCGTACACCAGGTCGAGCTCCACCCGCTCCGCGATGAGCAGCGTGTTGTCGCAGGCCTCCGGCAACTCGTGGAAGACGCGCCGCATCTCCTGCGGGCTCTTCAGGTAGAACTCCTCCGAGTCGAACTTCAGCCGCTTCGGGTCGCTCTGGAGTTTCTGTTGCTGGATGCAGAGCAGCACGTCGTGCGGCTTCGCATCCTCCTTCACGGTGTAGTGGAGGTCGTTCGTCGCGACGAGCGGGATACCGAGCGAGCGGGCGAGCGCGATCTGTTTGGGCAGGATCCGGCGCTGATCGGGGATGCCGTGATCCTGCAGCTCCACGAAGAACCGGTCGGGGCCGAAGATGTCGCGGTACTGCCCGGCCGCCTCCTCGGCACGTCGATCCTGGCCGGCGAGCAGCATCGTCGATAGCTCGCTCGACAGGCAGCCCGACAGGCAGACGATGCCTTCGGCGTGCTCCGCGAGCAGGTCCTTGTCCATCCGGGGGCGGTGGTAGAACCCCTCCAGGTAGGCGGCGGACACGAGCTTCAGCAGGTTCCGGTAGCCCGTCTCGTTCTCGGCGAGGAGCGTGAGATGGTGGTACTTCTCCTCGTTCTCGCCGGGGTTCCGCTCGAACCGCGATCCCGGCGCCACGTAGGCCTCGACGCCGATGATCGGCTTGATCCCGGCGGAGCGACCGGCCTCGAAGAACCGGAGTGCCCCGAACATGGCCCCGTGATCCGTCACGGCCACCGCCGTCATGCCGTGGCGGGCCGCCTCGGTGAAGATGGTCGGAGCGTCCGGATGAAACTTCGGGGCCTCGATGCGCGCGGCGCCGTCGAGCAGTGAGTACTCGGAGTGGACGTGGAGGTGAACGAAGCTCGGCTCGGCGGTCATCTGCGCTGGTCAGGCCTCCTGCAGCGGTCGTTTTCCACACGCCGTTCAGCGGGATGTGGATAACTTACACCCGTGTGATTCCGCGGGAGCCTCAAGGTACGCCCGCCCCCGGGGGCCGTCAAGGCTGCAGGTCGCGACGGCTCGTCGCGAGGTCGTTCGCGGACCCAGCGCGCCGAAGCGCCGATGCCAGATCCTCCGGGAGCGGTTCCTCGAGTTCGACCCGCTCACCGGTGTTGGGATGATCGAACGCGATGCGCCACGAGTGCAGGAACGGCCGCGTGAGCCCCAAGCGTCGCGCGTCGTCCCCCGCCCCGCCGTAGACGCGATCCCCCAGGATCGGGTGGCCGATCGACGCCAGGTGCACCCGGATCTGATGGGTGCGGCCGGTCCGCGGCGCCGCATCGAGCAGGGTCATGGAACCCGGCCGCTCGAGGACCTCGAACCGCGTCTCCGCGGGCCGGCCCCCCGTCGCATCCAGCACCACCCGGGCCGCGTGCCGCCCGAGCGCCGCGTCCACCGCGAACGTGTCGTGCTCGACCCGTCCGCGGACGAGGGCGAGGTACCGCCGCTCGACAGCATGGCGTCGGAACATGGCGACCAGCGCATCGTGGGTCCCATCGTCCTTCGCCACCACCATCAGGCCCGAGGTCCCCGCGTCGAGGCGGTGCACGATCCCGGGGCGCAGCGGGCCGCCGGCCGCCGACAAGTGGACGCCCATGCCGAGCAGCCGGTTCACCAGGGTGCCCGAACGGCGCCGCTCGGTGGGATGCGTGACGAGCCCCGGCGGCTTGGCGATCACCAGCAGATGGGCGTCCTCGAACCGGACCGGTACCGGCGGTCCCTCCGGTTCGAGGGGCGGCTCGGGCTCCACCACGATCTCCAGGGTCTCGCCCCCGGCGAGCGCGAACGACTTGTTCCGCACGACGCCGTCGACCGTGACGAGGCCCGACGCGATCGCGCGCTGCACGTCCGCGCGGGTGAGCCTCGACATCCGGCTGAGGACGGCGTCCAGCCGTCCCGGCTCGCCGACGAATCGCTCAGCCGGCATCGTGTGAAGGCTCGCCCTCGCGATCGGCCGCGAACGAGGAGATCGCCAGGAGCACGGCGCCGACCACGATCGCGGAATCCGCCAGGTTGAACACCGGCCAGAGGTGGACGTCAACGAAATCGACCACGTGCCCGGACAGGCCGGGGCCGCGCACGATGCGATCCGTGAGGTTGCCGGTGGCGCCGCCGAGGATGAGTCCCAGGGCGAGCGACGTGACGACGTTCGTGTGGCGGAACGCGGTCACGACGATCGCCACCGAGACCAGGACCGACGCCCCCACGAAGAGCCACGGGGTCTTCGGCCCCAAGCTGAAGGCGCCACCGGGGTTCGTCGTGAACCGCAGGTCGAGCAGGCCGGGGATCACGGTGACCGGCGGACGACCGGCCAGCGTGTGCTCTACCCAGAGCTTGCTCAGTCGATCGAGAGCCCAGATCACGCTCGCGACGGTGAAGAGCATGCCCGCCGAGCGGCCGTGGCGCGTCACGGGCCGCTACCGACGGGACTGCGCCTGGGCGTCCTTGATGCAGAGATCCACGTACGCGAGCGCCTTCACCCGGGCTTTCTCGATGGGCTTCCCGCAGACATCACACGTACCGTAGGTCCCCTCGTCGATGCGCTTCAGGGCTAGGTCGATCTTGTGGAGGAGGTCGCGGACGTTATTCTCGATAGAAAGATCCTTCTCACGCTCGAACGTGGCGGTGCCGGCGTCGGCAGGCTCGTCGTCGAGTCCCACGTCGCCCGAGGCATCCGACTGCGTGGATGCGAATGAATCCTCCTCGATGCCCGCGAGTTGGGTGTCCAGCAGGGCGCGCTCATCTTCGAGGCGAATCCGCAGGTCAGCTATCTCTTTCTTCGTCAGCTTGGTCCCGGCCATGGTCGAGGGAGGGTAGCACAGGGGCCTCGTTCGAACCGGGAACGGTCGCGCCGCCGACAAAGTGGTCAACCGCGGCGCATCCGCTGCTGGAGGTCCTGGGCCGAGAGCCCGTCGATGTCGAACGTCTTCGTGCGCGAGCGGGCGCCGCTGCGCAGTCGAACCCGCGTACGAGGCACACCCAGCGTCTCCGCCAGGGCGCGCGCGGCCTCTTCGGTGGCCCGGCCTCCCTCCGGGGCGGCTCGCACACGGACCACCACGCCGTCCGGTCCGATCTCGACGGCCGTCCGCCCGGACCGCGGAGCCACTCGCACCGTGATGGTCGCCATGTCGAGGTGTAGCATGCCTGCCAGAGGCGACGACGGGAACGAGTAGCGGAGATCGTCTTGCCGTAGCGAGCCGGGAACGGTGGGAGCCCGGTGTGAGACCTCCGCGAAGATCCTCCCCGAGCCGCTGCCCGAACCGGGCTCATACCGGACGGTATGACCCCGCAGTAGATGCAGCCGGGCCCCGCCCGTGACAGCGGGAGGCCGTGATGGCGGTCGTGAGCGGTCGGGCGCCGGGGGCGCCCGACAAGCGGGGTGGTACCGCGGGGCCAACGCCTCGTCCCTGCACCAGGGACGAGGCGTTTCGCGTTGTAGGGCGCGAGAGGAGGCGGAGACGATGCAGCGGTTCGAACCGGTGGACCCGAAGGTCAACTTCCCGGAGCTCGAGCAGCGCATCCTCGAGTTCTGGCGCGAGACCGACGTCTTCGCCCGAAGCATCGAGCTGCGCAAGGACGGACCGCTCTGGGTCTTCTACGAGGGGCCCCCGACAGCCAACGGCAACCCCGGCATCCATCACGTCGAGGCTCGCGTGTTCAAGGACGTGTACCCCCGATTCAAGACCATGACCGGCCACTTCGTGCCGCGCAAAGGCGGTTGGGACTGTCACGGACTTCCCGTGGAGCTCGAGGTCGAGAAGCAGATCGGCACCACGGGCAAACGCGACATCGAGGCGTTCGGGATCGCGGAGTTCAACCGGCTCTGTCGCGAGTCGGTGGGCCGCAACGTCGGTGAGTTCGAACGGCTCACCAACCGCATCGGCTTCTGGATCGACATGTCCGACGCGTACTGGACCATGAACACCGAGTACATCGAGTCGGTGTGGTGGTCATTGAAGCGGCTGCATCAGCGCGGCCTGCTGGTCGAATCCGACCGGGTCGCGGCGTACTGTCCCCGCTGCGGCACCGCGCTCTCCGACGCCGAGGTGGCCATGGGCTACCGGGCCGTGGAGGATCCGAGCGTCTTCCTCCGTTTCCCGGTCGTCGAGGCCCCCGACGCGTCACTCGTCGGGGCGTCGATCCTCGGCTGGACGACCACGCCGTGGACGCTCCCGTCCAACGAGGGCCTCGCGGTCGACTCCGGTGCGACGTACGTGGTGGTGGAGATCGACGGTGAGCGACTCGTGCTCGGTGCCGCGCTCCGCGAGCGCGTCCTGGGCGACGACGGATCGGTCGTCTCGACACTCACCGGTGCCGACCTGGTGGGCATCCGGTACTCGCCTCCGTATCCCAACGTCGACGGCGCGCACGTCGTCGTGGCCGGCGACTTCGTCTCCATGGACGACGGAACCGGCATCGTCCACATGGCGCCCGCGTTCGGCCCCGAGGACCTCGCCGTGGGACGGGCGCAGGGCTGGCCGATCTTCAAGCCCGTCGACGACGCGGGCCGGTTCAACGATCTCGCCCCGGCGTTCGTCCGAGGGATCTTCGTGAAGGATGCCGATCCGCGGATCCTCGAGGACCTGTTGGAGCGCGGCGTGCTCCTGCGCGCCGAGACGGTGGAGCACGCCTATCCGTTCTGCCACCGCTGCGGAACGCCGCTCCTCTACTACGCGCGATCGGCGTGGTACGTGCGAACCACCGCCGTCAAGGAGCGACTACTCGAGGTCAACGGATCCGTCGGGTGGGTCCCCGATCACATCAAGGACGGGCGCTACGGAGACTGGCTCGAGAACAACGTCGATTGGGCCTTGTCCCGCGAGCGGTATTGGGGCACCCCGTTGCCGATCTGGCGGTGCGTGTCCGGCCATCAGACGGCGATCGGATCGTTGAAGGAGCTGGGCGAGCTCGCGGGGCGCGACGTCGGAGACGTGGATCCGCACCGTCCGGAGATCGACGGGGTCACGTTCCC
Organism: uncultured Actinomycetes bacterium; assembly: GCA_963775755.1. Lineage (GTDB taxonomy): Bacteria > Actinomycetota > UBA4738 > UBA4738 > HRBIN12 > JBBQVZ01. The sequence goes on along the minus strand of CAVZKB010000015.1, from coordinate 156,126 downwards.
CTGTCCGGAGTGCGGCGGCACGGCGACGCGCGTCACCGAGGTGATCGACGCCTGGTACGACTCCGGCGCCATGCCGTTCGCGCAATGGGGGTATCAGCCGGAGCTCGGGCGCGGACAGGAGCTGTTCGCAGAGCGGTTCCCCGCCGACTTCATCAGCGAGGGCATCGACCAGACGCGCGGATGGTTCTACACGCTCATGGCCGAAGGGGTGTTGCACTTCGACTCGACCGCATATCGCGACGTCGTCTGCCTCGGCCACCTCGTCGCCGCCGACGGACGGAAGATGTCGAAGTCCCTCGGCAACGCGCTCGACCCGTGGGAGGTGCTGGATCGTCAGGGCGCCGACGCGCTCCGTTGGTGGATGTTCACGAACGGCTCCCCGTGGGAATCGCGCCGCATCGGACACGAGGTGCTCGACGAGATCGTCCGCCAGTTCATGCTCACGCTCTGGAACGTCTACTCGTTCTTCGTGACGTACGCGAACGCGGAGGCTTTCGATCCGTCGGAAGCGGCGATGCCGCTCGCCGACCGGCCCGCGCTCGACCGATGGGCCATCTCACAGCTCACCGACACGATCCGCGCAGCTCGTGACGGTCTCGAGACGTACGACGCAACCGGCGCGGGCCGGCGGATCGCGGGCTTCGTCGACGACCTCTCGAACTGGTACGTCCGCCGCGCCCGCCGGCGGTTCTGGAACCCGGCCGGCGACGGCGGCGAACGCGCCGACGCACGCGCCGCGTTCCAGACGTTGCACACCTGTCTCGTCACGATCGCGCAGCTGCTGGCCCCGTTCACGCCGTTCCTCGCGGAGGAGCTGTGGCGGACACTTGCGGCGGATCGCGGCGACGCACCGTCGTCGGTGCACCTGTGTGACTACCCCGTCGCCGACGACACCGCCGTCGACGCGCGCCTGGACGGCGCGATGACCGCGGCGCGAGCGATCGTCGAGCTCGGCCGTCGCGTGCGCGTCGAGACGAAGACCCGCACCCGCCAGCCCCTGACGGAAGCCGTCGTCCACTATCAAGGCGATCACCAGGCGCTCACGTCCGTCCTTCCGCTCGTCGCCGACGAGCTCAACGTCAAGCGCGTCGTCTTCGCGGAAACCGACGCCACCTTCGGCCGTTGGCGGGCCAAGCCCAACTACAAGGTGCTCGGGCCGAAGCTCGGGAAGCGTGTCAAGGCGGTGGCGGCGATCCTGGCGGCCGACGACGGGAGCGTGGCATCAGCGCTCGCGCGCGGCGACGAGGTCACCATCGCGGTCGAGGACGGCGTGGCGATCCCTCTCACGCTCGAGGAGGTCGACTTGGTCCAGGAGGTGACCGAGGGCTGGGGTGTCGCCTCGGACGGCGGTCTGACCGTGGCGCTCGATCTGGATGTCACGGATGATCTGCGGCGCGAAGGACAGGCGCGCGAACTCGTTCGGGCGATCCAAGACGCCCGGCGAGCCGCCGATCTGGACGTGAGCGATCGGATCGTTGCCGCCGTGTCGGCGACCGGCGACGTGGCAGCGTCGCTCGAGGCGTTCCGCGGCTACGTCGCGGCCGAGACGCTCTCCGTCGCGCTTGACGACGGTGTGCTCAGAGGCGACGCGTCCCACCACGAGGTGGAGATCGACGGCGAGACGGTCTCGATCAGCTTGCGGAAGGCGGAGAACCCGAAGCCCTGACGACACCGATCCACAGGAGCAGGAGGCCGCCGGCGCTCGCGACCAACGCGACGGCCGGCATCCGCAAGCTGGCGCTGGACAGCAGGCCGATCCCGAGTGCTGCGGCCGCGGCGACGATCAGGGCGAATGCGGCGATCGAGAGGAGGGCGACCCCCGGTCGGCGGTCGCCGAGGCTCACTCCTCGCCCCAGAACAACTCCCGGAGTGTGCGGTCACCGCCCTCGCTGTGCTCCGCATCGTCGTCCCCGTCCCCCGCGTTCACCGACGCCGTGGCCGGCTCCTCCACCCGGATCGGCGGCGTCGACTCCGGTCCCGACGTCTCGGAGGACATGGGCTTGACCGGGGGCATCGGCTGCGTCGCGTCGGAGGTCGGCGCCTGGACACGCGGCTCCTCCGCCTCAGGGATCGCGGGCTCCGGGATCACGGCGGGCGCGGGCGAGGGCGAGGGCGAGGGCTGGGCAGACGCCGGGGGCGCCGCCGGGGACTTCCGGCTCGCCTTCGCCATCCCCTTCACCGACTCCGCGTGCGTTTGTACGAGCGTCGCCAACTGCTGGAGGAAGTCGCGCTCCTGCGACAAGAACGGCGCGACGGCCGCGCGCCCCGCATCGGTCCCCGCCGCCGCGACGCCGGGTGTCCCGGCCTGTGCGCGGGCGTCCTGGACGATCTTCGCCGCCTCGGCCCGGGCGCGCTCGATGATCTCGTCCGCCTGGCGCGACACATCCGCCAGGTCGGGCTCCCCGATCGAAGAGGCGACGGGGAGCCCCGCGGCGGAGCGCAGCCGTTCGTTCTCCTCGGTCAGCTTGGTCATCGACACGGTGATCTGATCGAGGAACTCGTCGACGTCGCGCATCCGGTACCCGCCGAAGCGCGAGACGTTGAACTCCTTGGATTGGATATCGGCGGGCGCGACCACCGCGGACGCCGGCATGCCGGTGAAGTCCTGGGCGTCGCCCGCGTCCTTGTCCTTCTTCTTCATCGGACCTCCCTCGACTGGGTCATCGGCAGAACGCCTGCTGGAGCACGAAGATGATCAGGAACGCCACGATCACGGAGAGGTCGAGCGGGCCCGCCGGAGGCATGATCTTCCGGATCGGCCGCAGGACCGGCTCCGTCACGTCGAACAGCAATTCGAAGATCGTTCGCAGCGGCCCGGTCGTGGGCGGATGCCAACCGGCGAGCTCGACCCAGCTCACGATCACCCTCGCCAGGAGGATGATCCAGTACACGCCCAGGGCGATGCAGATCAGACGGGGTAAGGCGTTCCCTGCGCAGATCATCGGCTGGCAAGGCTAGCAGGGGTGCTCCCGGCGAACGACGCGGTGCGCCCACCACGCGAACGCGGCTCAGAACTGGTTGTAGAACGCCCCGCCCGCGATCCTCTCGCGCTCCTCAGCGGAGACCTCGACGTTGTCCGGCGTGAGCAAGTAGACGCGGTTCGCGACCAGTTCGATCTTGCCGTCGAGCCCGTAGACCAGGCCCGAGGCGAAGTCCACCAGCCGGCGGGCGATCGTGTCGTCCGTCGACTGGAGGTTCATGATGACCGCCGTGCCTTCCTTGAACCGGTCGGCCACCTCTCGAGCCTCGTTGAAGCGCTTCGGCTCGGACTTGTAGATGGCCGAGGACGCGGCGGGGGTGCGTGGGGACGCGATCGTGCGGACGACTCCCTCGGTTTCGGAGGACACGCCCCGTACGGCCTGCGGCTTCATGCGACGGACCGGTGCCGGCTCGACCTCTGGCATGTCGTCGACGAACTCTTCGTCGTCCTCGACCAGGCCCAAGTAGTTCAGGGTCTTCTTCCACACGCCGGCCATCACTTCCTCCCTACGTCAACGGCGCTCGGGGACCGAACAGCGCCGTTCCGACGCGGACCATCGTAGCGCCTTCTTCCACCGCGACCTGGTAATCCAACGACATCCCCATCGACAATTCCAGCACATCAGGGTGCTGTTCGCGGATGCGATCGCGGAGCTCGCGGAGCCTGATGAAGAAGGGACGCGCGTCCTCGGCACGTTCGAGAACCGGCGGGATGGTCATCAGCCCAACCAAACTGAGTCCCGCGAGGGACGCCACTCGATCGGCCAGAGCCGGGGTGTCGTCGGGGGGGACGCCGGTTCGTTCGCCCGTGAGATCGACCTCGATCAACGCGTCGATCTCCCGCCCGGAGGCAGCCGCGCGCATCGCGAGCCGCTCGGAGGCGTGTCCCCCCGCGACCGTCTCGACCACATCGGCGAGGGCCGCGACATGGTGAGCCGTGTTCGTCTGGAGCGTGCCGATGAAATGCCATCGGACATCGGGTACGGCGGCATGTTTCGCGCGCAGCTCCTTGACATAGTTCTCGCCGAAGTTCGACACACCCGCGTCGCGCGCCCAGGTGATCGCCTCGGAGGACACGGTCTTGCTGGCCGCGACGAGACAAACGTCGCCGGCGTCGCGGCCAGCCCGCTCACACGCAAGGCCGATGCCCCGGCGCACCTGCTCGAGGTTGACCAACAGCTCGTCGCGCGTCGTCGTCATCTGATCAAGCCTACGCAGGAACGGACAGCGGACATGGAACGGGGGGCGGGGAGCTCCTCGGCCAAGAGGCGGGGGAAGGACGCCTCCTCGCTCGGAACCTCCCCGCCCCCCACAGCGCGAGGCCGCGCGGGGACGGACCGGGGCCCATCAGTTCTTCAGGAAATCGGGGATGTCCAGGTCCTCCTCGGCGTCGAACGACACCGTCGCCGGCTCAGGGTCGTTGGCGCTCGTGAACACGTCCATGTCCTCGTCGGTGTCGTCGACGAGGATCGAGGGCAGCGCGTCTTCCTGGTGTCCCCCGCGAGCCGGCTCCTCCAGCAACCGGGAGAGGCGGCTCTCGAACCGGCTGCTCTCCACCGGAGACGTCGCGAGCTTGTCGAAGCCCGCGGCCACCACGGTGACGCGAACCTCCTCCCCGAGCGCGTCGTCCACGACGGCGCCGAAGATGATGTTCGCGTCGGGGTGGGCCACGCGGGTGATGTGGTCGGCCGCCGCGTTGACCTCGTGGAGCGAGAGGTCGGTCGGGCCGGCGATCGAGAGCAGCACGCCCTTGGCGCCGTCGATCGAGGACTCGAGCAACGGAGAGGAGATGGCCGCCTTGGCCGCATCGACGGCGCGGTTCTCGCCGGTTCCGTGTCCGATCCCCATCAACGCCGAACCCGCGCCGGTCATGACGGACTTGACGTCCGCGAAGTCCAGGTTGATGAGGCCCGGTGTGGTGATCAACGACGTGATGCCGTCGACGCCTTGGAACAGGACCTGGTCCGCCATCCGGAACGCCTCGATCATCGGCGTGTTGGGATCGGAGACTTGGAGCAGCCGATCGTTCGGAACCACGATCAGCGTGTCGACGGCCTTCTTCAGCTCCGTGATGCCGAGGTCCGCCTGCGTCGCGCGCTTGCGGCCTTCGAACCCGAACGGCCTGGTGACGACACCGATCGTGAGCGCGCCGAGGCCTTTGGCGATCTCGGCGATGACCGGCGCGCCGCCCGTACCGGTGCCGCCTCCCTCGCCGGCGGTGATGAACACCATGTCGGCACCCTTGAGGATCTCCTCGATCTCGTCGGCATGCTCGTGCGAAGCGGATCGACCGACCTCCGGATCTGAGCCCGCGCCGAGCCCGCGCGTGGTCTCGCGTCCGATGTCGAGCTTCACCTCTGCGTCCGACATCAGGAGCGTCTGGGCGTCGGTGTTGACGGCGATGAACTCGACGCCCCGGAGGCCTGCCTCGATCATCCGGTTCACCGCGTTCACGCCGCCGCCGCCGATCCCGACAACCTTGATCACGGCGAGGTAGTTCTGGGGAGCATCCATCATCCTGTGTCCTCCGGACATCGGGCCCTATCGACCCACTACCTACCTGGGGAAACGCCGTATGAGAGGTGGTAACCATAACCGTCAAGCTCACGGTTATTGTTATATCTACCTCACGTATAGCTGGGAACGCTACTAAGAAACCGCAGGTCCGTCAAGCATCGACCGTGCCCTCGTTGTGCCGGCGGATGACAGTGGATCGCGTGCTCACGGAGTCACCACTGCCCCACCGGAGAGGACCGCTGTGGGAGCCGACGGCACGCGGACGTCGGCGGAGATCACCCCCACGCCCTTGCCGTCCGCGTAGTCGAGCAACGCACGCAGCGCCATGGCCTTCTCCGACAGTTCGACGGCCTCGCCATAAGCGACTTCCGCCCCCGAGGACAGGTCCACGCGAAGCTGGCCGTCCGACAGGATCGACACGCCGTCGATCCGGTGGCGGAGGATCGGGGCCATCGCGGCGATCGCGCGGGCGGCTCCCCCGACGGCGTCCTGCGACCCGACGGCCTGCCGATCCGTGAGAGCGATCACCGGCAGTCCAGCCGACACTCGAGGCAGAGCCGCCGCCTCGAGAAGCGCGCCGTCGTCCGCCACGAGCCGCAGGATCCCCCCGGACTCCACCACCGCGACGGCGACCCGCTCGTGGATGTCGATGACCAATCTCGACGGCAGGCCCTTGGTGATCGTCGCTCCCGCGATCCACGGTTCTCGTTCGAGCCTCGCCTCTGCGGCACCCGCGTCGAGGGTGAAGACGTTCGTCTTCGGCGTGATCCCCGCGATGCGCAGGACGTCGGCGCGAGCGAGGTGCGACGCCCCCCGGACCTCGATCTCCCGCGCGTAGAAGAACGGGCTGCGGGTCAGCGTCACCGCGGCGGCCCCCAGCAGCACCGTCACGATGAACACGATCGCGCTGATCTTCCGGATCCGGTCGTGGCGCCCCGGCGATCGTTGACGGTCCGGCGGCTCGCGGTTGAACGCGTGGGGGCCCATCGACGCGCCGCGGCCGGCGATGGCGTCGGTGACCGCATCTTCGAGCGTCCACGGCCTCGGCGGCCGGTTCAGCGTCGGGCATCATCGAACGCTCCGATCAGCTTGACCTCCGGCACGAGCACGACGCCGGCCGTGTCCTGCACCAGCTGTTGGATATCCCGGATGAGCGTCAGCACGTCGGACGAGCGCGATCCGGGCTCGGCGACGATGAAGTTCGCGTGCTTGGTCGAAACGGAGGCGCCTCCAACCCGGCGGCCTTTCCCTCCCGCCGCGTCGATCAGGCGAGCCGCGTGGTCTCCCTCGGGATTGGCGAAGACGCTTCCGCAGTTCGGCTCGGCGAGCGGCTGCGTCCGGCGGCGCCATCCCCGCGCCTGATCCATCCGGGAGTGGATCTCGGATGCCTCTCCCGTCTCCAGCCGGAGGACCCCACCCGTCACGACCGCGTCCTCGGCCAGGGCGGAATGCCGGTACGCGAACCCCGCATCCTTCCCCCGGACGGTCTCCGCGCGCCCGTCCCGTAGGCGGTAGGTCACGACGCGCTCGACCACGTCGGCCATCGTTCCCCCGTGTGCCCCCGCGTTCATGCGGATAGCCCCGCCCAGCGTGGCCGGGATCGCGACGCCGAACTCCAGACCCGCGAGACCGTGCCGCAACGCGACACCGGAGAGCGCCGGGAGCGGGATCGAGCCCCCCGCGGTCAGCCGATCACCCTCTCGCGCCACCCAACGGTAGCCGCGGCCCAGACGCAGCACCAGGCCCGGGAACCCCGCATCCGACACCAAGATGTTGGAGCCCTTGCCGATCACCACGAACGGAACATCCGTCGCAACGATCGCCTCGCCCGCGGCCGCCAGGTCGGAGTCGGACTCCGGCTCGAGATACAGCGCCGCGGGTCCGCCGAGGCGGAACGACGTGAGCGGGGCGAGCGGGAAGGCGGTCCGGACCCGGTCGCCGCACGCCGCTCGCAAGATGCCCTCGGCGTGGGTGAGCTGCTCGCTCACGACGCCTCCCGGATCCGCTCGAGCGCGGCATCGCCCAACATCCAGACGTCGCCGCAGCCCATCGTGACGACCAGATCCCCCGCGCGGACCTCGTCGCCGAGGAACCGCACGACGTCTTGGCGATGCGGCAGGTACACGACGCGGGTGGCTGCCGAAGCCTCGGTGATGCCGTCGACGACGAGCTTCCCCGTGACGCCGGGGATCGGCGTCTGGTCGGCTCCGTAGACGTCGGTCACCACCACGACGTCCGCCTCGGTCAGGCTCGCGCCGAGCTCACGCCAGAGCGCCTGCGTCCGCGAGTACCGGTGGGGCTGGAATACCGCAACGAGCCGAGTCGGACCGATGCGACGGGCGACTCCCAACGTCACCGCCAGCTCGACCGGGACGTGGCCGTAGTCGTCGTAGAAATCGGCGCCGCGTGCCGCCCCCCGGAGCTCGAAGCGGCGCCGGACGCCAGAGAATCCCGCGAGCGTATCGGCTGCTGCACCCGGCGCGACCCCCACGGACGCGGCGGTCGCCACGGCCGCGACGGCGTTCAGGAGGTTGTGGACCCCGTCCACCCGGAGCGCCAGCTCCGTCACGGTTCCGTCCGGGCCCGTCACCACCCCGCGCGCACCGCCCGGCCCCACCGCGTCGACCGCGAGCCTCCAATCGTTCCCCGGATCCGTTCCATACGTCGTGACGTGCGCGTCGGCGAGCGAGATCGCGGCGCGAACGCCGTCGTCGTCGCCGCAAGCCACGACGAGCTCGCACTGCTCCATGAACTCGGCGAACGCCGCCCGGATCTCGTCACGCCCGCCTGGATAGAAGTCCACGTGGTCGACATCCACGTTCGTCACGACGCCGATCGGATGTGGGGCCAGGAGGAAGGACCCGTCGCTCTCATCGGATTCGAAGACGAAGAGCTCCCCGGCTCCGGAGCGTGCGCCGCTTCCGCTCTCGTTCATGTCGCCACCCACCAAGAAGCTCGGGTCGAGCCCCGCGCGCTCGAGCACGACGGAGAGCATGGATGTCGTGGTGGTCTTGCCGTGCGTGCCGGCCACCGCGATGCCGCGTTTGCCGGCGGTCAGGGCGGCGAGCGCTTGCGCGCGCGCCCAGACCGGTATCCCGCGGCGCCGAGCCTCCGCGAGCTCGACGTTGCGTTCCCCGATCGCACTCGACACGACGACGGCGTCCGGGACGAGTTCCGCTACATGCGTCGGATCGTGACCGACCTCGACGTCGGCACCCAAGGCCTGGAGCTCGGCGAGCCCCTTCGAATCCTTGAGGTCCGAGCCGCCGACGGCGATCCCTCGGGCGAGCAGGAGCTTCGCCAGGTTCCGCATGCCCGCGCCGCCGATCCCGATCAGGTGGAGACGGGCGATGCCCTCGAGCGACGGCACGTGGAGCGTCGGGATGCTCCCGGGCGGTGGCGAGTACCGGGGCCGGGGCTCGTTCATCTCTTCGCCGCCCCCGCCACCAGCGAGGCGAACCGCTCGGCCGCGTCCGGCTTTGCCCAACCGCGAGCACACGCCGCCATGGAAGCGAGCCGCTCGGGGTCATCCATGAGGTCGAGCACCGATCGCGCGAACAGGGACGGCGTGAGCTCGGCATCGGGCACCACGACGGCCGCGCCGATGCGCGCGAGCTCGCGGGCGTTCGCGTCCTGATGGTTCTCGGTGGCGTAGGGGTAGGGCACCAGCACCGAGGGGAGCCCGCAGACCGCGAGCTCGGCGACGGTCGTGGCTCCCGCGCGGGACACCACCAGGTCGGCCGCCGCGTACGCCAGCTCCATGCGATCGAGGAACGGAACCACGACGACCCGAGCGGCATCGACCCGCGCCGCCGGACCGGCCACCTCCGCCTCGCGACCCGGACCCGTCAGCACCAGGAGTTGGAGGTCCGAACGTTCGGCGAAGACCGGCAGCGAGGCCGCGACGACCTGGTCGAGATGCAACGCGCCTTGGCTGCCGCCCGTGACCATGACCGTCCGCCGAGCCGGATCGAGACCTAACACCGTGCGGGCCTCGGCGACCAGCTCGTCACGGTGCTCAGGCACGTCGAGGATCTCTCGGCGCACGGGGTAGCCGATCGTCTCGACGCGAGCATCGCCCCGTATCCGTCCGCGGGCGTCGTCGAACGCGACCGCGATCACGGTGGCCGACCGGGCGAGGAGGCGGTTCGCCAATCCCAGGACGGCGTCGGGGTTGTGCAGGACGATGGGGATGTGCGCGCGCCTGGCCGCCAGGATCGGCGGCACGCTCACGTACCCCCCCAGCCCGACAGCGACGTCTGCCCCCCGCACCAATGGGGTGCACGCGAACACCGACCGCGCGGCGATCACCGGAGCTTTCGCAGCGCGCATCGACACCTCGCGGACGAACGGGGCGGCCGCGACCCCGTCGAAGCGGAACCCCGCTGCGGGGATGCGCGTCGCCTCCGGGCCGTCGCGCGATCCGATGAACCGGACCTCCGCGTCATGCTCGCGAACCAACGCATCCGCGAGGGCGAGCGCGGGGAAGATGTGTCCGCCCGTTCCCCCGGCCGCGATCACCACGTTCACGCCGGTGTCCGTCGCGTCGAGGTGCGCGACCGGCCCGTTCCTTCCTTGCGCGCACCCTTTCGAGACCCCAGGCCCGTCCGGGATCCCCCACCCGCGCGGGCGATCGAGGCGAGGACGCCCACGGCCCCCAGCGCGACGATCAACGCGCTCCCACCGAACGAGACGAAAGGCAGCGGGACGCCGGTGATCGGCAAGAGCCCGGTCACGGCTCCGAGGTTCACGATCGCCTGCAGCCCGATCCACGACGTGATGCCGGCCGCCAGGAGCCGTCCGAACGTGTCCGGGGCGCGAACCGCGATGCGGATCCCGGCGTAGATCATCGCCGCGAACAGGATCAGCACCACGAACTCGCCCAGCAGTCCCAGTTCCTCGCCCAGCACCGCGAAGATGAAGTCCGTGTGGGCGTTCGGCAGGTAGGCCCACTTCTGGCGGCTGGCTCCCAGCCCCACCCCGAACCACCCGCCGGATCCGAGCGCGATCAACCCTTGGATGAGCTGATAGCCGTGGCTCAACGGATCCTTCCAGGGATCGAAGAACGATAGGAACCGGGCTCGACGGTAGGCCGTTCCGAAGATGAGGTATGCGAGACCGCCCATCGAGAGGACGCCCGTCACCACCAGGTGACGCAGCCGCGCCCCACCGACGAACAGCATCATCAACACGCTCCCGACGATCACGATCGTCGTGCCCAGATCTCGCTGGAGCATCACGATCGCGGCGACCAGCAGCACGACGGGACCGAGCGGCAGCGCGAGGTGCAGCCAGTCGTCGAGCTTGCCCTCCTTCTGCGACAAGATCGCGGCGGTGAAGGCGATCAGTGCGAGCTTCGCGAACTCCGACGGTTGCAGCGTGAGCGGTCCCAGGCCGATCCAGCGCGACGCGCCGTAGACCGACGAACCGGCCGTCGGGTGCAGCGCCAGGAGCAGGAGCACCGCAGAGACGACTACGAGCGGCCCCGACAACCGGCGCCACGCCGTGTATCGCATCCGTGCCGTCAGGAGCAACGCACCGACCCCGATCGCCGCGTAGACGGCCTGCCGTTCGAGGAACCAGAAGCTGTTGTCGTAGTTCGTGAACGCGTACACGGAGCTGGCGGAGAACACCTCGACGACGCCGATCGTCGTGAGCAGGGCCGCGGACACGAGCAGGATGATCACGCTGGTTCGCGCCGCGGCCGCGGGGTCCTTCCTCGGACGCCGGACAGGCGTCCGCACGACGCGGAGCTTCGTCTTCCGGGTGTGGGTTCGCACCGATGCGTGACCGTTCCCGCGCTTCGGCGTCGCGATGCGCCCCCCAAGCCCTCCTCCGGCGGCCGAGCGTCTCGTCACCGCGCGATCAGCCACGGGCGGCCACCTCTTCCATCAAGGCACGCGCCGCCGCCGCGAAACGGTCGCCGCGCTCCGCGTAGTCCCGGAACATGTCCCAACTGGCGCAGGCCGGCGCGAGCAACACCGTTCCCGGCCGCGGCGCGAGCGCCAGCGATGCTGCCGTCGCCTCTTCGATCGTCCCGGCACGGCGTACGGGCACCAGCCCGTCGAAGACGGACTCGATCTCGGAGGCGGATTCGCCGATCGCAACGACCCCCGCGAGCCGATCGGAGCGAGACCGGAGCGGCATGAGGTCGACGCCTTTCGCTCGACCGCCGGCGATCAACACCGCATCTTCGACCCCGTCGATCGCGGCGAGCGCGGCGTGCACGTTCGTCGCCTTCGAGTTGTCGACGAAGCGCACACCGTCGACGAGCGCGACGACCTCGCCGCGATGGTGAGCGGGCGTGAAGCCCGCGATACCGCGCCGGACCGCCTCGGGCGACGCTCCGAACGCGAGGCTCGCGGCCGCGGCGGCCGCGGCGTCCTCGCGGTATCCCGCACGTTCGCCGTCGACCGGCCCCAGCGACTCGGTCTGCGCGCCACGGAACAGCAATGTCTCGTCGATGTAGCCGACCTCGCCCTCTTCCGGCGCTCCCCGCCGGAACCAGACCACGTGGCAGGGGGCTCCCGCCGATACCGCGGCGGCGCGGGCATCGTCACGGTTGCCCACGTGCGTGTCGCCTTCGCCCTGGGCTCGAAGGATGTTCCGTTTCGCCTCGACGTAGGCCTGCTCGGATCCGTGCCAGTCCAGATGGTCGGGAGCCAGGTTCAGCAGGACGGAGACGCGTGGGCGGAACGTCTCGACGAACCGCAGCTGGAACGAGGACGCCTCGACCACCAGCACGTCGTGTCCCTGCCGAACCGCGAGCGGGAAGGGGTGGCCGATGTTGCCGCAGGCGATCGCGTCGTGGCCTGCGGCCCGCAGGCACGACGCGATCATCCCCGTCGTCGTGGTCTTGCCGTTGGTTCCGGTCACCGCCAGGTACGGAACCTCGCAGAGCCTCGCGCCCAGCTCGAGCTCGCCCCAGACGGGAACGCCCCGCTCCGCGGCCCACGCGAGGACGGGCGCGTCCTGCGGAACCCCCGGGCTGGTGACGACGAGCGTCGCGCCGTCCAGGTGCGACGGTTCATGACCCCCGGCCGCGACGTCGACGCCCAGTTCTCGCAGGTGCCGCAGAGAGTCGAGCTCGCCGGAGGGGCGCGACTCGCTCACCAACACGTCGGCGCCCCCGATGACGAGCGCCTCCGCCGCGGCCGACCCTGCGACCCCCGCACCCACCACGACGACCCGCCGGTCCCGGAGGTCCACGTTCATCCGAGGCCGCCCTTGCTGATGAAGTCCACGTAGAAGAGACCGATCCCCACCGCGACGCAGAGCCCCGCGATGATCCAGAACCGCACGATGACGGTGAACTCGGGCCAGCCGGCGAGCTCGAAGTGATGGTGGATCGGCGACATGCGGAAGATCCTGCGACCGAACCCCCGGAACGAGATCACCTGCAGGATGACCGACATCGTCTCCATCACGAACAGGCCGCCCACGACGATCAGCAGGAGCTGCGTGTTGAGGGTGATCGCGAGGGCGCCGAACAGGCCGCCGAGGGCGAGCGAGCCGGTGTCCCCCATGAAGATCCTCGCCGGCGCCGCGTTCCACCACAGGAACCCGGTGACGGCGCCCATCATGGCGGCGGCGACGATCGCGGTGTCGAGCGCCGTGTCGGCATCGATCGCGTAGCACGCCTCGGGCGGACCCAGGCCGCAGGCGTGCCGGAACTGCCAGAACGCGATGAACATGAACGCCGTCAGCACCAGGATGGAAGAGCCGGACGCCAATCCGTCGAGCCCGTCGGTGAGGTTCACCGAGTGCGACGACGACGTGAGGATCACGAACGCCCAGACGTAGAACAACACCCCGAGATGCAGCCCCGTGGTGCGCACGAACGACAACTGCGTCGACGTGCCGGTCTCTCCGGAGTAGTGGACGACGAGCAGCGCGAACAGGATCGAGACGATCGCGGTGCCCACGAACTTCTGGAGCTTCGTCAGCCCCAGGGATCGATCGCGACGGACCTTCAGGAAGTCGTCGAGGAACCCCACGACCCCGAAGCCGACCGCGGTGAATAGCAGCGCCAAGCCTGAAGGCGTGACGTGTTGGAACGTGAACCTCGAGGCGAGGAAACCTGCGAACAACCCGATCAGGATGACGATGCCGCCCATGGTGGGCGTGCCCATCTTCTCCATATGCGTGTGAGGGCCGTCTTCGCGGATCCGCTGACCCCATCCCCAGACGCGGAACGCCTTGATCGCGATCGGGGTACCGAGCAGGGTGACGGCCAGCGCGATGGCGGCGGCGACGAGGATGGACTTCACCGCAGGGCCTCCGCGAGCCGTTCGAGGCCCGCGACGCGCGATCCCTTGAACAGCACGAGGTCGCCGGGTCGCGCCGACCTCCGGACGTCGCCCAACACGTCGTCGGGGTCGTCGTAGCAGGCGACGTTGTCGGGCTCGACACCTTCGCGCAGACCCGCATCGGCGATCTGACGCGCCGCGGCGCCGACCACGATCAGGCGGTCGACGCGGATCCGGGCCGCCAGCTCGCCTATGCGTTCATGCTCCCTCTCCGAGATCGGCCCCAGCTCGGCCATGGTTCCGAGCACGGCGATGAGGTGACCCTCCCCCGCCATCCACCGCGCGGCGCGCAGCGCCGCCGCCATCGATTCGGGATTCGCGTTGTACGCGTCGTTGACGACCCGAACGCCGGACGCCGTCGTGAACGTCTCCATCCGCCACGGCGATACCTCCGCGCGCGACAATGCTTCGGCGCACTCGGCGAGCCGCACGCCGAGCGTCACACCGACCGCCACGGCCGCCAGCGCGTTCGACACCATGTGCTCGCCCGGGACGGCGAGCGTCACCGGTGCGCGCTCGGTCCCGCACACCAATGTGAAGGATGATCGACCGTCCGGCCCCAGGGACACGTCCTCCGCACGCACGTCCGCGTCGGAGGCGAGCCCGAACGTCACGACACGGGCCCCGGTCCGGCCGGCATAGGCGGCGACGACGTGATCGTCGGCGTTCAACACGGCGACGCCGTCCGGGCCCAGCGCTTCGACCGGCTCCGCCGACGCCTCGACGATGCGTTCCCACGAGCCGAAGACCTCCAGGTGCGCGACCCCCACGTTCGTCACGATCGCGACATCGGGTCGCGCGATCCCGCACAGGATGGCCACATCCCCCACCCGGCGCGCCCCCATCTCGGCGACGACGACCTGCGTGTCGGGAGCCGCACCGAGGATCGTCACCGGCAGACCGACCTCGTTGTTGAACGAGTTCCTGCTCGCGTGCGTGCAGAAGCTGGTCGCGAGCACGGCGGCCGCCATGTCCTTGGTGGACGTCTTGCCGTTCGCCCCGGTGACGGCGACCACGGTCGCGTCCATCCTCGCTCGCTCGTCGCGCGCGAGCATCATCAGCGCCTCGCCGGTCGATCGCACGGACACCGCCGGACCGTCCACGTCCAACCCGTCGCGCACGAGGGCGCCGGCGGCGCCGTTCGCGAACGCCTCGGGTACGAACCTGCCCCCGTCGGTCCGCTCGCCCGGGAGCGCCACGAACAGCGCACCGGGCGAGATCTCTCGGGAGTCGATGGCGACGGACGTCACCTCGACGTCCTCACCGAGGAACAGCCCTTCGACCGCCCGCGCGACATCGGTCATCCGCCGCGGCTTCATCGGCCGGCCCCCAGCGCCTCGAGCTCCTCGCGAGCGACGACGCGATCGTCGAACGGGACCGCGTCGTCGCGGCGCTCTTGGAGCGGCTCATGTCCCCTGCCCGCGATGACGACCAAGTCACCCGCGGCGGCTTCGTGAAGCGCCAGCCGGATCGCCTCGCGCCGGTCGGGCTCGATCACGAAGGCGCCGCCTCCTTCCTTCGCCCCCGGCTCGATGTCGGAGAGGATCGCGAGCGGATCCTCGGAGCGGGGGTTATCGGTCGTGACCACGGTCAGGTCCGCGTTCGCGGTCGCCGCCGCGCCCATCGGGGAACGCTTCGCACGGTCGCGATCCCCACCGCAGCCGAACACGAGGATCAGGCGACCGGACGTCAGCGGGCGCGACGCGCGCAGCACGCTTCGGATGCTATCCGGCGTGTGCGCGTAGTCCACCACCACCAGGAAATCCTGCCCCGCCTCGATCGGCTCCATACGCCCGGGTACCTCCCGGAGCGCCGCGAGCCCCCGCCGGATCGCGTCATCGTCGATGCCGAGCGCGCGCGCCGCGGCCGCGGCCGCAAGCAGGTTCTCCAGGTTGAACGCTCCTCGCAGGCGAGAACGGATCGCGATCCCGTCCACGATGCACTCGATGCCCTCGCGGGTGACGAGGACGTCGCGAGCTCGAAGCTCCGCGTCCGGGCCGGTGCCGAACGACGTCGTGGGGATCGCGACATCGTGCAAGAGGCTTCGCCCGGACGGGTCGTCGGCGTTCACGACCGCTCGCGTCGCATGTTCCGGAGTGAAGAGCCGTGCCTTGGCCTCGAAGTACGCCTCCATCGTGGCGTGGAAATCCAGGTGGTCCTGCGACAGGTTCGTGAAGACCGCGACGTCGAAGACGACGCCGTCGACACGACGCTGTGCGAGCGCGTGCGACGAGACCTCCATCGCCGCGCCCCGAACGCCGTGGTCGCGCATCCTCGCAAGGAGCCGGTGAAGATCGGGCGCCTCCGGTGTCGTGCGAGCCAGCGGGACCGGTTCGCCGGCAACGCTCGCGCCGGTCGTCCCCACCACGCCGGCGGTCCAGCCGGCGGCCTCGAAGATCGAGCCCAGCAGGTACGTAACGGTGGTCTTGCCGTTCGTGCCGGTCACGCCCACCGTGGCCATCGACTTCGCCGGATCCGCGAACGCCCTCGCGGATATCGGCCCCATCGAGCGGCGAACCGAGGGAACGAGCGCCTGCGGGGCTCCGACGTCGAGCCATCGCTCCACGACGAACGCCACCGCGCCCGCGCCCATCGCGTCGAGCGCGAACGCATGCCCGTCGACGTGGAGGCCGGGGACGCAGAAGAACAGCGCTCCCGGCACCACCTCCCTGGAATCGAACGCGATGTCGGCGACCAGGATCTCCCCGTCGCCGCGCAGCGTCGCTCCCGGGGCGGCGGCAACCAGGTGGGCGAGCGGAACAGGGGGGAAGGCGGCTGTCACCGCCCCCGAGCTTACCCGCGCCCCCTTCCGCGGGTCGTTCGGGGTCATGGCCGTCCGAGCACGTGGGGTGGGAGCCCCACGGGAGGCGCGGTCGGGATCCCCAGCAGTTGGATCGCGTTCTGCGCGACCTGCTGGAACAACGGAGCCGCGGCGACGCCGCCGTAGATCGTGGCGGGCTCATCGAGGATCGCCGCGACCACGATCCTCGGGTCCCCGGCGGGCAGGAATCCGATGAACGAGGCGACGTAGCGGTCCGAGTAGTAGCCGCCGGTCGGAGCCGGCTTCAGCGCCGTTCCGGTCTTGCCGGCGACCTGGTAACCGGGGATCTGGGCGCTGGTCCCGGTCCCGCCCTCGACCACGTAGGCGAGCATCTGCGCGAGGATGGACGCCGTCGCCGGCTGCAGGACCCGTTTCGTCGGCGATGCGGGCGTGGGCGAGAACGTTCCCGAGCCGTCCACGGTTCCGCTCACCAACCTCGGGCGCACCCAGACGCCGCCGTTCGCTACCGTCGCGTAGACCGACGCCATCTGCAGCGGCGTGACGCTCACGCCCTGTCCATAGGAGATGGTGGCAAGGGTTGCGTCGCTCCAGTCCGAGAGCGCCGGGACGATACCTCGGGACTCGCCGGGGAACCCGAGACCCGTCGTCCGGCCGAAACCGAACCGGTTGAGGTAGGAGGCGAGCGTCGTCTTCCCCACCAGGCTGCCCACCTTGGCCATCCCGATGTTGCTGGACTCGGCCACGATGTCCGCGAGTGTCATGGTCTCGATCGGGTGCGTGTGCGAGTCGTGGATCGTGTACTGATCGACCCGCATCGAATCCGGCACCCGGAACCGCTGCGTGATCGACACGGTCCCGGACTCGATCGCGGCGGCGGCCGTGATCACCTTGTTCACCGAGCCCGGCTCGAACGCATCGGTGACGGCCGGGTTCCGCAGACGGGCGGGATCGTTCGCCGCCACGTGCGCGTAGTTGTTCGGGTCGAACCAGGGATAGCTGGCCATGGCGTAGATATCGCCGGTGCGCACGTCCATCACGATGACGGTGCCCGACTTGGCGCCGTTCGCCTCGACCGCTTCCTTGAGCGCCTCCTGCGCCTGGTACTGCATGTCGCGATCCAACGTCGTTCGCAGGTTGGTGCCTTCGACGGGCTCCTTCACCACGTCGATGCCTTGCGCGATGGGCTGCCCGGCGCTCTGTTCGAACGTCCGCTCCCCCGGCACGCCGGCGAGCTCCGAGTCGTACTCGGCCTCGAGGCCCGCGAGCCCCGAGCCGTCGACGCCCACGAACCCGATCACCGCCGGCGCGAGCGCGCCGGCAGGGTAGTAGCGCTTGGCGACCGAAAGGAAGCCGATGCCCGGCAATTGGAGGTCTTCCACACGCTGTGCCATGTACAGGTCGACCTGCCTCGCCACGTACGCGAACGTCCCGTCGGCTTCGAGCGCCGGCAGGACCTGCTTGGGACGCTCACCGAGCGCCTCGGCGAGTTGGGCCGCCTCCCCCGCTGGGTCGGTGACCAGGGAGGGGTTGGCGTAGATGTCACGGGCGTCGAGCGTGATCCCGAGCGGCACGCCTCGGCGGTCCAGGATCTGTCCCCTGGCGGCGGGAAGCTCGAACGTTCTCATCCGCTGGTCCAGCCCGAGCGCCTCGAGCGACCGGTGATCTCCGACCTGAAGCACCGTGAGCCGGGCCGCGATGCTGCCGAACGCCAACAGCATGAGCGCGAGCAGCGCCACGAGACGCCGCCCCGCCCGAAGCCTCATGGGTTCACCGAGAGGACGCGTCCGAACCGCGGCACGCGGAGGATGACCACGTCATCCGGCAGCACCATCTGGTAGCGCTCGGCCCATCCGGCGATCCTGCTGGGCGAGGACAGGCGTGCGACATCGGTCGCGAGCACGTCGTGCTGCTCCGCCAGGTCCGCCACCTGCGCTTGGGTCGAGTGGACCGCGAAGGCCGTCTGCGCGAACAACGCGTTCATCGCCACGACACCCAACACCAGCAGGACGATGACGATCGAGGCGAACACCATGAACGTCGTGTGGAGGCCGCGGCGCGCCTGCCGAGGTTGGGAAGGAGCATCGGTGGGCGGGCGCGCCGCGGGCGTCCGCGCGGGAGGGGCGGCACGTTCGGCGCGGTCCGCGGGTTCGGGTTTCGCCAGCGCCCATCCTTCGGGCCAAAGATTCGGATCGAGCTTCGGATCGAGCGACGGCGCAGGCTCGATCTCTCGCGCGGGGATGCTCACGCCGCCTCCTCGACCCGTTCGGCTGCGCGAAGCTTCGCGCTCCGTGCGCGCGGGTTCAGCGCGATCTCGGCTTCGGACGGTTGCAGTGGCTTCTTCGTCAAGATCGCGAGGCGGGCGCTCTCACGGAACGTCCTCTTCACGATGCGATCCTCGAGTGAGTGGTACGCGAGGACGACCACGCGGCCCCCGGGAGCGAGGAGGTCGACCGCCTGAGGCAGGGAGGCGGCGAGCTCCTCGATCTCCCGGTTGACCGCGATGCGGAGCGCCTGGAACGTCCGACGCGCGGGGTGGGGGCCCCCCGGACGTCGTCCCACGGCGCCCACGACGATGCCGGCCAGCTCGTCGGTGCTCTCGATCGGCGCGCGCGAGCGCGCGCGGACGATGGCGGCGGCGATGCGGCGCGACTTCGGCTCCTGTCCGTACTCGAAGATCACATCGGCGAGCTCCCGTTCGGGCAGGCCGTTCACGAGTTCGGCCGCGGTCGTGCCCTCGTCGCCCATCCGCATGTCGAGGGGCCCGTCCTCCCGGTAGCTGAACCCCCGCTCCGGCCGGTCGAGCTGCATAGAGGAGACCCCGAGGTCGAAGAGCACGCCGTCGACGGGCCCGTCGACGATCTCCTCATCCACCTCGGAGAAACGCGCACGGACCGGCTGGAACCGGGCCCCGAACTCCGCGAGCCGCTCTCCCGCGAGCGCGAGGGCGGAGGGATCGCGATCGATGCCCACCAGCCTGCCCACGCCGGCAGACAGGAGCGCCTGGGCATGACCGCCGGCGCCGAGCGTCATGTCGACCACGGTTCCCCTTCCCCCGAGGAACCCGATCACCTCTCGCACCATGACAGGGTCGTGCGACGCGTCCGCCACCGTCACCCGATGTGACCCGCGAGCACACCGATGCCGACGGAGGCGAGCAGCGTGAGTGCCGCCATCGCGAGGAGGGAGAGGCTCTGTCGCACTTCGGTCCCGAGCTTGTTCGGCGTCACGTGGTCCTCCTGGGGTCGAGGTCGCCGGCCTGATAGGCCGCTGCGTACCGGTCCGTGTAGCGGTCGTAGGCCTCGCGATCCCAGATCTCCATCCGGTCCCGAACGCCGAGCACCACCACTTCCTTGTCGATGCCGACGGCGTCCCGCAAACGCTGCGGGATCGTCACCCTTCCCTGTCCGTCGAGCTTCGCCTCATCCGATGAGCCGAAGAACTGACGCGAGTACGCGCGGCCGTCGGCATCGGAAAGGGGGGAGGACGCGACCTCATCGGAGCGTCGCTCCCACTCGACCCTGGGGAAGCAGAACAGGCAGCCGTCCTGGCCGATGGTCAACCAGACGCCGTCCGCGAACGCTTCGCGGAAGCGCCCTGGCAACGACACCCTGCCCTTGGGGTCGAGCTGATAGCTGTGCGTGCCGAGCAGTTCGGCCACGCCTCCTCCCCTTTCCTCCACTTTGGTCCACCTTTATGCCACTATTACTCCACTTGGTCAACAACGGAGCAACGGAAAGGTGGGTTGGTTGCGGAGGATCGTTCGAGGGAGTGCGGCCCAGACGGTGAAGCGGCGCAGCGACCTACGTCAGGTAGGTCTCCCAGCCGGGCTCGAGCCGGCCGAGCGTCAGACGGAAGCCGTCGGTGGGCGCGTACGGGCGGCGAGCCAGCGCGAACCCCGCCTCCTGCGGCGTACGGTTCTCCTTCTTGGCGTTGCATCGCCGGCAGGCCGCCACGACGTTCTCCCACGTGTGCGTGCCTCCGCGGGAACGAGGGATCACGTGGTCGAGGTTCTCCGCGGGCGCTGTGCAGTACTGGCACGTCCACTCGTCGCGCGCGAACACCGCGCGCCGAGTGAGCGGCGCGTGCGGCCGGTAGGGGACACGGACGTACCGGCGGAGCCGAACGACGGAGGGAGCTTCCATCGAGATCGTCGCCGACCGGAACACCATCCCGTTCGAGACGATGACCTCAGCCTTCTCCTTCAGAACCAACACCACAGCACGGCGCGCGGGAACAACCGCGAGGGGCGAATCGGACGCGTTGAGCACGAGGGCTCGACCCATGCGGCCCAGTCTAGCGGCCAGCTTCGGCTTTCGGTCCGTCCATCGGGCGCACGCCCCCCTGGCGCATCGAATCACACGCGTGTAATCTTGCGAAGGACACGACGGGTCGGCTCGGCCGAGATGCCTGGAGTTTGCGAACAGGGGCCGCGCGGGGCGTCCGCCGGCCGGGCCGGCTCGTCGTTTCACCCGACGGGTTCCCGCCTCCCCGGGAACCCGTTCGCTCGGTCGCGGCGTCCTCCGCAGGACCGTCTCGGAGGGGTTTCCCGCGGTTTCCGGGAACTTGCCGTCGTTTCCGACCGTAGAACTCGCCGAGGCGTTCGTGCGAAGCTGCAGCGAAAAGGCGGCCGTAAGATGGTTGCACCCTGGCACGCGAGAGTTCGCCTGAGTCCCGGAGGTACCCGTTGGAGGTTCGACAGCAACAGGATTGGCAACGATTCGCCGCGAGCTTCCACGAGATCGAGACCAACGTCGAGCGTGTCGTGCGCGGGAAGCACGACGAGATCCGTTTGGCGCTCGTCGCGCTGGTGGCCGAGGGGCATCTGCTGATCGAAGACGTACCGGGTGTGGGCAAGACGATGCTCGCGAAGGCGATCGCCCGCTCCATCGATTGTTCGTTCCGCCGGATCCAGTTCACGCCGGACCTGCTCCCGACCGACGTCACCGGAGTGAACGTGTTCAACCAGGAGCGCGGTGACTTCGAGTTCAAGCCGGGCGCCATCTTCGCGAACATCGTCCTCGGCGACGAGATCAACCGCGCGAGCCCCAAGACGCAGTCGGCTCTGCTGGAATGCATGGAGGAGCGGCAGGTCACGGTGGACACCGAGACCCATCCGCTCGGGACGCCGTTCATGGTGATCGCGACGCAGAACCCGATCGAGCACGAGGGCACGTACCCGTTGCCCGAAGCGCAGCTCGACCGGTTCATGCTCCGGCTGTCGATCGGCTACCCGACCGTCGAGGTGGAGACGGAGATCCTCATGAGCCACAGCTCCGGTACGCCGCTCACCGACATCGGACCCGTGAACGACGCCCTCGGGGTGGCCGAGATGATCCTGCAGGCCCAGCGCGTCCACGTGGCTCCCGCGATCCGGCGCTACATCGTCGACCTGGTGCTCGCCACCCGCAGGCACTCCGACATGTATCTCGGGGCGAGCCCTCGCGCATCCATCATGATCCTCCGCGCGTCCAGAGCCATGGCCGCCGCCGACGAGCGCGACTACGTGATCCCCGACGACGTGAAGGCGCTCGCCGTCCCGGCGCTCGCGCACCGGATCATCGTGACGGCGGACGCCGTCATGAGCGGCCGTTCTCCCCAGGTCATCCTGGAGGAGATCCTCTCGGAGGTTCCGGTCCCGGTCGCGGAGAACCCCTGATGCCATCCGGCCGCGGTGTGGCCGTCCTCCTAACCGGTCTCGCGATGTGGCTGACCGCGCGGATCATCGGGTCGCCCGGCCTCGAGGTCGTCGCGCTCGGGCTCGCGGCCTTGCCGGCAGTCGCCGCACTCTTCGTCCGTTGGGGTCGCCAGAAGATCGCCGTGCATCGGCGTCTGTCCGACGTCCGCGTCGCCCCCGGAACCCGCGTCACGGTGCAGATCGACGTCGAGAACCGATCCACCGCCGCCACGTCGTTCCTGCTACTCGAGGACATGCTCCCATCCGCGCTCGGTCGCCCGGCCAGGCTCGTCGTCTCGGGCATCCCCGCACACGGCACCCAAACGGTCACCTACACCGTCCTGCCGCAGACCCGCGGTCGGTATCAGCTGGGACCGCTCTCGATCGACGTCTCCGACCCGTTCGCGCTGGTCCGTCAGCGGCTCGAGTTCGACGAACGAGAGGACCTGATCGTGACCCCCGAGATCGAGGACCTGACCGGCACCCCGGACGCGGCGTTCGGCGCGAACGCCGGCGCCTCACGTACCCGGAACCTGTTCCGGACCGGGCAGGAGTACTACACGATGCGCCAGTACAACGAGGGCGACGATCTCCGCAGGATCCACTGGCCGAGCGTGGCCCGCACCGGTGAGCTGATGATCCGCCAGGACGAGTCGTCCCGACGAGCCAACGGTCTGGTGTTCCTGGATTCCCGTGAGGGCGCCCTCGGCCAGGCGCACGGCCAGGCCTTCGAGCGCGCGGTCTCGATCGCGGCGACCCTCGGGGTCGTGCTCTCGCGTGGTGGCTTCGCCCTGCGCTTGGCAACCGCCGACACGCCGCCCGCGACGCTTTCCGAGGAACGGTTCCTCGAGGCGCTGACGAGCGTCGCACACTCGCCGGTGCGATCGATCGGGCCGACGTTGTCGTACCTTCGCGCCGCGGCGTCGGGCGACACCACCCTCGTCGTCGTGGCGGCGCCACCTCAGCCGATCGAGCTCACGTCCATGATCCGCAGCGGCGCCGGGTTCGGCCCGAAACTCGCCGTCCTGGTGTACCCCCTCGACCCCGACAGCCTGCCGCCGGAGCGGCAGGCACAACTGGAGGGACGGGCTACGCAAGCCCGGCTCGCCCTGACCCGCGCCGGATGGGACTGCATCATCCTTCCCCCGTCCATGCGCCTGAAGGACAGATGGCACGCCCCCAAGGAACGTCGCCTCGCACACAGCGGCTGATCGCGCTCCTGGCTGTCTGCGCGATCGCGGTCACCACCGCGTTCGCATTCGGTCGGGTGTTCGACGGGCACGGCTCGACCTGGCGCCTGATGGGTGTCGCCCTGGCGTCGGCGCTGGTCGCGGCCGCCTTGGAGCGACGGAGCCTGCCGCTCGCGATCCTGGTGTCCACGGCGGTGCTCGCCGTGGTGATCGGACTCCTGATCTTCCCGGGGACGACCTGGCACGGTCTCCCGACCCTCGACACGCTACGGCACGCGTTCGACGCCTCGCACCTCGTCGGTGAACAAGCCCGGCTCCAGGTCGCGCCGGCCCCGCCGCTGAAGCCGTTGATGCTCGCGTCGATCGTCGCGATGTGGGCCGCGATCTTCTCCTGTCACGCGCTCGCATTCCGCGCGGCCAGCCCGCTCCTCGCGCTCCTTCCGCCCATCGTGATGCTGGCGTTCGCCGACACCGTGCTCGAGGAGTTCGTCAAGCCCGTGTACGGGGTCGCGTTCCTGGCGGCGGCGCTCGCGGTCGTCTTCGCCGACGCGCTCCGTCGGGTCCAGGGATGGGGCCCTGTCTGGACCGGTCCGGGCTCGCGCGCGCGACTCTCCGCCACGGCCAGCCGGGGGGCGCGGCGCGTCGCCGCGACGGTCGTGGGCACCGCCGTGATCCTGCCGTTCCTCGTCCCCGGCTTCGGCTCGAAGGCCATCTTCGACATCAGCTCCACGAACGCGTCGGATCGTGTGCGGATCGACCCGCTGGTCTCGATCAAGGCGAGCCTCACACGCAAGGACCCCGTCGAGGTCTTCCAGGTGCAAGCCGACTCGCCGTCGTACTGGCGCATGCTCTCGTTGCCGACGTTCGACGGCGATACGTGGCGGCCCGATCTCACGGGTCCGGGCGACGCCGTGACGCCCGACACGATCCTCTCGGCAGGCGTCGTGGGAACCGAGCCCATGGAGCAGACGTTCACGGTCTCGAGCGACCTCGGGTACTCGTGGCTGCCCGTCGCCTACCCGCCGCAACGGATCGACGTACCTGACACCACGGTCCGCTACAGCAGCTCGACCGGAACGGCCACGCTCGACGGCGAGCTCGACGCAGGCGCCGACTACCACGTCACGTCGGTCCGCCTGCAGCCCACGCCCGAGCAGCTGGCGGCCGTGGCCTTCCCGCCGCCCGCACAGGACGTTCCCTCGGCGTCGCTCGGGGACGTTCCTCCCGACGTGGCGGCCGGGATCCGGGCGATCGGCGAACGGTGGACGCAGGGCGCGGCCAACGACTACGAGCGGATCCTCGACATCCAGGATCACCTGAGCGACACGACCGAGTTCACGTATGACAAGTCGGTCCCGAACCGCGACGACTCCTACACGATCCTCGAGTTCCTGACGACGACGAAGCGCGGCTTCTGTCAGCAGTTCGCGAGCGCCATGGCCGTGATGCTCCGCACGCTGGGGTTCCCGTCTCGGGTGGCGGTTGGCTACACCGCGGGACACGAGGACCCGGACACCGGCGTCTGGCACGTGACGACGAGCGAGCTCCACAGCTGGGTCGAAGTGCAGTTCCCCGGATACGGATGGCTCGCGTTCGAGCCCACGCCCGGGCGAACGAACCCGATCGCCAACGAGTACCAGCACCCGGTCACGTCCTGCCCCGCCGGGACGCCCGGATGCCCCGCCACACCGGGAGGCGGGGTCACCGAGGCGCCCGGCACGACCGGGGCGGGGGGCCGTCTTCCCCGGCAGTTGCAGAACCTCGCACGTCGCGAGTTCTCGAACGGCTCCTCGTTGTTGCCGCTCCCCCCCGCCTCGACCGCCGGCGGTCGCAGACGCGTGCCGGCCGGAACCGTGGCGCTGCTCCTGCTGGCGCTCACGGTGGTGATCGCATCCGTGATCCCGCCCTTCCGTGCCGTGCGTCGTCGTGCCCGCCTGCGCAGGGCCGGCGGCGAGCCCCGCGCCATGATCCTCGCGACGTACGACGTCTTCGCCGAGCGCGCTGCCGATCTGGGTCATCCCAAGATGTCGGGCGAGACGCTGCACGAGTATCGGACCCGTTTGGCGGCGGGGGGCGTCATCACCGACGGCTACCTGGACAGACTCACATCGATCGCGGGTCGGGCCGCCTATGCCCCGGCCGAGCCGGCGCCTTCAGATGTTCGCGATGCGTCGGAGGCCGCGACCTCGGTGCTGCACGACCTCCGGGAGCGCACGCCGATCGGGCAACGGATCGCAGGTCAGTACCGTCTCCGCCGGTAGGGCCCGTCCCTACGAGCCGGTGGCGGTGTGGACCGCGGCTTCGCGCAGGGCTTGGACGAACCGCTCACGATCTTCGCTGAACTGTGCGACGTTGGTGCGCACGCCGGTGGCGATGTCGTCGATCGCCACGAAGAACGCCATCTGGCCCTCGCGGAGGGCGTTGAGGACCTCACCGTCCCGGCGACAGATCTTGAAGATGCTCTGCCCGTCGGTGACGAGTTTCACGTCGGACAGGTGACGGTCGAGTCCGGCCTTCTTGTTGAGGAACTCCCACGCGCGACGGACGCGCTGCAGCGACATCCCGCCGTCGAGGAGCGACTTCACGACGCGGAGGGCGACCAGGTCGCGGAACGAGTAGAGCCGTGGAACGCCGGGGCGACCGCCGGTGCCTTGCACCGAGGGCTCTACCAGGCCGATCTGATCCCAGTACCGCAGCTGTCGTGACGTGCAACCCGTGAACTTGCTGGCCTGGTGAGCCGTGAATCCCTCCATGGACGCGCGCCCTTTCACGAAACTCTTCGCCACACCGTCGCTACCGTGGCACGGGGCCTATCACCTGAAGACTCAACGTTCGGTGAACGGTCACGCGCCCAGGGAAGGGAACCCTGTTGTACAGCAGTGCGCGAGACGCTGGCAAGCGCTGAGGTCACAACCGTCATCGAACCACCCGGACGGGCTACGCCGGCGACGCGGAGTTACGGACGATCGTCGTCATGCCGTGGCGCGAGAGCCGAGATCTCGTCAGCCCCGCGGATCGTCGGGAGGCGGCTGCTGACGCCGTGCGAATCGCGCGGCGATGCGGCCCATGACGCCGGTGAACGTCAGCCGACCCGAGGACTGCATCTCACGGATCTGATCGCGCCCGAGCTGTCCGAGGTAGCGATAGATCAGCAGCGCGGACAGCACCATGATCACGAATCCGGCGGCGGCGGCCCACGGCGAGACGACGAAGAGGAGGAGCAGGAGCAGGCCGCCGAAGAACGCGAGAGCCGCGAATCGGATGCGGCGCGCCAGGTGGGTGTAGAGGTCGGTCCTGCCGACCTGTTCCACCAGGCGGGGATCCTCTTCCGCAAGGCGTTTCTCGATCTCCTCGAGGATCCGTTGCTCGTGCTCGCTCAGAGGCATCCGATTTCCCGCCTGGACCGTGGGGAGAGGCCGTCGGTTCGATTATAGGAGGCGGATGATGCTTCGGAGCTCGCACACGCAACCGGATCATGTCCTCCGGTCCCGCTCGATCAATGAAGCCGGGCGCGCCGCACCCCGGCCGAACCGCTGCTCGATCCGATCCAGCGCGCGCTCGACGTCGCCCCAGCGCTCCCCGTGCAGCATCGCGAGCTGCTCGGCGCCGGCTGGGACCAGCCCGCTCGCCTGCACCCCGAGCAGCCGGATCCGTCGGCGCCGACCGGGCAGCGCGTCGTAGAGCTCGGCGACGGTCCGGTACAGATCCGCGCCGACATCCGAGGCATCGGAGAGCGTACGGGACCTGGTGAGGGTCTGGAAGTTCGCGAGGCGGGCCTTCAGGACGACCGTGCGCGCTCGGTATCCGTCGGCTCGCAGGCGCGCCGCCACCCGCCCGGAAAGGTCGAGCAGCTCCCGCAGGATGTCCTCGTCGGCGTCCAGGTCCCGCTCGAACGTCTCCTCGTGGCTCACGGACTTCGGCGTCTCGTACGCGATCACGTCGCGGTCATCGACGCCGTTCGCGAGCTCGTGGAGATGATGCGCCGACGCGTGGCCGAGCAGGCGCTCCAGGATGGATCCCGGCGTGCGGCCCAGATCGCCGATCGTGCGGATGCCCAGCCGGCCGAGCGTCTCGCCGGTCTTCTCCCCCACCCCCCACAGGCGTCCGACCGGCAACGGCTCGAGGAACGCCTGGACCCCGTCGGCGGGAACCACGAGCATGCCGTTCGGCTTGCAGTCGTCGGACGCGAGCTTCGCCACGAACTTCGACGGGGCCACTCCGACGGAACACGTCACGCCGACCTCTCGCTCGACGTCGGCCCGGATCTTCGCCGCGATCTCCGCGGAGGACCCGAACAGCATCGTGGCGCCCGAGACGTCCAGGAACGCCTCGTCGAGCGAGATCGGCTCCACGAGCGGCGTGTAGGAGCACAGCACCTCCCGGAACCGGTGGGAGTGGGCGCGGTAGGCCTCGAAGTCCGACGGCAGGAAGACGATGTCGGGACACAGGCGCCGGGCCCGGACGGCCGGCATGGCTGAGCGCACGCCGTACTTGCGAGCCTCGTAGGAGGCCGAGGCGACCACGCCGCGCGCGCCCGGTCCGCCGACGACGACCGGCTTCCCGGCGAGCGACGGATCCTTCAGCACCTCGACGGACGCGTAGAACGAGTCGATGTCGACGTGCAGGATCGGCTCGGTGCTCACCCCGCCGAGCCCGGGCTCGAATGCCAGAGCCGGCGCGCCGGCAGAGCGGGTTCGGTCGGCGATCCCATGGCTTCTCGCAATCGTCCCTCACCCCTCGCGCGATGCAGCGCGGTGAGGTCCCAGACCTCCTCGGCGATGATACTCACGCCCTTCACGCCGGTCCGCCGCAGCTGTCCCCACACGGCCATCGCGTACGAATGGAACACGGTCTTCGCGACCTTCGGCTGGACCGACTCGAACACCGTGACCTCGACCGGTCCGGTGGCGTCGTCGAGCGTCAGGAAGATGATCCGCTGGCCGCTGCGGATCGCCGGCGTCTGCGAAGCGACCTTCACCCCGGCGACCATGACCTTCTGCCCGCCGCGACACGCGTGCAGGTCCTTCGTCCGGGTCACGCCCAGGTCGGCGAGCAGCGGCTCGAAGAACGAGACGATGTGACGCGTGGCGTCCAGACCGAGCACCTCGAGCTCCGCTCGCACGACCTCGGCGTCGGAGTAGTCGGCGAACCGGTGCGCGGGCGCGGCGGCGTCGGCGAGCGTGAGCTGGTCCCCCTCGCGTTCGGGCGCCGTGGTCATGGCCGCGTACAGATGGGTCCGGCGGTTCTGGCCGGCTTCCTGGCCGGCTTCCTGGCCGGCTTCCTGGCCGGTGGGTTGCTCGGGGCGCAGCCGGTCGAACGCCCCGGCGTGGGCGAGCGCCTCGGTCACCGGCCGAGAGACGGTCGTGCGGCGCAGGAAGTCCCCCACGTCGCGGAACGGCCGCTCGGCGCGTCCCTGCAGGATGGAGCGGATCTCGGCGTCGCTGATGCCGTGCACGTCCTGCAACCCCAGGCGGATGCCGAAGACGCCGCCGGCGGTCTCCTCGGCCACGTACTCGGGCTCGCTCACGTTGGCATCGAGCGGCAGGATGGGGATGTCGTGCCGGCGGGCGTCCTCTAGCAGCAACCGGCGCGGGTACATCCCCGGGTCGTGCGTGAGGATCCCGGCCAGGAAGTGCGCCGGGTAGTGCGCTTTCAGCCACGCGGATTGGTACGTGGGCACCGCGAACGCCGCCGCATGGGCCTTACAGAACCCGAAGCTCGCGAACTCCGCCACCGCGGCCCACGCCTTCTCGGCTGCGACCCGGTCCACACCGCGCCCCGTCGCCTTCTCCAGGAAGTCGGCGCGGAACGCCGGCAGCATCTCCTCGCGGTCCAGGTGGCGCCGGATGTGGTCGGCGTACGTCAGGTCGTACCCGGCGATCGCGGCGAGCGCCCGGATCACCTGCTCGTGGTAGACGATCACGCCGTGCGTCTCGCTGAGCGCCGGGCGCAGGTCGGGATGGATATAGACCGGCTCCTCCATGCCCATCCGGCGCCGCAGGTACGGCTGGATCATGTCGGACTTCACCGGCCCGGGGCGGAACAGCGAGATGTCGACGATCAGGTCCTCCCAACGGGTCGGCTGGAGCTTCTGGAGCAGCTCGCGCTGGCCGGGCGACTCGATCTGGAAGCAGCCGAGCGTGTCCGAGGCGCGGATCAGCTCGAACGTCGGGATGTCGTCGGTCGCGATCCGGTCCAGATCGACCTTCTCGCCGGTGGTGCGCGCGATCTCGTCGAGGGCGTGGCGCATCGACGAGAGCATCCGGATGCCCAGGACGTCGAGCTTCAGGTAGCCGAGCAGCTCGACGTCGTCCTTGTCGGCCTGGATCATCCGGTGGCCGTTCGCGCTCCGCTCGAGCGGCACCCGGTCCACCAGCTCGTGGTTCGACAAGACGATGCCGCACGGATGCAGCGCGATGTGGCGCGGGAAGCCGTCCAGGCGCTCGGCCACGCGGAACAGCAGCTCGAGCTGGGGCATGGGAAGGTTGATGCCGTGGAGCTCCGGGAGACGGTCGATCGCCTCGCGGAGGTGGCTGGCCGAGATGTGCGGGAACGCCTTTGCCACGACCCCGAGCTCGGCGTCGGGCAGGCCGAGCGCCTTGCCCACCTCGCGGACGGCCGAGCGCGCCCGATACGTGTCGATCATGGCGACGCAGGCCGCGCGGTCGTCGCCGTGCCGCGACAGCACCATGTCGTAGACGTCCTCGCGCCGGGCCGACTCCACGTCGATGTCGATGTCGGGCGGCTCGTCGCGCATCGGGTTCATGAACCGCTCGAACGGCAGATCGTGGCGGACCGGGTCCACGTCGGAGATGGCCGTCAGATAGCAGACGAGCGACCCGGCAGCCGAACCCCGGCACGCGCAGCGGATGCCCATCGCCTTGATGTCCGCGACGATGTCGGCCACGGTCAGGAAGAACGCCGACGAGCCCATGTCGTCGATCATCGCGAGCTCGTGGTCCAGACGGTCAAGGACCTGTTGCGTGGGCTTGACGTCGCGGTCCTCGATGCCCCGCCGGCACCGCTCGGCGAGCACCGACGAGGCGCTCCGCCCTGACGGCACTGGGAAGTCGGGGAAGTGCAGGCGCTTCAACCCCAGGTCGAACGTGCATCGCTCGGCGATCCGTAGGGTGGCGTCGCAGAGATCCGGCTGTTCATGGAACAGCGCACGCATCTGTCGTGAAGGCTTGAGATATCCCTCGGCGTTCGCACGGGTGACGTGGTTCTGCGCGATGGGCACGAGCTTCCGCATGCACTCGAGCGCGTCGCCCAGGAACGCGTCATCGGGCACCAGGTAGCGGACCGGGTTCGTCGCGACGGCACCGACCTCCAGCCGTTCGGCGAACCGCAGCATCGCCCGCATCTCGTCGTGGCTCTCGCGCTCCACGCGATGCTCGACGGCTACGAAACACCGGTCGCGCCCGAACGCGTCCCGGAACGGCCCGGCGGCGCGACGGGCAGCATCGATCCCACCGGCGATGGCCAGACGCCCCGGCGCGGACCGAGGACCGAGGAGCGCGATCAGACCGCCCGCATGCGCGCAGATCTGCGACGTCATCACCGACGGGTCGCTGCGCTCACCGAGCATGTGCGCGTCGGTGATGAGCCGGCACAGGTTCGCGTACCCCTCGGCGTCTCGCGCCAGCAGGACGATGTGGGTGTCTGTTATGGGCTGGCGCACGGCGGGGTGGCGGGGGCGGCCTCGCTCCGCTTGCCTTGCCCGGTCCATACCCCGCTCCGCGAGGCCCCCGCCTTCATCACCTCGGCCCCGGATCGTGAGGGATGCGCCGAGGACGGGCTTCACACCGTGTTCCTCGCATGCCTTGACGAACCGGGCGGCGCCGTAGAGGCCGTCGCGATCGCAGATCGCGACGGCCGGCATGCCGAGACGGGCGGCGCGGTGCACGAGCTGCTCGGGTGTGAACGCGCCTTCCTTCAGCGAGAAACACGACCGAACATCGAGATGCACGAACGGCCATTCCGAAGATGTGCGGGTGTCGCTCAATGAAGACTCCAGGGGGAATCGAACAGATGTTCGAGTCTAGGAGGAGCGGTCGCTCCTGTCCAGACCTGGAGGGTGATGAGCTACTTGCCGGACGTGGAGGCGTTGCCGGCGGGCTTGGCTCCGGGCGCGGGACCCTTCGGTGGGGGCGCCAGCTGATCAGCCGTTTTCGGGCCCGCCGGGTAGCCGCCTCGTTCGGAGACGCCGACCGACCGCTTCCCGCCGCTCTGCGCTGCCTTCCCCATGGTGGTCACCTCACGCATCGATGAAGTCGAGGTACTCGACCTCCGCCCACCTGACGAGGATACCCGAGCCGGTCGGCACGACGTCGCCATCCGCATCGAGCTCGAACTCGCCCGTCTCGGGATCGACGGAGTACGCCTCGGCGAGGAACAGATCCTGCTCGTCCGGATAGCCGGCGGCGTACGAATCGAGTCCATCGCCCGCGCTCGAGAACGCCCCGCCGAGCCACACCCCGCTCTTGAGCCTGAATCGGACCCACCCGTCGGGTTGCAGACCGAACAGGTAGTCCCACGCCCGCGGCGCCGGCGAGGGCCCGGTGAACGCCTTGGACCACGGTCGCTTGTGCACCGTGCCGCGTCCGACGACGACCCCCAACGCGATCGGGACGGCGACGTAGAGGAGCGGCAACAGCCAGAGCGCGACCGGGAGATCGCCGTGCTGGAGCCGATCCGTCATGACGTACGTCCGCCATGCCCACACGGTGAGTGGAGCCACAGCGGCGTGGAAGATCGCCGAGGCGCCGACGAACCGCAGGACGCGATCGGCGAACCCGATCCCCCACGCTCCGACGAGCCGCTCGTAGGACCACGTGTACAGCGCACCGGGCAGCAACGCAACGATCAACACGACCACCGCTTGGAATGTGTCCGGCATCACTCGACCCTCGTTCGCGACGAGGTCACGCTACACGGGAGAACCGACACGGCCGTGTCAGTCCCAGAGCCGTTCCATGTGCCAGGCGTCGCGCTGACGGTCGTGATACAGGTCCCACACGGCGCCGCCCTTCGCCTCGACGCGCCAGTACTCGCGGTCGCGGCCGTCGGCCCACCACCGCCCCTCGATGCGCCACCGGCCGATCACGTCGACCACCTGGTAACGCCGTCCGCGCCACACGAAGACCGCCGGCATGCCCGCGTCGCGTTCCACCTGGACGTCCTCGTCGTAACGCTTCGCCACCGGCCCCTGCCTCATCGACACCCTCCCGTGGAATCGAACGTATGTTCGAGAGGGAAGGTCGAATGTACTCCCGCACTCCGACAGCCGTCAAGACGAGGTTCGGGCGTCCGGGGTACGGTCACGGCATGTGGAGCGCAGGCGACCCGATCGTGCTCCGCGAGGTCTGGGGCGAACAGATCTTCGAGGCTCGGCCCGCCACGGTCGTCCAGGACCTGCCGCTCCAGACGACGCTCTTCGTGGCGCCGTGCGTTCGCTGCGGCGTGGCGATCGACGACGCGGGCGTCGAGCTTCGGTTCCCCGACCGACCCTGGCACCTGTACACCCGCGAGCGCGGAGACTTCGGCGTGCTGTCGTTCGCTTGGCCCGACATACCGTATGCGATCCTGCTGCTCTCCGAGCCCGACGGATCGCCGCGCGGCTGGTACGTGAACCTCCAGACACCGTTGCAGCGCACCCCGATCGGATTCGACATGGTCGATCACCTGCTCGATGTGTTGATCCCGATGGATCGCTCATCGTGGACGTGGAAGGACGAGGATGAATTGGCCGAGGGGATCGCGCTGGGGCTCTTCACCGAGGCCGACGCCGGCTGGCTCCGCTACTGGGGCGAACGCGCGGTCGAGCATCTGTTCCTTCGACTGCCGCCGTTCGACGAGCCGTGGGAGGACTGGCGCCCCGATCCGGGGTGGCTCCCGCCGGAGCTTCCGCCGGGATGGGACCGGGCGTGAGCCGGGCCCCCGCGGGACAGCCCCGCCCATGCGGGCTAGGCTTCCGGCTTCATCCATCGAAGGAGGCACCGTATGAGTGACGTTCCCGGCGGCCCCACACCACCACCACCCCCGCCGCCTCCCCCGCCGATGATGGGAGGCCCACAGGGAGGGATCCCCCCGAAGACGCTCGGCGAGATCCTCTCGGCCGCCTTCAACATCTACAAGGCGAACGCGTCCAAGCTCCTCCTCATCGTGGCGGTCGTGGTCGTGCCGCTGTCGTTCATCGGTGCCCTGTTCTCCGGCGTCGTGTTCGCGGGCACCAAGCACACGGTGTTGCTCTTCGATCGGCCGGTCGAGGTCATCGATCGAAGCTTCGGGCTGGTCCTGGCGGGCGCGCTCGTCACGGCGGTGATCAGCGTCATCATCACGGCCGTGCTCCAGGCCGCGATCTTGCGAGCCGCAGCACAGGCGACGATCGGCGATCCGGTGGACCCCGAGGAGAGCTACCGGTTCGGCTTCAAGCGACTCGGCAGCGTCATCCTGGTCTCGCTACTGGTCGGTCTCGCGATCCTGGGTGGACTCATCCTGCTTGTGATCCCGGGCATCATCTTCGCGGTGCTCCTGTCCGTGTCGGTCCCAGTCCTGATCGTCGAGAACCGCCGCGGGCGGGCTGCGATGAGTCGCTCCTGGAACCTGGTGAAGGGACACTTCTGGCACGCCTTGGGCGTCATCTTCGTTGCCGGGATCATCACCGGCATCGTGTCGGGGATCATCGGTGCGATCGGCGGCAGCGAGTGGGTCATCCGGTGGATCTTCAGCGCGGTCGCCCAGATCCTGACCGCGCCGTTCACCGCGCTCGTCTCGGTGCTGCTGTACCTGGATCTGCGCTCGCGGAGCGAAGCGCTGTCGGCCGACACGCTCAGAGCCGAGCTCGCCGCGGCCGGCGCCGCCGGATAGCGGCGGGGGTCCGGCCGCGTTCACGACCCACGCTACCAGGGGGGCAGCGAGGTATCGCTCGGCACGTTCCGGAGCGAGACCGGACGCGACATCACGGATGATCGCGACGGCGGTCCGCAGATCTGCCTCGCCCTTCGCGCCGGTCTCGGGCGCTGCATCGATGCGGCGCCGAGAGCCGCCCTCGCGCGCCATCGGAGCAACGGCGATCCACCCGGTCCGTCCGCCAGCGCGACGGCAGCGTGCAGCTCCTGCGTGGCGGTGGGGTACAGTCCCTGTGCCGCCAGGGAGGAACCGAGGGTGATCAACGATGCGATCTCGTACTTGCGGCGCTTCACCGACCGGGCCATCTGGAGCGATCGTCGTGCCCAGATGACCGCGTCGTCGAGGCGTCCGGCTTCCAGATCGTTGTCGGCGCGAACGGAGGCGAGCCGCCCCGTGATCAGCCATCGCTCCCACCCCTCGCAGGCAAGCGCGTCGTCCCAGGCGGTGGGCCACGACCGTTCCACACCACCGATGTCGCCGAGCAGCAGCTCCGCGGAGATGACGTCGGCGCGCGCGTTCATCCACGGCATGTTGAAGTCCGAGGGGCCGAGCCGGTCGGCGACGACGAGCTGCGTTCGACGGCCTCGTCGAGCCAGAAGATGTCCCGCAGCGTCATGGTCGAGTAGTTCGTCACACGCTGTCGCCCGCCCACCTCCGCGCCGCGCCAGCGCGCCGTCCGGCATCGGCGCGCTTCCTCGTAACGGCCCATGCCCGCGAGGATGAGACCCTCCATGCCCGCGCCGCGCAGGACGTACTCGGCGCTTAGCGGGTCGACGCCGCCCGTCGTCGCCGCGAGGCGCGACAGCTCCAGCGCACGGGGGTAGTCGCCGGTCCAATGAAGTTGTCGGCCTGCATGTGGTACTGCTCGGCCAGCTCAAGCTGCCGGGTCCCGGGCACCCACATCGCGAGCGCGCGATCTCTGCACCTCGATCGCGCGGTCCAGATCGCCCTCCTCACCACGCATGGCATACGTGGCGCCCCACACGCCGATCGCCGGCGCCTCCAGGTCCTTCGCCCCGCTCGCCGCCGCCAGCTCCGCCGCCCGCTGGGCGAGTGACAACGTCTCCTCCGCCTGTTCGGTCCAGAACGTCGACCGGGCACGTGCGAGGATCGCCTCGATCCGCGCGGCCATCAAGCTCGGGGATCACGCGGCGAGCTCCTCATCGGCCCGGGAACTGCTCCAGGTCGGCGAGCGCGATGCCGCGACGCAGAGATCCTCCGGCGGTCCGCATCCGTGTCCGCGAGCTCGAGCGCGCGTGAGTAGAAGTCGGCGTCTCTTCGACGGCCATGGCCGCCCGGGCACGTCGCCCGACGCCACGCGGTATCGATGCCCGAGCGGCTCGCCGACCTCTCGCCAGTGATACGCGAGGATACAGACCAGCTCCGTCGGATCGGGGACCGAGGCCTCGATCACCGCGCCGTCGCCGCGTGGAGCTGACGCCGGAGCCCTCGGGAGCGTCGCGTACGCCACGTCGCGATCAGACGTGTTTGACGCGACTCCACTCCCCCTCACCTCTCTCCGCCCACCCGACGCCCGCGACGTTCATCCCGAGGGTCGCATCCTTTCCGCAGCTCGAGATAGAGACCGACCGAGAGGACGCGTGCATCAGGCGTCCGCGCGTCGGGTGGCAGCGCGTCGATCCGTGCCGCGATGGCGGCTCGCACGGTCGCGGGCAGGTCGCTCTCAGGGTCATCCTCGCCGAGGCGCCACCAGTTCCTCGAGGAACAGCGGGTTCCCCTCCGCCGTCGCGACGACTCTCTCTATCGTCACGGGCACCGGTGAACAGTTGCCGACACCTCCGCGGCTTCGACGGTCGTGAGGGGCTCGAGCGTCAACTTCTCTGACGATCACGCCGGCGCCCCACGTGGGACGTTCTTCCAGGATCGGGTCGGCGAGCGCAGGAAGCGACGGAGTCGTGGATGTGCGCGATCAGGTATCGATCAGGTCGAGCAGGAATCATCGGCCCACCGAGTCCTCGAACACGCCGAGCAGCGACCCGCTCGGCGGGAGCTCGACGATCCTTCGGGCAGCGAACAACAGGTAGATCAGCTCCTGCCTCTTCGAACCACCGAGCATCGCCAGATGTGCGGTGGCTCGCGTCTCAGGAGCGTGAACACGGCGCCCACGAGCGCGCCGAGCTTCTGCCGAGCCACGTCGACGTCATCGTTCTCGTAGATCCCAGCCGCGCTACGCGGATCTGGCGAACCGCGGTACGGCGTCTGCTCTTCGTAGCAAGCTCCGTCCCCATAGGCGCGCTCGCCACGCCCCTCTATCTCGCGCGCTCCGGCCAGACGTGATGCCGATGCCGCGGGCCGACTGAGGACGTGAGGCGATCCCCGGTGACGACGAGCATCCCACACGGCGGATCACAACCCCTCGCGTCTCGATCCACGAGCGCGTGGGATTCAGACGCTCCGCCGCACGAGGTAGCACCACGAGATGCAGGCCGGCGGCGGACTCTCCCTTCGACCATCGCCAGATGCCGGTGGCCGCGCTCAGAAGCGTGAACACGGCACCCACGATGAGGACGGTCCGAGGGCGCGGACTGCAGCCGGGCGGCCGTGTTCACTACGTCGCCCGTCGCGAGCGCGTGGCGGCGCGGCATCGAGAGACGACGCTCGCCCGTGCAGACCGCGGCCGCACCGAGGTCGAGCCGGCTCGCGCTCGTTCAGCGGCGATGCCCTCGAGCATGCGAGCGCCGCGCGCACGCCCGTTCGCGTCGTCGCTGCGCGCGAGCGGCGCCGAAACCGCCATCACCGCATCCCCGACGTATTTCTCACTCCCACCGTACGTTCGATCCGATCGCTCTCTCGTAGTACAGCTGGTGCGATCCCACTCCTCGCGCCCGTCGCTGCGCTGATCCACGACTCACGACAGCAGGACACACTCGCTCTCTGATGGTGCGACGAGCGTCCACGGCGGCAACTCCTCTGCTCTCGCATCCACGATGCGTGGTCCTGACGAGTATGGCCCCGCGTCCGTCAGACGAGGGTCGGCATGACCTGTTCGATGAACTCCTCGACGCGGACGCGACCCTCGCCGGGCCAGTCGACGACCAGGTAACCGATCCCGCCGGCGGCCATCCACTCGTAGGACCGCTTGACCTCGTCCCACGGCTCGCTGATCGACAGGCTCGACGCCCGCAGGATCGACGCCGGGTCCCGCCCCGCCTCTTCCGCCGCGCCGTCGATGATCGCCATCTTCGACCGGAGGTCTTCCGCGCCGGTCGCGCCGCCGTGCCACGCGTCCGCGTAGCGGCCGGTCATCGGCAGCGTTCGCGTGCGCCCGGATCCGCCGATCCAGATCGGCGGATGGGGCTGCTGCACGGGCCGGGGACGGTACGTGGCGTGATCCACCCGGACCTGCCGCCCTTCGAACGTCACGTCGTCCTGCGTGAAGAGCAGCTTCATCACCTGCACGCCTTCTTCCAGACGATCCATCCGGTCGCGCACCGACGGGAACGGGATGCCGAGCTCCCGATGCTCGGGTTCGTTCCACGCCGCGCCCACGGCGCACTCGACACGGCCGCCCGACAGGTGGTCCACCGTCACGACCTCTGCCGCGAGGACGGACGGGATGCGGTGCGTCATGCCGGTGACGAGCGTCCCCAGCCGGACCCGCGTCGTCTCGCGCGCGAGTCCGGCGAGGAGCGTCCACCCCTCGAGGCACGGCCCTTTGGGATCGGCGTACAGCGCCTTGAAATGGTCGAACACCCAGACCCCGTCGAACCCGGCGTCCTCGGCCAGGTGCGCGCGAGACACGATCTCATCCCACTCGAGTTGGTGTTGCGTGACATCCAATCCGAACCGCATCAGGGATCGACCTCCAGTTCCTCGCTGGTTTGTCGCGGCGTCCGTTCGTGCGGGAGTCTATGCGCCATGACTCCTCTCGATCCGGCCGCGCTCCGCCCCCGTTTCCCTGCGCTCTCCCGGACCGACGAGGCCGGACGACCGGTCGTCTACGCGGATGCGCCCGGAGGCTCGCAGGTCCCCCAGACCGTGATCGATGCGATCGCGGGTCATCTGCGGAGCGGGATCTCCAACACGCACGGGGCGTTCCCCGCAAGCGAGGAGACCGACACCTTGATCGCCGACGCCCGCCGGGCCGCGGCCGACGTCACCGGCGCCGACCCGCGCGAGATCGTGTTCGGGCCCAACTCCACGACGCTGCTGCTCCATCTCTCCAGGTCGTTCGGACGCACGCTCCGTCCCGGAGACGAGGTCGTCGTCACGAAGCTCGACCACGACGCGAACGTTCGCCCGTGGGTCCTGGCGGCCGAGGACGCGGGCGCCACGGTCCGCTGGGTGGACATCCGCGACGACGACGTGACGCTCGACCTCGATTCGTTCGACGCGGCACTGACCGATCGCACGCGGCTGGTCGCCTTCACGCTCGCGTCGAACGCGGTGGGCACGATCCCGCCGGCCGCCGACCTGATCCGGCGCGTCCACGCGGCGGGGGCGCTCGCGGCGGTGGACGGCGTGCACTTCGCGCAGCATCGCGCGCTCGACCTGCACGGGTTGGACGCAGACATCCTCGCGTGCTCGCCCTACAAGTTCTTCGGACCGCACCTGGGCGTCCTGAGCGTGCGTCGCGAGCTGCTCGAGACCTGGACCCCGTACAAGCTGCGTCCGGCGCCCGACGAAGCGCCCGAACGATGGGAGACGGGCACGCAGAACCACGAGGGCCTGGCAGGCATGACCGCGGCCGTCGACTACCTGGCGGACGTCGGTCGCACGTACGGCGACCCCTCCAGCGGCGACCGACGTGACGCGGTCGTTGCCGGCTTCGCCGCGGTCGGCGCCCACGAGCGCGGGCTGGCCGCGCGCTTCCTGCGCGGCGTGGCCGACATCCCGGACGTCCGGCTCGTGGGGCATCGCCGACGAGGACCGGCTCGACGAGCGGACGCCGACGTTCGCGATCCGCGTGGGCGACCAGGATCCGCTGAAGACGGCAACCGAGCTGGCGCGACGGGGGATCTACGTCTGGGACGGCCACTACTACGCCATCACCGTGATGGAGCGGCTGGGCCTGCTCGACACCGGGGGTGCGGTGCGGATCGGCTTCTGCCACTACCACTCGATGGGCGACGTGGACCGGGTGCTCGAGGCCCTCGCGGACCTCGCCTGAGTACAATCCCCCGGACTCCCATCTTTCTCGAAAGGGAACTCCATGCGCATCCTGATCCTCGGCGGAGACGGGTACCTCGGGTGGCCGACCGCCATGCGGTTCTCCAACCGCGGACACGAGGTCCACGTCGTCGACGACTACCTGCGTCGGCGCGCACACGCCGAGGCCGGGACGGACTCGCTGACGCCGATCCTCGCCGGTCTACCGGAGCGGGTCGCCGCGTGGAAGGACGTCTCGGGCAAGGACATCGGCTACACCGAAGGCGACCTCTGTGACTGGGCAGTCACGGAGCGCGTGTTCCGCGAGTTCCAGCCGGAAGCGGTCGTGCATTACGGTGAGATGCCCTCGGCGCCGTACTCCATGAAGGACCGCGAACACGCCGTCTTCACGCAGACCAACAACGTGGTGAACACGCTGAACGTGCTGTTCGCGATCGAGACGTTCGCGCCGGAGGCGCACCTGGTGAAGCTCGGCACGATGGGCGAGTACGGCACGCCGAACATCGACATCGAGGAAGGCTTCATCGAGATCCACCACAACGGGCGGATCCGACTACCTCCCGTTCCCGAAGGTGCCCGGCAGCTTCTACCACCTGTCCAAGGTCCACGATTCGCACAACATCCAATTCGCCTGCCGCGTGCGCGGACTGCGGGCGACGGACCTGAACCAGGGCGTCGTGTACGGCATCGAGACCGAGGAGACGGCGCTCGATGAGCGGCTCGTGACGAGGTTCGACTACGACGACGTCTTCGGCACCGCGCTGAACCGCTTCTGCGTCCAGGCCGTGATCGGGCATCCGCTCACCGTGTACGGCAAGGGCGGACAGACGCGCGGATACCTCAACATCGTCGACACGCTTCGCTGCGTCGAGCTCGCCGTGCTGCACCCCGCCGGGCCAGGCGAGTACCGAGTGTTCAATCAGTTCACCGAGCAGTTCTCGATCCTGCAGCTGGCCGAGCACGTCCAGAAGGCCGGCGCGGAAGTGGGTCTCGACGTGATCGTGCAACCGATCGAGAACCCCCGCATCGAGGCCGAGGAGCACTACTACAACGCGACGCATACCAAGCTGCTCGACATGGGGCTCGAACCCCACCTGCTCTCCGATGCTCTCGTGGAGTCGATGTTCACGGCGATCGAGCGGCACCGCGGTCGCATCGATCTCGAGCACATCCTGCCGCGGGACCGCTGGCGCCCGGGCGTGGGCGCGCCCAGCGCGTAGCGGCCGATGCCGGCCCTCAGGATCCTCGGCGGCCTCGCCGCACTGTCGTTCTTCGTGATCCAGATCCTGCGGTACCGACGGCGACACGTCAGCCGGCTGAACATGATCATCACGTGCTCCCTGTGCGTCGTCATCGTCGCGCTCGCCATCTCACCGTCGTTCTTCAACCCCGTGTTCCGCACGTTCAACTTCCAGCCGCCGAACAACCAATCCGAGGCGGAGGCGCGCACGCGCCTGATCTTCGTCCTGGTCGTGGCCGTCGTGATCCTGTTCGCGCTGTACCTTCGGCTGCAGTCCATCGCGGACACGAACGAACGGTCGATCCGGCTGCTCGTCGAGGCGCTGGGGCAGGAGCGCTTCGATTGGGAGCGAGCGGCGTCGCTGCCCGACGGTCCGCGGCTGGTGACGGTGTCGCCCGCCTACAACGAGGCCGAGAACGTCGCCGCGGTCATCAAGGCGATGCCGGCCATGGTCGAGGGCTATCACGTGGTGCCCGTGGTCGTCTCCGACGGCTCCGAGGACCGCACGGCCGCCGTCGCCCGGGAGGCCGGGGCGTTCGTGGCAGAGCTCCCGATCCGCAGGGGCGGCGGTCTCGCGCTCCGGGTGGGTTACGAGGTCGCGTTGAAGATGGGCGCCGACATCGTCGTCACGCTCGACGCGGACGGCCAGCACCTGCCCGAGGAGATCGGCGTGGTGATCGGGCCGATCGTCAGCGGCGACGCCGACTACGTGAACGGCTCGCGCCTGCTCGGCTACTTCGAGAAGGAGAGCACGATCCGCCACCTGGGCGTGCACTTCTTCAGCTGGCTCGTCACGATCCTCACCGGGACGCGCGTCACCGACATCTCCAGCGGGTACCGGGCGGCGCGCGCCGACCTGCTGCGGCCGCTCGTCCTGGAACAGGATCAGTTCTGGACGAGCGAGATCCTGATCGAGGCGCTGCGCCACCACGCTCGGATCGTCGAGGTTCCGATCACGATCCTCGCGCGCGCCGGCGGCAAGTCCAAGAAGCCGAAGTCGCTCAAGTACGGCTGGAACTTCTCCAAGGTCATCATCCAGACCTGGCTGCGCTAGCTGAGCTAGCTGTAGTTCCCACTTAGGTCGTTTACACGGCGAGAGCCTCCCTGCACGGTTTGTGGTGTCGAAGCCGCAGACCGGAAGGAGGCTCTCGTGTCACATCGTAGGGCGAGGTTGACGCCGTTCGGACGTCTCTTGCTCGTCGGCAGGGTCATCGAGGAAGGATGGTCGGTCTCGGCTGCCGCCGAGTCGGTGGGCGTCTCGAGGGCAACCGCGCACAAATGGTTGCGTCGTTTCAACGACGAGGGTCTCGAGGGCTTGCAGGACCGCTCCTCGGCACCACATCGACGGCCCAGAGCCTTGGCTCCGCGAGAGGTTCAACGGATCTTGGACCGCCGGCGTCGCTCCAAGCACGGACCACATCGGCTGGGCCCCGAGCTCGGACACCCTCGATCCACCGTCTACGGGGTCCTCGTGCGGAACGGGGCCTCGCGGCTCTCCTCTCTCGATCGGCCGACCGCCGCGATCGTGCGTTACGAACGCTCGCGTCCGGGCGAACTCGTCCACGTCGACGTCAAGAAGCTCGGACGGATCCCCAGGTGGCGGCTGGAAGATGCTCGGGATCACCACCGAGACGAAGGCTCCGAAAGGGCGTGGAGCAGGCTATGACTACCTGCACGTCGCGATCGATGATCACTCCCGCTACGCCTACGTCGAGGCCCTGACGGATGAGCGAGGTCACACCTGCGCAGGGTTCGTCTTGCGTGCCGCCGCCCACTTCGCTTCGATCGGGGTCGACGTGGAGCGGGTCATGACCGACCGGGCCAAGAACTACGTCATCTCCGCTGAGTTCCAGGCCGCGCTCTCCAAGATCGGCGCCACCCATAAGGTCACCCGCCCCTACCGACCCCAAACCAACGGCAAGGCAGAGCGGTTCAACCGCACGATGCTCGATGAATGGGCCTACGCGAGGCTCTATCGATCGAACGGTGCTCGGCTCGGAGTGCTTCCTCGGTTCGTCCAGACCTACAATCACCGACGTCCACACACCGCGCTCGGCGGTCTCCCACCAATCTCGCGAGTGAAAACAACGTGAGTGGGAACTACAGCTAAGAGCGTCGTGAGACATTGGCCGACGAGCACAGCCGTTTCCGCTACGTTTGGATTCGACTGCCCCTCCGGACATCCGACCTACACGATGCGGACTCGGGGCAAGGGAGGGATCAAACACAACGGAGCCTGGACCTTCACAGCCTTTTTCTTCAGCCCGTCAAGGACCCACACTTGCTAGGTGGTGAGAACTCGTGGCTAGGACTCGACTCGCGGAAATCGAACTGGTGTTCGCGCGCTCATTGTCGCCCTGGGAGGCGCGGCTCGTTCAGCTCTACTACGCGGACGATGCCTCATTCCAGACGGTCGAAGCGGAGCTAGACATCTCCTACAGTGGCGCGTTGGAGGCTTGGATCAGATCGGCGAAGTAGAGCATGATAGCTGGCGGAGTCACGAGTGCGCGAGCCCGGCGACGGTCGTGCGCAGCAAACAATCTCTTTGACGTCCTCGCAGGTCCGCGCACCTGTCATGACCCCCCAACCAGTGCGGAGCACGGGAATGACACAGCCACCGTCGGCAGCGGGTTCTCGGGGGGACAAGCCTGAGTCTTGGCCCGAAACGATCACAGATGCCTCGGGCGATGCTTTCGTTGAGGCCACCACCCCGGATGACAACATCAAGCTACCCAAGGAGGTCATCTCCCACGGTACGGTCGACGGGGTGCCTTGGAGCTTGACCGCATTCTGGTCCGAGGGCGAAGGCAGCCATACACAGTCGCCTGGAGCGTGCGCCGAGCTTTTCTTGGGCGCCGGGGGCGAAGATGGAGGGACGGCGATCTGTGCCGACGTGCGCCCGCAGGGCTTCCCGAACGCCGGGCCAGTGCGGATGGCGTTCCTATACTCAGGGGCTCACCCGGGATTCGTCGCCTACTTTGGCTTGGTGCCCCTGGAGGCCGAACGCATCCGGGTTAAGACGTCCACTAGCAGTGTCCTGCAATGCGATGTCCTTAGGACGGTCCAAGACCTTGGTTCTGGCTATTTCGCATTCTTTGCACGCCCAGACACCGATGGCGAAGTCGCGATCTTCGATGACACGGGTGCCGTCACCGCCACGAAGTCGTTCAGCAGGATGCCATCTGCAGCGCCGCACGAGACCTTTGGCGGGGTGTGCAGCTAGGCCGTCCATCTGCACTCACGATCAGTGCTTGCGAGCCGG
Organism: uncultured Actinomycetes bacterium; assembly: GCA_963775755.1. Lineage (GTDB taxonomy): Bacteria > Actinomycetota > UBA4738 > UBA4738 > HRBIN12 > JBBQVZ01. The sequence goes on along the minus strand of CAVZKB010000015.1, from coordinate 112,132 downwards.
ACACTGCAAGTCTCAGGCTGGGTTCAACCTTCTCGAAGATCCTCATCCAGACCTGTCTCCATCGCCGGCGGCCAGGCTGGTCGCGACGAGTCCGGCCACCCGTGCGTTGTCCTCGAGGAGCGCGAGGTTCGCGCGGAGGGTCCGTCCACCCGTGATCTCGGCAAGCGCCGTGAGCAGGAACGGCGTGCGTTCCTTGCCGTGCACGCCGTTCCGTTCGGCTCGGACCTCCGCTTCCGCGACGGCCGCGGCCACCTCATCGCCGTCCATCGCGTCCGGGCCGGGAACCGGATTGCACAACAGGATCGTGGTCGCCACGCCGAGATCGGATGCGGCGCGGACCATCGCGGCTGCCTCATCAGGGGTGTCGGTCCGGTGCTCCAACTCCACCGACGTCTCGCGCGCGAGGAAGAACGGTAGGCGGTCCACCCCATATCCGACGAGCGCGACGCCCAGCTCCTCGAGCTTCTCCGCCGTCGCAGCCGGATCGATGATCGATTTCGGTCCCGAGCACACCAGGAGCCCGGGGGTGCGCGCGAGCTCCAAGAGGTCTGCGCTGACGTCCGGGTCGTCCCCGGGGTGCACACCGCCGATGCCGCCCGTCGCGGCGATCTCGATCCCTGCCTTCGCCGCCGCCCAGACCGTGGCGCTCACCGTCGTGGCGCCCAACGCTCCACTCGCCACCGCGACCGGGTAATCGCGGCGCGCCACCTTCGTCGCGACGCCTGGCTCGGCGAACCGGGCGAGCTGCTCCTCGCTGAGTCCCACCGTCACGGTGCCGTCCACGACGCCGATCCATGCCGGCACCGCGCCGGCTGCGCGGATCGCGGCGCTCATCCGTTCGATGCACTCGCGGTTCTCCGGCACGGGGAGCCCCTGACCGATCACGCTGGTTTCGAGCGCAACCACGCCGTTCCGGAGCTTCCGCGCCACACGGACCTCGTCGGCGACCCTGAATGCGCGACTCACGAGAGCGTCTCCGACGGCCACGTGTCCTCGCTGGCGGCCACGAGCGCCCCGGCGTGGCACGCGCGGCGCAGCGCGGCCTCATGCTCGTCGCCCCTCGCGAGTGCGGCGAGCAGCACACCGTCGAACGCGTCCCCCGCCCCGGTCGCGTCGACCTCGACGACTGGTTCGGCGGCCACCTCCACGAGCGCGCTCTCGAACGACATCGCCGCGCCCTTCTCGCCGAGCTTCACGCATGCGACGCGGTACCGCTCGCCCAATGCCCGCGCGGCGGCCGTTCCCGACAGCCCGACCAGGACCTCGGCCTCGCGCTCGTTCGCCAACAGCACGTTCGCGCCTGCGCCCGTCGTCTCCGAGAGGAACCGCTCGGGGCCGAACGCCTCGACCAGCGGCCATGACGACGCCTCCACCGCAACGAACGTCGCCGTCGCGCGATCGATCGCCGCCAGGCCGGCCGGCGTGGTCGGGTCCTGCAGGAGGAGGTATCCGGACACGAGCACGGCGCCGGCGTCGAGCGACGCCGGCAGGTCGTCGGGGGTGAGGCGCGCGTTCGCCCCGCGGTCGGCGACCATGGACCGCTCCCCCGCCTCGACGACGACGAGCATGGTGCCGGACGGGGCGCCGGGCTCGATGGTCAGCGCGGGATCGACGCCCCGCTCCGCGAGCGCGTCGCGCAGCAGCCGACCCGCGAGATCGTCGCCGACGCCCCCGTGGACCCGCACGTCGGCGCCGTCCCACGCCGCCCACACCGCGGCGTTCGCGGACGTCCCCGCGGGCTGGAGCCGCACGCGCCCGTGGACGTCTCCGCCGCGTTTGAGCGCCGGCGCCAGCACGTGCACGTCGACCATGACGTCGCCCACCGCGATCAGATCCACGGCGGCGAGCCTACCCGGCGGCGGCGGCCTCCGATGCCCAGGCGCCGAACGCGGCCCAGAACGGATCGAGTCCCGGGTGCTCCAGCGCTCGCTCGCCGTCCGCGTCGACCACCACGCGCCCGCGGGAGGGCTCCGTCACGACGCCGACGACCGCCGCATCGATCCCCTGGCGAGCGCAGGCCTCGACGTAGCCGATCGCGCGGTCCGGCCTCACGGTCACGATCAAGGTTCCCTCGGAGATGGAAGTGTAGGGATCGATGCCGACGTGCTCGCACACGGCGCGCACCTCGGGACGCAAGGGGATCTTCTCGAGCTCGACCCGCATCCCGACGTCGGACGCAGCGGCCACCTCCAACAATCCCCCGATCACGCCGCCCTCCGTCGCGTCGTGCATCGACGTCACGCCGCGGTCGCGCAACCCGAACGCGGCGGCGACACGCGCCTCGGGGACGACCGTCATCTGCTCGAACAACGCGTCGGCCCGGCGAACGACGTCCGTCCCGACCCCCGACGCCAACCGATCGGGGAACGTGGCCGCGAACAATGCCGTTGCCTCGATCGCCGCCCCTTTCGTCACGACGACGCGATCGCCTGGACGCGCCATGGTCGGCGTCACGAACCCGTCGGAGGGACCGAGTGCGATGCACGTCGCCCCGCCCACCATCGGCCAGGCGCAGCCGTCGTAACGCGCCGTGTGCCCCGTCACCACCGCGATGCCCAGGTCCGCGCACGTGCGCGAGAACGCGTCCCAGAGGGCGGTCAGCTCCGGGTCGCTGATCTCGGGCGGCAGGTTGAGGTCCACCGCCATCCACCGCAGGGGCAGCCCGCTCGTCGCGGCGTCTGAGGCGAGGATGTGCACGGCGAACCACGCGGCCCGCTCCCAGCCGTAGGCGGGGACGACGAACACCGGGTCCGTCGTGAGCGCCATGGCGACGCCGTCCGCCACCTGCACGACCCCCACGTCGACGCCGTGCCTGGGACCGACGAGCACGTCCGGGTCCGCGGCCCCGAGATGTCGAAGGATCACCTGCTCGAACAGCTCCGCCGTCGCCTTCCCGGTGCGTTGCTCGCTCATCGCGACACCGTCTCGGAGCGGAACCGCCCGACCACGACCGCGAGCTCATGCACCGCCGCGACGGGATCGGGCGCCGTCGCGACGGCGGAGATCACGGCGACGCCGGCGGCGCCGACCCGGAGCACCAGCGTGGCGTTGGAGGCGGAGATCCCGCCGATCCCCACCACCGGGAGCGCCGTGCTCCGCGCCACCTCGCCAGGCCGTCGAGCCCGCGAGCCACCGCCTCCGGCTTCGTCGGGGTGGACCAGACCGTCACGCCCAGGTAGTCGGCGCCCGCCCGCTCCGCGGCCGCGGCCTCGTCCGCGCCTCCGACGCTGACACCCAACACGCGATCGGCGCCGAGCCTCCGGCGCGCGCTCTCCGGATCGTCGTCCTGACCCAGATGCACGCCGGCGGCGCTGCTCTCCAGCGCCACATCGAGCCGGTCGTTGACGATGAACAGCACGTTCGCATCGCGACACGCCTCCGCGAGCTCCGCCGCGAGCGGCAGGAGTGCGTCGTCGTCGAGCTCGGGGGCGCGGAGCTGCACCGTAGTGGCGCCGCCTTCGATCGCCGCACGCGCCACGGCACGATGATCCCGGCCGGGACCGAACGCCCCTGACGTGACGACGTAGACCCCGAGCGATGCCGGATCGAACATGTCGACTCCCTCCGCCGGCATTAACCGGTTCAGGTCCTGCGGGTCGCCGACGACGTGCAGCCGGCCTCTCAGCCCGGTTCTCCCGAGCTCCCCGGTGGTTCTCGACGAAGTATAGGTCGCGCCGGCGTCCCTCAGGTCTCGGCGCGCGCCCTAGCGATCGCTCGCTCCCGCCGGAACTTCTTCCAGTCGCTCGACTTCACGGAGAACGCGAGGTCCGTGACGATCTGGAGCGCGCCGATCGCGATGAGAGCCGCGGCGCACCACCACGGCGCACCGGAGCCCGGCCAGAGCGCCAGCGCCAAGAACGGCGCGACCTTGGTCGCGATGGCGCCGGAGGCGTGCATCCACGCGCGGCTCGAAGGATCTGCGCGCAGGTACGAGGCGTAGTCACTCTTCAACCCCGGTCGCGGCGGCGGCGGCCCGCCGAGGAAGTAGTCGGTGAACCGGATACCGGCCATGTAGCCCACGAACCAGTGGGTCGGGCTGTGGAATGACACGGACCAGATGAGGCCGGTGGCGATCAGCAACAACCCGGCGAGCGTCGGCGAAGACACCGAGCGGGCGACGATCCCCGCAGCCAGACCCACACCGATGCCCGCGATCAGGATCGAGTTGCCCGCCCACACCGGTGAGCCTCAAGCGGACACCGGAGCGGAACGCCGCGCCGTCGATGCGCCCGATCTGATCGGCGTAGCGGTCCACGAGCATCCTGTCCGGCTTCACCTGCGCGACGATGCGCCAGAAGCCGAGCGCCTTCAGATCGCGGTTCCCAGCCTGGACCGCGGCCTCGATCCGGTCGAGATCGCCGGAGAAGTCCACCGGTGCACTTACGAGCGCTTCAGCCATTCCGCCTGCTCCCCACCGTAGAATCGCTTTCGGACGCGCTGCATCCGCTCTTAGCGCTTCCCCCGAGGGAGGTTCACCACGTCCAAGAGTACTGTGCATGCCCAGGTCTCCGGCGAGGTCGGGGGCCAAGGTCTCGTCACCCTCGACGGCCGCTACCACATCGTGGAGCGGGTGGCCGCCGGTGGGATGGGCGAGGTTTTCCGCGCGCACGACGCCGTGCTCGCCCGCGAGGTCGCGATCAAGGTCCTGCATCGGTCGCTCGCCGGCGACCAGGGATTCGTCGACCGGTTCCGTCGTGAGGCCCGGGCTGCCGCGTCGCTCTCCCATCCGAACATCGTCGCCGTCTACGACTGGGGCGCGGTCGACGGCATCTACTACATGGTCATGGAGTTCGTCAGCGGACGCGCCGCGCGCGAGCTGCTGAACGCGAACGTCAGGCTGGAACCGGCGCAGGCGGCCGAGATCGTGCGACAGACGCTGCTCGCGCTCGAGGCGGCGCACTCGCAGGGGATCGTGCACCGCGACATCAAGCCGGAGAACATCCTCGTCACCACAAGCGGCACAGTGAAGGTCGCCGACTTCGGCCTGGCCCGCGCGTACGCCGACGGCAAGGCCACGCAGGCGGGCGGCGTTCAGGGGACCGTGCAATACCTTTCTCCCGAGCAGATCCGCGGCGAGCCGGCCGACCCGCGCTCGGACCTCTACTCGCTCGGCATCGTCACGTACGAGCTGCTGACGGGCAAGCTGCCGTTCACCGGCGAGACGGCCATGAGCATCGCGTACAAGCACCTGTCGGGCCGCGTCCCGAAACCGTCGTCCGCCGTCGCCAACGTCCCCAACGAGCTGGACGGGTTCGTCCTGTCGGCGACCGACCGCAACCGCGAGCTGCGGCCCGAGAGCGCCATCGAGATGCGCCGCGACCTCGAGTCGATCGCAGCGGGCTTGCCGGCGGCTCGTTCGCTGGCCTCGGTGGCGGGCGACCTCCCCGAAGTGAGCGGCGAGGGGGCCGTGACCGAACGGGTGTCGCTGGTCGCCTCGACGACCCAGACGATCCCGCGGGCCGAGCGGACGAAGCGCCGCCGGGCCCGCCGGGTCACCGGCATCTTCCTCCTGGTCCTCGCGCTGGCCGCCACGGCGTGGGGCGTGTGGGCGTACGTGATCCCACACCATGCCGATGTCCCGAGGCTCGTCGGGACCCCGGTCGACGACGCACGCGCGAGCCTGATCGACGACGGGTTCACAGTGACGATCGCCGACGGCGTCTACCGGCTGAACATCCCGGCGGGCTCCGTGGCGAGCCTCGACCCCGCGCCCGGAACGTCGCTCGACAAGGGGGCGACGGTCACGCTCGTGCCGTCGTTGGGTCCCAAACCCGTGCTCGTCCCCGATCTGGCCGGCAAGACGATCCCCGAAGCTCGCACCCTCCTGGGCCGCGCGCACCTCACGCTCGCGGAGCCACCGAAGCAGGTGTTCAGCGACCAGCCGAAGGGCGTCATCATCTCGGTCGCGACCGAGCTCACGAACGGGAAGGCACCGCGGAACAGCGCGATCGCAGTGATCGTCAGCAAGGGTCCTGCGCCGGTTCCCGTCCCGAACGTGGTGGGGGCCACGCTGCAGGACGCGAGGCAGGCGCTGGAGGTACTGGGATTCGTGGTCGACAGCTCGAAGACGAAGTTCTCCACCACGGTCGAGCGGGGCCTCGTGATCAGGCAGAACCCCCCGGACGGGAACAAGCTTCAACCCGGCCAAACGGTACTGATCGTGATCTCGCTCGGACCGAAGAGCTTCGGCGTCCCGAACTTCATCGGGCTCACCCGCGACGCCGCGACCGCCCTCGCGGACCAGTGGGGGCTGGTCCCGGACTTCCAGACCATCGGAACCACGCAGGGCACCCTGGTCTACAGCCAGAATCCCGGCGTCGGCGTCACCGTCTCGTACGGCGACACGATCACGTTGTACATGGTGTGAGGGTCGGGGCGCACGTCCGTCGCCGCTCCGGCGGGATCACCGGCGCCGTCGAGGAATGCCGACTCCGGGGTGCCGACGCCGCGCAGATCTTCGTCTCCAACCCACGGGGTTGGGCCGGTCCCCGCGTGACGGAGGACGAGGCGGCCACATTCCGTGAGAGCTGGGCCGGTTCCGGGTTCGGCCCCCTCGTCGCCCACGCGCCGTACCTGGTGAACATCGCCTCTCCGAACAAGGAGTTCGTCGCGAAGTCCCGTGGGTTGGCCGGGTCCACGGTCCGAGCGTGCGACGCGCTGGGGATCGACTTCCTGGTGCTTCACGCGGGAGCCGGCGGACCGGTCGAGCCCGACGCGGCCCGGGAACGAGCCGCGACCACGCTGCGGATCGCGTCGGACAACGCCGAGCATGTCCGGATCCTGGTGGAGCTCATGGCCGGCACGTCGGGGGCGGTCGCGTCGACGATCCCCGAGGCCGCCGCGCTCCTCGAGGCCGCCGACGTCGAGGGCGTCGACCTCTGTCTGGACACCTGTCACCTCTTCGCGGCGGGCTACGCACTCGACACGGCCGAGGGCGTCGGATCGATGTTCGCCGAGTTGAAGGCGGAGGGCATCACCGAGCGTGTCGCGCTCATCCACGCCAACGACTCCCTCTACCCTCGGGGCGAGCGACGCGATCGTCACGAGAACATCGGCGACGGCTTCATCGGACCCGACGGTTGGCGCGCGATCGTCGCTCGTCCCGAGCTCGCCGAACTCGCGCTGATCCTCGAGACCCCCGGTGAGGCCGACCGGCAAGCAGAAGACATCGCACTCCTGCGCTCACTCGCCGGCTGACCGACCGGCTCGGACCCTGACCCGCCGGCGGGCCCTCGTCGTTACGCCTCCAGCTCGGCGCGCGGGCCTTCCTGGTAGCTGTAGCGTTCCTCGCCGAAGGGCTCGGCGTGGATGTGATAGCCGCGGACCTCCCAGAAGCCCCGTTTGTTCTTCGCGCTGAACTCGAGGCCGGTCAGCCACTTGGCGCTCTTCCACGCGTAGCGCTTCGGCACGACGAGCCGCAGCGGCCAGCCGTGCTCGGCCGTGAGGTCCTCGCCGTGGTTCTTCCACGCGACCAGCACATCGTCGTCGGCCATCGCCTGGAGCGAGAGGTTGGACGTGTAGCCGTGAGCGCAATGCGCGATCACCCACTTGGCCTCGTCCGTCGGCTTCGCCCTCTCCAGCAGCGTCTTGAACGAGACGCCCTCCCACGTGTTGTCGAGCGTGGTCCAGCCGGTGACGCAGTGCATGTCGGCGTCCACGGTGACGTTCGGCAAAGCGCGCAGCTCCGCGTAGGACAACGTGAACGGGTTCTCGACCAGTCCGGAGACCTCCAGGTCCCAGTTCGTCCCGTCGAACTTCGGGATCGGTCCGTAGTGCAGCACCGGCCACGACTTGACCAGGCGTTGTCCGGGCGGCACGCGCCGGGCGATCTCCTCGGGGTACTCCTTGGTGAACAGGCCCATCACGACTCCTTCACGGTCTCCGGCACGGTCTCCGGCACGGTCTCGGCGATCGTTCGCCAAGCATCCATCGCGAACGCGAGACCGTCGTCGTCGACGTCGACATGCGTGACCATGCGGACCTTTCCGGACACGAACGTCGCTCCCACGCCCAGGTCTCGGAGCCGCCCGATCGTGGCGAGCGGTTCGAGTCCCACCGCTTCTGTGTCGGCGTAGACCATGTTCGTTTCAACCGATGCGGGATCGACCATGCCGGGCAGCACCTCGGCCAGGCCGTCGGCCAGACGTCGGGCCCGCTCATGGTCGAGGTGGAGCCGCTTCGGGCCGTCCTCGAGCGCGACGAGGCCCGCAGCGGCCATGATGCCGGCCTGCCGCCACGCCCCGCCGAACAGGATCTTCAGCCGCCGTGCCTCGCGGATGTGCTCACGCGTGCCGCACACGAGCGACCCGATCGGCGCGCCGAGGCCCTTGGAGACGCAGAACATCATGGTGTCCACCTCGCGCGCGTACTCCGACACGTCGACGCCCGCCGCGACGGCGGCGTTGAAGATCCGCGCCCCGTCCAGGTGGATCGGGACGGCGTTGTCGTCCGCGACCTTGCGGATCGCGCGGAGCTCCTCGACCGGCATGACGGTGCCGCCGGCGTGCCCCACGGTGTTCTCGACCTCCAGCAGGTCCACGACCTCGACGTCGTAGGGATCCTCCGGCTCGATCAGCTCGCGGGCGAGCTCGGCCGTCATCCATGCCCTGGGGCCGGGGTCCCCCGTCCGGTACGTGATGCCCGACAGGACCGCCGACGTCATCAGCTCCGTGCTCGCGACGTGGGCGCCGTTCGTCGCGGCGACGAGGTGGCCGGACCCGGTCACGTGGAGCCGCACACCGATCTGGTTGGCCATGGTGCCGGTGGGCACGTAGATCGCCGCTTCCTTGCCGGTGATCTCCGCGGCGCGCTCCTGCAGCCGGTTGACGGTGGGGTCGTCCCCGAACCAGTCGTCGCCGACCTCCGCCTCGGCCATGGCCCTGCGCATGGCAGCGGTGGGAGCGGTGACGGTGTCCGAACGAAGATCGACGCGATAGGCAGCCACGGCCGCGTCAGTATAGGAACATCGGTTTGCCGTCGACGTGACGGATCTTCGGAAGGTAATTCTCCTTGTCGTACAAGGAATCCACGTCGACCCGCTTCACCCCCTGGCGCGTAACGTCGAGGGGCACGTTGGCGTAGTTCCCGTTGCGGAGTGCGACCAGGCGTCCGGTGGTGCCTTCGATCACCAGGTCCGCGGCCATGACCGCGTAGTTGATGGCCACCATCAGGTCGAGCGAGTCGGGGCTCCCCGACCGCATCAGGTAACCGATCTGCTGATAGATAACGCCCTGACCGGTGATCTCGTGGATCAGCTCGCTCGTCAGCTGGCCGACACCGCCGAGCTTCCGGTGCCCGAACGCGTCCTCACGACCGCCCTGGACCATCTCGCCGCCGATCAGCGTCGCGCCTTCCGAGATGGTCATCATCGCGTACCGGCTAGGGTTCGCGGCTTTGTCCGCCGTGAGCCTCCCGGCGAGCTTCTCGATGTCGAACGGCACCTCCGAGATGATCGCCCGGTCGACGCCGGAGAGGTACGCGGAGACCAGCGATGTCTCACCGCTATATCGCCCGAACACCTCCACGATCGCGATCCGTTCGTGCGATCCGGCGCTCGTGCGCAGTTGGTGGATGAAGATGACGGTCCGCGTGATCGCCGTGGAGAAACCGATGCAGTAGTCGGTGCCGTGGACGTCGTTGTCCATGGTCTTGGGGATCGCCACCACGGGCACACCCTCGTCGGTGAGGCGGAGCGCGAACGACAACGTGTCGTCGCCCCCGATCGGGACCAGGGCGTCGAGGCCGAGGTGATCCAGCACGCGCAACACGTGGGCGGTGTGATCCCGGGGCCCGTCATCCTCACGCCCGGGAGCCAGGAACGACGGCTCCTCCGACGGGCGCACCTTGGCCGGGTTGGTCCGGGACGTGTGCAGGAACGTGCCCCCGGTCCGGTCGATCGTGCGCACGACGCCGGGATCCAACGGCATGACGTGCTCGGCGAGCGTGGACGGATCGTCCGGGTTGACTTCCAGCAATCCCGCCCAGCCCCGCCGGATGCCCGTCACCCGGTGGCCCTCCGACGCCATCCGCATCACGACGGCTTTGATCGAAGCGTTGAGCCCGGGGACGTCGCCCCCGCCGGTCAGGATGCCGACGTTCACGGGCGTCAACCTACTACGAGTCCAGCGCGGAACGGCCGCTCACGTGCAGAGGATCTCGGGGATGCCGAACCGTTCCGGCGGAACCACGCTGGCGTGAGCACCGACCTCGGCGAGCGGCGTGATCGCGATATCCCTCCCCCGGATCCCGACGAGGATTCCCCAACGCCCGCCGACCGCGTGGTCGACGGCCGAGGCGCCCAGACGCGTAGCCAGCACCCGGTCGTACGCGACCGGCGATCCACCGCGCTGCACGTGACCGAGCGTCGTCACCCTCGTCTCGGAACGGGTTCGTAGCTGGATCTCCTCGGCGACCCGCGCGCCGATGCCCCCCAGGCGCGGCCATCCGTTCTCGTCCAGCGCGTACTCCGGCAGCTCCATCGTGCCGTCCGCCGGCTCGGCACCCTCCGAGACCACGACGATCGAGAACGGTCGCCGCTCCGAGTGGATCCGGCGGATGCGGCGACACACGGCCTCGATGTCGAACGCGTGCTCGGGGATCAAGATCACGTCGGCGCCGCCAGCGATCCCGGACGTGAGGCCGATCCAACCGGCGGTCCGGCCCATAACCTCGCACACCATGACCCGGTTGTGGCTCTCCGCCGTGCTGTAGAGCCGGTCGATCGAATCGGTGGCGATCTGCGCGGCCGTCCAGAACCCGATGCTCGCGTCCGTTCCGCCGATGTCGTTGTCGATCGTCTTCGGGATCCCGATCACCGGCACGTCCGGCATCGCGGCCGACGCGCCCATCGTGCCCTCGCCCCCGATCACGATGATGCCGTCGAGGCCGTGCACCCCGATCGCGTCACGGACGAGCTCGGGACCACCGTCGATCAGCGACGGCTGGGTACCGGAGGTCCCGAGGATGGTGCCGCCCCGCGACAAGATGCCGCGCACGTCTTCGAGCGAGAGCTTGTGCGCCTCGCCGTGCAGGACGCCTCGCCAACCGTCGCGGAAACCGAGGATGGTCACGCCTCGATCCTCGGCGGCGCGAACCACCGAGCGGATGGCAGCGTTCAATCCCGGGCAGTCGCCGCCGCCGGTCAGGATCCCGAGGCGCATCAGGGCACGGACGAGGTCGCGGGCGACCTCAGCCCTGGTCGCCCGGATCGGACTCGGCGGCTTCGCTGTCTTCCTCGAGCTCTGCCGCCCGGCGCTTCAGCACCTCGTACCACTCGGACTCGTAGGCTTCGACGGCCGCGGCCTTCCTCGTCGTCTCCTGCGCCTCGTCCTTACTGGCCTGTTCGGTGTCGTCCATCGGTTTCTCCATGGGTAGACAGCATAGCCTCGCCTACCTCACCCATCGGCAGGAGACCCCGGAGCTTGAACCGGCCCCGCACGATCCTTCGGTAGGATGCCCTCCGTGACCGCGATCCGCTTCCTGGTGATCGGGGCGGCCCGGTGGGGCTTCCTCGAGTGGTTCTTCGCCAGCATGCTGACGTTCCTGGTGCTCGCGGTCAGCGGGTTCGCCCTCTACATCTCGGTGCAGCTCTTCCGGAATCCGAGCCGCCGCCCCCGAACGCGCTACTGACCGAGGTCCACGCTCACGGGGAGATGGTCCGAGGCCCTGGACGCGCCCTCCGCACCCACCGCCGCACGGACGATCGTGACCGCGCCTCCGACGAACACGTAGTCGATCCGGGCGGCCGGCGCGACGGCGGGGAACGTCGGACCCTCTCCGTGCCCCGCGTGTGACCACGCGTCCCGGATCTCGGACGCGATCCGGACGGTCGCGCGCGTGTCCGGTGTCGCGTTGAGGTCGCCGCCGACGACGACCGTCCCGTCGTGGAGCCTCGCCACCAGGTCCGTCAGCGCCGCGCCTTGAACGACGCGCTCCGCCCCCCCGAGACCGAAGTGCACCGAGACCGCCCAGATCGCGTCGGACCCGTTCGTGGCGCGGGCGACGAGCGCTCCCCGCGGGTACCAGCGCCGGGCGCTCGGGAACCGCCGGAGCTCGACCGAGCCGAAGCGCCACGGCTCGGCCAGCAACACCGCGTTCTTCACGCGGCGCCGCAGCGGGGACCACGGGTCGCGGGCGACGCGCATGCCGACGTCGTGGGCGAACCGGCGGAGGGACCGGCGCGAACCGGATTCCTGCAGGAGCAGCACGTCGGGAGCGAGCGCGCGCACGACCGACTCCACACGCCCGCGGCCGTCGCGGAACCCGCGAACGTTGTACGTCATCACCCGCACGGATCAGCCCGCGACGACCTCGGTGCCGGCGGCGCCGGCGAGCGCCGCGGACGCGTCGTCCAGATCCGCGACGACCGCGCGAGCGCCGCCCGCCTCCACGAAGTTGACGGCGGCCTGCACCTTCGGGCCCATCGATCCAGCTCCGAACTCCCCCTTCTTCAACAACGCCTTCGCCTCGCCGGCGGTCATCCGATCGATGTCCTCGGGGTAGAGCGAGCCGAACCCCCGGACCACCTTCTTCACGTCCGTGAGGATCAGGAGCACCGACGCGGAGACCTCGTGGGCCAGGATCGCGGCTGCCAGATCCTTGTCCACCACGCCCTCCTTGCCGATCAGGCGCGGGCCCTTCTCGATCACGGGGATCCCGCCACCCCCGCTCGCGATCACGATCGTCCCATCGCCCACCATGCGCTCGATCACCGGCGTCTCGACGATCGAGTAGGGGTTCGGGGAAGGGACCACGCGGCGCCAGCCTCCGTGCGGATCCGGCTTCATCACGTAATCGCGCTCCTCCTCGAGCCGCCTGGCCTCGTCCTCCTCGTAGAAGGGGCCGACGAACTTCGTGGGGTTGCGGAACGCCGGATCCTGCGGACGCACGCGGGTGAGCGTCAGGATGCAGGCGACCGGACGCTCCATCCCCCGTTCGAAGAACACGTCGCCGATCGTCACCTGAAGCAGGTAGCCGATCTGCCCCTGGCTCTCCGCGCCGCACACGTCGAGGGGCATCGGGTGGACCACGTCACTCGCGGCCTCCTGCTGCAGCAGGATCCTGCCCACCTGGGGGCCGTTGCCGTGGGTGACGATCACTTCCCAGCCCGCGGCGGCGATGTCGGCGACGCGTTCCGCGGCCGCGCGCGAGGCTCGGTACATCTCCTCGAACGTGTCCTCCGCACCACGGCGGAGCAAGGCATTGCCGCCAAGCGCGATGACGACCCGTTCCATCTCCAGCGCCCTGTGTTCGGTGGTCGGTCAGCCCTTGAGTACCGGCGCCAGGACGTCGGCGAGCGTCGGCGAATCTGGGAGGACCTCCAGGTCGTACCGGACACGCACGGCCGGCTTCGAGATCGTGATGACGCGGCGGAGGTCGATCGGCGTGCCGATCACGACCATGTCCACATCGGCGTCGTCGATGATCTTCTCCATCTCGGCGAGCTGTCCCTCCGAGTACCCCATCGCCGGCAGCACCGGACCCACGTCGTACTTGCGGAACGTCTCGTCGATCGTGCCGACGGCCCACGGGCGCGGGTCGACGATCTCGGCGGCTCCGTGCTGACGGGCCGCCACGACACCGGCGCCGTACTTCATCTCGCCGTGCGTGAGCGTGGGGCCGTCCTCGATCACCAGGACGCGCTTGCCGGCGATAGAGTCCGGCTCGTCCACGGTGACGCGGCTGTTCGCCCGCACGACGGTCGCGTCAGGGTTGATCGACCGGATCGTCGCGTCGAGCGCGGCGAGCTGCTCGGGCGTGGCCGAATCCACCTTGTTGACCACGATCACGTCGGCCATGCGCATGTTCGTCTCGCCGGGGAAGTACGTCGTCTCGTGGCCGGCACGCAACGGATCGGCCACGACGATGTTCACGGTCGGCCGGTAGAACGACAGGTCGTTGTTCCCGCCGTCCCACAGCAGGACGTCGCACTCCTCTTGTGCCTGCGCGAGGATGTCGGCGTAGTCGACGCCGGCGTAGATGATCGTGCCGGACGAGATGTGCGGCTCGTACTCCTCGCGTTCCTCGATGGTCGTCTCGTAGCGGTCGAGGTCCTCGAGCGTCGCGTAGCGCTGCACGCGCTGGGCGTTCAGGTCGCCGTAGGGCATCGGGTGTCGCACCGCGACCACGCGCTTGCCGGCATCCTTCAGCACGCCGGCGATCGCACGCGTGGTCTGGCTCTTACCGGAGCCGGTCCGCACCGCGCAGACAGACACGACCGGCACCTTCGCGTCGAGCATCGTGGCGTCCGGACCCAGGAGCAGGAAGTTCGCCCCGGCCGCCATGGCCTCGCTCCCCTTGTGCATCACGTACTCGTGCGATACGTCGGAGTACGCGAACACGACGTCGTCGACGTGGAGCGTGCTGATGAGCTCGGCGAGCTCGGATTCGTCGTGGATCTGGATGCCGTTCGGGTAGTTCGGTCCGGCGAGCTCCGCCGGGTACATCCGGTCGTTGATGAACGGGATCTGGGTCGCCGTGAACGCCACGACCTCTTGGTCGGCGTCGTCGCGGTACACGGTGTTGAAGTTGTGGAAATCGCGACCCGCGGCTCCCATGATGAGGACACGACGCGTCATAGCCTTCCGTCCTTTCGGGAGAGGATGTGATGCGCGGGTGGCTACGCCTCCCCGCTCTTCGACTCGGAGCCTACTCCACACCTCGTGCCGCGGCACCGGGCCCGATGCCCCCTCGGAGGTCGGAGGGCTCGTCCACGTCGTGGAGCGTGCCACGGCGGGGATCCAGCGCGGTCCATGTCGGCTCGTCGATGACGGTGACCCGGAGCGCACGGAGCAGGGAGCGGAGCGACCGCTCGCCCTCGTTCAGCAGCGCGTGCGCGCCATCTCGCGCACGCGCGACCCGCACCAGGCACGGCAGGGGCCGGAACCGGTCCCCCTCCTGCAGCGCCACCGCGTCGACCGCGGGCCCGCCGGCAACGCGGAGCATCTCCTCCAGGACGGCCGTCGAGAGGTCGGGCATGTCACCGCCGGCCACGATCGCGAGTTCCGTCGACGTCGCTTCCAGCCCGCTCAACAGGCCTGCCAGCGGGCCTCGTCCTTCCTCCGCATCGCGGACGACGCGAACGACGGCTCCCGGGGGCATCGACGGCTCCGGCGCGCCGGGCGCGACGACCACGACGACCTCCCCGCACACCTCGCCCGTCCGGAGCACGGCGTGATGCAGCAGCGGGATGCCTCGGTGGATGGCCGCCAGCTTGTCGCTGCCGAAGCGGGTCGAGCGTCCTCCGGCGAGCACGATCCCCGTCGCGCTCGAGGTAGTCCTGCGCAGACTAGGCTCGCTTCCGCTTCCGCGCGGCCGGATCCTCGCCCTTCCGCGCCTGCACGAACGCGAACCCGAACCGTCCCTTGATGCAGAGGTGACCGTTCGTCACGTCGTTGTCCCACGACGACGTCACCTTGACGATCTCGTTGTCCTGCACGTGGAGCTCGAGCTCGCATCCCACACCGCAGTACGGGCAGATCGTGTCGACGACCGTTTGCTGCGTCTCGTCCCATGTGCCGTCCTCGCGCTTGTCGTGCTCCGACGTGAACATGAGCGCGCCCGTGGGGCAGACGCCGATGCAGTTCCCGCAGTAGACGCACGCCGACTCGTTCAGCGGGACGGCGTACTCGGTCGAGATGCGCGCGTCGAACCCGCGTCCAGCCACGGCGATCGCGAACGTGTTCTGGGCGTCGACACCGCATGCCTCAACGCACTTGTAGCAGAGGATGCAGCGCGAGTAGTCGCGGACGTACAGCTCGTTGTCGATCTTCACCGGCTGTGCCACGCCTTCGGCGACGGTCGGGTCTGCGGGCTCGTGGTGGTGACCCGCCCACCGGCCGTCGCGCTCCCCCGCCGGGGCTTCCTCCATCTCCGCGCCGAACCGCTCCGGGTGCACCTGATACTCGGTCATCCACCGATGCACGTCCGGGCTGGTGAGCTCGACGTCGACGCTCGACGCGAGGAACTCCATCACCAGTTTCCGGGAATGCTGCACGCGTTCCGTGTCGGTCCTGACCTTCATCCCGTCCTCGGCCTGGCGCGAGCACGCCGGCACGAGCACCCGCGATCCCTCGACCTCGACGACACACACGCGGCAGGCGTTGACCGGTGTGAGGTTGCCGGCGTAGCAGAGCGTGGGCGTATCGACCCCTTGGACCCGGCACGCATCGAGCAGCGTGGACCCCTCGGGCACGCGGACCGCCCGGCCGTCCACTTCGACGTCGATCAGCCGACGCGGAGGCGCGAGAGGCACGGCGCTCATGCGCTCACTCCCTGATCGTCGAAGAGATGAAGCCGTTGCACGGCAGACTGTACGGCGGACGCGGCCGTCTGGCCGAGCCCGCAGATCGACGCATCGCGCATCACCTGGGCGATCTCGTCGATCAACGCCAGCTCTTGCTGACGACCCCCGATCACGCGCTGCGAGACCAGCCGATGCAGCGCCTCCTCCTGGCGGACCGTCCCCACCCGGCACGGCACGCACTGCCCGCAGGACTCGTCACGGAAGAAGCGCGCGATCCGCAGCACGATGTCGACGAGGTCCACCGCCTCGTTGAAGACCATCACGACGCCGGAGCCCAACGTGTATCCCCCCGCGCGGGCATCCTCGAACGTCAGCTTGATGTCGAGATCGTCCGGCGTGACGAAGCCGCCCGCGGCTCCGCCGAGCAGGATCGCCTTCGGCGTGCCCTGGATCCCCCCCGCGAGGTCGAGCACGTCCCGGAGGGTCGCCCCGGACTCGATCTCGTAGAGGCCGGGGCGCGCAACGGTCCCGCTGACGCAGAACAGGCGTGGTCCCGTTGACCCCTCCGTGCCGATCTCGGCGTACGCGAGGCCGCCGACCCGCAAGATCTCCAGGACGTTGATGAGCGTCTCGACGTTGTTGATGCCCGTCGGCTTGCCGAACACGCCTCGCTGCACGGGGAACGGCGGCTTGTTCCTCGGCTCGCCGCGCTTGCCCTCGATCGAGTTGAACAGCGCGGTCTCTTCGCCGCAGATGTAGGCGCCCGCTCCTCGCCGCAGCTCGATGTCGAACGCGAACCCCTCGCCCATCACGTCGTCACCGAGGAATCCGAGGCGACGGGCCTCCGTGATGGCCTGACGCAGGCGCGTCGTCGCGAGCGGGTACTCACCGCGGATGTAGATGTAGCCTCGGTCGCAGCCCGTCGCGAAGCCGGCGATCGTGAGCGCCTCGATCACGGCGAACGGGTCCTGCTCCATGACCACACGATCCTTGAACGTCCCCGGCTCGGACTCGTCGGCGTTGCAGATGAAGTAGTGAGGCCGCACCGGCTGCTCGGAGACGGCCTTCCACTTCACCCCCGTCGGGAACGCCGCGCCTCCGCGGCCCATGAGCTTCGCGTCGGTGACCTCCCGGATGACCCCGTCGGGGCCGAGCTCATGGGCTCGTCGCAAGGCGTCATAGCCGCCGTGGGCCCGGTAATCGTCGATCGACGAAGGGTCGACCAGCCCTACCCGCCGCAGCAAACGGAGGCCCGATCCGTTCGTCTCGTCCCAGGTCTGCGGTGCGGAGACGACGACGGGGCCGGTCGGTCGCGCGGACTCCGGACCGGGCTGCTCACCGCCGAGCAGGCTCCGTACCTGTGCCGCCGACGCGTCCCCGAACGAGGAGTCGACCGCATCCCGGCCGGCACGCTGCACGAGCACGGCGGGGGCTCGCTCACACATCCCCAGGCACGGGCTCCGCACCCACGTGATGTCGCCGGTCGGACCGACGGTACCGGCAGGACCGAACGAACCCTCGAGCTCCGTGCAGAGCGGATCCCTTCCGATCCGGCAGGCGAGGTCGTCGCAGACGTGGACCACCGTCTTCGGCCGGGGTTCGACGCTGAACATCGCGTAGAACGTCGCGACGCCGAACGCCTCGGCCGGAGGCACGGTCAGGCGTTGGCAGACGTAGGTCAGGCCGCCTTCGCTGATCCACCCGACGCGGGCCTGCAGCGCGTGGAGCGCGGGAAGCAAGAGGTCGCGCCGGTCCCGGGCGGCGCGGCCCCCGCGAGCGAACCGCCGCTCGTCGCCGGACCCGCGCTCCCCGCCCACCCAGCCGGTGTCCGGCGGACCCAGGAGCTCGTCGACGGCCGCGCGCTCCTCATCGCTCGGAGCTGCCGACATCATGTGCAGGTCCACGACCACCCCATCACTCGGCGTCCCGGTTGCTACCCACGTCGACGGGCGGTCGACCCAGCTTCTCGATCCGCACCGCCGTGGCCTTGAACTCGGCCGTCCCAGACCTCGGGTCGTTGGCCTCGATCGTAAGGCGGTTCGTCTCGACCTGGTCGGGGAAGTGAAGCGTCATGAACACGAGGCCGGACCGCAGTCCGGGATCGACGTGGATGGGGGCTTCGACGGCACCGCGACGCGATGTTACCGCGACCCGCTCCCCCTCCTCGACACCGAGCATCTCAGCGTCCTCCGGTGAAACCTCGATCGATTCCGGACGCCGCAGCGGCGACGTGTAGCCGCCGCTCTGCACCCCGGTGTTGTACGAGTCGAGCCGGCGACCCGTGGTGAGCCGGAGCGGGAACTCGGCATCCAAGCCGTCCACCGGGGGTTCGTCGATCACGACGCTGAACGGCGCTTTCGTCCCCTGCCGCCCGGGATCGTCGAACTCCCAGAGGCGAGCGTGGAGGAACTGCGTGCCTGGATGGGTCTCGTCGGGACACGGCCACTGGATCCCGCCGAGCTCCTCCAGCCGTTCGTAGGACATCCCGGCATGCATCGGGGAGAGCGTTCGCAGCTCGTCCCACGCGTCGTGTGGCGTGACGTCTCCCCAGTCCACGCCCAGTCGTTTCGCCAGCTGCGCGATGATCCAGATGTCGTCCTTCGCGTTGCCGGGAGGATCCAGGGCCTTCCGCACCCGCTGCACGCGACGCTCGCTGTTCGTGACGGTCCCCTCGCTCTCCGCCCAGGCGGCGGAGGCCGGCAGCACGACGTCGGCGAGCGCCGCGGTCTTCGTCATGAAGATGTCCTGGACGATCAGGCAATCCAGATCCTCGAGCAGCGGTGTGGCGTGCGTGGCGTCGGCTTCGGAGTTGGCGGGGTTCTCGCCGATCACGTAGGCCGCGCGGAGCTCACCGCGCTCCATCGCGTGGAACATCTGGGTGAGGTGCCATCCGTACTTCGGAGGGATCGGCACACCCCACGCGCGCTCGAACCTCTCGCGCGCGGCCGCGTCCTTCTCGATGTCCTGGAACCCTGGGAGCTTGTTCGGGAGGGCGCCCATATCGCCGCCCCCCTGGACGTTGTTCTGGCCGCGGACCGGGTTCAATCCACTGCCGTACACGCCGACATGCCCGGTCAGCAGGCTGAGGTTGATCAGCGCAAGCACGTTGTCCACGCCGTTGTGGTGCTCCGTGATACCCAGCGTCCAGCAGATCGTCGCGCGGTCGGCCTTCGCGTACGCGTGCGCGACCTCCTGGATGATCTCGGCCGGCACACCCGTCACGGCCTGTCCGCGTTCGAGCGTCCAGTCCATCACCGACGCCTCGTAGGCCTCGAAACCGGTGGTCGCACCCTCGATGAACGCGTGATGTTGGAGGTCGTTCACGATGATCTCGCGGGCGATCGTGTTCGCGAGCGCGATATCGGTGCCGACGTCGATGCCGAGCCAGAGGTCGCCCCATTCCGCGGACGCCGTGCGGCGAGGATCCACCACGATCATCTTCGCGCCGTTGTGGATCCCCTTCAGGATGTGGTGGAAGAAGATCGGATGCGCCGCTCGCGCGTTCGACCCCCACATCAGGATGAGATCGGTGTGCTCGATCTCTTCGTATGAGCTTGTCCCGCCACCTGCTCCGAGCACTGTGGCCAGACCGACCACGGAAGGAGCGTGTCAGGTGCGGTTGCAGCTGTCGATGTTGTTGCTGTGCAGGACCTGACGAGCGAACTTCTGTGCGACGAAGTTCATCTCGTTGGTGGCCTTCGAGCAACTGAACAGGCCGACCCCGTTGCCGCCGTTCCGCTCCGTGGCGTCGCGCAGCCCGGCCGCGGCCCTGTCGAGGGCCTCGTCCCATGTGGCTGTGCGGAGCACGCCGTCGTCGCGGACCATCGGCTCGGTGAGTCGCGTGAGCCCGTTCTTCATCGGCTCTCCTTTCCACCGAAACGTCGGTGCGTGAAAGCCGATTCTACGCGGGGCTCGGCGCCGGGGTGAGCCGCGAGCCGACGCCGTCTGCCCCGCCGGTCAGGTGAGGACGCGCTCGGGATGGGCGTATACGTTGCAGCCTCCGTCGCGGACGAACCCGACGATCGTCATCCCGAACCGCTCCCCCGCCTCGACGGCGAGCGAGGAAGGCGCGCTGACGGCGCTCACGATCGGGATCCCCGCGACCGCGGCCTTCTGCACGATCTCGAAAGACGCACGCCCGCTGACCTGCAGGACGTGCCCCGACAGGGGCAGCCTGCCCGCCAGCAACTGCTCGCCGATCACCTTGTCGACGGCGTTGTGCCGGCCCACATCCTCCCGCAACGTGAGCAGCTCGCCTTCCGGGGTGAACAGCCCGGCCGCGTGCAGGCCCCCGGTCCTCGCGAACACCTTCTGCCCAGCCCGCAACCGGTCCGGGAGCGACACGAGGACGTCGGCGGATACATCGGGTCCGGAGGCGACGGGCGCGCATCGCACCTCCACGTCGTCGAGCGCCGCCTTGCCGCAGATGCCGCATGACGACGTCGCGGCGAAGTTCCGATGGAGCCGCTCACGATCGAGCGGCGTGTCGAGCGTGACCGAGACGATGTTGTACTGCTGGTCCTCGCCGGGGACGTTGTCGCAATACGCCACGCGATGCACGTCACCGGCATCGATGAGCCCCTCCGTGAACAAGAAGCCGACCGCGAGCTCGAAGTCCCCCCCGGGGGTTCGCATCGTGACGGCGACGGCCTCCGCCTCCTGCCCAGGACCACCTGCCCGGATCTCCATCGGCTCTTCCGTCGCGAGCGAGTCGGCCCGCTCCGATCGCTCACCGCCACGGATCGACACGATCCTGGTCGACGCGAGGTTCCTGCGGAGGGGCTCGGTGACGGCCATCCATGAAGCCTAGGCGTCACGCGCCATACGGACCACCGGATCGTCGCGGAGCTACCCCCAGAACCTCCACCAGGGGCGCTTCTTCGGAGCCGGCCGGCTCTCCTCGGCCGCCTCCTCCGCGTGGATGCGCTCGGCCTCGTTCGCCAGATGTTCCTGCTGCGCAAGGTGGTCGATCTGCTCCTGCTCGGCTCCCCAGCGTTGCGCCCCGAGATCGCGCTCGCCGCTACCGCCCGATCCGCTCTCCGACATGTCGGCACCTCCTCACTCCGTCCGGATACTCGCGCTCGTCACCCCCGAGCGCAACCCTCGCAGCGACGTGGGGTGCCACGTGCGGATCCTCGGCGACGGTCGCGTTCCCCGCAACGCCGGCTTGGAGCCCGAACCCCCTGGGGCGTAAGGTCCCGGAGCGCGCCTCCCCGCGCCCAGATCGCTCGAGAAAGAGCCGACCCGAAGGGAAGATCGAACGTCATCATGAAGAGCGGACTCGAGATCGCCCAGGAAGCACACCTCCAACCGATCGCCGACATCGCGGAGACGGCCGGGCTGTTGCCCGACGAGCTCGTGCTCTTCGGGCGCTACCGCGCCAAGGTGGAGCTCTCGATCCTGGACCGGCTCCGGGAGCGACCCGACGGCAAGCTCGTGATCACGACGGCGATCACGCCGACGAAAGCGGGCGAGGGCAAGACGACCACGTCGGTCTCGCTGACACAGGGACTCGGGAAGATCGGCAAACGTGTGGCGCTGTGCCTGCGGGAGCCGTCGATGGGCCCGGTCTTCGGCATCAAGGGTGGCGGCAACGGGGGCGGCTACGCGCAGGTCGTCCCGATGGAAGAGGTCAACCTCCACTTCAACGGCGACTTCCACGCGGTCACCGCAGCACACAACCTGCTGGCCGCCGCGCTCGATGCTTCGATCTTCAACGGGAACCCGCTCGACGTCGACCCGCAGTCCATCACGTGGCCCAGGACGCTCGATGTGAACGACCGCGAGCTGCGCTACACCGTCGTCGGACTCGGAGGGAAGGCGCACGGGGTGCCTCGCGAGAACCAGTTCGTGATCACCGCCGCGTCGGAGATCATGGCGGTCTTCGCGCTCGCGACCGACCTCCGCGACCTCCGCGCGCGGCTGGGCAGGATCGTGGTGGCGGACGATCGCAGCGGCAGACCTGTCACCGCCGAAGACCTGAAGGTCGCCGGCGCGATGACCGTGATCATGAAGGACGCCATCAAGCCGAACCTGGTGCAGACGCTCGAGGGCCAGCCCGTCCTGATCCATGCCGGACCGTTCGGCAACATCGCCCACGCGAACAACTCGATCATCGAGGACCGGGTGGCGCTGAAGTTGGCGGACTATGTCGTGACCGAGGCGGGGTTCGGGAGCGACCTGGGCTTCCAGAAGTTCTGCGACATCGTGTGCCGTGTGGGTGGATTCGCTCCGAACGCCGCCGTGCTGGTGACGACGGTCCGGGCGACGAAGTCCCACGGCGGGATGCCGTTCGCCGACCTCGCGGGCGAGAACCTCGACGCGCTGCGACGGGGCGCCGACAACCTCGCCGCACACGTCGGCATCGTGAAGCGTTACGGCATCCCCTGTGTCGTGTCGATCAACAACTTCCCCACCGACTCAGATGCGGAGGTCCGGCTCATCGAGGAGCTCGCCATCGGGGCCGGCGCGGAGACGGTGGTCGTGAACCGCGCGTTCGCACAAGGGGGCGAAGGTGCGATCGATCTGGCGAACGCGGTCGTGAAAGCGTGCGAGCAGCCGAACGACTTCCGCCCCCTGACGCCGGACGGCACGCCGCTCCGGGACCAGATCGAGGCGATCGCCACCCAGCTCTACGGCGCCGACGGGGTGGACTTCCTCCCGCAGGCGGAGAAGGACCTGGCCCGCATGGACGCGCTCGGGTTCGGCGAGCTCCCCGTCTGCATGGCGAAGACCCACCTGTCGCTCTCGCACGATCCGACGCTGCTCAACCGCCCGGTGGGTTTCCGTTTGCCCGTCCGAACCCTGGTGCCGAGCGCGGGCGCCGGGTTCGTGGTCGCGCTCTGCGGCGACATGCAGCGGATGCCGGGCCTGGGCAAGACCCCGGCCTTCATGAGCGTCGACATCGACGAACAGGGACGGACGGTCGGCCTCTTCTAGTGCCTACCCCTCGGGCGGTAGCAAGCAGAACTCGTTGCCCTCGGGGTCCTGCATGACGGCCCAGACGTTCCCGCCCTCCTCTGCCCAGTTCCGCAGGGTCGCGCCCAGCGCCCGCAGTCGCTCGACGTCGTCCTCGATCGTCGTGTCGGCGACCAGGTCGAGATGGACGCGGTTCTTCACCATCTTGTCCTCGGGCACCTCGGTGAAGAAGATCGTCGGCAGATCCGAGTCCTCGGGTGGCTCGACCAACACGGATGGGTCGTCCTCGGGGTCGGTCACGCCCTCGTCGCGCAGACGCGCGAGTTCGTCCTCGTCGTAAGGGGCGACCGACCAGCCGAGCGCCGCGGACCAGAAGCGCGCGAGCGGCGTCGCGTCGATGCAGTCGAAGACGATCGAGTCGATCTTCACGAGGGCGAGCCTACGCCCGCCGCGATCAAGACGAAAGACGAAGTTGGAACGCGGTCTGGCTCTCGCGGACGGACTGGTCCGCCCGGCCGCGAAGCGCGGCGACCTCGTCGAACAGGACCGTCCGACGGGCCTCGTCCTTCAGCGAAGCGGCGTTGATCTCGACGTTCGCGATCGCACAGACGGCGGCGCAGTACAGAAGCGCGGCTCCCGAAACGCCGTCGGACGCGGCTTGCGCATTGCCGCTCGACGTCGCGTCTTCCGCAAGCTCCATGAGGTCGACCGCCGCGTGCGCGATCTCGAGCGGTACCGAGGCGGCGTGCTCGTATCCCGACTGGATCTCCGCGGAGCGCGCGGCCCTCTCCTCATCGGTCGTCTTCGGCATCTTGAACGCGGCCATGACGTCGTCGAACGCATGCGCGTCACGGTCGGCCAGCCCCAAGAACGCCAGCCGCGCGGCATCGGCCTTCTCGATCAACGCGCGCATCCGGGCGTCGACGTCCTCGAACCCGGGCTTGCCCACCGTGAGCCTGCCGACCATCGCGATCAAAGCCGCCCCGATCGCCCCCGAGACCGCGCCCGCCGCGCCGCCGCCTGGCGTCGGGGCATCGGAGCCCAGGACCTCCAGGAACCGTTCCACCGTCATGCTTCCCAGTCGACCGTCGGTCACGCGTCACTCCCCTTCCGTGGCGGCCACCAGCCGCTCCAAGATCTGGCTCTCGGGCTCGAAGCCCACGAGACGAAGGTACTCGACGTCACCCGGCGCGAGGGCCGACTCGGGCACGAGGCCAACGATCTCGCTGTCGGAGATCTCCATGCCTCGAGCGACCGCGCACTGTCGCCACGGCGTCGAACGCGGCACGCAGGCCGGTGACCTCGTGATCGACGAGGTTCATCGACACCGTGACGATGCCTCCGCGCTCGGGCACGCGGAACGCGATCGCGCGGAGCGCGGGCAGGCCGCCAGACGACTCACGCACGTCGTGTGCGATCTCCTTCGCCGCCGCCTCGGCCGTACCGTCGAGGTAGACGTTGAAGGCCACGAGCGGCTTGCGCGCCCCCACCGCCGTCGCACCCGCGCGCCCGATCTCGTGTGGTCCGAAATCGGGCAACCGTTCGCCGCGCGCGACCGCATCGCGCAGCCCCTCGAACTCCCCCTTGCGCACGTCGGCGAGCGACGCCCGATCCGGCCGCAGCGCCGCCCGGTCGTAGAGGTAGACCGGGATGCCCAACGTCTCCGCGAGCTCCTGCCCGAATCCGCGGGCGATGGTGATGCAGTCCTGCATCGAGACTCCGCGGACCGGCATGAACGGGATCACGTCGGCCGCACCCATCCTCGGATGACCACCACGGTGTTCGAACATGTCGATCAGCCGGATCGCCTGCGCCGCACCCGCCATCGCGCTCGCCGACACCGCTGCCGGCGGTCCGAGGACCGTCGTGTCCAGGCGGTTGTGGTCCCGGTCGGCCTCGGCGTACACGACCCGCGCGTCCTCGACGTGCAGCGCGCCGACGATCTCGTCGATCACGTCCGCGCGCCGACCCTCGCTGAAGTTCGGCACCACGCCGACGAGCCCGTCCTCGCCCATGCCGCGAAGGATACGGGGTGTCCCTGCCCGGACCGCGCGGCGGGTCAGGCCCTCGGCCGCTTCTTCTCCGGATCGAAGATGCTGAGCGGTGCCACGGTCGCGACGGCTCCTCCCACATCGACCTTCTCGCCGTCGTTCGCCGCGCCCGTCGCGAGCACCGCGAGCGCGATCGTCCCGAAACGGGGCGATGCGACGGGGGACGTCAGCGTCCCGACCGCTTCACCGTCTTTGGTGACCGGAGCCCCTGCCTCCGGGGCGGCGTCGCCTTCGATCCGCAGCGTCTTCAGACGCCTCGGCGGATCCGTTGCGACGGCTGCGAGCGCGTCCGATCCGACGTTTTCGGTTCCCGGCTTCACGAACCGGTCGAGCGACACGTCGAATGGCGAGGTCTCCCCCGGCTGGTAGTCGAGCGCGATGATGATGAGCCCGGCCTCGACGCGCGCGATGTCGATCGCCTCCAGCCCGAACGGCTTGCCGCCGGCACCGATCAACGCCTGCCACAACGCCGGTGCTGAACCCGGGTCGGTCACGAGCTCGAACCCGAGCTCGCCGGAGAACCCCGTGCGCAGGACCGTCGTCTGCACGCCGCCGACCTGCACCGGCTCGGGGTTGAACCGGAAGTAGCCGAGCGACGACAGGTCGAAGTCCGTGAGTCCCTGGACCAGGTCGCGCGATGTTGGGCCCGTGGCCGAGATCATGGGCAGCTGTTCAGTCCGGCCCTCGATCCGCGCATCCAGACCGTCCGCCGTCTCACGGAACCAATCCTCGAGACCCCCGGTGTTGACCATCACCCAGAACTTCCCGTCGGAGTGCTTGTACACGTTGCCGTCGTCGACCATGAGCCCGTCCGCGTTCACGAACGCGCCGTAGCGGACCTGGCCGGCGCCGACACCGGAGAGATCGTTCGTGAACCGGCGCTGGATCAGGGGGCCGGCGTCCGGTCCCGTCACCTCGTACTTGATGGTCGAGAAGAGGTCCCATATGCCGGTCGCGGAGCGGATGGCCTCGTATTCGTTCTGCGCGGTGTCGCCGACGGTCATGGCCCAGGGCCAGCCGTCCTCCCAGATGATCTCCGCACCTGCGGCGGTCTGCGCGTCGTGCAGCGGTGAGCGGCGTTCTTCGTCGGTCATGACTCGTCCTTTCCTTCCTGGTTGCCGTTGGGTTGAGCCACGGCTCTGCTCGAACGTGTCAGCTCCTCGGCCGGCGCTTCTGCGGGTCGTAGATCGCCAGCACGTCGACCGTGGCGCGAACCGTGCCGTCGCCGAGCTCGACATCCACGGCGCTCCCGTCGACCGCCGCGTCCGAACGCAGGATCGCGAGACCGACGTTTCCGAACCTCGGGCTGATCGCCGGGCTCGTGAGGACGCCCACGTCCTCGCCACCCTTCGTCACGGCCGCGCCGTACGCGGTGAGGGTGTCGCCCTCGACCCGCAACGTCTTGAAGCGGTTCGGCGGATCGGCCGCGACCTCCCGGAGCCGGTCCTTGCCCATGAACTCGCCCGGAGCGTCGAGCGCCACCACCCGGTCCATGCCGAGGTCGTACGGCGAGCGCCCGTGCTCCGCATAGTCGTAGTCGGTGACGACCATCCCGGTCTCGATCCTCAGCGGTTCGATCACCTCGATGCCGTACGGCGTCGCTCCGGCGCCCTCGACGGCGGCCCACAGGTCATCAGCGTGCTCGGGCCGCAGGAACAGCTCGAACCCGAGCTCGCCGCTGAACCCCGTGCGGGACAGCCACACGGGAACGCCCCCCACCATCACCGGCTCCGGGATGAACCGGAAGTAGCCGAGCGAGTCGACATCGGCGTCGGTCAGCGTGCGCATCAGCTCGCGCGAGCGCGGTCCCTGGATCTGCATGTTCGGCAACTCGGTCGCGATGTAGTCGACCGAGACGTCCAGGCCCTTCGTCGCCTCCGCGAAGTACTCGGAGCGCTCCATGCCGTTCGTCATGACCCACAGATGATCGTCGGCGTGCTTGAAGACCGTGCCGTCGTCCACCAGCAGCCCGTCCTCGTCGAGGAAGGCTCCGTACCGGACCTGCCCGACTTCCAGTCCCAGGACGTCGTTCGAATGGACCCGCTGCGCCGCCTCGACGGCGTCGGGCCCGCGGAACTCCCACTTGTTGAGGGGCGACACGTCCCACATGCCGACCCCGTCCCGGACCGCCGCGTACTCCTTGTCGGGATCGCCGAAGGAGACGCTCCAGTACCAGCCACCCTCCTCCACGAACGTCGCGCCCCGCGTCTCCTGGATGCCGTGGAACGCGGTCCTGATCGCATCGCTCATCGGTATGCCTCCTCGTCGGGGGTGGCCGGCGCGTCTCCCGGGTCCCCGTCCCGGCCTCCGGCGTTATACCCCGAGTTTGAATGGTTGTTCAACCCGCGTCGCCGCCGGCCAGGCGTGCCAGGTCGCCAACGGTGGGCTCCACGGGGAGCCGGCTGGCGAGGACGAGGAACGCCTGCGCGGTGACCAGCGCGTCATCCAGCGCGTCGTGCGGGTTCGCCACCGGAACTCCGAGTCGCCCGGCCGACCAGGTCAATCCGTATCCGAGATGCTCGCGTGCGGACCGGGGCGCACCGTCGGCTTCGATCGCCAGGTTGCGGACGTCGATCGTTCGACGACGCCACGACCTCGTGCTCGTGCCGAAGATGGTGGATAGGAAGTTCACCTCGACGTCGGCGAACCAGACCAGGAGGTACCGGCCGCGGATCGCGTCTCGAAGCGCCACCCTAGCCTCGTCCAGGCGCGGTGCACCGGCGAGATCCTGCGGGCGAAGCTCGTGGATCTTCTGCGACGCCACCGAGGGCGGAACATGCGGCTCGATCAACTGATGGACGGTGTCGGCGAGCACGACACGACCTCCCCGCACCGGCACGACTCCGAACGACACGATCGTGTCGCGCGTGAAGTCCAGCCCGGTCGCCTCGAAGTCCAGCGAGGCGAACTCCGCTTCACGCCACGACCGACGCCGAACCCTGCGCGGCGGGCTCGACACCCTCATCTGCGCCTCTCGAACCGCACGACACCGGATTCCGTGACGACCCCGTCGATGCCGTGATCGAAATGACCACCCGGCAGATCCTCCTCGAGCAACTGCAGGCTGAACCCGATCCCGATGCGCAGCGTGTCAGGACCGGTTCGCGGGAAGAAGCGGTCGTAGAACCCCCCGCCGTACCCCACGCGCCTACCCGACCGGTCGAACGCCACCGCGGGAGTCACCACGACGTCGATCGAGGCCGGATCGAGCCTCTCCCCGCCCGACGGCTCCCACGCACCGAAGGACGTCTCGGTCACGGGGTCCCCCGGCGCGTAGGAGCGCGGCTCCATCTCACCGTCGACGATCTGCGGCAGCGCCACCCCGGCGCCTCGGGAGTGGAGGGCCTCGATGAGCGGCGCCGTGTCGGGCTCGGATCCGAACGACCAGAACACCATCACCGTCGACGCGCGCTCGACCTCGGGGAGGGACAGCACCAGATCGACGATGCATGACGACGCTCGCTGCCGCTGGGTCGCGGACATCGCATCGCGGGCCGCCAGCACACGGTGGCGTACCGCGCGCTTCGCGCGCTTCAGATCCGCACTCGTCATCGGCCGATCAGCGCCCCTGCGATGACATCCAGGCGGTCGGACGGCCCGGCAGGAAGCACGACGAACCAGGTCGCGCCCGCTTCGCCGAGCGCGTCGACGAACGATCGGAGCTCGTCGGCCGTCCCCGTCCAGACGCCCTCGGTCGACAGGCCCTTCGCCGTTCGTTCGGTGAGGAGGCGCTCGAGGTCCGCGGCGGTCTCGCCCACGAGCGCGATGCCGCCCCACGTCGGCGCGACCGCGCGGCCGTCGGCGAGCTCGCGGAGCCGCGCCGCCTTCGCGGCGAACCCTTCCACGTCGTCGCCCCACCCGTTCCACGCGTCGGCGACATGCGCCGCGACCCCCAGGACGGCATCGGACCGGCCCCCGACCCAGAGTTCCGGCGACCCCGGCGGAAGCAGCGGACCGGTGAGCGGCGGCACGTGCGCCCCGCCGGGCCACGCCCCGCTACGGAACAGGGCGCGGAGCGCGCCAACGGTCTCCTCGAGCATCGCCACCCGATCGGCGGCGCTCGGGTACGGGAGGCCGTACATCTCGTGCTCGGGCCTGGACGCTCGATCGCCCGTGCCGATCGCGATGATCGCCCGTCCTCCGCTCAGGTGGTCGAGGGCCGCCGCCTGCTTCGCCAGGAGACCCGGCGCGCGCAGGGTGACGCGGGCGACCAACGTGCCGACGTGCAGGGTCGGATGCAGCGCCGACACCGCGGACAGGGTGGTGAACGCCTCGAGGGCCGGGCGGTCGGGTCCGGAAGGCGGATAGAAGACGGGCGGGAAGAAGTGATCCGGCGAGAACACACCGTCGAAGCCGAGGGCCGCGGCCTTCGCGGCGACCGCTAACGGCCGTGACGGATCCGCGGTGAACACGGGGAGCGAGACCCCCAGGTTCACGCGGGCGCCTTCAGCACCAACGCCGCCGCTCCCACCACGCCGGTGTGGTTGCCCAGCTCGGCGAGCACGATGGGTACGTCGGGTCGCATCTCCGCCGCTTCGACCGTGTCCCTGTACGCCCGGCGCGCGGGATCGAGGAGCAGGTCGCCCGCCTCTGCCACGCCCCCGGCCATCACGACGATCTCCGGGTCCAGGATGTTCACCAGACCTCCGATCCCGACGCCCAGCCAGTAGCCGACGTCCGCGAGGATCGCGATCGACACCGCGTCGCCCTCGCGAGCCGCCTGGGTCACCATCGGTCCGGTGATCCGGTGCGGATCGCCGGCCGTCAGCTCGGCGAGCACGGTCTCCGCTCCTTCGCGCACGGCCGCCCGTGCCGCGCGCGTCACGGCCTGCCCGGAGGCCAGCTGTTCCCAGCACCCGCGGTTCCCACACCCGCATATGGGGCCCGCGGGGTCCATGACGATGTGTCCGATCTCGGCCGCGAACCCGTGCACGCCGTGGAACAACTTGCCGCCGCTCACGATGCCGCCGCCGATCCCGGTGCCGACGCCCACCAACAGCAGGTCTTCGTGCCCGCGTCCGGCCCCGAAGACGTACTCACCCCACGCCGCGGCCGTGTTGTCGTTGTCCGCGACGACGGGCACGCCCAACTCCGAGGTCAGGAAACGGGCGAGTGGCACCTGTCGCCACGCCAGGTTGGGAGCGAACACCAACTCGCCGGTCTCCCAGGCCACCAATCCGGCGGCGGCGATGCCGACGGCTCCGACGTCAGGTGTGATGACCGCCCTCGCCGCCTTGACGACGGTCGCGAGCGTGGCGTCGACGTCGTCGGCGGGCGTGGGCAGGGTCTCCAGCGCGAGCACCCTCCCGTCGCCATCCACGCGAGCCGCGGCGGTCTTCGTGCCGCCGACGTCGATCCCGACGGCCTCGCGCACTGCGCCGGCGATACCCGTCACCCGATGTCGATCTTCTCGAACGTGGAGGACCCGCCGTCCTTCGCGAGATCGTCGGCGCGCACGTCCATGAGCGCCTTGGCCGCCAGGAAGAACTCACGGCCGGCAACCAGCAGGTGCTCGATCACGTCCGGCTTCAGCGGCTGCACGGCCGTGAGCGCGAGTCCGATCGGACAGAACGCCACGTCGCAGACGTGTCCGCCTCCCGCTCCCGCTCCCGTGCGCGATGCTTCCGCGGAGGGCTCGTCTTCGTGCCCCGGGCGGGCCTCGGACTTCGCTTTCCCCTTGGACTCGGCCATCGGTCTCAACTCCTCACTTCGACTCATCACCCGCCGGCCGCGGCGAGCGGCCGAACAGGATCTCCAGGTGATCGCCGGCGAAGTTCGCTTCGCGGACCACCATCCTCTTGAGCGTCTGGGGCAGGATCAGGTTCCGCTTGTACGAGCCGACGCGCACGAACAGCTCCTCACCCCGGCGATGGATGTCCATCTCGTCGCGCGAGACGAACGGGAGCCGCATCGACATGACGTAGCCCGTGCCGCGTTTGCGGACATTGATCGGGTCGTCGCGATACAGGATGTCGGTGGCTTCGAGCTCTCCGTAGACCTCGTCCCCCATCTCCACCAGCAGCGGGATGCCGATCATCTCGCGGTCGAACAGACGCGCGGTGAGGATCGGGACCGGTTCGAAGGACTCGTGCACGGTGGCGAGGTGCTCGGCCTGAACGTCCTTCCACTTCCCGAAGTACGGGTCGACCACCTCCTCCGGGATGATGCGGTTCACGACGACGGCATCCACGCGATAGCCGAACAGACCGAGGTACGTGTACGTCCGCCGGGCCTCGGCGATCACCATCTTCTCCGGGTTCACGACCAGACGGACGCTCGAGACCTGCTCATCGGTGAGGATCTGCTTCACCGTGTCGAGGTTCCGATGCAGCCGCTCGATCGCCGCGAACACTTGGTCGCCGGCGATCGGCAACGACGTCATGCGCGACACGATCGGGCGGATCGTCTTCACGACGCGCCGTTCCACGGGGAACACACGCTCGATGTACCAGTTCATG
This sequence comes from uncultured Actinomycetes bacterium, assembly GCA_963775755.1. GTDB lineage: Bacteria > Actinomycetota > UBA4738 > UBA4738 > HRBIN12 > JBBQVZ01. Next base: position 80,462 of record CAVZKB010000015.1, on the reverse strand, counting down.
ATCTCGGGAAGCGAGAGCAGCCGGAGCGTCTCGGCGGTGGGGGCGCAGTCCACGACGAGCATGTCGAACGCGCCGCTCTCCACGTGCGTGCGCACGTCGATCAGGCTGAAGATCTCGTCGAGCCCCGGGATCACCGTGAGCTCCTCGGCCTGGATGGTCTCCGTGCCCGCCCAGTTCATCAGCTGGATGAAGTAGTCCTGGATCTCGCGCCAGTTCCCCTCCAGGCGTTCCTGCGCATCGATCTGCATCGCCCAGAGGTTCTCGGCGATGAGGGTCGGCCACGATCCGATCTCCTCCTCGAACGAGTCACCGAGCGAGTGGGCCGGATCGGTGCTCATCACCAGCGTGCGCTTGCCCGATCGGGCGGCGCGGACCGCGGTCGCCGCCGCGACGGTCGTCTTGCCGACGCCACCTTTGCCGGTGAACAGGATCACCCTCACGGCCGTCAGCTTACGGGGGATGGCCGATCGCCGGGCGGCAGGGCCGCCATCGGGTGAACCGGATCGGGGCTCCTATCCCATCTCGACGCGACGCTTGAGCCGGTCCAGCGCGTTCTCGATCACGCGCTTCGCGCCCTCGGTTCGGAGGAACCCCGGCACCAGCACCCCGAGCTCGACGCCCAGCCGGTACGTCACCTTCGTGGTGTCGTCCGCGACCTCGTTCAGCAGGTACTCGCCGCGGATGTCACGGATCGCGCCGCGCGCCTCCTTGGTCGTCCAGGACAGACCGGTGTCCCCGGGCGCGTAGACGTAGGCGAGCGTGTAGGCAGCCTTCCCCAGCACGGGCACCTCGACCTCGTAGGCCACCTCGTACGCCCGACCGCCCTCGCCGCGCGTACGCACGTCCACGGTCACCACGTCCGCCCATTCCGGGTAGGACTCGTAGTCCTCGATGACCTCCATGACGTCCTCGAGCGGAGCCTCGATGACGACCGAGCCCTCTGCATGCTCCATGGCGCCGAATCCTAGCGTTTGGTCGCGGTGCCGATGACGAACGCGACGACCACGATCGATAGGAGCAGGATCGCGACCGTCGCCCACAGCAGCGTCCGCGATGAGACGAGCGGCTCTCCGCCCTCGGCGAGCCGCGCGGCCTCGAACGCGGTCAGGAGATAGACGGTCACGGTCGCGCCGAGGTACACCAGGAACAGGAGCAGGACCGCGCCCGCGTGCACGCCGGAGAGCCCCAACATCAGCGTGGCGATCAGCAGCATCGCGAACAGCGTTGCCCGTGCGAACCCGTCGACGTCACGGCCGGGCACCATCCGGTGCCCCATCCCCGGGAAGAGCAACGATCGGCGGAACGCCGCGCGAGGATCTACCTCGACCCGGACGGTCTCCTCTCGCATCAGCGACGCGAACGACGCGCCGCAGGTGGCGCAGAAGTCCAGCTCGATCGGGTTCTTGCCGTCGCAGATCGGGCAGGGCCACATGGGCCCTTCCGTCGCCCCCGCGATCGCAGCCGAAAGCGGCTCCGGATCGGCCCGCCCCTCGGGCTCCACGGCCCCGGCCGGGCGAACCGGCTCCGGCTCCGGTTCGGGCTCCGCTTCCGGCTCCGGCTCCGGCTCTCGCTCGGAGGCGACGGGCTCGAAACACATCCCGCACCACTCGGCTCCCTCATACAGGAAGGCGCCGCAACGTGCGCAATGTCGTTCGGCCTGGGTGGAAGACGTTTCGGCCATGGCGGCAGCGTACCCCTCGCCAACTGCCCGACGGATGAAGCGCTCGCTACTCCACCGCCTGGCGGAGCCACGCGGCGAGACGGGAGGCGATCGCCGGCCACGCGTGCGCACGTTCGACGCGCTCGCGTCCCGCCGCCCCCATCCGCCGGGCGCGCTCCGGATCCGCGAGCAGCCCTGCGACGGCATCCGCGACCTGCTCGACGTCGCTCCCGTCGACCAGGAGACCGGTCTCGCCGTCGACGACCGTCTCGCGCGCGCCTCCGGAGTCGCCCACGACGATCGGACGCGCGCACGCGGACGCCTCGATGAACACGTTGCCCCAGCCTTCGACCTCCATGCCGCCCAGACGCGTGCGACAGGGCATCGCGAAGACTTCGCCCATCGCGTAGTAGCGAGGCAGATCCTCCTCGGGCACCTGGCCCGCGAAGACGACCGATCCGTCAGGCGCGCCGGAGGCGAGCGTCCGCAGTCGCGCTTCGTAGGGACCACCGCCCACGATCACGAGCGTCGCGTCCGACACCTGCCGACGGACGCGCGAGATGCCCCGGATCAAGACGTCCTGCCCTTTGCGGGCGACGAGGCGGCTGACGCACACGACGAGCGGCCGGTCACCCACCCCCAGCCGTTCACGGAGATCGTCCGTGGGAAGGTCCGGCCGGAAGGCGTGCAGATCCGCGCCGGGATACAAGATCGAGACCGGCACCGAACGGGGCACGGCGGTGCGGACCGTTCGGGCGATGAACTCGCTGCACATCACCGGCACGCGGGAGGCCGCCGACGTCATGTACCTGATCGACCGGTGGGCGCCGGGCACGATAGACAGCCAGTAGTCGAACCCGTGGGCGGCGACCAGGTACGGCGTGCCCCGGCGGGCGAGTCGCGGACCGAGGAAGGCCAACGGGAACGCGTCGCCGAAGAGGACGACCTCCACGCCGAGCGAGTCCACGACCTCATCCAGACGGGCCGCGAACCGAGGTGACGGCCAGATGAACTCCGAGCGCTCGCGGACGATCGGGTAGGGAGCGGCCGCATCGAACGACCCGGCGCCTTCCCATGCCGGGGCGAGGACCGAAACGCGATCGGGGGGCAACTCCTTCCAGAGCGCCTCCAGCGTGCGCTGGATCCCGCCGACGCGCGGCGGATAGTCGTTCGTCACCAGGAGGGTCCTGGGCAGGGTCTGCGTCGCTTCCATGGCTGGGATGATGCTCCCAGAGGGCCATGGAGAACGCGACGACCGAGATGTGGGAGCTGGTGGACGCTCTGGACGACGGGCGCGGTGCCGTCGATCGCTCCGGGGAGCGCACGCTCTCCGTGAGCGGCGCGGACGCCCGTGGATGGCTCGGGGACCTCGTGACCGCGGACGTTGCGACGCTCGCTCCGGGCACGTCTCGCCGGTCGCTGCTGCTCACACCCACGGGGCGGATCCGCGCCGACCTGTGGATCACGCAGACCGACGAAGATGCCTTCGTCGTCCTGCAGGCGAGAGACCAGCCCGAACCCGTCGAAGACCTGCTCCGCCCATACGTCCTCTCCTCGGCTGTTCGGTTGGAGAACACCACCGGCATCGTTCGCGTGCTCGTCTTCCCGGGGCCAGAGCAGATCGTTGCCGTCCCGGCGATCGATCGCGACGCATGGGAGAGGGCGACGAACGGGCGCGGATCGGTCCTCGTGGACGAACGGTCCTACGAGCTCTGGCGCGTGGGTCGCGGCGACCCCCGGATGGGTGTCGACTTCGAAGCGGGCGCGCTGCCCGCCGAGGCCGGCCTGGATCGCCTGATCGACGTGGCGAAGGGATGCTTCCTGGGTCAGGAGTCCGTGGCGAAGGTGCGGAACCTCGGTCATCCCCCGACGATCCTTCGCCATCTCCGGTCGGAGACCGTCCTCGCCTCCGGCACCCGCGTGCACGCGGGGGGCGGGGTGGTCGGGCAGGTCATGAGCGCCGTGCCCGGCCGGGACGGCGGGAGCGTGATCATCACGAAGGTGGAGTGGCGGGCCGCCGACGCCGCGCTTCAGGCGCCGGACGCATCCCGGTTGTTCCCCCTGCCGGACTAGCCTTTTCGGGTCATTTCGTGTCAGTCGGCCGGGGGTTCTGACATCAACTGCCTTCGACCCCTTCCGGTGGGAACCCCCCCTCTGTTATGAATCGGGTGCCAGGGGGGTCCACCGGCTCTGTGGGTGAGCGGAAGGGGGGGTGTTTTGAGGATCGAGCGGTTCCCGGACATCGACCTGGACACGCTACCGATGAACCCTTCCCCACCGGACGACTGGCAAGACCGAGCGGCATGTTTCGGCATCGATCCCGACCTCTTCTTCCCCGTGTCCGAGGACGAGGCCGGTCCCGCGCTCGCCTTCTGCGGAGGCTGTCGCATCCGTGAGGAATGCCTCTCATGGGCGCTCAAGAACGGCGAGCGTTACGGCGTCTGGGGCGGCCTCACCGAGCAGCAGCGCCGACGGGTGGGACGTCAGGTCGCCTGAGGCCGGCTGAGCCCTTTTCGCTCCCGGGGGCGGGCGGGCCCTAGACTGGACCGTCCATGCCATCCGACCCAACCACCATCCGCGTCGTCGCCCCGCTGCGCATCAGCTTCGTCGGAGGTGGGACCGACTTCCCGCACTACTTCGAGGAACACGGCGGGGCGGTGCTGTCGGCCACGATCGACCACCACGTTCGCGTCACGGTCGTGCCGCGCGACGACCGCCAGGTGATCGTCCGCTCGCTCGACCTCGGAGACATCGTCCAGTACCACCTGGACGCCGGACCCGTGTACGACGGGGTGATGGATCTGGCCAAGGCGGCCATCGACCGGATCGGGGTCCCCGGCGGGATCGAGATGGTGATCGACTCGGACGCCCCTGCGGGGAGCGGTCTGGGCGGTTCCTCTGCGCTCGTCACCGGTGTGGTCGCCGGGCTCGCGATGCTCGGCGAGCGTCGATTCGATGCCGATGAGCTCGCCCGCATCTCTTACTCGATCGAGCGCGACGATCTGGGGATCAGCGGCGGCTGGCAGGACCAGTACGCCGCTGCGTTCGGCGGGTTCAACCTCTTCGAGTTCTCGCGCCAGGGTGTGCTCGTCTCGCCGATCCGGGCGGGAGCCGAGATCCTGGCTCGTCTCCAGGAGCGCCTCATGCTCTGCTACACGGGCTTCGTCCGGCGGAACGTCGGGCTGATCGACACGCAGATCGACCTCTATCGGGAAGGACGCGAGGAGACGATCCTCGGCATGAAGCAGCTGCATGCGATCGCCTACGCCATGCGCGACGCGGTTGAGGAAGGTGACGTCGACGAGCTCGGCGCCATGCTCCACGACGCGTTCGTCGCGAAGCGAAGGATGAATCCCCACATCGCCGAGCACACCCCGATCGAGGCCATGCTGTCGATGGCGCAGGCGGCCGGGGCGAACGGCGGCAAGATCTGCGGCGCGGGCGGTGGCGGATATCTCTTGTTGTATTGCCGCCCCTCGGCGCAGCCGGCCGTGCGCGAGGAGCTGGAACGGTTGGGCGGACAGTTCACGCAGTTCACGTTCCGTGCGGACGGCGTCCGCGCGACCGCCGGGGACACGGTGTGGGCCCCGACCCGCGGACCGGGCGGCGAACCAGCTTGACGGTGGACATGGAGGCCACGAAAGCGCGCGCACGTCGCTACCTCCACGCGACCGCGGAGACCGTCGGCCGTGTCGAGGAGGAGTGCCTTGACGACATCGCGTCCGCGGCCGGGATGTTGATCGGCTCGCTCCGAGGCGGCGGCAAGGTCCTGATCTGCGGCAACGGCGGCAGCGCGGCCGACGCCCAGCACCTCGCCACGGAGTTCGTCAGCACGTTCACGATCGACAATCCCCGGCCGTCGATCCCCGCGATCGCGCTCACCACGGACACGTCGCTCCTCACCGCGATCGCGAACGACTTCGGCGCCGAGGGCGTGTTCGAGCGTCAGGTGGAAGCCCTCGGGCAGAGCGGCGACGTGTTGATCGCGATCTCGACGAGCGGTAATTCGGTGAACGTGATCCGCGCAGCGGAACGAGCTCGCGTGCAGGGGCTCGGCGTCATCGCGCTGACGGGCACGTCCGGTGGCGATCTCGCGGGCAAGGCCGACGCTGCCGTGCGCGTCCCGAGCACCGTGACCGCACACATCCAGGAGTGCCACCTGGCCGTGGAGCAGCTCCTCGCCTCCCTCGTCGAAGATGCGCTGTACCCTCGTTCCGAGCACGCACAGCCGACGACGGAGGAGGCCTAGCGATGGCGAAGTCGAAAGACCGCGGGGCCGGCACGGGCGGCCGGGACCAGAAGAAGAAACCGCAGAAGACCATCAAGGAGAAGCGCGCCGCGAAGAAGACCAAGGGGTCGTCCGGCAGCTGATCCTCCCGGGCACGACCTTCGGCTCCTGATCCACCCGCCCCCGGAAGAACCGTCAGACCCGCTGTGGTGGACGCTGTTTCATTTCGGGGAAATACTCGCGACGCGGTACGGGGAAATACCGCCGGACGGCCATGACCCGTCGGAGAGCGCGGTTCACGATTCTCTTGATGATATCCAGAGGAAGATCGTGGCAGCGAGCGGTCGCCCGGCTCGCGATCGGAGGGCTCGCAGGAGCCCTTCTGACGGTGCTCGCCATCGCGCCGAGCGCGATGGCGAGCCCCGTCTCCCACTTCCGTGTCAACGCCAACGTCTCCCTCACCGAGGGAGACGCCGGCGTGACGAACATGACGTTCACGATCAGCTACACGGGTACCAAGAACAACATCTCGGTCGACTGGACCACGGCGGACGGCACGGCGACCGCCGGCGCCGACTACGTGGCGTCCTCGGGAACCGCGACGTTCACGGCCACCGGCGCCAAGAGTCAGACCATCACGATCCCGGTGATCGGCGACCTGCTCGACGAGGCGAACGAGACGTTCACCGTCAACCTGTCGAACCCTCAACCCCCCGCGGTCGCCGACATCACGACCGCGACCCGCACCGGGACGATCAGGGACGATGACCCGACGCCCTCCCTCGCCATCGACGATCTGTCGCTCCCCGAGGGGAACGCCGGCACGACCAACGCCGTTCTCACCGTCACGCTTTCAGCACCGAGCGGCCGCAACGTCACGGTCCACTTCGCCACCGCCAACAGCACGGCTGTGCAGCCTAGCGATTACGCCGCGACCTCGGGGAACCTCACGTTCCTCCCCGGACAGGTGGCGCTTCCCGTGTCGGTGACGATCGTGGGCGACACGACCAGCGAGAGCGACGAGGCGTTCTTCGTCAACCTCTCGTCCGGCGGCAACGCCTCGATCGCGGACAACCGCGGCGTCGTGACGATAGTCAACGACGATGCGCTCCCTTCCCTCACGATCGACGATGTCTCGCGGACCGAAGGGAACTCCGGCTCAGCGAACCTGAAGTTCACCGTGAGTCTGGCTCCGGCGAGTGGTAGCACGGTGACCGTGAGCTACGCGACAGCGGATGTCACGGCTACCGCCCCCGCGGACTACACATCTCGCACCGGGACGTTGACGTTCAACGCTGGGCAGACGTCGAAGACGATCAGTGTTCCCGTCGTCGGCGACACCCTGGACGAAGACGACGAAACGTTCGTGGTGAACCTCTTCGCCCCTACGAACGCCACGGTCGCCGACGCACAAGGGGTCGGGACGATCGTCGACAACGACGCGACCCCGAGCGTGGGCATCAACAACGCGACCGTGACCGAGGGCGACGTGGGTACCGTGACCGCCACGTTCACGGCGACCCTGTCCGCGGTGAGCGGCAGGACCGTCACGGTGGACTACGCGACCGCCGACATCACGGCGACGGCGCCCACCGACTACGCCGCGGCATCCGGCACGCTCACGTTCCCCGCCGGGACGACGACACGGACGATCCCGATCGCCGTACAGGGCGACCTGAGCGACGAAGCGGACGAAACCTATCAAGTGGCCCTGTCGAACCCCGTGAACGTGACGATCAGTACCGCGATCGGCACCGGCACGATCACGGACAACGACGCGCCGCCGTCGATCGCCATCAACGACGTGTCGCAGACCGAGGGCAACGCCGGCACGACGAACATGAACTTCGACGTGTCGCTGTCGGTTCCCAGCGGCCTGACCGTGACCGTCAACTACGCGACCGCCGACTCCACGGCCATGCAACCCAGTGACTACACGACGAGCTCCGGGACCCTCACGTTCACTCCGGGACAAGGGATGAAAACGATATCCGTACCGATCGTCGGCGACACGACCGACGAGGTCGACGAGACGTTCTTCGTCAACCTGTCGGGAGCTACGAACGCCTCGATCGCCGACGCCCAGGGCGTGGGAACGATCGTCGACGACGATCCGCTGCCGTCGCTCACGATCAACGACGTCTCGCTCACCGAGGGCGACGCAGGGACCACCGACGCGACGTTCACGGTCTCGCTCACGAACCCGTCGGCCTTCCCGATCTCGGTCGACGTGTCGACCGCCGATCAGACCGCCGTGGCACCCGGCGACTACGGCGCCGTCTCGACCACCGTGTCCTTCGCTCCCGGCCAGGTCTCCACGACCGTGGACGTGCTCGTCCAGGGCGACACCACGCACGAGCTGGACGAAACCTACGCGGTCGATCTCTCCAACCCGACGGGGGCGGCGCTCGCGGACGCCCACGGCGTGGGGACGATCGTGGACGACGACGCCGCGCCGGTCCTGGATGTCGGCGACGTGACGGTGACCGAAGGCGACGTCGGCGACGTCACGGCGTCGTTTCCCGTGACCCTGACGGGAGCCACGCAGGTGCCCGTGACGGTCGACGTGGCGACGGCCGACGGCACGGCGACCCAACCGACCGACTACGACCCGGTCGTGACGACCCTCACGCTCGCTCCGGGCGAGACCACGAAGACCGTCGACGTGACCATCCACGGCGACACCACCGTGGAGCCGGACGAAACCTTCACGGTGCAGCTCTCCAACCCGGTCGGGGCCGGCATCGCAGACGGCATCGGGAACGGCACGATCGTCAACGACGACGCCGTGCCGGCGCCGCCGTCCAACAAGCCGACCGCTTCGATCGGCGACACCTCGGTCGCGGAAGGCGGCCTGGGGACCACCACGACGCTGTCGTTCCCCGTGAGCCTGTCGAAAGCGTCGAGCGATGCCGTGACCGTGGTCTACCGGACCTCCGATCGATCGGCGACCGCGGGAAGCGACTACGTGGAGGCCGCCGGGAGCGTACGGATACCGGCGGGCGAGACCACCGCGAGCGTTCCCGTGACGGTGACCGGCGACGACGTGATCGAGCCCGACGAGACGCTCGCGCTCGAGATCACCAACGTCTTCGGAGCCACCATGGGCTCCGCCGGCACCGGCACGATCGTGAACGACGACCGGGAGATCACGCACCTCATCCTGCGCGCCAAAGGTCGGCACCACCATGTCGTGTCGCGTGGGCGGATGCTCCACGCCGAGCCGGGCATGCGCGTGCGGGTCGTGCTGCTCCGACGAATGGACAGCGGGTTCGTCCCGATCGCGAGGGCCACCGTGCGCGTCCACGTCCGGGGTCGAGGCAGCGTTCGGACGGGCATCTTCAAGACCCGTTTCTCGCACCAACGCTTCGGCCGCTACGTGGTGCGCGCGACCTTCGCCGGCGACGTGTCCCACATGCCCAGCCACGCGCGCGCTCGAGTCCGTCTCTGATCCTCGTGTCGTCGGCTCCCGTCACCATGGCGAGACCATGCTTGACGCTCGAACACCTGTTCGATATGGTCACCACTCCGCACGGCCCCACCGGACGGAGGAACCCGTGCTCGCCGCGCCCATCCAGACCACGCTCGACCTGGGCATCCCGCTCCACCAGGTCACGTTCTGCGTCGTGGACCTCGAGACGACGGGTGGCTCCCCCGCCGATTGCCGCATCACCGAGGTCGGCGCGGTCAAGTACGTCGGCGGCGAGCGTATCGGCGCGTTCCAGGCGCTCGTCAACCCCGAGATCCCGATACCGCCGTTCATCACGCATCTCACCGGCATCGACGACCGGGTGGTCGCGGCCGAGCCTCCGATCGAGGAGATCTTGCCGGCGTTCCTCGAGTTCTGCCGCGGCGCGGTGTTCGTGGCACACAACGCCCGGTTCGACTTCTCGTTCCTGAACGCGAACCTCCTTCGCCTCGACTACGACCCGCTTCCGGCGCCGGCCGTCTGCACGGCCCGGCTGGCGCGGCGCGTGGTCTGGCCCGACGTCCCCAACGTCAGGCTGCAGACGCTCGCCCGCTATTTCCGGACCCGTGTCGTACCCAACCACCGGGCGTTCGCGGACGCCGAGGCCTGCGCCGAGGTGCTGCACGGGCTGCTGGATCTGGGTGGGCGCCTCGGGATCCTCACGCTGGGTGATCTCCACGAGGCCGTGCGCGCACGCGGCCGGCCGCACTTCGCCAAGATCCGTCTGGCGGATCACCTGCCGCACGCCCCCGGGGTCTACCTGTTCCGTGGACGCGACGGCCGCGTGCTGTACGTCGGAAAGTCCAAGGACCTGCGCGCCCGTGTGAAGTCCTACTTCTACGGGGACGAGCGCAAGAAGATCGACGGCCTGCTCGCCGAGACGGTGTCGATCGACGGCGTGCCGTGCGGATCCGAGCTGGAGGCCCTCGTGGTTGAGGCGCGGCTCATCCGCCATCACGAACCCAAGTACAACCGGCGCGGGAAGACCTGGCGCCGCTACACGTACCTCAAGATCGATCCCGGGGAGGCGTTCCCGCGGCTGAAGATCGTGCGAACGGCGACACCGAACGACGGCTGCGCGTACCTCGGGCCGTTCGGCTCGTCCGCGACCGCACGTCTGGCCAAGGAGGCTCTCGAAGAGGTCCTGCCGATCCGCCGGTGCACCACCGCCATGGGGGCGCGGACGCGGTTCGCGCCGTGCGCCCTGGCGGACATGGGCAGGTGCGTCGCGCCGTGCGACGGCCGCGTCGATCCCGAGCGCTACGGAGAGCTCGTCCGGAGGCTCGTCTCCTCCCTGACCTCCCCGGGCGGGCTCCTCGGAGCGCTCGAGCGACGCATGGCCCACCTCGCGGCACAGGAACGCTTCGAGGAGGCTGGCCTCGTCCGGGACCGGCTCCGTGCACTGGCCGACGCCCTGGCCCGCGGTCGGCACGACGCGTGGCTCGTGGGCGCGGGAGGGCTCGCGGTGCGGGACGACGCCGGACCGGCGACGATCCGGTTCCTCGACGGGGCGATGGTTCGTGGCGACGGCGCCGAGCCGCTCGTCGTCCCGTGCCCGCGCGAGCGATCCGACGAGCTCGCGGCGGTGCGCGGCTGGATCCGCGCGAACCACCCCCGCGTCGAGGCGTGCGGGAGGCCGCTCGCCGAACCGGTGGACGGCGGAGCGGCCATCGCCCGCATCCAGGCACGCGTCCGGGCCGTCGGAGAGGGCCGGCCGTAGACTCGCTCGCGACAGGAGGGATCCGTGACCTCGTCGCGCGCCAAGTTCCGCAACGTCCTGGATCACCTGGCGCGCTCGCGACCCGACCTCCCGGACCCCGAGGCGTCGCTCGCCGCCGGACACGTGTTGATCGACGGCCGGGTGGTCACGAACCCTCGCTCGCAGGTCCGAGCGGACGCGTCCGTCGTGGTCAAGCCACCGAAGGCGCTCCGCGGCGAGGGCAAGCTGCGGGCGGCACTCGACGGGTTCGCGGTCGACGTCACGGATCGCGTATGCGTCGACCTGGGCGCGTCCGCCGGCGGGTTCACCCGGGTGCTGCTGGAGCACGGGGCACGCCGGGTGTTCGCGGTCGACGCCGGTCACGGCCAGCTGCGCGGAGACCTGCGCAACCACAGCCGAGTGGTGAACCTCGAGCGGACGAACCTGGCCGACCTGTCGGCGATCCCGCGGTTCGCGCACATCGGCGCGGTCACCATGGACCTCTCCTACCTCTCCGTGGCCGACGCGGTGCCGCAGGTCGAGGCGCTTCGGTTCGCCGGCGACGCCGACCTGATCGCGCTCGTGAAGCCGATGTTCGAATTGGGTCTCGACGCTCCTCCCGAGGACGAGCCGTCGTTGCGCCGGGCGCTCGCCCTGGCGGTGGCCGGTGTGCAACGCCTCCCCTGGCACGTCACCGGGACGATGCCGTCGCCGGTCACCGGGTCCAAGGGCGCCCACGAATGGCTGCTGCACGCGCGCAGGTCCGACGTCGAAGACGCAGCGGGAAGCGACCGCACGCCCGCCGGATAGACTGGGTCGCATGGAGCGCGCGGTCATCCTCGAGGGCGCGCGGACGCCGGTCGGGAAGTTCCTGGGGTCGTTCGCCGACATCCCTGCGGTCGAGTTGGGCACGATCGCCGCGCGAGAGGCGCTGCGCCGCGCCGACGTCGAGCCCGCCGGAGTCGACCAGACGATCTACGGCCACGCGCGGCAGGCGGGCAACGGACCGAACACCGGCAGGCAGGTGAGCGTCAAGGCCGGCGTCCCGGTCGAGGTGAGCGGATACAACGTCAACATCGCGTGCGGCTCGGGGATGAAGGCCGTGCAGATCGGTGCGCAGCAGATCGCGCTCGGCGACTCCGAGGTGGTCCTCGCCGGGGGCATGGAGAACATGACCCGGGTGCCGTTCCTCCTCCCCCAGATGCGGCTGGGCTACCGGCTGGGGAACGCCGATGTGGTCGACGCGATGTACCGAGACGGGCTCCTCGACCCCCTGAGCGGCCTGATCATGGGCGAGACCGCCGAGAACCTGGTGGACAAGTACGACATCACGCGCGAGGAGCAGGACGGATTCGCGCTGGAGTCACAGCAGAAAGCCAGCGACGGGAAGGACCGCCGCGCGGCCGAGATCGTGGCCGTCGAGGTGCCCGGCCCGAAGGGCTCGACGCGCACCGTCGTCGAGGACGAGCACCCCCGTCCCGGCACCACGCTGGAGGCGCTCGGACGCCTGGAGCCGGTGTTCCGCGACGGCGGCAGCGTGACGGCCGGCAACTCCGCCGGCCTCACGGACGGGGCCGCGGCCTTGGTGTTGATGTCGGAGTCCCGTGCGAAGAGCGAGGGGCGCGAGCCGCTCGCGCGGGTGCTGGGCATCTCATGGGCGGGGGTGCCGCCCGAGATCATGGGCATAGGACCGGTCCCGGCGACCAAGAAGGTCCTGGAGCGGACCGGGCTCTCGCTCGCCGACATCGACCTGATCGAGATCAACGAGGCGTTCGCCTCGCAGGTGATCGCCTGCGAGCGCGAGCTGAAGATCGACCGCGACAAGCTCAACGTGAACGGCGGCGGCATCTCGATCGGTCATCCGATCGGCATGAGCGGCGCCCGCATCATCCTGGCCCTCGCGTACGAGATGCGCGCCCGGGGCGCGAACCTCGGCCTCGCGACGCTCTGCGTCTCTGGTGGCCAGGGATTGGCCGTCATCCTCGAGCGCCCTTGAAGGGAGCACCCACCGACATGACCGTGCATGCCGTTGTCCTCATCCAGTGCGAGATCGATGGGATCCCCGAAGCCGCCCAGGCGATCGCCGACATCGACGGCGTCTCTGAGGTCTACTCCGTCGCCGGCGAGTTCGATCTGATCGCGATCGTGCGGGTGGCACAGCACGACGACCTGGCGAACGTCATCCCGGGCGGGATCGCCAAGATCGACGGCGTCGACCGCACCGAGACCCTCATCGCGTTCCAGGTCTACTCCAGGCACGACCTGGAGCGCCTGTTCTCGATCGGTTTCGAGGAAGGCTAGTCCGCGTCAGACTAGTGCACCGCCCACACGATCAGCACGAGGAAGACCACGACCGCGGCAACGAGCATGACGATGTCGCCCTTCTTGATCTTCCCCGGCTGCATCGCATTGAACCCCATGCCGACCCTTTCAGATCCGGTAGTACTCGCGGAACTTTCCCGGTGAGAGCCAGTAGATGTGCTGGCGGACGGTGGAGGCGAACGTGCGTGCCTCGGCGCCGTCCGCACACACACGTTCCATCACGACGACGCCTGCCGGATCCTCGATCGCCACGCGCCAACCGTCCGACGCATCTGCGAGGCGGACACGGTAGCCGTTGGCGGTGTCGTCCACCGAGTTCCTATCCTCGCCGGACCAGCGGCATGTCGAGGCGCTCGATGTGCTCCTTGATCGGCCCGATCACCGTGTCGAGGTGCAGCCGGAACTGCGGATGCAGGTCTGCGATCACCTGCAGCGCCATCTCGAGCTCGGTACCAGCGGCCTCGGCCCGCTGCAACGCGTCCACCAGCGTGGCGGCATAGTCGGCGTTGAACGGCTCGCCGTCCCACGGGCACTCGCCGCCCGAGGCGATCACCTGCTCGACCATGAAGTCACGGCCGTCGCGCTTGCACGTTGCTCTGATCTTCACGCGCTCTCCTTCTCAGTGACGAGCTCAAGGACCCGGTCCGCCAACTCGAACGGATCGACGGGTCGGACGAACCACGCATCCGCGCCCGACCATCGGGCGAGCCACGTGTCGTGCTTGCGCTCCAGCAAGATGACGATGACGCCGGTGAACGGCACCGGGTCGTCGCGGAGCGCCTTCGCGAGGGCGAACGCTCCCGCACGGCTGGCGATCTCGTCGGCCACGACGATCTCCGGCCGGTCACGGAGCGCCGCGCGTATCCCGAGCTCGCCGTTCGCCGCCGCCCGGAAACGGAGCGGCGACCCGATCCGCCGTTCGATGCTGCGCACCGCGAGCGCCATCAGATCGCGCGACGCAGGATCGGGCGATACGAGCAGGACGTCCACGGCGGCATCGTACTACGCACCTTTTCGCGCCTTGGCGAGACCGCCTACGGTGGACTACCCTCCGGCCGACCGCAGGCCGCTTCCGAGGAAGCCCGCCGCGGCGCTGACCGACCTGAGGGGGACCCGTGGACGGCGATGCGAAGGCGGCGATCGCGGAGGGCATCGGCACGTTCGCGTTGATCTTCTTCGGTGCGGGCTCCGTCGTCCTCTACCTGAACGGGCAGCTCGACCTGACGGGGACCGCCTTGGCCCAGGGCCTGGTGATGGCGATCATGGTCTCCCAGATGACGCATCTCTCCGGCGGGGTGTTCAACCCCGCGATCCTGATCGCCCTCTGGGTGACAGGGAAGGTGCCGTCGTCGCGGACGGTGCTCTACCTGGGTGCGCAACTGGTCGGGGCAGCAGCGGCAGCGTTGCTGTTGAAGTTCCTCGTTCCCGCGCAAGCGTTCGATGCAGCGCTGGGCGGCGTGCCCACCCTCGGCGACGGCATCTCGTCGGGCAAGGGCATCCTGCTGGAGGCCGTCGGAACGTTCTTCCTCGTCTGGGCGGTGTTCGCCACGATCGTCGACGACCGCGGTCCGTTCGCCAAGACGGCCGGGCTGTCGATCGGACTCACGCTCACGTTCGGCATCCTCGCGATCGGCCCGTGGACCGGCGGTGCGCTCAACCCGGCGCGATGGCTCGGTCCGGCGCTCGCGTCCGGGCACTGGGACGACTGGTACGTGTGGCTCGTCGGTCCGATCGCGGGCGGCGTCCTCGCCGGCGTCGCGTACTGGGGCCTGTTCCTGCGGGACAAGGAACCCGCCACGCCCTGACACGCGGCGTCGGAGACACAGGCGGTAGCCTGGGTCCGCGATGACCGGCGACATCTACCTCGACGCGGCGTCCGCCACACCGCTCCTACCGGCGGCCCGCGACGCGCTCGTGGCAGCCCTGGACTCGTTCGGCGACCCGTTGAACATCCACGGCCCCGGCCGCGAGGCACGCCGCCTGATCGACGACGCACGCGCGGTGGTGGCCTCGGCGATCCACGCGCAGCCGGACGAGCTCGTCTTCACCTCGGGGGGCACCGAGTCGGTCGCGCTCGCGATCTGGGGCGGCGTGCGAGCGATCCGCGAGCTGGGAACGCGGATCGTGGTCGGGGCGGCCGAGCATCCCGCGGTCGGCGGCGTGTGCCACGTGCTCGAGAGCGACGGCTTCGAGGTCGTGACGGTGCCGGTGGACGCGGACGGCCGTCTGGACATGGACCGATACGCGGCGGAGGTCCGCACGCCCGGCACGTTGCTCGCGAGCCTCCAGCACGCGAACCACGAGCTCGGCACGCTCCAGCAGGTGGCCGAGGCCGCGCGCCTCGCCCGGGAGTCCCACGTCCGCTTCCACACCGACGCGTGTCAGACGGTCGGGCGCCTGCCTGTGGACGTCGAGGCGTTGGACGTGGATCTGCTGTCCCTCTCGGCGCACAAGTTCGGCGGTCCACCCGGTGTCGGCGCGCTCTACGTCCGGCGGGGCGTGGGAGTGACCGCGTATCCGTGCGGTGACGATCGCGAGCGCAAGCGCCGGTCCGGGATGGAGAACACGCCCGGGATCGCCTCGATGGCGGCGGCGCTCACCGCGTCGCTCGCCGACATGGCCGATCGTGCGGCGCGCGACTGGACGCTTACCGCCCGGCTCCGCGAACGGATCGCCGATACGGTGCCCGGGGCCCGCGTCCACGGGCATCCGACCCATCGCGCCCCGCACCTCGTCTGCTTCAGTGTCGGAGGCCTCGACCCGGCGACGCTGATGATGGCGCTCGACGATCGCGGGATCCGACTCGCAGCGGGATCCCTCTGCTCGGGGCAGCCCGACGATCCCTCACCGGTGCTGGAACAGATCGGGTTCCCCAACACCTCCGGGTTCCGCGTGAGCCTCGGGCCCACCACGGCGGAGGCCGACGTGGATGCGCTGCTGGAGGTCCTGCCGCAGGTCGTCGAGGAGCTTCGCGATGTGGAGTCGATGTCGTCGGAGGCGCTCGCGAGGTTCCGCGCGCCGGACGCGTAAGGGCCCCGGCACCTCGAGCCGACGCGACCCGGTCTGCCGGCCGCCGGGGGAACGCTCAGCCCACCGTCCACGTGTCGCCGGAGTGCAGGAGCGTGTCGAGGTCGCCCTTTCCGAGACGTTCCGTGGCGCGCGCGAGCTGGTCGTTCATCGCCTGACCGTAGACCGGCCGCTGGAACTCGCGGAACACCCCGATGGCGGTCGGCTCGGTCGGACCGTGCGACAGGTGCGCCAATGCGAACGCGAGCGAGGGCCTGCCCTGCATGTCGTGGACCACGATCGAATCGGCGGACACGTCGGCGGTGTTCGCGATGACGAGCCGGCCGTTCTCTCCCACGACGACGCAGCGCGTCCCCTCGTCGAAGATGATCGGTTGGCCGTGCACCAGACGGATCTGGTTGTGCACGCCCTGGGGCTTCTCGCGGAGCACGTCGAACGCCCGGTCGTTGAATACGTTGCAGTTCTGATAGATCTCGATGAACGCCGTTCCCTGGTGTGCGGCGGCCTGGCGGAGCACGTCGGTCAGATGCTGTCGGTCGTTGTCCAGTGTCCGCGCGACGAACGTCGCCTCCGCACCCAACGCGAGCGCGATCGGGTTGAACGGATGATCGACCGAGCCGAACGGCGAGGACTTCGTGACCTTCCCCTCTTCGCTCGTCGGCGAGTACTGACCCTTGGTGAGCCCGTAGATCTGGTTGTTGAACAACAGGATCTTGATGTTGACGTTCCTGCGCAGGGCGTGGATCAGGTGATTGCCGCCGATGGAGAGCCCGTCGCCGTCGCCGGTGACCACCCACACGGACAGCTCGGGGTTGGCCGTAGCGATGCCGGTCGCGAGGGCCGGGGCGCGTCCGTGGATCCCGTGCATCCCGTACGTGTCCATGTAGTAGCTGAAGCGCCCGCTGCAGCCGATCCCCGACACGAACACGGTCTTATGCGGCTCGATGCCGAGCTCAGGCATGAATCCCTGGACGGCCGACAGGATCGCGTAATCGCCGCACCCGGGACACCAGCGGACCTCCTGATCCGACGTGAAGTCCTTCTTCCTCAGCGTGCCCACCGCAGCGCCGGTCTCGATGTCACTCATGGTCCAACACCCGCAGGACCTCCTGCTCCAGGTCGTCCGCGAGGATCGGGATGCCCTGGACCTTCGTGAAGCTGATGGCGTCCACCAGGAACCGCGCCCGGATCAGCGTGGACAGCTGCCCGGAGTTCATCTCGGGGATCAAGACCTTCCGATAGGACCTGACGACGTCGCCCGTGTTCAGCGGGAACGGGTTCAGGTGGCGGAGGTGGGCCGTGGCCACCGCGCGTCCGTCGGCCCGCACGCGCCGCGCGGCCGCCCGGACCGTCCCGAGCGACGAGCCCCACGCCAGGATCAACAGGTCGGCGTCGCCGTCCGGATCGTCGACCTCGAGGAGCGGGATGTCGCTCGCGATGCCGGCGACCTTCGCCGCCCGCAGCTCGGTCATGCGCTCGTGGTTCAACGGGTCGTAGCTGATGTTGCCGGTTCGGTCCTGGCGTTCCAGACCACCGATGCGGTGCACCAACCCGGGCGTGCCCGGCGTCGCCCACGGGCGCGCGAGCTTCTCGTCGCGCTCGTACGGGAAGAACGCGTCGCCGTTCGACGGCGTCGCGGCGAACCGCGGTTCGATCGTCGGGAGCGAGTCGACGTCGGGGATCAACCACGGCTCCGACGAGTTCGAAAGGAACGTGTCCGAGAGCACGACCACGGGCGTGCGATAGGTGACGGCGATGCGCGCCGCCTCGATGGCCGTGTCGAAGCAATCGGAGGGCGAGGACGCGGCCACGATCGGCAACGGCGACTCACCGTGGCGGCCGAACATGGCGAGCAGCAGGTCGCTCTGCTCCGTCTTGGTCGGCAACCCGGTGGACGGGCCGCCGCGCTGAACGTCCACGATGACCATCGGCAGTTCCATGATCACCGCGAGTCCCAGCGTCTCGGCCTTCAGGTCCATGCCCGGCCCGCTGGTCCCGGTGACCGCGAGATGGCCGGCGAACGACGCTCCGAGCGCCATGTTCACGGCCGCGATCTCGTCTTCGGCCTGCAGCGTCATGACGCCGAAGTTCTTGTGGCGCGCCAGCTCATGCAGCAGCTCGGAAGCCGGCGTGATGGGATAGCTCGCGTAGAACAGGGGCAGTCCACTGCGGGCGCCGGCGGCAACGAGTCCCCACGACAGCGCCGTCGCGCCGGCGATGTTCCGGTAGGTGCCGGGCTCGGCGGGCGCCGCTTTCACCAGGTACGAGTGCGCGAACAGCTCGGTCGTTTCGCCGAAGTTGTAGCCCGCCTTGAACGCGGCCACGTTGGCGTCGAAGATCTCGTGCTTGTCGCCGAACTTCCGCTCGAGCCAGTTGAGCGTCGTCTCGGGCGGGCGACCGTACATCCACGACAGGAGTCCGAGCGCGAACATGTTCTTCGCCCGCTCGGACTCTTTCTTGCCGATCCCGATGGACTCGGTGGCACGGACCGTGACCGAGGTCATCGGTACCTTGTAGACGCTGTAGCCGTCGAGCGTGCCGTCGTTCATCGGGTCGGAGACGAACCCCGCCTTGTCGATGTTCCGGGGCGTGAACGCATCCTCGTTGACGATCACGGTGCCGCCCTTGATCACCTTGTTCAGGTCGGCCCTGAGCGCCGCCGGGTTCATCGCGACCAGGACGTCGGCGTGGTCTCCCGGGGTCGTGATGTCGGACGATCCGAACTGGATCTGGAAGGCCGAGACCCCGTGGACGGTCCCCGCGGGCGCCCGGATCTCGGCGGGGAAATCCGGGAGGGTCGCCAGGTCGTTGCCCAGCACCGCCGTGGCGCTCGTGAACCGGTCCCCCGTCAGCTGCATGCCGTCTCCGGAGTCGCCGGCGAACCGGATGACGACGCGGTCCCTCTCTTCGACGGTCTTCTCGGTGATGTGGTCGGTGATCTGGGGCATCGGTGCGGCTTCGGCCTGCTTCCTCGATCGGATCGGTGAAAGGTGCTCCGGTCGTCTAGCGTAAACCCCACAGGCGCGAGGGTCAGGTATCGAGCGATGTTCGTTCGTCTGTTCTGCGAGCTAGGGTGGGTGCCATGCGGATGCGACGGCTGGGATCGAAGGGCCCCGAGATCAGCACGATCGGCTTCGGTGCGTGGGAGGCCGGCGGCGACATGTGGGGCGCCAACGAGTCGGAGGAGACCGTGATCGGGGCCATGCGGGCCGGACTCGAAGCGGGCATGACCTGGATCGACACGGCCGAGGTGTATGGCAAGGGCGTCTCGGAACGGCTCGTCGGCCGGGCCATCAGCGGTCGCCGCGGCCGGGTTCTCATCGCCTCCAAGCTCGGACCCGCCTCCGAAGGTTCGGGTTTCCGCCCCGACCAGGTCCGTGCCGGCTGCGAGGCTTCGCTCGACCGTCTCGGCATCGACGTGATCGACCTCTACCAGCTGCACTGGCCCGACTCGACCGGCGTCCCCGTTGAAGACACGTGGGGCGCGATGAGCGAGCTCCAGGACGCCGGCAAGGTGCGGTTCATCGGCGTCTCGAACTTCGACCGGGCCCTCATCGAACGATGCGAGGCGATCCGACACGTGGACTCGCTGCAACAAGAGTTCTCAATGCTCGCGCTGGAGGACCGCGAGCTCATCCGGTGGTGCGGAGAGCAGGGCACCGGTGTCGTCTCGTACGGTCCGCTCGGGTTCGGCCTGCTGACCGGGAAGATCTCGCGGGAGCAGGCCGTCTCGGCGTCGGACTGGCGCCGGGTCGAAGCCGACGGGCCGTTCACCGATGCCAAGCTCGACCGCGATCTGGTGATCGTCGAGACGCTCCGGCCGATCGCCGAGGGCGTGGGGATCACCATGGCCCAGCTCGCGCTCGCCTGGAACGTCGCCCAGCCCGGCGTCACGTCGGCGATCGCCGGCAGCCGCGACGCTGACCACGCCCGGGACAACGCGGCAGCCGGCGACGTCGAGCTCGATCCACAGACGCTGGCCGAGATCGAGCGAGCGCTGACCGGCTAGGCGTCGAGCGATCGCGTCAGGTTCCGCACCCGGCGTACCAGCGTGTCGAGGATCTTGAGCGCGAGCTGCGGCTCGGCCTCGAGCGTCCGCAGGAGCGTGCGCCGGAAGAGCCGGATCGCCACGACGGGCGTCTCGGCGACGACCGACGCGCTGCGGGGCGCGCCGTCCAGCAGGGCGACCTCGCCGAAGAAGTCGCCCGGCCGCATCGTCCCCAGGCGCCGCGTGCCCTTCACCACCTTGGCCTCCCCCGAAAGGACCACGAACATCGTCTCGCCGAGCAGGCCCTCCTCGACGATCGTCGACCCTTCAGGGAACGACACGACGTCGGTCTCCTCCGCGAGCCGGTTGAGGTCTCGCTTCGTGAACCCGGCGAACAGCGGGACGACGGAGAGCGCCAGCGCGGTCTCATGACGCGTGCGACGGATCCGCTGCTCCGGCTGGCGACCGCCCGTTCCGCGCCGGCGACCCTGCAGCACCATCTCGGGAATGCTCTGAGACATCGGGCGAAGCCTACCCTCAGCGGCGGTCCGAGCGCGAGAACTGCGCGGCCGCATCCGGGCCGACACGCGCACAGGTGACCGTTGGTCATCGCGTTCCCGGCGCCATAGGGTGAACGTCGTGGCCACGATCGACGAGCTCGCGACGCTGCTGACCGAACGCATCGTCATCCTCGACGGTGCGTGGGGCGTGCTCCTACAGGGCCGCGGGCTCTCGGAGGAGGACTTCCGCGGCGAGCGGTTCCGGGGGCATCCGAGCGACCTCAAGGGCGACCCCGACCTGCTGAACCTGACGCGGCCGGACATCGTCTCGGACCTGCATCGTGCGTACCTCGAGGCCGGCGCCGACATCACCACGACCAACACGTTCACGGCCACGTCGATCGGCCAGGCGGACTACGGCCTTGCCGAAGCGGTGTACGAGATGAACGTCGAGGGGGCGCGTCTGGCCAAGGAGGCGACGCGGCTCCACGGCCGCGGCTGGGTCGCCGGCTCGATCGGCCCCTTGAACGTCACGCTCTCGATGTCGCCGAAGGTGGACGAGGCCTCGTTCCGCACGATCTCCTTCGACCAGGTGTACGAGGCCTACGCCGAGCAGATCCGCGGCCTGCGCGACGGGGGCGCCGACCTCCTGCTGATCGAGACGATCTTCGACACGCTGAACGCGAAGGCGGCGATCGCCGCGGCGATGGACGTCGCGCCCGAACTCCCGCGCTGGATGTCCGTGACGATCATCGATCGGAGCGGACGGACGTTGTCGGGCCAGACGCTGGAGGCGTTCTGGGCCTCGGTCGAGCACGCCGAGCCCATGATCGCCGGCGTCAACTGCTCGCTGGGGGCGACCGAGATGCGCCCGTACGTCGAGGCGCTCGCCCGCGTGGCACCGGTCCCCGTGAGCTGCTACCCGAACGCCGGCCTCCCCAATGCGTTCGGCGGCTACGACGAGACCCCCGAGACCACGAGCGGATTGCTCGGGGAGTTCGCAGGCGCGGGGTTGGTGAACATCGTCGGCGGATGCTGCGGCACCACGCCGGAGCACATCCGGATGATCGCCGACACGGTGCAAGACGTCGCCCGCAGGCAGATCCCGCGCTTCGACGACCGCTACACGACGCTGAGCGGGCTCGAGCCGTTCCGCATCACGCCCGAGACGGGGTTCGTGATGGTCGGCGAGCGAACGAACATCACCGGCTCGGCCAAGTTCCGCCGCTTGATCGAGTCGGGCGACTTCCAGAGCGGGGTCGACGTCGCTCTCGAGCAGGTCCGCAGCGGCGCCAACGTGATCGATGTGAACATGGACGCCGACCTCCTCGACTCCGAGAAGGCGATGACTACGTTCCTGAACCTCATCGCCACCGAACCCGAGATCGCCCGCGTGCCGATCATGATCGACAGCTCGAAGTGGTCGGTGATCGAGGCCGGACTCAGGTGCGTGCAGGGGCGCGGCATCGTGAACTCGATCAGCCTGAAGGAGGGCGAAGAGGACTTCCTCGCGAAGGCGAGGCGTATCAAGCGTTACGGCGCGGCGGTCGTCGTGATGGCCTTCGACGAGCAGGGACAGGCCGGGACGGTCGACCGAAAGATCGAGATCAGCGAGCGCGCCTATCGGCTGCTAACCGGGGAGGCCGGCTACGACCCGTCCGACATCATCTTCGACCCGAACATCCTCGCGATCGCGACCGGGATGGACGAGCACAACGACTTCGCGAAGGCGTTCATCGAAGGAACCCGGGAGATCAAGCGGCGCTGTCCGGGCGTGAAGGTCTCAGGCGGCGTCTCCAACCTGTCGTTCTCGTTCCGCGGGAACGAGCCGGTACGCCAGGCGATCCACTCGGCGTTCCTCTACCACGCGCGCGCCGCGGGCCTGGACATGGCCATCGTCAACGCGGGGCAGCTGCCGGTCTACGACGACATCCCCAAGGATCTGCTGGAGCATGTCGAGGACATCATCTTCAACCGCCGCGCGGACGCGACCGAGCGGATGGTGTCGTTCGCGGAGACGGTCAAAGGTGGAGGTGTCGTCCGCGAACAGGACCTGGCGTGGCGCGAGGGCCCCGTCCAGGAACGCCTCTCTCATGCCCTCGTGCACGGCATCGTCGACTTCATCGAGGAAGACACCGAGGAGGCCAGGCAGCAGTACGAGCGTCCCCTCGAGGTCATCGAGGGCCCGCTGATGGACGGCATGCGGATCGTCGGCGACCTGTTCGGCGCCGGGAAGATGTTCCTTCCGCAGGTGGTGAAGTCCGCGCGGGCCATGAAGCGCGCGGTGGCCTACCTCGAACCGTTCATGGAAGAGGAGAGGCTCACGCTGGGCGACACGGCACGGGCTCAGGGCAAGGTCGTGCTCGCCACGGTGAAGGGCGACGTCCACGACATCGGCAAGAGCATCGTTGGAGTCGTCCTGGCCTGCAACAACTATGCGGTGATCGATCTGGGCGTCATGGTGCCCGCGGATCTGCTCCTGGACACCGCGCTCAAGGAGCGATGCGACATCGTCGGCGTGTCGGGACTGATCACACCCTCCCTCGACGAGATGGTGAACGTCGCCACGGAGATGGAACGACGGGGCATGGACCTGCCGCTGCTGATCGGCGGCGCGACCACCTCGCGCCAGCACACCGCGGTCCGGATCGCCCCGAAGTACTCGCGCCAGACCGTCCACGTGATCGACGCGACTCGCGTGGTCGGGGTCGTGTCGTCGCTCCTCGACCCGGAGCGCAAGGCCGATCTCGACGTGAAGAACCGCGAGCTGCAGGAGTCGCTCAGGGTGCAGCACGCGGAACGCGAGAAGGCGCCGCTGCTCCCCTACCGCAAGGCGATCGAGCATCGGACGCAGATCGACTGGCGCCCCGAGGACGTGCCCACGCCGTCGTTCACCGGCACGCGGATCGTCGAACCCTCGATCGCGGAGCTCCGCGGCTTCATCGATTGGACGTTCTTCTTCACCGCGTGGGAGCTGAAGGGTCGGTATCCGAAGATCTTCGATCATCCCAAGCACGGGACGGCCGCCCGGGAGCTCTTCGACAACGCGATCGAGCTGCTGGACGAGATCGAGCACGGGGAGCTGCTGCAGGCGCGCGGGGTGTACGGCTTCTGGCCGGCCAACGCCGAGGGTGACGACATCGTGCTCGACAACGGCATGGTGTTCCCGATGCTCCGACAGCAGGCGGCCAAAGGCGACGATCGTCCGAACCGCTGCCTCGCCGACTTCATCGCTCCGGCCGAGACGGGACTGCGCGACTACCTCGGCGCGTTCGCCGTCACCGCGGGGCTCGGAACCGACGAGCTGGTCAAGCGCTTCGAAGCCGAGCACGACGACTACCGGGCCATCATGGCGAAGGCGCTCGCGGACCGGCTGGCCGAAGCGTTCGCCGAGCACCTGCATCAGCAGGCGCGGATCGCGTGGGGCTACCAAGCTGCGCCGATGCCGAACGATGAGCTGGTGGCCGAGAAGTACCGGGGCATCCGGCCGGCGTTCGGCTACCCGGCCTGTCCCGACCACAGTCAGAAGCGGAACCTGTTCGACGTCCTGGAGGCCCGCGAGATCGGGATCGACCTGACCGATGCCTTCGCGATGACGCCCGCGGCATCCGTGTCGGGCCTGTACTTCGCGCACCCGGAGTCCCGCTACTTCAATGTGGGCCGCATCGCGAAGGATCAGCTCGAGGACTACGCGCGGCGGCGGGGCGAGAGCATCGCCGAGGCTGAGCGCTGGCTGCGAACGAACCTGGCGTACGACACGGACTGACCGGGCGCGCCCGTCGGGACGTTCCGTCCACACGACCGCCGACGTCGCCGCTGGTAGCCTCGGCCGCATGGCCCACTTCTGGCACCCGTTCGCCGACATGGCCTCGGTGTCCACACACGGTGAGCTCGTCCTCGTGCGCGGAGATGGTGTGCGCGTATGGGACGAGTCGGGTCGCCGGTACCTGGATGCGACTGCCGGGCTCTGGTTCGCGAACGTCGGCTTCGGACGCCGGGACATCGCCGACGCCGTGGCAGCGCAGATGACGGCGCTCCCCGCGTACTCCACGTTCGGCGACTTCTCGAACCGCCCGGCCTCCGAACTGGCCGAACGGGTCTCGTCGTTGGCGCCGGTCACGGACAGTCGCGTGTTCCTGACGAGCGGCGGCTCCGACTCGATCGACACCGCAACGAAGATGGCGCGCCGGTTCTGGCAGCTCGTCGGACAACCGGATCGGACGATCTTGATCCGTCGCGAGCGCGCGTACCACGGCATGCACACGGCGGGCACCAGCCTGGCGGGCATCCCTGCCAACGCGGCCGGTCACGGCGACCTGATCGAAGACGTGCTCCAGGTGCGCTGGGACGACGCGGACGATCTCCGCGCCACGATCGACGAGGTCGGGGCGGACAAGGTCGCCGCGTTCTTCTGCGAGCCCGTGATCGGCGCGGGCGGCGTGTACCCCGCTCCCGACGGCTACCTGTCGGCCGCCCGCTCGGTCTGCCGCGAGACCGGCGTGCTGTTCGTGGCCGACGAGGTCATCACCGGCTTCGGTCGCTGCGGCGCGTGGTTCGCGAGCGGGCGCTGGGAGCTCGAACCCGACATCATCACGTGCGCGAAGGGCATCACCAGCGGCTACCTGCCAATGGGCGCGACGATCGCGGCCCCATGGATCGCCGAACCCTTCTGGGCGGAGGGTGCCGGCGTCTGGCGTCACGGCTACACGTACTCGGGACACGCCGCGGCGTCGGCCGCGGCGCTCGCAAACATGGACATCCTGGAGCGCGAGGGGTTGTGTGAACGGGCGCGGATGCTCGAGACGGAGCTGGCCGAAGCGCTGGCGCCGCTCGCGGCGCACCCCCTGGTGAGCGAGGTCCGCTCCGCAGGCGTCCTGGGGGCGGTCCAGCTGGCTCCCACGGCGCTCGCCGACGATCCCGCGCTGCCCGGCAGGACGGTCGCCGCGTGTCGCGAGGCCGGCCTGCTCACGCGCGCGTTGGCGCCCGGTGCGCTGCAGATCTCGCCCGCCCTGGTGATCGACGCCGAGGAGCTCCGCGAGATCGCGGCAGGCGTCGGCTCTGCGCTCGACGCCGTCGGCTAGTTGATCGGCTCGGCTAGTTGATCGGCGCCGTCCCCGCCGCCGGCGGCAGTTGCGAGGCCATCCTGTGGATGGCCGTCGTGAGATCGAGGATCTGCTTGGACAGTGACAGCAACTCCTCGTTCTGCTTCTCCTCGGCCTGGACGAACTTCCACTCCTGATCGGCCAGGACCTGCCGCTTCTCGTCGGCGCGGTTCTGGCTGATCATCACGAACGTCGAGAGGAAGATGGCCTCGAGCGACACGATCATCGTGAGCAGGCCGAACGGGTACTTCTCGACGCGGAGGCCGATCCAGAGCCCGAACCACGCCACGTGGACGTAGACGAACACCATGGACCCGGCGAACTGCGTGATCCGGTCCGCGATGCGGCTCTGCAGATCGCGATGCCGCAAGATCGCGTGGTGCTGCAGGCCGGGATGGGTGCTGGCTCTGACGATCGGTCGGCTGCTCATCGGTGCTCTCCCTTCGCTCCTGGACGCACGGAACGAAGGGTATGCCCTCGACAGGCGAAGCCCGGTGAGGCTCAGCCCGGCGCGACCGGGCTCAGTGGAAGGAGCTGCCGCAGGCGCAGGAGCTCTGCGCGGCGGGGTTGTCGATCGTGAACCCCGAAGCTTCGAGGGAGTCGACGAAATCGATGGTGGCCTGGCTCAGGTAGGGCACGCTCATCTTGTCGATCACCAGGCGGACGCCGAACTGCTCCTCGGTCTGGTCCTTCTCGGTGACCTGGTCGTCGAGGTACATGGCGTAGCGGAGCCCCGAGCACCCACCGGGTTGAACGGCGATCCGGAGCGCGATGTCGTCGCGACCTTCTTCGGTGAGGAGCTCTTTGACCTTGCCGGCTGCGTTCTCGGTCAGACTGATCATCGGTTCCTCCGGTGCGGTGGCGGAACGTGCGGACGCCATGGATTGTAACCGCCGAACGGCGGTGAGCCGGGTTCCGCCCTTCAGTTCGCCGCGAACGAGGACGGGGCCGCCCCGGTCACGCGGAGCAGGTCCGCCGGCGTGAGCGGGAAGACCGCGTCCGGCGTGCCGGCTGCGGCCCAGATCTCGTCCCACGTGAGCAGGTCGTGATCCACCAGGCACGTGAGCCGCTCGGGGTGGCCGAACGGCGGCGTGCCTCCCACCGCGAACCCGGTGGCGGACCGCGCCTCCTCTGGCGTGGCCCGCCGGACTTCCTGCGCCCCGACGAGGCCTGCGAGCTTGCGCTCGTCGACCCTGTTCGCGCCGCTGGTGAACGCCATGATCGGACGGTCGTCGGCCATGAAGACCAGCGACTTCACGATCTGGCCGACGTCGCACCCGATCGCCCGAGCGGCGTCGTTCGCCGTCTTCGTGCCCTCCGGGAACCTTCGCACGTCGGGTTCGATGCCCTCGGTGCGTGCGGCTTCCATGAAACGGTCGATCGCTCCGCTCACGACTGCCCTTCCTCCCGATCGTTGGTCACCAGCTCGTCGGCGCGTCCCGCGAGCTCCTCCGCCAAACGCTCCAGCGACCGGCGCGCTTCGCCGAGCGCGTCCTCGCGCCCGAACCGCGCCACCAGAGATACCACCCGCGCCCCGTCCACCCGGAGCCCCTCCTCCGCCTCACCGCAGACGATGACCACGGGGACCGAAAGCTCGCGACCCAGACGGAGGATCCCGGCAGGGGTCTTGCCGCGGAGCGATTGCCCGTCCAGCCTTCCCTCGCCCGTGATGGCCAGATCGGCCGCCGCCACGCGCGACGGCAGCCCGAGCGCGTCGGCCACCACGTCGACACCGGGCCGGATGCGCGCGCCGAGGAACGCCATCAGACCGAACCCCAAGCCTCCCGCCGCACCCGCCCCGGGCTCGTCCCGCAGGTCGACCCCGAGGTCGCGCTCCACGACCGCTGCCAGGTGCGCGAGAGCACGATCGAGCACGACCACGTCGTCCGCGGAAGCGCCTTTCTGCGGCCCGTACACCACGCTCGCGCCGGAGGGTCCGATGAGCGGATTGTCCACGTCCGTCGCCGCCACACAGGTGACGCCTCGCAAGCGCCGGTCGAGCCCGGTCGCGTCGATGCGGGACAAGGCGGCCAACGTCGCGCCACCTGCCCCGAGCTCCCTCCCCTGCTCGTCCAGCAGGCGCACGCCCAGCGCCTGCGCCATCCCCGCTCCCCCGTCGTTCGTGGCGCTCCCGCCCGAGCCGACGATCAGCCTGCTGGGCGCGTGCTCGAGCGCCGCCAGGATCAGCTCGCCGGTTCCCCGTGTCGTGGTCAATCGCGGATCCATGCGAGACGGCGAGAGCAATGCGAGGCCGGAGGCGGAAGCCATCTCGACGATCGCGAGGCGGCCCTCGGCCCCTTCCGCGATCCCGTACTCGGCCTCCACCTGATCGCCGCGCGGGCCGGTCACCGCGACGCGAACCACCTGGCCGCCCAGCGCGTCGACGAGGGCCGTCATCGTGCCCTCCCCGCCGTCGGCCATCGGCGCGAGGTCCAGACGGTCCTCGGGGCGGGCCCGCCGCCACCCCGACGCCACCGCCTCCGCGGCCTGGCGCGCCGTGAGCGTGCCGCGGAACTTGTCGGGAGCCACCAGGACGCGCATCCGGCCGATGCTACGATGCCGCGCCGGACGTGAACGGTTCACCCGCCCGGGAGAACCGATGGGACCGCGACCGAACGAGAAGGAACGCTTCCGACGTGAGCCGATCAAGGGAACAGCTGCTCGGGATCGCGCACGCCGAACGCCAGCGGCTGGGGCGGACGATGCAGTACGCGCCGCCCGAGAGCTGGGAACAACCGAGCGCCTGTCCGGGCTGGTGGAACCGCGACGTCGTGGCGCACATGGGCGGACAGGACACCGCGGCCGCCCACCTGCTGCGGGGCGACCCGGCCGAGGAGATCGACGCGTATCGCGCCGGTCTCCCGTCGGACGACCCATTCACCGTCGACGGGCTCAACACCTATCTGGTGAACAACCGCAGCGGCCTTCCGTTCCGCGACGTGCTGACGACGTGGGGACAGGCCGCCGAGGCGGCTCTGGACTTCGCCGCAGCCCTCTCCGACGACGCATGGCGCGACGAACGGTTCCCGTGGCTCCTGGGACCCATCGCGGCCAGGTACCTGGTGCAATCACGGGTCGTGGAGTGGTGGGTCCACGGCGAGGACATCCGCGCGACCACGGGCCTCGGTCCGCAGATCCAGCACTGGCCCATCTTCCTGACGGTCGACATGGGCGTGCGGATGCTGCCCTGGACGCTCGGGGAAGCGGGCATCGACCTCCAGGGCGCGAGCGTCCAGATCGATCTCGAGGGCGCGGGCGGGGGCTCGTGGCACTGGGGTCTGGGGTCCGGCGAGGCGCCGCCATCCGACAAGAAGCCCGACGCGTTCATCCAGGGCCGGGCGCCGCAGTTCGCGCTCATGTCGGCTCACCGACTCTCCGTGGACGACGTCCTGGACTCCGGCAACGTGGTGCTCGGCGGCGAGACAAGCATCGCCGAGAGCGTCGTCCGGCACATCCGCTCGTACCCCTAGTCGGTCCCACTCGCAAGCCCGTTCGCTTTCCCGTTCGTACACCATGCGAGTACCGTGCTGCGAGTGCGATCGAGAGAGCCCGAGTCCGACGCGGCGCTGATGCAGCGCTTCGCGCGCCGCGACGCGCCCGCTGCCGACGTGCTCTACGCCCGCTTCGCCTCACGGATCTACGGACTGGGGATCGTCATGCTGGGCAGCGACGCCGCAGCGCAGGATCTGGTGCAGGACACGTTCGTGAAACTCTGGCGGAGCGCCGATCGCTACGACGCGTCGCGGGGCAAGCTGGAGACCTGGGTCCTGCTCGCGGCGCGCTCGCTCGCGATCGACGCGCTCAGGCGGCGCGTGCTCGAGGCACGATCGCTGGAGACGCTCGGACGGCCGCCCGAGGCGGACCAGCGTCCGCTGCCCGACGAGCTCGCGGCGACCGCGGACATGGCCGCGCGAGCCCGAAGCGCGATGGAACGGCTGTCCGGCGAACAGCGGGCGGCCCTGGAGCTGGCGTATTTCGGCGGCAAGACCAGCGCCGAGGTCGCCGAGATGGAAGGCATACCGATCGGGACCGCGAAGACGAGGATCCGCACGGCGCTCATGCGCCTGCGGGAGGCCATGGCGGAGGAACAACGTGACCTGTGACGAAGTGCGCGAGCTGCTGCCTGAGCATCTGCTCGGCACGCTCGAGGGCCCCGAGGACCTCGAGGTCCGCCGCCACCTCCGCGGATGCGGCGGGTGCCGAACCGAGATGACGGCATTGTCCGAGGGCGTCGAGTTGTTCGCGCGCGCGACACACGACCGCACGCCGCCGCCGGAGCTGCACGACCGAGTCGTAACGACGCTGGAACAGGAATGGCGCGATGCCGACGCGGCACGACCGGTCGCTCGCCGTGCGCAGTGGATCGGGCGCGCGGCGGCGATCGCGGCCGTTGCGATCGCGCTCGGCTGGGGACTCTCGCAGACGCACCGGGCGAACCTCGCGGCCGGTGACGCAGCGAGCTATCACAACGTGCTCAGCACGCTCGGCGGCAAGGAGTTCCGGATCGGCACGCTCGACTCACACGTCACGCACCCGCTGGAGGGAAGCGTCGTCCTCTACGACTCGCATCAGGGGCAGTCCTGGGGGATCGTGCTCGTCCGCGCGCCCGGCGTGTCCGGCTCCGCCACCGTCACGTTCTCCAGCAGCAGCGGAGGCGCAGGATCCGGTCCCACCACGATCGACGCCGGGAAACTCACGTTCCAGCCCGACGGCGACGCCGCGACCTGGCTCGTGACGTCGAGCGACCTCACGCCATTCGACCACGTGACGGTGACCGCCGAAGACGGAACCGTCCTCGCGACCGCCGACATCGCCGTCGCCTAGCGACCGACGATCAGCCGACGGATCGCCCGCGGATGGGATCCGAACCGGTACTTGTACGAGTAGTCGCCCTTGAGGAGGTCGAACCCGTCGCAACCGTCCTCGATGGCGAGCCGGATG
Source organism: uncultured Actinomycetes bacterium (assembly GCA_963775755.1). Taxonomy (GTDB): domain Bacteria; phylum Actinomycetota; class UBA4738; order UBA4738; family HRBIN12; genus JBBQVZ01. The sequence continues at coordinate 49,526 of CAVZKB010000015.1, read as the reverse complement.
TCCTCCGCCACGAGCACCATGCCGGGGGCGAGTCGCTGCAGGTCCCTGTCGAACGCGGAGTTGTACAGGAAGAACGTGCCGCTGAAGCAGAACCCGATCGTCCCGGCGGCCCTCACGCCGCCCACCTCGATGAACGTGAGCCGGAAGATGCCTCGCGGTCCGAACGCTTCGCCGAGCCTGCGGAAGAAGATCTCCATCCCGGGCTGCATGAACACGCCCTTCGGACCCTCGCTCATCCGGTGCAGCTCGACGAATCGGTCGAGGAACGGGATCAGCGTCTCCTCGGTCGCGGTGACGATCGCGAACGGCCCGGTCTCGGCCTCGAGCTTGCGCGCCTTCCGCTTGATCTCGTGACGGAGCTTCGAGGGGATGCCTTCGAGGTACGCGTCCCACGTAGCCGGAAGCGGCAGGAACGGGGCGACCCCGTTCTGGTCCTCGGTCTCCTTCACGGTCACGCCCTGCGCGGTCGCGGCGTCCCGCAACAGGCCGAGCCACGCGCGATCCTCAGGGAGCCCGCGGAGGTCCGCGTCGGTCCAGTCGTCTCGTTGCAGCAGGCCCGCCCAGAGCTCCTCGGCCATGCTTCCTTGCGCGTGCGGGAGTGCGACCGGACCCATGTAGTCCGTCACCTCGGTCCCCCCCAGGAAGCGGAGCGTCGTCCCGATGCGCTCGAACGCCACGGCGCCGACCTGGGCGCCGTCGTCGTCTTCGGCGAACGCGAGCAGGAGGTGCTCGGGCGTCTCCCCGAACTCCTCCCAATAGATCTTCAGGTACTCCGGCGTGTGGAAGAACGTTCCGGCAGGATCCGCGTCAACCAGCCCGAACCAATCCCGGGCGACGAAATCCTGCGGGTCCTCAGAGAAGGCGATGCGCACGGCGACCCATGCTACGGGTCACCAGGACCCGCCGCCGCCTCCGCCGCCGCCTCCGCCGGAGGACCCGCCGCCTGAGAACCCGCTCGAGCCCGACGACGCGGGTGTCGAGGCGATCGTGCCACCGGTCGTGACCGAGAAGTCGTCCAGCGTGCGACCGAAGTCCGCGTAGATGAAGGGCCGGGTCGACCGGTACCACGTCGTGTCGGGCGGCATGAGCTGGAGCCCCTCGAACGCCTTCGCCCATCTCTCCGTGCACCCGAACACGATCGCGTAGGGCAGATACCGCGTGAAGACGTTCTGCTCCTCCGCCCACCGCGACATGTGGGTCTCGGCCGTCTCGATGACGGTTCGGAAGCCTCCGACCCGCCGGGCGATCGCGGTTCCCTTCGCGGTCTTGCTCGGCATCCAGCGCGCGCCGACCGTGAGGAGCAGCCCTGCCAGCACGACCGGGACGCCCGCGAGCCCGAACGTGGTCCATCTCGCCAGGACGAACGTGAGCGCCAGGCCGGCGACGAACAGGAGCGCCCCGCGCGCGTGCCAGGACTCCCGCACCTTGTCGGGGCGCTTCACGAACCACCCTCGCTTGACGGCGTCCGCGTAGAGTTCGTCCTCGACCTTGGCCAGCCGCTCCGAGAACGTCCGCTTCAGGCTCGAGAGCGCCGGATCGTTCCCATCCTTGAACAGACCTGTGAGCAACGTCCGCTCGTAGGTGAGGAGATCTCCGTCGGCCTTGTCCGTCCGATGGAGCGTCCAGTCCGGCTTGCCGAACCAGCCCTCCTTGGGGATCTCCTCGATCGTGAGGTAACCGCGGACGGCCAGGTCGATGATCGTCGCGGTCACGTCGAGCGTGTTCGCCTGCTCGTCGACGATGGTGCCGACCTGCCCCGGCCGTAGGTCCTCCGGCGGCGCGAACTCCACCGGAGCGACGCCGCGCTCGAACAACGGCACGGCCTGAGAGTCGCCGGTCGGATTCCCCAGCGTCTGGTCCACGGGCGAGCCCACGAACCGGCGGTCCCGGCCGCGGGTCCAGAACAGCCAGACGCAGCCGGCGACCAGGAGCGCCAGGAGTCCAACGGACACGCCGAGGGAGATCGGCGTCCTCGAGAACGCCCGACCGAAGCTCCACGGCTCGACGAGTCGCGGATGCGGCTCGGCGACGGAGCCCTTCGGCAGCGCCACCACGACGGTGAACGCCTCGAACGGGAAGAGACCCGACTGCGTGAACCGGGCGGTTTCGCCCATGACCTTCTGCTTGTCGCAGGACGTGGTCGCCCTGACCGGACCCGCGTAGCACACGGTGTCCAGGATCCCGGCCGGGGCGTTGACGGTCGCGGTCGCGTGCTCGACAGGAACGGACCACTGGTCGCCGATCGCGTTCCAGTACAGCTCATCGTGATCGGCGAAGCCGTTCATGGCCGCATCCACCGTGTAGACGATCGCGTACGTGTGGACGCCGGACGTCGTCGCGTCCGGGTCGCCGATCTTGATCCGCGTGATGCCACCCGGTTCGTTCGAGACTTCGAACTGCGCGGATGCGCCACCGGTGGCCGAAACCGACTCGACGTGCAGCGGGAACACCCGGTCGTACCGGTCGTCGTACGTCTCGCGGGTCGGTACGTCCCGGAAGATCCCGTGGTGCTGCGAGGAACCGAAGTCGTACTCGATGACCTCGGTGATCCGTATCGAGTCGTCGGGGCGGATGTCGATCCTGACGCGGTAAGAATGGATCGACTCGCCCGTCTGCGCCCTCGCGGGCGCGCCCGCACCCAGCGCCGTCGCCGCGACGGCCACGAGAGCCACGATCATGAGTCGTTTCACAGGTGCTCCACGAAGAAGAACGAGATGGCCATGATGACGTACGCGCCTACCAACTGGGCGCCTTCCAGCCAGTTGCTTTCCCCGTCGAGCGAGATCAGCGTCATGAGCAGCGCCGACAACCCGACGGCGGCGACCTCGAACGTGCTGAACACGAAGTCCATCGGGTGCCCGACCCCCAGGCTGATGAAGACGAGGACCGGCGCCACGAACAGCGCGATCTGCGTCGAGGATCCGATCGCGATCTCGAGCGTCACGTCGACCTTGTTCCTGAGCGCGAACATCACCGCGGAGGAGTGTTCCGCCGCGTTGCCGATCACCGGGATCAGGATCAGCCCCACGAAGAGCTCGGACAGGCCGAGCGACTCCAAGGCCGGCTCGAGCGAGCTGACGAGGAACTCGGACATCAGCGCGACGACCGCGGTCGTGACGAGCAGCACCACCACCGCTTCGCGCCGGGACCACGACGGCGTCTCGTCTTCCTGCGGTGTGCGAAACAGGTGCTCGTGCGTCACGAGCGTGAACACCAGCGCAGCGACGTACATCAGGATCAGCACCCCGGCGACGACGCCGCTCACGATCTCTCGCTCCGCGAACGTGGCGCGGGTGCCGAGCGAGAAGAGCGCCGGCATCAGGAGACCCGTGACCGCGAGGGCGAGCGACGTGGCGTGCACCGACGCCGACCGCACGTTGAACGACTGACGGTCGTGCTTCACCCCGCCCACGAACAGCGAGAGCCCGAGGACCAGCAGGAGGTTCCCGAGGATCGAGCCCGTCAACGACGCCTTCACGATCTCGATCCGGTCGTCGAGGATCAGGAAGATCGAGATGATCAGCTCGGTGACGTTGCCGAACGTCGCGTTGACCAACCCCCCGATCCTCGGCCCCGTGTGCATCGCGAGCTGCTCGGTCGCTCGCCCGATCAGTCCCGCGAGCGGCACGATCGCCGCGGCGGACGTGAGGAAGATCGCCAGGTCGGGCGCTCCGAGCAGCCGCAGGCCGATCGCGACCGGAGCGAGCACCAGCAGCTGGTCGAGGGACGGGCGGAAGTTCACGCGGCCGAGCCTAGAGGCTCAGACCGAGTGCGGTGCGGAGCCGCTGGCGGATCCTGTGCCGTCGAGCGCTTCCTGGAGCACGTCCCACGCCAACACGGCACACTTGATACGGATGGGGTACTTCACCACGCCCTTGAGCGCAACCAGGTCGCCGAACCCGTCCTCGTCGGGCTCGACCTCGCCCGCCATCATCCCCCGGAAGTCAGCCGCGAGCGCCTTGACCTGGTCGACATGCTTGCCGGTCACCGCCTCGGTCATCATCGAGGCGCTGGACTGCGAGATGGAGCATCCGGCTCCCTGGAAGGCCACCTCTGCGATCGTGTCGCCGTCCTCGTGGACGAACACGGTGATCTCGTCGCCGCAGAGTGGGTTGTTCCGGGTGCAACTCAGTTCGGCCCCCGGGAGGAAGCGCTTGTTCCGCGGGTTCTTGTAGTGATCGAGGATCACTTCCTTGTAGATGTCGTCGAGCGCCATCGTGCCTCCGCCGTTCCTAGATGAAGATCGCTTCAGCCTTGGCCAGGCTCTCGACCAGGACGTCGACCTCTTCCTTGGTGTTGTAGATGTAGAACGACGCGCGCGCCGTGGCGGGCGTGTCGAAACGCCGCATCACGAGCTGCGCGCAATGGTGCCCCGCCCGGATCGCGACGCCGTCCTCGTTCAGGATCGTCGCCAGATCGTGCGGGTGGACGTCCTTGTACCAGAAGCTCACCGCGCCTCCCCGGATGCTGGGATCCTTCGGGCCGAAGACCGTGGCCCCGGCATCGATCAGCCGGTCGAGCGCGTAGCGGGTGATCTCCTCCTCGTGTGCGCGGACGACGTCCATGCCCATCGCGTTCAGGTAGTCGACGGCCGCACCCAAGCCGACCTGCTGCGCGATCTGCATGGTGCCCGCCTCGAACTTGTACGGGATCGCCTTGAACGTGCTGCGATCGTGGAATACCTCGTGGATCATCTCGCCGCCCCCGAACATCGGGTCCATCGCATCGAGCATCTCGGCCTTGCCGTAGAGGCCCCCAGAGGCGGTGGGTCCGAGCATCTTGTGACCGCTGAACGTCAGGAACTCGCAGTCGAGCGCCGACACGTCGATCGCGTGGTGGGGCGCGAGCTGCGCTCCGTCCACGGCGACGACCGCGCCGACGGCGTGCGCCGCATCGATCAACTGGCGGAGCGGCGTGATCGTGCCGAGCGCGTTCGACATGCCGGTGACGGACAGGATCTTCGTCCGTTCGGTGAGGAGCGAGCCCAGGTCGGACAGGTCGAGCTGGCCGTCGTCCGTGAGCGGGATGTACTTCAAGGTGGCGCCCGTGACGGCGACCGTCATCTGCCACGGCACGATGTTCGAGTGGTGCTCCATCTCCGTGAGCAACACTTCATCGCCTTCGGTCAGGAACTTGCGGCCCCATCCCTGCGCGACCAGGTTCATCGACTCCGTGGTTCCGCGGGTGAACACGATGGTCTCGGGCCCGGGGGCACCGAAGAACCGGGCGAGGTTCGCCCGAGCGCCCTCGAAGAGCTCCGTAGCCTCCTCGCCCAGCATGTAGAGGCCTCGATGCGCGTTCGCGTTGTGCTGCGCGTAGAAGTCGGAGACGGCATCGATCACCTGCTGCGGCTTCTGGGACGTGGCGGCGCTATCCAGGTACACCAGCGCCCGGTCGCCCACCTTGCGCGCGAGGATGGGGAAATCTCCGCGGATCCGCTCGACGTCCAGTCCCCCGATGTGCCCCGTCATGGTCGCCTCCGGCTCAACTCTCAGCGGTCGCGTCCGCTTCCAGACCCAGCTCGTCGCGGACGCCCTCGTACCCCTTGGCTTCGAGCTCGTGAGCCAGCTCGGCACCGCCGGTCTTCACGATACGACCCTTCATCATCACGTGGACCTTATCGGGCGTGATGTAGTCGAGCATGCGTTGGTAGTGGGTGATGAGCAGCACACCGAGGTGGGGGCCGACCAGCTCGCTCACGCCGGTCGCCACCGACTTCAGCGAATCGATGTCGAGTCCGGAGTCGGTCTCATCCAGGATGGCGATCTGCGGCTCGAGCACCGCCAGCTGCAGGACCTCGTTCTTCTTCTTCTCGCCGCCGGAGAAGCCCTGGTTGACGTAGCGCTGCACCATGGAGTCCTCGACACCGAGGACGTCCATCTTCTCCTTCATGTGCCTGCGGAAGGCGAGCGCGCTCACCTGCTCACCCTTCACCGCGATGTAGGCGGTCCGCAGGAAGTTCACGACGGAGACACCCGGCACCTCGGTCGGGTACTGCATCGCCAGGAAGAGCCCGCGCTTGGCGCGCTCGTCCGGCGTGAGCTTCGTGATGTCCTCGCCCTTGAAGACCACCTTGCCCTGCGTGACCGTGTACCCGGGTCGACCCATGATCACGTTCGACAGGGTCGACTTTCCCGAGCCGTTCGGTCCCATGAGGGCATGGGTCTCTCCCTGCTTCACGACCAGGTCGATCCCCTTGAGGATCTCCTTGCCCTCGACCGTTGCGTGCAGGTCGGTGATCTCGAGCGTCGCTGCGCCGTTCGTCTCAGTCATCTCACTCGTCACTTGGCACCTCGATCAGGATGTCGTCGCCTTCGGTCTTGACGGGGAACACGTCCACCGGCAGCGTGGCCGGCAGCGTCGTGGGCCTCCCCGTGTTCAGGTCGAACGTGGAGCCGTGCTTCGGACACTCGATCGTCTGGTCGTCGACGTCGACCTCGCCCTCGTCCAGGAAGTAGTGCGCGTGCGAGCAGATCGCGTCGACGACCCGGAACCCGTCCTCGCCGAGGTTCGTCACGGCGAACGGGCGGCCGCCGACCTCGAAGCGGCGGGCCTCGCCCTCCGGCACATCCGCTGACGGCGCACACCTTCACCAGCGTCATCCGCGCGCGCCCCCCGCCAGCTCGCGCGCGATTGCCGCCTCGGCCCCTTCGCGGACCTCGTCGATCTTCACGCGGTCCAGCACCTCCTGGAAGAACCCCGAGACGATCAGCCGCTCGGCGTCCTCGCGCATGATGCCGCGGCTCTGGAGGTAGAAGATGGTCTCCTCGTCGACCGGCCCCACGCTCGCCGCATGACCGCACCGGACGTCGTTCGCCTCGATCTCCAGGTTGGGGATCGCATCGGCCTTCGCATGCTCGGAGAGCACGATGTTGCGGCTCGTCTGCATCGCGTTCGTCTTCTGCGCGGTCCGGCCGCACGTGCACCCAGCCGCTGTAGACGGCGCGGCTGTAGTCGCGGAGCGCCCCCTTGTACAGCAGGTCGCTGCTGACAGTTCGGCGCGACGTGGTCCTGCAGCGTCCGGTGGTCGAAGTGCTGTTCGCCGTCGGCGAAGAAGACACCGAGCATCTCGCTGAAGCCGCCGGGCTCCGCGAGGACCGTCTCGGCCTCGGCACGGGACAGGTCCGCCCCGAACCCGAGCGCGAGCGTCCGGATGTCGGCGTCGCGCCCGACGCGTGCCCGCTGCACCCCGAGATGCGTGACGCCCTTTCCCCAGTCCTGGATCGACGCGTATCGAACGCGAGCACCGTCGCCCACGACGATCTCCGTCACCGCGTCCGAGAACGCGCGCGTGAGGTCCGGGGACACGTAGCGATCGATGAACGTCACCGACGCGTTGGTCCCCACGACGATCAGGGTGTGCGGGAAGACCGCGGCGCCGTCGGCGTCCAGGTACGTGAGCGTTTGCAACGGCAACTCGATCTCGAGGCCGTCGGGGACGTACAGGAACGTACCGGCGGTCCGGAAGGCGCCGTGCAGCGCGAGGAACTTCGTGCGCGACGTCGGGACGAGCGAATGCAGGTGGGGTTCGACGAGATCCGGGTGGGTCGCCGCCGCGACGTCCAGGTCGCCGAAGACGACGCCCTGGTCGGCGAGGCCTGCCACGAGGTGCGTGGAGATCACCTCGGAGTTGCGCTGGATCTGCAGGCCCGCTCGTTCGCCGGCCACACGGGCCGCTTCGAGCACGCCGTGGCGGTTCACGGCCTCGGGGCCGCCGCCGGGCGAGAACGGGACGAAGTCCAGCGCGAAGTCCGACAGGTCGGTGTAGCGCCACTCCTCGGTCTCCTGCGAGGGGATCGGCATGGCCTCGAACTCCCGGAGCGCGCGAAGGCGCAGGTCACCGGTGAATCCGGCCGCTTCGGGCAACTCCGCGAGGGCGTGCTCGTCGAAGCGGGTTGCCGTCGTGATGTCGCTCATGTCCGAACCTCGGTCAGCCGACCGAGCCCTCCATCTGCAGCTCGATCAGGCGGTTGAGCTCGACCGCGTACTCCATCGGGAGCTCGCGCGTGATGGGCTCGATGAAGCCGTTGACGATCATCGCGGTCGCCTCGACCTCGGAGAGTCCGCGGCTCATCAGGTAGAAGAGCTGGTCATCGCCGACCTTCGAGACCGTGGCCTCGTGGCCGAGCGACGCCGTCTCGTCCTCCACCTCGATGTACGGGTACGTGTCCGAGCGGCTCTCCTCGTCCAGGATCAGCGCGTCGCAACGCACCGTGGACTTCGCGTGGTGGGCGTCGGGCTCCACACGGATCAGGCCGCGGTAGCCGGTGCGGCCGCCGTCCTTCGAGACCGACTTCGAATTGATCACGCTGGTCGTGTACGGCGCGGCGTGGATCGCCTTGCCGCCGGCATCGGTGTGCATGCCCTTGCCGGCGAACGCCACGGACAGGACCTCGCCGCGCGCGCCCTTGCCGAGCAGGTAGATCGACGGGTACTTCATGGTGACCTTCGAGCCGATGTTGCCGTCGACCCACTCCATGACCGCGTCCTCGTAGGCCGCGGCGCGCTTGGTCACCAGGTTGTAGACGTTGGTCGACCAGTTCTGGATCGTCGTGTAGCGGACGCGGGCGCCCTTCTTCGCGACGATCTCGACGACCGCCGAGTGCAGCGAGTCGCTCGAGTAGATCGGCGCGGAACAGCCCTCGACGTAGTGCACGTAGCTGCCTTCGTCGGCGATGATCATCGTCCGTTCGAACTGCCCCATGTTCTCCGCGTTGATGCGGAAGTACGCCTGCAGGGGGATGTCGACCTGCACGCCCGGCGGCACGTAGATGAACGAACCGCCGGACCACACCGCCGTGTTCAGCGCGGCGAACTTGTTGTCGTTCGACGGGATCAGCGTGCCGAAGTACTCCTTCACCAGGTCGGGGTAGTCGCGGACCGCGGAGTCCATGTCGGTGAAGATGACGCCGATCTCGTCGAGCTCCTTCTTGATCTTGTGGTAGACGACCTCGCACTCGTACTGCGCGCTCACGCCGCCCAGGTACTTCTTCTCCGCCTCGGGGATGCCCAGCTTGTCCCAGGTCCCCCGGATGTCGTCGGGCAGGTCCTCCCAGTTGCTGGCCTGCTTCTCGGTGGAGCGGATGAAGTAGAAGATGTTGTTGAAGTCGATGTCGGACAGGTCCGCGCCCCACCACGGCATCGGCCGGGCCTCGAAGTGCTTCAGGGCCTTCAGCCGGTACTTCTTCATCCAGTCGGGCTCGCTCTTGAGCGCGCTGATCTCCTCGACCACGGCAGCCGACAGTCCTCGTTTCGGCTCGAAGACGGAGTGGTCCGCGTCCTTCCAGTCGAACCGGTAGCCCTTGCTGAGCTCTTCGAGGTGCTCTTCTTGGCTGATGGCCATCGCTCATCTCCTCGCGGGCAGGTCGGTCGGCCGTCGGTCGCCAGACACACAGCCTACCCGCGGGTCGAACCTAAAGTCCACCGGGCAGGTCGGATTCGAGCCGCCGGGCGGTGATGAGCCCCCTCGTCGAGCACTCCCAGACCGCGGTCCTACGCCTCAGCGGGTGGGTGCGCTTCGACGCTGCCCGAACTCGCCTTCGCCTGGTGACCCGTCTGCTCCTGATGCTCGAGGGTCGCGGCTTTCGCGTCTTCCTCCGACCCCGGGCCCCACGACCACGCGCAGTTCTCGCATGTGCCCCAGAACTCCATGTCCCCCATGCGGGCCAGGGTAGCTCACGTCGACACCTTGAGGTCGGGACCCGGACCGGTCCCGACCTCACGAGCGGTTCGGTGCGGATCAGCTCGCCGGAACCACCTCGCGGATCCGTCCGGTTCGCACGTCATAGACGTACCCAGAGACCGACACGCCCGTATCCGTTCGACGTCGTCGCGGACGCTCCCGTCCAGGTCCTGGAACGCCGTCGTTGACCTGCAGCATCTTCTCGAGCTCGCTCATCTCAGCCGACCTCGACCGGAGCGCCGACGAGCGAGCCGTACTCGGTCCACGAGCCGTCGTAGTTCTTGACGTGCTCGTAACCCAGCAGCTCCTGAAGGGCGAACCAGGTGTGCGAGGAGCGTTCCCCGATGCGGCAGTAGGCGATCACCTCTTCGTCGCCCGTGATGCCTACCCCCTCGTAGAGCTCCTTCAGCTCGTCGGCTGACCTGAACGTCCCGTCCTCGTTCGCGGCCTTCGCCCACGGCACGTTCGCCGCACCGGGGACGTGCCCGGGAACCTGAGACTGCTCCTGAGGCAGGTGATCGGGAGCGAGCTTCTCACCGCGGAACTCCTCGGGTGAGCGGACGTCGACGAGCCCGACCGTGCCGATCTTGGAGATGACCTCGTCGCGCCAGGCGCGGATCTCGGGACGGTCGGCTCCCGTGATCGCGATGCCGGTGGCCTCGTAGGTCGGCACGTCCTGCGTCAGCGGACGGGTTTCGAGCTCCCACTTCTTGCGCCCGCCGTTCAGCAGCTTGACGTTGTCGAACCCGCGGAGCTTCAAGATCCAGTAGGCGTAGGCCGCGAACCAGTTGTTGTTCCCGCCGTACAGGACGACGGTCGTGTCCGGTCCGACACCGGCCGCCGAGAGGATCCCCGCGAGCTCAGCCTGGGAGACGAACTCCCGGCCGACCTTCGTGTGCAGGTCGGTCGTCCAGTTCCATCCCACGGCACCTTCGATATGACCCTTGTCGTAGGCGGAGATGTCTTCGTCCACCTCGACGATGCGCACTGCGTCGTCGTTGAGGTGGGCTTCCACCCAATCGGTGTCGACCAGCACCTCCGGCTTGGCGTATCCGCTCATGCGATTGCTCCTTCCCCCGGGGACGCGGATCGCCCCGAGAACGAGAAAGAGGCCGCGAAAGGCGGCCTCTGGATGGATCGGTTCCGGGGATCTGTTACGGCCGCGTGCGCGCTGGCGCCTCCCGGAGGGCGCGGCCCGGCATACAGCACAGGCGCGAAGGGATCATGGCTCCGACGAGCCCGCGGCAGCGCGTCTGGATCAGATTCCTACCTCCTGAGTCGGGAATTGCAGGTGCAACTTCTACCTCCGGGGGGTGCCGAGTGTCAAGAGAGAGCCGGTTCAGAAGATGCCGAGGGCCGCTTTGGCCTCGTCCGACATCATCTCCGGGCTCCACGGGGGCCGGATGACCATCTCCGGTCGCACCTCCCCCACGCCGGGCAACGCCGCGAGGAGCGCACGCATCTGATCTTCGATGAGGGGACCGATCGGACAACCCATCGTCGTGAGCGAGTACGTGATATCGACGTCCCCGCCCTGATCCACCTTCACCTCGTACACCAATCCGAGGTCGACGATGTTGATGCCGAGCTCGGGATCGAAGACGTTCTTCAGCGCTTCGAGCACGTCGTCCTCCGTCGGCACTCCGGCGGTTGCACCGGGCGAGACATCATGGTCGGTCTGGACGGTTTCCTGCTCGTTCATGCGGAACCTTCCCGGTCGCGGGCTCGATAGCTCTATCCTGTGTGTGTAGCCTACTTCGCCGATCCCGAAAGGACGCGGGGCTCGCATGACCCAGATCCGCGCGATCATCGTGGACGACCATCCCGTCACGCGGGAGGGCCTCCGCACCGCACTCGGGCTCTCCGACGACGTCTTGGTCGTCGGGGAAGCGGCGAGCGGGGAGGAGGCGGTCGACCGCGCCCGCGAGCTCACGCCCGACGTCGTCTTCATGGACGTCCGGATGCCGGGCATGGACGGGATCGAGGCGACCCGGCAGATCCTGCAGGCTGCACCCGATACCAAGGTCATCTTGATCACGATCGACGAGTCGCGAGGCGCCATCTCCCAAGCGATCCAGGCCGGCGTCTCCGGCTATCTGCTCAAGGACGCGTCGGCCGACGCCCTGGTCGACGCCGCTCGCAACGCCATCGAGGGCAACGCGGTCATCCACCCCCAGCTCACGCGGACGTTCATCGAAGAGGTCCGGATGGGCGACATCTCCTCCGACACGACGCCCTTGTCCAAGCGCGAGCGGGAGATCCTCCAGGCGGTGGCGGACGGCGCCACCACCAAGGAAGTCGCGAGCGATCTCGGCATCTCCCCGCACACGGTGAAGACGCATCTCGAGCGCATCTTCGAGAAGCTGGGCGCGAACGACCGGGCGCAGGCGGTCGCGATCGCGATCCGCACGGGCATCGTGCACTGAGCGGGCCCCGAACACCTCCGACCCTCAACCCGTGTTCATGGACACCGATAACGACAACGTGAAGGTTCTCCTGTGCGACACCGCCGATGAAGTCACGCGGCTGCAGCATGCGCTGCGGCTGCTCGACCCCGCCATGGAGATCGAGGTCACCACCGAATCCGACCGGGTGATCGAGATGGCCGCCGGGCTGCAGCCCGACGTCGTCGCTACGGAACTCGGCCTGGAAGGGCTCAAGGACATCCATCTGGTCCGTCGACTCCGGGATGCCGCCCCGCTGTCAGCCATCGTCGGGTGGACGCGCCTTCGCGACCCCGGACGCGTGGCGCTGGTCCTGGCCGCGGGGGCGTCCGGATACCTCCTGAAGGAAGACGGCGTCGACGACGCCGCGCGCGCGATCCTTGCCGCCGCCAAGGGCTCGATCGTGCTCACGCGGAGCTCAGCAACCCTGCTGGGCGGCGAGCTCGGAGCGTCACTCGCCCGGGTCCAGGAGCTGGAAGCGCAGGTCCGGGACATCGAGTCCCAGATGGAGGAAGGCACGAACGCCAAGAGCCAGTTCCTCGCCAACGTCTCGCATGAGCTCAGGACACCCGTGACCGTCGCCAAGGGCATCGCGCATGTGCTCCGCAATCCGAACGTGAGCGATGAGGATCGCGCGGAGTTCATCGAACAGCTCCAGGCCTCTCTCGACAAGCTCGCGGGCCTGGTGAACGAGATCATCGAGATCACCGAACTCGAACAGGGCACGTTCCAGCTGGACATCGCCTACACCGACCTGGCGCCGTTGATCGACCGGGCGGTCGCCGACATGGGTGCCCTCCACCCATCGGTCTTGGTGCTGTCCCGGATCCCCGGGAACCTGTTCGCGCTGGCGGACGAGGCGAGGATCCACGGCGTCATCCATGAGCTCCTGGAGAATGCCTGTCGCTACTCGCCCGAGGATCGGGCGGTCGAGATCCGGGCGCGGGTCATGGACGAGGGCATCGTCGTTTCGGTGATGGACCAGGGCTCCGGCATGGACCGCGACGTCGCCTGGAGATCGTTCGAGCAACCGTTCTCGACGGGAGAGGCGACCCTTCGCAAGGAGAAGGCAGGTGCGGGCGTGGGACTGCACCTGTCGCGTCAGCTGGTGGTCAGGCACGGGGGCATCCTGTGGACGGACCCGGTCCCCGCCGGCGGCACCCGGGTGTCATTCTGCCTCCCGTCGAAGGTGGGCGCCACGTTCGCGGCCCCTCCGGGCGCGGCCTGAGCCTTCGCGACCTCGGATTAGCAATCCTCGGCGGTCACGGCTATCCTCGGCCCCTGGGGGATCGGCCGTTTGCGGAGAGCCATCCTGGGAATAGTGGTGTTGACCATGGGCGCCGGATGCACCGGCCTGCCCCATGGTTCCGACTCGCTTCCGACCGCCGACACGATCCACATCCAGCGCTCCCCATCGCCGTTCTCCGAGGTCACCGCCGGGCCTGTTCGGGCGTTGATCCCCGACGGCTGGCAACCGATGCCGACGTCGGGCGGGGCGCGTGAGGGGTTCTTCGCCTCCCCGAGCCCCGAGGCGTGGTCGCGCATGGACGGGACGACGGAGGGGATCGCCGCCACGTGGGTGGATGCCACCCTCGTGGGTGTCCCTTCCGATTTCTACTACCTCGCGGCGACCGGCCCGCTCTTCTCGCAGTTGCTCCACTCCCCCGATTGCCGGGCGGAATCGAGCCGGGTGCTCATCGACAACGTCCCGACCTTCGCGTCGGGGATCGCCGGCTCACCAGGTGACTACATGGCTGAGGGTCAGGGCACTTGCAAGGCTCGAGGGCAGGTGACGCGCTGGGCATATTTCGTCGCCGCCCCCGGGTTCGGTCCGGTCCGACAGCTGGGCATCGCCCGATCCGGGTTGTACGTGGTCGTCGCCGTGCTGCGGGACGGCTTGAAGGCCGGCAGCACGCTTCAGCACTTGATCCGCCAGACACGGTTCGGCGATACGCCGATCCGCGACTTCGTGCAGGCGGTCCGCCAGCGGGCCGTCGACGCCGCCTGATCTCGGGCCTGGCGCTCTCCGACGCTACCGCGGACTGCGATCGACGAACGGCGTCCTCGTGACGGTCGCCGTTCCTCGGCGTCCGCGGATGTCCACCTCGACCTGAGATCCGATGTCGGCGATGTCTCCTGGCCAGAGGTAGGCGAGCGCGATCCCTTTCTGCAACGTCGGCGAGAACGTACCGCTCGTGACCTCACCGATCAACCGGTTCCCCTCGAAGACCGGATAGTGCGCGCGCGGGATGTGCCGGCGCTCCTCCATCAGCAACCCTCGGAGACGGCTGGGGATCCCTTCATCGCGTTGCCGCAGCAATGCTTCACGTCCTCGGAACTCGCCCTTGTCGAACGCGACCGCCCAACCGAGGCCCGCCTCCAACGCGGTCGAGGACTCGAACAGGTCCTGACCGTAGAGCGGATAGCCCATCTCCAGCCGCAGCACGTCGCGAGCGGCGAGGCCGCACGGCATCCCTCCGAACGGCGCCATCGCCTCCGATAGATCGGTCCAGAGCTCCAGCGCGATGTCCTGGTACGTGAAGAGCTCGAAACCGACCTCTCCGGTGTAGCCCGAACGGGTCACGATGACCGGTCGCCGGTGATACTCCGACTCGGTGCACCGCATGAACGACAACCCGGCCACCTCGGGGAAGAGTTGGCTCATCACGTTGACGGAGTCGGGTCCCTGGACCGCGAGGAAGCACCAGTCTTGGTGATACATCAGGTGGAGCCGGTCGTCGGCCGGCTCCTCCTCCAACATCCGCAACACGCGCGGGGCGTTCGACGCGTTCGGCACCACGAAGAAGCGCTCCGGCTCGAGGCGATAGACGATCAGGTCCTCGATCACCCCGCCGCCGTCGTTCAGGACCAGGTTGTAGAGCGCTTCCCCGACGGCGGTCTTCGACAGGTCGTTCGTGACCACGCGCTGGATCATCCCGACGGCGCCCGGACCGGTGACGTCGACCTTTCCGAGGTGGGTCAGATCGAACAGCCCGACCCGCTCGCGGACCGCTCGGTGCTCGGCGAGCGCGCCCTCGTACTCGATCGGCATCAACCAGCCGGCGAACGGACCGAGCTTGGCGCCGAGTCGCTTGTGCTCGTCCTCGATCGGCGTGTGCTTGAGCTCGTGGGCGTCCTCGATCCCGTGCATCTCGCGGCATCGTACGGCGACAACCAGGTCGCCGCTGGTCGCAGCGGAGGTCGGTTCCGACAGGGACGGTAGACTTTCGTGCGGATGGGTGACGGCTATGACGTAGTGGTGATCGGCGCTGGGACGGGCGGATACTCCGCCGCGCTCCGGGCCGCGCAGCTCGGCAAGCATGTCGCCGTCGTCGAACGGGACGACCGCATCGGCGGCACGTGTCTGCTCAGAGGGTGCATCCCGACGAAAGCCTTGCTGCGATCGGCATCGGTCATGGACACCGTGAACCGGTCGTCCGAGTGGGGCATCAAAGCGTCCGGGGAGCCCGACTGGTCCGCGGTGAAGGCGTTCGAGGACGCGATCGTCGACAAGCTGGTCAAGGGCGTCACCGGGCTGATGAAGGCTCGGAAGATCGACGTGATCCACGGCACTGCGACGCTCGTCGCCGGTCCCGTGGTCGAGGTCGACGGGCGGCGTCTGGATGCCGGCGACGTCATCATCGCCTCGGGATCGAGTCCGAAGCTCCTACCGGGCATCGAGATCGGCCAGCGCATCATCACCAGCGACCAGGCGCTCTGGTACGACACGATCCCCTCCTCGGCGGTCGTGATCGGTGCCGGTGCCGTGGGACTCGAGTTCGCGTCGATGTACCGGTCGTTCGGCGCGGACGTGACGCTGATCGAGGCGCTCCCCCTTCTGGCGCCCCTCGAAGACGAAGAGATCTCGAAGGAGGTCGCGAGAGCGTTCCGCAAGCGAGGCATCACGAACGCCGCAGGAGCAACTGTCAGGCAGGTCGCCGACGCCGGAGACCACGTCGAGGTGACGTACGACGCCGGAGGTGAGAAGACGGTGAGCGCCGGCATCTGCCTGGTGGCCGTGGGTCGTGGGCCCGTCACGGACGGGCTCGGGCTGGACGCGGCGGGGGTTTCGATGCACGAGAAGGGCTTCGTGAACGTCGACGCACAGCTCCGTACGAACGTCGAGCACGTCTGGGCGGTCGGTGATGTGGCCGCCACGCCGTTGCAGCTCGCGCACGTCTCGTTCACGGAGGGGTACGCGGTCGCCGAGCGCATCGCCGGCATCGACGTCCCCGAGATCGACTACGTCAACATCCCGCGGGTCACGTATTCCTCGCCGGAGATCGCATCTGTCGGTTTGACCGAGGCGCAGGCCGTGGAACGCGGCCATCGCGTCGTCACCGAGAAGCTCGACTTCCGCGCCATCGGTAAGGCGAACATCCTCGGCGAGGGGGGCATCGTGAAGGTCGTCGCGGAGGCCGACGGCGGGCCGGTCCTCGGCATCCACATGATCGGCCCGCATGTGACCGACCTGATCTCCGAAGCCATGCTCATCACGAACTGGGAGGCCGTTGTGGACGAGGTCGCCGCCCTGATGCACCCGCACCCGACACTGTCCGAGGCCATCGGTGAGGCGCACCTCGCGCTGGCCGGCAAGCCCCTCCACTCCCCATAGCGAAGGAGACGCGTGGCGACGAAGGCCGACACGAAGACCGTTCCCAGCGGTCGTCCCCTGCCGGACGATCGGCTGAAGGACATGCTCTACCTCCTGAAGCTCTGCCGGTACTTCGACGAGCGTATGGAGGCCTTGTACCGGCAGGGCCGCCTCCCGGGAGCCATCTACTCCGGGCGCGGGCAGGAGGGAACCCACGTCGGCGTCGCGTTCGCCTTGCAGAAGGACGACTCGCTCTTCCCGACGCATCGTGACCTCTCCGCCCAACTCACCAAAGGCCTCGATCTCAAGCGGGTGATGGCGCAATTCTGGGGGCGGATCGACGGCTACACGCGTGGACGCGACGGCAACAGTCACATCGGCGACTGGGACGGCCACCGGACGTTCACGGTCATCTCACATCTCCCCATCGCGTACCCGGTCGCGTGCGGCGCCGCACTCGCGTACAAGCGCAAGGGCGAGCGTCGCGTCGCCATGGCGATCTGTGGAGACGGATCGACCTCGAACGGTCGCTGGCACGAGGCGCTGAACTGGTCCGCGGTCCATCAGCTGCCCGTCGTCTGGGTCGTGAACAACAACCAGTACGCCTACTCAACGCCGAACCCGCTCGAGTTCCACGTGCCGACCATCGCCGAGCGGTCGGTCGGGTACGGCATGCCGGGCATCCGTGTCGACGGTGGCGACGTGCTCGAGGTGTTCGAGGCGGCGCTCGAGGCGGTCGAACGCGCGCGAGAGGGCGGCGGCCCCTCGCTGATCGAATCCGTCTCGCTCCGGTGGCGCGGTCACGCCGGCCACGACCCGGCCAAGTACGTGCCGGATGAGCTGCTCCAGCGATACATGGCCGAAAAGGATCCGGTGAGGAACTTCGAGGAGTACCTCCTCTCGGAGGGCGTGGTCACCAAAGAGGACATCGGCGAGGTCCAGGAGCGAGTAGAGAAGGCCTTCGACGAGGGGTACGAGTTCGCGCAGGCGTCGCCGTTCCCCGAGGCCGGTGACGTGACGAAGGGCCTCTGGGTCGAGGACGGCTACTGGACGAGCGAACCTGGGCGCGGCGGCGGGACGGAGAGCTGATGGCGACGAAGCAGGTCGACGCGGGCGCCGCCGGACACGGCGCGGAGCCGCGCGGGAAGAGGGGAGAGGACGGCAGCGCTACGTATCTGATCGCCATCGCCGAGGCGCTCTGGGAAGAGATGGAGCGCGACGAGCGTGTCTACATGCTCGGCGAAGACATCGGGGCCTACGGTGGAGCGTTCAAGGTGACCGAAGGGTTCATCGAGCATTTCGGATCGGACCGCGTCATAGACACGCCGATCGCCGAAGAAACCATCGTCGGCACGGCGATCGGCTCCGCGATGGAGGGTCTGCGGCCCGTGGCCGAGTTCCAGTACGCGGACTTCATGACGTCGGGCTTCGACGAGATCACGACGACGCTCGCGCGCTACCACTACCGCAGCGGCGTGCCGTTGCCGGTCGTACTCCGCGCGCCCTCGGGGGGTGGCGTCCGCGCGTCGAACTTCCACTCGACGAACCCCGAGCCGTGGTACGCACACCAGCCGGGACTCAAGGTCATCTGCCCCGCGTTCCCCTCCGATGCGAAAGGGCTGCTGAAGTCGGCGATCCGCGACGACAACCCGGTGGTGTACCTGGAGCACAAGTGGATCTACCGACGGATCAAGGAAGCGGTGTCGGAGGATCCGGAGTTCCTCATCCCGCTGGGCACGGCGGACGTGAAGCGAGAGGGGACCGACGTCACGGTGGTGGCGTACGGGGCCATGGTGCATCGGGCGCTCGAAGCCGCCGAGAACCTGGCGGCCAGGGGGATCGAGGTCGAGGTCGTCGACCTACGATCCATCGTCCCGCTCGACGAGGAAACCGTGCTGCGCTCGATCGAGAAGACGTCGCGCGCGCTGATCCTCCACGAGTCGTACCGGTTCCTGGGAGTGGGGGCCGAGGTGGCGGCGATGATCGCGGAGCGGGCGTTCGAGCATCTGGACGCCCCCGTGATGCGGCTCGCGCCGCCGAGCGTGCCGGTGCCGTTCTCGCCTCCCCTCGAGGACGCGTTCATCCCACAGGTGTCCGATATCGAGGCGGCGGTCGATCGCCTCTCCGCATGGTGAGTCTCGGGAGGCGATGACGTGACGTCGGTTCAGATGCCCCAGCTCGGCGAGACGATCGTCGAGGGCACGATCTTGAAGTGGTTGAAGCAGGAGGGCGAGCGCATCGAGGTGGACGAGCCGCTCTTCGAGTTGTCGACGGACAAGGTCGACACCGAGGTGCCGTCCTCCGTCGCCGGGGTCATCACGAAGATCCTCGTCCCGGAGGGGACGACCGTCGCCGTCGGGACGGCGCTCGCCGAGGTCGACTCGGGCGACGGAGCGAGCGGCGGGGACGCCTCCGGGGCGTCGGCGCCGGCGGACCGTTCCGCCGCGGCGCAAGGGTCGGTGGCCGCTGAGCGCGGTCGGCGCCTCGGCTCCAGGGTCCGCCTCTGCCGCCGCCCCTGCGGCTCCCGCAACTGCGGCGCCCGTCGCTGCAGCAGCGCCTGCGGCTTCGTTGCCGGACAGAGGACCTCGGTCGCAGATCCTTTCGCCGCTCGTGCGCAAGCTGGCCGATGAGCATCGCCTGGACCTCTCGCGGGTCCGAGGAACCGGAACCGGGGGCAGGATCACGAAGAAGGACGTGATGGACGCCGTCAGCGCTGCGGGGGGCACGCCGGCGCCGGCAGCTCCCACCGCTCCCGCGGCCGTTGTTCCCGCGTCGACGGGAGCCGCACCCGCGCTGCGGAGCGTTCCGGCACCCGGGGTCGCCGTGGCGGGCTCGGGCGAAGAGGTCTTGCCGATGACGCACATCCGCAAGGCGATCGCCGGGCACATGGTGGACTCGCTGCACACGACGGCTCGCGCATGGAACATGGTCGAGATCAACATGGAGCACGTCGTGCGCACGCGCCAACGGGTCAAAGAGGCGTTCGCCGCTCGCGAGGGATTCGGCCTGACGTACACACCGTTCGTGACCCGCGCCGCGACAGAGGCGCTCCTCACCTATCCCATGGTGAACAGCGAGCTCCGCGGCGAGGACATCGTCGTCCGCCACTACGTGAACATGGGCATCGCCGTCTCGTATCAGGAAGGACTGATCGTTCCGGTGGTGAAGGGTGCCGACACCATGAACCTGGTGGGCGTGGCGCGCTCGATCAACGACCTGGCGACGCGCGCACGCAGCAAGAAGCTGCAGCCCGATGAGGTCCAAGGCGCAACGTTCGCGATCACCAATCCAGGCCCGTTCGGCTCGATCCTCTCGGTCCCGATCATCAACACGCCGAACACCGCGATCCTCGCGTTCGACGCGATCGAGAAGCGGCCCGTCGTGATCGACGACGCCATCGCGATCCGCCACATGGTCTACATCTCGCTGGCGTGGGACCACCGAGTGATCGACGGGGCGCTCGCCTCGCAGTTCCTCGCCCGGGTGAAGGAGAACCTGGAGACGTGGGACTGGGCCGAGGACCTCGGTCTGTAGTGACTCGACGCGCATGGCTCATCGAGCCGAGCGGTCCGGTGCCCTATGGGCCGGCGAACGAGGTGATGCATTCGCTCGCCGAACGTCGGCTGGCGAACGAGATCCCGGATACCGTCATCCTGCTCGAGCACACCCCGGTGTTCACTGCGGGTCGGCGCGCACGACCGGAGGAGTTGCTGTGGTCGCCCGAGGACATCGCCGCGCGCGACGCGGAGGTCCACCGGATCGACCGCGGCGGATCGTTCACGTTCCACGGTCCGGGCCAGATGGTCGGCTACCCGATCCTCGACCTAGGCGCGACGCCGGATGCGGCCGCACACCTGCGACGGATGGAAGAGGTCGTGATCCGCTCGGCGGCCGACATCGGTGTCGAGCTGGAGCGGCGGCCGGACATCCAGACCGGCGTATGGTGCGGTGAGCGGAAGGTGTGCGCGATCGGCGTTCGGCTCATGCGAGCCCGCGTAACGCTCCACGGCTTCGCGGTCAACTGTGACACGGATCTCTCGTGGTTCGGCGGGATCGTCGCGTGCGGGTTGCCGGACCACGGCGTCACCTCGCTGAGCGAGCTCGCGGGTCGCCACGTATCGGTCCGGGAGATGCGTCCGATCGTCGAACGACACCTGGCAGACGTGTTCGGGTTGGATCTCTCGGCGACGCCCGCCAAGGCGGCCGGCATGTTCGTTCCCGCTCAGGCGTCGGCGACCAACGCGTAGCGCGGGCGCTGCTCCAACCACCCGAGCGGCTTCCGTTCATGCTGCTGCGCGGCCCATTCCACATCGCGGAGTCGTTGGATGCGCAGGCCGCTCCATCCCGCATCGCGCACCATGTCGATCAGCGGTCTGGGCGACGTCATCTGCGCGAGCGGCAGCTGGGAGAGCACGTCCTGCGGATACGGAGCGTGGTGGTGATCCTGTACGCCGAGGACGCGCCGCAGCGCTTCCGCGACGCCATCCTTCACCTGTTGCGCCAACGTGTCCGCGCCCCAGACCCCTTCGAACAAGACGAGCCGTCCACCGGGGACCGTCACGTCGCGCCACGCGCGGAACACCTTCACCGGGTCGGGCATCGTCCAGGCGACGTGGCGTTCCATGATCGCGTCGAACGGTCCGGGCGGCGGCTCCGCGGCCGGCCCGACCACGAACGTCAGCTCGACGCCGTCCGCCTCCGCCTTCTCGCGCGCCTTCGAGAGCATGCCCTCCGACAGATCCAGGGCGGTGACGACGTATCCGAGCTCCGCCGCGAGCAGGCTGAGCGCGCCCGTGCCGGCGCCGGCATCGAGCACCTTCGCACCCGGGTCCGGCAGGGCTCGGCGCAGCGCGGCACGCCACGCGGCGGCCTCGAGCGGATCGGAGATGGAATGCGAGGCCGAGTCGTCGTAGGTGTGGGAATCGCGATCCCAGAAGTCGCGGATCTGATCGTGTACGTCGGCCATGTTCGTCTTCCTCCGCTCAGAACAGGGCGTTCGAGAGCCTGCGTCGGAACTCGGGCACCAGCGGGTCGTCATCACCCAGGACCGCGAAGACGTCCCGCATGGCCGCGGTGGCTTCGTCCCGATCGTCCATGAGCGAACCCAACATGGCGTCGAGCGCCTCTCGCCATCGGCCCGCAGCGGCCAGCCGTTTCGCGGACGCGAGCGTGCCGACGTCCTTCAGATCACCCCAGCCTTTGAGCCGAACGGTCGACAGGACGCGCTCCGCATCCGGATCGGGAAGGAACGGCGTGACGGTCGACAGAGCCTCTTCGAGGTCGCCGCGCTCCGCGAGGATGCGTCCCAGGCCGATCCCCGCGTCGCGGTTCGCGGGATCCTTCTCGAGCGCCTCGCGGTAGCCGTGCTCGGCGGCCTCGATGTCTCCCGAGGCCTCCTCGACGACCGCCTCCTCGGCGACGAGCTCCGCTTCGGTCGGCAGGAGTTGGTCGACGAACGAGTTGACCTCCTGCTCCGGATAGGCGCCGATGAACATGCTCACCGGTTGGCCGTCACGGAAGGCCACGACCGTCGGGATCCCTTGACTCTTGACCGCCTGGAGCAACGCGTTGCCGACCTGGTTCGCGTCCACGTCGAGCTTGGCGAGCAGGAACGCGCCCTTGCGCTCGTCGGCCACCTTCTCGAGGATCGGACCGAGGGTCCGGCACGGCCCGCACCATGCGGCCCAGAGGTCGACGACCACCGGGCGCGTCTTCGACCCCTCGATGACGAGTCGCTCGAAGTCCGCGTCCGTGACCTCGACGACGTTCGGAGTGGTCACGCTCATGTGCTCTCCAGCGTACGGGACGACCGGTGGAAACGTCGAAGCCGCAGCGCGTTCGCCACCACGCTTACGCTCGACGCCGCCATGGCGCCGGCGGCCCACATCGGCGTCAGGACCCCGAAGACGGCCAGCGGGATCATCACGACGTTGTAGGCGAACGCCCAGAAGAGGTTCTGTTCGATCACCCGGTACGTTCGCCGGGCCAGCTCGACCGCGTCGGCGATGCCGGCCACTCCACCGCCGAGGAGCGTGACGTCGGCAGCCTCGATGGCCACATCCGTGCCCGTGCCGACGGCGATGCCGACGTCGGCCTGTGCGAGCGCGGGCGCGTCGTTGATGCCATCGCCGACGAACACCACCCGGCGTCCCTCGGCTTGAAGGTGCACCACCTCGTCGACCTTCCCTTCGGGGAAGACGTCGGCGAGCACCCGTTCGATGCCGGCCGAAGAGGCGATGGCCTGGGCCGTCGTTCGGCGGTCGCCGCTCACCATGGCGACGTCCAGGCCCATGCTCCGCAACCGGCCCACGGTCGCGGCGGCCTCGGGCCTCACGCGGTCGGAGACGGCCACGAGCCCCATCACGTCCCCGTCGCGCCTGACGAGGAACGCGGTCAGCCCCTGGGCGGACAACCGATCCACCTCTTCATCGAGCGCTTCGGGCAGGCGGTCGGGCCGTCCCACCGAGACCGCATGACCGTCGACCACGGCGGAGGCGCCGGCGCCGGGCTCGATCGCGTGGCCGGTCGCCGCAGGGATGTCGACGCCTCGCTCGCGAGCGCCCTCGACGACGGCGTGCGCGAGCGGGTGCTCCGAGCCGGACTCCGCGGCCGCTGCCGCGGCCAGCACCTCATCGGTCGTGAAGCCCCCCAGCGGGACGACGTCGGTCAGATGCATCGCGCCCTCGGTCACCGTGCCGGTCTTGTCCAGCAGGACGACGTCGGCCGCGTGGGCCGTCTCGAAGACCTCGCCTCCCTTGAACATGATGCCGAGCTCGGCCGCACGGCCGGTCCCCGCCATGATGGCTGCGGGCGTCGCAAGACCGAGCGCGCACGGGCACGCGATCAAAAGGACCGCCACGGCGTGCAACAGCGCCGCTCCCGGCTCGGCGTTCGCGGCCACGAGCCAGCCCACGAACGTGGCCACGGCGGTCACCATCACCACCGGGACGAAGATCGAGGAAACGCGGTCGGCGAGCCGTTGGACGGGCGCCTTGGACCCCTGGGCAGATTCGAGGAGGCGAACGATCTCGGAGAGCTTGGTGTTCGCGCCAACCTTCGTGACGAACACGACCAGCCTGCCGTGACCGTTGATCGACGCGCCCACGACCTCGCTTCCTGCCCTCACGTCCACGGGCACCGACTCGCCGGTGAGCATGGAGAGGTCCACCCACGACGTGCCCTCCTTGACGACGCCGTCGGCAGGGATCTTCTCCCCCGGCAAGACGACCACGACGTTGCCCGGGTGGAGCGCGTCGATCGGTACGCGTCGCTCGACGCCGTCGGCCAGGACGGTCGCCTCCTTGGCGCCCCGCTCGAGCAACGTCCGGGCCGCGTCGCCGGCAGACGAACGCGCGCGCGCCTCGAGGGTCTTACCCACGAGGATCAACGTCACGATCACGGCGGCGGTGTCGAAGTAGTGCCCATCGGCACCCGTCGCCGTCACGAAGCCGCTGTAGCCGTAGGCCGCCCCGGCGCCCAGCGCGACGAGCGTGTCCATCGTGGTGGTCCCGTGTCGGGCGGCTCGGGCGGCGGACCGGAAGAACGGCCACCCCGCGTAGAACACGACCGGCGTCGCCAGCGCCCATGAAGCCCACATCGCCCACCGCTCCTCGGGAAGACCGAAACTGAGGATCAGTACGGGGATCGAGAACGCGATGGCGACGATGAGCCGATGGAGGTACGCACGCGCCTCGTCCCCGGCGGGGCGGCCGCCGGAGTGCTGATGCGCGTCGTAGCCGACGTGCTGAACCGCGCGGATCAGCGGTTCGATGTCGGTCGCCGCCTGCGTGCGAACGATCGCCGTCCGATTCGCCAGGTTCACGGTGGCCGTTTCGACGTCGTCGACACCCGCAAGCGCTTTCTCGACCTTGTGAACGCACGAGGCACACGTCATCCCGTCGATGTCGAGGACGATATCTGGTTCCTTCGCCGTGATCGTCATGTCGATCCCTCCCTGACCGGTCACCTCCCGGCCAGACGCCCCACCGCCACCATCAGCTCTTCGACCTTCTCGTCGCCCTGACCCTGCTCGATGCTTTCGCGGACACAGTGTCGGACGTGCGCGTCGAGCAGACCCATGCCGACCGCCTTGAGCGCCGCGTTGGCGGAGTTGAGCTGGGTCAGGATATCGATGCAGTACTTGTCCTCCTCGACCATCCGTTGCAGGCCGCGGACCTGTCCCTCGATGCGCCGGAGACGGTCCTGGAGGTCCTTCTTGTTCATCGTGTAGCCGTACATCTCACGCCACCCCCTCACGGACCACGCGTCGTCTGCCCGGATATACCCTACCGGGGTATGTCACACATCCCGATGGCTCGGACCCGCCTCCAGGAACCGCTCGGGATCTTCCCGGAATCGCTCCATGCAGCCGACAGAGCAGAAGAGATATGTCGTGCCTGCGTGCTCCCATGCCGCGACCGCTTCCTCGGGCTTGACCTCCATGCCGCAGACCGGATCGATCACGATGCCTCCTCTTCGAACGTGTCCTCGCTGTGAGTATATACCCTAGGGGGGTATAGACCCGTCGGACGGGATCGGGATCCCTCCACGACGGCGACGTCGCTCGAGGCGGACC
Source organism: uncultured Actinomycetes bacterium (assembly GCA_963775755.1). GTDB lineage: Bacteria > Actinomycetota > UBA4738 > UBA4738 > HRBIN12 > JBBQVZ01. The sequence goes on along the minus strand of CAVZKB010000015.1, from coordinate 24,231 downwards.
ACCGGCGGGTCGATGCTAGACTCGACGGACGGTGCGAGGAGGCACGACGTGTCGACGCGGGTGACGCGAACCCCTCACGACCAGCTCGGCCTCACCGACGACGACGTCCTGTCGATGTTCCGCATCGGCCTCGTGGCACGGCTCATCGACGAGGCTGCGTTCCGCCAGAACCGCATGGGAAGGGCTCCGTTCGTCGTGCCGGTCTCCGGCCACGAGGGATGCCAGATCGGCACCGGCTGGGCGATGCGTCGGGGCACCGACATCTGGCTCCCGTACTACCGGGACCTGGCGGTGGTGCTCGTCGCGGGGATGACTCCCTACGAGGTCTTCCTCGGGATGTTCGCCAAGGCCGACGATCCGTCCTCGGCCGGGAGACAGATGCCCGCGCATTGGGGATCCCGCCGCCTGGGGATCATCACCAGTTCGTCCCCGATCGCCACGCAGATCCCGCATGCCGCGGGGATCGCGTACGCCGTGAAGTACCGCGGGGAGGACACCGTCGTCGCCACCTGGTTCGGCGACGGCGCGACGAGCGAGGGCGACTGGCACGAGGGCCTGAACTTCGCCGGCATCCACAAGCTGCCGGTGATCTTCGTGTGCGAGAACAACCATTACGCGATCAGCGTGCCGCAGTCGAAGCAGATGGCGGTGCGCGACGTCGCCGAGCGGGCAGCCGGGTACGGCTTCCCGGGCGTGGTCGTCGACGGGAACGACGTGCTCGCGTGCTACGAGGCCATGAAACAGGCCCACGATCGCGCCCGAGCCGGCGAGGGCCCGACGCTGATCGAGTGCAAGACCTACCGCTTCCAACCGCACACGTCCGATGACGACGATCGCAGCTACCGGAGCCGGGAAGAGGTCGAGGAGGCCCGGCACCACGACCCCCTCGTCGAGTTCGCACGGTACCTGGCCGAACACGGCATCCTGGACGACGAGGCGCAAGAGGGACTCCGCGCCACCGTCAAGACCGAGATCGACGAGCACATCGCCGCGGCCTGGGAAGCTCCCGATCCCGATCCCGACACGGCGCTCAGGCACGTGTTCGCCGAGGACGCATGACCGAGAAGAACGTCGTCACCGCCATCCGCGACGCGTTGCACGACGAGATCGCGGAGGACGAACGCGTGGTCCTGCTCGGAGAGGACGTCGGCGCGCGGGGCGGCGTCTTCCGGATCTCCGACGGCTGGATGAGCGAGTTCGGTGAGCATCGGGTGATCGACACCCCGCTCGCCGAGTCCGGGATCGTGGGCATCGCGATCGGGATGGCGCTCCACGGTCTCCTGCCTATCGCGGAGATCCAGTTCGCCGACTTCATCCATCCGGCCTTCGACCAGATCGTGTCGGAGGCCGCCCGCATCCGGTATCGCTCGAACGGCGACTTCGGTGTCCCGATGGTGATCCGCACACCGTGCGGCGGCGGGATCCACGGGGCGCTCTACCATTCGCAATCGATCGAGCTGTTCTACGCACACGTGCCCGGCTTGAAGGTCGTGATGCCCTCCACGCCATCCGACGCGGTGGGCCTGCTGCGATCCGCGATCCGTGACCCCGATCCCGTGCTGTTCCTCGAGCACAAGAAGACGTACCGCGCGGTCAAGGGAGATGTCCCCGACTCGTGGTACCAGGTGCCGATCGGGTCGGCCGACGTGAAACGCGAAGGTGATGATCTCTCGGTGATCACGTACGGCTACGAGGTTCACCGGTGTCTCGAGGCGGCGCAGCGCCTCCAGGAGGACGAGGACGTCTCCGTCGAGATCGTCGACGTCCGCACCATCGCGCCGCTCGACGTGGAGACGATCCTGACGTCGGTCCGGAAGACCTCGAAGGCCATGGTGGTCTACGAGGACAACCGTGCGTTCGGGGCCGGCGCCGAGATCGCGTCCACGATCGCCGAGGAGGCCATGTTCGATCTGGACGCCCCGATCGTTCGGATCGGCGGCCCGGACATCCCCGCGATGCCCTTCGCCGGGGCGCTCGAGCACTACTACATCGAACCCGAACCCGATCACCTCTATCGGCACATGTTGGATCTGGCCCGTTCCTAACCCCGTTCCACGTTCAGGGGGCCCCGGAAAGCGTCGATAACTCCCGCGGACCGTGGAGAAGCGACCAAAGGATGCGTCGGGGCGACATCCGAGGCCAGCGGGCGCGGATCGAGACCTGATCTGGATCTCGGTCGCGGCGCTCGTCGCCTTCTCCATCGGCGTGGCCTTCGACGTCTTCGCCCGGGTCCTCGAGTGGCTCGAACGGATCTCGCCCATCGTCGCCGACAACATCCTCGCCTTCCTCATCATCATGGCGGCGGCCTTCGGCGTCGTGTCGGTGCGAGGGCTGCGACGTGCCCAGCGCGAGGCGGAGCTCCGAGAAGAGACCGAGCGACGGTTCCGGACCCTCGTCGAGCAGGTCCCCGCGATCACGTACACGTGGAACCCGACGGCGAGCATGGGTGAGGTCGCCACGACCTACATCAGCCCGCAGGTGGAGCGGATCCTCGGTTACACCCCGGACGACTGGACGTCGTCGTCGACGTTCTGGTGCGAGCACATCCACTCCGACGATCGCACGCACGTGGAGGAGGCCTCCGCCCGCGCGGATCGCGACGGCACGTCTTTCCGTGAGGAGTACCGCCTCATCGCGAAGGACGGCCGGATCGTCTGGCTCCGCGACGAGTCCTGGTCGGTCGCGAAGCGTGCCGACGGACGGCCTGAGCTGATGCAAGGCGTGATGTACGACATCACCGAGCAGAAGGAGGCCGAGCAGCGAACACAGGATGCCGAGAACCGCTACCGCACGATCGTCGAGCGAGTGCCCGCGGTCGCCTACCTCTGGGATTCGGCCGACGCGCCTGGGGAGGCCCCGGCCCTCTACATCAGCCCCCAGATCCACCGGCTGCTCGGGTTCACGTACACGGAGTGGCTCGAGGATCCATCGCTGTGGGAGACGCGCACGCATCCCGACGATCGACGGCCGACGCTGGAGACCTGGAACGACGCGGTGACGCGCGAGGAGACGTTCACGGCCGAGTACCGCATCCGCGCGGCCGACGGCCGGTGGATCTGGATCAGGGACGAGGCCGTTCCCGTCGCGACCGGCGCGCGTGGCCACCCGGTGTACCAGGGAGTGATGTTCGACATCACCGAGCAGAAGCGGGCACAAGAGCGGTATCGGCAGCTGGTCGAGGAGCTGCCGGTCGTGACGTACCTCGCGAACGAGGAGGATCCGGAGGGGAATCACCGGCTGCCGTACATCGCACCGAAGATCGAGCAGCTGACCGGCGTTCCCGCGAGCCAGTGGATGGCGCATCCGGACACGTGGGCGAAGTTGATCCATCCGGACGACCGCGAACGCGTGCGCAAGGAGAACGACCGGACCGAGCGGACGGGAGAGCGCTTCGAGATCGACTATCGGTTCCTGCGTCCGGACGGATCGGTGGTGTGGGTTCGGGACACGGCCGTGCTGGTAGAGCGCGACGGCGCGTGGCCCGTCTGGCAGGGCGTGATCGAGGACGTCACGGCCCGGCACGAAGCCGAGACCCGTCAGCGCGAAGCCGAGGCGCGGTACCGCCATCTGGTCGAGCGGATCCCTGCGACCGTCTACATCGACGCGGTCGACGAGACGGTCACCGCGGTCTATGTCAGTCCGCAGTACCAGGCCCTCACCGGGTACTCCCCGGAGGAGCGTCTGGCCGATCCCGGCATGTGGGTTCGGATCCTGCACCCCGACGATCGCGACGTCGTCCTGGCCGAGTCGAACCGCACGAACGCCTCGGGCGACCCGTTCGACCTCGAATACCGGATCATCACCAAGGACGGCCGCACGACGTGGGTGCACGATCACGCCTCCCTGGTCGAGGACCAGGAAGGGCGGCCGTCCTGGCAGGGCGTCCTCATCGACATCACGCAGCGCAAGGTGGTGGAGGAGGCACTGTCCCGTCGCGACAAGATCCTCGAGGCATCGGGCTTCGCGGCGGAGCGGTTCCTCAACGCACCGTCGTGGACGGACTGCATCGACGAGGTCCTGGAACGGGCCGGGGAGGCAGCCTCGGCGAGCCGCGCCTACGTGTACAAGAACGACCGGCACGCTGACGGCCGGACCTTGACGACCCAGGTGTTCGAGTGGACCGCCCCGGGGATCGAGCCAGCGACCAGACCGACGGTGGGGCTGCCGTACGCAGAAGCCGGCTTCGCCCGCTGGGAACGAACGCTCGCCGAGGGCAACGGCATCTCCGGTCGCATCCGTGAGTTCCCCGCATCGGAGCGCGGTCGGCTCGAGCGCCAGGGCATCCTGTCCATCATCGTCGTGCCCATCTTCTCGGGCGGCGAGTGGTGGGGCTTCGTCGGATACGACCAGTGCGAAGAGGAACGCGATTGGCAACTCGCCGAGATCGAGGCCCTCTCGCTCGTCGCCAACACGCTCGGCGCAGCGATCGGGCGGGAGCGGGCGATACGCTCGCTGTCCGAGACCGAGGCCAGGTACCAGACGCTGATCGAGCAGATCCCCGCGGTCACGTACATGGAGTCGGCAACGGGGCCCAACGCGATCCTCTACCTCAGTCCGCAGGTGCGCACCGTCCTCGGGTTCGAGCAGGCCGGACTCAGCCACGAAGGCTGGCTACAGGCGATCCATCCGGACGACCGCGAACGGGTCGTCGCCATCGATCGCCTGACGCAGGAAACCGGCGAGCCGTTCAGCAGCGAGTACCGGATGGTCCGGCCCGACGGGAGGATCGTCTGGTTGCAGGACGACGCCGTGCTGCTCCGCGACGGGCGCGGCGAACCCCTCTACTGGCAGGGCGTTCGATTCGACGTCACCGCCCGTAAGGAAGCCGAAGAGCATCTCCGTGAAGCCGAGCGGCGTTACCGCACCTTGGTCGAGCAGATCCCTGCGATCACCTACATCGACGAGTGTCAGAGCCTGGACGACCCGCGCTCGTGGCCGACGATCTACATCAGCCCGCAGGTCGAGACGATCCTCGGGTACTCCCCCGAGGAATGGCTCAATGATCGCCAGCTCTGGGGACGCTTGATCCACCCGGACGACGTGGAGCGTTCGCTCGAGGCCGATCGCCGTCACTATCGGACCGGCGAGCCGCTCGCCATGGAGATCCGATTGATCGCCAAGGACGGGTCGACCCACTGGATCCGTGACGAGGCGATCATGGTCCCCGACGACGACGGCCGGCCGCTCTGGAGCCAGGGCATCCTGCTGGACATCACGGAACGGAAGCTCGCCGAGCAGCAGCTGCACGACGCGGAAGAGCGTTACCGCAGCCTGATCGAGACGATCCCCGCCGCGACGTACATCGACACGGTGGCCGCGGCGTCGGAGGCCGTGTACATGAGCCCACAGGTGGAGCACATCTTCGGCTTCACTCCCGAGGAATGGCTGCGGCAGCCCGAGCTGTGGGAGCAGTGCGTCGACCCCGAGGACCTGCCCGAGGTCGCGGCCAAGATCGAACGCCTTAACCGCGACGGAACCCCCTATGACGCCGAGTACCGCTTCCGACGCCCGGACGGGCAGATCGTGTGGGTGCACGACCAGGCGGTCGTGATCCGTGACGAGCACGGCGTGCCCCGGTTCAGCCAGGGAGTGATGTTCGACATCACGGAACGACGCGAGGCCGAGGAGCAATTGCGGGAGACCGAGGAGCGGTTCCGCGCGATCGTGGAGCATGTACCGGCCGGGATCTACGTGGATGCGCCCGACACCAGCATGCAATCGATGTACGTCAGTCCCCAGGTCGAAGCCATCACGGGCATCCCCGAGGACGAGTGGCTCGCCAACCCCGACTCATGGGCGGAGGCGCTGCACCCCGAGGATCGGGAGGTCGTCCTCGGGCGCTACCTCGCCGCCGTCGCCGCCGAGGAGGCCTGGAGCGACGAGTATCGGATGCAGACGCGGGACGGGCGAACGATCTGGGTCCACGACGAGACGACGGTCATCCATGACGACGAGGGGCGGCACGCGATGCTGCTCGGCGTGATGTCCGACATCACGGAACGCAAGCTGGCCGAGCACGCCCTCCGCGAGTCGGAACAGCGCGAGCGTGAAGCCGCCGAACGCCTGCGAGCCCTCGATGACATGAAGAACACGTTCCTGGCGGCGGTATCGCACGAACTGCGCAGCCCGCTCACCGCGATCCTGGGGCTGGCGCTCACGCTCGAACGCTCGGAGATGGTCGAGTCCGATCGGAACGATCTCCTCCAACGGCTGGCCGCGAACGCCCGGAAGCTGGATCGGCTCCTGAAGGACCTCCTCGACATCGACCGGCTCAACCGAGGCATCGTCGATCCCCAATACCGCGTGACGGATGTCGGCGCGCTCGCGCGACGAACGATCGAGAGCCTCGACGCGCTCGCCGACCGATCGATCATGGTGTTCGCGGATCCGGTCGTGATCTCCGTCGACCCCGCCAAGGTCGAACGGATCATCGAAAACCTCCTGACGAACGCGGCCCGCCACACGAGAGCCGACAGCACCATCTGGCTCAGGGTGCAACCCGACGCCGACGGGGTCCTGATCGCCGTCGAGGACGACGGGCCGGGCATCTCCGAGGACCTGCGAGAGGCCATCTTCGAACCGTTCCGCCAGGGACCCACGTCGTCGGCTCATTCGCCCGGCACCGGGATCGGGCTCTCCCTGGTCGGCCGTTTCGCGGCCCTTCACCACGGTCGCGCGTGGGTCGAGGAGCGGGAAGGCGGCGGGGCGTCGTTCCGGGTGTTCCTCCCGGCCGGAGACGCATCGCCGTCGGACGATCCGCATGAGCCGGTCGCTGCCCCCGCCGACGACCGCGCGGTGGCGGGCTAGACTCGAAGCTCGATGCCCGGCCAGGATCACAACCCCCACAAGCGACGTCTCTATCTGCCGATCGTCTCCACGACCGGCGTGGTCGGAACCGCGGCGGGGTCGGGCGTCTCCGACGATCGGAAGCCTCCGTGGTTGAAGGTACGGCTGGCGTCCGGCCCGAACCACGCAGAGCTCAGATCGATGATGCGCGACCTCGACCTGCATACCGTCTGTGAGGAGGCGATGTGCCCGAACATCGGCGAATGCTGGGAGGCGCGGGAAGCCACGTTCCTGATCCTCGGGGACAGATGCACGCGACGCTGCGGGTTCTGCGATGTGATGACGGCCCGCCCCGAACCCGTCGACGAGCGCGAGCCCGCCAGGATCGCCTCGGCGGTACGGCAGATGGGACTCCGGTTCGTGGTCATCACGGGCGTGGCTCGCGACGACCTCGCAGACGGAGGCGCGAGGATCTGGGCAGCGGTCATCCACGCCGTGCGTGACGCCGTCCCCGGATGCGGTGTCGAGGTGCTGCCGACCGATTTCAAGGGCGGCGAGCGCGACATCGCGACGGTGATCGATGCCGAGCCGGACGTGTTCGCTCACAACCTGGAGACCGTCCGGCGTCTGCACGGCCGCATCCGTCCGGCGTTCGGCTACGACCGTTCGCTCGACGTCCTGCGGACCGCCAAACGCCTCCGCTCGCGGCAGGTCACGAAGTCCAACCTCATCCTGGGGATGGGAGAGACCACGTCGGAAGTCTCGGAGGCGCTGGCCGACCTGCGCGACGCCGATTGCGACCTCGTGACGATCGGTCAGTACCTGCAGCCCACGAAGCTCCACCTCCCGGTGGATCGCTGGGTCACGCCCGACGAGTTCGCCGAGCACGAGCGTGCGGGCGAGGCGATGGGCATCCCGCACGTGGAGGCGGGACCGCTCGTGCGCAGCTCCTATCACGCGGGGGAACAGTTCCGGCGGGCCACGGCCGCGATGGCCGTCGCCGGCCGCGCGCGGGGGTAGTCGCCGGAGCTACGCGCAGACCCCGATCGCCGGTCTCGACCGCGAGACGTTCCAACCGGTGACCTCGACCGACGGATCCGTGCCGTGCAGATCCGGCGTCCGGTAGCTCGCGGTCAGCGTCTGCTCCTCCCCCGGCATGAGCGTGACGTACCCATCGCTCCAGGTGACGGGCGTGACGTCGTCGCCGTTCGGCCCGGCGGTCAGGCGAAGGCGAACGAAGAACGCGATCCCGTTCGTGTCGTTCGTCACGGTGACCCGTACCGCCCCCAGGTCGGTCGACGTGTCCTCGCATGCCGTGACCGCCGGGCGTACCTCCGGCAGGGAGGAGAGCGCGGTGAAGTCCGCGTACGTCTCGGCGGGCGTGAAGAACCAGGTGGACCGGCCCCACGCGAGCCGCTCCGGCGCCGTGGAGAGCCAGTACACGTTCCGGCTGACCACGAGACCGTTCGCGTCGGTCAGCGTCAGCTCGACGAAGTACGTCGACGTGAGGTTCGCGGGTTGCGGCACGCGGAACAGGCGGGCGACGGCATCCGCGCCAACGTCGGTCCGGGCGGACCGGCTCCAGCGCTCATCGCCGTGAAGGTTGAAGACCCGAGCCCGCACCGTCATGTCGGTCGCCGCTCCGCGCGTCTCGTTCACCACGGCGACCGAGCGATCGTCGTACGAGTATTGAACATGCAGCGGCTCGTTCGCGACCTTCGCGCCGAACGTCGATCCGTTCGGCTCCAGGAACCAGTCGAACAGGTTCCAGTGCAACGAAGGCCAAGCGTTGTTGAGCATCCACTGGATGACGCCGGTCGACCCGTACCTGTTCCTCGAGAACGCCTCGAACATCGCCCGCTCGTTCTCGTACGCCATGACCTGCGCCTTGCGGACGTAATCGGCGAGGCTCGTGGGCGCACCCAACCGAGCGGTCATCGCGCGGTCGAAGATGTGGAACGTCTTGAACACGCTGTCGCCGACGCCGGCGTGGTACTGGGGCGTGCGGGGTTCGGTCCAGAGCGCTCTCCGCTCGTCGGGCGAGAGCATGCGCCGAACGTCCTCGAGCTCAGGGATCGACTGACCGGCGCTCGTCTCGGTGTTGAACCCTTCCGCTCCCCCATCGGCGCGAGGGTCGTACCAATAAGCGGGGGGAACCCAGTCGTAGGGGCCGGTCATCTTCACCCCCGTCGGTCCGAGCACGCTCGACGTGTCGCCCGACGCCGAGGCCAGGATGGGGTTCGGCCAGCGTGCATCGCGCAGCGCCTCCACGTACATGTGCTGCACGCCGGGGACGGGTTCGGTATCGCTTCCGATCATGAACGTGATCACGCTCGGATGGTTGCGCATCCGGATCGCCTGCGAGGTCATGGACGCTCGAGCGATGGCCTGCTCCGCGGTCGTCCACTTCCACGACTGCTGCCAGTAGTCGCAGCACATCCATCCGGGCATCACCAGGATCCCGAGCCGGTCGGCTTCGTCGTAGAAATGATCCGACTCCAACTTGCCCTCCAGGCGCACGGCGTTCAGACCCATGTCGCGCACGTACATCAGCTGGTCGTCGACGCGCTGAGGCTCGGGCCGGAGCAACATGTCCGACGCCCACCCGCCGCCGCGGATCAGGATCGGCTCGCCGTTGACCGAGAAGCGGCGCGCGCCGTTCGGCATGGACTCGGAGGTCACCTCGCGGATCCCGAACGACGTCGTCGCGGCGTCCGACTCGACCCCGTCCACCGACGCGGTCACGGTTAGGTCCTCGAGTGGCTGGTCCCCCATCCGGTATGGCCACCACAGCGGCGGATCGCTCAGCCGGAGCTGCGGGTCCGTCGCCGGGTCGAACGTCACGAGCTTCGACTCCCCCGCATCGAGCGGAACGGACCGGGAGAACGCGATGCCGCCGATCGCGCCGGCGACCACGGTGGTCACCGGCGCTCCCCCCGCGTTGTGCACGGTCGCCGTCACCGAGAGGTCCGCGTGATCCGTCTCGGGCAACGGCAGATCGGAGACCACCTGCGGGTCGCGCACCGTGACCGAGCCGGTACGCGTGAGCCAGACGTCGTGCCAGATCCCCATGCCGTGATCGGGTGAGAGCGGATTCCAGTCGATCCAGGTGATCGTGAGGTCGTGGTGGGGGTCGACGGGGTACACCAGGACCGCGAGCGCGTTCGCTCCGGCATGCACGAGATCGGTCACGTCGAACGCGTACGTGCGGAACGCGCCGGCCACCCGTTGTGAGCCGGCGACGAGCTTTCCGTTCACGTACACGTCGGCTCGGTAGTTGATGCCGTCGAAATGGATCTGGGTGCGCGCTCCCGGCACATCGCCCAACTCGAACTCGGTGCGGTACCACCAGGGGACCTCGAACCGCGGCTCCCAGACGTTCTCGAGGTTGGTTCCGACATAGAGATCCTCGTACTCGTGGTCGGCCACGAGACCGGCCAGCACGGTCGAGGGCAACGTCACCGGGAACCAACCCGCCGTTGAGAACCCGGGGCGGGAGACGGCTTCGGGCGCCGCATCCACTCCCACCGAGGACTGGATGGCCCACCCCTCGTCGAGCCCCACCCGCGAAGGGTGCGCTGTGGATCCGACCGAGCGCCGGGATGCGCCGGCGACGACCGCGGCAGCGATCGCCGAGCCGAGGATCACGACGGCCAGCGTGACGATCGCCGCCCGAACCCGCCCACCGGTCATCATCCCGGCTCTCCGTGAATAGTAAAGAACCTTTCCTTATGCCGACTTCGGGCACGATACCCCGAGCTCGAGGCGCCACGCAAGCGAAGGAGCGCATGGGAGGAGCCGGCCTGTAAGCCGGATCCTGTGCGCCCGCCTCTCGGCGGGCCGGCGACCATCTCTCTCGGCGCTCGCGCGCCGCGGCGCCGTTCGCCGGCGCCGTGCGGCCTACCCGGGAGCTCGGACGGGCCGTCCTCGGGCGCTCCCTGCGTGGCCTTGCTCCGGGTGGGGCTTGCCGAGCCGGCTCGATCGCTCGAGCCGCTGGTGAGCTCTTACCTCACCGTTTCACCCTTACCGAGCGCGGCTCGCCGCGCGCGGCGGTCTGTTCTCTGTTGCGCCTTCGCGAGGTCGCCCCCGCCTGAGTCTCCTCAGCACCCTGCCCTTCGGAGTCCGGACTTTCCTCGACCGATCCGAAGATCCGCCGCAGCCGCCCGGCCGGCTCCTCCCTCGCGAGCATACCTCCGGGGACGCGGGCGTAGACTCCGAACCCTCGATGCGACAACGCCTGGCCCCAACCTTGCTCGTCGTCGCGCTCGCGGCGGCCGCATGCAGCGCATCGCCGTCGGGACCGAGTGGCCCGGCGGCCCCCGACCAAGTGACCCCCGACGACGCGGTGAAAGCGGCGGGTGCCCGCGCCGTCGCCGCGGTGTTCGTCCGCACGTACGCGAACGACACCGGAGCCCACCCCGACGGGCTCGCGCGGCTCGTCGGCGGAGCCCGCCTCCAACGCTGGGTGCACTGGCTCGGGATCCAGGGTCGCGAGTTCCCGGGAACGATCAGCGGCTCCGTCGAGAACAACGAGATCGGACCGGCGTCTCCGTTCGAACTGAGCAGCGTTCCGGGCTCGGGGGCGCTCCTTCGCGAGGTCGACGTGCGGGCGACGATCACGTTCATGTTCCAGCCCGAGCGCGGGGACGCGATCACGCTGTCGAGATCGCTCGACGGGCCAATGGCATTGCTCTTCGACGAACAGCGCGGAACGTGGAGCGTGCTCGACTTCACGCGGGACGGCGTCCCGCTCAGCCAGACGTTCGAGATCGTCGGGAAGCGCGCGGAGGTCTCGGTCGGCGGAACGGCCGTCGCCATCGACTCGTTCGTATCGATCCCCTACTGGCAGTTCTTCCTCCGCATGTCGAGCGAGCGCGCCGTTCGACTCGCACCGCGTGATATCGCGCTGGTCGATGCCGACGGCGCGTGGGTGACCGCCGCACGAGACGTCACGTCCTCGCTCCGCCGGATCGGTGCGGGGGCTTCGGCGGAGGGGATCGTCACGTTCCCGGCGCAGGCCACCGCCGACGGACTCACGCTTCGGATGTCGCTCCGTGGCCCGGGCGGCGGCACCAGGACGTTCGACTTCGAGCTCAAGGATCTGATCCACCCCGTGCCGGTGGTCACGGGGTCGCCGAGCCCGACCCCCTGAGATCCACCCCGAGGTTCGCCAGGCGATCGGCCTCGCGGTTCTGCTCCCGGGGCACATGCTCGAGCCGCACCCGATCGAACCCCGACATCAGCCCCACCACCTCCCGGTACAGCGGCCGGAGATGCGCCGCCTTCACCCGATACGTGCCGGTGAGCTGCTGGATCAACAGCTGGCTGTCCGAGCGCAGATGCACCCGTCGCGCGCCGAGCGCGGCGGCTCGGCGGAGCCCCTCGAGCGCGGCGGTGTACTCGGCGACGTTGTTGGTGGTCTCGCCGATCCACTCCGCGATCTCGGCGACGACGCTCCCGCCTGCATCGGTGATCTGAACACCGATCCCTGCCGGCCCGGGGTTCCCGCGAGCCGCGCCGTCGCAGCTAACGATCAGAAGATCAGGATCCGCCGACAGTGTTCGCATCTCCTCACGCCTTCGACCCGCTTGATCTGGTCGAGCTCCATCGCCGAGAGCTGCTCGTGGCATCCCTGACAGACGCCGTCCACCAGCGCGACGGCGCCGACACCCTTCTTCTGCTTCCTGAGGTCCTCGTAGAGCTCCAGGACGTCGGGATCGATCTCCGAGGCAACGGTTCCGCGCTGGGCGACCTTCGTGACGAGCTCCGCCTCGACTGACTTGAGCTCTTCCAGTGCGGCACCGCCGACCGACTCCGCCCGCTCGCGGAGCGACTCCGACGTGACCTGCGCCTCCGCGGCCCGGCGTTCGAGCTCCTCTCGGACCTCCATGAGCCCCAACATCTCGTCCTCGCGATCCGAGCGTCGTCGCTTGAGGTTGTCGAGCTCGTGCTGGATCGACTCGAGCTCCTTCGCGTTCACGATGCTGCCGTCGTAGAGCCGTTTGTTCTCCGCGGCGGCTTTCTGGGTCAGGGAGTCGATCTCGTGTTCGAGCTTCGACCCGTCACGGCCGACGACGTCCAGCTGCAGCCGCAGCTCGCCCAGGGCGCGTTCAGCCGCATCCGCCTCGTTCCGGGCTGCGGCGAACTCCCCACCCGATCCGAGCACCACCTTCCGCGCGCTCAGGCGGTCGATCGCGGTGTCGATCTCCTGCAGCACGAGCAACCGAGCCATATCCATCGGTGCGCAAGGGTAGCCGATGCTACGTCCGGCGCCGCCACGAAAACGGGAAACGGCCGGGGCCCGACGCGCCCCGGCCGCCGGCCGGTCATCGACCGCGAGCCTTGCGGCTCACGGGGGGAACGTGACCTTCTGGAATCCCGCGTTCGTGCCTTGACCCAACAGGGTGATCCCCGCGATGACGACCGCCGCGATAAAAGCGAGCATAAGTGCGTACTCAACGGCCGTAGCCCCGAAGTCCTCCTCCGCCCGAGAGCGGAGCAGGTCCCAATGGATCTTTGCGCTCGTGATGAGTCGCAGAAGCATCCCAACACCCCCTCCGATAGGTAGGGAATCCGGCACGTCGGGCCGCCCGGGGGTTGGGCGGCCCTGTGCGCCGTCTTGCGAGAAACATCGGCAATACCGCCTCGGAACTGGAGTCGGGGAACGCGACAAGGGGGAACCGGGGTGGTTCTGGTAGAGATAGCCGCATGACCCGGATCGCGTGGTCCAAGCGCCTGGTCAAACTGTTCGCGGTCGCGCTGCTGATCGCCACCACGTGCCTCGCGCTCGGCATCTGGCAGATCGCCCGCCTGCACCAGAAGCGGCAGTTCAACGCGGCGGTCCGCGCCGGGTTGTCGGCGCCGCCCGCTCCCGCCGAGACCCTGCTCCCCGACGGCGTCGATCCCGAAGCGGTGCGCTACCGGAGGGTCGAGGCGACGGGCACGTACGACACGGCGCACGAGTTCGTGCTGTACGGCCGCTCGCAGGACTCGGATGCCGGGAACCACATGTTGACCCCGCTGCGGTTCCCCGACGGCCGGTCGATCCTCGTCGATCGGGGGTGGGTGCCCCTGGCCGTCGACTCACCGGGAGCGGCGTCGGTCGCTCCCCCGTCCGGCGAGGTTCACGTGGAAGGCGTGCTGTTCGCGTCGGAGGGCGACCCCCCCGGTGCGGCGGGTCAAGCCGGCGGAACGGAGACGACGCTCGCGAAGCTGGATCTGGCGAGCATCCAGGCGCAGCTCCCGTATCGGATCGCTCCCGATTATCTGCTGCTGCAACAGCAGGCGCCCGCGCAGTCGACCCCGTTCCCCGCCCCGGCGCCTCTCCCAGAGCTCTCGGAAGGACCGCACCTAAGCTATGCCCTCCAATGGTTCACGTTCGCGGCGACCGCGATCGGTGGGTTCATCGTCCTGGCGCTGCGAGAGGGACCTGATCCGCGTTCAACGGACGACGAACGAGTGGGATAGGCTCCGGCGCTGGGAGGTAGCGATCGTGGGTTGTCTCATGGTGCTGTTCACGCTGGTGACGCCGCGATTCATCATGTTCCTGCTCTGGGTGTTCACCGACTACCTCAGCCATGCCTTCGGCTCGTACTTCTGGCCGCTCCTCGGCTTCTTCTTCCTGCCGACGACGACGATGGCCTACGCGGTCGCCGAGAACGAGTTCCATGGGATCAAGGGGTGGGGGCTCGTCGTGTTGATCCTGGGCGTGATGGTCGACTTCGGCCTCTTGGGTGGCAGCGGCCGCGCGATCGGACGACGCCCCAAGGATTAGCACCTACGAGCCCTTGCCGGTTCTTGCTTCGAAGTCGGCCGACGTGTGCGGTTCGGCAAGGAACCGCTAGCGTTCGCGCATCTCCGCCGCCCACGCTGTCCCCGTGGGCAGGTACCTGGTGCGCCGAACCCTCTTCATGGTGCTCGTCCTGTTCATCGTCTCGCTCCTCACGTTCATCATCTTCGTGAAGCTGCCGGCGGGGGATCCCGCTCGCCGGGCGGCCGGGAAGACCTCCACGCCCGAACAGATCGCGAACGCGCGCAAGGCGTTCGGCCTCGACAAGCCCGTGTGGGTCCAGTACGCGCGGTTCGCGAAGGGACTCGTGCCGTGGCCGGGGTTGTTCTTGTCCGAAGACGTCTACTACTCGTACGGCAACTTCATCCCCGTGAAGGACGAGATCGCGCGCCGGCTGCCGATCTCGATCACGCTGGGGGTCGGCGCCGCACTCATCTGGCTCATGCTGGGGATCCCCATCGGCATCCTGTCCGCCGTCAGGCGCAACGCCTTCTCCAGCCGCGCCACGATGCTCCTCGCGATCGTCGGTGTCTCGATGCCGGTCTTCTGGCTGGGGCAGCTGCTGCTGTACTTCTTCTGGTTCAAGTTGAAGATCATGCCTTCGAGCGGGCTCGAGATCGGCGCCAGTGTGTGGGACTCGATCCTGCAGGGGAAGTTCGTCTTGCCCTGGATCACGGTCGCCGTGGGATACGCGGCGTTCTACGCGCGCATGGTGCGAGGCAACATGATCGAGACCATGAGCGACGACTACATCCGCACGGCGCGAGCCAAAGGGCTGTCCGAGCGGCGCGTGATCTTCAAGCACGGCCTGCGTGGCGCCCTCACGCCAGTCGTCACCATGCTCGGACTCGATCTCGCCACCGTGATCAGCGGCCTGTTCATCACCGAGGCGTTGTTCGGACTTCCGGGGGTCGGACAGCTCGCGGTGCTCTCGATCGGCCGCAACGACTTCCCGATGGTGATGGGCGTGACGGTCCTCGGGGCGCTGTTCATCGCGATCGCCAATCTCTGCGTCGACGTCACGTACGCGTTCCTGGACCCCCGCGTTCGGTACCAGTAGCCCAGTACCCCGTCACACGAGCTGGTTCCGGAGGGACTCTGCCGCCAGATCGAAGTAGTCGAGCAGCGCCTTGGCGATGTCCGGTGGCGTGTCCATCGCCTCGACCGCCGCTCGCATGTGCAGCAACCAACGGTCGCGTGCGTCGGTGCCGATCGCGAACGGAGCGTGCCGCATCCGGAGCGCCGGATGCCCCCGCTCCTCTTGATACGTGGTCGGTCCGCCCCAGTACTGCGCCAGGAACAGCGCGAGCTTGTGTCGCGCGGGCCCCAGATCGTCCGGCTCCGGGTACAGGGAGAGCAGCACGGGATCGTCTTGCACGCCGTCATAGAAGCGATCGACGAGCGCCTCGAAGAACGGCATGCCGCCGGCCGCGTCGTAGAGCGTGATCTGATCCCCCACGTGGTCGAGTGTACGGAGACCTCGCCGTATCCTTGGCGCCATGATCCGCGTGCACCGCCAGCCCGACGTACACGCGTTCCTGGCGGAGGCGGGTTCGTTCCTCGCCGAGCGCGAAGCCGAGCACAACCTGTTGTTGGGCATCTGCTCCTCGTTGGTCCGTGATCCTCAGCCGTTCGGGGCGGGCCCGCCATACCTCGCGACCGTCGCAGACGACGGCCTCATCGTCGGGGCGGCCCTGCGAACGCCGCCACATAACCTCGTGCTGTCGGAGACCGACGACCTCGCCGTCATCGCACCGCTGGTCCGAGATGTCCACGACGCGGTCGACACGCTGCCCGGTGTGCTGGGGCCCGGAACGGCGGTTTCGGCGTTCGTGCGTGCGTGGTGCGAACGAACGGGTGGCGGCGCGACGCTCACGATGGCGAACCGTATCTACCGCGCGTCGAGCGCGACGGTTCCGAGCGGGGTCGCAGGTGCGATGCGTTCCTATCGGGACGACGACCACGACGTCACGATCCGGTGGTACGACGCGTTCTTCCGCGAGGCGCTCCCCGATGAGGCTCTCGGCGATCCCACAGAGACGCAGGTCCGGCGCCGCTTGGACGATCCGGACGGAGGGCTGCGCATCTGGGAAGTCGAGAGCCGTCCCGTCTCGCTCGCGGGCTTCGGCTCGCGCACGCCGAACGGCATCCGTGTCGGTCCCGTGTACACACCTCCGGAACTGCGGGGCAGAGGATACGCCAGCGCGCTCGTGGGTCGGATGACGGCCGCGCTGCTCGAAGCGGGACACCGCTACTGCTTCTTGTTCACGGACCTCGCCAACCCGACGTCCAACGGCATCTACCAACGGATCGGATACGAGGCCGTGACCGACGTGGATCAGTATGCCTTCGTCTGACCCGTGCGGTCAGTGAACCGCGAGCACCAGCAGGAGCACGGCCGAGTAATGACAGAGGCTGGCGCCGGCGGTGAACGCGTGCCAGATCTCGTGGTAGCCGAACACCGCGGGGTAGGGATCCGGTCGTTTGGCGGCGAACACGATGGCCCCGAGCGTGTAGAGCAAGCCACCGACCACCACCAACGCGAACGCAGCACCGCTCATGGTGTGGAACAGCTGCGGCATCGAGACGATGGAGACCCACCCGAGGGAGATATAGAGGAATCCGGAAACGCGTTTCAGGCCGTCGATGTTCACCTGCTTCAGCACGATCCCGGTGATCGCGCCGGCCCACACGGTGGCGAGCATGACGACGCTCCACGCACCGCTGAGCGCCAGGAGGCAGAGGGGCGTGTACGTCCCGGCGATCAGGACGAAGATCATGGAGTGGTCGAGGCGTTTCATCCGCTTGCGGGCCACATCGGACCACGCCATTCGGTGATAGGCGGCGCTCGCGCCGAACACACCCGCCAGACCCACTGCGAAGATCACCGCCGCCAGCCGCGCCTTCCCGGTGTTGGCGAGAGCGATGAGCGCGATGCCGGCCGGGAGCGAAACGAAGAACGAGATCTGGTGGAGCCGACCCCGCATCCGAGGCTTCGGGGGTGTTTGCACACCTCAAGCCTACCCGTCGGGTGGTGGGTCAGGACGGAGCCACGCCTGTCTCGGCGTCGCGCTTCTGTTAGCGTTGTTACCGAGGGTACAGGTCGCGGTTCGCTACGAGCAGTTCCCTCACACCGGCGGATGTCACGCCGGCGCCTGATGAGCAGTTCCACGGATGGCTCGGACGGCGAAGGAAGGAGGGATCGCTATGGCAACCGGAACCGTGAAGTGGTTCAGCTCCGAGAAGGGGTTCGGCTTCATCACTCCCGAAGATGGCAGCGCAGATGTGTTCGTACACTTCAGCGCGATCGCCGGAGACGGGTACCGCAACCTCGATGAGGGGCAGCGCGTCGAGTACGACGTGACGCAGGGCCAGAAGGGCCCGCAGGCCGCGAACGTCAAGCCCGTCTAAGGACAGGCCCGACGCACAACGCATGAGGAGAGCCCGGCGCCGAAGGCGCCGGGCTCTTCGCTTGCTACGCTCGGCGCCGCAGCTCGACCTTCCCGTCGTTCGTGCGCGTCTCGTAGGACTGAACCGGCTGGGTGGCCGGGCCGCGCCGGACGCGGCCGTCGACGAGCGAGAAGACGCTGCCGTGCGCTTGGCAGGTCACCGTGGGAACGGTATCCGCCATCTTCAACACGCCGCGATCGAGCGACGCGCCCTGATGCGTGCATCGAGCGGCTACCGCGAAGATCGAGTCGTCTGCACGCCGCACGAGCAACACAGACGATCCGCCCACCTCGACGCGAACGGCCTTCCCCTCCGGCAATCCGGCGGCGTCGATGGTCGCTACCCAGTCGTTCGTGTCGATGGACATCTTCGAACTCCTCGTGAGGTGGCTACGATAACCCGGCTGCGCCGTCAGCTCTCGCGGGGACACGTGAAAGGGGATCACATGGACGAGACGTCGGTCGAAACCAAGGCGTTGCAGGGCGCCCCGTTCTTCGCTGGACTCAGCCCGGAGGACATCGACGGGATCCTGCGGGTCGGACGACCGGTCTCGTTCGAGCCGGGGCAGGCGATGATCGAGCAAGGGGACGCGGGCGACGGCATGTACATCATCCTTAGCGGCGCCGCCGAGGTCGACGTCGGCGGACGTTTCCACAGGCTCACCACCGGCGACTTCTTCGGTGAGATGGCGTTGATCACCGCCGGCAAACGGATGGCGACCGTGAAGACGGTCGAGGCGGTGCAGGCCTTGAAGATCCCCGCGGACGGCTTCCAGTCGTTCTTGCTCGAGCACCCGGCGGTCGCTCTGTCGATGCTGCAGGCCATCGTGAGACGTCTGCGTGAGGTGGAGCAACGGATCGACGCGTGGATGGCCAGTTGATCCACTCCCCGGCCGACCCGGGGTCACGCATCTCCCGAACGGACGAGACCTTCGGGAGATGCGCCGTTCGTCAAACAGGCGTAGTGTGGTCGTAGTGAGTGAGTCCAGCTTCTACAAGACTGAGCGGGGGACGATCTTCCGGCTCAAAGAGGACGACGAAGGCCGCCTCTCCGTCGAGTTGCTCCAGACGAGCCTGTGGGTTCAGGGGCCGATCGGGATGGCCGGGTTGCGTGTCGCCCCCACCACGACGAAACTGACCGAACGACAGATCCAGTCGCTTCCTCAGTAGTCGCGCGGGTAGCGGAACATCGCGGTTCGTCGTAACGACGGCTGTTCGCTATGCCGACTGGTCGGGCGCCGTGGCCTCGGCGTCGACCCCTTCGGTGTCGTCGGCCGGGCCCTCCGCGTCGAACTCGCGTTCGACGAACACCGGGTAGCCGTCCTCGTCGAACACCGGGAACCCGTTCTCGTCGAGCTTCTGTTCGGGGGCGTTCGGATCGTCACGTCGAAGGCTCCGCGACGTGCGTCGCTCATCCTTGGCCTGGCGTCGTTTCGCCTTCACTTCACGACGCTGTCGCTTCCCAGGAGTGTCGGGCACACACGCATCCTACGCGAACTGCCGATCCGGGGTGAGCATGCCTTGTCGCATCGATCCGGCGGGGGCACGATGGAAGTCGTCATGGACACGGTCGGCCCCGGATCGCACCTGCATCGCGAGGAGCCGATCGAGGGGTGGCGTGTCTGGAACCTCTCCGAGGGAGCGGTAGGCCCGCGCCTGGTGCCTGCGGGGTCGGGTGTCGACTCGTGGCAACCACGACAGGCGGCGGAAGCCCGGTGCGGGGCTTCGGGGATCCTGACCGCGCATATCGGGAAACACGCGGCGCCCGATATCCGATGCCGCTGCGGCATCTACGCCAGCCGGAGCCTCGACGTGTTCGAACGACCCCGCCCCGCCTGGCCCCCGGCGCCCGTCGTCGGATCGGTCTCGCTCTGGGGCACGGTGATCGAGCACGAGCGGGGATGGCGAGGTCAGTTCGCCTATCCCTCCCGCGTCAGACTCGTCTGCGCGATGTGCGCGTGGTTCGAACCGGGACCGGGGGTTCCCGAGGTCGTCCATGCGTTCGGGAACCGCCTCTACGGGTTGTGCGCGACCCATCGAGGTGGGATCCAGGTGCCCGACGGCCGGCGGACGAAGCCCACGGGCCTGGACCCCCGGGCGTTGCAGACCCGGCTCATCCAGACGTACGCGGTCGACCTGGCGCCGGAGGAGGCGGTCCGCTCGCTCTTCGAACAACCGTCGACCGTCGCCCGTCCCTACTTCCCCTCGATCGGCGTGGTACCCACAGCGGAAGAGGGTCGGCCCCCGAACACGGGGTGGGGTGCCGTCCGCTCGCTCCTCGGCTGGCCAAGACGTCATCGACCGCCTTCCGACTGATGAACTAGGCCGAAAGGCCAGGTTGCGCGGCCCAGTCCATCCGAACTACGTTGCATAGGTCGTGGGCTGGAACTTCCCCTCCCCCCGGATCCGCCACCGATTCGACGTGTCGCGTGACCGTCGTCTATACCCGTCGCGCCACCCGGACACCGAAACGTGCCGTTTCGGCCGTCGAGCACCACAGAGCTTCCGCCGCCGATCGACGGCCTGGGACAAGGGTGAGGGTCCCCGACCACGCCGCAAACCCGAAGTGGTCAGGTCTCCGAGACTGGCTTCAAGCGACACCTTCTCCGCGACGGAGGCGCATGGATAGCAGCGAGCACGCGAGTCGGAGACCCGAGCTCACCCGTCGTGAGCACGAGATCCTGGCATGTGTTGCCGGCGGCATGACGAACGGTGAGATCGCCCACGAGCTCCACGTCGCCGAGAGCACCGTGAAATCACACCTGACCTCTGCGTACCGGAAGCTCGGCGTGTCGAACCGGACGCAGGCGGCGATCGCCACGCTCATGCTCGACCGGGTCTGAGCATCCCCGGCGCGCTCCGCCGCTACCATCGGCCGATGCAAGCCGATCTCGTGAGATCCCGCTCGTGAAGGACGCGCCGCTGCTGCGCGGCAACCTTCCGACACGGCTGGCGGCCCTGTTCGGAGGGCTCGTGCTATTCGGCTTCGCCATCGTCTTCATGCTGGAATCCCGCTTGGGATTGCCCCCGTGGGATGTGCTGCACTACGGGATCGCCGAACACACACCGCTCACGCTGGGGGTCGCGGGCATCGTCGTCGGGGTGATCATCGTCGCCGTCACCTGGCTCGCGGGCACCCCTCCGGGCTTCGGGACGATCGCCAACGCCATCGTGATAGGGGTTTCGATCGACGTCCTGCGCTCGGTCGCCGCGATCGACGGCCTCTCGGAGTCCGTGCTTGCGGTCCGGATCGGGCTGCTCGCCGTGGGCGTGTTGCTGTTCGGTGTGGGATCCGCCCTCTACATCGGCGCCGGGCTCGGCGCCGGGCCACGCGACTCCCTGATGATGATGCTGTCGCTGAGGACCGGGCGGAGGATCGGCCTGGTCCGCGGCGTGATGGAGGTCACCGTCCTGCTCAGCGGTCTGGCCCTCGGCGGCATCGCCGGGATCGGCACGCTGACGCTCGCGCTCCTCGTCGGACCGGTCGTCGAGCTTGCCTTCTGGTCGCTCGTGAAGCTCGGACTCGCCACGCCGGGGCGGCACGACACGCTGGAGTTCGGCCCGCTCGACGCGGCCTGAGGGCTCTCTCAACCGACAGGGTCCCTCTGCTCGATCTCCGATCCGGATGGTCGAACGCGTCATTCAGCCGGGGTGGGAACCGCCCTTGCCGGATCTCCAGATGCTGCCGCCGTGCGGGTCGCGGCGATCCATCTCCCTGGCGGCTCGTTGGAGGTCACGTCTGCGACGTATCTCCGCGTTCGCGTGAACCTTGCGGAAGAAGTCCGTGAGGAAGCGTTTCATCCTCCGCTCGCCTTCCCGGACTCATCGTCGAGGCCCATGCCGAAGGAGCCTAGCCCGCCGGCGGTCGCTCGCCGACGAAGGGCAAGATGTTGAAGACTCGACGTTCGGCTGCCGTCAACTTGATCTGCGGGTTCGGGCGTCGCCTGAGTACGTCTAAGCACGTTCCGTGCCATCCGAGTTGTTGGGCGAGTGCCAAACGGCGGTCCTGCGGACCCCCCTACGAGGAACCCCTCAACCGGATCGCGATGATGACGGGGATGGTCCCCAGCAAGGGCACGAGGCCGATCGCTCGGTAGCCCAGAGTCTCCGCCACGAAACCCCCGGCGATAGGACCGATGAAGTAGCCGACGATCCCAAGCTGGGACCACACGACCATGGCGGTGACGATCCGCTCCGTGGGCACGCCTTCGAGGAGAACCCCGATCGATCCGGTGTTGGCGAGACCCATGCCGACTCCGACCACAGCCAACGCGATAACCCACACGGGGACTTGGCGCCCCACGCCGACCACGGTGATGCCGACGACGATGAGCGCCAACGCCGCGACCAACGCGTGTCGAGGCCGTAGCCGCGCAGCGAGTGCAGCTGCGATGGCGACGATCACGGACATCGCGGCGTAGAGCGAGCCGATCCCCGATTGCGAGAGCTGCGAGCTGAGATGAAGCGGCAGTACGCCTTCCACGATCCCGAGACCCAACACGGCGAACAGGAGCCCTACCGACGACAGCCAGAACGCCGGGAGGCGAAGGGCGGATCGGTCCGTGTCGAACGAACGCGTGCTGCGACTCTCGCCCATCACTGCAACGAGCACCGCCGCCAGGAGCACGAGGACGAAGTAGATCGAGAAGGGGCGCGCGATGCCGCCGAACGATCCGAGCGCGGGTCCCACGAGCCCCCCCACCGCGTACGCGGCGAAGACCCTGCTCATGCACAGGTACTCCTGTCCGGGATAGCGCTGGAGGATGTTGAAGGTGATCCCCATCCAGATCCCTCCCGCACCCATGCCCATCAAGCATCGCGCGATGAAGTAGACGCCCAAACCATCGCCGACGACGAAGCCGAGTGACCCAAGTGCCAGCATCACGAGCGAGATCATCAGCACTCGCGTGCTTCGGCTCCGCTTCACCCCGACCGCGGCGAGCAGGGATGCGACGATGCTTCCCAACGCGAAACTCGCAACCAACGCGCCGATGAGACCCGGCCTTGCTCCGGTCGATCGAGCGATGGCGGGAGTCACGGGTGCGATGATGCTGTAGCCGGCCGCGTCCACGGCTCCAACACAGAGCAGCACGAGATACGCGAAGTTCGACTCGTCTCGCTGAGCCGACACTCCGCGTGCGGACGTGGCCACGACTAGATGATGTTCATGCGAGAAGCGCCGCTCCAACCGGAGCTGCGAGCGCCCCGCGCAGAAGCTCCAGCGGCTCCGGAAGGACCCAGAAGTAGACCCACCGGCCGCGCTTCTCGCGCCCGACCAAGCCGGCGTCGGCCAGGACCTTCAGGTGGTGGCTCACCGTCGGTTGCGAGAGCCCGATCGGCCCCGTCAGTTCGCAGACGCACGCTTCGCCCTTCGGATGGGCGCCGAGGATGCTCAGCAACCGAAGTCGCGCCGGGTCCGCCAATACGCGCAGGGCAGCCGCCAAGCGCTCGGCCTCACCTTCGTCGAGGGGCTCGGCGAGGAGCTGAGGGCAGCAATCGGCATCGATCGTCTGGATGAGTTTCACCGCGTCATATTGACGGCGGTCGATACATCTGTCAACGTATCGACGCTCATCGATACGTCATAGAGGTGGAAGGAGGTGCCCAGTGAACGATCCCTGTTGCCCGGAGGACTGCTGCCCACCAGGTTGCTGCTAGGCAGCATCTCTCACGCCCGGCGGGGGCCCGGCCAACCCCCACTCGGGCGCGGGACGACGAGTTGCGGTGTTGCCGGGCTCGCGCCGGTTCGACAACCTCGTGAGGACGATAGAGGGGCGCATGTCAGGCAAGCAGCCCAAGGATCATGTCGAGTCCTCTCGGCACAAGCTCATCTGGCCTTGGAAGTATCAGCGTCGCAACCCCGACCGAGACTGCGCCACCGTCTGTTCGCGCCGTGTCGCCGACCATCAACGCCTCGTGCGGTTCTACACCTAGCTCTTCCAGGGCGATCCTGAACATCCTGGGGTCTGGTTTCTGGAACCCATGTTCGAACGAGAGCACGTAGGCGTCGATGAGCTCAGCGACGTTTGCGGCATCTAGGTCGGGGCGTACGTCGAAGTGGATGTCACTGACCACTCCGATCTTGACTCCGAGGTCGCGGATCGCCGTGAGCGTTTCCTGAACGTCGGGATAGATCGGGTGGCTCAAGGGATCGAAGTCAACCTCGTAGAGCGCGTCGGCAAGCTCGACGTCCATACCCGATCGCTC
>CAVZKB010000014.1:0-71175 GCA_963775755.1 uncultured Actinomycetes bacterium | reverse complement strand
TCGACGATGGCCGCGATCTCGACGCCCGCCTCGCGGAGCGCGAACGCCGCGTCGTGTCCCGAATGGTTCGTCGTGAACACGACGGCGCGTTCGCCCGGCCGGACGCCGAACCGCTCGAGGAACGTCCGGGCTGATGAAGCGAGCATCACGCCGGGCCTGTCGTTGTCCGCGAACGCGATGGGGCGTTCGTGCGCCCCGGTCGCGAGCACGACGTTCTTCGCGCGCACGTGCCACACGCGTTCGACCGGCCGGGGTCGCTGATGGATCGACCACGTAGCCGTCGTCGTACACGCCGAGTGCGGTCGCGGACGACAGGAGCTCGACATCCGGCGTGAGCTCGGCGGCCGGCGGTCCGCTGGTCTCGACGAGCATGACGCGATCGCCGCGCGCCGCGGCGCCGTTCGCCTCGGCCACGCCCGCGGCGCCGCCGCCGATCACCAGCGTCTCGACGTGCGCGAACCGGCGTTCGCATCGGACGGCCGGCGCTCCATCGGCGGGAAGCCGCCCGACGCCCGGCACGCCGCGCGCGACCAGGCCCGCCACCAGGTCCACGCATGGTGGCCGCGACGACCGGATCGACGAACGGGGCGTCGACGCCGACGAACGCGCACGGCTCTTCCGCGCCCGCCGAGTACACGCCGCGCGGCCGCCCGTGGATCGGGGACCGGCAGACGACGTCCACGCCGTTCGCCAGCAACGCCGACGCCAGCGTGTCGCCCTCGAACCCGGTCAGCTCGCGTCCGTCGAACGTGAACGGGACGACCCTGGAGCGGTCGATCGCGGAGCCGCGGCCCTCCAGCCGTCTCACGCCGACGACCCCTCCCGGAACTCGTCGGTCGACGTGTCGCGCACCACGTCGAACCACCGCCGGCACCCGGCCGCGTGCATCCAGCGCTCGGCGAACTCGCCCTTCGGGTTGTCGCGCATGAAGAGGTAGTCGGCCCACTCCTCGTCGCCGAGCGCGTCGGGATCGCTCGGATACGCGACGCCCGCCTGTCCGCCGTAGCGGAACTCGGCCTCGTCGCGCGGCCCGCACCACGGGCAGGGGACCAGGAGCACGCTCAGGCCGCCCCGTCGTGCGAGGCGTCGAACGCCTTGACCGCGCGCTTCAGGGCGGTCATGCGCCAGGCCTCCGTCAGCAGCTCGCGGATCTCCTGCGTGTCGGCCGAGCGCACGACCACGCCGACCCATCCGTGCACGCCCACGTACTCCGGATAGAAGAACGTGTCCGGATCGGATGCGATCAGCGCGGTCTGCTCTTCCTTCGAAGCCTTGATGCTGGCGCGTTTGCCGTCGCTCCCCATCATGGCGAAGATCTTGTCGCGCACGCGGAACGTCGCCTCGCCCCACGTCTCGCGCTCTTCAGCCCCGGGAAGGGAGAGGGCGGCCTTCCTGAACGTGTCCGCGCGCATCAGTGCGCCACCGCGGCGGCCCCGTGCTCGTCGATGAGCGCTCCTGTCGTGAACCGTTCCAGCGCATACGGTTCGGCCAACGGATGCGGGCGGCCGTTCGCGACCGTGTCGGCGTAGACCCATCCGGAGGCCGGCGTCGCCTTGAACCCCCCGGTGCCCCAGCCGCAGTTGAGGAACAGTCCGTCGATCGGCGTGGTGCCCACGATCGGCGATGCGTCGGGGCACACGTCGACGATGCCGCCCCACGTCCGGAGCAAGCGGGCGTTCGCGAAGATCGGGAACAGCTCGATCGCCGCCGCCATCTGGTGCTCGATGATGTGGAACGCGCCGCGTTGCGTGTACGAGTTGTGCGCGTCGATCCCGGCGCCCATCACCAGCTCGCCCTTGTCGGCCTGCGAGACGTACACGTGGACCGCGTTCGACATCACGACGCAGCCGAGGACCGGCTCGAGCAGGACCGACACCAGCGCCTGGAGCGGGTGGCTCTGCAGCGGCAGGCGCAGTCCGACCATCGAGGCGAGCACCGAGGTGTGGCCTGCGGCCGCCAGCGCCACCTTGTTCGCGCGGATGGTGCCGCGAGTCGTCTCCACGCCTTCGACGCGGCCGCCGCTCGCCCCGGAGGAATCCCGTCACCTCCGCGTGCTCGACGATGTCGACGCCGTGCCGATCGGCGCCGCGTGCGAACGCCCACGCGACCTTGTCGTGACGCGCCACGCCGCCTCTCCGCTGCAGCGTCCCGCCCAGCACCGGGTAGCGCATGTCGGGCGAGACGTTCACGATCGGGCAGAACTCCTTCACCTGCGACGGGTCGAGCCATTCGGCGTCGACCCCGTTCAAGCGGTTCGCGTGGAGCCGCCGCATCGAAGTCCGGACGTCGCCCAGGTCGTGCGCCAGGTTCAGGACGCCTCGCTGGCTGAACTGGATGTCGAAGTCGAGCGCCTCCTCCAGCCCTTCCCACAGCTTCAGGGAATGCTCGTAGATCGCCGCGCTCTCGTCCCACAGGTAGTTGGAGCGGATCACCGTGGTGTTGCGGGCCATGTTGCCGCCGCCCAGCCAGCCCTTCTCGATCACCGCGACGTCGGTGATCCCGTGGTTCTCCGCCAGGTAGTAGGCCGTGGCGAGGCCGTGTCCGCCCGCGCCGACGACGACCACCTCGTAGCTCGACTTGGGCTCGGCCGCTCGCCAGTACCGCGCAGGTTCTCCGCTCGATCCGTCAGCCTTGACAGCCATGGAGGCGTAAGCATACGGTCCTGCGATGTTGCACTGAGCGGAAGGCGTTGCGATATGCGAGACGAGGGAGCATCCAATCTCCAGTCGGTCGCAAGGGCGATCCGCGCGCTGGAGCTGATCGCCGAGGCCGGCGCGCTGGGCGTGACCGAGCTCGGACGCCTGCTCGACGTCCACAAGGCCACCGCCTCCCGTCTGATCGCGACGCTCGCTGAGCGGGGGCTCGTCGAACGCGATCCCGTGTCCGAGAAGTACCGCCTCGGCTTCGGCCTCATCCGGCTGGCGGGAGCCGCGATGGCCGGCCTCGACCTGGTCCGGACCGCCCATCCGATCCTGGAGGACCTCGCCGAGCGAACGCGCGAGACGGTGAACCTCGGCGTCCTCTCCGGCGACGCGGTCGTCTACGTCGACCAGATCTCGGGAACCCGCGCGATCGTCAGCGTGAGCTGGGTCGGGCGCGGCACACCGTTGCATTGCACTTCGAACGGGAAGGTCCTGCTCGCGCACATGCCGGAGCCGGAGCGAGACGAGTTCCTGGCGCGGCCGCTCGAGCGCTTGACCGCTCACACGATCATCGATCGGGCGACCCTCCTCGGCCAGCTCGGAGAGATCCGCATCCGGGGCTACGCCCAGACGTTGGAGGAGCTGGAGGAGGGATTGAACGCGGTCGCCGCGCCCGTCCGCGGGTCCGACGGCGACGTGGTCGCGGCGCTGTCTGTATCGGGTCCCGCGTTCCGGATGCGAGCGGTCGACCTTCCGAGGATCGCGCGACTCACGATGGAGGCCGCGGGAGCGGTTTCGCGCCGGCTCGGATACGTCGAACGTGGAAGGACCGCCGCCGGCTGAGGCGCGAGCCGCGCGTTACCGGCTCGCGTGGCTGAGCGCATAGGCTGCGGCACGGAGGAGGTGCGCATGTCGATCGCGTGGGATACGAATCGTCGGCCGGCCGCGACGTTGCTCGACGCCATCGGCGCGACACCCCTCGTGCGACTCCGTCGAGTCGTCGCCGGGAACGTGGAGCTGCTGGCGAAGGTCGAGTGGTACGGCCCCACCGGTTCGGTGAAGGACCGCATCTACGCCCACATGCTGGCGAAGGCCGAGGAGCGCGGGGATCTGCGTCCCGGGATGACGGTCCTCGAATGCACCACGGGCAACGCCGGCATCGCGTGCGCGGCCGTATCGGCGATCAAGGGATACGCGTGCGTCATCGTGATGCCGCAGGGCATGAGCGAGGAACGCAAGACGATGATCCGCGGGTACGGGGCCGAGCTCGTGCTGACGCCGGGCGCGGGTACCGACATCGATCTCGCGATGGACACGATGCGGAAGATGGTCGAGGCCGAGCCGGAGCGATTCTTCGTCCCGGCGGAGTTCGAGAACGCCGACAACCCCGATGCGCAGATGGTCTCCGGCGAGGAGATCTGGGAGCAGACGGGGGGCGAGCTGGATGCCGTCGTGGCCGCGCAGGGCACGGGCGGATGGATCAGCGGCGTCGCTCGCGCGCTGAAGGCGCACGATCCCGGGGTGCGCGTCTACGCGGTCGAGCCTGCTGAGTGTCCCCTCATCTCCGAGCAGCGTTGGGGCACGCATGGTGTGCCGGGCATCGGCGACGGGATCATCGCGACCAACCTCGACCTGGCGGCGATGGATGGCATCGTGACCGCCTCGACCTCGGAGGCGCTCGACATGGCGGCGCGGCTCGCGCGAGAAGAGGGCTTGCTCTGTGGTCCGTCCTCGGGGATCAACGTCGTCGCGGCGCTCAAGGTGGCGACGCATCACCCGGAGTACCGCAGGATCGTGACGGTGATCGCCGACACGGGGCAGCGCTACCTGTCCGGCGAGCTGTTCGGCGAACGTCCCGACATCGAGGAGCCCGACCGCGAGCACGGGATCGATCCGGCGACACTTCAGCGAGTCGCAGCCCACCGGGACCGGCTGGAGTTCCTGAAGTGAGACGCCGATGACGTCCTATCCCTTGTCGGCCGAGGATCGCGAGATCCAGCAGCGCGCGCGAAGGTTCATCGACGACGAGCTCATCCCCTGGGAGGTCCACGCCGAGGAGCATGAGGGCCAGATCCCGGAGGAGGCCAAGGAGCGGCATCATCACTTGGCCGTGGAACTCGGGCTCTTCGCCATGAACATGCCGAAGGAGCTGGGCGGCGGCGGGATGACGATGCTCCAGCAGACGCTCGTGTCCGAGCAGCTCGGCCGCGTGACCAACGCACTCGGGTGGTGCGTGCACACCCCGCCGGCGTGGGCGCCGGCCGTCGTCACGCCCGAGCAGCTCGAGCGGTGGATCATCCCGACGATCCGCGGTGAGCGGCACGAGTGCTACGCGATCACCGAGGAAGGAGCCGGCTCGGACGTGGATGCGATCGCGTCCACGGTCCGCCGGGATGGGGACGAGTACGTGCTGAACGGCACCAAGATGCACGTCACGTCGTTCAACAGCGCGAACTATGCATTCTTCCAAGGCAAGATCGTCGACGGCGATCATGCCGGCGAGCACGCGATGCTGTTCGTGGACCACGACACACCCGGTGTCCGTGTGGTCCGGGTGCCGCGCTACTCCCACACGTACGCCGACCAACACGCGATCGTGGCGTTCGAGGACGTGCGCGTCCCCGTGTCGAACCTCGTCGGTCGCGAGGGCGACGGGCTGGCGTTCACCTATGAGTGGTTCCGGTACGAACGGCTGATGATCGCCGCCCGCTGTTGCGGGGCCGCGGAGCGGCTCATCGAGGAGGCAACCGCGTTCGCCAAGGAGCGGGTGCAGTTCGGCCGGCCGATCATCGAGAACCAGGCGATCGCGCACATGCTCGCCGACTCGCTGACGGAGCTTTGGGCGGCTCGTCTCATGACCTATCGGCTCGCCGAGAACATCGATGCGGGGATCGACGTGAAGCTCCAACACACGCAGTGCTCGATGGCCAAGCTCTATGCGAGCGAGATGGCCGGGCGCGTCGCCGACCGCGCGGTGCAGATCTTCGGCGGCCGCGGCTACATGCGCGAGAACGTCGCGGAACGGTTCTGGCGGGAGGTTCGCGTCGACAGGATCTGGGAGGGAACCTCCGAGATCCAGCGCAACATCGTGGCCGATCAACTCGCCAAGCGCGGCGTCCTCGGTCTGCTCGGCTGACGCCACCCGTCCCGGCCGTATCCATCCGGAAGCGGTACGATGGCGCTCAACCACGGAGATGGCCGCCCGACCGCTCCATGCGCAAGGTGGCGTCCGGATCGTGTGAACGGGGTCCTGAGGGAAGCGGCCGCGACTGCGGCGTTTGATCACGTCGAGCGCGGGCATGCCGCCGGACCAGGACAGATGGACGCGCGATCGGAACCGGCCGGTTACCGGCTGTTCACATGAGGATGAGACCGTGGACGAAGGAACGACGAAGGAGCGAGACATGGATCCGCTCGGCATCTGCTTCGTGGGGACCTATCCGCCTACCCACTGCGGTCTCGCCACGTTCGGGGCGAACCTGCGCAACGCGATGGAGCCCTCGAGCAGCGGTGTGATCCGGGTGCTCGAGGAGCCGGAGCCCCCGAACCAGCCGGAGGTGATCGCCGAGTGGTATTGGGGCGACCGCGTCTCGCGCAACGCCGCGCTCGCGGAGATGAAGTCGTACGACGTCGCCATCCTCCAGCATGAGTACGGCATCTACGGCGGAGAGGACGGTGAAGAGGTCGTGGGCTTCGTCCGCGCCTCACCGATCCCTGTGATCGTCGTGCTGCACACGGTGCTCTCCGAACCCTCTCCGCACCAACGGTTGGTCCTCGAGGAGCTCATGGGGGCCGCGGACGTCCTTGTCACAATGACCGACGCGGCTCGCCGCCGTCTGCTCGCCGTCCACGACGTCCCGCCCGACCGCGTCGCGGTCATCTCTCACGGAGCCCCGCCCAACATCGAAGGCCCTCGGATCATCCATCGAGCGGAGCCCGTCGTTCTGACCTGGGGGCTCATCGGGCCCGGCAAGGGGCTGGAGTACGGGGTCGAATCGATGGCGTATCTGAGCGATCTCGACCCCGCGCCGGTCTACGTGATCGCCGGACAGACGCATCCGAAGGTGTTGCTCCGCCAGGGCGAACGATACCGGGACGGTCTCCGCCGGCTGGCGGCGGAGCAAGGGGTCGCGGATCGGGTGATCTTCGAGGATCGGTACCTCGACACGGCATCCCTGCGTTCCTTGATCCGCAGCGCGGACATGGTGTTGTTGCCCTACGAATCTCGAGAGCAGATCAGCTCCGGGGTCTTGGTCGAGGCCATCGCCGCGGGCAAGCCCGTGGTGGCGACCGCGTTCCCTCACGCGGTCGAGCAGTTGGTGACCGCGTGCGGCATCGTGGTGCCGCACGAGGATCCGGAGTCGATCTCGAAGGCGCTCCGGCGTTTGCTCACCGACGACGCGCTGGCGGGATCGATGCGTGGACAGGCGGAGCGGGAGGCGGAACGGCTCGCCTGGCCGGCCATCGGCGCGGAATACCTCCAGCTGGCACACCGAGTGTTGGCGGAGCGGGAAGACGCGGCATGACCCTGCCGGAGCCCACGCTCCGACACCTGCAGCGACTCACCGACGACACCAGCTTGTTCGAGCATGCGATCGGCTCCTTGCCGCATCGTTCCCTCGGTTACTGCACCGACGACGCCGGTCGGGGCCTGGCGCTCGCCGTCCGATCGACCGAGGACCGCGCGGAAGAGCTGGCGGAGCGGTGGTTGTCGTTCCTGGTGCAGGCCTATGAAGGCGACGGCCGGTTCCGGCTCCGGATGGGTTTCGACAGGCGATGGACCGACGATCCCTTGTCCGACGACGCGTGCGGCCGCGCCATCTTCGGAGTGGGCGTGGCGGCGGCCATCTCGCCGTGGACCCACGTCCGCAGGGAGGCGCGACGCCTCTTCGACCTCGCGGCGGTGTTCCGCTCGGGCTCTCCGCGCGCGACCGCGCATGCGGTGGTCGGCGCGGCGGATCTGTTCGTCGCCGACGAGCGCTGCATCCTTGCGCGTTCGTTGGTGGAGGACGGTCTCACGACGCTTCCCCGCGGCACGGACGACGACCGCTGGCCGTGGCCGGAGCATCGGCTGGCGTACGGGAACGCGTTGCTTCCCGAGGCGCTGATCGCCGCCGGGCGCGCGGTGGGAGACGACTCGGCGATCCACGAGGGACTCCGGCTCCTGCGCTGGCTGCTGGACATCCAGACCGTCGACGGTCACCTGAGCTTCGCGTCCGCATCCGGCCGCGGGCCCGACGACGTCCCTCCGGCGTTCGATCAACAACCGATCGAGGCGGGGCAGCTCGCCGACGCCTGCACCCGCGCGTTCGAGATA
The DNA here is from genome assembly GCA_963775755.1 of uncultured Actinomycetes bacterium. Lineage (GTDB taxonomy): Bacteria > Actinomycetota > UBA4738 > UBA4738 > HRBIN12 > JBBQVZ01. The sequence continues at coordinate 63,216 of CAVZKB010000014.1, read as the reverse complement.
ACGAACGACCGGGCGTGGTCGGATGCGGTAGGGCTGTGCGCACGGTGGTTCGATGGGCTCAACGACACGGGCGTGCGGATGTTCGATCCCGAGACGGGCGGTGGGTTCGACGGCCTCGAGCCCGAGGGCGTCAACGAGAATCAAGGCGCCGAGTCGACCATCGCGTTCATCGCGACGCTGCAGGACGCGCGCCGTTTGGAGGACCCGCCCGGCTCCCGTCAGCGTGCGGCGCGGAGCGCAGCGAGCAGCTGATCCTCGGGGACGACCGCGGCTCCGACGCATCGATCGGCCGCTCCGTACGTCAGGTAGATCACGCCATCCTCACGCCGATAGGCCCCTTGCACGAAGACCACGTTCTCGACGTCGCCGGCCCGTTCCCAGGGGAGCTCGGGCTCGAGCAACGGATGCGGGAGCCTCGAGATGAGATGACCCGAGGCGGCGTCGAGCAGCGCGACGTTCACCGCGTAGGAGCCGTCTCCGCGTCGTTCGTGGAAGAAGAGCAGGAGCCCCTCCGCGGTCGGAACGGGCGGCGCGCCCGCGCCCACCGAGAGCGCTCCCGGCGAAGGAGAGAGGATCGTATGGGTAGAGAGATGCTCGAGGTGGTCGTTCCAGAACGCCGCGTCGCCGTGCCACATGGCATCGAGCGATTCGAAGACCGCCATCTGCATGTTGGGATGGATCCGGTGCATGAGCGCCACCCGCCCGTCCGTCAGGTTGAAGATGACCGCGTCCTTGTTGCCGACGTGCTCGGGTCCGATGACGCGACCACTATCCCCGTCCAGGTAGAACCGGCCGTCTTGGAAGACCAGGCGGTGCACGCCGATACGCCACGGGAGCTCGGTCCACGGCGGCGGAAGGTTCGTGTATGTCATCACCACTTGCTCGTCGCCGCTGCTCTGGACACGTTGCACGCGCGGATCCTCGAACGAGTGGTCTCCGTCCTCACCCGATGTCGCCAGGACGTAGCGGAACGAGTAGTTGATGCCGTCCGTGGACTCGAACACCAGGATGTCCGAGACGTAGTCCAGGAACCGCGGCCCTTCCTCCGGGTTGCGGTGGTAGCCGTCGCGGACCCCCCGGGCGAAGAGGTGGTAGATGCCCTCGTGGAACAGGAGCCCGGCGTTGAAGATCGGGTCGTAGCCCGGAACCGCCCGTGCTTCCACGACCGGCCTGTGGGAAAGTCGGGTGGCGAGCGGCGAGAAGGTCTCTGGTTGCTGCATGACAGCGCGGGAGGATACTCCACAAGGAGTATCACCCGTATCTCTTCCATCGGAGCGGAAGGGCCCGGGATTGAGTCGGAGGGAGGTCTGATGGTGCACGAGGTCGATCCCCGGGAATTGTTCTCGCGGTACGAAGGGAATCCCATCATCAAGCCGTCCGAGGTCCCCAGGATGGTGAACGCGGCGTTCAACCCCGCTGCGGTGTCGTTCGAGGGCCAGACGCTCCTGCTCCTGCGCGTCGAGGACCGGACCGGTCTGTCCAGGCTGGTGGTGGCCACGAGCGACGACGGGTTCACGCGCTGGGAGGTCGACGTGAACCGATCGATCGTCCCCGACCTCGACTGCTTCGAGGAGCAGTGGGGGGTCGAGGATCCCCGGATCACTCGAGACGAAGACGGCGCGTACCTGATCGTCTACACGGGCTACTCACCCGGAGGCCCGTTGGTGTGCCTCGCCACGACGAACGATTTCCGGACCTTCACGAAGCGCGGGGTCATCCAGTCACCCGAAGACAAGGACGCGGCACTCCTCCCCCGGAAGTTCGGCGGTCGATGGGGCCTGATCCACCGCCCGGCCTCACGGGGCGCGGGGCACGGCGCCCACATCTGGATCTCATGGAGCCCCGACCTGCGTCACTGGGGCGACTCGCAGATCCTGCTCCCCGCTCGCAAGGGCGCGTGGTGGGACGCCGACAAGATCGGGCTGGGGCCCCCGCCGCTCCTGACCGATCAAGGATGGCTCCTGTGCTATCACGGTGTCCGGGTGACTGTGTCGGGGTCGATCTACCGGCTCGGACTGGCGCTCCTCGATCGCGACGACCCCACCGTGGTCATCGCGCGCGGGAACGAATGGGTCTTCGGACCGCAGACCATCTACGAGCGGTCGGGCGACGTGCCCGACGTGGTGTTCCCGTGCGGTTGGATCCTGGACGACGATGGCGACACGTTGCGGATGTACTACGGCGCCGCGGACAGCACGGTGTGCGTTGCGACCGGCAGCGTCCGCGAGCTGCTCGATCACCTCGAGCGGCATCCGATCCTTCATGGCTCGGAGGTGCCGAGGCTCGACTTCGCCTCCGAATGAGGCCCCCGCCGGACCTCGGCTACGATGGCCGCCTGCGGTTGCCCGAGCGAAGTCGCGTGAGTCGGCGAGGGAGTGGACGGATGGAGCGGATCGGTCACTACATCGGTGGGAAGGTCGTCCTGGGCGAATCCGGACGAACGGGTCCCGTCTTCGACCCCGCGACCGGGGTGCAGACCCACGAGGTCGACCTCGCGAGCGTCGAAGAGGTGGATCGCGCCGTCCAGGCGGCGGCCGAGGCGTTCCCCGCTTGGCGGGCCACGTCGCTCGCGAAGCGGTCGGAGATCCTCTTCAGCCTCCGCGAGCTGGTCGACCTCCATCGAGCGGACATCGCGAAGCTCCTCACGGCGCAGCACGGCAAGGTGCTCTCCGATGCCATGGGCGAGGTCGCGCGTGGGCTGGAGAACATCGAGTTCGCCTGTGGCGTACCGAACTCGTTGAAGGGCGGGTTCAGCGAGCAGGTCTCGACGGGCGTCGACGTGTACTCGATCCGCCAGCCGCTCGGCGTGGTGGCCGGGATCACCCCGTTCAACTTCCCGGCGATGGTGCCCATGTGGATGTTCGCGAACGCCATCGCCTGTGGGAACACGTTCGTCCTCAAGCCCTCGGAGAAGGATCCGAGCGCCTCGCTGTACATGGCCGAGATGTGGAACGAGGCAGGACTTCCCGACGGGGTCTTCAACGTCGCGCAAGGTGACAAGGTGGCTGTTGACGCGATCCTCGAGCATCCGACGATCGCGGCGGTGAGCTTCGTGGGCTCGACCCCCATCGCGCGTTACATCTACGAGACCGGGACCCGCAACGGCAAGCGCGTGCAGGCGTTGGGCGGAGCCAAGAACCACATGATCGTCCTACCGGACGCGGACGTGGAGATGGCGGCCGACGCCGCTGTCTCCGCGGGGTACGGGTCGGCCGGCGAGCGATGCATGGCCATCTCGGTGATCGTGGCGGTCGGCGACGTCGCCGATCCGCTCGTCGCGGCGATCAGCGAGCGTTTGCCCAAGGTGAAGGTCGGACCGGGCAACGACCCGGAGTCCGAGATGGGTCCGCTCGTAACGCGCGAGCACCGCGACAAGGTTGCGGGCTATCTGGACGCCGCCCGCGAACAGGGAGCGACCGTCGTGTCGGACGGCCGCGAAGATCCCTCGTTCGGCGGTGACGGGTTCTTCCTTGGCGTGTCGTTGATCGACGACGTACGTCCGGAGATGACCTGTTACACGGACGAGATCTTCGGACCGGTGCTCTCGGTGGTGCGTGCGTCGTCCTACGACGAGGCGCTCGGCCTGGTGAACGACAACCCGTACGGCAACGGTGTCGCGATCTTCACGCGGGACGGCGGCGCGGCGCGCCAGTTCCAGTTCGACGTGAACGTCGGGATGGTCGGGGTGAACGTCCCGATCCCCGTGCCGGTCTCGTACTACTCGTTCGGCGGCTGGAAGGCATCGCTCTTCGGCGACCAGCACATGTACGGGCCCGACGGCATCAACTTCTACACGCGGCAGAAGGTCGTCACGTCGCGCTGGCCCGACCCGGGCACGAGCAGCGTCGACCTCGGTTTCCCGAGGACCCGATGACGGACCGGCTCGATCGGCTCCTCGATCGGGAGGAGGACGCGTGGTCGCGCCTGTGGGCGCAGGTGGAGCGCGTGCCCACCGGCGATCGCGCGCGGCCGGGCGTGGTCGGCGACTGGTCCGTGCAAGACATGGTCTGGCACTGCGCCCGGTGGGCGGACTTCTGCGGCGAGTACCTCGACGTGATGCGTGCGGGTACGTTCTCCGACCCGTTCGAGATCGAGCCGGACGAGCACTGGGATCGCATGAACCAGAAGATCGCGGACCAGAGCAGGGCGATGCCGTGGACCGACGTGGAGGCGGGGGCTATCTCTGCGCGCGAGCGGGTTCGGACGGCGATCGCGACCCTGCCCCGGATGGACGACGTCGCGGAGACCTGGTTCGCGGATGAGACGTACATGCATTACGACGAGCACGCCGAGCACGTCGCGGCGTTCGCCGACGGTCTGCCGACCTGAGCGGCGCTACCGCCCGCGCACCGGTCCGCCGTATCCTGGGGGCAATCACCGTCCGAGGAGTGTTCGTCATATGCAGACCGACCGAAGCCCGTTGGATCGCCTCCGAGAGGACCGTGGTCCCTGGCGCCCCCGCCCGACGCTCGAAGGCAGCGACTACACGAGTTGGGACGTCTACGACCGCGAACGCGAGCGGATCTGGTGGGGGGATTGGGTCTGCGCAGGCAGGGTCGAAGAGGTCCCGAACCCCGGCGACTACATCGTGCGCGACATCGCCGGCGAGTCGATCTTCGTCGTGCGGTCCCTGGCAGGCGACCTGCGCGCCTTCTACAACGTCTGCAGCCACCGCGGGACGAAGTTCGTCGACGACATCGAGGGGACGGGGCACGTCCGTAAGGCGTTCGTGTGCCCGTATCACGCGTGGACCTACGATCTGACCGGCCAGCTCATCGGCACACCGAACGTGAAGGAGGACGAGCTCTTCGACCGAGCCGCCTATCCGCTCCACGGCGTCACGGTCGACAGCTACGCAGGCTTCCTCTTCGTGAACCTCTCGGGCGAGCCGCGGCCGCTGATGGAAGCGCTCACCGACGGCGCGGAGTCCATCACGGCGTTCGAGCGCTTCAAGATGGACGAGCTTCGGGTCGGCGTGCGACTCGTCTACGAGGTCGAGGCGAACTGGAAGATCGTCGTCGAGAACTACAACGAGTGCTTGCACTGCCCACAGATCCATCCCGAGCTCGTCCAGGTCGTCCCGCTGTTCCGCTTCGGCGAGGTGTGGGACGAGGAGATCCGGGACGACGGCAACCGCATGATCGAAGGCGCCACGAGCTTCACGATCAGCGGGACGTCGGAGCTGCCGAAACTCCCGAACCTGGCGCCCGAGGACTACGAGATGTACTACGGGAGCTACGAGTTCCCGAACCTGATGCTGAACCTGCATCCGGACTGCGGCATGTACTACATCGGCTACCCGAAGGGGCCGAACCACACGACCGTCGTCTCCGAGTTCCTGTTCCGCCCCGAGACGATCGCGGGACCGGACTTCAAGCCGGATCCGGTCGTTGAGCTCTGGGACCTCATCTCGAGGCAGGATTGGGAGGTGTGCGTGCGGGCGCAGACGGGCGTCGGCTCCCGTGCGTTCACGACCGGCGTGTACCCGCGCCAGGATCGCTTCCTGTACTGGTTCAACGAGGAGTATCGACTGGCCATGGGCCGCCAAGCACGAGGCTGACGTGCCGGCCGACTTCACGTTCATCGGCGTGCCGATCGATTCGGTGGGCCGGGCCGGGGGAACCGAGCACGGACCTTCGAAGCTCCGCGAGTTGGGGCTGGGCGAGCTCTTCAGCGCGGACGCCGGCGACCTGGACGTACGTATCCGGGGCGAGGCACGGGATGCGATCACCGGGATCCTGGGGAGTCCCGATGTGTTGACGACGACCGCGGCGATCCGCGAGGCGACGGCCGCGACGCTCGTGGCCGGCGAGCGGCCGTTCCTGGTGGGCGGCTGCTGCACCGAGCTGCCGGGAGCCTTGGCCGCGGCGCGCGACGTCCTGGGGCGCACCGGCGTGGCGTATCTCGACGGGCACCTGGATCTCTCGGACGGCAACACGTCGCCGACGGGCGAGGCGGCCGACATGCCGCTGTCCGTGGCGCTCGGGCGAGGTCCCGCGGCGTGGGTCGACGTGTGCGACGGTGCGTCGGCGCGTGTCGAGGATGTGGTGCCGATCGGCTACCGCGACCCCGACGAGGTCCCGACGTTCGACCAGATCGCGCCCGAGCTCGGGCCCGCGTTCCGCCCCGTCTCCAAGGCCGACGTGGTGTCGGAAGGGCCGGGTGCGGTCGGAGCGAGGGTGGCCGATGACCTCAGCGAGCGGGCCGGACGTTTCTGGATGCATCTGGACGTCGACATCCTGGGCGAGGACGAGTTCCCGGCGACGGACTACCTGATGCCCGATGGTCTGGACATGGAGCAGCTGGTCGCCTTGATGCGGCCTCTCGCGGCGTCGCCCGCGCTCGTCGGGGTCTCGATCGGCTGCTACAACCCGGAGAAGGATCCGGGGGATCGGTACGGACGGGCGCTCGTCCAGGCGTTCCGCGCGACGCTCGCGCCCTAGAGGCCGAACCGGGTTCGCGCTTCAGCGATCTGGTCCGAGCTCGGCATCCCTTCGCGCGCGCCCGCGACCTGGACGGACAGGGCGGCCGCGACGACAGCGTCGTGCGAGGCGTCGATGAGGTCGCGTCCCTCGCTGAGTCGCGCAGCGAGCACGCCGTTGAAGCAGTCGCCGGCACCGGTCGTGTCCACGGCGTTCATCGCGGGAGCCTCGATGTCCTCGACCGCCGTACCCCGATGGATCCTGGCTCCACCGGCGCCTCGAGTCTCGATCACAACGACGTGGCGCGGGACGTTCCCGAGCGTCTGGAGCTCGTGCTCGTTCGGTGTGATGAAGCTCGAAAGCGGGACGAGCGCTCGCGCCCACGGATGGGGGGGCGCCGGGTTGAGGATGCTGGGCACCTGGTGGTCGTGCGCCCACTCGAGCGCGACGCGGACGGCCGCTTCGGGAACTTCCAGACTCGCGAGCAACAGGTGCGGTCGGAGCGTCTCCAACGCCTCGATCACATGAGCGGCGGTGAGTGCGGCGTTCGCGCCGGGCGCGACCGAGATCTGGTTCTCCCCGTTGATGCCGACGGCGATGAGCGCGACGCCTGTGCGCGCATCCGCGGTGACGAGCACGTGGTCGGTCTGGACGTCCTCGGCGCGCAGAGCCTCGAGCGCTCGCACCCCCAACTGATCGTCACCGACCGCACCGAGCATCCACACGCCCGGACGTGGGTGTTCGGGGATGCTCAGGATGTGGTCGTGCGCCGTCGCTCGGACGGCTGCCACCGCCTGGTTCCCGCCCTTCCCGCCCTGGTGCTCGGCGAACACACCTCCGGAAACGGTCTCGCCGGCCCGCGGGAGCGGAGCGGCGGAGACGACCAGGTCGACGTTGATCGCGCCGAGCACCGCGACGATGCGATGTGGGCCCTCGACCCTCACGCGGATGCCCCGACGAGCGAGCGGAGCCTCCCGATGAACCGCTCCATGAACGCGGGCGCGTCGACGTCGAGCGCCACGCGCGCGTTGTCGTCGGGCATCCATCCGGTCGGCCAAGGGCTCCGACGGATCCCGCGGAGATCCGTCACGGTCGCACCGCGGGTCCACGTCCCGTCCGTTTCCACCTCGACCCGCGTCGTCTGGAGTCGGGCGAGCGAAGGGTCGATCGCGATCGCCAAGGCGAGCGGGTCGTGCATCGACGCACCCTCGCTCGACCCGTAGCGTTCGTAGAACTCGATGTAGAACGGCACGGCACCCTGCAGGAACGCCGCGAGCGGCGAGTCGGGCGCCGGCGCGCACATCGCGTGCACGCCGTCGCGGTCGAGCTTCACCTGCTCGGTGACGTCGAGCCCCACTCCGATCGGAAGCCGCTCTTCGGGGGCGCCGGCGAACCCGCGGAAGACCGCCTGCGCGGCCTCGGGGTCGACCCAGATGTTCGCCTCGGCCGCCGGCGTGACGTTGCCCTGGTGATCGAACGCGCCGCCCATGATCGCGAAACCCTTGAGGAGTTCGGGGAGGCGAGGTTCCTCCGCCAGCGCCAGCGCGACGTTGGTGAGCGGGCCGGTCGCGACCAGGAGCACCTCGCCGGGACGCGCGTGGGCGATCTCGACCATCAGTCGCGCGGCGTCGCGGTTCGCAGGTGCGCGCGACGCCGGTGGCAGCTCCGCTCGACCTAGTCCGCGCTCACCGTGGACGATGGGGAACGGCGTGTGGTCGCGGACGAGCGGCCGGCCCGCCCCTTTGGCGACTTCCACATCGGAGTAGCCGCAGAGATCCAGCAGCGCGATCGTGTTCTCGGTGGTCTGTTCCACGCCGACGTTCCCCATGACGGTCGTCGCGGCGATCAACGTCACCTCCGGCGAGGCGAGCGCATACAGGAGCGCCAGGGCGTCGTCGACGCCGGTGTCCACGTCGAGGATCAAAGGGATGGGCTCCATGGCTGCACAGGCTAGGGGGTCACGGCCATCCCGCCCAGAGCGGTTCAGGCGGGCGCGCCGGCCGGCGCGGGCTCGAGCGAGAAGCCGATCAGCTTGGCGGCGACGTCGCGACAGACCGCGCGCATCCGCTGCGGCGTGAACGCGGTGTCGTTCATCATGACCTGGATGGCCATGCCGTCGATCATGGCGCCGATCTGCTGACCCAGGTCGTCGGCGTCGACGCCCTCGGGGAACTCACCGGCCTCCCGGCCCTGCCGGATGATGTCGGCGATCGATTGTCGCCACCGGCGGTCGAGCGCCTCCCGCTCCTTCGCCATCGCGGGGTCCCGGAGCGCTCGGACCCAGATCTCGATCCACAGCGCCCACTCGTCCAGCCGCTCGTACTCGGGCAAGAGTCCCGGCACCGACAGCTCGATGAGGCGGTCCAGTTGCACCCGCGCCGACGAGATCCGCCGGAGCTCACGGGACAGACGAAGGTAGAACTGGTCGTTCGCGTAGGTGAGCGCCTCGACCAGCAGCCGGTCCTTGGATTCGAAGTAGTAGAGGATCAGGCCCGGCGACACGCCGCACCGCTCGGCGATGTCGGAGATCCTGGTCTCCGCCAATCCGCGATCGGTGATGACGCGCGCGGCGGCCTCGAGGATCTCCTGGTGACGGTCCTTCGACTGCTTCTGGCGGGTTCGACCCATCCGAGCTCCCGTGTTGAACGTCGTACAGGCAACGGGGCATCCTGGCCCCGATATTGTCTAGCGGTTCAATGAACTGTACGCCCCTGAGCAGCGATGTCAAAGCCGCTGGCAGCAACGTTGGAGTTGACTCATGATTCAAAGTCAGGGGATAATCCCGGCGGGCTCGCGCCTCCTAGGGCGCAACGCCAGCGCACGCCACACATCGGGAGGGACGGATCGGCATGGCGAACGTTTACGACGCGATCATCATCGGTGGAGGGCACAACGGCCTCACGAGCGGTGCGTACTTCGCGCGATCGGGCGCGAAGACCGTGGTGCTCGAGGCCCGCGGCAAGACCGGCGGCGCGGCCGACACCAGCGCGCCGTTCCCGGATCATCCCGAGATCAAGGTCACGACGTACTCCTACGTCATGTCCCTGATGCCGCCCACGATCATCCGTGAGCTGAACCTCAAGCAGCACGGGTACGACGTCACGCCGTTCGGCCCGTACTACCAAGCGTTCCCCGACGGCCGCGCGATCACGGTCTACGCCGACGACGCGAAGAAGAGCTACGACTCCATCGCGCAGTTCTCGAAGAAGGACGCCGACATGCTGCCGAAGTGGGAGGCGTGGCTGAAAGGCGTGGCCGACGTCCTCGGTCCGCTGCTCCTGCAGGTGCCCCCGAAGCTCGGTTCGCTCGCCATCGGCGACCTGATCGCGAGCGCGCAGTCCGCGTGGAAGATGCGCAAGCTCGGCACGCGCGGTGTCGGGGACGTGACGCGGTTGTTCACGATGAGCGTGAGCGACCTGCTCGGCGACTGGTTCGAGTCGGACGCGATCAAGGCGATGCTGACCGTGAACGGCGTGATCGGCACGTGGGCCGGGCCCGACGAACCGGGCACCGCGTACGTGATGCTCCACCACTCGATCGGCGACGTCGGCGACGGCCACCTCGGGTCCTGGGGGTTCCAGCAGGGCGGGATGGGCGGTGTCTCGGACGCGATCCGTCGCTCGGCCGAGTCGTTCGGCGCCGAGATCCGCACCGACGCGAAGGTGAAGCAGATCCTGGTGCGCGGCGGACGTGCCGTGGGCGTGGCGCTCGAGAACGGCGACGAGCTTCGCGCGCCGGTCGTGGTCAGCTGCGTCCACCCGCAGATCGCGTTCCTCGACCTGATCGAGCGGCACGAGCTGCCGGCGGACTTCGTCTGGGACATCGAGCGGTGGAAGACCCGCAGCGGTGTCGTCAAGGTGAACGTGGCCCTTTCCGAGCTGCCCGATTTCATCGCGAACCCCGGCAAGAACCAGCAGGACCACCACACCGGCTCGGTCGAGCTGTGCTTCAGCCCGCAGTATGCGGAACGCGCGTTCCAGGACGCGCACATCGAGCGCAAGGCCGCGGTCGCGCCGTTCGTCGACGGGACCATCCCGACCACGCTTGACAAGCAACTGGCGCCCGAGGGCGTGCACGTGTTCTCGATGTTCAGCCAGTGGGTGCCGGACGACTGGAACACCGAGCCGCACCGCGACGAGCTCGAGCAGTACGCGGACCGGATCATCGACAAGTACACGGAGCTCGCGCCGAACTTCAAGTCCGCCGTCATCGATCGCCAGGTGATCGGCCCGTACGACATGGAGCAGGACCTGGGTCTGTTGGGGGGCAACATCTTCCACGGTGAGCTCTCGGTGGACCAACTGTTCCACATGCGCCCCGCGCCCGGCTACGCGGACTATCGCACGCCGATCAAGGGCCTGTATCACGGGTCATGCGCGACACACGGCGGCGGCGGGGTCAACGGCATCCCCGGCTGGCAGGCGTTCAACATGGCGAAGAAGGACAAGGCCGTCGGCAAGAAGTAACTGGTGACGGAAGCCGGCGGCGAACCCGACGAACGGACCGCGCTCGAGCGCATGCTCGAGGCGCGTTCGGTCGCCGTCGTCGGCGCCAGCGTCAAGGATGGCTCGCTCGGTCGACAGATGATGATCGAGCTCGACCGCGGCGGGTTCGATGGTCCGGTCTTCCCGGTGAACCCCGGCTACGACGACGTCCTCGGCCATCGCTGCTACCCCTCGATCGCCGCCGTGCCCCAGCCCGTCGACCTGGCGATCCTCGGTGTCGCGAACCAACGCGTGGAACAGGCGATGCGCGATGCCGTCGCGATGGGCGCACGTTCTGCGGTGACGTTCTCGTCCCTCTATGAGGCCGAGCCTCCCGAACCCGGCCTGCCGCCGCTCGCGGAGCGGGTCGCCGCGATCGCGCGTGAGGCCGGTATCGCCATGTGCGGTGGCAACGGCATGGGTTTCCTCAACCTCGAGGCGAACCTCCGGGCAACCGGCTTCGCCACGCCGGATCACGTCCGACGCGGACACGTCGCGTTCGTGAGCCATTCGGGCTCGGCGTTCGCTGCCCTCGCGTTCAACGACCGGGGTATCGGCTTCAACGTGATCGTGTCGTCGGGACAGGAATTGGTGACCGATGTCGCCGACTACATGGAGCACGCGCTCGGTCTGCCGTCCACGCGCGTGATCGCGCTGCTGATCGAAACGGTGCGTCGGCCCGACGCCTTCCGCGAGGCGTTGGCCCACGCGGCGGACCGGGATGTCCCGGTGATCGCGCTGAAGGTCGGGCGGAGCGAGCGGTCGAAGTCGATGGTCACCGCGCACTCCGGTGCGCTCGCGGGAGAGGACGGCGCCTACGAGGCGCTGTTCGACTCGTACGGTGTGCTGCGCGTGGCCACGCTGGACGAGATGGCCGACGCGATGGAGCTGTTCTCCAGCCCTCGGCGCGTGACGACCGGCGGCGGAATCGCGTCGATCCACGACTCCGGCGGCGAGCGCGCGTTGTTCGTGGACCTGGCAGCGGACCTCGACGTGTCGTTCGCGCGCATCTCGGACGCGACCACCGGGCGGATCCAGGCGGCGCTCGATCCCGGGATCCAGGCGGCGAACCCGCTGGACGCGTGGGGGACCGGCATCGACGCCGACCGGATCTTCGTCGAGTGTTTCCACGCGCTGCACGACGATCCGGAGACTGCCTCGCTCGCGTTCGTCGTCGATATGACGCGCCAGGGCGAGCCGCACGACGAGGGCTACCTGCACGTCGCGCGCGAGGTGTTCAGCTCGACCACCAAGCCGTTCTGCGTCCTGTCGAACCTGGCGAGCGCCGTCGCCAACGATGAAGCGGCGCTCCTGCGCGATGAGGGGATCCCGGTGCTCGAAGGGACGGCGTCCGGGCTGGCGGCGCTGCGACACCTGCTCGCCTACCGAGACGGCCGTGCGCGGCCGCCGATCGTGCCCCCGGAGCCGGTCCCCGACGACGTCCGTGAACGATGGCGGGCCCGCCTGGGCTCAGGCGACGAGATGAGCGAGCTCGACGGGCTCGCGTTGCTTGCCGACTACGGCATCTCGATCACGGAGATGCGGAGCGCGGACTCGCTCGACCGGGCGGTCGCCGCCGCAGAAGAGGTCGGTTGGCCGGTCGCGATGAAGACCGCGGCCCGCGGGATACATCACAAGTCCGACGTGGGGGGAGTCGCGCTCGGCCTGACGGATCCCGGTGGGCTTCGAGCGGCCTACGAGGACATCGCGTCGCGCCTCGGCCCGCTCGTCGTCGTGGCGCCGATGGCTCCTCCCGGGGTCGAGTTGGCGCTCGGGATCGTTCGCGATCCGCAGTTCGGCCCGCTCGTCCTGGTGGCGGCCGGCGGGGTCCTGGTCGAGGTCCTCCACGATCGGCGCCTGGCGTTCCCCCCGATCGATGCGTCCCGTGCGCGGGTCCTGATCGACCGGCTGCGGATCCGGCCGATGCTCGACGGGGTGCGTGGCAAGCCCCCGGCCGACGTCGACGCGTTGGCCCGTGCCGTCGCACGTCTCTCGCTCGTGGCGTCCGACCTCGGCGAGCAACTCGATGCGCTCGACGTGAACCCCGTGATCGTGACGCGGGACGGCTGCGTCGCTGTCGACGCCCTGATCGTCCCCCGCCGGCCGTAGGCTTCCTCCCACGACCCACGCGACGACGAGGAGGGACGGCCGATGATCGCCAGGATGTGGCGCGGTTCGACGCGCGCCGAGGACGCGGAGGCGTACGCGGAGTACGTGGGCGCGACGGGAGGCCAAGCGCTCGCCGCCACGCCCGGCAACCGAGGGGTGTACATGCTCCGGCGGGTGGTCGGGGACGCCGCGGAGTTCGTCATGCTCTCGCTGTGGGGATCCGAAGACGCGATCAAGGCATTCGCCGGGGAGGACATCTCGGTTGCCGTCTTCTTCCCGGAGGACGATCGCTTCCTGACCGACCGGGAACTGACGGTGTCGCACTTCGAGGTCGTCGAGCGACGCGGACCGGTCTGAACGAGACTAGAAGGGGATGTAGTCCGACGGCTGGGTGCCGGGCGGCCAGCCCGAGTAGCCCTCGGGAACGAAGCCGAACGGATGGCCGAACGTCTTGGCGCGACTGGTCGTGGGCGAGGGCGAGCGCGGTGGCGCCGAGAAATCGAAGATGTGCTCCATGTTGTGGGTGTTCGCGATCCGCGACGTGAGCGGATCGAGCCCCCAGTTGTCGCTGATGAAGCGCAACGGCGTCGAGAACTCACCGACCTCGTCGTCGATCAGGCCTCGCCGTGCGTAGGGGGAGATCGTGAGCAGCGGCACGCGGAACCCGAGCCCGACGTCGTCGACCTGTTTCGGCATCACGTGGTCGTAGAAGCCCCCCCATTCGTCCCACGTGAGGAAGATCGCGGTCCGGTTCCACATGTCGCTGGTCATCACGGCGTTCACGATGTCGGTGACCCAGTTGTGAGAGAACGACGTGCTGTACGGGGGGTGATCCGAGAGCTCGAAGCGAGGCGTGACCCAGGTGACCGCCGGGAGTTTGTTCGCCGTGATGTCCTTCACCAGCGTATCGACGGATCGGACGTGCGCGTTCCAGTAGTTCTCGTCGTGGAACACGTCGTGGATGCCGTTGTACGCGTTCCAGAAGTAGCCGGACTGCCCCCAATCGGCCGCGTAGTACGCCCAGTCGACGCCGGCATCCGTTAGCTGTTCGCCCACCGTCCGGTAGCGGAAGCACGTGTCATGTTTCGTGAGGTTACCGTTCGGGTCCTTCACCAAAACGTAGACGTCGTCGCCGATCGCGTCGCACCCCCAGCTCTTGTAGATCTTCTTCTTCTTCCAGTCGACATCCGACTGGATGTTCTCCGGGTTGTCGATGACGCCACCGGACTGCCCTGCGATGAAGTAGAAGTGGTTCGGGTAGGAAGGTCCGAGCGCCGACGCGTAGAAGTTGTCCGAGATCGCGTAGTCCCTGGCCCACTGATAGTAGTTGGGGATCTGCGGCTCGTGGAACTGCGAGTAGCCATAGACCGCTCCCCACTTGCCGCCCCCGAACCCGTCCAGCTTGTCCCCGTTCAGGCAGTTGAGCGCGGCGGCTCGGTCGTGCGGCAGATCGCCGGGCATCCAGTCGGGGCACGGGATGAGCTTCTGCTCCTTGCCCAGGGCGACGCCGGTCGTGGCGCCGTTCACGCCCGGGAACCGCCCGAACAGGTTGTCGAAGCTGCGGTTCTCGAGCATGACGTAGATGACCTGTTTGACCGGCCACCGGGTGTCGATGGTCGTCGACGGAGCCTCGGTCACGTTCGGGATCGTACGGCCACCGGTACAGGAGAAGAGCACGCCACCGGCGACGGCCATGGCGGAGCGCTGGAGGAACCGGCGGCGGCTGACCGGGAGCGGGTGGGCGTCGCCGCGCTCCTCGTCGTTGGGGTGGACTCGGTCGGGCATGCACCCAAGTTCTATCAAGGAACGGCGCTATCGGTATCCTCGTGTCGTTCCCGACCGCATCGGGGTGCTCCGTTTGCGAAGGTTCCTCATCTCGATGTTCGTCTGCGTGCTCGGCGGAGCGCTCGTCGCGTGCGACGGACACGGTCCGGCCCCTGGCGCCTCTCCGACGCCGGCTTCGATCGCTCCCGTCACTCCCGTCTCGCCCGGCTCACCCAGTACCTCGCCCACCCCGCCCGCGCTGCCCGCGATCCCGCCGGCGACGAGTGGGGCTCCGTCGGGAACCTGCCAGAACGGCTGGGACACGCCCGCATCCGACACGCCGCTGTTCACCGATCCGCTCGGGATCATCCGGCGTCAGACCCGCGTGAAAGGCCCGCTGGTCGTGGTGGACATGCGGCGTTTCGCGGGTCCCGAGTCCCCGCCGTCGAAGCAGGGGTACCTCTTGGATGTGGAGCGCTGGTACATCAAGCTCTACGCCCAGGACGACATCGCGTTCCAGGGCCGGTTCCTGGTGGAGTCCCGCACGTTCGGCCGCGGTCTCGTCGCCGTGGCGCCCTACGACACCGAGGGCTTCATGTCGCCGGATTGGGTCGGGTTCCAGTTCGACAGCGGCGACGCCGCGCGCAGGCGCTACCCGGGCCTTCCGGGACGGTGGTCGGGGATCGCCTATGACTTCGTTCGGGGCGGTGCGGGGCTCAAGATTCCGGGGCTACCTGACGAAGTCAAAGGGTGTCTGGAAGGCACGTAGGCGCCGGCATGGGGAACGGGAGGCGCGGGGGACGGCAGGCATGGGCATCTACCAGAGCTCGGGCCACACCCGGAATCCGCTTGGCATGGTGGCGGTGGTCGTCGGCGCCGTGGGCGCTCTGGCCTCCGTCACGCTCTGGGCGTATCAGTACGACCCGCACGGGTCGCTCGTGCGCTCTATCGCATCCAGCCTCGGGCCCGGCTTCGCGTTCGGCGACACGCTGGTGGTGTTCGCCGCGGTCTTCGGCGCGCTCGCGGTGCTCTCGGCGATCGCGCTGTCGATCGGTGGGACCCCCCGGGCCTCGTCCGTCGTCGCCACCCTGCTGGGAGTGATCGCGTTGAGCTACCCGCTGCTCACCTGGTTCAAGGTGTTCACCCGGCCGCTCTTCAAGCACGCGCTGACCTGAGGCGAGCCTCTCACCCCTCGGCCGGCCACTCGGTGTAGATGCTCGGCCCGCGTTTGCGGAGCTCGTTACCGATCACGATCCGCTGTATCTCCGACGTTCCCTCCCAGATCCGGTCGACCCGGAGCTCTCGCCACAACCGTTCCACCGGTTGCTCCCGCATGTAGCCGCGTCCCCCGTGGATCTGCACGGCTCTGTCGATCACCCGTCCGGCCGTCTCGCTGCACACGAGCTTCACCGCCGACGCCTGCGCGTGGATCTGCTTGCGATCGAGGCCGCCGCGCGCCGCCGTCCAGCAGACGCGGTACAGCATCGACGTCGCGGCCATGATCTCGGCGGCCATGTCGGCGAGCATGAACTCGATCGCCTGGAATCCGACGATCGGCCTCCCGAACTGCTCTCGTTCCTTCGCGAACGCGAGCGAGAGCTCGAGGGCGCGCGCGGAGGCACCCATCGTCCGGGCGCCGATCATCAGCCGCTCTTCGACGAACCAGTCCTTCGTCAGCTCATACCCCTGTCCCACGTCGCCGAGCACGGCATCCGCGGGCAACCGGACGCCGCCGAACGCGAAGATCGGATGCTCGAACACGAACGTGTGGGTGTACTTCGGCGTGCGGACGAGGCGCACGCCGGGCAGGGCCTTGTCGACCAGGAAGACCGTGGGCTCGGGCGGGTCGCCGACGTGCGCGTGCACCAAGAAGAAGTCGGCCACGTCGCCGGACGTCACGTGCCACTTCTCGCCCTCCAGCACCCATCCGGCTCCTTGGGCGTCGCCGTCGCGCCGCGCGGTCGTCCGGACCATGGACGGATCGGAGCCTGCATGCTCCTCCGTGATGGCGTAGGCGTCGCGCCGCTCGCCTCGCGCGGCCGGCCGCAGGTACCGCTCCTTCTGCGCCTCGGTGCCATGGGCGAGGGCGATCGACGGCCGCCACGGGATGTCCCACAGCGCTCCCGTGGCGCGTCCCCACTGCTCTTCGACCAGCATCTGCTGGAACGTGTCGAAGCCCTGCCCTCCGTCCTCGGGGGGATGGTTGATCGCGTTGAAGCCCGCGTCCAGGACGGCCTGCTTGGCGCGTTCGGCGCTCGCGGGGGTGAGGCCGTCGTTCGCCTCGCACTCGTCCTCGAGCGGGATCAAGACCTGTTCGGTGAACTCCCGGGCACGCCGCTGGAGGTCGTGGTCGGTTCGATCGAGGCGCAGATCCATGGTGTGCGTCCTTCGCTTGGGTCGGGGACGGCGCGAGTCTATTGCCGACCCGCGGAAAAGGGTCAACGGGATCAGGCCGAGACGACGCCGAGCTGGTCCAGCAGCCGCCTGACGCGAACCTCGATCTCATCTCGGATGGGACGGACGCTCGCGATGTCCAAGCCGGCCGGGTCGGGGACCGCCCAGTCTTCGTAGCGTTTGCCGGGGAAGACCGGGCACGCGTCGCCGCATCCCATCGTGACGATGACGTCGGCGGATCGGATGACCTCGTCGGTCCAGGGCTTGGGGAACTGGTCGGCGATGTCGATGCCGACCTCTGCCATCGCTTCGATCGCGGAGGGGTTGACCTCGCTCGCGGGATCCGATCCGCCTGAGAACACCTCCACGTGACCGCCCCCAAGCGAGGTCGCCCAGCCGGCCGCCATCTGCGACCTACCGGCGTTGTGCACGCAGAGGAACACGATCGAGGGGGTATCCGCACCCGCCTTCCCTTCGATCCTCGCGAGCGCATGGAGCTGTTGCCGAGCGAACCGCGTTGAGAACGTCGGCAGGAAGTGCTTGATCCTCGCGGTCTGCAGCGCGAGCAGCGAGGAAACGAGGTAACGCTCGATCGTCTCGACACCGAACACGCCCCTGAACTCGTCTCGAAGATCGGCCGCCGCGCGGATGACCATCGACCGCTGCTCGTCGGGCAGAACCGTCAATACGTCTGTGAGTTCCGACATCGTTCACTTCCTGACTTCCGAGGGTTGGCTGCTGCGGAGCCCAACCGCCTCACGCAACCGTTCAACCCGCCATGAGATCTCGTCTGCAGCCGACTTGAATGCGTCATGTGTGTCGATCACCACGGGGTCTCGCACCGACCAGTGCAGCGTGACCCGACCAGCCAGCTCTTCTCGCGCCTGGTCGCAGACCGTAACGATGAGCTCGTCGCTTGCTGAGACGGGGTCGAGCAGCCGGGGGACGGCGCCCGTGAGATCCAGGCCGCGCTCGCGACCGATGCGGATCGCTCCGGGGTGTACCCGCCCGTTCGGATGGGTCCCCGCGCTCTCCGCGCGCACGGATGGTCCCGTTCGATTCCACATCGCCGCCGCGAGCTGGGACCGCGCCGAATTGCGGGTGCAGACGAAGACCACCGACTCGGCCAAGTAGGTGGGCCTGACGATCGTCTCCTCGAGGCGGTCGACGCGAAGGTGGACGTACGCGCGGCGGCCGTCGCCGATCGAGCGTCGTCGCTCGACGACGGCCTGCTGCTCGAGGACACGGAGATGGTGTGCCAACAGGTTCGATGAGATCCCGAGCGATCGGCCAAGTTCCGTTGGGCTGCGGTCGCTCTCTCCCAGCTCGTCCACGATCGCGAGCCGGATGGGGTCCGCCATCGCCGCGTGCACCTTCGCTCGCTCCTCGATGGTCGGTGGTGAAGATACCTCAAGCATCATTGAGCTATCCTACTCCGGATCCCGATGTTCACGTCGGATCGCGCCAGAGCAGAGGCTGGCCACGCCTGTGTCAGTAGTTCGCACAGGTGAATCGAAGGCGAACGCCCGGCGTGGCGGATCGCACGGCAGCGCCGCACCGATGGTCGGCGGTCGGTAGTCTTTCGCCGCATGGGTTTCGCCGAGTACGACGTCGTGATCATCGGTGCGGGCCACAACGGCCTCGCCTGTGCCGCGTACCTCGCGAAAGCGGGGCTGGAGGTGGCGGTCCTCGAGCGCCGGAGCGTCCTCGGCGGAGCGGCCGTCACGGAGGAGCCGTGGCCCGGCTATCAGGTCTCGAGCGCCTCGTACGTGGTCTCGCTGATGCCGCAGCGGATCGTGGACGAGCTCGAGCTGAAACGGCACGGCTACGACGTCTCCATCATCACACCGGACTACTTCGTGCCGTTCCCCGATGGGACGTCGCTCACGCTCTGGGGCGACATGACGCGCGACCGGGAGAACATCGGGCGTCTCTCGGAGCACGACGCCGAGGCGTGGGCGGCGTTCGACGCCTACTTCGAGCGGGTCGCCAAGCTCCTGAGGGACCTCCTGTTCGTCGTGCCGCCGAACATGCGGTTGGCCGAGGTGCCTCGGTGGGCGAAGACGGCCGGCCGCTTCCGCGGATGGAGCGGGGCGTGACATCCACGAGCTGGTGCGTCTGTTCACGATGAGCGCGGCGGACTTCCTGGACGAGTGGTTCGACGACGAGCGCGTGAAGGGCGCCCTTGCGACGCAGGCGATCATCGGCGCGTGGTGCGGCCCCATGACCCCGGGCTCGGCCTACGTCTTGATGCACCACTGGATCGGCGAGGTCGACGGGCACTTCGGCGCGTGGGGATGGGTGAAGGGCGGGATGGGCGGCGTTTCTCGTGCGATCGCCAACGCGGCCGAGGCAGCCGGTGCCACGATCCGGACGGGTGCGCGGGTGAAGCGGGTCGCGGTCAACAGCAACGGCCGCGCCGTGGGTGTCGAGTTGGAGGACGGGTCCCTGGTGCGCGCGAAGGCGGTGGTGTCCAACGCGCATCCGACGACGACGTACCTCGATCTCGTCGGCGAGGACCACCTCCCGCGAGATGTCGTCCGGGACATCCGGCGCTACCGCACGCGTTCGGGGTCGGTGAAGATCAACGTCGCGCTGTCGGACCTGCCGGACTTCCCGGTGTGGGATCAGGAGGGCGACGTGCACCGCGGCCTGACCGCGATCTCTCCCTCTATGGAGTATCTGGAGCGCGCGTTCGACGACGCGAAGTACGGGCGGATGTCGGAGCGGCCGTACGCCGAGGTGATGTTCCCGACGGCGCACGAGCCGCACCTGGCTCCGGACGGCAAGCACATCATGTTGGCCTTCACGCAGTACGGTCCGTTCGAGCTGCGTGAGGGCTCGTGGGAGACGGAGCGTGACGTCTACGCGAAGCGGGTCGTCGACGAGCTGGCTCGATACGCACCCGGACTCCCCGACGCCATCGAGCACATCGAGGTGCTGACGCCGAAGGACCTCGAAGATCGGTACGGGCTGATCGGCGGCAACATCATGCAAGGGGAGCTCACGCCGGATCAGATGTTCTCGTTCCGACCCATCCCCTTCTACGGCGATCACCGAACGCCCCTCGAAGGGCTCTACCTGTGCGGGGGAGGAACCCATCCCGGAGGCGGCGTCATGGGCGTTCCGGGACGCAATGCCTCGACCGTCGTGCTGAAGGATCTCCGACGGGGTCGAGGGCTCGTGCGGATCCGCGACATGGTGGCCGACCGATGATCCTCTCGGAGCTCGCCGACGACGTCCGATCCGGTCGCACGTCGGCGGCCGACCTGGTTGCGATGTCGTTCGAACGGATCGAGCGCCTGAACCCTCCGCTCAACGCGGTGATCAGGTTGCGGGACCGCGCGGTGGACGACGCGCGGGCGGTCGACGCGCGGGTCGCGAAGGGCGAGGACCCGGGCCCCCTCGCCGGGCTGCCGCTGCTGGTGAAGGATATGGAGGACGTGGCGGGCATGCCGTCGACTTACGGCTCCCTGACGTTCGCGGACGCCCCCGCCGCTGCCGCCGACGGCCTGGTGCCGCGCAGACTGCGCGCCGCGGGCGCCGTCGTCGTCGGCAAGACGAACCAGCCGGAGTTCGCGTTCGCGGGGTTCACGGCGAACAGGCTCTACGGCCCGACGAAGAACCCGTGGGGCACGGATTGGTCGCCGGGAGGCTCGAGCGGTGGGTCGGCCGCCGCGCTCGCATCCGGCATGGCGGCGATCGCGACGGCCACCGACGGCGGGGGTTCGATCCGTATCCCCGCTGCGTTCTGCGGTCTTGCCGGCATCAAGCCCACGAACGGCGTGATCGGCCGTGACCCCATCCCCGCATGGATCGACCTCTCCACGTTCGGTCCGTTCGCGACGTCGATCGCCGACCTGCGGCTGTTGCTGTCGATCGAGGCGGGACCCGTGCCGGGTGATCCATCGGCGTTGCCGTACCCGCTGCGGATGGGGGACGGGTTGCCGAGCCGCGTGCTCGCCGTCGCTCGCTTCGAAGGCACGCATCCGCTCTCCGACGGCGTGGCGGAGCGGTTCGACGCGTCGCTCGCGTCCGTGGAGCACGACCTCGGGCTGCGTGTCGAGGCGCTCGACCCCGGCTCGGTGTTCGGACACGGGTCGACCGGTGAGGACTGGTTCACGATCTGCGCCGTGGAGCACCTGCATGGGTTGGGACGCGACTTCGTGCAGGCGAACATGGACCGGTTCTCACCGAGCTTCCGGTTCACGATGACGCATGCGCTCGAGATCGCGCCCGAGACGTACATGGCCGCGAGACGACGGCGGTTCGATCACGTGCGGGATCTCGACCTCCTACTTGGCGACGATGCGGTGCTCCTCACGCCGACCATGTGCGTCGAGGGGTTCGGTCCGGAGGGGACCGGCCCCGAGCAGCGCGATCCGGCGGACGCCTACAACACGGGCGAGACGAACATCACGGGGCATCCGTCCCTCTCGGTGCCGGCGGGGCTGTGCCCGAACGGCATCCCGTTCGGCCTGCAGATCACCGGGCCGCGCTTCCGCGACGACCTCGTGCTGAACCTCGGCACCGCGTGGGAGGGGGCCAACCCCTGGCCGCTGGCGGCTCCCGGCTACGAGCCGTTCGCCGTCTGAGCCGCGCGACCCGGCCGGTTCATGACGCCAGGTCGCGTCGTTCGAACGTCAGCAGCGCCAGGGCGAGCGCCACGGCGACGATCCCGATCAGCACGGACAGATGCGGCGCGCTCAAGCCGGTCCGAAGCGGGTCGTATTCGATGTAGTGGTAGAACGGCGACAGGACCCGGGATCCGCTGATCCCTTCGACGCCGGGCGCCAGGATGTTCAGCAGGTACGTCGCCACCGCGAGCGCCGTCGACGCGGCGATGGCGACGCCGCGTCTGCCGCGCCAGCACCCGACCGCGAGCGCGATCGTGCCGAACGCGACGGCGAGGGCAACGGCGGACACCACCGTCGCGGCCAGGTTGATCAGGCCGACATGCAGTCCGAACGGGGGGCCGAAACCGGCGATGCAGATGAGCAGTACCAGGCCGAGGCCCGTCGTCGACGCCGCCATCGCGAAGAACTTCTGGAGCACAACGGTGCGCCGCCTGACCGGATTCGCGAGCAGCAGATCCAAGGTTCGTCCCTCCTCCTCCCCGGCGATCGCCCGGGCGCCGGCGCCGATCGCGAGGATGAGCAGCAGGAGCGGTCCCATCGTGCTGAAGATCTCGCTCCGCACGTACCCGACCGGAGACGAGAATCCGCCGCTGCTGCCGATCATGTTCCGGAACGCCTCGGGGAGCGTCTCCAGGTACTTGTTCAGCGTGGCGGCGTTCGACTTGATGCTCGGATAGAACGATGCATAGAGGAGGACGAGCGCGGCCGTCCCGATCGCCCAGCCGATCAACGCCTTCCGTTGATCGCGGAGGGTCTTCAGCGCGATGATCATGCGGGCTCCTCGGTGCCGTCGGGTTGCGTCCCGTAGAACGTCAGGAAGATGTCCTCCAGGCTCGGTTCGTGGCTCGTTAGGTCGACGACCTCGAACCGGGCGGCGGCCTTCACGACGGGGTCCATCGCGCCGGCCACCGTGCACCGCATCACGTCGCCGTGCACCTCGACGTCGTGAACGTCCGGCAGCCCGGTGAACGCGTCGGCCGGGACCGGTGACGTGAAGTGGAATTCGAGCATGCGCACCGCGCGTGCCTTCAGCGACCCGACGTCTTCGACCGTGATCAGGCGTCCTTCACGGATGATGCCGACCCGATCGCAGACCCGTTCCACCTCCTGAAGGTCGTGCGAGGACAGGAAGACCGTCTGTCCGGCGGCGCTCGCGTCCAGCACCAGTGACTGGAACCGCTGCTGCATGATGGGGTCGAGTCCCTGGGTGGGCTCGTCCAGGATCAGCAGCGTGGGCCGGTGCATGAACGCCTGGATCAACCCGAGCTTCTGCTTGTTGCCGTGAGAAAGCGATGCGATCTTGGCCGACAGATCGCTCTGCAGCCTGTCAGCCAGCGTGTCGACGAGCCCTTGGTCGACGCCGCCGCGCAGAGCGGCGAAGAAGCTCAGGTATTCACGCCCCGTCAGGTGCTCGTAAGGGGCGAACTCCCCCGGGAGGTACCCGACCGCGCGATGGATCTCGACGCTCGACGCTCTCGTTCCCATGCCGAGGACGGCCGCGCGACCGGACGTCGGCCGGATGAAGTCGAGCAACGTGCGGATCGTCGTGGTCTTGCCGGCGCCGTTAGGGCCGAGGAATCCGAACACCTCGCCGGCCTCGATCGTCATCGAGACGTCGATGATCCCGCGGCTGGCGCCGTACGACTTGGTGAGGTGCTCCGTGACGACGACCCCGTCGCCGTTCATGGGCCGAGGTTGTAACCCATGCGGCGCGGAAGGTGCGCGATGAAGTCGACGATCGGGCTTGGTTCCTCCCCTCGGTCCTCGAGCTGGTCCTTCCGCCATATCGCCTGGTTCGCCACGTATGCGCCGGGGGAGCGGATCGGCTCTGGCGGGAACCTCATCGGCTGTTGGGTGACGAGGGGCGAGGACAACAGATCGCTGGTTCTTCCCAGCGCCAGCGTCGCCAGGATCTGGCCGCCGAGATGGGAGGGCCCGACACCGTTGCCCGTGTAGCCGAGCCCGTAGTGCACGTTGCCCGGGTCGATGGAGCCGAAGAACGGCAGGTGTTGGCCGGCCACGTCGATCGGTCCGCCCCAGGCTGCCTCGATCGGCACGTCGGCGAACGACGGAAACATGCGGTACAGATCCTCCGCGGCGATCCGGACCGCGCGCTCGTCCCATGCGAACCGCGGCCCGATCGACCGGGCGAGCCCCGGTTGCATCCCGCCGACGCCGAACGCGATCCGGCCGTCCGGCGTGGTGCGGACGTAGTGGAGCGCCGCCCGGTGATCCCACAGGCCCATCCCGCTGGTCCACCGCAGCTCCTCGAGCTTTTCGGGAGCGGGCGCCGTGAGCGCGATGTAGCTGCCGCGAACGGTGAGGAGGCGCCGGAACCGCTTCCAATGCGCAGCCCAGGCGTTCAGCGCCACGACCGCCGCTCCTGCCCGAACGACGCCGCCCGGCGTCTCGGCCATGGCCGGCGTGCCCGAACCGAACCGGGTGACCGGCGTCTGTTCGTGGATGCGCACCCCTCGCTCGAGCAGCGCGCGGCGGATCCCCCGGGCGAGGCGGGCGGGCTGCACCGTGGCCCCCATCGTGGTGTAGATGCCGCCGTGCAGGCGAGGCGTGTCGATGAGCTCGCGGACACCCTCGCGGTCCACCACCCGGAAGAGATCCGGCATCCCTACGCGTTCGGCGGCCATCACGTTCCCCGCCCAATACCCGATCTGCGCCTCGGAGCTGGCGGCGCCCAGATCGCCGTCCGGACGGAACCAGGCGTTCAGGCCGTGCTCGTCGCAGAAGCGGCCGATCGCGACGACGCTTTCCTCACCCGCGAGACACAGGCTCAATGCTTGTTCGTCGCCGAACCGGCGGCCCAGCTCGGCGAGCGAGCTCCACCAGCTGTTGACGAACCCGCCGTTGCGTCCGCTCGGACCGCCGCCACAGATGTCCTGTTCCAGCAAGACGACGTCGAGTTCGGGCTCCGCCTCCTTCAGGAACCAGGCGGTCCACATGCCGGTGTACCCCCCGCCCATGACGACGACGTCCGCCGTCGTGTCGTGGTCGAGTGGCGGTGCGGGATCGCCGGGGTCGGCCGCGAGCGCATCGCGCAGCCACCAGCTGCGCCCTGCGTCGGCGGGGATCTGCGTGGAGGTCATCGCGACGGCAGGATATCGGACGACCCCTTCGCCCCGACCACGGTTCGCACCGGTTGGTACGGTGTGTCCCTTCACCCGCCCGCTCCAGGAGGCCCGACATGGCAGACGATCGACCCCGCAGCTGGGAGGTCACCGAAGGACCCCAACGTGCGCCGGCCCGCGCCATGTTGCGCGCCGTCGGGTTCTCCGAAGATGACTTCGGCAAGTCGCAGATCGCGGTGGCGTCATCGTGGAACGAGGTGACGCCGTGCAACTATCACCTGGACAAACTCGCCGCGCTCGCGAAGGAAGGTGTGCGACAGGGCGGCGCAGTCCCCGTCGAGTTCACGACGATCGCGGTCTCCGACGGCATCGCGATGGGCCACGAGGGCATGAAGGCGTCGCTGGTCAGCCGCGAGGTGATCGCGGACTCGGTGGAGCTGGTGATGCACGCCGAGCGTTTCGACGGGCTCGTGGGCATCGCCGGGTGCGACAAGAGCGAGCCGGCGATGCTGATGGCGATGGCCCGGTTGAACCTGCCGTCGGTCTACCTGTACGGCGGCACGATCCTCGCGGGCACGTACCAGGATCGCGACATCACGATCCAGGACGTGTTCGAGGCCGTCGGGGCACACAACAACGGGACGATCGACGACGGCGAGCTGCTGCAGATCGAACGGGCCGCTTGTCCCACGACGGGGTCGTGCGCCGGGATGTACACCGCGAACACCATGGCCGCCGCCGCCGAGGCGCTCGGCATGTCGCTCCCCGGTGCTGCGTCGCCCCCCGCGGTCGACTACCGTCGCGAGGTCTTCGCCCGCGAGTCGGGGCGGCAGGTCGCGTGGCTGCTCGCCAACGACGGACCACGGCCGCGCGACGTCCTCACCAAGGAGGCGTTCGAGAACGCGATCGCCGTGGTGATGGCACTCGCCGGATCGACGAACGCCGTCCTGCATCTGCTCGCGATCGCGCGTGAGGCGCGCGTGCCGCTCGAGCTCGACGACTTCGACAGCATCTCGCGCCGGGTGCCCCACCTGGTCGACGTCCGCCCGGCCGGCAAGTTCGTCATGCAGGACCTGGATCGCGTGGGAGGTGTGCCCGTCGTGATGAAGGAGCTGCTCGACGCCGGGCTGCTGCACGGTGACGCGATCACGGTCACCGGCAAGACGGTGGCGGAGAACCTCGAGGAGCTGGCGCCCGTAGCGCCCGACGGCGACGTGGTGCACGCGGTCGCCGACCCGATCCATCCCACGGGCGGCACCGCGATCCTCCGAGGCTCCATCGCGCCGGACGGCTCGGTCATGAAGATCGCCGGCGCGCAGGGCATGGTCTTCACCGGAACCGCTCGACCGTTCGACTCGGAGCACGACGCGTTCGCCGCGCTCACAGCCGGCGCGATCAAGCCCGGCGACGTGATCGTGATCCGGTACGAAGGCCCGAAAGGCTCGCCGGGCATGCCCGAGATGCTTGCGGTTACGGCGGCCGTGGCCGGCGCCGGTTTGGGCAAGGACGTCGCGTTGATCACGGACGGTCGCTTCAGCGGGGCGACCAAAGGGTATTCCGTGGGCCACGTCGCGCCCGAGGCGTTCGTCGGCGGCCCGATCGCGCTCATCGAGGACGGCGACCAGATCATGATCGACGCCGATGCGCGGCGCATCGACCTCCAAGTGGACGAGGACACGGTGGCCGCGCGACGAGCCGCCTGGCGCGCGCCCGAGCCTCGCTACACGAGCGGCGCGCTCGCGAAGTACGCGAAGCTCGTGGGGTCGGCCGATCACGGCGCCGTGACGGGATGATCCGATGACGGTCAAGATCACGTCCCCCCAGGCGTTGCAGTGCCGAGAGTGTGGTCAGCAGTACGCCGTCGAGCCGCTCACGATCTGCGAGGAGTGCTTCGGCCCACTCGAGCCCAACTACGACCTGCAGTCGATCGACGGCGAGGTGTTCCGCAAGCAGGCTGAGTCCGGCCCGCGGACGCTGTGGCGCTACGAATCGCTGCTCCCCGGGGGTCCCGCCCTGGAACGGATCGACCTGGGCGCCGGGTTCACGCCGCTCAGGCGGGCGACGAACCTGGGCGCGCGCCTGGGCCTCGAAACGCTCTGGATCAAGGACGATTCGGTCAACCCGTCGAACTCATTCAAGGACCGCGTCGTCTCGATCGCGATCACGATGGCGCGCGCGTTCGGTTTCGAAGCCGTATCGTGCGCGTCCACCGGCAACCTGGCCAACGCCACGGCCGCGCACGCGGCCATGGCCGGGATGGATTGCTACGTGTTCGTTCCCGACGACCTGGAGCGGGCGAAGATCCTGTCGACCGAGGCCTACGGCGCCAAGGTCGTGCTCGTGGACGGCAACTACGACGACGTGAACCGCTTGTGTTCCGAGGTCGCGGAGGCGCTGCCGTGGGCGTTCGTCAACGTGAACATGCGGCCGTACTACGCGGAGGGATCCAAGTCGCTGGGGTTCGAGACGGCCGAGCAACTGGGCTGGCGTCTCCCGGATCACGTCGTGGTGCCGATCGCGTCCGGGGCGCTGTTGACCAAGATCCACCGCGCCTTCAGCGAGCTGATCGCGATCGGCGCGGTCGACGAGCGGCCCTACCGGGTGTCGGGTGCGCAGGCCGAGGGGTGCTCACCGGTGGCTCGCGCTTTCGCCGACGGCGCTGACGACGTCTCGCCGGTGAAGCCCAATACCATCGCCCGGTCGCTCGCGATCGGCGCTCCCGCGGACGGGTTCTACGCGCTGCAGGTGGCCCGAACCACCGGCGGAGAGATCGAGGCCTGCAGCGAGGACGAGATCGTCGACGGGATCCGCCTCCTCGCCGAAACCGAGGGCGTGTTCACCGAAACGGCCGGCGGCGTGACGATCGCCGTGCTGAAGCGTTTGGTGGAACGTGGCGTCATCGCGCCCGACGAGGAGACGGTTGCCTACATCACCGGCAACGGCTACAAGACGATCGATGCACTCGAGGGCCGCATCGAACCCAGCTTCCACGTTCGACCCGACCTCGACGAGTTCCTCCGGGCACTCGGCGGCTGAGGCCCGTCTGGGTCGTCGCCGACCCAGACGGACCCTTCGCTGCCTTCAGCGAGACGTCGTCCCAGCCTATGTGAGGTTGAAGATGAAGTCGTACTCCGCGCCGCCGTTCTTGGACATCAGCTGCATGTCGCCCGTGGCGCTCGCGTACGCTCCCGTCCCCCGGTGATCGCCAGGACGCTGTCCTTCGTGTCGTAGAAGGGGCCTTCGACCGTGATGGACCCTCCGTCGAGCCACGTGACCCAGCGACATTCCCAGGTCCCTTGCTTGGGGCTGATCCGGATGCAATCACCCTGGTCGCTGCCCGCGACGGACGTGTCGGTCTCGTCGTAGACCTTGTTATGCCAGGTGAGTAGATCGCCGGAGGTGTCACCCTTCTTACCCGTGTCGATCACCTTGTCCGTCGTGGCGTGCTCGATCACGTGAACCGTGGTCGCCCGCCGGGCGTGATGCCCGCTCTGCGCCTGCGCCACCATGCCGGCAACGAGCACGACCACCGCGGCCAGCGCGGCGATGACCCCGAACCTCCTCATGACTCCCTCCCCCTTCGAACGATGTCGGGGGAGTCTGGCACGAAGGCGTGTCGGCTGCTTACCGGATGATGGCTACCCCAGGACGCGGAAGATGAAGTCGTACCCCGAGCCGTCGGGAAGTACCTTCAATTGCATACTGCCTTGAGCGCCCTTGTACTTACCCCGACCGCCGGTGATCACCAGGACGCTGTCGTGGCTATCGAAGAACGGCCCCTCGACCGTGATGGCGCCGCCCTTGAGGAAGTTGATCCAGCGGCACTCCCAGGAACCGTCGGTCGGGTTGATGCGGATACAGTCGCCCTGGTCGTGTCCAACCTTGTTGGCGTTTGCCTCGTTGTATATGTCGTTCGCGAACGTGAGGAGATCGCCGCTGGAGTCACCAACCGCGCCTGCGTCGATCACGAGGTCCGTGGTGGCTCGCTCGACCACGTGGATCACCGTGGCCCTACGCTGGTGGCCGGTTCCGGCCTGCGCCACATAGCCGGCCACGAGGACGACGACGATCGCGACGGCCGCGATCGAGAGTGTCTTGCGCATGTTCCTCTCCTTTCGCCCGGTAGTCATCGCGTCGAGTCTGACACCAGCGGGAAGGGTCCGCTGCTGCGGGCAGCGGGTTGACACCGCCCGACCTGCTCGTAAACTGATTGGACCATGTCGACAAGAAAGCTGTTCGGACGCAGCGTCCTCGTACTTATTCGGTAGGCGCGGGCGGGCCCATGTGGCCTGCGACCGCGCCGGATGCCCCTCGGAGCCCCGGGGGGTTTTTTCTACCCCGAGACCAACGGAACGACGAGTGAACGGACCGGGAACGGTCCGAGAGGAGGAGAGGAACATGCGGTACGAGTTCGAGCGGGACGGCAACGTCGTCGCGAGCGTGCTCTGGGAGGGCCCCGGCCAGGTTTCGGTCGAGGCCGCCGAGCCGTCGGTGCGCGCCACGGTCGACCGCTACCTCTCCTCAGAGGTCCTCTACCTGGGCTCCGGGTTCGACTTCGGTGAGGATCAACAGGATGACGTGCTGCAGATGCGGCGCCGCGACTGGACGCCGTGGGAGTTCGAGCGTGCCTGCCGGAACCTCTCCCACCGCCTGTCCGCCACGGTGAAGCGCGTCGAGACGGGTCCGGTCGAGGCCCGGCCGGAGGAGGTGGCCGCCAGATGAAGGTCACCGGCGCGCAAGCGCTGTTCAAGTCGCTCGAGGGTGAGGGCGTCGACATCGTCTTCGGCATCCCCGGCGGCGCCATCCTGCCGGCCTACGACCCGCTGCTCGACTCGAGCGTTCGCCACGTGCTGTGCCGTCACGAGCAGGGCGCCGGACACGCGGCCGAGGGCTACGCGTGGGCGACGGGCAAGGTGGGCGTCGCGATGGCGACGTCGGGGCCCGGCGGGTGCAACCTGGTCACCGCGCTCGCCGACGCGAAGATGGACTCGGTCCCGATGGTCGCGATCACCGGGCAGGTCCCGACCCCGGTCGTGG
Source organism: uncultured Actinomycetes bacterium (assembly GCA_963775755.1). Classification (GTDB taxonomy): domain Bacteria; phylum Actinomycetota; class UBA4738; order UBA4738; family HRBIN12; genus JBBQVZ01. Next base: position 33,286 of record CAVZKB010000014.1, on the reverse strand, counting down.
GCAACGACGCGTTCCAGGAGGCCGACATCACCGGCATCACGATGCCGGTCACGAAGCACAACATGCTCGTGACCGATCCCGGCGAGGTGGCCGAGGCCATCCGTGAGGCGTTCCACATCGCGCGCACGGGCCGGCCTGGCCCCGTCCTCGTCGACCTGCCGAAGGACGTGCTGGTGAACGAGACCACGTGGAAGTGGCCGGACGGCGTGACCCTGCCCGGGTACAAGCCGACGACCAAGGGCAACGCGCGCCAGATCTCGGAGGCCGCGAAGCTGATCATGCGAGCCAAGCGCCCGGTGCTCTACGTGGGCGGCGGCGTCATCAAGGCCGAAGCCACGAAGGAGCTGTACAAGCTCGCAACGGCCGCCCGGCTGCCGGTCGTCACCACGCTCATGGCACGCGGCGCGTTCCCCGACTCGCACGAGCTCTGCCTGGGCATGCCCGGGATGCACGGCAACTACACGGCGGTCACGGCGATGCAGAAGTCGGATCTGCTGATCGCGCTGGGCGCCCGGTTCGACGACCGGGTCACCGGCAAGCTCGACGCGTTCGCGCCGGACGCGAGGGTGATCCACGTGGACATCGACCCGGCGGAGATCGGGAAGAACCGCGCCGTGGAGGTCCCGATCGTCGGCGACTGCAAGGACGTGATCGGCAAGCTCGAGAACGACCTCGGCAAGCGGCAGGACGAGGCCGGAGGCGTTCCCGACCGGAAAGCCTGGCTCGGTCAGCTGGAGGAGTGGAAGCAGAGGTTCCCCTACGGGTACGACCAGCAGGCAGACGGGCCGCTCAAGCCGCAGTACTGCATCGAGCGCCTGCGCGACGCGGCCGACGATGACACGATCGTCGTCTCCGGCGTGGGACAGCACCAGATGTGGGCGTCGCAGTTCTGGAAGTTCGAGAAGCCCCGGCAGTGGATCAACTCGGGCGGTCTGGGCACGATGGGCTTCGCGGTACCGGCGGCGCTCGGCGCGGCTGCGGGGATGCCCAACCGGCGCGTGATCGCGATAGACGGCGACGGGTGCTTCCAGATGACAGCGCAGGAGCTTGCGACCTCGGTCACCGAGAACATCCCGTTCGTCACGGCCATCATCAACAATGCCTATCTGGGCATGGTCCGTCAGTGGCAGGAGCTGTTCTACGACGAGCGCTACAGCCAGGTGCACCTGACCTACGACACGCCGGACTACGTGAAGCTCGCGGAGGCTTACGGATGCGTCGGCTTGCGCGCGGAGCATCCGGATGAGGTCGACGCGGTGATCGAGAAGGCGCTGTCCATCACCGACCGGAGCGTCGTGATCGATTTCCGCGTGGACTCCAAAGAGATGTGTTTCCCCATGGTTCCCGCAGGCTCGTCGAACGACGACATCATCACCGGCCCGGAGGGCCTGAAGCGGGCGAACGATCCCGCGGAGGCACCCATCGCATGAGCACCCTCCATACGATCTCCGTCCTGGTCGAAGACCGCCCCGGCGTCCTCACCCGGGTGGCCGGGCTGTTCGCCGCTCGCGGGTTCAACATCGACTCGCTCGCGGTCGGTCCCACTGAGCGAGCCGGCCTGTCGCGCATGACGATCGTCGTGACCGTCGACAAGAAACCGCTGGAGCAGATCACGAAGCAGCTGAACAAGCTCATCAACGTGATCAAGATCCTGGAGCACGAGCCCGCCGACACCGTCGAGCGCGAGCTGATGCTGGTCAAGGTCCGTGCCGAGGGCGAGGCACGTGCGCGCGTCCTGGAGTTCTGCCAGGTGTTCCGCGTCCGCGTGTCGGACGCCACGCACCAGACGCTCACGATCGAGGCCACCGGCTCGCCGGACAAGCTCTCCGCATTGCTTGAGCTGTTGGGGGATTTCGGGATCGTGGAGCTCGCTCGCACGGGGCGGATCGCCCTCTCCCGCGGCAACCGCGGGATCCGCGAACGGACGCTGAAGGCCGCGAAAGCCGCAGGGGCTGAGGACGCGTGGGACGGCGGCGGGGTGTGACACCTCTGGTCTGAGAACCGGTCGAACGGCGAGCAGGAAGGACGACGGTCACCATGGCGACGATCTACTACGAGAAGGACGCGGATCCGGAAGCCCTCAAGGGGCAGAAGGTCGCGATCCTTGGCTTCGGCAGCCAGGGGCACGCGCATGCGCTGAACCTCCGGGACTCCGGACACGACGTCCGCGTGGGCCTGCGCCCCGGCTCGAAGTCGCGCCAAGTCGCCGAGGAGGCGGGCCTCCGCGTGCTCGACACGGCCGACGCCGTTCGTGAGGCCGAAGTCGTCATGGTCGTCCTGCCCGACACGGCGCAGTCCAAGGCCTACACCGACGACATCGGGCCGAACCTCGAGCCCGGAAACATGCTGATGTTCGCGCACGGGTTCAACATCCACTTCGGGACGATCGCGCCCCCCGAAGGCGTGGACGTCACGATGATCGCTCCGAAGGGGCCCGGCCACCTGGTGCGCCGGACGTACGAGCAGGGGATCGGGACGCCGGCGTTGATCGCCGTGCACCAGGACGCCACCGGCAAGGCTCGGGAGCGAGCTCTTGCGTACGCGGCCGGCATCGGCGCCGCACGCGCCGGGGTGCTGGAGACCACGTTCAAGGAGGAGACCGAGACGGATCTCTTCGGCGAGCAGTCGGTCCTGTGCGGCGGCGCGTCGGCCCTGGTCCAGGCGGGCTTCGAGACGCTCGTGGCGGCCGGCTACCAGCCTGAGATCGCGTACTTCGAGTGCCTGCACGAGCTGAAGCTGATCGTGGACCTGATCTACGAGGGAGGGCTGTCGTGGATGCGCTACTCGATCTCCGACACCGCCGAGTACGGCGACTACACGCGCGGCCCGCGGGTGGTGAACGACGAGACCCGAGCCGAGATGCGGCGGATCCTCGACGAGATCCAGAGCGGGCAGTTCGCCAAGGAATGGATCGCGGAAGCGGACGGTGGATTCACCAACTTCCTCCGACTTAGGAGCGAGGCGCGCACGTCCCAGCTCGAAGACGTGGGACGGGGTCTGCGCCAGATGATGCCCTGGTTGGAGAGCGACAAGAAGGTGGTCCCCGAATGAAGGAAGGCAACGTACCCGACGGCAACAACGTACGGATCTTCGATACGACCCTGCGCGACGGCGAGCAGGCGCCCGGCATCGCGCTCACGCGGGCCGAGAAGGTCGAGATCGCCGAGCAGCTCGCTCGGCTGAACGTCGACATCCTGGAAGCCGGCTTCCCGGTTTCGTCCGAGGGCGAGTTCGACGCCGTGGCAGAGATCGCGTCCAGCGTGCGCGGTCCGGTGATCGCGGCGCTCGCTCGCACCACCGAAGGTGACATCCGCCGCGCGGCCGAGGCGCTGAAGGGCGCCGACACCTGGCGGATCCACACGTTCATCTCGACCAGCCAGATCCACATGGAGGACATGCTCCGCATGTCGCACCAGCAGGTGCTGGACGCGATCCGCGACAACGTGAAGCTCGCCGTCAGCTACACCGACGACGTCGAGTTCTCGGCGCAGGACGCCACCCGGACGGAGCTCGATTTCCTCTTGGAATGCTTCCGGGTCGCGGTGGAGTGCGGCGCGACCACGATCAACGTCCCCGACACGGTGGGGTACGCCACGCCGACGGAGTTCGGTGAGCTGGTGCGTGTGGTCCGTGAGGCCACGCCCGATCACGTCGTCATCTCGACGCACTGCCACAACGATCTGGGGCTGGCGGTCGCGAACTCGCTGGCCGGGATCGAGAACGGCGCCCGGCAGGTGGAGGTCGCGGTGAACGGCATCGGCGAGCGGGCCGGGAACTGCGCGCTCGAGGAGATCGCCATGATCGTCCGCACGCGCGGGCAGGCGCTCGGCGTGACGCACGACCTGAACATCAAGGAGATCATCAGGACGTCGCGGCTGGTGGCCATGACCACCGGCTACAGCGTCCAGCCGAACAAGTCCGTCGTGGGTGCCAGCGCGTTCGCGCACGAGAGCGGCATCCACCAGCACGGCGTGCTCAGCAACCGCGCCACGTACGAGATCATGGACCCGATCGCGGTCGGCCTGGAGGGCAACCGCCTGGTCCTGGGCAAGCACAGTGGGCGGCACGCGTTCGTCGACGCGCTCGAGAAGATGGGTCTCACCATCGACTCGGAGCATCTGGACCGGGCGTTCGCGCGCTTCAAGGACCTGGCCGACCGGAAGATCGAGATCACCGACCAGGACCTCGAGGCCATCGTCGGAGAGGAGAGGGGCTCGGCAGAGGAGGGCGTTCTCGTGCTCGAGTCGCTCCAGGTCGGCGGCGGCACGCACCTCTCGCCGAGCGCCACGGTCCGGCTCCGGCGTGGCGACGAGGTGATCGAGGAGTCGGCGTTCGGGGACGGGATGATCGACGCCGCGTGCGGCGCGATCCAGCGCGCGGCCGGCGTGGAGGCGCGGCTCATCATGTTCAACGTGTCGTCGGTGACCGGCGGGTCCGACGCGTTGGGTGACGTCGTCGTGCAGCTCGACGTCGAGGGCAGGCGGGTGACCGGCCGAGGCGTGTCGGTCGACGTGGTTGAGGCCAGCGCCCGCGCGTACCTGGCGGCGATCAACCGTGCTCTTCGCGTCTCCGGTTCGCAGGAGGCGGCCGAGGCCACCGCCGAGGTCACGACGTGACGCACACGATCGGCGTGATCCCCGGCGACGGGACCGGCCCGGAGGTCGTGGGCGAAGGGCTGAAGGTCCTCGATGCCGTGCAACGGGTCGAGGGGTTCGAGGTCGATCTCGTGGAGTTCGACCTCGGAGGCGAGCGGTTCCTCCGCACCGGAGAGACGCTTCCCGACGACGAGCTCGCCCGGCTGCGGCAGGTGGACGGCATCCTCCTGGGCGCGGTCGGCCACCCCGACGTGAAGCCGGGGATCCTGGAGCGCGACCTGCTGCTGCGGGCGCGGTTCGAACTGGATCAGTACGTGAACCTCCGGCCGATCGTGCGGTATCCGGGGGTGAAGACGCTGGTGCCGTCACACGACGAGGACGATGTGGACATGGTCGTCGTCCGGGAGAACTCCGAGGGCCTCTATAGCGGCGCCGGCGGGTTCCACCGAAAGGGGACCGAACACGAGGTGGCGGTGCAGGAGTCCGTCAACACCCGTCACGGGGTTGAGCGGATCGTGCGGTACGCGTTCGAGCTCGCGATGCGCCCCGACCGGCGCCGGAAGCTCACGCTCGTCCACAAGACGAACGTGCTCACGTTCGCCGGCGACCTCTACCAGCGGGTGGTCAACGAGGTGGCGGCCGAGTATCCGAACGTCGTGACGGACTACGTCCATGTCGACGCGTGCTGCATCTACTTCCTGGACCAGCCGAGCAGGTTCGACGTGATCGTCACGGACAACATGTTCGGCGACATCATCACGGACCTCGGCGCCATGATCCAGGGCGGCATGGGGATCGCAGCGGGGGGCAACATCAACCCCGCCGGCGTGAGCATGTTCGAGCCGATCGGCGGCACCGCGCCCGATCACGTCGGCAAGGGAACGATCAATCCGCTGGCGGCCATCGGCGCCATGCAGATGCTGCTCGCCGAACTCGGTGAAGACGGTGCGGCGGCGCGGGTCGCCGAAGGCATCCGCTTCGCATGCACCAAGATGAACTCCATGCGGGCGGGGGAGATGGGTTATCCGACCGCGGGTGTCGGCGACCTCGTCGTCGAACGGGCGACCGCATGACCACGGCCGCCGCGTCCGGTGAGCGTCGGGAGGTCGAGCTGTACGACACCACGCTCCGGGACGGCGCGCAGCAGACGGGGCTGTCGTACTCCATCGACGACCGCATGCGGATCCTCCACAAGATCGACCAGCTGGGCGTGCCGTTCATCGAAGGGGGCTGGCCCGGCGCCAACCCGCGCGACACGGAGTTCTTCAAGCTCGCGACGAAGGAGACGCTCCAGCATGCCGTGCTCACCTCGTTCGGGATGACGCGGAAGGCCGGCGAGCGGGCGGAAGACAGCGCAGTCCTGCAGGAGCTGCTGGATACGGGCACGGAGGTCGTGTGCATCGTCGGAAAGGCGTGGGACCTGCACGTGCGCGAGGCGCTGCGGACCGACCTGGACGAAGGGGTCGCGATGGTGCGCGATTCGATCGCGTTCCTGCGCGGGCAGGGCCGTCGCGTGTTCTTCGACGCCGAACACTTCTTCGACGGGTACGTGAGCGATCCCGACTTCGCGATGCGGGTGCTTCTGACGGCCGAAGATTCCGGCGCCGAGCGGCTGGTCCTGTGCGACACCAACGGCGGGATGTTGCCGCTCGACGTCGCGCGGATCGTCGGCGACGTCCACGCCCGCGTCGAGTCGGCGTTGGGCATCCACGTCCACAACGACGCCGGCTGCGCGGTGGCGAATTCGTTGATCGCCGTCGAGCACGGCGTCCATCAAGTGCAGGGCGTGGTGAACGGCTACGGCGAACGCACGGGCAATGCCGACCTGATCCCGATCGCCGCGAACCTGATCCTGAAGATGGACGCCGATTGCCTGCCGGAGGGCGCCGTCGGGCATCTGACGGACGTCGCGCACTACGTCGCCGAGGTCGCGAACATCGCCCCCGACTCGCACCAGCCGTACGCGGGTCGCTACGCGTTCACGCATAAGGCCGGACTGCATGCGAGCGGGATCGCGCGCCTCGAGGAGGCATACGAGCACGTGAAGCCGTCATCGGTCGGGAACCGCCGTGGGGTGGTTGCGAGCGATCTCGGCGGCGCGGCGACATTGCGCATGAAGGCCGAGGAGTTCGACGTCGAGGTACCGGACGGCGCGATCGCCGCGATCCTCGAAGACCTGAAGGAACGCGAGGCCCACGGGTACACGTTCGAGGTCGCCGACGCTTCGCTCGAGCTGTTGATGCGGCGCGCGGGCGGGTGGGAGCAACCGTTCTTCACGATCGAGAGCTTCCGCGTCCACATCGAGCAGCGCATGGAGGACGAGGAGGAGGCGCTGGCCGAGGCGACGGTCAAGGTCGTCACCAAGGGCACTCGGCACATCGAGAGCGCCGAGGGTCACGGGCCCGTCGGCGCTCTGGACAACGCGCTCCGTAAGGCGCTCACGAACGAGTACCCGTCGCTCGACGACATGACGCTCGAGGACTATCGCGTCCGGGTGCTCGACGAGACCGTCGGAACGGGTGCGACGGTGCGGGTCCTGATCGATACGTCGAACGGCGAACGCGAATGGACCACGGTCGGCGTGTCGGAGAACATCATCGAGGCGTCGTGGGAGGCGCTCGTCGAGGCATACCTCTACGGTCTGCTCCACCCCCGGGAGGACCGGCAGGGGTGAGCACTCCTGCCGGCGTCGTCATCCGTGACGCGTCGGCTCCGGACGCCCGCGGGATCGCCGAGGTTCACGTGGCGTCGTGGCGCTGGGCCTATCGGGACGATCTCCCCGTCGAGTTCCTGGACGCACTGTCGGTCGACGACCGCGAGCGTGGCTGGAACGACTGGCTCGTGCCCGACGAGCGGGGTGCGGGAACGCTGGTGGCGGAGGAACGAGGATGCATCGTCGCCTTCTGCAGCTTCGGCCCGAGCCGGGACGAAGACGCGGCGGAGCGCACGGCGGAGGTCCTGACGATCTACGTCCTTCCCGAGGTGGCCGGCCGAGGGATCGGCCGGAGCCTGTTCGCCACCGCCACCGAGCGGCTCGGCGCGTTCGGCTACGAACGGGCCACCCTCTGGGTCATGGCCTCGAACGATCGGAGCCGGCGATTCTACGAACGCGCCGGTTGGTCGTGGGACGGCACCACGAGCGAGCACCGGTTCGACTGCGCGAACGTCCCGATCGTTCGCTACGTGACCGACCTATAGCGGGCGCCTTCCGTCGTCGAAGGCATCACGAGACCGGCGCCTTCGCTCGCTGGCTCACCAGCTGGACGATGGCATCCTCGATGCGGACGGCCTCGTACTTGTGGAGGCCATCCGACAGGATCGAGAACTCGATCCAGTCGTTCGCGGTGCGGGACCAGACCCAGCCAGACAGCGCCGACACGGCCGTCAATGTCCCGGTCTTCGCCCGGACGCGCGTGTGGCCGAGGCGTCCTTCGAGTGTCCCTTGACCCCCGATCGGCATCGCGAGCCGGAGGTCCGATGCCCACGGTTGCCGGTCTGCCGACCACAGCAGTCGCACCATGCCCTGAGTGGTGACGCGGTTCGCGTACGAGAGCCCCGACGCGTCACGCTGCACGGATCGCGGGGCGCCGTTCGCGGCCGTGAACGCGTCGATCGCGGCAGCGCCGGCCGCGATGGAGGCCGTCCCCGAGACGTCGGCGCCGAGCACCTTGCCCAGCACCTCCGCGTCGAAGTTGACGGAGTCGATGTTCATGCGACGGATGATGTCGACCATGGGCGCGGAGTCGATCGCCGCGATCTTGACGCGGGGGCCGTCCGCAGAGGCGACACCCGCCGGCCCCTTCACGCGGATCCCGCGGCGGCGGAGGGTCTTGGTGAGGAACTCGGCAGCCCGCAGCTCCGGATCGTCGATGTGGCGGCCTTCCGGGCCGACGTTCCCGCGGAACGCGAGCGCGGTCGGGATCGCGACCTCGACCTCGGGGAAGTCGTCCTTCCACCCCGGAGCCCACCAGTCGCGCTGGAACGGCCCCGTGTCGCCGAGCACCGATCCGGTGATCCGCCTCACGCCGGCGTCGTCGATCTGCCGGGCCAGCGCGTTCAGCGCATCCGGCCCCAGCTCCGGGTCGCCGTGTCCGACGAGCCACATGTCCCCGTCGATCACGCCGTCGACGGGTGCCGCCGCCGCCATCGCCCGCGTGTCCATCACGTGATCCGGGCCGAGTTCCGACAGCAGCGCCATCGACAGGAGCAGCTTCTCGTTCGAGGCGGGGGTGCGCGCCACCAAGGCGAGATGGCGGTACCAGAAGGCGCCGTCGTCGCCGATCGTCACGGACATCGCCAGGTCGCCGACCAGCGCGTCGATCCGGCGTTGCCAGCCGGGCTCCTCGGCCGGCACGGACGGGTCGCCGTGTCGGGCGAAGGGTGCCCCACGAGCGCCGGGGGCCGCTTGGGCGGTGACCGGGACACCCGCGAGGACCGAAGCGACCAGCAGGACGACGAGGAAGGATCTGGCGCGCATCCGCTCGATGGTACGAGGTCGGTCCGGCGGGAGGTGGAAAGCGCTACTGGCCCTGCGCGAGCGCTTCGACCTCGGCGTGCATCTCGTTGCGTTCCTCGAGGAGCGTGTGTAGCGCTCGGGGCTCCAGCGGCCTTGCGAAGAAGTACCCCTGGCCCATGTCGCACTTGAGCTCCATGAGCCGCTCCAGTTGATCGGCCCGTTCGATGCCTTCCGCGACCGGCTTCAGGTTCAGGATGCCGGCGAGCTCGATCACCGCGGCCGTGAGCGCCGACGATTCGCCTCCATCGGCCACTTCGTCGATGAACGACTTGTCGACCTTGAGGATGTCGACGGGGAAGCGACGGACGTAGTTGAGCGACGAATACCCCGTGCCGAAGTCGTCGATCGCGAGCAACACACCGAGCTCCTTCAATTGGTTCAGACGCTCGATGGCGAGCTCCATGTCCTGCATGACCATGCTCTCGGTGATCTCGAGGATCAAGGTGGGCGCGTCCAATCCGGTCTCGGTCAAGATATCCCGCACCTCGTCCACGATCTCGGGCCGTGCGAGCTGCCTTGCCGACAGGTTGACCGCCATGTGGAACGGCGGAACCATCGGGAACTCTTCCTGCAGTTCCACGGCGTAGCGGCACGCTTCGCGCAGGACCCAGCGACCGATCGCCACGATCAACCCCGTCTCCTCGGCGAGCGGGATGAACTCGAGCGGCTGCACGATCCCGCGGTCTGGGTGGATCCAGCGGATCAGCGCCTCGACCCCGGTGATCCTGCCCGTGTCCAGCTCGATCACCGGCTGGTAGTGCAGGATGAACTCACCGTGCTCGAGCGCTCGCTGGAGGTCAGCCTTCAGCTCCAATCGCCGCAGCGCCGTGTCGTGCATCGCGGGCTCGAACACCTGGTACCGCCCCTTGCCTTTCTCCTTCGCCATGTACATCGCGACGTCTGCATTGCGCATGAGCGCCTCGGCCGCCTCCTCGCCGGTGCCGGCCGCCTGCTCGGAGACGGCGATGCCGACGCTCGCGCGGACGAACACCTCTTTGCCGTCCAGCACGAACGGCTCTTCGAGCATCTGCATGATGCGCTCGGCGACGTCGGCGGCTTGGATGCCTTCCCCGCCGTCCTCGAGCAGGATCGCGAACTCGTCCCCGCCCAATCGGGCGGCAGTGTCGGCCGCGCGGAGCGCCTTCTTCAGCCGATCGCCGACCTCCAGCAGCAGCCCGTCGCCGGCGGCATGTCCCAGCGAGTCGTTGATCGTCTTGAAGTCGTCGATGTCCATGAAGAGCACCGCGATCGGCTTGCGGTCGCGCTCCTGCCGCTCGATGGCGTGCAGCACGCGATCGCGGAACAGCGCGCGGTTCGCGAGGTTGGTGATGGGGTCGTGGAATGCTTGGTGCTGCAGTTGCTCCTCGAACTGCTTGCGTTCCGTGACGTCACGTGTGTTCAGGACGATGCCCTTCACGTTGGGGTCGTGCAGCAGGTTCGTCCGGAGGGTCTCGGTGGCCAGGTACGTCCCGTCACGGTGCCGAAGGCGGAACTCCAACAGTGCCGTGTCGCCCTCACCGCCGCTGGTCGACGTGAGGAACGACAGGACGCGTGTCTTGTCGTCATGATGGACCAGGTCGATGAGGCGCGTGCCCTCGAGCTCCTCCGGGTCGGCTCCGAGCAGGCGAAACGCCGACGGGCTCGCGTAACGGAGCACGGTGGTCGGGTCGATGACCGTGACCACGTCGGATGAGTTCTTGACCAGCGACGCGAATCGTGCCTCGCTCTGTCGCAGCAGCAGGTCCTCGGTGAGTGCCGCGCTCTCCAGCGCGAGCGCGACCTGCGACGAGAGCGCTCGGAGGCTGTTGGCGACCGAGGCGGGCATCTCTCGCGTCGTCGCGACAACCATCAGACCGCGGAACTCGTCGCGGATGAACAACGGAGCGACCAGCACCGTTCCTCCGACGTCTCTGGGCAACAAGAGCGGTTCCGCGATGGTGCTGTCGTGTGACTGTACGAGGTATGCGTCGCGATCTAGCAGGCGCTGTCGCTTCCAATCCTGCAGGACCTCGAGCGAGAAATGTGGGCCTACCAGATCGGAAGCGTCGCCGTCGGCGGCCACCACGAGGAATTCGTCCGGCCCTTCGTCGGACGCCTCGCACAGACGGATCGCCCCGTCCTCGCCTGCGAGCGCGCGCGCAGCCTCGATCGCCGCTTGGTGGATCCCCTCTCGGTTCGTGGCCGTGACGAGCGCGACGCCGGCTTCGCGTAGCGCCCGCTCACGGCCGGCCGATTTCTCCTGTTGCCGGACCAGGCCGGACATCCGGGCGATGACGAGCAGGAACAGGATGATCGACGCGACGATCACGACGATCTGGTCGGTGCGCTGGTTGCCGGTCGAATACCTGCTCACGATGATCGCGTCAGTGAGCGGAGCCGTCAGCGACACCACAGCGAGCACGGCGAGACGGGTCCGGGACAAACGGGCCCTCGCGTCGGAGGAGCGTTCCGAGAACTTCCTCACCGCGGGGTGCAACGCTGCGGCGCCGAACAGGAGGTAGAAGGCCGCCCAGCCGCTCTCCAGGTAGCCCGTCTGGTTGTCATACCCGCCGTGGAGCCCGAACCACCCGTATATCGCGTCCGTCACGAAGAGCGCGATCACGGCGGCAGCGAGGAAGAAGAACGCCTGGTTCTTCTTCCCTCTCCCGACGGCGAGCCTGATGGCGACGGTGACGAGCATCAGGTCCATCAACGGGTACCCCATGGACACGAGCTTCTGCGCGGTCGTGAGGGACGAGTCGTGCGTGTACGGCGCGATCAGGAAGACCCATGACAATACGCCGACGCCGACGCCGACGATCAGTGAGTCGATGCCGCTGTCTCGGTCGCGGCCCGGGTTGCGGTGGCGGATCAAGAGGATGATGCCCAGGAACAAGCAGGGGTACACCGAGAGGTAGGAGATGTCCCCGACCGAAGGGAACGGCAGTGTCGTTCCGAAGAACCGTTCGTAGTTGTACGTGATGACGTCTCCGGTCACGAAGAAGACCTGCCCCAACGCGATGAGGACCCACGGCAACTTGTACTCGACGTGGTTGAGACGCAGCGCGATCAGGATCACCACCGGAGAAGACAATGCGATGAGGTTCAACAGTCCGCCGATACGCATGCCGGGCACGAACAAGAAGACCAGGGTTGCGAGCACCCCGGTCAGGAGATACACGAGCCAAGCTCGCGCCTTCATGCGATGAGTATCGTCCGGCGGAGTGGTGAGCCTTAGACCGAAGGTTCGTGTGGGGGAGTCGGTCGGTTGGGGGAGGCCGTATGCCCCACGACGTCGGGTTCCGGCGCGTCCGGCGGAGGCTGCTCCTCCACGGATCGCATCCCCGGGAGGAACAGGAACGAGAGCGTGACGATCGCGCCGAGGACGCCCGCGCCGATCAGCGTGGGCCGCGCACCGAAGAGGTTGGCGGCCGGACCGGTCAACGCGAACGACAGCGGCAGCAATCCGATCGAGATGAACCAGTCCAAGCTCGAGACCCGCCCGAGTAGATGGCGCGGAACCAGCCGCTGTTTGGTGGTTGCCCAGACGATCGTTCCCCCGGTCTCGAGCGCGTTGAACAAGAAGCACGCGAGCATCGCTTGCCACGGCGCGTGCGCCAGGCCGTAGCCGGCGACCGCGAGCGTCGACATGGTCCACGCGACGTACATGAACGTGATGAAGCGGCGAGGGGCTCCCCGCCGCCCCATGAACAACGCAGCACCGATCGCGCCGACCCCGCCCATGGCGAGGATGAACCCCAAGCTGAGAGGGTTGCCGCCCCATCGATCCTTCACGAGCAGCGGGAGCAACACCTCCTGCGGCCCGATGAACAGCAGGTAGGCGAACGCGGCGGCGAGCAACGTACCCCACAGCCACACTCGCGCACGCACGAATCGGAACCCCTCACGGATCTCGACGATGGCCGTGGTGGCGGTTCCCTCGGGGGAGGCTTCGATGGGGTGCGGGCTCATGAACAGCAGTGCAACGATCGACGTTGCGAATGTCGCGGCATCTACCAGGAACGCGCCCCCGGTGCTCGATGCGACCAGGAAACCTCCGATCGCGGGTCCGGCGAGACGCCAGGCGGCCGGGCGTACGAACTGATCCAACGCGTTGGCCTGGATCAGGAGGTCCGTGGCCACCAGATCGGGGACGATCGCGTCGAACGCTGGACCGAAGAATGCGGTGCCTCCGCCGTAGATGGCTGCCAGCACCATCAGGTGCCAGAGCTCGAGGTGCCCGCTCAGGGACAGCGCGCCCATCGCCGCCACCGCGATGCCCCTGATGAGATCGGCCGCGATCAGGACCCGTCGCCGGTCGAAGCGATCGCTCACCACCCCCCCGACCAGCAGGAACAAGACGTTGGGGATCGTCATCGCCAGGCCGACGAGCGAGAGCGCGGTCGGCGCGTCCGACAGCTCGTAGACCTGCCACGCCAGGGCGACGATGAAGATGCCGTCGCCGATGAGGGACACCGTCATGCCCGACCAGAGCAGCCGGAAGTCCCGTTGCTTGAGCGGTTCGAAGATGACGGGGCGCCGGCGTCCGGAAGGTTCCCTGTTCCCCCTCCGGTCGGAACTCATCCCCATCGGTCCGGTATCGGAGCCCGGGATGGGCTGCTTGATCTGCCCTGGCCGCGCATCGGCTACATCAAGAGGCCGAGCCCGGCTCTCATCCATTCCATGCCCCAGTTCCAGACGGAGGCTCGCGGAACGCGTCGTTATGCGAGGTCGCCGATCACGGATGCGACGAGATCGCTTCCTCCAGGTCTTCCGCGGCGACGGTGAGCGGCGCACGGCGGCGCCGCGGGTCGGCCTTCCGCACGGCCTCGAAGGCGGTCTCGTACGCGTCGCCCGCCTCATCGGGTTGCCCGTTCACCAGCAGCGACAAGGCGAGGTCGAACAGGACCGAGATCCGGCCCGGCAGTCGCTCGATCGAGGTGTGGAACGTCTGGATCGCCTCGTCCAGACGCCCCAACCGGTAGAGGCTCCACCCCCGGAACTCCAGGCATGCGGGCCGATCGTCGAACGGTTCGGCGTCCTCGGCAACGTCGCGATAGAGACGTTCGGCCTCCTCCCGGCTGCCCGAGCGGTGGAGGATGTCCGCGAGTCCGGTTCGTGGCCAAAGGGCGGTCGCATCCAGCGCGATCGCCGTTTCGTACACCGACCGGCCTCGTCAAGATGCTGCTCGCCGAGATTCTCGAGCGCCCACCCCCGGACCGTATGGCGACGCGTTGTTCGGTCGAGCTCGGCGCGCGCGGCGGTCTCGGCGGCCGTCGCGTGATCCGAGTGATCGGTCAGCTCGATCGCGCGTTGGATGAGATCGGACGCGCGACCTTCATCGGGCTCAGGCACCATGCGCTCGCGTTCGGATCGCCCCCCGGATGCCGCACCGGCGGCCAGCCTCGGAATCGTACCCGCTCATGGGGGAGGCACAAGGAGCGGTCAGTTGCCCGCGCCGGAAACGGCGTTCTACCCGATGTGGGAGATATCCGTTCTCACCGGGACGAGCGACCCGTTCGGTTCGACGTCCTCAGACGACCCTTCGGAGGCCGACGCGAACGGGAGGTACACGTGGAACGATGCGCCGCCGCCCTCGCGCTCCTCGACCCAGGCTCGTCCCCCGTGGAGCTCGGCGAACCGGGTCACCAGAGAAAGACCGATCCCCACGCCCGGGTTGTGCGTCACGACCTCGTTTCCCTGACGGAACGGCTCGAAGATCGAGTCCCGCAGTTCCTCGGGGATGCCGGGGCCTGCGTCTTCGACCACGATGAGCACGCCTTCGGTGTCGCGGGTCGCGCGGACCCAGATGGGCGTGCCCGCCGGCGTGTAGCGGATGGCGTTCGCGACGAGGTTCTCGACGATCCGCTCGACCTGAGCAGCGTCGACGTTGGCGTGCACGGGTCCGTCGGCCGTGAGCTCGATCGGATGCGTCTCGGTCGAGCTTTCCTCGAGCACGCTTGACAGGATCTGGGTCACGTCGACGTCGTCCCGGTTGGGCGCCACGATCCCCCGGCTCATCCGATCGAGGTCGAGCAGGTTCGTCAACAGGCGGTGGAGCTTCCGGGCATTGGTCGCGATCCGGCCCACCAGGTCGTGCTCGTCCTCTCGGGAGATCCGCCGCTGATCCAGGCTGCCCTCGAGGGTCAGGGCGCATCCAAGGATGCTGGTCAGGGGTGTCCGGAGGTCGTGCGAGACGGCCTGGAGGAAGGAGTTCTGCATCTCGTGGAGGGCGCGCAGCCTGGTGGCTGCCTCCTTCTCGGTGGCCAGCGCCTTGACGAGCTGGGCCTCCGCGTTCTTCTGCTCGGTGACGTCGTACATCACGCCCTGCAGGTAGAGGGGACGGCCGCCGTCGTCGGCGAGCGCCTCTGCCTCCTCGTGGATCCAGATGACGCGTCCGTTCTTGCCGATGATGCGGTACTCGCATTGCATGCGAGGCTCACCGTTCAAGAGCCGCATCTCGGCGTCCAAGGCCAGCTCTCGATCCTCGGGCAAGATGCGCTCGCGCCAAAGGTCGGCCTGGCCCGTCCATTCGTCGGGGGTGAATCCCAGGATCGATTCGACCTTCGGACTGATGTACGTCCACGCCGCGTCCTTGCCGAACTCCGCGATGTAGACGACCGCCGGCAGACCCTCGACGAGGGAGCGGTACTTTGCCTCCGCCTCTCGCATCTGCCGCTCGGTCCGTCGGTAGTCGCCGATGTCCACCATCAGTCCGTTCAGTCGCACCAGGACGAGAACGAACAACAACGCCGAGCACCCCGCGAGCACCGGAACGTCGACCCGCTCGCCACGGAGCGCCTGGATCATCTCGACGGTCGGGGCGATCAACGAGGCGCCGGCGAGCACGGCCAGTCGCCTGCGGGGGTGTTGGATCTCGCTCTCGGGCGTGGGCTCGTCCAGGTCCACCATCGACTTATGGAGGGCCGCCGCGCCCCACAAGAGGTAGAAGAGTCCCCACCCCAGCTCCAGCACGCCTGTGGTGTTGTCGTAGGAGCCGTGAAGGAGGATCAGCGTGTAGATCGTGTCCGTCGTGAACAGCACTGCGACGGCGCCGGCCATGAGGAAGAAAGCTGGGGGACGTTTCCCGCGGTCGACGGCAAGCCGGACGGCGACACCGAACAGGAGAAGGTCCATGATCGGATACGCCATGGCTGTCAGCTTCTCGATGAGCGTCAGCGACTGGTCGTGAGCGTATGGCGCCAGCAGGAAGACCCACGACAGCGTTCCGACGCCGACGGCGATGATCAGCGAGTCGATCAGGCTGGCGCGGTCGCGTCCGGGGCTGCGTTGGCGAGCCAGCAACAGGACCCCGGCGATCAGGAAGGGATAGACGCTCAGGTAGAGGAGATCGCCGATCGAAGGGAACGGCGGCGCGGTTCCGAAGAACCGCTCGTAGTTGTAGGTGATGACATCGCCGGCCACGAAGAGCGCCTGGCCGGCGGCCACCAGGTACCAAGGCAAGCGCTGCCGAGGGTCGTGCATCCTCGCCGCGACCACGATCGCCACCGAGGCGGAGAGCCCGATGACGTTGAACAGCGGGCCGACGCGGATGGGATGCACGAACACGAACGCGGTCAGAACGGCGCCGCCGATCGACAGGTAGATGGCCCAGGCCCGAGATCTCATCGTTCCATCGATATCGGGCCGGGTGACATGCGACCTTAGTTCCGGCGGCGGCTGCGCCGCCTTCTCGGCAGGATGCCGACAACGGGTCGTCTAGGCTGACGCGGCGACGGTCTGGCGGAGCTGGAAGCGTTCGCGCAACGCTCCGAAGACGGAGATCAGGTGATCCACCTCTTCGTCCGTGTTGGCGGCGGTGACCTGGATCCGGAATCCGACCTCGTCCTTCGGTACCAGCGGGTAGGCGGCCATCGTGGAGTAGACGCCCTCATCGAACAGGTACCGGCCCACCTCGTCGATCTCCGTGTGATCGGCCAGTGGCACTTCGATGATCGGGAAGCCGCTCTCGTTCGGGGTCACGATGCCTAGGCGTCCAAGCGCGTCGAGGATGTGGTGGGTCCGCTCCCAGATCGCGTACCGAGCGATGTCGCCGTGCCGGCGGTTCGCTTCGAGTCCGGCGATCGTGGTCGCGAGCGACGCGACGGGCGACGGCCCCGAGTAGAGGTAAGGAGGGGCGAGTACCTTCAGTGCATCCTTCAGCCTCGTCGGGAGAGCGATGAACGCCAGCAACGACGAATAGGCCTTCGAGAACCCGGCGACGAGGATGACATTGTCGTACGGGACGTTGTCGTGCCGAAGCAGGCCGTTCCCCGATGTTCCGTAGTCGCACAGTTCGTTCGGCGAGCGCTCGCCGATCACGCCGAACCCGTGTGCGTCGTCCACGTAGAGCAGGGCGTCGTGCTCGTTCGCCAGCCGGGCGAACGCGGCGATGTCCGGCGCGTTGCCGGTCATCGAGTTCACGCCGTCCATCGCGATCACGCGCGGCTGCCCCGGGTCGCTGGCGGCGAGCAGCTCTTCCAGGTGCTCGGCGTCGTCGTGCCGGAACCGTGCCACTCGCGCGCCATGGCCGGCGGCGACCATCGCGCCGTCGTAGATCGTCTTATGGGCCCTGCCGTCGAGGAATACCGTGCCGTCGCCCGCCAGGACCGGGATCACCGACATGTGGATGTGCGTGATCGTGGGGAGGAGCAGAACGTCCTCGCACACGAGCAGGTCGGTCATCTGCTCCTCGATCTCCTTGTAGAGGCGCGGGCTGCCGAGGAGACGGGACCAGCTCGGGTGGGTACCCCAGTTGGCCAGGTATTCGGGAACGGCGGCGATGATGTCCTCGTCGAGGTCGAACCCCAGGTAGTTGCACGACGCCCAGTCCGTGAGCCAATGATCGCCGATGCGGATCCGACGTCCGATCTGCTCGTCGATCACTGCGTCGACCATCGGGTGTTCGTTCTTCAGACGCGTGAGGTCCGCGGTGGCCGCGACCCATCGGTCCAGCCACCGATCCGCCCGGCGACGCCGCGGCGTGCTCGCCGGGGGAGGTCCGATAGCGACGTCGGACTCGCGCCGCTGCGCACGCATGTCTGCCCCGTTCGAGCGGGCTCCGGATCCTGCGAAAGAGTCGGACATCTCCCACTCCCATCGACGTCTCCGATATCGGACTTGACCTCGCGGCGGAGGTAGCTGGGAGATGACCTACCCGGCAGGCTGCTCCGAGTCGGCGAACGTCCGCATGAAGTCGGCCAGAGCGTGTGCGCCGGCGAGAGGCATCGCGTTGTAGAGCGAGGCGCGGATCCCGCCCACGCTCCGGTGGCCTTTGAGCTCGACCAGGCCGAGCTCGGCGGCCTCCGCGACGAATCGCCGCTCCAGCTCCTCGGAAGGCAGGCGCCAGGTCGCGTTCATCAGAGACCGAGAGCCGCGTTCCGCGTGGCCGCGGTAGAAGCCTCCGCTGCCGTCGATCGCCTCGTACACCACCGAAGCCTTCTCTCGGTTGCGTTCGAGTTGCTGTGCCAGTCCACCGACTTCATCCCTGAGCCAGCGGGTCACGAGCATGAGCACGTAGATCGAGAACACAGGGGGCGTGTTGTACATGGAACCGTTCTCCGCGTAGGTCCGATAGTCCATGATCGTGGGCAAGCCGTCAGGGATGCGGGCGAGCAGGTCGTCGCGAACGATCGCGATCGTCACGCCGGCGGGTCCCGCGTTCTTCTGGGCGCCGGCGTACAGCAGGGCGTGGCTCGCGATGTCCACCGGCCGAGACAGGAAGTCGGATGATGAGTCGGAGATCAACGGGATCGAGGGCGCCACGGCCGGCGTCGTCGGGAACTCGACCCCGTGGATGGTCTCGTTGGACGTGATGTGGGCGTATGCGACGTCTTCGTCGAGGACGCCGCGGAGTTCGTCGTCGAGCGGGATCCGGATGAAGCCTTCATCCTTCCCCGACCACACGGCGCGCGCGGAGCCCTCCTTCTGTGCCTCCTTCAATGCCTTCGCTCCCCACGATCCGGTCACCACGTATGCGGCCGGACGGTCGTCGCCTCGCAGCAGAGCCATCGGGATCATGGAGAACTGCATGGACGCCCCGCCCTGGATGAACAAGACATGGTGCGAGGCGGGTATCGCGAGCAGCGATCGGAGATTGACCTCGGCCTCACCGATCACATCCTCGAACCACGGGCTGCGGTGCGACACCTCGAGCGGCGATGCGCCGATCCCGGGGAGCGCGACCAGATCGCGCTGTGCCTGCTCGAGGACGGGCAGGGGCAACGTGGCCGGTCCTGCAGCGAAGTTGAAGACTCGGTCGGTCATCCAGCACCCAGGGTATCGTGGCGACCCCCGCACACGGAGATCGGGAACGATGGCGTACAAACGGATCTTGTTCGGCACGGACGGGTCGGCGTCGGCACAGGCGGCCGGCGCCGTCGCCTCGGCGCTCGCCAGGGCGGGCGGGGCGCAGTTGGTCGTCGGGTTCGCGTTCGAGCGGCCCACCGACGCGGAACGGATCGTGGCGACGGCGGTCGAACAGGCGAAGGCGGCGGGTGTGCGCCGGGTCTCGGGCGAGGCCAGGGCGGGCGTTCCGGCAGACGCGCTGATCGCGCTCGCCGACGGACACGACGTCGGCCTGGTCGTCGTTTCAGGGGGGCGTGGCAAGAAGTACGGGCTGGGTCAGGTGGCGCACCGACTGGCCGTCCGCTCTCCGCGCGACGTCCTCTTGGTGACGGGTTCGTCCTCCGTGGGTTCCGACGGACCGCTGTACCGCCGGGTGTTGATCGCCACCGACGGCTCGTCCACCGCCGATCGCGCTGCGCGCAAGGGGTTCGAGCTGGCCGAGGCGCTGGAGGCACCGGTGACGATCGTGTTCGTCGGGCATCCGAAGACCGGCGAGCTCATCACCCAAGACACGATCGCCACGTACGCCGGCGAGGTGCCGACCGAGGTGCTCCTGCGGGAGGGCGACCCGGCTGCGCAGATCCTCGCGGCTGCCGAGGACGTCGACGCCGGCCTCATCGTCGTCGGGAACAAAGGCATGGTCGGCGCCAAGGGATTCCTCCTGGGGTCCGTGCCACAGGAAGTCTGCGAGCGCGCCACCCGCGACGTCCTGATCGCGAGAACAGTGACGCAGGTCGTGTCGGAGCTCGCTCGTGGAGAAGGGGGCATCGTCGAACGCGCGGGCGAGAAGCTCGCGGTCTACGTGGGCGAGGACGGCGATGCCCATGTCATGAGCGCCCGCTGCACGCACATGGGATGCACCGTGGCGTGGAACCCCGGGGAGCGCACGTTCGATTGCCCGTGCCACGGATCGCGGTTCGGACCTACCGGCGAGGTCGTGAACGGACCGGCGGCACGTCCACTTCCTCCGGCTTGATCGAGCCCTCCTCCGCTCAGAACGGCTTGAACAGCATCAGGTAGAGGATCGACAACAGTCCTACGACCCCGATCGCACTGATCACGTGGGCCTCGCCCGACCGCAACAGCTGCCCCAGCTCTTCGTCGGAGACGCGCGGCACGCCACTGGGTCGGACCTCGCAGGCGGCCGTGATCCTGCGGAAGTACGGCTTGGCGAGCCCCGACATCAAACCGATCGTGATCAACAGGATGAAGATCGATATCCAGAGCCACCACTGCGAGAAGAGATGCAGCGTGAGCCCGGCACCCACGCCGCCGATCGTGAGGATCAGCAGAGCGAAGTACATGGGTCGTGTCGTGGTTCCGCTGAAGGTGATCAGTTCCGCGATCCGCTGCCGGTCACGCTCACCACGGACCCGATACAGCACGAACATCGAGACGCCGTGCGCGCCGACGAACGTGAGCACGCCGGCGAGATGCAGGAGCAGCCACCATTGCCAGGCCATGGCGTTGAACGATACCGGACGGCGGGACACTCATCCGCGCTCGAGCGGGCGAGTGAGGCAGGTGGGGCCACCGTCTCCTTTCAGAGAGATCTCGGCGCCGACGTAGATCCGGACGTCGACGCCCGCCGCTTCCATCCGCCGCCGTGTCTCGGGGTTCCCATCGATCGCGAGCGCGATCCGGGGTCCGAGAGCCAGCACGTTGGCTCCCATGGACGGGAACTCGTCATCGGGCACCTCGACCACGCGGATGTCGCGATCACGGAGGATCTCCATCAGACGCACCGGGACCATCGGGAGATAGGCGACGGCGAGGTCCACGTCCAGTGGCGATATGAACGACAGGAGATGCAGGCATTCGTCCGGCCCGCGGAAGTGCGGAAGATCGAGGTCGATGACGTCGACGGATGCGCCCAGCATGGCGCGGAGCTGCGCGATGCCTTCGGCGTTCGTTCGGTAGCCCCGCCCCGCGAGGAGCATCGAACGATCGAGCCAGAACAGATCGCCTCCCTCCGCCGTCGCGGGAGCCTCGATCCGACCCACCACGGTGACCCCCGATTCCGAGAGGTCCCTCGCCACGGCGTCGGGCTCAGATCGCCGTCCCGGCTTTCCGGGACGGAGCAGGATGGCTCCGGCGTCGGTCATGAGGACGGGGTCGTACGCGTAGATGGCATCCGGGTCGTGCGGCGCCCGCGTCGACCCGACCTCGACGGTGGCGCCGGCTCGTTCGAGTTCGGCGCGGAACGCCGCGTGCTCGTCGACGGCCCGCGCCGGATCCGGCTCGGATCTCCAGCCGTAGGCCGCCCACGCGGCGAGATCAGCGGGGACGGGCGTCCGCACGTAGACACGCGACAGCGGCGAGGTCTGATCCTGGATCGACAACCTAGGGTTGTGGATCGCGTTCCACGAGCGGCGAGACCGGCAGGATCAGGATGGGGGCCGGTTCACGATCCACGATGATCGCTTCGTCGTCGGTGTTCGCTCGCGAACGAGCGAGGCCCGGACCCGGGAGCACGTCGGCCAACCCAGCGCTCGGAGGCGCGGGACGCTCCGGACGCGGCCGTGAGGACATGGGCTGCACGGTCGCGGACACGGCCTCGGGCTCCGGCAGCCCGCACGCGCGTTCCACGGCCGGCCCGAGCTCGCGGAGGACCTGCGCCGGGTCGACGGTCGCATCTCCACTGATAGGAGAGAGGTCCGGCGGCCACACCAGGACGATCTTGGCGTCGGGGCACATCTCGCGCGTGAGCACGACCGCCGTGGTTCCGATGGCGTCGTCGAGCACCACGGCCTCGGGTCTGTTGACGGCGAGCGCTTGGACCAGCTCGACGGCCGTGGTGGCTTCGGCGAGCACCAGGAAGCCCTCGCCTTCCAACACGAAGCGAAGCAGTCCCCGCCGCACGGGGTGACCTTCGCCGACGATCACGCCGACACGAGGACGCTCGGGGGTCACGTCTCCATCCACGGGTGGAGCCTACTCCAGCGGCCGTGCGCGCGTTCCCGGGTCATGGATCAGGCCGGCCGATGGCTGATCTGGAAGCGGCCGGTACCGCCGATCCGCACGGTGCCGTTCCCGGCGGCGCTCACGGTCCCTTGCAGTCGCAGCCGGATGTGGCCGTCGCGGACCGTGATGCGGATCGTGCCGTTCCCTCGAACACGTACCTTCGCCGACGAGACGTTGTTCACGACACCGTCGCCGCTGACCTTGACGTCACCCGAGGCCACGATGTGGGCGAGGCCGTCGATGCGCAGGCGGATGTCGCCGGTTGCCCGAAGGCGGATGGAGCCGTCCGCTCGCAGGTGCACGACCCCGTGGTAGGTCCCGGGCAGGTCGGTGGTGACGTCCGGTGTGGGTTGGCCGGGTGTGGGCAGCGTGTGGCCGCCGAGACTGCCCGCCACGATCTCGGTCCCAACCGGGCCGGAGTTCCACAACGTCACCCCGAGGGCGATTGCCAACGCCACGGCGACGATCGACAAGGCGACGACCGCGGTCAGGCGCCGGCCGTTCCCGGCGGCGCCCGCTCCGGGCGCGGTGTAGGTCCACGTCGGGGTGGCGATGTCGCCCGGCTTCATCAGCACGTGCGTCAGCGGCTCCGGGACGACGACGACCGAGGCCGCGTCGCCGACGCCCGGTACGGCGTCCGTGGCCTCCTCCTCCACGTGCGCCGTCGGGATCGCCTGTGCGGGCAGCTCGGGTGCCTCGTCCGTCACGGCCGGCTTCTCGGGCTCGGCCTCAGGGGGCTCCTCGGGTAACGCCCGCTCTTCGGGAGCCTCGGGCTCGGGGACCACGATGACGTCCGGGGGCGCGAAGCGGGGCTTGGGTGGAGCCATCACCGGACCTCGACCCACTACGCGGGCGACGGTGCTTCCCAAGGAGGTCATGACCTCCGCGGGCTCGAGCCGCGCCTCCACGCCAACCGCGGCCACTCCTCGGGGCCACACCAGGATCACCTTGGCGGAAGGCAGCACCTCTCGCATCATGCCCACCGCGCTGGCGTCGATGCCGTCGTCGAGCACGACCACATCGGGACGGTGGATCACGAGCCGCTGTGCCAGCTCCAGCGTGGACGTCGCCTCGGCGACGACTTCGTAGCCCTCATTCTCCAGCACGAAGCGCAGCAGGCCCTTGCGTGAGGCATGCCCTTCTCCCACCATGACGCGGATACGTTGTTCGCCCATGTCCCGCGACCAGCCTAGTCGGGGGGTTCGGAGCGGGCGACGGGCGAAGGTCCCGACACCCCGGCCATACGGAGGAGGCCGATAGACCGGTCTTCGCCTGCCCACGGGAGCCGTATCCTCCCATGCGGTCTCCGGGGTCTGTCACAATGGCTGCCCGAGGGCCATCGACCTCATCCCGAGAGGCAACGTGTCGGACACGGTGGAGCGAACGAGCAGCCAGGCCTCGCACGCGGGCAACCGGCCCGCTACCGTCGCATCCAGTTCCGAGCCTCGTCCCGCGCTCGGGCCTCTCCTCGCGCTGATCGAGGAGCGCGTCCCGGTGGAGCGCCGAGAGACGATCGCCGCGTTCGCGAAGGCGTACCTGCGGCGTCTGGGCGACGACGAGATCGCCGCCGCTGCGCCGGAAGACCTCTATGGCCTTGTGCTCTCCACGTTCGGATTCGTCGACGGGCGGAGGCTGCAGCCGTGGGTGGTGCGCGTCTTCTACCCGGACGCGGAGCTGGACGGCTTCACGGCTCCCGGCTCGATCCTCGAGACGAACGTCGACGACTCGCCGTTCCTCGTCGACTCGGTGACCGAAGAGCTCACCGCGCGGAGCATGGTCGTGCGGAGGATCTTGCACCCGGTCATCGGGACGTCGAGGGATGAGGAGGGGCGGCTCGAGCGGATCTCCTCTGCGCGGGACGCGTCTCACCGCGAGTCGGTCATGCACTTCGAGCTCGATCGGCGGCTGTCCGACGCGAAGCAGGCGGATCTGGAAGAACGCGTCAGGACGATCCTGCGCGACGTGCGGCTCGTGGTGCGTGACTTCGAGCCGATGCAGGATCGAGCACACAGCATGCTCGAGATAGCGCGTCACGCCGCGGTGCGCTATTCGCCGCAGGAGGTCGGCGAGACGGTCGACTTCCTCGATTGGCTCCTGCAGCTGAACTTCGTCTTCCTGGGCTATCGCGAGTACGAGCTGGTGGACACGCCCGACGGCCGGGCGATCAGCGCGGTTCCCGGTAGCGGCCTCGGCATCTTGTCGGACGTCAGCCGATCCTCGTTCGCCGAGACGACGTTGCTGGGCTCGCTCGATCCAGGGCTGCGGAGGAGGATCGAAGACGGCGACCTGTTGGTGTTCTCGAAGACCAACGCCTACTCGACCGTGCACCGTCGCGCTCGCATGGACTACATCGGCGTCCGTCGTGTGAACGCCGAAGGCGAGATCGTCGGCGAGGCGCGGATGATCGGCCTGTTCACGTCGAAGGCGTACATGGAGCCGGCGGCCAAGACCCCGCTCCTGCACCACAAGCTCGAGCAGGTGCTGACGGCGGAGGATCTGATCCCGGGATCGCACGACTACAAGTCGGCGACGACGCTGTTCGAGTCGTTCCCCAAGGACGAGCTGTTCCAGGCGTCGACGGGGGAGCTCCGTCGCCTGATCAGCGGGCTCCTCCAGTTGGAGCGGCACGGCGGCATCCGCGTGCTCGTTCGCCGGGACCTCTACGGCAGGAGCATCTCGATCGTGGTGGCCCTGCCGCGAGATCGCTTCAACGCGGACCTGCGCAAGAGCCTCCAGCGACTCTTCAAGGAGCGCTTCCACGGTTCCACCGTCGACTACCACCTCTCGCTCGGGGAGACGGAGAACGCCAAGATCTTCTTCACCGTCCACGTGGATCCGGGTGTCCAGATCCCCGAGGTCCCGTACGAGGAGCTCGAGCAGGAGGTCGAGCGGCTCGCGCGCAACTGGGACGACGATCTGAGGGACTCGTTGATCGCTCGCGTGGGGCCGGATCGCGGCTCGGCGCTCGCCGACCGGTACGCGCCCAGGTTCCCCGACTACTACAAGTCGAACCGCGACTGGGACCTGATCGTCGACGACGTCCTCAGGCTCGACGAGTTGGAGCAGAACGAAGAGGGGTTCGTCGTCGGTCTGGGGAACGAGGCAACCGGCGAGCGTCTCACCCGCGTGAAGCTCTACAAGACCGGCGGCAAGGTCGATCTCTCGGCGTTCATGCCGATCCTCGAAGCGCTCGGTCTGCGCGTCGTCGAAGAGGTTCCGACCGGTTTGCTCGGCGACGGCAAGGTCTACATCCACGACTTCGGCGTGCTGGACTCGCGTGGCGCCGTGATCGATCTCGAGAACAGCGCCGCCCGGGTGGAGGAGACGATCGTCGCCGTCTGGCGCGGTCTGGCCGAGTCCGACTCGTTGAACCGCCTGGTCGTGACGGGCGGACTGACGTGGGAGCAGGTGGGCATCCTTCGCGCGTACCGGAAGTTTCGCCAGCGCATCTCCACGCGGTTCACCGAGGAGTACCGGAACGGCGCGCTCGCCGAGAACCCGGTGATCGCGTCCAAGCTCGTCGACTACTTCGAAACCCGCTTCGATCCCTGATCGCGCGTCGAGCGACGATGAGATGGAGGCGATCCGCAACGACATCCTTCAGGACCTGCGTCAGGTCGCGTCGCTCGACCAGGATCAGATCCTGCGTCACATGCTCGGCACGATCCGGGCCAGCGTGCGGACGAACGCGTACCGACCCGTTCGGGAGTCGCTGTCGTTCAAGCTGCGATCCGAAGCGGTACCCGAGATGCCGAAGCCGTTCCCGCTCTACGAGATCTTCGTCTACTCGGCCGAGATGGAAGGGATCCACCTCCGGGGCGGCATGGTCGCGCGCGGGGGCATCCGCTGGTCCGATCGGAGGGAGGACTACCGCACGGAGGTCCTCGGTCTGATGAAGGCCCAGAAGGTCAAGAACGCCGTCATCGTCCCCGACGGCTCGAAGGGTGGCTTCATCCTGAAGCGGAACCCGGCCTCGCCGGATCAGCTGAAGGCGGAGGTCATCAAGCAGTACGTCACGTTCATGCGCGGGTTGCTCGACATCACCGACAACCTCGAGCAGGGGCACGTCGTGCATCCCGAACGGGTACGCGTGCTCGACGGGGACGACACCTACCTGGTGGTGGCGGCCGACAAGGGAACCGCCACGTTCTCCGACACGGCCAACGGCGTGGCCGCCGATTACGGCTTCTGGCTGGGCGACGCGTTCGCGTCGGGAGGAAGCGTCGGCTTCGACCACAAGGCGCTCGCGATCACCGCGCGCGGGGCATGGGAGTCGGTGAAACGGCATTTCCGCGAGTTAGGCATCGACATCATGTCCACACCGTTCACCGTGATCGGCATCGGCGACATGTCGGGCGACGTGTTCGGGAACGGGATGCTGCTCTCCCCGTTCATCAAACTCGTGGCGGCCTTCGACCACCGGCACGTCTTCGTCGACCCCGATCCGGACCCCATGGTCGGGTTCGAAGAGCGGCGCCGCCTGTTCGACCTGCCCGGCTCGTCCTGGAACGATTACGACCGCTCGAAGTTGTCGCCCACCGGCGACGTCTTCGACCGCAAGGCGAAGAGCGTGACGCCGTCTCCTGAGGTTCGCGCCGCGCTCGGCATCCCCGACGGCTCGCCCGAAGATATGACGCCGAACGATCTGATCAAGGCCATCCTGAAGGCGCCTGTGGACCTGTTGTGGAACGGCGGGATCGGCACGTACGTGAAGTCGACCAAGGAGTCGAACGGTGATGTCGGCGACCGTGCCAACGACCCTGTGCGTATCAACGGCTCCGACGTTCGCGCGCGGGTCGTGAGCGAAGGCGGGAACCTGGGATGCACGCAACTCGGCAGGATCGAGTACGCGTTCGGCGGCGGCAGGATCAACACGGACTTCATCGACAACTCCGCCGGTGTCGACACGTCCGACCACGAGGTGAACTGGAAGATCCTGCTGGGACTCGCCATGGCGCGAGGCGAGCTCACGCTGGATGAGCGCAACGAGTTGCTCCAGTCGTGCGCGCAGGACGTGGTGGAGCACGTCTTGTACGACAACTATCTGCAGGCGCAGATCCTCTCGCAGGAGTTCGATTTCTCGGTCGAACGCAACGACGCGTACGAGGACCTGATGCGACAGCTCGTCGCGGACGGCGAGCTGGAACGGGAGGTGGAGTTCCTGCCCGGCTCCGACGAGATGCTCGAGCGTCGCGCGAACGGCCAGGGGATGGTGCGTCCCGAGCTCGCAGTGCTGCTCGCATATGCCAAGCGTTCGATCGTCGCCGAGCTCATCGAGTCCGACCTCCCGGATTCCGCATACCTGGAACAGGATGACCTTCGCCGCTACTTCCCGCCCGCCATCGTCGAGCGGTTCGGACACCTGATCGCCGAGCACCCGCTGAAACGCGAGCTGATCGCCACGATCGTGGCCAACGACGTCGTGAACTCTTCGCGGGATCACGTTCGTCTCACGGATGGTGTCGGAGACCGGGTCACATCCCGCCGACGTGGTGCGCGCGTACCGGATCGCGCGCGACGTCACCGGTGCCGTCGAGCGGTGGGAGTCCATCGAAGCGCTCGACGGGGTGATCGACCCGCACGTGCAGGCCGAGCTGATGCGAGGCGTCGACTACCTGGTGGAGACCGCCTCGCGGTGGTACCTGGTGCAAACGCACGGCGAGCGCCTGTCGGAGGCGATCGGCGATCAGCGCGCGTCGTTCGCCGAGCTGTCCTCGCTGATCCGACAGATCGGCCCGGAGCCGTGGCGCGAAGAGCACGAGCTCGGGGTTCGGCGGCTGGTGGCCGAGGGCGTTCCGCAAGAGATCGCGCGCCGGCATGCGTTCCAGGGGGAGCTGGTTCACGGCCCCGACATCATCGCCCTAGCCCACGCGACCGTCTGGGAGGTGGTTGAGGTCGCTCGCGCGTTCTTCATCGTCGGGGAGCGGGTCGGTCTCGACTGGCTCGAGCACCGGCTGGAGGCGTTGCCGGTCGGGACGCATTGGCAGCGATGGGCGGCCCAATCGATGGAGGACGACCTGTTCCTGGTACGGCGCCAGCTGGTCGAGAAGATGATCGCCGAGGCTCCTGAGAAGCCTGTCGACGAGGCCGTCGAGGCGTTCTTCGTCAGGCGGGCGGAGGCCGAGGACCGCTTGGAGCGCTTCATCCGCAACCTGTCCGTCGAAGGCGTCACCGATCTCGCGCAGTTCACGGTCGCGCTGAGACAGGTCCGCACGCTGCTCGGATAGTCTCGGGGCCGTCGCCGGCGTCAGTCGAAGGCCTGCAACGTGACCCAGTAGAAGCCGCCGTCGTGGATCACGCCGAGACCCACGTGGTGGAAGCGCGGGTCGAGCATGATCTGACGGGTGGTCGCTCGGCGGAGCCACGCGTCTCTGATCCCTTTCAAGCCGCGTCCTTTGCCGACGTCTTCGCCGAACACCGACCCACCCACCCCACGGACCAGATCGGCGAGGTTCGGCGTGTGGGAGATCGCTCTTTCTCTCGCCATGCGTTTGGAGTGGCGAAGCGCCTCGTGCCACAGGCGCGCGTTCAGGTGAAGCTCCGGCAGCCCTCGGACAGCGCGCGATCGGTTCACCAGGTTCAGCATCCGTTGCTCGAGCTCGTTCGCGGTCGGTCCCGGGCTTCTGCGTGCGCCGGCCTGAGCGGAGGGCTCGACGAAGGCAGCACCGACCAACGCGAAGATCACCAGGCTCGTCGCGAGGCGCGAGCGCGTTCGGGAGGTCGTCATCCGCGGACAGCCTAACGCCTGGATGGCTCCGTGGTCCACGTTGCTAGCCGTAGAGCTGCAACGTGACCCAGAGCCAACCTTTCGCCCGGACGACGCCGATCCCCACAGAGCGGAACGCGGGGTTCAGCAGGTTGATCCGGTGCTCGTAGCTCTGCATCCAGAGCTGCTCCACGCGGCGGAGCGTTCCGGCATACGCGATGTTCTCGCCCCACGTCCTCGCGTCGTACGGTTGCACGAGGTCCCAGAGGTTCGAGGTGTGGAACAACAGGTAGCGACGGCCCATCTCGATGCTGTGATTCCACGCCTCCCGCGAGAGATGTGCGTTCACGCGCACTATGTGAAGCCCGTGCGAGTTGCGGGTTTGGTTGACGAGGCGAAGCATCTCGCTCTGGAACCGATGAGCTCGACCACCGGCATGCGCTGCCTGGGCGGGAATGGTGAGTGTGAGCGCCAATACGAGGGGACCTACGATCACACGCACCAACCGTCGAAGGTTGGTCATGCCTTAGGAGCCTACCGACCGGGCGCTCTCGGCGCAAACACACCGGTCAGGACACTCGGAAGCTTTTCGAGGCAACGGAGGATCAGAACTTTGCGCGTCGTTTCTTCGGTGTGACCGAGCGACCGGCGAAGTGGATCGTCACGCCGAGCAGGACCGCGAACGCCGACGTGATGAGCACGAACCCGACGACGATCGCGACGGCGTTCTCGCCGGCACCGGGGCCGATCGCGCGCACGATCGCGTAGATCGTCACGAACACGTACAGCGTCACGATGAAGATGAACGGCATGGTGGCGAAGAACGCAACGATGATGGCTCCGATCGCGAGGCCGATCCCCTTGGATCCGCCGCCACGTCCGTCCCGGTCGTGGGTGCGTTCGTCCTCCGGCATCCGGTGAGTCTAGCCGTGGGCGGACCTTCAGTGGTCGGCAGCTCCGACCGATTGTGCTCCGAAAGAACCACGACGAAGAACTCAGGATACGGAGCACGCGATGCAGACCGAAGAGCGTTCGATCTGTCCCTCCTGCGGTGGCGACAACCCACAGGGGGCGGCGTTCTGCTGGCGTTGTTACGCGAGCATGCCAACGACGTCGACAGCTCGCGGCGGCGTCGCCGAACGTGGTGACATCCCTTCCTTCGCGCGGCCGGGCCTGCCCGGCATGTCGGCGCCACCGTCGATGCCGCTTCCCCCGGATGGGGGAAGAACCGCTCATCGGCCTGGTCGAGAGCCGGCGCATGGAGGGCGGGGAACTGAACTGGACCCTGACGACCAAGGTGCCGCTCCACGACGCGGCGGGGGACGTGGTGGGGCTGATGGGGATCACGCGCGAGATCAACGAGCTCAAGCGGACCGAGCTCGATCTGCAGCACCTGGCCACGCACGACACACTGACCGGCCTGCCGAACCGCTATCTGCTGATCGATCGATTGAGCCAGACGCTCGCCCACGCCAGACGATCCCGTTCGATCTTCGCCGTGTGCTTCATCGACGTGGACGATTTCAAGTCGATCAACGATGCGCACGGACACGAGTTCGGCGACCTGGTGCTGCGATCGCTCGCCGCGACCCTCGTTCAGACCATCCGCGCCAGCGACACCGTCGCCCGGATCGGCGGCGACGAGTTCGTGGTCATCTTGGAGACGCTCGGGGGCCGTCAGGACGCGAAGCAGGTCGCGGACAAGATCCTTCGCAGCGTCGCGAGACCGTTCACGCTTGAAGGGCATGAAGTGAAGATGACCGTCAGCATCGGGATCAGCTTCCATCCCGACAACGCCGGAGACGCCGAGGTGCTACTCAGGGCGTCCGACTACGCCATGTACCTGGCCAAAGGCCAAGGCAAGAACAGCTGGGAGATCTGCCCCAAGGTCCTCCCCGGTTCTGCAAGGGGCTTCCGAGCGGGTGACCCGGTATCGCCGACCACGACTACCTAACCGGAGGTAGGTCGTTCCCATCGATTACAGAACCGCAGGTCGGAGCCCGAAGCATTCACTATGACGCAACCTGAAGCGACACGACTCAACCCCTTCCTCCGGGACGCCGCGGTCAGCTTCGTTCCGGAGCTGACGGACGGCCTGCTCGTGCGGATCGATCGGGCGCTCGTCGCGCTGTACCCCGACATCCTCATGAGCCGAATGACGGATTTCACCGCCCTGATCCAGGGCATCCCCGTCGAGGCTGAAACGGCGCAAGAGGCCGATCGCGTCACGTGGGCCACGATCAGCCACGAGGTCCACGAGGTGCTCGTCGGCCCCAACGACGCGCACACCCAGCTTGCCTCCATCGACGTACGGCTTCCGGCGCTCAGCATGTTCGATCTGAACTGACCACCGGGATCCCCCGCGCCCGAGCCTGCGCGAAGCCCGACGACTACGATGGTCGCGTGAGCGAAGGACCGGCGTTCCTCTTCGATCTCGACGGCACCCTCGTGGACAGCGTCTATCAACACGTGTTGGCATGGCAAGACGCGCTCGATGAGGTGGGGATCGAGCTTCCGGTTTGGCGGATCCACCGCAAGATCGGGATGAGCGGCGGGCTCTTCGCCAACGCGCTGATCCGTGAGACGGGACGCACGGTGACGACGGAGGAGGCAGGCAGGCTCCGCGTCCTCCACGGCCAGGCCTACGGGAGCCGTGCCGACCGTGTTCGGCCGCTTCCCGGAGCCCGCGAGTTGCTCGAACGCCTGACCGCCCTCGGCGTGCCCTGGGCGATCGCCACGAGCGGCTACATCGAGACCGCTCGCCCGACCCTGGAAGGACTCGGCGTGCCGGAGACGACGCCCGTGGTCACCCGCGATCAGGTTGCGCACGCGAAACCGGACCCCGACCTGTTCCTCGCGGCAGCCGCACGTCTGGGCGTCGACATCGCGCGCGCGGTCGTCGTCGGCGACAGCGTCTGGGACCTGCTCGCCGCGCGTCGCGCCGGTGCGTTGGGGGTGGGACTGCTGTCGGGCGGATACGGCCAAGAGGAGCTCGAGCGGGCCGGGGCGTACCGCGTGTACGAGGAGCCGGCCGATCTGCTCCGCCACCTCGACGAGGTCGGCGTCCGATCCGATCCCTGATCGTCCATCCAACGGACGCAGGACTGGTTCGACCGGAACCTCGGCTAGCGCGCCGATCGCCGCTCGCTCATGACCTGCGAGAGCTCGGCGCCGAGCAGGAAGAGCCACATCGCCACGTAGAGGAACGCCAGCACGCCGAAGACCGCTCCGAGTGTGCCGTACAGCGCCGTCGATCGAGCGATGACCTGCCCGACGTAGATGGAGCCGACCAGCCCGAGGACCGTCCACGAGAGGGCGAAGGCGATCGCACCGGGCAGGTGCGCCTTGAGCGAGAGACCGCCTCTGGGCGCGAGGAACCAGTACACGACCATGAAGAGTGGGACGCTCGCGGCAACCACCCCCACGTTGATGACGAGGTGCGCGACGGTGCCCACGATGCCGGTGACCTTGAGACCCGATGCCAGCGCATCGAATGCCGCGAACGCGACCACGCCGATGAAGACCGGAACGCCCACGAGGCCGGCAGAGAATCGCCCGACGATGAGTCCGGTCGACCGCGTACCGAAGATCTTCGCGAGGGCGTTCCTCGCCCGGGCGGCAACCCCGGAGGCCGACCACAGGAGTCCGACGAGGCCGATCAGTCCGATCCCCAGCTGGCCGCCCGGATCGAGCCGGAACGTCTTGGGTACGGCCTGCTCGAGTCCCGGGATCGCCCCTTCGACGACGTGCACGACCCCCGTCCGCAGTTCGGTGCCCGACAGGAATAGGCTCGCCCCGACGACCAACAGAAGCAGCGCCGGGGGCAGCGCAAGGAACGCCCCGTACGTCATCGAGCCGGCCTCGACGCCCAGCCGGTCCTCCGTCACGCGAGGTGCGAGCGCCACGAGTGGATCGATGACCGTTCGACTGAGCCTTGGGTAGCGCCGCGCGACACGATCTCGCCGTCCCTTGATCCCCGAGGCGATCCGGGCCGAGATCGCGGCCCGCCTCCCCGGGCCGACCCCGTCGTTCACCGCCGGCCCCTATCCGGGTCGGACGGGTCGATCACGTCTCGTTATCCAGACTGATCGAGTGTGTTTCGAAGACGATCTCCACCATGACGTGGTGCGAGCATATCGGCGCCGATGCAGCTCAGCGTTCGGTTGCGAGCGCCGCACA
>CAVZKB010000013.1:0-92464 GCA_963775755.1 uncultured Actinomycetes bacterium | reverse complement strand
GGATCGATCCGATGATCTGCCAGATCTCCGCCTTCAGATCGGCGTCGGCTCGTGCGGTGGTTTCGGCTTCGATGATCAGGCGCGTCCCGTACACATCGACGATCCACAGGCGGATCGTGTCGCCGACGTCCGTCTCCATCCAACTCGGACCGAAGGGCTCGGCCCGCCATCGATAGAAGAATCCCGGGTCGCAGCCGAGGTTTCTCCGAACGACGAGAACCACCTGCTCCGCGGGGAACCCGCCAACGGTGACGCCAGACGGCCCCCGAACGAGCTCGGTTCCGCGCATCTTCGATGCGTGAGCTGCCCAAGCGGCCACCGACCCGTCGGGGGGACCCCACCACTGTCCGCATGGCCTGACGTAGGTATCGTCGGATATGCTCGTCCAGAAGATGATGGCCTCCGCATCTTGGGGGTCCACGATGCTTTTGCTGATGTACGAGCGACCGTCATCTTCTGTCTGCTTGATCGGACCGGGCACCCAGCCATCCGACGGCGTGCCGAGCGAGAACCGCACGCCCGCTACGGTTCGCGTGAGCCCGTCCGTAGAAGACACCCGTGGTGACGACACCTCGACCAGCAGCGTGTGGCGGTCGATCCAGATCGCCGCGCCGCCGTCGGCGACGGGCGTCGCGTCTCCGGTCGCGATATCGACGACGACGATCCGGTTCCCGCCCTCCGAACACACGATCCGGCTGCCGTCAGGTGACCACGCTCCGGCAGGGTTCCAGTTGCAGTTGGGGATGACCCGCCGTTCCGTACCGTCTGCGTTGGACACGAACCGACAGGGTCCGCAATGGCTAGGGTCGTCTGAAGAAGCCCTTCCGCTGCCGATGAAGGTGACGAGCGACCCGTCGGGTGACAGGGAGCCGTTCCCCGAATCGTTCAGCCCATCGCTCAGGCGGAACAGGAGCGTGCTCTTCCCGCCGGTGACCGGGACGCTCCGGAGTTCCGGGAAGGTGGGCGTGCCGCCGGTGAAGACAAGCGACGAGCCGTCAGGCGCGAACTGGAAGCCGGGCTCGGGGACCCTCAAGATCCCCGTGGACTCGCCGGTGGCCAGATCGAGCACGGCGAGGTAGTGCTCGTGCCCCAGGTAGGCGATCGAACCCCTATCTGGCGACCAGGCAGGCGACGTGGCACCGGTCGGATCGTGCGTCACCTGGCGAACCTCGGTGCCGTCGATACGGGCGATGAAGATCTGCTGGGTGCCTTCGTCGTCGGAATCGACGTAGGCGAGTTCCGTGCCATCACTCGACGCCGCGAAGCCCGTTCCCGACGCGAGGCTCTCCGCGAGGCGTGTTGCCCCGCCGGTCCGCAGGTCCAGGCCGATGGGCCCAGGAGCCACCGTCAGCCCTGTGGATCCGAGCACCGATACCCAGATCGAGCCGTTGGCGTACACGAGGTCGTTGGGCGTCCCTCCGACGTCGGTAGTCTCGAGCCGGCCGGTCCCGACGTCGTACCGCACTACCGTGCCGTTCTCACCGATCGCCGCCCAGACTGCGCCGCCCCCTGTGGCGAGCGCGCCGGGTGCTCCCTCGAGCCGGATCCAATCTTCGGCATTCCCCGTCCCGGGATCGAGGCGGACGATCGTGTCGTCATCGAAGCTCGATGCCCACACCGATCCGTCCGCGACCGCCATATCGACCCACCCGTAGTGCAGGGGGCCGATCCGCTTGGTGGCATGAGTCTCCGTATCGATGCGGACGATCGGGCCAGGATCGTGAGCGTGCGTGTCGACGACGGCGGCCCAGACGAACCCGGTGCCCGATGCCACGACCTGGCCGGCGCCCTCGATCCAGGCGACCACCTTCCCCGTTCCGGTGTCGACCTGCTGGAGGTCGGACGGCCCGGTGCAGCAGGGACCGGCGGGATGTGTAGGCACCCAGAGCGAGTCCCCGTCACCGACCATGCCGGTATCGATGGAGCCGAGAGCGTCGATGGTCGTAGGCTCGACGCTGCGAGCGCCGGGGGCGACCACGTAGACGCCACCGGCGTCATCACGCAGCCACACCCTTCCGCGAGTAGCGGCAAGCGCGGTCGCTACCTCGACGCCGCCGGCAGTCACGAGCGAGTCAGGCAGTGCGACGTCGAAAGCTTTGGGTCGACCGCTCTTCTGGGCGTCAACGCGAACGAGCCTCGGTGTCGTCGGGGTTCCCTCGTCGAACACCCAAACCGAATGGCCATCCGAGGCCAAGAGCTTCGGGAACTGGATCGGCATATCGCCGACGATCGCTCCGGTCGCTGCGTCGATCCGTACGAGCGAGCCGTTGGTGTGCGGAACGACGGGTTCGGGCGAGACACCATTGAGCGTGGCGGCGTCGGTCGATGCCGCTGGGGCCGAGCGTTCCTCATGGGCATTGAGCCAACTGCCCATGGCGAACGTCAACACCGTCGCCACCAGAACGAAGGCGACGGATGAACGGCGCGATCCCTTGGATGGTTCGACCGCGTCCATCGAGGACGGGGCTGGGTCCGACTCGGAGGACAGGGTGCCAGACGGGGCCATGCTCGCTGCTGCGGGGTTCCATTCTTGAGGGTCGCTCCTCGCCACCGCCCCGGTCCCTCCCGACGAGGGAGGACCTCCCACGACGTAGAGGGGCTGCTCTCCACAGTTCGGACACCCCCGCTCCTCCGTTTCGCCTTGCCAGTCGCAGCGGAGGCAGGTCTTCGGGTTCATCGCAGGACGCTCAGCTCGTGCCCGGCGACGCAGCTCAGGGCGAGCAAGGCCCGCCGATCACGGCCCTGCTCGCCCTGTGCGCCGTTCGAAGATGCCATCGGAAGTCGGTCGTGCGTGGGTCGGCGGCGACGCTATCCCAGGGTTCCTGCGTTCACCATCTCGACGTACTCCTGGGTGTGCTTCTCCCACAACCGGATCGACTCGTCGGTGAGTTCGTAGTTGGTGAGGCTTGCTCCGTCGTACATCACCGCGGCGTCCTTCGGATACGTCGCGGACACCCAGGCGGCGAAGGGCTCCCATACCTGTGGCGAGAACTCCTTGGTCGTGAACGAGCTTGGCCCGGTGCCGACGATCTTTCCGTCACGAACGATGAGATCGATGGAGCCGCCGCCGTACGGACCCAGTCCGATCTCATCCGATCTGAGGCCGTTCCACGCATAGGTGCAAAGAACGTGAACGGTCGTTCCCGAGGTGGTGGTCGCCTCACATGCGTCGACGATCTCCTGATGTCCCGTTGCCTTGTCCCAGGCGATCTGCAGTCGGAATCCTTCCGGGGCGCCCGGCGCGAACGCTCCCCCCGCGCCGATGAACCCCGTGAGGTCTGCGTTGTCCGCCAGATACGTGAACGCCCTGTCTGCGTCGTACGCGTTGGTCGCCTGGAGGAAGCCCATCGCGACCTCCACGGCGGCATCCGTGGGTGTCAGCGTCGACTGGTCGGCGGGGATCGTTCCGTTCTTCCCCGGACGGATCGCCAGGATCGCCGCGATCATCGCGAGGAGGACCACCCCCGCCACGGCGAGCGCTCCGGCCTTACGGTTGCGTGCCGTTCTCCGTTGGCGTCGTTCCTGTTGGTTCCAAGCGTCTTGATCGGGTTCCATCTGCTTCGTCGTCATCTCGAACACCTCGTTGAGTTCAGCCATGCGCACCTCCTGCGGTGGATCTCAGGACGGCACGCCCTTGGGTGGCGAGCGCCCGCGCGGTCGATGGGCGGATGCCCATGATCCGCGCGGCCTCGCCGGAGTCGTAGCCGTACAGGTCGAGCAGGACGAGGGCGGCGCGCTGGCGCGGCGCCAGTTCGAGCAACATGCGGCGGACGTCTTCGCGGATGTCGATCTCGTCGAACGGGTCGTACGACGAGACGGGTGCCACCAGCCTCCGCGTGGCTCGGCGTGCGGCGCGCGCTCGCATCCGAGACCCGTTCATCGCCACGCGGAACAGGTAGGCCGTGGGATCGTCGATCTGGTCGACCGAGTCCCAGCGTTCCCACAACTTCAGGAAGGCGTCCTGCATCAGCTCGGCGGCGTCGGCCCGATTCCCCGTCACGAAGTACAGGGCCTTGAACACCTTCCGGTGCTCCTCGGCGAAGAACACCGAGAAGTCGGCCGGTGGTGCTTCCCGGTCCGGGAACGGGACGACGTCGCCCTCTGCCTGCATCGCCTTCCTAGATGCCACCGCGGGCCTCGGCGCTTAGTCCGACTACCAGGATGACGCTGTCGGGGTCAGGATGCGAACGGCGCCAGAGCTCCGGGTCAGACGAGACCCCGGAGCTCTTCGGGCACCAGATCGGCGAATTCCCATGCCGTCCAGAGGTCGGCGGTGAGCTCACCGGCCGATCGCCGGACACCGAACCGCTCGAAATGCTCGCACACGCGATGCAGATCGCGTTCCAACAACGCCCGGGCATGCCGGTTCTTGCGGGGATCGACCGCCTGCGGCAGGTCGATCAGCGTCACCTGTCCATCCCAGACCAGGATGTTGTAGGGCGAGAGGTCGCCGTGGATGACGTTGCGGTAGAGGAACAGCTCGACGTTGCGGATCACCTGCCGCAACAATTCCTCGGCTTCGTCGGGATCGGGCCGGTAGCTTCGCAGTTGCGGCGCGGCGTCGTCCTCGTCGCCGATGTACGTCATCAGGAGACCCCGGTCCGATCGCATGATCGGCTTCGGCACGTCCGCGCCTGCGGCGTACAGCGTCTTCAACGTCTCCCACTCGCGATCGACCCAGATCGCCGCGGCGACCACCTTGCCGAACGTGGTCCGCTTCTCCACGGCGACGCGGACCCGCCGCGGCTTGATGAACTCGCCGTCCCGGTATATCCCTTCGTCCCGGAACGCACGGCGATCCGGAGGGTGGAACACTTTCAGCGCGGCCAGCGTCTCGCCGGTCGTCCTCGGGTTGGCGCGGACCAGGTAGACCGATGCCTCCTTGCCGCTCTTGATCGGTCGGATGACCTTTTCGATGAGCCCTTCGTCCAAGAAGTGCTCGAACGCATTGTCCTGCAACGTGAGACCTCCTCATCGGCGTAGCGAACGGACATACGCCACGTCCGTAAGGAGTCGCGGAGCGGGTGCCGAGGTGCAGGTGAGCGGCGGCTACGCGGAAACGGAGGGACGCGGCGTCAGAGCGCTGTCGAGGACCGAGATCGCAGCCATGCCTCATCCCTCCTTCCGAGCCTTGGCGGAGCCGGGCGCTGTGTGCAGCCCTCCCGCGAGGATAGGCGCAGGATCGGGTCGTGGCAAACGATGTCAGACCCGGCGCGTACGGTGCAGCACGTGGCGAAGACCAGGACGATCCTCGCGTGTTCGGCGTGCCGCCAACAGGTCTCGCAGTGGGTAGGTCGATGTCCGGGCTGCGGCCAGTGGGGAACCATCGACGAGGTCCGGCCGGCGGGCGGAACGCCCCGGTCCGCCAACGCGCCGGCGCTCGTGACGTTGGCTTCGGCTCCGGATGACGAACAGCGCGTGTCCACCGGGTTCGCCGGCATCGATCGCGTGCTCGGAGGCGGCCTCGTCCCGGCGTCGACGGCGCTGCTCGCCGGGGAGCCCGGGATCGGCAAGTCGACGTTGCTGCTCCACGTCCTCGCCCACCTTTCGGGCGCCGGGCGTTCATGCGTGTTGGTGTCGGGCGAGGAGTCCCACGCGCAGGTGGCGGCGCGCGCCCGGAGGCTCGGCGTCTCGGGTGACGCGATCTCGTTCGCGCCGGGTCGGAACCTAGCGCACGTGCTGGAGACCGCGTGCGAGAGTCATCCCTTCCTGCTGGCGGTGGACTCCATCCAGACCATCCGTGATACGTCCGGCACCCAGATGCCCGGCGGGCCGTCGCAGGTGCGGCTGTGCACGGACGCCCTCGTCGGGCTGGCGAAGGAGGAGGGCATCGCGGTGCTCCTCACCGGCCATGTCACGAAGGATGGCGACCTGGCCGGCCCGCGAACGTTGGAGCACGCCGTCGACGTGGTCCTGACGTTCGACGGCGACCCCCGGTCCGGCCTCCGGGTCCTGTCGGGAGGAAAGAACCGCTACGGCTCAGAGGGGGAGACCGCATGGTTCGAGATGGGCGCGCAAGGGTTGAAGGAGATCGATCCCACCGATCTGCTCGTCTCCGGCTCGCCGTCTCCCGGGGCGGCTATCGCGCTGCCGCAGGCAGGCCGCCGCGCGCTCGCCGTGGAGGTCCAGGCCCTCGTGGGCACCTCCGATGGCCCGGCGCGGCGGCAGGCGACCGGGCTCGACCCGCGCCGGTTCCAGCTGGTGGCGGCCGTTCTCGACCGGGGAGCGGGAGTCCCGCTCGGCCGGTCAGAGCTGTTCGGCGCGTCCTCGGGCGGGGTGCGCCTGGACGATCCGGCATGCGATCTCGCCATCGCGGCGGCGCTCGCCTCCGCGGCCACCGGGCTCGCGCCTCCGCCCGGATCGGCGTTCGTGGGTGAGGTCGCACTCACCGGCGCCGTACGTTCGGCGCCATCCATGGCGTCGCGCGTGTCGGCGGCGCGGGCTGCCGGGTGCTCCGTCGTTTACGCTTCAGCAGGCGGTTCGACGGAGATCGAGGGCGTTCGGCTGGTGCCTGTTCGACATGTGCGCGAGGCACTCGATTGGGCGCTACGGGGGATGCCCGGCCGCAATGAGAGGCCGAAGTCGTAGGCTCTTCGGACCCCTCGACCCCATCAAAAGGCCTTCTGACCTGCATGTTTGGGTTGCGCTCGAGGGCTGGGGCGTGCTATCTTATGACTAGTCCACCCGCGCTCCACTCCTGCAAGGGGGAATCTGTTGTTCCGAAAAGGCGACACCGTTGTCCACCCTGAGCATGGAGCGGCAGTGATCCAGGAGCTTCGCGAGAAGGAATTCCTTGGCGAAAAGCGCACCTACCTGGTCCTTCGGGTGGCCTACGGCGACCTCACGCTCCTGATCCCCGTTGATTCGACCGAGCAGGTCGGTTTGCGGCAGGTGGTCAGCAAGAACGAGGTCAAGAAGGTCCTGAAGGTGCTCACCGAGGACGAGTCCTCGATGGCCGCCAACTGGAGCCGCCGTTTCAAGAACAACATGGAGAAGCTGCATTCCGGCGATCCCTACCAGGTGGCCGAGGTCCTGCGGAACCTGGCCATCCGCGAGCGCGAGAAGGGCCTGTCGGCCGGTGAGAAGCGCATGATCCTGAAGGCCCGCCAGATCTTGATCTCCGAGCTGTCCTATGCGACCGCCAAGACCGAGGATGAGGCGGAGATCATGATCGACGAGGTCCTGGACGGCGCCCACGGCGTCAAGATGGCTGCTCAGGCCTAGTTCCGGGAGCGCTTCCTCCGATCGTCTGAAACCGCCCTTCGAGCCCGCCGTCCGGTGAGGGTTCACGCCCCTCTTTTCGGTCCCAAACCGTTCAGGTCGCGGCCTTTTCCAACCGATGTCTCCTAGGAGGGGTACGAGCTGATCTGCCCCTGTACGCAAAGGGGAAGGACCGAGGGATGGGCGAACCCACGTCGGAGGGTCGCAAGAGCACTCTGAAAGGGCGCTTGGTCGAAGGCGTTCGCCTGATCTTCATCGCCCTGCTCGCCACAGGAGGATTCGAGGTCGGCGCCTCATTCTCCGAGCCGAGTGGCCCCCGAACCCTGCTGTACGTCTTCCTCGGTGCCGGCATCGGGTACGTCGCCGGTGGGGTGCTCGGTCGACTCACCCTTCGCGCCGTGACCGGTCTCGAGCACGAGCTCCGTCGCACACCCGCTCCCCAGTTGGCCGGGGCCGTCGTGGGCATGGTCGTCGGTCTGATCATCGGGGCGCTGCTGATGGTGCCGCTCCTGTTCCTGCCGGCCTCCGCCGCGTGGCCGACGCTCGTGTTCCTGTACATGGTCCTCGGGTCACTGGGCTTCCGGGTCGGAGCGGCCAAGTACGAGGACATCTTCGGTCTGGTCGGCATGAAGCCGCGGGCCGCGGTCGCGAGCCGGGGCGACCTGCACGTGATCGACACCAGCGCACTGATCGACGGCCGGGTCGCCGACCTGGTCGCCACCGGCTTCGTCGCCGGCACGATGCTGCTGCACGACGGCGTGCTTCGCGAGCTGCAGT
Organism: uncultured Actinomycetes bacterium; assembly: GCA_963775755.1. Lineage (GTDB taxonomy): Bacteria > Actinomycetota > UBA4738 > UBA4738 > HRBIN12 > JBBQVZ01. The sequence goes on along the minus strand of CAVZKB010000013.1, from coordinate 84,466 downwards.
CCATCTCGGACTCGTCGGATCCCCGCAGACGCACACGGGGCCGCCGGGGTCTCGACGTCCTCGTCGAGCTCCAGAAGTCCCCGACCATCCAGCTGCAACTGGTCGAGGAGACCGGCGTCATGGATGTGGATGCCGCGCTCGTCCGCCTGGCTCGTGAGCGCGGCGGCACCCTCATCACCGTCGACGCCAACCTCGCGAAGGTCGCCGAGGCGCTTCGGGTCCCCGTCGCACAGATCAACGCCCTCGCCTCGAAGTTCCGTGTTCCATACGCGGCCGGGGACGAGATCTCGGTCCGTCTGGTGAAGGAAGGCCGCGAGCACGGTCAGGGCGTGGGCTACCTGGACGACGGCACGATGGTCGTCGTCGAGAAGGCCACGGAACAGATCGGCACCCAGGTCGAGGTCAGGGTCACCAACGTCATCCAGACCACGACGGGTCGCATGGTGTTCGCTGCACTTGCCGAAGTCGACGCATAGCCCCTTTCGCCCCTCTCGTTCCCCGCCTACTCCCGTCTCCGCGTCTGTCATGCTTCCTCGCATGGAGTCAGCGCGGGCCGTCGCCGTGGTCGTCGCGGCCGGATCGGGCACCCGGCTGGGGGGCGACGGACCCAAGGCGCTCCACACGATCGGTGGACGATCGATGGTCGCGGTCGCGGTCGAGCGGGCGCTCGCCTCTCCTTCGATCTCCGGCGTCGTCGTCGCGGCCCCCCACGGGTTCGAAGAGCGCGTCCGTGAGGTGCTCGACACCGTCATCGGATCGATCGTCGTCGTGACGGGAGGATCGACCCGGCAGCGCTCGGTGGCCGCGGCCCTGCGCGAGGTCGAGATGAGTGCCTCGATCGTCGCCGTGCACGATGCGGCTCGCCCGTTCGCGTCGGCCGAGCTGTTCTCGGCCGTCGTGGGCGCGGTGCTGGCGGGTGCGGACGCCGCCGTTCCGGTGCTGCCGCTCGTCGACACCGTGAAGCGGGTGCGAAACGGAGCGATCGTCGGGACCGAACCACGCGAGGAGCTGGCGTTCGCGCAGACACCTCAGGCGTGCCGCGCCGATCTCCTCCGCGACGGCCTCGAGAAGGCGGAGGAGTCGGGGCTCGATTTCACGGACGATGCCGGGCTGCTGGAGTGGATGGGCGCGTCTGTCCGCTCGGTCCCAGGCGAACCGTGGAACTTCAAGGTCACCACCGCCCAGGACCTCGCCCGGGCCGACGAGATCCTCGGAGGAGAACGTGAGTGAGCTCCGCGCGGGGCTCGGGTTCGACGTCCACGCGCGCGACGCTTCCCGTGAGCTCTGGCTCGGCGGGATCCGGTTCGTAGACGAGCCCGGCCTCGCGGGACATTCCGACGGCGACGCGGTATGCCATGCGGTTGCCGATGCCCTCTTGGGGGCAGCGGCGCTCGGCGACGTCGGGGAGCACTTCCCCGACACCGACCCCGCCGTCGAGGGTATCGGCGGACTGGAGCTCCTGGGGCGCGTCGTGGCCATGATCGTCGATGCCGGCCTCGCTCCCGGGTCGTGCGACGTCACGGTCCTGTGCGAACGTCCCGCGATCGCTCCGCGCCGCGACGAGATGCGCGGAATGCTCGCGCAGGCGTTGAACCTTTCGCCGGAATGCGTGTCGGTCAAGGCGACCCGTCCGGAGGGCCTGGGGCTGTCCGGCGACGGCGTCGGATGCCTCGCGCTCGCAACCTTGCGATGACGGATCGGGCGGCCGTCGGGGGGCGGCGCGCGGTCGTGGAGGCCATCCGTGCCGGACGGGTATCGGATGTGCTCGTGGCGCCCGGGGTCCGTGAGACGCAGGGGTTGCGCGCGGTCCTCGACGCGGCCGCTGCCGCAGGGATCGAGATGCGCGACGCGGACCGGACCGAGCTGGACCGTCTGGCGGCCGATCACCAGGGCGTCGTCGCGCGACTGCGCGACGACGCCCGTCCGCGTGAGCTGGGGGAGCGCGAGCTCGGCACGTTCCCGTTCGCCGACGACGCGCTCGCCGTCGTCCTCGACGGCATCACGGATCCGCAGAACTTCGGTGCCGCAGCGCGTTCCGCCGAGGCGGCCGGAGCCTCCGTGCTCGTCACGCGGACCCGCCGCGCCGCCGACGTGACGCCGGCGGCGGTCCGCGCATCGGCCGGCGCGTTGCTGCATCTTCGGCTCGCGCGCGTGGCCAACATCCCGCGCGCGTTGGGCAGGCTCCAGGACGCCGGCTTCACGGTCGTGGGTCTGGACGGTGAAGCTGACGCGTCGATCTTCGACGAGCCGTGCCCCGATGGCCGCGTGGCGCTCGTCGTCGGGAGCGAGGGACAGGGGATGTCTCGGTTGGTGCGCGAGCGGTGTGACGTGCTGGTCGCGCTGCCCATGCACGGTCGTGTGGGCTCGTTGAATGCCTCCGCTTCGCTCGCCGGGGCTCTCTACGGATACGTGTTGGCATCGAGGCAACCGTGACGGTCGATATCCTCGAGTGATGGAGCCGCTGCCTCCCCCACCCCCGCCCCGCCCCGACATGTCCTGGCACGCCGACACGCCTGTGCCCACATCGGCCCCGGCGCGTCCGCAGCCCGTGACCGCCGCCGGGGTGATCCTGATCGTCGTCGGCATGCTGCAGGCCCTCGGCGGCCTGGTGCTGATGGTCGTGAGCCCCGCCGACCTCGCGCGGATCGGTTCGGTGGGAAACATCAGCCTCGACCGGGTCGCGAGAGGTATCGGGCTCTTCGCCCTCGTCGTGGGTGTGCTCGAGGTCATCGCCGGGATCTTGGTGCTCCGCCTCTCCGATGGGGGCCGGATCTTCGCGATCGTCCTCGCGTCGCTCGGCCTCCTCGGCGCGGTCTCGAGCCTCTCCCGCGGAAGCGCTCCGGGGATCGTCACGCTGGGGCTGTACGCCTTCGTCCTCTACGCGCTTCTCGCCAACCGCGCCGCCTTCCGCAGCAGGCGGTGAGGGTAGACTCGCTCCGACCGGCCGGCGTGGCGCAGTCCGGAAGCGCAAGCGACTTGTAATCGCTAGGTCGTCGGTTCGAATCCGACCGCCGGCTCTCGATCGACGTTGCGACTCGGTGTGAGAACCAGGAGCGCTCAGGCCGCCACGCGGAGCGCTCGCAGCCCACGGATGATGTAGTTCGGCTTCCAGGTCGGTTCCTCCACCAGGCGCAGCATCGGCAGGCGCCGCAGGACCGTGGTGAACGATGTTTCGAGCTCCAGGCGCGCGAGCGGCGCTCCCAGGCAGAAATGGACGCCGGCGCCGAACGACACGTGCGGGTTGGGCTCTCGATCGATGTCGAGGTCGTCGGGACGATCGAACACCGCCGGGTCACGGTTGGCCGAACCGAACAGCAACCCCAGCTCGCTCCCTTTGGGGACGAGCGCTCCACAGATCTCCGAATCCTCCAGCACCCATCGCTCGAACATCTGCAACGGCGTGTCCCAGCGCATCAGCTCCTCGACGGCCCGTGGCACCGATGTGGGCTCCGTGCGGAGGCGTGCCAGCTGCTCGGGGTTGCGGAACAAGGACCACCACCCGTTCCCGGTGACGTTCACGGTCGCCTCGTGGCCCGCGTTCAGCAGCAGGACGCATGTCCCGATCAGCTCGTCCTCCGTGAGCCGCTCGTCGTCGTCGACGACCTGGGCCAGCGCGCTGATGAGGTCGTCGCTCGGGTCGGCGCGGCGCACCCCGGAGAGGGTCCGGAGGTAGTCGGAGAACTCGACGCACGCGCGTACGGCGGTCCGGGCCGTCTCCTCGGACGGCCGCAGCTCGTACATCCCGCAGATGTCGGCAGACCACGGGCGCAGGAGCCCGCGGTCCGCGGGCGGCACGCCGAGCAGCTCGGCGATCACCGCCACCGGCAACGGTTCGGCGAGCATCGATATCAGGTCGAACTCTCCGGCACCCGCGACTTCGTCCACCAGGTCGTCCATCATGCGTTGGATCCGCTCGCGCATGCCCTCCACCATCCGAGGCGTGAAGGCCTTCGAGACGAGGGATCGCACCCGCGTGTGATCGGGAGGCTCCATGTCGAGGATCCCGTTGCGGATCAGGTGCCAGAACGGGCCGTGCCAGTCGGGTTCCTCGGGGCGGCCCATCTCGGCGTGCGTCGCGACGTGGTGATATGTGCGGCCGAACCGCCGGTCACGCAGTAACGCGTTGACGTCGGAGAATCGTGACACGAGCCAGTGATCGGTGGGCTCGTGATACCAGATCGGCGAACGCTCCCGCATCTCGGCGTAGACGGGGTAGGGATCGGCGATGAAGCCGAGGTCGTCCGGGGCGAACGCGAACTCCATGCGCGTCACCGTACCGTCGGGTGACCGGCGAAGGCCAGTCAGTTAGCCGCCCGGGAGGAAGACGTGGAACGACGATCCGCCGCCGACGCGGTCTTCGAGCCACGCGCGTCCGCCGTGGAGCTCCGCGAAGCGGCGCACGAGCGACAGCCCCACGCCGACGCCGGGCGAGTGCTCCGACGACGACCCCGGCGCCTGACGGAACGGCTCGAACACCGCCTCGTGCAGATCATTCGGGATGCCGGGGCCCTCGTCCTCGACCACCAGCATCACGCCGCCGTCCTGACCGTAGCCGCGGATCCAGATCCGCGTGCCGTCGGGCGTGTGACGGATGGCGTTCGACAACAGGTTCTCCAGGATCCGTTCGACCTTGGCGGCGTCGACGGACGCGGTGACCGACTCGACCTCCACCTCGATCCCGCGGCCTCGCGGGTTCTCCGTGGTCTCGACGCTGCGGTGCACCAGCTCCGCCAGATCGGTCGGTCGCCGTTGCGGGCTCACGATCCCCCGTTGAAGCCGATCGAGGTCGAGGAGGTCCGACAGCAGTCGCTCGAGCTTGCGTGCGTTGGCCGCGATCCTTCCGACGAGGTCGAGCGCGTCTCCCTGCGGCAGCCTCAGCTCGGTCTGTTCGAGCGTGAGCGCCGAGCCGAGGATCGAGGTCAGCGGGGTTCGGAGGTCGTGCGAGACTGCCTCGAGGAACGTGTTCTTCATCTCGTCGAGCGCTCGGAGCCGTTGCGCTGCTTCGCGTTCACGGCGGAAGGCTTCAGAGTACTTGCGCTCGCTCCTTCGCAAGGCCTGCTCCGCGCGCTTGCGCTCGGTGATGTCGACCATCAGGCCGCGGAGCTGTCGCGGCCCTTGGGCTCCGCGCACCACGTGCACCATGTCGCGGATCCAGATCGTGCGGCCGTCGGGAGCGGCAACTCGGTATTCGACACTCTGGTCCTGGCCCGCGTCGGCCGCGGTCCGGGCTGCGGCGATCGCGCCGTCACGGTCCTCGGGGATCGCGTGATCGCCCCATCGGCGACCCTCCGCGATCCATTCCTGCGGGTTCGCCCCCAGGAGCTGCTCCGCGTGGCCTCCGATGAACGAGAGTCGGAGCGAAGATGCCTCCGCCTCCCAGAACACCGCGTCCAAGCTCGCCACCAACTCATGGAACCGCTCGAGCTCCGAGAGCCGTCGCGCATTCCCCAGGGCGAGCGACGTGATGTCGGCGATCCCTCGTGCCAGACGCAGGTCTTGATCGGTGAAGCGCGCCTCGACGTCCGTCGCACCCATCACGAGGACGCCGAACCCGTCGGGCTCCCAGCGGAGCGGAGCAACCAGCACCTCGCGGAGCTCGCCGAACAACCACAGCTCGCGCGGCACCTGTTCGACGACATCTCGTCGGATCACGAAGGGCTCTGAGTCGTTGGCAAGGAACGCCGTCGCGACGTCCGACGGTACGACGGCGTACGGGGCCCCCGGCTCGGTCGCCACGGCGGGCCCGTCGTCGGCAGACAGGCGCAGGAGGTGGAAGTCTCCGGTCTCGTCGTCACGGAGATAGCCGGCGAGGCCCGATGCCGCGACCAGGTGGGGGACGGTGTCGATCGCCTCTTGCAGGATGGCCTCCACCGAGTGGAGTTGCGTCAGCGTCTGCGACAGCCGCAGGAGCGACGTCGACGTCTCCGCCGCTTCGCGTTCGGCCTGGAACAGCTCCGCGTTCTGCAGCGCGACCGCGGCGTGCGACGCGAGGACCTCGAGGAGCCGCTGGTCCTCCTCGTCGAACTTCCCGTAGCCGAGCATCGATAGCGTGATGACGCCGAGCATCTTCTCGCCGACGGCCATGGGTACCGCGAGCATCGACTCGAGGACGTCGTCGGTGCCGGGGATCTGGACCGCGAAGTCCACTTCCCGTGCATCGGGGGTGATGAGCGATCTGCGGGTTTCCGCCACATACCCCGTGATGCCCTCGCCGATCTCCGTGATCAGGGACTCGACGGTGTCCTTCTCGTAGTCGGAGAACATCTCTCCAAGGAACGACACCGGATACAGGGTCCGGCCGTCCGCCTGCAAGAGGTAGACGCGACAGCTGTGATAGTCGACGATCGTGCGCAGCTCGGCGGTGATGGCCGAGCTGATCTCGTATGCGTCGTCCAGGGAGTTGAGCTTGGCGGCGAGGCTGTGGAGCATGTTGAGCTGCGCCATCGACCGGAAGCGATCGGCGGGCTCGCGAGCCTCCCGATGGGCCTCCGAGGCCACCTCGTCACCAGTCGTCACCACGTCGGATCCTCTCATGATCGGTATCTGGGTCTCCTCATGCAATGTCGGCTCGTTCCCCTGGGGTGCTTGAACCGCGGGCGACGGTTGCTAGCCTCGCATCCGTGAGCCGTTCGTCCACCGAGGGGAAGGCGGGGGAGGTCGCGGCGCTCGACCTGCGCGACCGTGAGCTCCTCGATTTCGAACGCGAAGCGTGGAAGCTGCGGATGTCCAAGGAACGCGCGATCCGCGAGCGCTTCGGCTTTTCCGCCGCCCGGTACCACCAGTTGCTGAACCGCGCCATCGATCGGCCCGAGGCGATCGCGTACGACCCCATGCTCGTTCGCCGGCTCCGCCGCATCCGAGACGCGAGGCGGCGCAAGCGGACCGCCGGCCGGCTCGGGATCCCGCTGTAGCGGACCGTTGCGTCGAGGGCCTGGGGTAGGATGGGCCGCGTGAATCTGGGGACCGCACGGATCGTGATCATCTTGGCGCTCGCCGTTGGCGGGATCGCCGTGCTCGCGAACGGGTTCGGCAGCGGAGCCATCGTCACCCCGCCCTCCGGAGCCGGCGCGAGTCAGACAGCCAGTCCGTCCACGTCGCCGAGCACCTCCCCTTCGAAGCCCCCTAAGGAGACGCCGTCCCCGCAGATCCAGGGTGTGCAGATCGCCGTGTTCAACGGCACCAACGAGACAGGGCTCGCTGCCCAGGTCCAACAGCTGCTGGAGGCCGACGGCTATGTCGCGGCCCAGGACCCGGCCGATGCGGACACGAAACCCGCTCCCAAGACCGTGGTGTATTTCCGTGGCGGATCGGGAGCGGCCCAGAACCGTTCCAACGCTCGGTACATCGCAGATACGTACTTCGGCGGTGCCCGCGTGGCGCTGGTCGACCCCAGCCTCGCGGCCAACATCGCCGACAGCGCGCAGGCGATCATCATCGTTGGCGTCGACTACCCGGGAGCGGCAACCGGGGGCGGCTAGCGCCACGACGGCGACTCGTCCCGAAGCTTCCCCAGCACGTCGTTCCGGCGCTTCTCCCGTTGGGCGGGAGTCATCTCGATCAACTGCGTCAGGGCTGCCGAGAGCGTCGCCGGGGAGAATGGCTTGGTCATGTACTCGGACGCCCCCTCCTCCCAGCAGCGGACCCGGTCCTCTCGCTGCGCCTTGGCGGTGAGCACCAGGACGGGGATATCTCGCGCTCGTTCGTCGGCGAGCAGGTGGGACAGGACGCCGTAGCCGTCCATCTGCGGCAACATCAGGTCCAGCACGATGCCATCGGGCAGCTCGGCCAGGGCCAGAGCAAGCCCTTGCTCGCCGTCGGATGCCTCCAAGACGATGTGACCTGCGTGCTGGAGGTTCACCCTGCACAGCAGCAGGACATCCGGTTCGTCGTCGATGACGAGGATCCGGGCCATGGGAGTTCTCACCGATCCTTCCCCGGACGCGTGTTCGTCAGATCTATTCCATGGAGGTGTCGACCGATACAGGGAGGGTGTGGATACCCGGAACTGGGGAGTTGCGCGGAGTGGCATCGCTTCAGGTGCGCGCGTTGACGCGGCCTGACACCCACCCTAGGCTGGCTTGAAGGAGGCGGAACGCGGTGCTGAAGGTCTCTCAGAAGCTGGAGTACGCGATGCGGGCGATGATCGAGCTCGCCAAACGGCGAGGCGAGGAGTCGCTCGTGCCGGCTCGCGAGATCGCGGAACGCCAGCAGATCCCTCTTCGGTTCTTGGAACAGCAACTCGGCGCGCTCTCGAAGGCCGGCCTGGTCGAGAGCTTCCGGGGTGCCGGCGGGGGGTGCCGGATCGCGCGGGATCCGGCGGAGATCACCATCGCGCAGATCGCGGACGCCATCGAGGGCCAGATCTTCCCGATGTTCTGCCTGGAGCCTTCGGACCACACGTGCTTCCAGGACGCCCAGTGCGGGCTGCAGGGATTCTGGGCAGACGTGGCCCGGGCGGCCCAGAAGGTCTTCGACGAGACGACGGTGGCGGACCTGTCGGCCCGCCACCAACGGATGAGCCCGGGGCCCGTGTTGATCGCCCCGGAGGCGCTGTTGTCTCGTTCTCGCTGACCAGGGATCGCCTGGTCAGGCTGGCTATTTCCCTGCTTCGGCCTTGCTCAAGATGCGCGTGAGCTTGGTGCCGCACACCGGGCAGGCGCCCTGTGCGGCGGGGCGGCCGTTCTTCAGGGTGACGATCTCCCCTTCGAACGTCCGCTTCTCACGGCACTTCATGCAGTAGCCCTCGTATTGCGCCACCGCCTGCCTCCTTCCCCTATCACGCTTCGAGGCCGCCTCGAACGGCAGCCTCACACACGATGGTGAGGCTACCGGAGGCGGGTTGCAAGCACTTACGGCGTCCAGCTCGGGTCGCGCGCAGGCGGGGTTCCTGCGTACGATGCTGACCGTCCGCGACCAAGAGAGGTGCGAGGCACGTGAGTGACACCGAGCAGAACATCGAAGCGCTGCTCTCGGAGAAGCGTGTGTTCGAGCCGTCCGAGGCGTTCGTGGAGCGTGCGCTCGTCTCGGATCGCTCGATCTACGACACGGCATCGTCGGATCCTGAGGGTTTCTGGGCGGAGCAGGCGGAGCGGATCTCGTGGTACCGCCGATGGGACCGCGTGATGGAGTGGAACGCCCCATGGGTCAAGTGGTTCACGGGCGGAACCCTCAACGCCTCGTACAACTGCCTGGACCGGCACGTCGAGGCCGGTGGCGGTGACAAGGTCGCGTACCACTGGGAGGGCGAGCCGGGAGAGACCCGGACGATCACCTACCGGGACCTGTACGAGGAGACCTGCCGGTTCGCCAACGCCTTGAAGGGTCTGGGCGTGCAGCGCGGCGATCGGGTCGCGATCTACCTCGGGATGGTGCCGGAGCTCCCCGTCGCGATGCTCGCGTGCGCGCGCATCGGCGCGCCGCACTCGGTGGTGTTCGGTGGCTTCTCCGCCGAATCCCTGAAGGATCGCATCAACGACGCGGAGGCGACGGTCCTGATCACGGCGGACGGCGGGTATCGTCGAGGACAGGTCGTGCCGCTCAAGGACAGCGCCGATAGCGCGTTGAAGGAGTGCCCGACGATCAAGCACGTCGTCACCGTTCGACGAACGGGCGGGGAGCACTCCTTCACGGCGGGCCGCGACCACTGGTACCACGAGTTGATCGCCGATCAACCCGCGGAGTGTCCGCCGGAGGAGATGGACGCGGAGGACCTCCTATATCTGCTCTATACGAGCGGCACCACGGGCAAGCCGAAAGGCATCGTGCACACGACGGGCGGCTACATGACCCAGGTCGCGGCAACGCACCGGTTGATCTTCGACATCCACGAGGACGACGTGTACTGGTGCGCCGCGGACATCGGCTGGGTGACCGGCCACTCCTACATCGTCTACGGCCCGCTCGCGAACCACACGACGAGCATCATCTACGAGGGCGCGCCCGACTGGCCCGAGAAGGACCGGCTCTGGTCGATCGCGGAGAAGTACAAGGCCTCGATCCTCTACACGGCGCCCACGGCCATCCGCGCGTTCATGCGGTGGGGGACCGCGTTCCCCGAGAAGCACGACCTGTCCTCGCTGAGGCTGCTCGGCTCGGTCGGAGAGCCGATCAACCCCGAGGCGTGGGTCTGGTACTGGAAGTACATCGGTGGAGAGCGTTGCCCCGTCGTCGACACCTGGTGGCAGACGGAGACGGGCGCGATCCTGATCTCACCGCTCCCCGGCGTCACCTCGCTGAAGCCGGGGTCGGCGACGAACCCCTTCCCCGGTATCGAGGCGGACGTGTTCGACGAGGCGGGCAGCTCCGTGCCGCTCGGCGGCGGCGGCTACCTGGTGCTGAAGCACCCCTGGCCCGCCATCGCGCGAACGATCTGGGGTGACCCCGATCGCTACGTGAACACGTACTTCCGGCAGTACGGGCCGGAGGTCTACGTCGCGGGGGACGGCGCCAAGCGCGACGAGGAGGGCTACTACTGGCTGCTCGGCCGGATCGACGATGTCATGAACGTTGCGGGGCACCGGCTCTCGACGTATGAGATCGAGAGCGCCCTCGTCGACGATCCGAAGGTGGCGGAGGCGGCGGTCGTGTCCAGACCCGACGACCTGGTGGGTGAGGCGATCGTGGCGTTCGTGACGCTGAAGGCGGAGTTCGTCGGAGACGACGCCATGGCCGAGGAACTGCGCGATCACGTGGCACAGATGATCGGGAAGATCGCCCGGCCGCACGGGATCATCTTCACCACCGACTTGCCGAAGACACGATCGGGCAAGATCATGCGGAGGCTGCTCCGCGACGTCGCCAGCGGTCGCCCGCTCGGCGATGTCACCACGCTCGCGAACGCGGAGATCGTGGAGCAGATCAACGACATGGTGGTGTCCGGCGCCGGCGAGGAGTAGGGCTCCCTCACCGTCAGACGTGTCGAGCGAAGAAGTCCAGGATCAGTTGCATGTGCTGGATCTGCTGACCGACGGCGTTCGCGTGGTGTCCTTGTGGGTACAGGTGGACGTCGACAGGCACGTCCCGTGAGCGCAGCGCATCGACCCATGGTGTGATCCCCTCGATGGGACATCGGGGGTCCTCCTCGCCGGCGATGATCAGGACGGGTGCGACCGCGCGATCGACGTACGTCATGGGGTTACGTTCGCGATAGCGCTCGGGGACGTCGTCGGGCGTCCCGCCGTACAGCGCGATGTCGTACGCCCGGATCTCCGGCATCGACGCCCAGTGAGCGGCCACGAAATCGCCGGAGGGGATCCCCGCGAACACCGCTTTCCACCGTTCGGGGTGAAGCCCTTCGTTGAGACACGCGAGGCATCCGCCCCACGACCATCCGGAGAACGCCACTCGCTCGGGGTTGGTGATGCCGGCCGCGATCAGCGCATCGAGGCCGGCGATCACGTCCTCCGTCTCGGGGAACCACGGATCGCCCTTCAGCGCCTCGCGGAACGCGATGCCGTAGCCGGTCGAGCCGCGGTAGTTCACGAGCGCCACCGCATATCCGGCGTCGACGAACGCCTGTGTCTCCGCGTCGAACGCGTCGCGCTCGAACCACTCCGGTCCGCCGTGCACGCTCATCACCGTGGGGTGTGGTCCGTCGCCGGGGGGCGTCACGACGAACGCCTGGACCCGCTGACCGATCGGGTTGTCGAACCAGAACGAGCGGTACGGGCGTCCGCTCGGCGCTGGCTCGCCACCGAGCGCCAGGACGACGTCCCCGTCCGCGTTCACGATGCGAGAGGGATGCACGCTGTCGCTCGTCCGGAACCAGATCTGACCGTCGGGCCGCACCGCTGCGTCGGTGATCTCCCCCGGCGGGTCGGCGACGAGTGTCGCCTCGCCGCCATCCGGATCCAGTCGATACAGCTCGAACGCGCCCTCGAACTCATGTCGAACCAGGATCGCGGAGCCGTCGGGCCACCATCCGACCGGGATCGCGGCCCCGGGGAGGTCGACGTGCAGGTCGCGTCGCACGCCGGCCCTCGGCTCCCAGATCGATGGGCGTTCGAACGGCCCGAGCTCGGACGTGAACAGGAGGCGCTCGTCACCGGGCCGAGGGCTCCACGCGGTGGGGTCCAGGTTGGAACCGGCGTCGACGAGCGACGCCACCACCGTTCCGTCGGCCGCGTCCAGCACCATGAGCGCGTGGTGCAACATGTCGCCGGTTTCCGTGCGGCGCAGGCAGACGAGCCGGCCATCTGCGGAGAGGCCGCCCGTCCCGGGCGGATCCTGCCTCCCCACCCCCAGCGGGGTCCGACCCGTGCGAACGGTGCGGGGAGCCGATCCCGGCTCAGCGACGATCGCCAGGTAGTCGTCCTCGGTGACGATCCCGAGAGCCACGATGTCGCCGGCGAACGAGATCCCCGCCGACCAGCCTCGAGGGATGTCCGACAGCAGGGGCTCCGGCTCTCCGCCCTCGAACGGCGCCGCCACCCATCCGCCCTGCTCGCCTCCGGTGTCGTCACGCCACCAGACGACGCGTCCGTCGGGTGTCACCAAGACGCGTTCGACGCCGACCGGTTCGTTCGAGACGCGGCGCCGATCCGCGCCGTCCACGTCGGTCACCCACGCTTGCCACGAGCCGCTCTCGTTCGACACGAACGCGAGAAGATCTACGGCGCTGTCATTCCAGGCGGGGAAGCCCGCCTGCGCGGCGCTGAAACGCCGCTGCCAAGGAGGGATGTCGGCCATCCGGGGATGATGCCACGGGACCGTTCCGCCTTGTCAGCCGGGAGAGCTGCGCCCTAGAATCGTTAGCACTCGGAGTCCCCGAGTGCTAGCAGTCGACATCGCAGGCTGAGAAACCGGACCGAAGAAGCCGGAGGAGGAGGAAGGGATGGCCGCGAAGATCATCTCGTTCGACGAGGAGGCACGGCGCGCCCTGGAGCGTGGCATGGATCAGCTCGCCAACGCCGTCAAGATCACGCTCGGGCCCAAGGGCCGCAACGTGGTCCTCGAGAAGAAGTGGGGCGCTCCCACGATCACCAACGACGGCGTCTCGATCGCCAAGGAGATCGAGCTCGACGATCCGTTGGAGAAGGTCGGCGCCGAGCTCGTGAAGGAAGTTGCCAAGAAGACGGACGACGTCGCCGGCGACGGCACGACGACCGCGACCGTGCTCGCCCAGGCGATCGTGAAGGAAGGCCTGCGCAACGTCGCGGCCGGCGCCAACCCGATGTCGCTGAAGCGGGGCATCGAGCGGGCCGTCGAGCTCGCGGTCGAGGCGATCCGCAACCAGTCCAAGGAGGTCGACTCCAAGGAGCAGATCGCGGACGTCGGCGCCATCTCCGCGGCCGACCCCGAGATCGGCAAGGTCATCGCCGAGGCCGTCGACAAGGTCGGCAAGGACGGCGTGATCACGGTCGAGGAGTCCAACACGTTCGGTATGGAGCTCGAGTTCGTCGAGGGCATGCGGTTCGACAAGGGCTATATCTCGCCGTACTTCGTGACGGACCCCGAGCGCATGGAGGCGGTCCTCGAGGATCCCTACGTGCTGATCGTGAACAAGAAGATCTCGAGCGTGCAGGAGCTGTTGCCGCTGCTCGAGAAGATCATGCAGTCGGGCAAGCCGCTCGCGATCATCGCCGAGGACATCGAGGGTGAGGCCCTCGCGACGCTCGTGGTGAACAAGATCCGCGGCACGTTCCGCTCGGTCGCCGTGAAGGCCCCCGGGTTCGGGGATCGTCGCAAGGCGATGCTGCAGGACATCTCGATCCTGTCGGGCGGTCAGGTCATCTCCGAGGAGGTCGGCCTGAAGCTCGAGAACGCGACGCTCGACCTGCTGGGCTCCGCGCGGAAGGTGGTCGTCACCAAGGACGAGACGACCGTCGTGCAGGGCGGCGGCAAGGAAGCGGACATCCAGGGCCGGATCAACCAGATCAAGGCCGAGATCGAGAAGACGGACTCCGACTACGACCGCGAGAAGCTCCAGGAGCGGCTGGCCAAGCTCTCCGGCGGCGTCGCGGTGATCAAGGTCGGCGCGGCCACCGAGGTCGAGCTGAAGGAGAAGAAGCACCGCATCGAGGACGCGGTGCAGTCGACCAAGGCGGCCGTCGAGGAGGGCATCGTTCCCGGCGGAGGCGTCGCGTTGCTGAACGCGCAGTCGGCGCTCGACAAGGTCGACATGGAGGGCGACGAGCTCACCGGGGCGGCCATCGTCCGCCGCGCGCTCGAAGAGCCGCTCAAGCAGATCGCGGCCAACGCAGGCCTCGAGGGCGGCGTCATCGTCGAGAAGGTCCGCGCGCTCGACAACGGATACGGCCTGAACGCGGCCACCGGTGAGTACGGCGACATGCTGAAGTTCGGGGTCATCGATCCGACCAAGGTGACGCGCTCCGCACTGCAGAACGCCGCCAGCATCGGCGCGTTGTTCCTGACGACCGAGGCGGTCGTCGCGGACAAGCCCGAGAAGGAGAAGGCGCCGGCGATGCCCGGCGGCGGCGGGGAGATGGACTTCTAGTCTCCGAGCCGTAGATCACCGTTCGACGGGGCCCTCCGGGGCCCCGTCGGCGTTCCCGGCACCTCGCGACCCTCCGCTGGTGTCAGGGGGGAGGCGCGGAGGAACCGACGGTCACATCTTCGTCACAATTCGTCATGAACCCTCTCGAGAGGTCGGGCGAACCATACGTTGGAGCCCCTCTCTCCGAAGGAACGGCCCGGATCCCCCATCCGGGCCGTTCTGACGTCCCGGGCCGTTGTCGGAGCCGTGCGGCCGAGCATCGCCCGGGCTCGTGGGACAATTCGCAGCGATGGCGACGACCGGCGTGACACGCAAGCTCGATCGTCTTCACGAGACCCTGGCGGCGACGGGGGGCGTCGTCGTCGCGTACTCGGGAGGAACGGATTCCACGCTCGTCGCGGCGGTCGCAACCAGGGCACTCGGGGACCGGGCGCTCGCGATCACGGCCGTCTCGCCCTCGCTCCCCCCCGGGGAGGCCGAAGAGGCCAGGCGTGTGGCCGGCGAGTTGGGCATCGCGCACCGTACGGTCCGCACGCACGAGGCGGAGCGACCGGAGTACCTGGCGAACGGGACCGACCGTTGCTATCACTGCAAGAACGAGCTGTACGACGTGCTCGCCCGTGTCGCCGAGGAGTCGGACTACCCGGTCGTGGTGTCCGGCGCGAACCTCGACGATCTCGGGGACTTCCGACCGGGTCTCGTGGCCGCGGCGGAGCACGGTGTGCGCCACCCGCTCGTCGAGGTGGCTATGTCGAAATCGGACGTGCGCGAGGCGACGCGGGAGCTGGCCATCCCCACGTGGGATAAGCCGGCGTCGGCGTGCCTCGCCTCGAGGATCCCGTTCGGAGTGACGATCAAGGTGGAGGAGCTGTCGAAGGTCGGTCGCGCCGAGCAGCTGCTGAAGGAGCTCGGTTTCCGTCAATGTCGCGTACGTGTGCACGGCGACGTCGCCCGGATCGAGGTCGACGTCGCGGATGTCCCGCGTCTGGCCGAGCCGGGGATCCGCGAACGTGCGGTGCACGGGCTCCACGAGCTCGGGTACCGCTACGTCGCGCTCGATCTCGAGGGCTTCCGGTCGGGAAGCATGAACCCCGAGCAGCCCTAGGGATGCGCGAGACCCGCATCCAGATCCGCTGGCGGGACATGGACGCCTACGGCCACGTGAACAACGGGGTGTACCTGACCTACCTCGAGGAGTGCCGCGACGCTTGGGCCCAGGAGTTGCTCGGCTCGGCCGGCGGAAGCTGGGACTTCGTGCTGGCGCACGTCGGCATCGACTACCGGAACCAGCTGACGCAGGCGGACGGCGAGATCCTCGTTCGCTGTCGCCTGGTGTCGTTCGGCCGTTCGAGCGTCCGCACGCGCGAGGAGATCGTGAAAGCCGACGGCGCGATCGCGGCCGAGGCGGAGGCGGTGGTCGTCCCGCGTGATCCGAACGTGGATCGTTCCCGCCCGCTCACGGCGCGAGAGCGGGGGTTGCTGCAGGCGGAGCTCGACGCGGAGGCGCGCTAGGTCGCCTGGTCCGGCAGCACGCGGCGGCCGTGGACGAAGTGATCGTGGTACCAACCGTCGCCGACCCACATGATCGTGACCCCGCCCGGCGTGCTCGAGGAATCCAGCGCCCAGCCGTTGCCGATGAACGTGTCGACGTGGTCGACGCGCCCGTCACCGTTGCCGTCGTAGAACATCAGGTCGCCGGGCTGGAGCTGGTCGTAGGACAGGTGCCCGATCGTTGCCATGTCCGCGGACGTTCGCTGCGGCAGATCCCAGCCGAGGTACGGCCGGGGCGGGGAGACGTTCCAATACACTCCGTCGCTCATCCGCAGGAGCCACCACGTGAAGCCGGAGCAGTCGAAGCCCGGCACCGCTTGCCCATATGACGATGTCGTGATGCCCCACTCGCCGCCCCACACGTACGGGTAGCCGGCGTACTGCACACCCCACTGGACGATCTGTTGCTGATCGGGAGTGAGGGCAGGCAACTCGATAGCTTGATACTGCGCGAGCAGCTCGGGCACGTCCCATGACGGCTGCGTCACCGCGCGGAAGAGCGAGTAGGCGACCTGCGCCCGCGACAGTGGTGTGGTGGGAGCCACGTCCGCAGACTCGTCGGAGCTGTTGTAGCGGAGCCCGAGCCGCATCCCCAGGACCAGCGCGCCGAAGTTGGCCGGGAGTGTGAACGTGACGCCGTCGGCCGTGTGCAGATGGTTCAGCGACTTGATCGCCGGTCCGAGCCCGAGCGCGAGTGTCAGGACACGGTGCACCATGGTCATCGTCACGGCCTTGTCCGGGGCGAACGTTCCCCTCGGTGTCTTCTTCATCCAATGGAGCTTCACCGCGATGTTCGCGGCAGGGTAGAACGCGTCGGAGGGGTCAAGGTCGGCGAACGTGATGGAGGGATCCACCGTCTCGGCTGGCGCGAATGCCATCACGACGGCCCGCGCGAAGTACTTCCTCGTCTCGATCGTCGCCGGCTGGAACGGATACGTGCCGTCTGCGTTCGGCGCGAAGTCGCGCATCCAATCATTCGTCGCGCCGACGTAGTTGATCGCCGTCTTCGCCCACCGGGTCGACTTATCCAGATCGGACCACACGATGCCCGAGGAGCGACCGGTGGCACTGCGTGCGTCGCCACGATGAGCCCTCGGCAGAACCACCGGGATGGGTGGCGGCCCGGATCCACGTTCGCCGAGCGTGAGCCGGCGCGCCACTCCCGCCTGCGCACCCTGGGGCGGCAGGATCGAGACGGCGAGTGCCGCCGCCATCGTGAGCGTGACCATCCGTCGGCGAAGCAAGCCTCTCCCCTGGGTCATACCTGCAACGTCGGCGCTCGGGCGTCGGAGCTTGAGTGGGCTCCGGTAGGCTCGCCCTCGTGCTCGGGGAACAGGAAGCCGTCGTGTTAGAGGTGCGTCCCTGGGACGTGCACGGGGTCGGTCACGTGGACGTCTCGCTAGTGTACCCGGACCGCACCGTGGAGACGGCGCGGTTGGGCAGCGAGAGCGTGCCCACCGACCTTGCGGCCGGAGAACACGTCCTGGTGGTCAAGGCGATGAACGTCGTGGTGGAGGTCCGTCGGCCCGGCGCGTAGCGCCGGGCCGAACGGTTCCGCTGGTCAGTCCTTCGGTCCCTCGGCGCGGACCTTCTCGACCGACTCCAGGGCGCCGCGCAGATCCTTCAGCCAGTCGTCCTGGCGTTCGGCGACCAGCCGCACGCACCATGCGAGCGCATGGCTGCGGCTCCGGGCGACCCCCGCGTCCACGAGCGTGTCGAGGACGCGACGCTCGGGCATGCGCAACCGTGTCATGGCCGGTGCTGCGAGCGTGGTGAACAGCACCGTCTGATCGCCGCAGGTGGCGCCCCACGAGACCTTGAGACCGTAGCGGTGCTGCGCCTCGTCGGCGATCCGCATCCGCATGCCCCGGGTGTCCTCGCGGAAGCCGGCGATGCGGGAGGCCCTGGCCGCAGCCACGGCGTCTGACGAAGCGTCGGCGGGGAGCTCGGGTTCGGGGAGCGCCCCGACCACGAGGATCTCGTCGCGGTCCGCGTCCACGGCCGGTACTTCCGCGAACCAATCGGTGGGAAGGCGGCCCGCGAACCAGCCCTGAAGCTCATCGGGTGAGGTGATGCGTGGATGTGTCATGGAATGAAGATTACATCATTACATCCATGTTTGGACGATGCGCCGGACCGGGACGTGGGGTCCTCAACTTCGTGTTCCGGGCGAGACCTGAGGTACCTTGCGGGTCGGTGAACGGGAGGCTTGCGCTGAGGAAGGGACCGCTCAGGGGGATCGCGGAGATCCGCACCTTCTTCCGCACGAACGAGACGCCCATCTACTTCGTCTCGGCCACGGCGTTCAACCTGCTCGGCATCGACCGGTGGGTCCGCAACTTCAAGTTCATCAACTATTACGACTCGTTCGACGGGTTCCATCCGAACGTGTTCGTCCCCAAGGAGCGAAGCGCCAGGGAGTTCGGGTCCATCGAGGAGATCTGCAACTACCTCCTCGCGCACAAGGAGGTCGCCGATTTCGTGGGGAGGCGGCAACCGGGCGGCAAGGCCGTGTTCCTGATGTTCGACGAGGAGACCGAGCAGCTCGCCGGCGAGCTGGGGCTCGAGGTGGCGTTCCCGCCGGCTTCGCTCCGCCATCGATTGGACTCGAAGATCGTCACCACGCAGCTGGGGAACGAAGCGGGAGTTCCCAGCGTGCCGAACGCGATGGGTCGCGCGAACGACTACGTCGCGCTCATGGAACTCGCGCGCAGCGCGGGTCTCGGAGGTGACGTCGTGGTCCAGACGCCGTACGGCGACTCGGGGCAGACGACGTTCTTCATCGTCGACGAGGCAGACTGGAACGCGAACGAGAAGGACATCCGCGGTCAGGACATCAAGGTGATGCGGAGGATCGATCCATTCGAGTGCGCGATCGAAGGGGTCATCACGCGACACGGCACGCTGGTCGGCCCGTTGATGGCGGAGCTCACCGGCTTCCCCGAGCTCACGCCGTACCATGGCGGCTGGTGCGGCAACGACGTCTTCCCCGACGTGTTGACGGAAGGCCAACGGAAGCTCGCGAGGGAGCGGACGTTCGCGATGGGCGAGCGTCTGCGCCAGGAGGGCTACCGCGGGTACTTCGAGCTCGACTTCCTGGCGGACGAGTCTTCGGGCGAGATCTACCTGGGCGAGCTCAACCCGCGGGTGACCGGGGCATCGAGCATCACGAACGTCACCGCGGTGGCGTACGGCGATATGCCGTTGTTCCTGTTCCATCTGCTCGAGTTCATGGACATCGAGTACGAGATCGACATCGACGAGCTGAACGACCGATGGGCGCATCCCGAGAACATCGACGACTGGACGCAGTTCATCCTCAAGCAGACGGACGATCGCGTGGAGCGGCTCGTCGGGGCTCCTATCTCGGGCGTGTGGCGCATGGGCGGCGATGGTGCCATCTCGTATGCCCGACGCGAGACGGACTGGCACACGGTGGCGGACGAGCAGGAGGCGTTCTACCTTCGGATCGCTGGGCCGGGTCACTACCGTTACCCTGGAGCTGATCTGGGGATCATGGTCACACGCGGTCGGTTCCTCGACGAGAACCATGAGCTCACCGAACGCGCCCATCGATGGATCGACGGCGTGCAGGCGCAGTTCTCGAGCGTGTCGCTCGGCGAGCAAGTGCCGCCGATCAAGCCCGAGCCCTTCGGCTTCAAGATGCTCTGATGCAGATGGTGCCGTTCTCGTTCCGGGCGATCGAAGAGCTGGAGCTCGGTCCGAAATGGGCGGCGGTCTTCCAGGCCCGATGGCCGCACTACCGCGAGTGGTTCCTGCGCGAGGGCGAGGAGGCCCGGCCGTCGTATGCGACGAGCGTCCGCATGCTGCGCGCGCACATGCCCGAGCTGATGCCGGTGTACGAGCGGTTGGTCGAGCTCGCGGGCGACGGGGATCTGGCGGCGCGCATGCTTTCGCTCTACCGGCCGCCGCCGTACCTCGCCGCGTGCTCGCAGGGCGTCTGGTCGGGCGAGGGCGGCCCGATGCTCGTGCGCAACTACGACTATGCCCCTTCGCGCATGGAGGGCATCATCTGGTCCACCCGGCTGACGGAGCGTCGTGTCATCGGGATGAGCGATTGCTTGTGGGGGTTGCTGGACGGGATGAACGACGCGGGTCTCGCGGTGTCGCTGACGTTCGGAGGCCGCCGCGTCCTCGGCGACGGATTCGGGATCCCGCTCGTCGTCCGCTATCTGCTCGAGACATGCGAGGACGTCGCGTCGGCGAAAGAGACGCTCGCCCGGCTCCCCTACGCACTCGCGCACAACCTGACGGTCGTCGACGGGGCGGGGGAGGTGCTGACCGCGTACCTGTCGCCCGACCGTGAGCCGATCTTCCGGACCGTTCCGGCGGCGACGAACCATCAGGGCGATGTCGAATGGCCCGAGCAGGCCCGGGCGACCCGAACCATCGAACGCGAGCGGTGCATCCTCGATCTGCTCAGGCGCCCTGAGACGACGGCCGCGTCGTTCGAGGATGCGTTCCTGCGCTCCCCGCTCTTCAGCACGTCGTACGACAGCGGGTTCGGCACGCTGTACACGGCCGCCTACCGGCCCACGCAGAGGGTCGTGGACTACCGCTGGCCGTCGTTCCAGTGGCGATTGGAGTTCGACATGTTCGTCGAGGGCGAGCACACGGAGGCGCTGGCGGAAGGAGCCGTGGCGTAGGTCGGTGGTGTCCGATGCGCGTGCATCCTCGCCGCGCGGATGGAACACTCGGGCCACGTCGAGAGGGGGAGACGTGGAGAGCGTCGAGTCACGAAGCACCACGATCCCGATGGTCCTCGGGATCGTCGGCGGCGTCCTCCTCGGGGCCGGCGCGTTCCTGAACTGGGCGACCGCGAGCGTGAACTGGGACGCGATCTCGGCGGTGATCGGCAAGATCCCGCCCGAGGTTCGAGCGCAGGGAACCGCGACCATCACGGGTTGGGATATCGCGCCGGGCAAGTGGATGCTCGTGACCGCGATCGTGGTGATGATCGCCTCGGGACTGCTCGCGATCGCGAGCAGTCCGCAGGTCGTTGCCTTCGTGGTGATCTTCGGTGGCGCTGTGGGGGGCAGCATGGCCACTTACAAGGCGACGGCCGGCAAGGACGGCTTGATCGACGATGCGGCGCGGGTGCTCATCGGCGCTGCGCTCCCGGGCAGCCTCCACAGCTACGTCTCCGTGTCGATCGGCATCGGGATGTGGCTGTGTGTGTTCGGGGGTGTCGTGGCCATCATCGCGGGCATCATCGCGATGGTCGGGGGCAGGCCGAGCGTCGCCGATCTCCCCGGCGGGTCCTGACGTGCGGTCCCTCGAGCTCGACATCGACACGTCCGGCCGGCGCGTCGTCGACGTCACCGACCGGGTCCTCGGGTTCGCTCGCGAGACGCGGGTGGACGGACTACTGCACGTGTTCGTCCCGCACGCGACGGCGGGGCTGGCACTCATGGAGACGGGCGCCGGCTCCGAGCGCGATCTGGACGAGCTCCTCGAGCGGCTGCTGCCGCGCGACGATCGGTACGCCCATCGTCATGGGTCGACCGGGCACGGCGGTGACCATCTCCTCCCCGTCCTCGTGTCCCCTACGTTGACCCTCCCGGTGCTCGAGGGCGAGATCGCGCTCGGAACATGGCAGTCCGTCGTGATCGTGGACCCCAATCGGGAGAACAACGTGCGGAGGCTCCGGCTGAGCTTCGTCCCGGCGTGATCCGTCGGGCGCGGCTTTAGAGGTACTGACCGGGTTGGCGTTCGGCCTTCGTGGCGGGCGAGGATACCGCCTGCACGTCGCGTTCCCGAAGGAGGACCAGCTCCTCGCCGTCGAGCTCGACCTCGAGGCCGGACGACGGGAGGAACAGGACACGATCGCCGGGCTCCGCGACTCGGACGTCGGGGCCCACCAGGTGGACTTCGGCCCACGACAGATGCTTCGGAGCCGGCGTCGCGGTCGCCGGGATCAGCAATCCGCTCGACGACTTGCGCTCCCCGTTCTCGGGCACGCGTACGACGAGCCGGTCGGCCGTCAGACGAACCTCAGAGGCGGATCCGGCGCTCTTGCGCACTCGTGGCTTCCTCGGCTTCGTTGCGGCGGGCTTGGCGGCGGGCGTGTCGGCGTTCGCGCGTGGCATACCCGGAGGAGTGTAGCCATGCGAACCGGTACGATGCGTGGCCGTGAACGCCGGCAAGCTCCTCGACCAAGCGATCCGGACGCTGAAGGCGTCGCCCTCGATCGACCACTGGCAGAAGCACCGGGAACGCTGGGAGGCGCAAGAGCTCCTCTGGCACGTCCTCGACGGCGAGCCGGATCCCCGCGACGAGGTTCCGCCGAAGGCTCGTCGTCGGTTCGAGGAGATGGTCGCACGACGTGCGACCGGCGAGCCCATCCCGTTCATCAAGGGCTACGCCGAGTTCCGCGGGCTGGAGCTGATCGCGCAGCCCGGGGTCTTCGTCCCTCGCGATTCCTCCGACTTCCTCGCCGAGCAGGCGGTGCGTAGATTGCGCAAGCGCAAGGCGCCCGTGGCGGTCGACCTGGCGACGGGCGCGGGCACGATCGCACTCGCGGTAGCCAACGAGGTCCCCAAGGCCACCGTGTACGGCACCGACGTCTCGGAAGAGGCGATCGGGCTGGCGCGGAAGAACGCGAAGCGGCTGAGCCTGACCGTCGCGTTCCGCCAGGGAGATCTGTTCGGAGCGCTGCCGAAGAAGCTCCGCGGTCTCGTGGACGTGATCACGCTGCATCCTCCGTACGTGGCGACCGGCGAGATGGAGGACCTGCCGGACGAGATCCGCGACTGGGAACCGGTGCACACCCTGACCGATCGCAGCGACGACGGTCTGGGGTTGATCCGACGAACGGTCGACGAAGCGCCCGCGTGGCTCCGCAGCCGCGGTTGGCTGCTGATGGAGGTGGATCCCGACCGGGCGCGTGACGTCATGCCCATCTACCGTGGCGGCGGGTTCCGGGACGTCGAGCGGACGAAGGGCGGGTCGCTCAAGGTGACGCGGGTGATCGTGGGAAGGAGCCCGCGTTGAACGAGCGGGCCCTCGCGCCGTACGGGAGCTGGCGGTCGCCGATCAGCGCCGCGACGCTCGTCGAGGGCGGGGTCCGGCTGAGCCACGTGTGGATCGAGGACGGGGCCGTCTACTGGGTCGAGGGCCGGCCGTCGGAGGGTGGGCGATCCGTGGTGGTTCGCGGAGGGCCCGGTGCCGCGCCGTTGGACGTCACGCCCGAGAGCTTCAACGCCAGGACCACCGTCCACGAGTACGGCGGCGGCGCGTACGTCGTGGATCGAGGCGTCGTCTATTCGTCGAACTTCGCCGATCAACGTCTCTACCGCCAAGATCCCGGCGGCGCACCGAGGCCGATCACTCCGGACACCGGCGGTCGCTTCCGGTACGCGGATGGCCGCGTGACGCCGGACGGTTCGCTGCTCATCTGCGTCCGGGAGCGGCACGAAGATGACGGCGTCGTGAACGAACTCGTCGCGCTCCCCACGGACGGTTCGGGCGACGCGACGCTCGTCGCGGGCGGCCGCGACTTCTTCTCGACGCCGCGGATGTCTCCGGACGGGAAGAAGCTCGCGTGGCTGACGTGGGATCTGCCCTACCTACCGTGGGACGGGTCGGAGCTGTGGGTGGCGGACCTGGGCAAGGACGGAGTGGTCTCCGGCCAGCGCCATGTCGCCGGAAGGCTCGCGCAAGAATCGATATTCCAACCCGCATGGAGCCCGGACGGCGTCCTGCACTTCGTCTCGGACCGCACCGATTGGTGGAACCTCTACCGGGAGGTCGACGGCGACGTTCAGGCGACCTGCCCGATGGACGCCGAGTTCGGGTGGCCACAGTGGGTGTTCGGGCTTTCCTCGTACGCGTTCCTCGACGACGGCCGGATCGCGTGTATCTGGAACCGTGACGGCACACAGCACGTGGCGGTGCTGGACCCGCGGTCCGGCGAACTGATGGACCTGGATCTGCCCTACGACGCGATCGACTTCCCGTCGATCGCCGCCGAGGGCCAGACGATCGTGTTCATCGGTGCGAGCGCCTCGATGCCGCCGCAGGTGGTGCTCCTGGACTTCCTGGCCCGATCGGTGGACGTGCTGAAGGAGAGCGAGGAGATCACCGTCGGCGCCGGGTACCTGTCGGCTCCGCGCGCGATCGAGTTCCCGACGGAAGGCCGTCTGACGGCTCACGCGTTCTTCTACCCCCCGGCGAACGAGGGCTTCGCCGGGCCGGCCGGCGAACTGCCGCCGCTGATCGTGATGAGCCACGGCGGTCCGACATCGTCCGTGTGCGCCGAGTTCGACCTGGGGATGCGCTACTGGACGAGTCGCGGGTTCGCGGTCGTCGACGTGAACTACGGCGGGAGCACCGGGTACGGGCGCGCGTACCGTCAGCGGCTGAACGGCAACTGGGGCGTCGTCGACACCATGGACTGCATCAACGCGGCTCGATACCTCGCGGACCAGGGCGAGGTCGACGGGAACCGCCTGTTGATCCGCGGGGGCAGCGCGGGGGGCTACACGACGCTCTGCGCGCTGACGTTGCACGATGATTTCGCAGCGGGCGCGAGCTACTACGGCATCTCGGACCTGGAGCCGTTCGCGATGCCCGGGGGCACCCACAAGTTCGAATCGCAGTACGAGTTCACGCTCATCGGTCCCTACCCTGAGGCCGCCGAGCTGTACCGGGCACGTTCGCCGATCCATTTCGTCGACATGATCTCGTGCCCGATGATCCTGCTGCAGGGGGCCGAGGACGAGGTCGTGCCGCCGTCGCAGGCCGAGGTCATGGTCGACGCCCTGAAGGCGAAGGGGCTCCCGTACGCCTACCTGCTGTTCGAAGGTGAGCAGCACGGGTTCCGCAAAGCCGAGAACATCGTGCGGTCACTCGAAGCGGAGTTGTCGTTCTACGCGCAGATCCTGGGATTCGAGCCCGGTGACACCATCGTGCCCGTCTCGATCTCGAACCTCTGACCGATCCCGAAGCTCGGAGGGGGGGTCGCGGGGGCCGGACATGCGCCCGGCCCCCGCGCTGAGAGGGGGCGCGTCCTCTCGGCGCCCACAGGTTGTCAGGGTGTGGTGAACACCGGATGTCGGGCGCGTGACCCCCGACGGAACTTGGCGGGCGGGCTGAGACAGGCGTGATGGCAAGGAATCGCAAGGACCGGCACCCATGAGGCGCAACCTTCCCCGAGGGCCCCGACACGTATCCTCAGGTGGCTGGACGCCGTATGGGCTCGGTGGCAACATTGGCCGGCCTGACGAAGAGGGGGGTGTGGCATGAAGAAGGCCGTGCGATTGACCGCCGTGATAGCGGTCCTCGCCATCGTTGCTGCTGCGTGTAGCAAGAGTGGAACGCCGGGGAGCAGCGCGTCTCCGTCAGCAGGAGGGGCGATCCAGCCAGGAGGGACGCTCAATCTCGCGCAGACGAGCGACGTCTCGGCCGCGTTCGACCCGCAGAAGGAGTACTACCAACTCTCGTTCGAATACTTCAAGTGCTGCATGTTGCGCATGATGCTGTCGACCAAGGAGGTCCCCGTCGAGGATGGTGGGGGCGACCTTCTACCCGACCTGGCAGCGGACGTGCCGACCGTGTCGGACGACGGCCTGACGTACACGTTCACGATCAAGCCGGGGATCATGTACGCCCCCCCGCTTCAGGACGTGGAGGTCACCGCGCCGGACTTCATCCGGGCGCTCGAGCGTGAGGCCGACCCGAAGGCCAGCTCGAACGGATACCCCTTCTACTACTCCATCATCGAAGGCTTCGACGATTACGGCGCGGGCAAGGCCGATTCGATCACCGGCCTGTCGGCTCCGGACGACCAGACGCTGGTGGTGAAGATCACCGAGCCGGCCGGGGACCTGCCGTGGCGCTTCGCGATGCCGGCGACCGCGCCCATCCCGCCGAACCCGGCCGACCCGAACGCCGTCCTCGGCGTGGCGGATGGCCACACCACCAACTACGGCCGTTTCATCGTCGGCACCGGCCCGTACATGTTCGAGGGCAGCGAGAACCTGGACTTCTCGGTACCCGCCAAGGACCAGCAAGCCGTCGCAGGCTACGTCCCCGGGCGCCAGATCGTTCTGGTGCGCAACCCCTCGTACGATCCAGCCACCGACGGTCTGCGTCCGGCGTATCCGGATCGGATCCAGGCGACGATCGGCGGGGACGTGGCCGACCTGTACAACAAGGTCGACACCGGCGAGGTCGACTACGTGGCCGACACGGCTCCCCCGGCGAACGTGTTGCAGGAGTACGCGACCAACCCGGACAAGCAGCCGTACCTGCACACGTATCAGCAGAACGCCGTGACGTACATCTCGATGAACCTGGGGGTGCCGCCGTTCGACGACATCCACGTCAGGAAGGCACTCAACTACGCGTACGACAAGGCCGGAGGCCGACAGCTGGCGGGAGGTCCGCTCACGGGGGCCAACGCGGGTCACATCTTCTCGGACGGCCTGCTCGACAACAAGCTGAAGGACTACAACCCGTACGCGACCGACGGCGATCACGGTGACCTGGCGCTCGCCAAAGCCGAGATGGCGCAGTCGAAGTACGACTCCAACGGAGACGGGGTGTGCGACGACCCGGTGTGCGACAACGTCATCGCGCTCGGCGTGCAGCAGGACCCCGGTCCGAAGGTGATGGCGTTGTTCACCGACAACGTCAAGGGGCTCGGGATCCACATCGTCCCGAAGCTGCTCGACGGCCCGGTGATCTATTCCAAGTGCATCTCGTCCCCGGACCAGTTCCCCTTGTGTCTGAGCGTGGGATGGGTCCAGGACTACGCCGATGCATACACGTTCGGCCCGCCGCTCTTCGACAAGAGCAGCCTCTATCCGGCGTGCTGCAACTACTCGCTCCTGGGAGCGACGCCGGCCCAGCTGAAGGATTGGGGCTACCCGGCCGGGATCACGGTCCCGGACGTCGGCGCGAAGATGCAGGAGTGTGCCGCGATCCCGATCGGCGATGAGCGGTTCACCTGCTGGGCGAACTTCGACAAGTACATGATGGAAGACGTCGTGCCGTGGGTGCCGAAGACGTTCACGAACATCAACGACATCACGTCTTCGAGGGTCGTGAACTATTCGTTCGACTACTACGGCCAGCAGGCGTCGTTCGACAGCTTCGCCTTCGCGAACGGCGGGGCGTAGACCGGCGAGGAGGAGCGATGCGACGGGGGGCGGGCGACCGCCCCCCGTTCGCGTTCTCGGTGGGCGGTAGGGCCGGATCGGGGCGGGCGGTCAGCCGCCGATCATCGACATGCTGCGCGCCGGCTGCACGAAGTCGGTGTGGTTGATGCGGTGACCCGACCACTTCCGCCATACGGTGGCCCTGATCAGCCCCGCCAGCTCGTCGTCCGTCGCGCCGTCCCGCATGGGCCCGCGCAGATCCGTCTCCTCGAGCGAGAAGAGACAGGCGCGCACCTGGCCCTCGGCCGTCAGCCGGAGGCGGTTGCACGTGTCGCAGAACGGCTCGGTCACGCTCGCGATGACCCCGATCCGCCCCGGGGCGCCGTCGACGAACCCGTACGACGTTGCCGGCTCGTTCGCGTGCCCGATCGGCGACAGCGGGAACGCCGTCGCGATCGTCTCGAGGATGCGCGCCGACGGGACCACCTTCGCGCGCTCCCAAGCGTGCTCGGCGTCGAGTGGCATGTACTCGATGAACCGGACCTCGTAACCGGTCTCGCGCGACCAGCGGGCGAACTCGACCACCTCGTCGTCGTTCGTCCCGCCGATGACCACGGTGTTGATCTTGATCGGCGTGAGGCCCGCTTCCTCCGCCGCCTTCAGCCCTGCGAAGACCTTGTCCAGCGCGTCGCGTCGCGTCATCTCGGCGAACCGGTGGCGCATCAACGAGTCGCACGAGACCGTCGCGCGATCCACGCCGGCCTCGGCGAGCGGGCCCGCGAGGCGGTCGAGGAGCACGCCGTTCGTGGTGATGGAGATGTCGAGCTCGGGGCCGACCTCGCGGAACATCTTCACGAGCGTCGGCAGGTCTGCCCGCACGGTCGGCTCTCCACCGGTCACCTTGATCGACCGGACGCCGAGCCCCACGAAGATGCTCAGGAGGCGCGTCGACTCCTCGAACGTGAGGATCTCGCTCTTCGGCAGCCACGCGAGCCCTTCGGCGGGCATGCAGTAGGTGCACCGGAAGTTGCAGCGATCCGTCACCGAGACCCGGAGGTCGTCCGCGATCCGTCCGAAGGAGTCCACGAGCGGACCACTTGCGGGGGGTGCGGTGGGTGGCTGCCGGTCGGTCATCCGACCAGCCTACCCGGGTCCGCGGGTTCGGCGCTACGGCTGGTCGGGCGGGGGAGGGAGCAGGGATTCCGCGACGCCGATCGCCTCGTCCAAGGCAGCGGTTCGGGGTGATCCGTCGGCCGTGTTTCGCGCGACCTGCACGCCCAGGAGGAACGAGGCCAGCGGCGCGCCCTTACGCTCGACCCGGTGCGCGACGTCGCGCGCCATCCGGAGCAGGCGATCGGTCTCGGGACCGGTCAGGGGCTCCGATCCCAGCGCATCGGCCAGATCGTCGATCCATCCGCTCATCCGTCCTCCTCGATCATCCGGGGGTCTGTTTTCGCCGCCACGGTAGTACGCCAGCGATCGACGGAGATGGGAGGATTGGCGCCATGGTCGAGAGCTCGCGTCGTGCCGCCGTGATCACCGTGTCGGACGGAGTGTCGGACGGCACACGCAGGGACACGTCGGGCGAGGCTGCCGAGGCCATCCTGCGCGAGGCCGGGTTCGAGTTGGCGGATCGGCTCGTCGTGCCCGACGAACGGCCCGAGATCGAGCGCGCATTGCGCGAACGGGCCGCGAGCTACGGCCTTGTGGTGACGACGGGAGGCACCGGGTTCGGGCCGCGCGACGTCACGCCGGAGGCGACGAAGGCCGTCATCGATCGCGAGGCCCCCGGACTGGCGGAGCTGATGCGCGCGGCGGGGCTGGCGCACACGCCGATGGCGGCGCTCAGCCGCGCGGTCGTCGGGACCGTCGGCGCGACGTTGATCATCAACCTCCCGGGGAGCCCGAACGGCGTCAGGGAAGGTCTGGAGGCCGTCCTCCCGATCGTGCCGCACGCGGTGGACCTGCTCGCGGGGTCGACCGGAGCGCATCCCACCGGCCATGTCGCGGGTGAGCCGACGCCGTCGCACGGGCCGAGCATGGCGGACACGGTGACCATCACCGCCGTGAAGCAGATCGGCGCTCCGCCCTGTCCGGTCGGCGCCCGGATCGTGATCGGACCCGGCGGCCCGCTCGAAGGCACGCTCGGGTGCGCGGAGTTCGATGCCGCGGCCGTGCAGGCGGCCCGGGACGCGATGGCCGCCGAGGGCGCCTCACCGCACACCGCGCTCTTCCATCACGACCTCGGAGACATCGAGGTGTTCGTCGAACCCCATCCATCGCCACCCGTACTCGTGATCGTGTCGGCCACGCCGGTCGCCCTCGAGCTCCTCCGCTTGGCGCACGGGTTGGGATATCACACCCGACTGGTGGAGCCACGCACGGAACGGGTCACGCCGGCGCATCGCGCCGAGGCGGGCGAGGTTCGCGAGACGATCGACGTGTCGGTCATCGGTGCGACCACGGACGTGGCGTACACGGATCACGACGCGCCCGGGGTCGCCGACTCGCTGGCCGAGCTGCTCCGTTCTCCCGTCCGGTTCCTCGGGGTCATGGGCAGCAAACGTCACGTCGGGCCGTACGTCGACGCGCTGCGCGAGCGGGGGTTCACGGATGAGGACCTGGCGCGGATCCGCTCCCCGCTCGGATTGGACCTGGGAGGCAGGTCGCCGCAGGAGATCGCCCTGTCGATCGCGGCCGGACTGGTCGCAGCGCGCGCCGGTCGCGGCGGCGGGTGGCTCGACGCTCCATGAGCGGATCGACCGAGCACGTCCGGCAGAACCGTCTGGCCTGGGAAGCGGAGAGCGCGGGATACCAAGAGCGGAACGCGGCACAGCTGGATCGATGGGACCGGTTGGCGTGGGGCGTCTGGGACATCCCCGAAGACGACGTCGGTGCCCTGGGAGACGTCGCCGGCCTGGACGCCCTCGAGTACGGGTGCGGCGCCTGCCAGTTCGGGATCAAGGTGGCGATGCGGGGCGCACGGGTGACCGGGCTCGACCTCACCGCAGCGCAGTTGCGCCACGGTCAGACGATGATGGAGGAGACCGGGGTGCGGTTCCCGGTGGTGCAAGCCGACGGGGAGCGGATCCCGTTCCGCGAGGGCAGCTTCGATCTGGTCTTCTGCGACCACGGGGTGATGGGGTTCGCCGACCCCTACCGCACCGTCCCCGAGGTGGCGCGCGTCCTGCGCCCCGGCGGGCTGTTCGTGTTCAACGGGACGACGCCGTGGGTCTGGGTCGCGTGGGGCGACGACGAGGACGTGCCGGCGACCCGCGAGATGCGCTCGGATTACTTCGGTCTTCGGCGAGCGGAGTACGCCGAGCCGGAGGGCGCGACCATCACGTTCCAGCTGCCGTACGGCGACTGGATCCGGCTGTTCCGCGCGAACGGCTTCCAGGTGGAGGACCTGATCGAGCTCCGGCCGCCCGAGGACGCCGACACGACCTACGTGGACTACGCGCCCCTCGAGTGGGCTCGCGCGTTCCCGGGCGAACACATCTGGAAGGTGCGGAAGGCTCCGGATGCCCTCGGCTAGTCTGCGTCAGGCCACCGCGGCGATCCTTGCCGCGGTGCTCCTTGCCGCGGCCGCGCTCAAGGCCACGCCATCACCCGCGGTCCGCGACGATCGCCTGAACATCGTGGTCATCCTCACCGACGACCAGTCGTTCGACACGCTGCCCTCGGATCCGCCGACCCTGCCGTGGTTGCAATCGCAGATCCGGGATCCGAACGGGCACTGGCTGTCGTTCCCGAACGCGTTCATCCAGTCCCCGCTCTGTTGTCCGTCGCGCGCGACGATCCTGTCGGGTCTCTACAGCCGGCACACCCATGTCCGCACGAACGACGACGGCGCGTTGTTCGACGACACGAACACGCTCGCCACCTGGCTTCATGGAGTCGGCTACTTCACCGGACTGATCGGGAAGTACCTCAACCGATATCCCTTCGGGCGAGGTCCGTACATCCCACCCGGTTGGGACCGCTGGGTCGTCAAGCGCAACACCGCCAAGACCACGACGTACTCGAACTTCGGGTTCATCGACCAGGGGGTCGCGTTGCAGACGAGTGACGCGCCCGCCACGTACGCCACCGACCTGTTCGCCGACCACGCCGTCGATTTCCTGAGGACTGCGCCGCACGACAGGCCGTTCTTCCTCTACTTCGCGACGAGCGCCCCGCACCCGCCGTGGACGCCTCCGTTGCGGCACGCGGGCGCCTTCTCGCAAGCGTCGTTCCCGGTGCCGCCCAGCGTCGAGGAGCGCAACGTCGCGGACAAGCCCGCGTGGGTACGGAAGCTGCGGCCGATCGACGCCGCCGAGCGGGCGGTGCTCCTCGCGGAGCGCCGGCGCGAATCGGAGACGCTCCTGGGAGTGGACGATGCTGTGAAGCGGATCGTCGACCAGCTCACCGCCGACGGCGACCTCGACCGAACGGTGATCTTCTTCCTGACCGACAACGGGTACTCGTTCGGTGAGCACCGGATCCGGGGCAAGCGTTGTCAGTACGAGGAGTGCATCCGCACGCCATTCGTGGCCCGGATGCCCGGGGCGGAGGCGCGGGACGTGCCGGGCCTCATCTCCAACGTGGACCTGGCTCCCACGATCGCCGACCTCGCGCGGGTGCGGCCTGGGGGGCCGGTGGACGGGCGGAGCTTCGCACCGGTACTCCGCGATGAGCGGTGGAGACCCCCGGCCGGCCTCTTCCTCGAATGGGCGGGTGACGATGAGATCCCGTCGTGGCAGGGCGTCCGAACGAGCGACTTCGCCTACATCGAGAGCGCCGACGGCACCCTTGAGCTCTACGATCTCAGCGGCGCGATCGGCCGCCCGGATCCGTTCGAGCTCCGCAACCGGTCGTCGGACCCCCGGTACCGCGCGACCGTGCGCCGATTGGCCGCGCTCATGCGCGCGCTCCGCTCCCGGGCACCCGTCCGACGCTAGACTCGCGCCCATCGTGCGGCAGCCCTCCGGCCCGATCTTCCGACGTGCCTCCGGGCGTGGGGGGCGTCCGACTCGCGGACAGCTCGCCCGGCGACGGGCGGTCGCCGCCCTCGGGATCGCCGCCGCCGTCTTCCTCGCCTGGCAGCTCTGGCCCTTCGGAGGCGACGGGTCGACCGTCGCGGGCGGCGGCGGGGGCAACTCCCCGGGCGGAGGGGGAAACGGGGGAGGCAACGACGGCGGCACGGACGGCATCGTTCGGCCCGACGGTCCCATCAAGCACGTGATCTTCATCGTCAAGGAGAACCGAACCTTCAACAACTACTTCGCGACCTACCCGGGTGCCGAGGGAACCACGACGGGGGGGACGCTGACGTGTGCGAACGGTTCCTGTACGCCCGGGCCGGACTACAAGCTGACGAAGGCTCCCGACATCCAGCCGCACGACATCACGCACGGGTTCTCGTCCGGGCTGTACGCGATCAACGGCGGAGCGATGAACGGCTTCAACATCATCGGCTCGGGCGAGGACATGTCCGGATACGACTATCACGACCGCTCCAGCCTCCCGAACTACTGGGCGTACGCAGACCGTTTCGTGCTGGCGGACCATTTCTTCACATCGATGTACGGGCCAACGTTCCCGGAACACCTGTACGCCGTCGCCGCCCAGGCGGATGGCATCGTCGACAACAAGACCACCACCGACCATCCGGGCAGCTACTGCGACGACCCCACCGAGTACACGCCGCACTTCCGCAACGACCTCACCGACGCGCAGAAGCGGAAGATCATGTCGTACGAGGAGCACTTCACGAACAACTTCCCGAACATGATCTACAAGATCAATCCGTTCTGGGAGAACATCCGGACCTGCGTCAACCTGAAGACCCTCCCGGACGAGCTGGAGAAGGCCGGCATCGACTGGAAGTACTACGCCAACGCGGACCAATGGATGAACGCGCTGCAGGCCATCCGACACGTGCGCTTCAACCCGAAGATGTGGGCGAAGGTCCAGCCTCCGGAGAACTTCATCCGGGACGTCAAGGCCGGGAAGCTTCCGGCGGTGTCGTGGTTGATCCCTCCCGAGTCCTACAACGAGCACCCCGGTGAGGGTGTGTCTGTGTGCGCCGGTGAGAACTGGACCGTGGCGCAGATCAACGCGATCATGAGGAGCGACTACTGGGCGTCGACCGCGATCATCGTGGTCTGGGACGACTTCGGCGGGTTCTACGATCCCGTCGCCCCACCTCACTACGACATCATGGGTCTCGGTCCGCGGACGCCGGCGTTGATCATCTCGCCGTACACCCGCACGGGAGACGGTCCCGACGGCGGTTACGTCGATAAGACCACGTACGAGTTCTCGTCCGTGCTGAGGTTCATCGAAGACCTCCACGGGCTCAAGCCGCTCACCGATCGCGACGAGCGGGCGAGTCCACTCGCCGGAGCGTTCGATTTCACGGACCCGCCGAACCTGGACCCGATGGTGCTGAAGCTCCGAAGCGAGTGTCCGTACGGGACATCGTTCTCCGACATGCTGCCGGGGAGCCCCGCGGTGGAGGGTGTCGGCGTCCCTTGGGGTTAGTCCGAAAGCTCGGACCTGGCGGTCCTCAGCCGCGACCGAGGTCGTCGTAGGCGTCCAACACCGCGCGCGGAGCCTCCCGCACGTGGCGAAGCACCCTGTTGAGTCCCCTGGTGCCGTGGCGGCGGACGGTCCGCACGCGATCGATGTCGAGGATCGCGGGGAGGAACTCCTCTCCGGATCCGGCCTCGAACAGCACGTGTCCCTCGGGGTCGACTCCGATGCTCCTGCCGCCCCCGATCGTGACGACCGCGTTCGGATTGATCAGGTAGCACTGGTTCGTGATGGCATTGGCGCGCGCCAGCACCAGCTCTTCCTCGCGATCGGGAGTCGAGGTGAGCGTCGGGTGCGCGATGACCTCCGCCCCGCGGAGCGCGAGGCTCCGCGCCATCTCCGGGAACCAGCCGTCGTAGCAGATCATCAGCCCGACCTTGCCGACGTTCGGGATGGAGAACACGGGCGGGGCCTCGGTGCCGGCGGCGTAGGGTTCGAACGGCCGCCACGTGAAGACCTTGCGATACCTGGCGGCCAGCCGCCCCGAGGGAGAGAAGACGACCGCGGTGTTGTAGAGGGCGTCGCCGTCGCGTTCGACGATCGAGCCCGCCACGATCCATCGCCCGGCCCGCTTCGCGATGCGACCGATGGCGCGCGTGAGCGGCCCAGGGATCGGCTGCGCGTTCTCGTCGTATCCGGCTGGGGGACGCACGAACGGATGCTCGCCCGTCAGGTAGAGCTCGGGGAAGATGTAGAGGTCGGCGTCGGGGAACGCTCCGCGAAGCGTCCGCACTTCCTCCTCGAACTTCTGCAGCGTCGCTGCGGGGTCGAACGGGACCGGGCGAACCTGCGCCGCCACAACTGTGAGGATCCGGCTCATGGTCGCGAAACGGTAGCACGAGCCGTCTCGACCACGATCGGTCAGGTACGAGGCTGAATCGTCGACGCCTTCAGGCGGGCAAGGACTCCAGCTCGCCGTTCGCCGCCAGCTCCCTCCACCACTGCTGCCCCTCTTCCGGCAGTGTGTAGATCGGGTCGTAGTACGGGTAGCGGCGCGTGAGCGCGTCGGGATCGTCGTCCTCGATGCCGGTTCGGTAGTTCTTCGTCCAGTACGAGATCCCCTTGGTGCGATCGTAGTCCTTCAACATGTGGACCCAGCGCTTGCCGACGAACGGCACGTCGCAGACCACGCGCGGCGTCGCGAACCCCGGCATGTAACCGAGCAGCCGGTATTGCAGTTCCTGCGCCTCGGCGACCGATGTCCGCCAATGCTCGGCGTTGGGGATCATGTCGCACATGTAGAAGTAGTACGGCATGATCTTCGCGTGATCAAGGAGCATGAAGCAGAGCTCGAGCAAGTCGTTCGGCGCGGTGTTCACGCCCCGCAGTAACACTCCTTGATTGCGGACGTCGCGGAAGCCCGCTTCGAGCGTCATGCGAGCCGCCTTGCCCACGAGTGGCGTCACCTGCTGCGCGCAGTTCACGTGGGTGTGCAACGCGATGTCGACGCCGCGTGCGCGAGCTTTCGTCGCCATCGCCTCCAACCCGGCGCGGACGTCGTCCTGCAGGAAGTGCTGCGGCAGGCCCATCAGGCCCTTCGACGCGATGCGGATGTCGCGGACGTTCTCGATGTCGAGGAGCTTGGACACGAAGTCCTCGAGTCGCTTGATCGGGACGTTCGCCATGTCGCCCCCGGAGACGACCACGTCGCGAACCTGCGGCGTCGTGCGGAGATAGTCGAGCATCTGTTCCCAACGGTCGTTCTGCTTGGTCTCGAACTTGTACTTCAAGACCTGGAGCGTGTCGTTGCCGACCAGATCCATCCGGGTGCAGTGACCGCAGTACTGCGGGCACGTCGGGATGAGCTCGGCGAGGACCTTCGTCGGATATCGGTGCGTGAGCCCTTCGACGGCCCACATGTCGGCCTCGTGCAGAGAGTCGCGCGAGGACATCGGGTGGCTCGTCCACTCGGTCTGCCGATCGCTCAGCGCCGGCGCCATGTACCTGCGGACCCGGTCGGCCCGTAGGTCGTGCTCCTCCATCGTGTTGATCATCTGGGGAGGGATCAGCATGGACATGGTCGCGCGCTCCTGCTGGTCCCGCTCGATGTCGGCGAGCAGGTCGTCGCCCAAGGAGTCCCCGAGCGCCTCCTTGAACTCCTTGAGGTTCTTGACGCTGTGCGCCCGTTGCCATTGCGCGGATTCCCACTGCTCCGTCGTGACGTCCTTGTACCCGGGGAGCCGCGTCCAATCTGGCTCGACGTATTCCCGCGTCAGCGGGTACTCGAACGGCTGCTGGGCGGCGTGAGCATGCGGGTCACGATGCCCCGGTCGAACGTTGGACGGCTCCGGATGGATCTGCACGCTTGTGGTGTTCACCCTCTCTACGTCGGCCGGGGCGCACCTCACCACGAGGAGGAGATGCGCGAAAGGATATCTGACGGAACAACTAAGGATACCCCGGATGTCATCCGGAGAACACGGAGAAGACCGAAGGATATCCGGCGAGGCGTCGAGAGGAGCGGAAGATCAGCGGCGGCCGCGCGGGCCGCCACCCTGACCGTCGCGGCGCGGCCGGCGTTCCATCCGCACCTCGGGAACGAACTTGGGCAGGCGGGCCTTCATCGGGGCGTGACCCGTGCGCTCGAAGCGAACCATGACGTGGTCGGGCGTCTGCTGCCGATCGGTCTCGCGCCAGCCGTTCGCGAGGAGGTGCTTCAGGCGGGCCGCGGCCGTCTTCCGCAGCTTGTCCGTGCCGGGAACGCGGACGTACATGCGCTCGTGGAGGACTTCCTTGTAGTCGGGCATGGTCCGCCAAGGGTAGCAGGCGCCCGCCGGGACCCCGGCCGCGTCTTCAGGTGGAACGGCGCTCCGCCGATAGCTCGGATGACATGGAGGCGCCGCCCGGAATCGGAGAGGCCGTCCTCGGAGCCGTCGCGTTCGCCACCGAACGCTTCCTTCGCGACGAGGCGTGGCACGATCGGATCGACGAGGTGCTGGTGCACCTCGGAACAGCCGCGGCCGTCTCCCGCTCCTACCTCTTCCAGAACACCCGTGGCCCCGACGGACGGTTGTGGATGGATCTCCGCTTCGAGTGGGACGCCGACGGCATGTCCCGGATCTTCGAGGACCCGACCAACCACCTCCACCCGTTCGCGCCGGAGTTCTCCCGATGGATCGAGGTGCTCGGGCGTCGGGGGGAGATCAGCGGTCCCGTGAGCGAGCTCCCGGAGTGCGAACGACGGGTCCTGTCCCGCGAGCGGGTCGGGAGCGTGCTCGCCGTGCCGGTCTTCGTCGGCCCGGAATGGTGGGGGTTCCTGGGGTTCGACGACGAGTGCCAGACCCGCGGTTGGTCCGACGTGGAGACGGGCGCTCTGCGTGCCGCTGCCGGAGCCCTCGGTGCTGCGATCGAGCGGCAGCGGGTCCAAGAGACCCGGCGCTTCGCCGCGCAGCAGTACCGATCGATCGTCGAGCACATCCCGGCAGTCACGTACATCGACGCCGTGAACGAGCAAGCCTCCGCCGTCTACGTGAGTCCGCAGATCGAACGGCTCCTCGGGTACTCGCAACAGGAGTGGCTCGCCGACCCGGACCTGTGGTCCAAGACGCTCCACCCCGACGATCGCGCTCGCGCGCTCGCGGAGAACGCGCGCCACAACGAGACGGGCGAGCCGTTCGTCCTCGAGTACCGGATGTTCACCAAGGACGGCAAGATCGTGTGGGTGTTCGATCAGGCGTCGCTCCTGCGCGACGAACACGGCGCGCCGCTGTTCTCGCACGGCCTGATGCTGGATATCTCCGAGCGCAAGCGAGACGAGCAGCAGGTCGCCTTCCTCGCCTATCACGACGAGCTCACCGGGTTGCCCAGCCGGTCGATGTTCGAGGAGCTGTTGAGCCTGTCGATCGACCGCGCGCGACGACACGATGGGTCGGTCGCCGTCGTCTGTCTCGACCTGGACGACTTCCGACTGGTGAACGACAGCCTCGGGCACCACCACGGCGACGACCTCCTGAAGATGGTGGCCGAGCGCTTGCGTGAGTCGACGCGCGACACGGACCTGGTCGCGCGACGGGGAGGCGACCAGTTCCTGTTGCTGCTCGCCGACATGGAACGTGAGGAGCGCGGCGACATGGACGCCCCGCTGATCCGGGCAGAGTCGGTCGCCCAGCACATCCACGAGTCGCTGACGTCGCCGTTCGTCGTCGCCGGGACCGAGCTCTACATGTCGGCGAGCATGGGCATCAGCCTGTTCCCGCAGGACGGCGAGGACTCCGGCGGACTGCTCCGCAACGCCGAGGCCGCGATGTACGAGAGCAAGAAGTCCGGCCCGGCCGGATACGTGGTGTCCGCACGAGGAGCGGTCGACTCCTCGGCGAAGTTGCGATTCGTCACCCGGTT
Source organism: uncultured Actinomycetes bacterium (assembly GCA_963775755.1). Taxonomy (GTDB): domain Bacteria; phylum Actinomycetota; class UBA4738; order UBA4738; family HRBIN12; genus JBBQVZ01. The sequence continues at coordinate 46,420 of CAVZKB010000013.1, read as the reverse complement.
GCGCAAGGCCGTCGAGAACCGCAAGTGGGTGTTGCACTACCAGCCGGTCATCGAGCTCGCGACCGGCGCGATGACCGGCGTCGAGGCGCTCATCCGATGGATCGAGCCCGACGGCTCCATGATCCCACCGGGGGATTTCATACCGCTTGCGGAGGAACTCGGGCTGATCGAGACGATCGGGGACTGGGTGGTGAACGAGATCGTCTACCAGGCTCGAGCGTGGCTCGACCTGGACATCGATCTCGAGATCGGCTTCAACCTGTCGCCCAGGCAGTTCTGGCAGCCTGACTTGGCCGAACGGATCCTCTCGCAGATCGGGAACGGTGGCGTGGATCCGGGACGCATCGTGGTGGAGGTGACGGAATCCTCGGCCATGATCGATCCCGATCGCGCTCAGGAGATCTTGTGGGAGCTCCATCGCGGCGGCTTGCTCATCGCGATCGACGACTTCGGAACCGGCTACTCGTCCCTGTCTCGCCTCCGGGCTGTGCCGATCGATGTCCTGAAGATCGACCGGTCATTCGTCTCCGGGGTGGACGGCGACCCACAGGCGGCGAGCATCGCGACCGCCTTCATCGAGCTGGCGGTCGGCTTGGGCATGACGACGCTCGCCGAAGGGATCGAGACCCCGGGAGAGCTCGATCTGCTGCTCTCCCGGGGGTGCGAGATGGGTCAGGGCTACCTGTTCAGCCGGCCCGTGCCCCCCGAAGAGATCATCGCGTTCGCACTGGGCGGCGTCCCGGCCGCGGTGTCGAGCGCTCGGGTGTCTGCGGCTCCGCGTTAGGAGATCGCGGCCCGTACCCGTTCGACGATGGACGCTTCATCGATGCCGGCCCACGCCCGCATCTCCTCGGGCGTCCCGGAGCCGGGCATCTGCGTCACCGCCACCTTGACGACCCGACCCGAAAGGGGACCGGTCGCGGCGAGCGCGTCCAACACCGCGTCCCCCAGACCGCCCTCGATCCGATGGTCCTCGACCACGACGATCACGCCGGTTTCCTCCAACGCCTTCCGCAAGGTCGCCGCATCGATCGGCTTCACGGAATAGCAATCGATCACCCTCGATGTGATGCCGTCGGCGGCGAGCGTCTCCGCGGCGCCTAGGCACTCGAACAACGTGACGCCCGCTCCCACGAGCGTGACGCCGTCGTTCGGCCCCGATGCGAGGGTCTTGCTGCCACCGATCGGGAACGCTTCGTCCGGCCCGTACAACGAAGGCGTCGCCTCCCGGGTGGTCCGGATGTAGGAGATCCCTGGGAGATCGCACATCGCGGTGACGAGCTTCACGGTCGAGTTCCCGTCCGCGGGGTACAAGACGGTCGAGCTGTTGATCGCGCGCATGGTGGCGAGATCTTCGAGCGCCATCTGCGACGGGCCGTCCTCACCGATCGAAACACCCGCGTGCGAGCCGCAGAGCCGCAGATCCGCCCGGCCGATCGCACCCATCCGGACGAAGTCCGTGGCCCGGGTCAAGAACGCCCCGAACGTCGCGGCGAACGCGACCTTCCCGAGCGCTTGCAGCCCGATCTGCGCGCCGACCATGGTCTGCTCGGCGATGTAGATCTCGTAGAAGCGCTCGGGCGCGACGTCCTGGAACTCGTCCGTGTAGGTGGAGTTCCCGACCTCCCCGTCGAGCACCACGACGTCGGAACGATGACCCGCCAGCCAGCCCAGGACGTCGCCGAACGCCTTGCGCGTCGCGACCTTGTCGTCGTAGGCGGGCGGCGTGCCCACATGAGGTGTGCCCAGCTCGAGCGCGATGAACTGATCGGGCTGGGGCGGGGTGATCGTGAGCGCGCGTTCACCGCCGAGCTCCTCGATCGCCGTGGCTGCCTGCTCCTGGGTCAGCGCCTTCCCATGCCATCCCAAGGCGTTCGCCAGGAACGACACGCCGTGGCCCTTCTCCGTGCGCGCGACGATCAGCGTCGGCCGGTCGGTGCGCCTCGCCTCGGTGTACGCCGCGTCGATCTGGACCACGTCGTGACCGTCGACCTCGATCGCGTGCCACCCGAAGGCCAACGCGCGATCGCGGAACAGGTCGGCGTTCCACTCGTGCATCGTGGGTCCCCGCTGGCCCAGCCGGTTGAGGTCGAGGATCGCGGTGAGGCAGTCGAGCCCGTGGAACGACGCCGTCTCCATGGACTCCCAGACCGAGCCCTCGGCCATCTCGGAGTCGCCGAGCATCACCCAGACGTGTCCGGGCGAGCCGTTCAGCCGCATCCCGAACGCCATCCCCACGCCGATCGGGAGACCTTGGCCCAGCGATCCCGTCGCGACGTCGATCCACGGCAGCTCGGGTACCGGCGCCGGGTGCCCTTGGATCGGCGACCCGAACCTGCGGAGCGTCAGCAGCTCCTCGTCCGAGATCGCGCCGATCGCCTTCAGCGCGGAGTAGAGGACCGGCGCCGCGTGCCCTTTCGACAGTACGAAGCGGTCGTTGGCCGGATCGTCGGGATCGGACACGTCCGTGCGCAGATGGTCGGCATAGAGCACGGCCGTGAGGTGCGCCGCGGACATGGAGGAGGTCGGATGCCCCGATCCCGCGGCCGTGGTGCATCGGATGCTGTCGACGGCGAGTTGCGCCGCGAAGTCCCTCCAGAGCTGTTCCCGGTCTTCCACGTTGGCTCCCGTTCAGTCGTCTTCCGCGACCGGCCAGCCTACCGCCCGAGCGCGCAACCGTGACCCTCGCCCGTCGCGGTGTACGCTCGTCGTGCATGGGTTCTTCTTCAGCCTCGTCCTTCACATCCTTCCGAGACCTCGGTGTATCCGACGCGGTGATCGAAACCCTCGCCAAGCGAGGGATCCACGAGCCGTTCCCGATCCAGGTGATGGTGATCCAGGACGCCACCTCGGGACGCGACACGCTCGCCAAGTCGCAGACGGGCTCGGGCAAGACGCTCGGGTTCGCGATCCCCATCGTGGAGCAGCTCTCGCCCGAGGACACGAAGCATCCCGCCGCACTGATCCTGGTCCCGACCCGCGAACTGGCGCAACAGGTGAAGGACGACCTGGTCGACATCGCCCGCGCGAAACGCCTCAAGACCAAGGTGGTGTACGGGGGCACGCGGGTCACAGAGCAGTCGAAGGGCGTCGGCGACGCGCACATCCTCATCGCCACTCCCGGACGGCTCCAGGATCTTGCCGACCGCAAGCTGGTGAAGCTTGACGGGGTGAAGATCTTCGTGCTCGACGAGGCGGACAGGATGCTCGACATGGGGTTCCAGCCTCAGGTGGACCGCATCGTGCGGCTCCTTCCGAAGGACCGCCAGACGATGTTCTTCTCGGCCACGCTGGACGGCGCCGTCGGTCGCATCGCCGACGTCTACACGAAGAACCCCGTGCGACACGAGATCGCCTCGGACGGCAAGACCGTGGAGGAAGCCGACCATCGGTTCGTTCCGGCGGGCTCGCACGAGAAGCTTGAGAAGCTCGTCGAGCTGGTGAACCTGCAGGAGGGCCTGACGCTTGTGTTCGTCAACACGAAGCGCCGTGTCGAGTCCCTCGCGCGGCAACTCCGCGCGCAGGACGTGCCCACGGTGATGATGCACGGTGACATGACGCAGCAGGCGCGCGAGAAGGCCTTGCATCGGTTCGAGGACAAGCACGTTGGTGTCCTGGTCGCCACCGATGTCGCCGCGCGCGGCCTCGACCTCGACGACATCACGCTGGTCGTGAACTACGATCCGCCGCTCGAGGACAAGGGGTACGTGCATCGCGTCGGGCGGACGGCCCGGGCCGGTCGGGGCGGGATGAGCGTCACGTTCGTCACCCCGGATCAGCAAGGCGACGTCAGCCGGATGGCGGCGCGCCTGGACCTGCACGAGGAGTTCGAGCAGGAGGGGATGAAGGTCGCTCCGGCGAGGCTCGTGTTCAGCGGTTCCAGCCGGGGTCGGCGGTCCGGCTTACGCCGGCCCAAGCGCCGCTGATGCCGGGCGTTCCCGTCAGGCGCTCTCGCCCTCGACGACCGTGAGGCCGGCTCTACGGTGCAGCGCCAGGATCTCGGCTGCAGGGACCGGGCGCGAGAAGTAGTAGCCCTGTCCTTGCGCGCAGCCACGGTCCGCAAGCCATGCCCACTCCGGCTCCGTCTCGATGCCTTCGGCCAGCGCGGTCATGCCGAGGTTCTGCGCGAGCGCGATCATCGCCGAAACCATGCTGGCCGCGTCCCGGTCGGTGTCGACGTCGCGGATGAACGATCGGTCGATCTTGAGGACGTCGAACGGCATGTGCTTCAGCCGCGCGAGCGAGGAGTAGCCCGTGCCGAAGTCGTCGATCGCCAGGCGGAGGCCTCGACCGTGCATGTCCTCCAGGATCGTCTGCGTTCGATCCGGATCGGTCATGGCCGTCGATTCCGTGATCTCGACCGTGAGCCGCGCCGGATCCATCCCCGCGGGCTCCAGCCGCGCCAGGATCTTGTCCACCACAGCGGGCCGCCAGAGCTGCCGGGGTGACAGGTTGAAGCTGATCTCCAGCGAGAGTCCATCGGCGCGCCACATCGCGTCCTGCCGGCTGAGCTCCTCGACCACCCAGTCGCCGATGGCTTCGATCAAGCCCATCTCTTCGGCGAGCGGGATGAACTCGCCGGGTTGGATGAGGCCGCCTCCCGGCTCGGGCCACCGGATCAGCGCCTCGACGCCGATCATCCCGCCGGTGGAGAGGTCGACCAGCGGTTGGTAGTGGAGCATCCAGCTCTGGTTCTCGACGGCCTTCCGGAGTCGCGTGCTGAGCGACAGCATCCCCATCGAGTCGACGTCGCTCGCGGCGTGCATGAACGATCCGCCCGGGCCTGCCTGCTTGCTGCGGAACATCGCGTTGTCGGCGTGTTTCAAGATCGTCTCCGCGTCGTCGCCGTGGGTCGGGAAGAGACTGATCCCCAGAGACGCCGTCACGTAGAGCTCGGTCCCGGCGACCTCGAACGGTTGACGCAGGGAGGCCTGGATCCTCGACGCGACGGACTCAGCGACGAGCGCCGCAGGGTCTCCGCCGGGGAGGGTCGCTGCCGATTCGAGGTCGGCGAGGAGCATCAGGAACTCGTCTCCTCCGGGTCGAGCCACCAGATCCGTCTCGCGCGTGGCCTCCCGCAGTCGCTCCGAAAGGAGCACGATCAGCTCGTCGCCCGCGTCGTGCCCCAGGCTGTCGTTCACCAACTTGAAGTTGTCCATGTCCACCGAGATGACGGCGACGCCCAACCCGTGTCGGCGGGCCCTCGCCAACGAAAGGTCCAGCAACTCGTCGAAGAGGACCCGGTTGGGGAGCTCGGTCAACTTGTCGTGATATGCGAGGAACGCGATCTGCGCTTCGGCTTCCTTGCGTGTCGTGATATCGAGCATCACGCCTTGCACGTAGAGCGGCTCGCCGGCGGCGTCGTGGACGACGACGGCGCTGTCGCTGAACCACAGCACGCTGCCGTCCCGAGCGACGAGCCGGTATTCGAGCGTGAACGGCTCGCCCGCTGCTCGCCCTTCCAGGTACGCGGCCACGGTCTCGTCGCGATCCTCGGGATGCAGGTGCGTGAGCCAGAGATCGGGGTCGTCGATGTACTCCGCCGGTGTGATGCCCAAGAGCGCTTCGATCTGCGGACTGACGTAGGTCGTCGTCATCCGATCGTCGGCGAGATCCACGTAGACGATGGCGGGGATGTTCTCCACCAAGGCGCCGTACCGCTTCTGCGCCTCCTGCAGTTCGCGCTCGGTGCGGACCGAGTCCGTGACATCCAACATGAGTCCGAGCCAGAACAGCGGGGACCCTTCCTCGTCCTCGATCCGGACGGCCTCCTCCCGGATCCACACCTCACGACCGTCGCGATGGATCGCTCGATACTGCTCGCGGAACGGCTCGCCGGATGACACGGTTCGCTCACTCGCTTCGACGATCCGGTGCAGGTCGTCGGGATGCAGCACGTCGCGCCAGCCTTCGGGTGTGGCGAGCCACTCTTCGCGGGTCAACCCCAGCAGGTCGAAGATCCCGGGGCCGACGTCGACCATCGTGTCGCCATCGTTCACCCCGTCGACGTAGAGGACGGCGGGCAGCCGGTCGATGATGCCGCGGTAGCGAGCCACGAGTTCGCGGTGTCGGCGCGCGAGATCAGAGACGGTGTCCGGACCGTCCATGCCGAAGTCCGCCAAGAACCCGCCTTGGGCGGTTTGGGCGTCGATATGCGCGGGTTCGTTGTCGTCAACCGTCACGGGCTACCTGCTTCAAGGTAGTTCTGCAACGGATATCGGCCGCGCCCGCCCGCGTCTTGAACGGAGAGAGGTTTCTGTGGAGGCGTTCTCGGCCCGGATCAGCAGCCCGACTCGTCGGGGAGGAGCGGTCGGAAGGACAATCCGTACCGCGTTCCCCCGCTCGTCCATGGCGTGAGCTGGTTCGCTTGCTCGGTGAGCGGTAGGAGCGTCGCCGCGTCGGCGCCGGTCGCCGTTCCGCATCGCATCCCGCCCGGCGTGTTCTCCGACGACTCCCCGAACATATCCAGGCCGGGCGTCAGGGGCCACGTGATGGGTGTCTGCGTGAGGTTCGGGTCGGGTTGGTAGGGGCCCGAGTAGATCCGGAGAGCGGTCGGCTGGTAGATCCCGTCGTCCGTCACTGACCCGTTGGGGAGCCAGCTCAGGTCGTTCACGTCCCTCAGGAAGGCCGCCAGGTCCTTGCGTGCCTGGAACTCCTCCTGGCTCATCCGCCCATCGGGTTTGTGTCCGAGATCGAACGCGAGCGCGTACACCTGCGTCGTGTGCGTCTGCCCGCCGATCGTCAGCGTGAACACCGTGGTGGGCATGTCGGACACCGTCATGGTCTGCAGGTTGCGGTCCTTGCCGAGCCCCGCGTCGAGCGCGGCTTGGAGTACGAGGCGGATCGCGTCTTGCGAGAGACGCTGCTGCGCGATCGCGGGGAGGGCGGGGCCGGGATAGATCTCCGTCTGCGCCCCGGGGGTGATGAGGAGGCCGTCGTCGTAGAGCGACAGCAGCGGCAACCGCGTCAGGTTGTACTGGACCGGTACGAAGCCGCCGACCTCATCGACCCGGAGCACGAGCTGCGCCGAACCGGTGGGGGAGGTGGGGCCGGTAGGCCCGCTGCCGCTTCCGGTTCCGCCGTCGCCTGGGCCATCACCGGTGGAGGCGTTCGCACATGAGGAGGCGAGGATCCCGAGGGAGAGCACCGTGGCACCGAAGAGCTTCAACCGCATCGACCGTTCCTCCTGATCGGAAGTCGCGGCTTGGACGCTCACTTGTCGTCCGGAGGTTCCCACGCTTCACGATAGGCTCCGGGCATGGCCCGGATGATGCGTGCCCTTCGCAAGACCGCACCCCGCGCAGGCGCCGAGCTGGTGAGCATCCCGGTCCCGGTTCCCGGAGAGGGCGAGGTGCTCATCCGGGTGCATGCGGCGTCGATCTGTGGCACCGATCTCCACATCTACGACTGGAACGATTGGGCGGAGAAGCGGATCCTCCGGATGCCGATGACGTTCGGGCATGAGGTCGCCGGGACCGTCGAGGCCGTCGGACCTGAGGTCCATCATCTCGAGCCCGGTGCGTTCGTGGCCGCGGAGACACATGTGTCGTGCGGGCGTTGCTCGACGTGCCGCACCGGGCGTGCGCACATCTGCGAGAACCTCCGCATCCTGGGTGTCGATATCGAGGGCGCGTTCGCCGAGTACCTGGTGCTCCCCGCGGGCAACGCGTGGATCGTCGGGGAGGGCATCCATCCCGATGCCGCGTCGATCATGGAGCCCTTCGGCAACGCCGTGCACGCGGCGTTCGGCACCGGTGGTGGCGAGGACATCGCCACGAATCCCGTCGCCGTGATCGGGTGTGGGCCGATCGGGTTGTTCGCCGTGGCGATCGCTCGTTCGCTCGGCGCGTGGAAGGTTATCGCGATCGAGCTGAACGACTATCGTCGCGAGATGGCTGCCGGCATGGGTGCGGATCTCTCGGTCGACCCGATCGAAGTAGATCCCGTGGCGGCGGTGATGGAGGCCACGAAAGGCATCGGCGCGGAGGTGGTGCTCGAGATGAGCGGGAACGCTCGAGCGATCGACCAAGGGACGAGGATGCTGGCTCGGGGCGGTCGCATGTCGCTGCTTGGACTGCCGGAGGGCCCGGTGACACTGGATCTGAACGACCAGGTCATCTTCAAGGAGGCTCGGCTGCAAGGGATCACCGGGCGAGAGATGTTCCGGACGTGGCAACAGACGACGACGCTGCTCTCGACCGGCCGCGTGGACGTCGCGCCGGTGATCACCCATCGGTTCGCGTTGGAGCAGTTCGAGGAGGCGTTCGCGACCACCGCGTCGGGTCGTTCGGGCAAGGTCATCATCCTTCCGGGGGAGTGAAGCATGGGATCGCTCGATCATCTGCGAGACGAGCTCGACGGCCTGCGTGAGCACGGATTGCTGCTGCATCCCCGAACGCTCGAGGGAGCCACTGGCGCTCGCTCGCGGTTCGACGGCCGTGAGGTCATCAATCTCGCGTCCAACAACTACCTGGGGCTGGCGAACCATCCTCGCGTGAACCTGGCGGCATCGAGGGCCGCCCTCGAGCTCGGGGCGGGCAGCGGCGCGGTCCGGACGATCGCGGGGACCATGACGCTTCACCTCGAGCTGGAGCGGCGGTTCGCCGAGTTCAAGCGTGCCGACGACGCGTTGATGTTCCAGTCGGGATTCACGGCGAACGCCGGGACGGTCGCGGCGATCCTGTCGAAAGACGACGTCATCGTCTCCGACCGCTTGAACCACGCATCGATCATCGACGGTGCGCGGCTCTCACGCGCCGAGATCAAGGTGTTCCCGCACAAGGACGTCGACGCCGCCGACGCGTTGCTCGCCGAGACCGCGCGCCCCGGCCGGCACCAACTGCTGATCACGGACGGCGTGTTCTCGATGGACGGCGACATCGCGCCGCTCCGCGGGCTCGTCGAGATCGCCGAGAGGCACGGCGCCATCATGATGATCGACGATGCGCACGCGAGCGGCGTGCTCGGCACGGGCGGAGCGGGCACCGTGGATCATTTCGGACTCCACGGCCGCGTCGACATCCAGGTGGGGACGCTGTCGAAGGCGTTCGGTGTGCTCGGTGGCTTCATCGCCGGACCTCACCACCTGATCGAGTGGCTGCAGAACCGCGGGAGGCCGTTCCTGTTCTCGACGAGCGCGCCGCCCGCCGTGGCCGCGGCGTGCCTTGCGGCGCTCGACGTCTTGCACGACGAGCCGGACCGTCTGCAGCGACTCTGGTCGAACACCGTCCTGTTCAAAGAGGGACTGCACGCGCTCGGCTTCGACACCGGCGAGTCCGAGACCCCGATCACCCCGATCATCACCGGCGACGAGGAGAAGGCGCAGACCTTGGCGCGGCGTCTATTCGATGAGGGTGTGTTCTGTCCGGCGATCGTGTTCCCGACCGTGGAACGCGGGCGGGCGCGTGTGCGGGCGATCGTGACGGCCGATCACACGGAGGAAGACCTCCGCGAGGCGATGGGGGCGTTCGAGCGGGTCGGCCGCGAGCTGGGGCTCGTCTAGACGTGCAGGAGGCCGTGTGGCTCCGATGACGCTCTCCGACCTCCTGGGCTCCCAGCGGGTGCTCCCGCTGATCGAGGTCGACGACGTGGCGCAGGCGGTCAGGCTGGCGCGCCTCCTCGTCGATCACCGATCGCCCACCATGGAGATCGCGCTCCGGACGCCCGGCGCCCTCTCCGCGATCGAGGCCGTGCGGTCGTCGGTCGACGGCGTCGTGGTGGGCGCCGGCACCGTCGTATCGCCCGATCAGCTGGCCGACGCGGCAGCGGCCGGAGCGATGTTCGCGGTGAGCCCGGGGTCGAGCGCCTCGCTGTTGTCCGCGTCGGCGGACCATCCCATCCCGTTCGTTCCGGGTATCGCCACCGCGACGGAGCTCCTGCGCGTGGCGGAGACCGGGATGCGGGAGGTGAAGTTCTTCCCGGCCGAGGCGGCAGGGGGCGTGCCGGCAGTCTCCACGCTGGGTGCGATCATGCCCTCGATGCGCTTCCTGCCAACCGGAGGCATCGACGGAGGCTCGGCGCCTGCCTACCTGGCCCTTCAGCACGTCTTCGCGGTCGGCGGGAGCTGGCCGTGTCCGGCGGCGCTCATCCGCCGGGGAGCGTGGGACGAGATCGCCGAGCGTGTGCGGACGGTTTCGACGCTTTCCACGGCCGATCCGTCGTGACCCGCGTTCTCGTCGTCGGCGAACCCCTGGTGGAGGAGCTCGTGGAAGTGGACGGCTCGACCAGGCGCGGTTTCGGAGGCGATGCACTGAACCTCGCGGTGTACCTGGCGCGAACCTCGAAGGATCTCCACGTCCTGCTCGCGAGCGCGGCCGGCGACGAACGCGACAGCGACGCGCTCCTGCGGTTCTGTCGCGAGGAGGGCGTGGATGCCTCGTACATCCGTCGCGTCGCGGGGGCCACCCTCGGACGGTACCGCGTGACGGTCGACGACTCGGGCGAGCGATCGTTCACGTATCACCGGAGTGCGAGTCCGTTCCGCGGCGCGCTCGACGAGGGCGTCGGCCTGCCGGATCCCTCCGCCGTCGACGTCCTGTGGCTGAGCGGGATCACGCTGGCGGTGCTACACGACGCCGGTCGTCGCACCCTCCTCGACCTTGCCGAGGCGATCCGTAGGAGCGACGGGATGGTCGTCTACGATCCGAACCATCGCCCGGCCCTATGGGCCGACGATGCCGACGCCCGCAGGTGGACCAGGCGGATCGCCCCCGTCGCGCACCTGTTGCTCGCATCGACGGAGGACGGGCGTCGCCTCACCGATGCGACCTCCGCGAGCGAGATCGCGGGAGCGTTCCGCGCGATGGGCGCGAGCGAGGTCGTGGTGACCGACGGCGCGGACCCGTGCATCGTGGCTGTCGATGGGTCCGTCGATCCGGTCACCGCGATCCGGTCCGGCGACATCGCAGATACCACCGCCGCGGGAGATGCGTTCGACGCGGGGTACCTCGCGGCTCGACTGCGGGGGGCGTCGCCCCAGGAAAGCGCCGCCGCGGGCCATGCGTTGGCGGCGGCCGTGGTGCGTCATCGGGGCGCGTTCGCGTCCCGAGAGGACCCAAGCTAGTCCGCGACGGACGAGCTCGGCTTGCCGGCGGACTTCGATCGGATACCGGCGATGAACAGGTCCAGCCCGTATTCGAACCGCTGATCGATGTCGCCTTGCATCAGGTAGGGCAAGGACGACATGAAGCACGGGAACTCGTCGGCGGGAAGCCCCGCCATCAGTCCTTCCGGCGTTGGCGGCTCGTCCTCGGGGCCGGACGCACGGGTCACGCCGATCTCGAACATGACGAATCCGACGATGAATCCACCCAACGCGCAGAACGCTTTCACCGCGTCGTCCTCGGCCAGCCCCACCTCCCGAAGCAGGCGGAGGGCAGTCTCGGTCGGTCGCATCGACGCCGGGGTCATCTCGAATCGCTTCGACTCCGAGATGAGCACCATCATGGCCGGGTGATCACGCAGGATGTGGCGCCACGACCTGGCGGCCGCTCGCGCCCGAACCTCCCAGTCGCCCTCGGTGCCCGGATCGAGGAACTTGGAGAGCACCCGCTCCCGGATCCCCAGGAGCAGGTCCTCCTTGTCGTGCACGTGGTGATAGAGCGACATGGCCTCCACGCCGAGCTCGCGGCCGACCCGCCGCATGGACACGGCGTCGAGGCCCTCCTCGTCCATGATCCGCAGCGCCGCATCGACCACGCGGTCGCGCGTTAACTTCTCCCGTTGTTTGCGTTCCGTTCGCTGTGCCATCCGTAGTACCTCTGAGATAGTGGTTGACGACTTACACCGTACACATGTAGAACATACACCGTAAGCGTACACCGTACGTCAAACGAACCCTCGTCGGGTGGGCGAGAAAGGTGGAGGGATGAAGATCAATCCGGAATCGTTGGCTCGAGCGAGCAGCCGGCACCCCTGGAGGGTCATCGGCATCTGGGGCTTGCTGTTCGTCGTGATGATCGGCGTATCGAGCACGCTGCTCAGCGGCGTCCTCAACAACGACATCTCGTTCACGAACAAGCCGGAGTCGATCAAAGCGCAGGACATCATCGACTCGCAGTTCACGGCCGCAGAGGTGGGCGCGAGCACCGAGTACGTGATCGTGCACTCCGACTCTCTCACCGTCGACGACCCTGCGTACCAGACTTACGTCAAGCAGATCCAAGGAGCGCTGGCCGCGAAGAAGGACCTGGTCGTCGAGCCGCCGACGAGCTACTACGACGCGCTCGCGCAGTCGCCGGACGCCGCCGCCGGGCTCGTCTCCAAGGACAAGCAGTACTCGCTGATCTCGGTCGCGATCACCAAAGACGACACGCCGACGATCACGGGGATCCGGGACACGCTCACCGCCAACAAGTCCGAAGGCTTCAGCACGCAGCTCGCGGGGCAGGCAACGCTGAACGCCGACTTCACCACGATCGCGGAGGAGGACGCGAAGAAGGGCGAATCGATCGGCGTCATGGTGGCGCTCGTCGTGCTGGTCGTCGTGTTCGGCGCCATCGTGGCAGCGCTCGTCCCGATCGGCATGGGGATCGCGGCCATCGCGATCGCCCTGGGGATCACCGCGCTGGTCGGGCAGATCGTCGAGTTCAACCTGTTCGTCACGAACATCATCTCGATGATCGGGCTCGCGGTCGGCATCGACTACTCGCTGTTCATCGTGTCGCGGTTCCGTGAGGAACGGAAGAAGGGATTCGACAAGCTCGAGGCGATCGGCGCCGCGGGCGCCACGGCGAACCGCGCGGTCTTCTTCAGCGGTATGACGGTGGTCCTCGCCCTGCTGGGTATGTTCATCATCCCGACCACGATCTTCCGTGCGCTGGCCGCCGGCGCCATCTTCGTCACGGTCGTCTCGATCATCTCCTCCATGACGTTGCTGCCGGCGATCCTCGCCAAGCTCGGGGATCGCATCAACTGGCCGAGGCTGTCGAAGCGTGCCCGCCTGGACACGCCGCACGACGTGCCGGGCGGCGTCTGGGACGTGGTCGCGCGCGGCGTGATGAAGCGACCGTGGGTGTTCCTGATCGCGAGCATCCTGGTCCTCGGAACGCTCGGGTCGTTCTACTTCCAGCTGAACAAGGGCAGCTCGACCGACATCAACCAGCTGCCGGATGTGCCGGCGAAGGCGGCGTTCCTGACGTTGGAACGCGAGTTCGCGGGCGGCTTGACCGACCCGGCGGAGATCGTGATCACGGGCGACGTCGGCTCGGCCGGGGCCCAGGCCGCGGTCACGAAGCTCCAGGCCGCGATCGCGCAGGACCCGATCTTTTCCACCGACACCCAGGTCGCGACCAGTCAGGACGGATCGGCCACCAAGGTGTCCGCGTTCTTCAAGGGCGAGACGCAGAACGACGCGTCGTTCTCCGCGATCCGCGATCTTCGGTCGAACGTGGTGCCCGCCGCCTTCGCGGGCGTTCCGAATGTGCAGGTGTACGTGGGCGGCAACAGCGCGATATTCCTGGACTTCCTGTCGGTGACGGACACGTACCAGTGGATCGTGCTGGCGTTCGTGCTCGGCCTTTCGTTCCTGTTGCTGATGGTCGTGTTCCGTTCGCTGATCCTGCCGCTCAAGGCGATCCTGATGAACCTGCTCTCGGTGGGCGCCGCCTACGGCGCCGTGACGCTCGTGTTCCAGAAGGGCGTGGGCATCGGGTTCTTCAACGCGATCGGGTTCCAGTTCCACAAGAGCGAGGCGATCGAGGCCTGGTTGCCACTGTTCCTGTTCTCGATCCTGTTCGGATTGTCGATGGACTACCACGTGTTCCTGCTCTCACGGATCCGTGAGGAATACGACAAGACCCACGACAACACGGAGGCGGTCGCGTACGGCTTGCGGACGACGGCCGGCATCATCACGGGTGCGGCGATCATCATGGTCGTCGTGTTCACCGGGTTCGCCTCAGGCCGGCTGGGCCCGCTGCAGCAGATGGGCTTCGGCCTGGCGGTCGCGGTCTTCATGGACGCCACCATCGTGCGGACGCTGCTGGTCCCGGCAGGCATGCGGTTGCTCGGTGACTGGAACTGGTACCTGCCCGGGTGGCTCGAGTGGCTGCCGCAGCTGCACGTGGAGGGGCAGGAGCCGGAGCACGAGACGATCATGGTGCCCGACACACCGGCAGAGCTCATCGAGAAGAGCTAGGTCGTGGAACGCGTCTCGTCGGGTTCGCCCTTCGAGCCGACCATCGGATTCAGCCGGGCGGTGCGTGCCGGGGACCGGGTCCTGGTCTCCGGCACCGCGCCCGTCTGGCCCGACGGCGACGTCGACCCGGACGTGGCGGTCCAGATGCGACGCTGCCTCGAGATCGTGTTCGAGGCGCTCGGCTCCCTCGGTGCGAGACGGGAAGACGTCGTTCGGACACGTGTCTACCTGACCGACCCGCTGGACTGGGCCGAGGTCGGCCGCGTGCACGGTGAGGCGTTCGCCGACACCCGGCCGGCCGCCACGATGGTGGCCGTCGCCGCGCTGCTGGATCCCCGCTGGAAGGTCGAGATGGAGGCGGAAGCCGTGATCGGGGCCGGTTCCGCCTAACGGGCCCGCAGTCGCCGCTGCGTCTCGTCGAGCCGCAGCTCGCGCAGCGCATCGCGGCCGACCCAACGCGCGCTGGGCATATCTGACATCGACAGCATCTCCGCCTCAGCGATCGCTGCCGAGTTCAACTCCAGGTTCCGCTTGCCGATCTGCCGCAGCGCCCAGCTCACGGCCTTCTTCACATAGTTGCGATCGTCCCTCGCGCCGCGGCGGATCGCTGGGAACCACGCGGCGAACGTGCGATCGGGCGCCGTCCGGTCGTGGACGGTGAGCGCCGCGATCATCGCGAACCCCGCGCGCTTCACGAACTCCTCGGGACGTTTCGTCCATGCGCGGACGACCGAAGCCGCGAACGGCGTCAGGTCGAAGAGGTTCGAGATCACCTGATCACAGAGATCCCACGAGTCGAATCCGGCGACCCATTCCTCCATCTGCTCGCGCGTCACCTTCGCGGGGTCGTCCACCATCGAGGCCAGGATGCGGGCTTCGTGGATGCCGCTGCGCCAGAGATCGAGCGCCAATCCGTGATCGGGACGGTATCGCCGGCCGAGCTTGCGGAGGTCGGGGATCTTGACGCCCAACGCCCGGTCCACGTTGATGCCAACGCGGGCCATGCCTGGGAGCCGCGACGGATCGGCGATCGCGCGGAGCTCGGCGACGACGGCGCGGGTCGCGGCCCTCATCGATCGGCGGGAACGTCGCAGGCGTCGACGTGCAGGAGCCGCCCGAGCGTGGCACGCCGGCGAGCCACCGCCCGGTAGGCGCGGTCGGTGGCCAATGGGAACGTGTCGGCCGCGCGTGCCAGCGTGCTTCCTCCGGGCAGCTCACGGAGCAGCGATGGCACCGCGCCACCCGCGGACGCGATGCGGCCGTCGCGCGTGATCAAGTGCCAGGAGCCATCACGACGAGCCTGGTCGAGTCCGTACAGCCGTGCCGTACCCTCGGCGCTCTGGATCGGAGCGAACCGGAGGCGTCGATGCCGATCCCAGGCCGCGATCTTCGACGCCGACCATCGGCAGAAGCCGCAGCCGTCGTCGTAGAGCACGAGCACGCGGTCCATGCCTCGATGCTACGAGCAGCGACGCGCATCGTTGTGGGAACATCCCTCGGTGACCCTCGAAGAGACGGCGCGACGGTCGGCGATCCCGTTCGTGATCGCGGACGCGATCGCGCTCGTCGTATTCGTGCTCATCGGGATCCGATCGCATCACGAGATCGGCGCCCTCGACGTCTTCCTGCGGAACGCCGTCCCCTTGGAGGTCGCCTGGTTCGTGGTCGCGGCCTTCACCGGCGCGTATCGGCGGCCGGGGACCCGGACGCTCGTGCGGACATGGATGGTCGCGGTGCCGGCGGCATTGATCGTTCGGACGCTCTGGGTGGGGTCACCCAGCGGCCGCAGGCTGATGATCTTCCTGGGCATCGGGTTGGCGTTCACGTTGCTGTTCCTGCTTGCCGGACGCGCGGCGGCCGGCTTCGCCGGCCGCCGGATGTCCACGCGCCGACCGTCGAACGTGGTTCGATAGCGCCATGAACGGGCCGACGGACGAGGGCCGGATCGGGGATCCCCCCGACCAGGTCTTCGACGAGGGCGAGGAGCTACGTGAGATCCGGCGGTTGCTCGCGTCCGTCGAGGAGCTTCGTGCGCTGCTGGCGCCCCTGTCGCCGGAGGAGCGGGAGCGCGTGTTGACGCTCGCCCGCGAGATCGCGGAGCAACCGGGCCGGCATCCGATCGATGGCCCGTGATCCGCGTAGTGGCGTAACCGTGACCGACGTCATCCCGTATCGGCCCGACCCGGCAGCGTTCGCATGGACGTTCGGGGGCGCCGCGCCGGTGATGCGGGTGAAGTCCGGCGACATCCTCGAGCTCTGGACCGAGGACGCGTTCGGAGGCAAGGTCCGCGGTCCCGACGACGTGCTCAGCCGCGTGGTCGAGTTCCCGTTCGTGAACCCGCAGACGGGTCCGTTCTACGTCGAGGGCGCCGAGCCGGGGGACACGCTCGCGATCCACTTCGTGTCGATCGAGCCGTCGCGCGACTGGGGTGCCTCGTGTCTCGTGCCGCTGTTCGGCGCGCTCTCGGGGACACACCAGACGGCCACGCTACAGGAGCCGATGCCCGAGGTGGTGTGGATCTACGAGGTCGATCGCGCCGCGCGCGCGGTGACGTATCGCGCCCGTCACGGTGATCAGGTGGCGACGCTCCCTCTCGATCCGATGCACGGGACGGTGGGGGTCGCACCGGCGAACCTGGAGACGCGGCTCTCGCTCGTGCCGGACGCGCACGGAGGGAACATGGATACGCCCGAGATGCGGGCCGGCGCAACCTGCTACCTGGGCGTGAACGTGCAGGGGGCGCTCTTCTCACTCGGCGACGGACACGCGCGTCAGGGCGAGGGTGAAACCTGCGGCGTCGCGGTCGAGTGCGCGATGGATACCGTGATCGTGATCGATCTCATCAAGGGCCGGTCGACCGCATGGCCCCGCTTGGAGAACGACGACTACCTCATCTCCACGGGCTCGGCGCGCCCGCTCGAGGACGCCTTCCGGATCGCGCATACCGACATGGTGCAGTGGTTGGTCGCCGAGCAAGGGTTCGAGCTGCTCGATGCGTACCAGTTCCTGACCCAGGTCTCCGAGAGTCCGCTCGCCAACGTCTGCGACCCGAACTACACATGCCTCGCGAAGGTTCGCAAGGAGTACCTGCCCGGCGGGGACGTGTACGCCGGGACGCATGCGAGGCTGCGGGAGGCGGCTGAAGCCTACCGGCGCGGTCGCTAGGCCCCGGGCCTAGTAGCGATAGTCCTGGCCCGGCGGCTGCGACGGCGGCTGGAGCCGGCGATCCAGCTCCCTCGCCATCTTCCTCGCCTGCCGCTTCACCAGTGCGTACGCGAGGTACGCGAGCAGGAGGGTGCTCATCACGATCGTCAGCACGACGAAGATCGTCGCCTTCACGACCAGCCCGAGCACGCCGAACGCGGCCGCGATCAAGAGGAGCACGAGCAGGACCCATCCCATCGGTCCAGCCTACCGCCTCCCCCGTTGAACGTGGTGAGGTGCGAGCCGCCGAGCCTTTGGGCATACTCGGCGTCGATGGCCGATCCCTTCCGTTCCCCGCTCGCGCCCGACGCGAACGCCGGCAAGGTCGCCGTCGTCACCGGCGGAGGCACCGGCATCGGCAGGGCGACGGCCATGGAGCTCGGGAGGACCGGAGCCAACGTCGCGATCTGCGGCCGCCGCTCCGAGCCACTCGAGTCGGTGCGCGGGGAGCTGGAACGCGTGGGAACCGGATGTCTCGCGATGCCCACGGACATCCGGGAGAGCGAGCAGGTCGAGCGGTTCCTCGACGCGGTCGACGAGCGGTTCGGCGCCGTCGACATCCTGGTGAACAACGCGGGCGGCCAGTTCGCGGCGCCGCTGGAGTCGACGGCCCTGAAGGGCCTCCGCGCGGTGCATCGGTTGAACGTCGACGCCACGTGGGACGTGACGCAGCGGATCGCCGGCCGATGGATGATGCCGCGTCGATCCGGGTTCGTCGCGTTCCTGGGGTTCAGTCCACGGCGAGGCATCCCGATGATGACGCACTCGTCGATGGCGCGATCGGCGCTCGAGACGTTCGCCGCGGGGATCGCGCAGGAATGGTCGAAATACGGCATCCGCGCGGTGTGCATCGCCGCCGGGCTGATCCAGACCGAGGGCGTCCTGCAGTACGGGGGCCAGGAGGTCGTCGACGAGTTCGCGGCGCACGTTCCGTTGCGACGGGCGGGACTCCCCGAGGAAGTCGCGGCGACGATCGCGTTCCTCGCCTCTCCCGGCGGCGGTTACGTGACGGGCACGACCGTGGTGGTGGACGGGGGCGCCGACGCGTGGGGGATCGCGACGCTGCCGCCCGACATCGAGCCGTAGGGCCGTCCGCCGGATACCGGGGTACGCGGCGCCGGTACTAGGCTGGGCCTCCAGGATCTCGTTCTGTGGGAGGGACAGCTGATGGCCGACGCGTTGCAGAACTACATCGACGGGAAGTTCGTGGACGCCGCGGACGGGACGGGGTTCGACGTGTTCAACCCCGCGACCGGCGAGGTGATCGCCACCGCGCCCGATTCGAAGCAGGCCGACGTGGACGCGGCCGTGAGCGCCGCACGCCGGACCTTCGACGACGGGACGTGGTGGCCCCGGACCACGGAGCGTGAGCGCGGCGGGATCCTGCTTCGCGCCGCCGACATCGTCCGCCGCGAGCACGAGCGTCTGGCGCAACTGGAGTCCCTCGACTCCGGCAAGCCGATCGGCGAGGCCCGCGAGGACATCGCCGAGGTCGCGTTCATGTTCGAGTACTACGGCGGCTGGGCCACGAAGATCTACGGCGACATCCCGCCGGTCGGGCCGGACGCCATGTCGCTCGTCGTGAAGGAGCCGGTGGGCGTCGCCGCGGCGATCACCCCATGGAACTACCCGATGATGATGGCCGCACAGAAGGTGGCGCCGGCCGTCGCGGCGGGATGCACGGTGATCCTGAAGCCGGCCGAGCAAACGCCGCTCACGGCGCTGGAGATCCCGAAGATCCTGGAGGAGGCGGGCTTGCCCGCCGGGGTGCTGAACGTCCTCACCGGGTTCGGCGAGACGTGCGGCGCGCCGCTCGTTGCGCACCCCGGCGTCGACAAGGTCGGGTTCACCGGATCGAAGGACGTCGGGAAGATGATCATGCGGAGCGGGGCGGACACGTTGAAGCGGGTCACGCTGGAGCTCGGCGGCAAGTCCCCCAACATCGTGTTCGCCGACGCGGAGTTCGACGCTGCGATCCAGGGGAGCGCGAACGGCATCTTCTGGAACCAGGGCGAGATCTGCTCCGCTGGTTCGCGTGTGTTCGTGGAGCGGTCGATCTACGACGACGCGCTGAACGCGCTGGTGGGTCACGCGCAGGCCGTGACGCTCGGGGACGGCAAGGACGAGACCACGACGATGGGTCCGCTCGTTTCGAAAGAGCAGCAGGAGCGCGTGCTCTCGTACATCGAGATCGGCCAAGGGGAGGCGAAGATGGCCGTCCAGGGCGAGGCGCCGACCGACCCGAAGCTCGCGAACGGGTACTTCGTGCCTCCGACGATCTTCGCCGACGTGGACAACGACGCGCGGATCGCACGCGAGGAGATATTCGGCCCCGTGATGTCGGTGATCCCGTTCACGTCGGCCGACGAGGTGATCGAGCTCTCGAACGACAACGAGTACGGTTTGGCCGCCGCGGTCTGGACGCGGGACATCAAGAAGGGCCTCAACACCGCGAAGGCGCTCCGCGCCGGCATCGTGTGGATCAACGACACGCAGCCTGCGCCGACCGAGACGCCGTGGGGCGGGTACAAGCAGTCGGGGATCGGCCGCGAGCTGGGCAGGGAGGGTCTCGACGATTACCTGGAGTCCAAGCACATCTACGTGAACCTGGCCGAGTAGCGGGAGCTCAGCTGCGTGCGTCGCGGGGTGAGAGCCATCCGCCGGCGATGATGCCGAACGTGGCGATGATGATCACGCCCATCGCGGCTCGCAGGCTGAAGCTCTGGGCGATCCACCCGAGCAGCGGCGGGCTCCAGATGAACCCGGTGTAGCCGACGGTGGTGACGGCGGCGATCGCGTTCGTGGGGTCCTCGCCAGACTCGCCCACCAGTCCGAACGCCGCCGGTACCGCGGCCGACAACGTGAAGCCGAGCACCAGGTAGCCGAGCCCGATCACGAAGACCTGGTCCGCCGCGACGGCGATCGTGCCGCCGATGAGCGAGCCCACGCCCGCCACCAGGATCGTCATCCGTCTGCCCATGCCGTAGAGCACGCGACCGGCGAAGAGCCGTCCGAACAGCACGGCGGACGCGAAGGCGACGAACGCCATGGCCGCCGCGGAGGCAGACGCTCCCAGTTGGTCGCGGAGGTAGAGGCCCGACCACACGTCCATCGAACCCTCGATCAAGAAGGACGACAGGACGACGAGCGCCGGGACCAGCAGCGCCGGCGCCTTGAACAACGCCGAGATCGAGAAGAGCGTCTGCGTCCCTTCGACGTGCCGCACGTTCGGGACCGCTGAGGCCGTCCAGACCGTGGTGATCGCGAGCGCGACCCCTGCGTAGGCGAGCCCCACCCGGAAGTCGATGTCCGCCGCCCGGATCGCACCGGCAACCGCCGCTCCCGTGATGCCACCGAGCGCGTACGTCGCGTGCATCCATTGCAGGACGGGCCTGTGCGTGTGCGCCTCGGCGCGTTGCGCGGCGACGTTCAGATACACGTCGATCAGGCCGTTCCCGATCCCCACCAGCGCGAACGCCACCAGGATCCAGGTCGTCGGCAGGTAGCCGATCGCGACCGCCCCGATGCTCAGCACGCCGAGCGAGAGCGGGACCGTCGTCGAGAGCGCGAACGGCCGCAGCCGCGGCGCCACCAGCAGCATCACGCCGACGGCGACCAGGGAGAGCAACGTGTAGTCCAGGCCGATGCGAGCGTCCGAGATGTGGTGGTGACGCTGGAACTCGAACACGAGGATGACCCACACGCCCCAGTACTGCCCGAAGGACCAGTAGCCGGCGAGGAGGGGAACGACGTCTCGACGGAAGGCCACTGGACCACCCATCGCCGCCGGCGTCGTTCGCGGCTCGCCCATCGGCGCATCATCCCACCGGGTCGGCGAGCCCGAGCTTGACCCACGGCCCCGGGCCCGCGCTATGCTCCGCGCACGATGGCAGGCGGAGAGGTACAGCTCGTCGATCTGGTGAAGCGCTTCGGCGATTTCACCGCCGTCGCGGGCATCAACCTGCAGATGCCGTCCGGCGAGTTCTTCTCGTTGCTCGGTCCGTCGGGGTGCGGTAAGACCACCACCCTTCGGATGATCGCCGGGTTCGAGCGCCCGAGCGAGGGCCGGATCTTGCTCGACGGCGCCGACATGGCGCAGACGCCGCCGCACAAGCGGAACGTGAACACCGTCTTCCAGAACTACGCGCTCTTCCCGCACCTCACCGTCGATGAGAACGTGGCGTTCGGTCTCCGCTACCAGAAGGCCTCCAAGCAAGAGACGGTCGAACGCGTCGGACGCGCCCTCGAGCTGGTGCAGCTCACCGGCTTCGAGCAGCGCCGCCCTTCGCAGCTCTCCGGAGGCCAGCAGCAGCGCGTCGCCCTGGCACGGGCGCTCATCCTGAACCCGGCGGTGCTCCTGCTGGATGAGCCGCTGGGTGCGCTGGACGCGAAGCTCCGTAAGCGCCTTCAGATCGAGCTGAAGACACTCCAGCAAGAGGTCGGGATCACGTTCATCTACGTGACGCACGATCAGGAGGAAGCCCTGACCATGTCCGACCGGATCGCCGTGATGTCCCAGGGTCACGTGGAGCAGGTCGGCGCTCCCCAGGACATCTACGAGGCCCCCGCCACGGCGTACGTCGCCGATTTCCTCGGGGTTTCCAACCTGATGGACACGGAGGCCGAAGGGGCCTCCGACGGTGGGTGTCGGGTCAAGCTCGGCGACTTCGTCTTGACGGCGGGTGAAGGCCAGGTGGATACGCGCGGCCCCGCGAAGATCACGATCCGCCCCGAGCGGGTCGTGCTGGGGCCCACCGGGGGATCCGGACCCAACCATGTGCCGGGGATGGTCGAACTCGTCGTCTACGTCGGATCCGTCCTCCACGTCTTCGTCAACCTCGCCCCCGGGATGCGGATCCAATCGTGGATCCCGAACACCGGGGGTGAGGTGCTCTATCGGCAGGGGACACCGGTCAGCGTCGAACTCCCGAAGGAGTCGCTGCGGGTCCTCGCGGCGCCGCGCGCCGGCGAGGCCGGGATCGAGGACGAGCTGGCGGTCTGAGGCTCAGACCTGGAAGCTGACGAAGTCCTTCGCACCGCCCTGTCGCTCTCCCCGGGTGAATCGCCGGTACGCCAGTGCGGCGAGCCCGATCGCGGTGAGCGTCGCGACCAGCATCATGGTCGCCGCCGCGTTCACCGAAGGCGGCGGAGCCGCGCGGGCGGCGTCGTAGATCTTCACCGACAGTGGTTCGCTCGACGCGCCCGACGACAGGTAACGGACGATGACGAAGTCATCCAGCGAGTCGGCGAAGACGAGGGCGGCGCTCGCGAAGATCGCCGGATAGAGGAGCGGCAGGAGCACGCGCCGGACGGATTGCGTGGGCGACCCACCGAGGTCCATCGCCGCTTCTTCGTACTCGGAGCCGATCGAAAGTAATCGAGCGCGGACGATGATCACCGCGTACGAGATCTGGAACGTCACCAGCCCCAGGATCTGCGCGAAGGTGCCCAGGTGCAGCACGGACTTCAGCGTGAAGATGAAGAACAGGAACAACGCGACGCCGAGGATGATCTCGGGCACGACGAACGAGAAGAGCATCATGAAGTTGGCGAGGCCGGGGCCGCGCCCGTGCCATCGGTCGATGCCGATCGCGAAGAGCGTGCCGAGCGGCACCGCGACGAACGTCGTGATGATCGCGAGGCGGAGGCTCTGGAAGATCGCCTGTCGCAGGGCCGGATCGTAGAGCAGCGATTCCTGCGCGTTCGGATCTCCGACCCACCACCGGAACGAGAACCCCTGCCATGCGCTCCGCGAACGTCCGGCGTTGAACGAGAAGCCAACGGCGATCAGCACCGGCAGGATCGACCAGGCGAGGTAGGCCCAGGTGACGCCCGCCAGCACGTGCGGCTTCCGCCATGGATCGCGCCACCATCGCGTCGCGGCGTTCACGGCGCCTCCTGAGCTCGTTTGGTGGAGCGTAGGTAGTACCAGAGCGGGATCATGAGCAGGACCATCAGCATCAAGACCAACGAAGCCGCCTGCGGTGCCTCTCCCTGTCCCTGGATGGCGGTGTCGATCAGGTTGCCGTACATCGACGTCTTGGTCGAGCCGAGGAGATCGTTCGTGAAGTAGTCCCCGAACATCGGCAGCGAGACGATGATGAGTCCCGCGAGGATCGCCTGTCTCGACTGCGGCAGCGTCACACGCCGGAACGTCCGCCATGGGCTCGCGCCGAGATCGCGCCCGGCCTCCAGCAAGCTGGCGTCCACGCGGTCGAGCTGTCCGTAAAGCGGCAGGATCATGTACGGGATGTAACCGTAGACGAGGCCGAGGATCACGGTGATCGGTCTTCCCTGGAGCCAGTTCACCGGAGAGCCGGTGAGGTGCATCAGCTGAAGCGCCTTGTTGATGAATCCATCGTCCTGTAGCAGCCCTTGCCACGCATAGATCCGCATCAGGTAGCTGATCCAGAACGGGGAGATGAGCAGGACGAGGAACATCCCCTTGCGCTTCCCCCCGTACCGCGCCACGTAGTAGGCGACCGCGTAGCCGAACACCAGGCAGACGAAGCTGGCGATCGGCACGTAGACGAGCGTTCTGAGGAAGGCCGGTCGGTAGAACCCGACGTCCCCCGTCGCCGTGAAGTGCTGCAACGTGTCGAAGAACGTGGCACCGCTCCAGTACCACGGTTGATAGACGGGGAGCGGATTCTGGAAGAAGTCGACGGTTCCGAACGCGACCGAGACCGCCACGTAGAAGGGCACCACGAACAGGACGAGGAGCCAGATCGTCGCCGGCGTGGCGAACGAAGGCCAGTACCAGCGAGGGAAGCGGACGCCCGTGTTCCGCTCGACGCGCGGGCGGCGGGGGCGTCGGAGCCGGCCTCGCTCGGGTGCGGTCGCCTGGCTAGCCACCGGCCTTGATCTCGTCCCATGCGGCGTTCCATGCAGCCGTACCGTCCGGCGTGAGCTCGAGCAGGAACCGCCCGTCGTCGAAGTACTTCGGTACGACCACGGTTTCGCTCAGGGATGGGGGGACCACGTCCGGGACGAGCGCGCTCGGTTCGATCGACGTCATCGGCGTCTGGTAGCCGTTGAAGTTGATGAAGTTGTTGTAGGAGTTCGTCTTGTCCAGCATGAAGTTGAGGAACTCGTGGGCGAGGCGAGGATTCTTCCCACTCTGCAGCAGCACCATCAGATCGTTGCCGATCATGCCCCCACCCGTCTGCGGGTACCAGTACCCCAGCACCGATGCCGGCACGCCTTTCGGTAGGTAGTAGATGGCAGCCGCGACGATGTCGCCCGACCACGCCCCGCCTACCCAGAACTCGTCCTGGGGCATCTTCGAGTAGATGCCGTTGATCGTGAGTCGTGCGTCAGTGGCGTTGATCAGCGCCAGCAGGTCGTCCTTGGCGATCTGGAGATCCGCGGGATCTTCGGTGTTGACGTCGGCGATGCCGTTCTTGAGGAGCGACATCCCGATCGTCTCCCGATAGTCGTCGTAGATCGTCACCTTCCCCGCGTATTTCGGATCCCAGAGGATCTCGTACGGGTTGTCGTAGGCCCGCACCTCGTCGTCAGAGATGTGATCTCGCCGGTACGCGATCCCTGTGGTGTAGATCGTGTACGGAACCGTGTACTGCCACCCCTGGTCGTAGAACGGGTTCTGGAACTCCGGCCAGTAGTTGGCCGCGAGGTTGGGGAGCAGTTCGTGGTTCAGCGGTCGCATCAGTTGCGCGACGGACAGCTTGGCGATCCAGGATGGGTCGGGGAAGAAGACGTCGGCTGCGATCTGACCGGACGACACCTTCTGGATGCCTTGAGCGATGTCGTTGAACGTCGTGACCTCGATCTTCGCCCCGTAGTCTGCGTACTTCGCTTCGAACTCCCGATAGAGCTTGGGCCAGAGGTAATCCTTCCAGTTGTACAGCTGTAGCGTGGCACCCTCTTCGATCGGCGTGTCCGTGGCTATCGGGTCTTCGAACACCGGCAACGTCACGGGGTTGTCGGGTCTTGCGGGGTTCGCCAAGAGGTCCCGCACGTCCGACGCGGAGGCCCCCGGAACGCCTCCGCCGGTTCCGGGCTTGGTGCAGGCGGCCAGGATCGCGGCCAGGCTCGGCACCGCCAGGGCCGTTCCCCCCGCCCGAAGGAGGAATTCTCGTCGGTTCATCGGGTGTGGCCTTCGTCCAGGTGCCATCGAAACGGTCGCCTCCTCGTATGCGGACGCCACTTGACCGGCGGTTCAAGCGTGGCACGTGAGTACCACAGGCACCCCACGCGGTGCAAGGTCGCGGGGCGCGGCCCTCGGGTGCATCCTCTCCCTGTGGATACGATCCGCAGGGTGGTGGTGGTTGGGGCGGGGCTCGCCGGATTGGCGACCGCTCGGACGCTGGTCGACGCCGGGTGCGATGTGACGGTCGTGGAGGCCCGCGAACGGGTCGGAGGGCGGGTCTGGTCGGTCCGGCTGGACAACGGCGAGATCGCCGAGATGGGCGCGGAGTGGATCATGCCGGGAGACACCGAGCTCAGGACATGGGCCGACCGCTTCGACATCCCGTTGATCGAAGCGGGTATCGACTATCTCCGCCGCGAGGCACGGGGGCCCGGCGCGTCCAGCCTGGAGGAGCAAGACGGCTTCCTCGCGGCCGCGGACGCCGCGCTGGCGACGATCCCTCCTGATGAGTGCGCCGGCCTCACCCTCGGCACGTTCCTCGACGCGTTGGACGCTCCGGGGACGGGGCGGGACGCCGTGCGGATGCGGCTGCAGGGGACGAACGCGGCCGATCTGCGCCAGGTGGCCCTCCGGGTCGCGAACGGTTCACACCCGTTCGCCGCACCTGCTTCCAGCTACCATCGCATGGCTCGAGGGAATCAGCGCCTCCCGGATGCCATCGCGGCTTCGCTGCCGGATGTGCGTCTGGGACACCGCGTCCGATCCGTGGTCCACGCTCCGCGCGACGTCACCGTCCGCGTGGAGGGTGACGTCGAGCTCACCGGGGCCGCCGCGATCGTCGCCCTTCCCGCGCGCGTGGCGGCCGGTTTGCGGTTCGACCCGTTCCTCCCCGATGAGCTCGCGATCGCGCTCCATGAACTCCCGATGGGGGCTGCGTCCAAGCTCGCGGTTCCTATCGATGGGGCGTCGACGCCCCGCGCGATCCAGAGCGCCGAACTCCCGTTCTGGTGTTGGGTCGCGAACGGGAGCGACGGTGCCGTGCGTCGTTGTCTCGGGGCGTTCGCGGGGTCCGAGCTCGCACAGCGATCGCTGGAGACGGCGGTGGGCGACCCTGGGCCGTGGCTCGAGCGATTGTCGGCGCTGAACCCCGACCTCGCGACACGTGGGACGCCGGTGTTCAAGTCGTGGGGGCTCGATCCGCTGGCGATGGGAGCGTACGGAGCATGGGACAACCGATCGTGGGACCGGATGGAACAGTTCCAGCGAACCATCGGGCGGTTGGCGTTCGCCGGTGAGCACACCGCCGGCCCCGAGTACCACGGGACGATGGAGGGCGCGATCCGGTCGGGCATCCGTGCCGCGACGCAGACGCTCGAGATCCTCGGCTGACGGCTCCGCGATCGGAGCCGATACGATGCCCGCCGCGCCGCACCCCGAGGAGAGAGGGAGACCGCCATGGCCGACGCCACCGTCGACGAACCGCTGGTGCTGATCGAAGACATCGGACCGGTACGCAGGCTCACGATGAACCGGCCGGCGTCGATCAACGCGCTGTCGGCCGGCCTGGTCGACGCGCTTTCGGAGGCGTTCCGGGCGGGCGGCGAGGACCCGGACGTTCGCGTCCTCATCCTCCGCGGCGCCGGCCGCGCGTTCTGCGCCGGCTACGACCTGACCGAGGACGCCGCCGGGTGGAGTCCTCGACGCGCAGCGCTGGCACGACGAGCTGTCGCATTCGACCCACGGGATGCTGGAGATCCTCGACAACCCGAAGCCGGTGATCGCGCAGGTGCATTCGTACTGCCTGGCCGGCGGTACCGACCTCATGCTCGCGTGCGACCTCGCGGTGGCCGCGGACGATGCGTACTTCGGCTACGTCGACGTCCGGTTCGGCTCCGGCGTGGTCTCGATGTTCCTGCCGTGGGTGGTCGGCGTCCGCAAGGCCAAGGAGCTGCTGTTCACGGGGGAGGACCGGGTGCCGGCGGACGAGGCGCTCCGGATCGGCTTGGTGAACCGGGTGGTGCCGCGTGACGATCTGGATGCCGCCACGCTCGCGCTCGCGGAGGAGATCGCGAAGAACGAGCCGTTCGTCATCCAGACGACGAAGCGCGCGGCCAACCGCGCATGGGACGTCGCCGGGTTCCGCGCCGCGATGGCTGCCAACACCGAGCTCGACGTGATGATCGAGACCGCCAACCTGCCGGCCCGCGACGAGTTCCGCAGGATCACGCAGGCGGACGGCCTCAAGGCCGCGATCGCGTGGCGGGACGCGAGGTTCCGGGGCGAGGCGTGATCCGCTGGAACCTCGGTCCGCTGCTGGCGCCGCGCTCCATCGCGATCGTCGGTGCGTCCGAGTCACCCGACAGCTGGGCGCCGGAGATCGAGCGCTCGCTCCGCCACGTCGGCTTCGAGGGCGAGCTGTATCCCGTCAACCCGAAGTACGCCGAGGTGTGGGGACGGCCATGCCGTTCCTCGGTGCGCCAGCTGCCACGCGGCGTCGACCTCGCGGTGATCGTCGTTCCCGCGCGCGTGGCGGTGCGCATGGTCGACGAGTGCGGCCGAGCCGGCGTGAGGTCCGCCATGGTCGTGTCGTCCGGGTTCGCAGAGGCGGGCGACGCGGGGCGGGCGCTGCAGGCGGAGCTCCGGGAGACGGCGCTCCGTCACCGCCTGCCTGTCCTCGGCCCGAACGTCGAGGGATTCGTGAACTACGTCGATCGTGTCGCTCCATACGGCACGACGCCGCCGCCGGAGCCGCTGGCCGGCTCGATCAGCGTCATCTCGCAGTCGGGGACGGTGGCCTGGACGATGAACCAGCTCGCCTCGGACCGCGGCGCCGGCCTGCGGATCATCCTGGGTGTCGGCAACGAAGCGGTGCTCGGTCTCGGCGATCTCTTCTCGTGGGCGGCCGCCGACCCGAACACCAAGGTCGTCTGTACCTACATCGAGACGATGCGCGACGTCCCCGGCATCGGTCGCGGCCTGGACGCCCTGCGTGCCGCCCGCAAGCCGGTCCTGGTCTGCGCACCCGAAGGTCGGAGCGAGGCGGCGCGGCGTTCGATCGTCGCGCACACCGGGGCGCTCGCGGGTAACACGACGCTTCGCGACGCGTGGCTCCGGGGGTGCGGGGCGATCCTCGTGGAAGACCCGGTCACGATGTTCGAAGCCGCCGTCCTCTTGTCGTTCGGCACGAGCATGCGAACGGACGGCGTTGCGGCGGCGTTGCAGTCGGGCGGGGCGTGCACCTTGTTCGCCGAAGCAGCGGGCGAGCGGGGACTGGAGCTCCCGGAGTTCTCCGCGGTGACCAAGCGGAAGTTGCGGAAGGCGCTGCCGCACTTCGCGTCGCAGAACAACCCGCTCGACGTAACCGGCCAGGCTGCCGTCGAGACGGACATGTTCTGTGAAGCGCTGGACGCGTTGGCGCACGACCCGGCGGTCGGGTTCGTCGCCTTCGACGCGTTCCCGCCTCGCCAAGAGAGCGAAGACGTGTGGGCCGAGCCCGTGCTGCGTGCCGCCCGCCGCCTGCGGAAGGAGACCGGCGTCGTGTTCGCATCGGTCGCGATGGGTCCGCTGGGCTACGGCGCCGCCGGCAAGCGGTTCGTCGCCGCTGCGCGGCTGCCGTTCCTGCAGGGGCACCGGGCGGGGACGGGCGCGATCCGCGCGCTGGTCGACCTGCAGGGATCCCGCGCGCGAGCGCTCCCGGATCTGCCGCCGCATCCGAACCGAGGGAGCGCGCTTCGTCTCCTCCGCGGCAAGGCCGGCCCGCTCGACGAGGCGCAGGGCGCGAGGCTGCTCGAGCTGTACGGCGTTCGACGTCCGAGGGAACGCACGGTCACGTCCGCGCGGGCGGCGGCCGAGGCTGCGCGCACCATCGGGTTCCCGGTGGCCGTGAAAGCCCTCGCACCGGAGTTGCCGCACAAGGCGAGGCTCGGCGGGGTCCGTCTCGGACTGACGAACCCCACCGATGTGGAGGTGGCTTCCGCCGAGGTCCTGCAGGCAGCCGAGCGCGCCGGCGCCACGACTCCGCGCGTGCTCGTCCAACGGATGGCGACGGGCACGGAGGTGCTCGTCGGCGCCGTCGTGGACGATGCGTTCGGCGCATGCATCACCATGCGTCCCGGAGGGGCGCTCGCGGAGGCCGGCGAGGCCGCGTTCGTCGCGGCGCCTCTCACCGCGGCGCAGGCGCTGGCGTTCGTGCGGTCGCAGGCCGAGCGTTGCGGACTGGCGGAGGGCCGCCACGACCTGCGAGCCGTGGCCCGTGCGGTGGAGGCGATCGCGCGTGCGGCCCACGACCTCCGCGGCCGGCTGGTCTCGCTCGAGGCGAACCCGCTCCTGGTTGCCGAGCACGGGGCCATCGCCGTCGACGCGCTGGCCGAGGCCGGATCTCCGGCGTGATCTACGGGCTGGTCGCAGCCCTCGGTTTCGGCCTCGCCGATTTCGAAGGGGCCATCGCGGGCCGGCGGATCGGAAGCCTGTGGACCGTCATCCTCGGCCAGACGTTCTCGTCGATCGTGATGACCGTGGTCTTGCTGGCGACGGACTCATCGGTGTCCGTCCTGGGTCCGTTCCTCGGATTCGTGGCGTTGAACGGGATCTGCGCGGCGGCCGCCTACCAGACGCATTACCGAGCCCTGGAGCTGGGGCCGG
Source organism: uncultured Actinomycetes bacterium (assembly GCA_963775755.1). GTDB lineage: Bacteria > Actinomycetota > UBA4738 > UBA4738 > HRBIN12 > JBBQVZ01. The sequence goes on along the minus strand of CAVZKB010000013.1, from coordinate 16,324 downwards.
TCGCCGTCGTCTCGCCGATCGGCTCGGCCTACGCGGTGATCGGTGTGCTGCTCGCGGTCGCATTCCTGGGCGAACGGCCGGGAGCGCTCGCGCTGGTGGGCACGGTCGTGACGGTCCTCGGCGTGGCGCTCGTCTCGACGGACCTCCGTGAGCTCCGCGCCGGCATCCGTGGAGTGGCGCCGGGCGTCCCCTGGGCGCTCGTCTCGACGGTCTCGTTCGGCGCCGCCGGGTTCCTGCTGGGCTACCTGTCGCAGCGAGCGGGGTGGGTCGCCGGGCTCTGGGCGTCGCGCGCGGCGCAGGTGGTCTGCTACATCCCGCTGGCGATCGTCGTCAGGGCGCATCTCCCACGCATCCGCGACCGGCGGGGCCTCACGTTCGCGTTCATCGCCGCGATCGCGGACATCGTCGGGGTCATCGGCCTGTCCGTCGGCTCGGAGCGCGGGTTCGTCTCGATCACGCTCGCGGCGAGCGCGGTGTTCCCGCTCGTCGCCGTCGTCCTGTCGTTCCTGATCCTGCGCGAGCGACTGGTGGCGAACCAGTACGCAGGGATCGCGCTCGTGATCGGCGGGTTGTTGATGCTGGGCTTCGGCAGCTAGTCCGCGCAAGACGAGACGAACGTCGCCTCAGACCCCTGTGCCGTGGCGGTAGAACTCGACCTTCTCGGCCGGGAGCGGCGTCTCTCCCAGGATCAGGTCCGCGGCCTTCTCGGCGACCATCATCACCGGCGCGTAGATGTTGCCGTTCGTGACGTACGGCATCACGGAGGCGTCGACGACCCGCAGCCCCTGCAGGCCGTGGACGCGCATGGTGTCCGGGTCCACGACGGACAGGTCGTCAGTCCCCATCCGGCACGTGCACGAAGGATGCAGGGCGGTCTCTCCGTCCTTCGCGACCCACGCCAGGATCTCCTCGTCCGTCTCGACGCTCGGCCCCGGTGAGAGCTCGCCGGCGTTGAAGGGGTCGAACGCCGATTGGTTCAAGATGGCGCGGGCCACACGGATCGCCTCGACCCATTCCCGCCGGTCCTGGTCGGTCGAGAGGTAGTTGAACCGCAGCGCGGGGTGCACGGTCGGATCCGTGCTGGTGATCTTCACCGAGCCGCGCGAGTCGGAATACATCGGCCCGACGTGGACCTGATAGCCGTGGTCGCTCGCTGGTGCCGAGCCGTCGTAGCGGACCGCGATCGGCAGGAAATGGAACATGACGTTCGGGTACGCGACGTCCTCGTTGCTCCGCACGAAGCCTCCGGCCTCGAAATGGTTCGTCGCCCCCGGGCCGCTCCGCAGGAACAACCACTGGAGGCCGACGAGCGGACGCCACCGCCATCGCATGTACGGCGCCACGGAGACCGGCTGCTTGCATGCGTACTGGATGTAGACCTCCAGGTGATCCTGCAGGTGCTCGCCCACGCCGGGCAGGTCCTGCACGACGTCGACCCCGAGCGCGCGGAGCTCGTCGGCGTTGCCCACGCCCGACAGCTGGAGCAGCTGGGGAGAGTTGATCGCGCCGCCGCACAGGACGACCTCGCCCGCCCTCACGCGCTTCGCCGATCCTCGAAGATGCCGGTACTCGACCCCGACCGCCCGCTCGCCCTCGAACAGGACCTTCGTGACGAAGGCCCTGGTCTCGACGTCGAGGTTCGGGCGGCTCATGACCGGATGGAGGTACGCGCGAGCGGCGGACAGGCGGCGCCCGTTGCGGATGTTGCGATCGAACGGCGCGAACCCCTCCTGGCGGTACCCGTTGACGTCGTCGGTGAGGGGGTAACCCGCCTGTTGCACCGCCTCGAAGAACGCGCCGAACAACGGGCTCCGGGCCCGGCCTCGTTCCAGGACCAGCGGTCCGGCGTGGCCGCGGAACTCGTCCTCGAGGCCGGCCGCCATGCAGCGCTCCATGCGCTTGAAGTACGGCAGGCAATGCGCGTAGTCCCACGCCTCCATGCCCGGGTCGGCGCCCCAGCGCTCGTAGTCCATGGGGTTGCCGCGTTGGAAGATCATGCCGTTGATGCTGCTGGAGCCGCCGAGGACCTTCCCGCGGGCGTGGTAGATCCGGCGCCCGTTCATGTGCGGCTCGGGCTCCGACTCGTACTTCCAGTCGTAGAACCGGCTCCCGATGGGGAACGGCAGCGCCGCCGGCATGTGGATGAAGACGTCCCAGATGTAGTCGGGCCGCCCGGCCTCGAGGACCAGCACGCGGTTCGCGGGGTCGGCGGACAGGCGGTTGGCGAGCGCGCTCCCCGCGGAGCCACCCCCGACGATGACGAAGTCGTAGCGCCCGGTTGCCATCCCCGGCGATTCTGCCCGAAGCAGGCCCGACCCGCCCGTCCTCGTTGCTCATGCCGCAACCGTTGCCTTGCGCGCGCGACGCGCGGGTCCCACTATCCGAGCGACCGGGTGCGCGCCGCTGCCCGGGGAGCGGGGGATGCCGGTGGAGGGAGCGAACCAGGTCGTCGTGTCGTGCCGGCACGCCTGGAAGGTCTACGGACCGAAGGCCGACCGGATCGTCGGGACGCCCGACGCCGACCTGCCACGCGGCGAGCTCCTGGAGAAGACGGGCTGTGTCGCCGCGGTCCGCGACGTCTCCTTCGACGTCACTCCCGGGGAGGTCTTCGTGGTCATGGGCCTGTCGGGCTCCGGCAAGTCGACGCTCGTTCGGATGCTGAACCGCCTGCACGAGCCCACGGCCGGCCAGATCCTGCTCGACGGTGAAGACATCCTTCGGTTCGACGACGACCGGCTGCGGGAGGTCCGTCGCAGGAAGATCTCCATGGTCTTCCAGCACTTCGGCCTGTTCCCCCATCGGCGGATCGTCGACAACGTCGCGTTCGGGATGGAGGTCCAGGGCATCGACAAGGAGACGCGCACCGCTCGCGCCAACGAGGTGCTGGAGGTGGTCGGTCTCGGCGGGATGGGCAACGCGTACCCGGACGAGCTGTCGGGTGGGATGCAACAGCGGGTTGGCCTCGCCCGGGCGCTCTGCACCGACCCAGAGATCATGCTGTTCGACGAGCCGTTCAGCGCGCTCGACCCGCTGATCCGCCGCGACATGCAGGACGAGGTGGTGCGGCTCCAGCGTGAGGTGCGCAAGACGATGATCTTCATCACGCACGATCTGATGGAGGCGTTGAAGCTCGGAGATCGGATCGCGATCATGAAGGACGGCAGGTTCGTCCAGATCGGCACGCCGGAAGACGTGGTCGCCCATCCGGCCAACGACTATGTCGCCGATTTCACCCGGGACGTTCCACGCGCGCACGTGCTGACGGTTCGCACGATCATGCGACCGGTCAACGGTGAGACCGACTACGCGGGCGACGTCCCGGCCGCCACGGTGGTGCAGGACGTGCTCCCGCTCATGGTCACCAGCGATCGTCCGTGGCGCGTGGTCGACGGCTCGACACAGGTGGGGATCATCGACCGCACGGCCGTCCTGACGGCCATGGTGGAGGAAGCGGGCTGATGGCGGTCCGTACGCCGCCGTCAAGCGATCTCGAGGAACTCGAACCCCCGGAACGGACGGTCGTGGTGGCCAGCATCGATCGTCCGCACCTGCCGGTGTGGGTTCGGTACGCGGTCTGGGCGGTCGCGGTGGTTGCGGTGATCGTCTTGGGGCTTCAGCTTTCCGGCGGCTTCCCGCAGTCGCTCACCGTCGACGTCGCGGCGAAGTTCAACCAGTTCAACGATTGGGTGATCACGCACCAACGGACGAGCCCGCTCTTCGTGAACTTCCTCGTGCCGTTGCGCGACGGGATCCAGACGACGTACGACCAACTGGTCCTGCTCCTCTCGCGCATGACGTGGCTCGGACTGGTCACCATCGCCGCGGCGGTCGCCGGCCTGGTGGCGGGCTGGCGCCTCGCGGTGCTCGCCGCGTGCGGGTTCGTCCTCATGGGGCTGCTGGGGCTGTGGGGGCCCAGCGTGGAGACCCTCGGCCTGATCGTCTTCGCGGTCTCGATCGCGCTGCTGATCGGCATCCCGTTCGGGATCTGGGCGGGCCGACGTCCCACCGTCGAGCGGGTGATCCGGCCGGTCCTCGACGCCATGCAGACGATCCCCGCGTTCTCGTACCTGGTGCCGGGGGTCCTGTTGTTCGGCATCGGCGTGCCGACCGCGCTCCTCGCGACCGTGATCTTCGCCATCCCGCCCGCGATCCGCTTGACGAGCCTCGGCATCCGCCAGGTGCCGGACGCGTCGCTCGAGGTGGGCCGGTCGTTCGGGACCACGACCCGCCAGCTCCTTCGGCGCGTCCAGCTCCCGCTGGCGAAGCCCGCGATCCTCCTCGGCGTCAATCAGACGATCATGATGGCGCTCGGCATCGTGGTGATCGCCGCGTCGGTGGGCGTCGGCGGCCTCGGCCAGGTGGTGCTGGACGGGCTCAACAATCTCAACGTGGGTGCGGCGCTCGCCGGCGGTTTCGCCATCGTCGCTCTGGCGATCGTTTTGGACCGGGTGACGTCGGCGTGGGGCGTCCGCGATCGGAAGCGGCGCGGCGCCACCACGATCCATGTGTACGGTCGCGAGGTCTCCCGTGGCGCCGCGACGGTTGTCGCACTGGTGCTCGTCGTCGTCGCGGTGCTCGTCGGGCGGCAGCTGCTGAAGCAGCAGGACTTCCCCGCGTCGTGGACCGTGTCGATCGAGTCTCCGGTGAACGACGCGCTCCGATGGACCACGCGCACGTTCGGAGGAGCCACCACCGCCATCACGAACGTGACCGTGAAGTACGCGTTGGATCCGTTGAAGAACCTGTTGACCGACCTGCCGTGGTGGATGGTCGGCGGCTTCGCCGCGCTGATCGGCTGGCGGGTGTCCAGGAGATGGGGTCTGCCGGTGCTCGCGTTCGCCTGCGTCGCCGCCGTCGGCGTTCTCGGCATGTGGGACGACGCCATGAACACCCTCAGCCAGGTCGTCGTGGCCGTCGCCGCCTCCGTGGTGCTCGCGATCCCGATCGGCATCTGGTGCGCGCGGAGCGACCGGGTCGAGCGTGCGATCCGGCCCATCCTCGACACGATGCAGACCATGCCCCAGTTCGTCTACCTCGTCCCCGTCGTGGCGCTGTTCGCCCCCGGTCGGGTCCCCGGGGTGATCGCTGGCCTCGTGTACGCGCTTCCACCGGGCATCCGGCTGACCAACTTGGGGATCCGTCAGGTGCCGACGGAGACGGTCGAGGCGGCGGAGGCCTACGGAGCGAACGCGTGGCAGATGCTCTGGAAGGTCCAGATGCCGATCGCGCGACCCTCGATCCTGCTGGGGGTGAACCAGACGGTCATCATGGTGTTCTCGGTGGTCATCATCGCCGGACTCGTCGGCGGCGCGGGTCTGGGCCTCCGAGTGGTGAACGGTCTGTCTCACGACCCGGGTTCGGGGATGGTCGCAGGGATCAGCATCATGCTCCTCGCGATCGCGATCGATCGGATCACCCAGGCGATGGGCGAGGCGACGCGCGCCGTCACCGGCCGATCCCGCGCGACCGGATGGAGGTCCGGCCCATCCAAGGCCCGTGCGGTTGCCGTAGCAACAGGTGTCTCGGAGACGACATCCCAACAAGGAGAGGAGTCGATATGACGAAGCGACGGTGGGGGTTCCTCGCCATGCTCGCGGTGCTCACCATGCTCGCGGTCGCGTGCAGCGACGTGAACAACAACGGCAGCGGCTCGAGCCCGTCAGCGGGCGGCGCCACTGGCGGCACGTCCCAGGTGCCGGACAACTCCGGCACGACCATCAACCTCGCGATCAGCCCGTGGACGGGCTCCGACGCGAACGTCGCGGTCGCGCAGGTACTCCTGCAGGACAAGCTCGGGTACACGGTCAAGACGACCAAGATCGATGAATATGCGCAGTTCCCGGCGCTCGCGAACGGTCAGCTGAGCGCGACCCTCGAGGTCTGGCCCTCCGGCCACGCGAAGGACCACAAGAAGTTCATCGAGGGTAACAACGGGGTGGTGGACGGCGGACCACTCGGCGTGGTCGGCCAGATCGGGTGGTGGATCCCGACGTACCTGCTGACGGATCACCCGGAGCTCGCCACATGGGAAGGCCTGAAGACGGACGCCGGGATGTTCAAGACCGCCGAAAGTGGGTCCGCAGGACAGATCCTCGACGGCGACCCGAGCTTCGTCACGTTCGACCAGCCGATCGCCGACAACCTCGGGCTGAACCTCAAGGTCGTCTACGGAGGGTCCGAGGCGGCCGAGCTGTCGGCGCTGGACGCCGCCTATCAGAAGCAGGCCCCCATCCTCATGTACTTCTGGACGCCTCACTGGGCGCAGTCGAAGTACGACCTGACGATGGTGGAGCTTCCCGCGGTGTCGCCGGCGTGCGATGCGGCTGCGGCCGGCGACACGTCGAAGTACGCATGTGCGTACCCGGAGGACGATCTCTACAAGGCGTTCAACTCCGACCTGCAGACCAACGCGCCTGCCGCGTTCGCGTTCCTTTCCGCGATGTCCTACACGAACGACGATCAGAACTCGATCGCGCTCGACATCAACAACGGCATGACGCCCGAGGCGGCCGCGCAGAAGTGGATCGACGCGAATCCTGACGTCTGGCAGCCGTGGGTCGACGCGGGGCTCGCCGCACAGGCCTGACGACGGAGGATCGAACGAGCGAGATGGACACGGGGGCGGCCCGAAGGGCCGCCCCCGTCGCCTCCCGGAGGTGGAGCCGATGACCGAGCGCGTGCGCATGTTCGTCGACGGCGCCTGGGTCGACGCCGAGGGTGGCGCCGTGTTCGATGCCGTCAGCCCGTCGACCGGGGAGGTCCTCGGCTCGGTGGCGGAGGGCACGCGTGCGGACGCCGGGCGCGCGATCGAGGCCGCGAACCGGGCGTGGCCCGCGTGGGCGGCGCGCTCGGCGTTCGACCGCGCGTCGGCGATGGAACGCGTCGCGGGGGTGATCGACGAGCGACGTGACGACCTGGCGCGCACGCTCACGCTCGACCAGGGCAAGCCGCTGCGCGCCGAGGCGCTCGACGAGGTGGAAGAGCTGCTGGCCTACTTCGACATGGCGGCGGCCGACGCGCGGCGGATGGAGGGCCTCATGCCGCCGTCGGTCGACGCGAGCAAGCGCGTCTTGGTCTACCGCGTCCCGCGCGGCGTCGTGTCGATCATCAGCCCTTGGAACTGGCCGTACACGATGCCGGCCGAGATCCTGGCGCCGGCGATCGCGTACGGGAACACCGTGGTGTGGGCTCCTGCGCCAACCACGTCGATCTGCGCGGCGAAGCTCGCCGAGTGCCTGGAGGCGGCAGAGCTCCCGCCCGGCGTCGTCAACATGGTGACCGGGCCGGGCCCCGTCGTGGGCGACGAGATCGCCGCCGATCCGCGGACCCAGGCGGTCGGGTTCATCGGCTCGATCGCCACGGGGCTCACGGTCGCCGGGCGCGCGGCAGGCAAGGAGTTGCTGCTCGAGATGGGGGGCAACGGGCCGCTCGTGGTCATGGACGACGCCGATCTGGACGCGGCGGTCGCCGCCACGTTGACGGCGTGCTTCCTGAACGCCGGGCAGAGCTGTACGGCGGGCGAGCGCATCCTGGTCCATGAGGACGTGCGCGCGGAGTACACCGGACTCCTCACCGCGGCGGTCGACCGGCAGATCCGGATCGGCGATCCGTTCGACGACGCCACGACGCTCGGTCCGGTCAACAACGAGCCGACGGCCGCGAAGACCGAACGGCACGTCCGTGATGCGGTCGAGCGTGGAGCCGTCGTCATGGCCGGCGGAAGTCGCGCCCCCAGCCACGGGAGCGATCTGTTCTTCGAGGCGACCGTCCTCGACGGCGTAACGCCCGACATGGAGATCGCGCGCGAGGAGACGTTCGGCCCCGTGGCGCCGGTTTCGACGATCCGCTCCGTGGACGAGGCGATCCGTGCGGTCAACGACTCCCCGTACGGGCTCCTGTCCGCGATCTTCACGCGCGACCTTGGTCGCGGGCTGCGGTTCGCCGAGTCGGTGCGGGCCGGTTGGGTCAACATCAACGAGGGAACGAACTACTGGGAGTCGCACCTGCCGTTCGGGGGCCGCGCGGGCTCGCAGAGCGGCGTCGGACGCGTGGGCGGCCGCTTCTCCATGGATCGCCTGACCGAGCTGAAGACCGTCGTCCTCAACCTGGGCTCGGTCGGATGACGACCGAGACGCTGCGCTCGCGCCTGGCTCGCGGAGGAACGGCGCTCGGAACGATGGTGTTCGAGTTCCATACCCTCGGCATCCCGCGGATCGTCGCAGCCGCCGGGGCGGACTTCGCGTTGATCGACCTGGAGCACACGGGATGGGGCATGGAGGGGATCCGTCCGCTCCTCGCGACCGGCAGGGCAGAGGACGTGGAGCTCCTGGTTCGCGTGCAGGGTTCCGCTCGCCACCTGATCTCGCCGGCGCTCGACCTGGGCGCCCGAGGCGTCATGGTGCCGATGATCGATGATGCGATCGAAGCCGAGCGAGTCGTGCAGGCGGCGCGGTTCGCTCCGAGCGGCAGCCGCGGCTTCGGCCTGCTCTTCCCGGACCAGCTGGGAGACGGGGTCGGCGGTGCGATCCGTTCCGCGGAGAACGGGACGCTCGTCATCCTGCAGATCGAGACCGAGGCGGGTCTCGACCATGTGGAGGAGATCGCGAGCACGCCGGGCGTCGACGTGTTGTGGGTGGGGCAGTTCGACCTGTCGATCGCGTTGGGGGTTCCGGGCGCGTTCGACGACGCGCGCGTGACGCGGGCGGAGGATCGCGTGCTCGCGGCGTGTGCGGCCGCCGGGATCGCCGCCGGTGTCTTGGTCGGCTCGGTTGCGGTCGCCCGCTCGATGCTCGACCGCGGGTTCCGCATGATCGCCCTGGGGTCCGACATCGACCTCTACGGCGCGGCCCTTCGTTCGGGGCTCGGGGAGCTGCGCGCCGGGGACGGCTCAACTTGATACAGGATGAGCTGTTGCTGAGGCCGCAACGAGGTACTTGTCACCGCAACACCTGACGTCCACCATTGCACGACGGCCCTGAGCAGGACGGATGACACGGCCCAACAGCCAACGGCACAGGTCGAAGAGCGAGGGAGGCACGGGATGCGCGACCGGGCGCAGACGGTCATCGTCGGCGCGGGCATCGTCGGTGCGAGCGCCGCCTATCACCTGGCGGAGCTCGGAGCGACCGATGTCCTCGTGATCGACCAAGGTCCGCTGTTCGAAACCGGCGGGTCCACGTCGCACGCCCCCGGGCTGGTCTTCCAGACGAACGGCTCGCGGACGATGTGCCGGATCGCACAGGACACCGTTCGGCTGTACGACTCGCTCGAGTTGGACGGCGATCCCTGCTGGTACGGGGTCGGCGGCATCGAGGTGGCGACGACCCCCGAGCGGATGAACGAGCTGACGCGACGGCAGGGCTTCGCCCGGTCCTACGGCATCGACGACACGGAGCTCCTCACCCCCGCTCAGGCCGCCGAGCACATCCCGTTGCTCGACGCGGACGCCATCCTCGGTGCCTACCTCGTCCCGAGCGACGGCATCGCGAAGGCGGTCCGGATCGTCACGGCGCTCGCGCGGAAGGCGTCGGCATTCGGTGCGACGTTCGAGGGCGATGTACGGGTCACCGGGTTCGACATCCGCGACGGGCGGGTACACGGGGTGGAGACCGACCGAGGGCGGATCGAGTGCGAGCGGGTGCTGCTCTGCGCGGGGATCTGGGGCCCGACCGTCGGCGCGATGGTGGGGGTGCCGATCCCGCTCGTGGCCGTCCAGCATCAGCTCGTGTGGACCGACCCGATCCCCGAGCTGGCGGGTGAGATACGCGAGGTCGTGCACCCGATCCTGCGCCATCAAGACCACTCGATGTACTTCCGGCATCGCGAGGATCACTACGGCGTCGGCAACTACCGCCACGAGCCGATCGTCACGGCGCAGCGCGACATCCGTCCTCACGGGGCCGGCCCGATGCCATCGCTCATGCCGTTCACGCCGGAGGACTTCGTCGCGGCCGAACGCGAGACCGAACGGGTGCTCCCCGCGCTCACCGATCACATGCGGCCCGCCGACCCCGACCGGTCGATCAACGGGATGTTCTCGTTCACGCCGGATGCCGGCTCCATCGTTGGCGAGTCCGCCAAGGTTCGCGGCGTCTGGATCTGCGAGGCGGTGTGGGTGACGCACGGCGGCGGGATGGGGCAACAGGTCGCCGAGTGGATGGTGAACGGTGAGCCGAGCTACGACCTGGCCGAGGCCGACGCGAACCGCTTCTACCCGTTCCAGACGACGCGGCCGTACGTGGAGGCTCGCGGCACGCAGCAGTATCGCGAGGTCTACGACATCCTGCACCCGCTCCAGCAGATGTCGGCGCCGCGGAAGATCCGGCTGACGCCGTTCTACGAGCGGCACGCCGCGCTCCGCGCCGAGTGGTTCACCGGCGCGGGGTGGGAGCGTCCGCAATGGTTCGAGGCGAACCGCGACCTGCTCACCGGAGCCGACTGGGAGCGACGGGAGGGCTGGGCTGCGATGAACTGGTCGCCGGTCGTCGGAGCGGAGCACCTGGCGACCCGCGATCGCGTCGCGCTCTTCGACATCACGCCGTTCGCGAAGTTCGATGTGACCGGGCCGGACGCCCTCGCCTACCTCGATCGGATAAGCGCGAACCGGATCGACCGGCCGATCGGCTCGGTGGTGTACACGGCCATGTTGACGCCGTCCGGTGGCATCCGCTGCGATCTGACGGTGACGCGCAAGGACGAGGAGCTGTTCCGGGTCGTGACGGGCGGCGGCTCGGGTCAGCACGACCTGGCGTGGATGGGTGCCCAGATCCGCGACGGCGAGCGTGCGATCATCACCGAGCGCACCGGCTCGCTGTTCTGTCTCGGACTGTGGGGCCCGCGAGCCCGCGACGTGCTCGCATCCGTGACCGACGAGGACGTGTCCAACGAGGCGTTCCCGTACCTGACCGCGAAGTACCTGAACGTCGGCGAGGTCGGGCCGGTGTGGGCTCAGCGGATCTCGTACGCGGGCGAGCTCGGATGGGAGCTCTACGGACAGTTCGCCATGGGGGATCGCGCGTGGGACCTGCTGTGGGAGGCCGGGCGCGAGCACGGGATCGTCGCTGCAGGATCGGGCGCGTTCGACTCCCTCCGGTTGGAGAAGGGCTACCGGCTGTGGGGGCAGGACATCCACACCGAGCACGATCCGTTCGAGGCCGGGCTGGGGTTCGCGGTGCGCATGGACAAGGGGGACTTCCAGGGACGGGCTGCGCTGGAAGCGATCCTGGAGCGAGGCCATAGCCACAAGCTCGCGTGCATGACGTTCGACGACCCGGCGGCCGTCGTGATGGGCAAGGAGCCGATCTGGTCCGGCGACCGGGTCGTGAGCTACGTGACGTCGGCGAACTACGGCTACTCGATCGGGCGCGGGATCGTCTACGGATACCTCCCGGTCGACCTCGCGTCCGAAGGAACGCCGGTGGAGGTCGAGTACTTCGGCGAGCGATACTGCGGCGACGGTGTCCGCGGACCCGCTCGTCGATCCGAAAGGTGAACGGCTGAAGGCATGAGGAGCAGAACCCGATGAGCGACGAAGAGCTGGACCTGTCCGCGCTGCCGGACGACGAACTCACGAAGCAGATGCACGACGACCTCTACGACGGGCTGGCCGACGAGATCGTCGAGGGCACGAACATCCTGCTCGGCCGCGGATGGTCCGCCGACCGCGTGCTGAACGAGGCGCTCGTCGAGGGCATGCGGATCGTCGGGATCGACTTCCGCGACGGCATCCTGTTCGTGCCCGAGGTGCTGCTCGCCGCGAACGCGATGAAGGCCGGCATGGAGATCCTGCGTCCGCTGCTGGCCGAGACCGGCGCCGAGCGGATGGGCACGGTCGTGATCGGCACCGTGAAGGGCGACATCCACGACATCGGCAAGAACCTGGTGGCGATGATGCTGGAGGGCGCCGGCTTCGACGTGATCGACCTGGGCATCAACAACCCGGTCGAGAAGTACCTGGCCGCGCTCGAGGAGCACAAGCCCGACATCCTGGGCATGTCCGCGCTGCTCACCACGACCATGCCGTACATGAAGGTCGTGATCGACACGATGGTCGAGCAGGGCATCCGCGACGACTACATCGTGCTGGTCGGCGGCGCGCCCTTGAACGAGGAGTTCGGCAAGGCGGTGGGCGCCGACGCCTACTGCCGCGACGCCGCCGTCGCCTCCGAGACCGCCCAAGCGCTGGTGATGGCCCGCCGTGCCGCCGCGACTGCTTGACGACGAGGTCGTCTTCGAGGCGTCGGCGGCCGAGCCTGCCGGCCGCGTGCTCGTCGTCGCATGCGGCGCGATCGCGCGCGAGGTGCTCGCCGTGATCCGGTCTGAACGGGTGGACGCACGTGACGCTGCAGTGCCTGCCGGGCAAGCTCCACAACACGCCGCGCGAGATCGCCGGGAAGGTGGACGCGAAGCTCACCGAGGCGGAGGCGTCGGGGTCGCTACGACGCGATGTTCGTCGCGTACGGCGACTGCGGGACCGCCGGCGCGCTCGACGTGGTCTGCGCCGCGCACGGTGTCGAACGGTTGCCCGGGGACCACTGCTACGGGTTCTTCGCGGGTGTCGACGCGTTCGCCGCGATGCACGAGGACAACCCGTTCACGTTCTACCTGACCGATTTCCTCTGCAAGCACTTCGACCGGCTGGTCGTGCGGGGTCTCAAGCTCGATACGCATCCCGAGCTGTTGCCGATGGTGTTCGGGAACTATCGGCGGCTCGTGTACCTCTCGCAGGTCGACGATCCCGCGTTGGTGGAGCAGGGACGGGCCGCCGCGGCGTTCCTGGGTCTGGAGTTCGAGCATCGGCCGGGCGGGTACGGCGACCTGCGGCCGGCGTTGGAGACGTTCGTCGGAGCGGCACATGGCTGAGCTGACCGTGATCTGGTGGCGCGCCATCCCCGCACAGGTGGTCGTGCGCGAGGGACGGAGGACCGCGCGTGCGCAGCTGACGAACCGGTTCCAGGAGGCGATCGACATGGCGGCCACGCGCGTCGGCCTGATCGGCACCGATGACTACCTGAGGGAATGGCACCGCGAGACGCGGCCGTGCGGCGACGACCTCGACGCGGAAGCCGCCGCCGAGGCGGAGCGGCTGGAGCAGGCGTACCCGGACGCGGCGCTCGACACGCTCGTGCGCGCCGGCGGACTCGCGGGCGACGGAGGTTCTGCATGACCGACACCGTCGTCAGCTCGGCCACGCGAGAGGTCGTGATCGGCAGCGGCCGCCCGTTCGTGATCATCGGCGAGCGCATCAACCCCACGGGTCGCAAGAAGCTCGCCGAGGAGATGAAGGCCGGCGACTACTCGACCGTGATCGTCGACGCGATGGCGCAGGTCGAGGCGGGAGCGCAGATGCTGGACGTGAACGCCGGCATCCCGCTCGCCGACGAGCCGGCGATCCTGGCGGAGACCGTCCAGCTCGTGCAGTCGCTCACCGACGTGCCGTTGTCGATCGACTCGTCGATCGTCGCCGCGCTGGAGGCCGGGCTCGCCGTGTATCAGGGCAAGCCGCTCGTGAACTCCGTGACCGGCGAGGACGAGCGGCTCGAGCAGGTGCTGCCGCTGGTGGCGAAGCACGGCGCCGCGGTCGTGGCCATCACGAACGACGAGACCGGCATCTCGGAGGATCCGAACGTCCGGTTCGCGGTTGCCGAGAAGATCGTGCACCGCGCCGCCGACCACGGCATCGCGCAAGGAAGACATCGTGGTCGACCCGCTGGTGATGCCGATCGGCGCGATGGGCACCGCGGGACGGCAGGTGTTCGCGCTGGTCCGGCGTCTCGCACGACGAGCTCGGCGTGAACTCGACGTGTGGTGCGTCCAACGTCAGCTTCGGCCTGCCGCACCGCAACACGCTGAACGGCGCCTTCCTCACCATGGCGATCGCGTCCGGGATGACGTCGGCGATCACGAGCCCGCTGCATCGCCGAGGTGCGCGCCGCGGTGATGGCTGCCGACGTGATGATGGGCAACGACCCGGACTGCCAGGAGTGGATCGCCCGGTTCCGCGAGCAGCCGGCGGGCGCCGGCGGCGGCCGACGCGGCGGCCGGGCCGGCAGGCGCGGCGCGGGCGCCGACGCCGCCGAGGCGTCGCCCACACCGTGAGCGCCGAGCCGAGGCGCTCGTCGTCTTCACCCCGTCCGGCAAGCGCGGGCGGTTCGCGCACGGAACGAACCTGCTCACCGCCGCCCGCTCGCTCGGCGTGGACCTGGACTCGGTGTGCGGCGGTCGGGGGATCTGCGGACGGTGCCAGGTGGTCGTGAGCGAGGGCGAGTTCGCGAAGCACGGCATCACCTCGGGGGCAGACCATCTCACCGCGTTCTCGATCCCCGAGGAGACGTATCGCGACCGGTCGGGACTCGCCCCCGAGCGACGGCTCGGTTGTCACGCGCAGGTGGTCGGCGACCTGGTGGTGGACGTGCCGCCGGAGAGCCAGCTGCACCGCCAGGTCGTGCGGAAGGAGGCCGACGCGCACGCGATCGAGGTCGACCCGATCGTCCGCCTGCACTACGTCGAGGTCCGCGAGCCCGACATGCGCGATCCGTCGGGCGACCTGGAGCGGCTGCTTCGAGGCGCTCGACCGCGACTGGTCCCTCACCGGCCTCGCGTGCGACGACCACGTGCTGGCCGGTCCTGCAGCGAACGCTCCGCGCGGGCGAACTGGACCGCGACGGTCGCGGTGCACGACGGCGCGACGATCGTCGCCGTGTGGCCGGGGTTCCGCGACCGCGCCCTCGGCGTGGCGTTCGACGTCGGTTCGACCACCGTCGCCGGCCAGCTCTGCGACCTGGCGAGCGGCGACGTCCTCGCGGTCAGCGGCGCGATGAACCCGCAGATCCGGTTCGGCGAGGACCTGATGAGCCGCGTCTCCTACGTGATGATGAACCCCGGCGTCCGAGACCGCGCTCACCGAGGTCGTTCGCGGTGCGTCGACGACCTGATCGCCGACCTCTGCGTGCAGGTCGACGCCGAGCCGATCGACGTCCTGGCGCTGACCGTGGTCGGCAACCCGATCATGCATCACCTGTTCCTGGGATCTGACCCGACGGAGCTCGGCGGCGCGCCGTTCGCGCTGGCGACGGACGGCGCCGTGCATCGCCGGGCGACCGACGTCGCACCTGCACGTCCACCCGGGCGCGCGCGTCTACCTGCTGCCGTGCATCGCCGGCCACGTCGGCGCGGACACGGCGGGCGTCATCCTGTCCGAGGCGCCCTACCAGCAGGAGATCGTGAACCTGATCGTCGACGTCGGGACGAACGCCGAGATCGTCCTGGGCAACCGCGATCGGATGCTGGCCGCCTCGAGCCCGACCGGCCCCGCGTTCGAGGGCGCCCAGATCAGCTGCGGCCAGCGCGCCGCGCCGGGCGCGATCGAACGCGTCCGCATCGACGAGCTGACGCTCGAGCCGCGCTTCACCGTGATCGGCGACGATCGCTGGTCCGACGAGCCGGGGTTCGACGCGTCGACGGTCACCGGTGTGTGCGGCTCGGGCATCATCGAGGTGATCGCCGAGATGTTCCTGGCCGGCATCCTGACGACCGACGGCGTGATCGACGGCGCGCTTGCGGCGCGGACGCCGCGCGTCGTGCCCGACGGCCGGACGTTCTCCTACGTGCTGCACGACGGCGAGCCGCGACTGGTCATCACGCAGAACGACGTTCGCCAGATCCAGCTCGCGAAGGCCGCGCTCTACGCCGGGATGCCGGCTGCTGATGGACCATCTCGGCATCGCGACCGTCGACCGCATCCGGCTGGCCGGCGCGTTCGGCGCCCACATCGATCCCGATCCACGCCCTGGTCCTGGGGCTCGTTCCCGATTGCGATCCCGACCACGTGACGTCCGCCGGCAACGCGGCGGGGACGGGCGCGCGGATCGCGCTGTTGAACCGCGCCGCACGAGCGGAGATCGAAGACGTCGTCCGCCGGGTGGAGAAGATCGAGACCGCCATCGAGCCGCGGTTCCAGGAGCACTTCGTCGGCGCCATGGGCATCCCGCATACCACCGAGCCGTCGCCGCGGCTTGTCGACGGTCGTTCCGCTCCCCGCGCCGCGGAGCTCGGGCGGAGCGACGGGAGACGAGCGCCGCCGTCGCCGACGGGAGCCCGGCGCCCGCCACCGAGACGAACGAGAGGAGCACCTCATGAGCGATGCCGAAGCGACGGATGCGCCTCGCCGGCGCACGGGGGGCCGCGCCGGCCGGCAGGCCGCGCGTGCGGCGTCCGCGCCCGACCGCATCCCGTACATCACCCGCACGCTCCCGCCGTTCGAGGTGCTGACCGAGGAAGGGCTCGAGATGATCGAGCAGAACGCGGACACGATCCTCGAGCAGGT
>CAVZKB010000012.1:0-100946 GCA_963775755.1 uncultured Actinomycetes bacterium | reverse complement strand
AACGATCGAGAGCCGTCTCCGGTACCGGCCGCCGCTCGCGATAGATCCGCTGATGAGATTCCTGGGCGATCGCGCGATCCCCGGTGTCGAGTCGTTCGATGGGACGACGTTCCGACGAGCGGTCCGCACGACGGACGGACGAGCCGCGGTGATCGGCGTCACACCACGACCCGGCGGTAACGAGGTGATGCTCCGGGTCGTCGCGGATGACACGGTGGAACCGTCGGCATTCACGGAGACGGCACGGCGACTGCTCGACCTCGACGCCGATCCGACCTCGATCGACGCCGTGCTTTCGGACGACCCCGAGCTCCGTCCATCCGTCCGTGAGTCACCAGGCATCCGGGTGCCCGGAGCCGCGGACGGGTTCGAGTTGGCGGTGCGTGCGATCCTCGGCCAGCAGGTCAGCGTTCGAGCCGCTCGGACGTTCGCGGGCAGGATCGCCGCCGCGAGCGGCACGCCGCTCGGACGACCGGTCGACGGGATCACCCATCTCTTCCCGACGGCCGAGCAGCTGGCCCGAGGCTCGCTCGGATCGCTCGGCCTGACGAAGGCTCGCTCGTCCACGCTGCAGCTCGTGGCCGAGCTCGTCGCGGCCGGCGAGGTAGATCTGTCCGGAGCGGCGGATCGCACCGCAACCGCCGAACGGCTCCTCGCCGTGCCGGGCATCGGCCCGTGGACGGTCGCGTACGTCTCGATGCGCGCCCTCCGCGACCCGGACGCCTTTCCGTTGGGCGACCTGGGCGTCCGGTTGGGTTTCCAGGCGCTGGGGTTGCCGACCGAACCGGCAGCCATGCGGGAGCATGCTGAGCGTTGGCGACCGTGGCGCGCCTATGCCGTCATGCATCTGTGGCAGGGCGGGCATCGGGACCCCGGCGGTGCCCGCACGTAGGATGGCCCGATGTCGGAAGAGGGACGATACGAACGTGGCCGGGCGCGGTTCCTCGAGGTCCACGACGAGAGGGCGCTCCGGGCGATCGAGGGGCTCGGCGACATGGGCCGGTCGATCGTGGAGTTCGTGTACGGCGACATCTACCTCCGCCCGGGGCTCTCCCTTCGTGATCGAGAACTGGCTGCCGTGGCAACGCTCGTCGCGCTCGGTCGCTCGTCACAGCTCCCGCAGCACCTGCGCGCCGCGCTGAAAGCCGGCGTCACTCCCGACGAGTTGCGAGAGGTGATCCTGCAGACCGCGGCGATCGCCGGCTTCCCGCCCGCGATGAACGCCATGTCGACGCTGAAGACGATCCTCGCCGAAGACCACTCGTAGGTCGTCGAACGAGCCACGGGCATGCGTCAACGATCCGAGTCGTGCGACGCTCGGCCTCGTTCACCGGGCGTCCTGGTCGAGCCGAGGGAGGGTCGGAGTGAGGTCACGGTCCGCAGGGAGTGGCTGTAGCGGAGGTCTCCCGGCGTGACCACGTTCGCTACCGTCCGGAAGTGCCCCCACCGATCTCGGGACTTCGGCTCGGCCGGCCCACCCTGCAACCCCTCGAGCCGGAGGAGCGCGTCGCGGAACCGCACCGCTGCCGCGTGGAGCTGCGCGTCGTCCACGGCTTTCGCCGGCTCGGCGATCGCGGCATCGGCGACGTAGGACCGCGGGACGATCGGATCGTTCGGGCTGTCCACTCGGGCGAACGCCGCGATCAACGACTCGAGCGGCTCCTGCGGCCTCTTGACGGTCCGATGCTTCGGGTCGGCGAACCGAGACGCCCATCCCAGGAGCGTGATCTCGGCACCCGTTCCTCTGAACGTCGGGCGCGGATCTTCTTCGGCCAGCGGGGCGGGACGAACCTCGATCCTCGCCCGAGGGTCGCGTGCTCGTTCGAACGAGCGGTAGACGAACTCTGAGCTGAAGAGCAGCGCCCGGCGGCGGGCGCGTATCCGATCCACGACACCGGCCGAGCGATCGAGCAACACGCACAGGAGGCGCCGCAGTGTCGGCTCGTTGATGGGGAGCTTCCTGGTCATCGCGAGAACGGCGAGCAGCACCATCGGATCGTTCGTGGGAGGAAGGTCTGTCGTGAACGCCGTCGCCTGCTGGGCGACGGACGAAGGGATGACCTCCTCCGTGAGACGTCGCACGTACGTGAACGCGCTGGAATCGACGGCAGGCTGGATCGCGACGTGCCGGAGGCCGGAGGCGGTGGCCTCAGCCATCGTCTCCGGCCTGAGCACGATCGCCGCGCGATCGACGTCCGACTCGTCGAAGCGGCGGATCGCCCACGACACGAAACCGTGTCCGTGGAACAGCAGGACGTCCCCCTGCCTCAAGGAAGGCTCGTTCTCAGGGGGGCGCGCGTCCACGGCGGCTCCTGCGGAGGGGCGATCGGAGTACCGGCAAGCGGCCCGCGTATCTCAGTGCTTGGGCCAGTTGGCGCTGCCGGCGACGAGGGCCATCAGGGCGATGCCTGCGAAGAGCAGGGACCTGAGCGCCCGCTTGAGCGTGGTGTTCATCCGTGTCCTCCTTCCCACATCCGATGTGCGATCCCGATTCCTTCGGCTGATGTAATCATCAGACTTAACCGCGCTTCACACTTGAAGTCAAACCCACGACCGGAACAGGCTTGTCCATACGCGCAGGTCACGGCCGAACGGCGGTATCTCGCGGTCTCGCCAAGGGGCTAGACTCAAGGAACTATCGGACGTAGGTAGGAGGCAAGCTGTGCTCGGTACGAGGATGCGACGGCTACGACTGGCCCGTGGGATGACCCAGAAGGAGCTCGCCGATCCGAAGTACAGCTATGCCTACGTGAGCACGATCGAAGCCGGACGCCGGACGCCCTCCCGCGAGGCGATCGAGCACTTCGCGACCCGACTGGGAGTGACGCCCGACGAACTCGTCACGGGCAGACCAGCCGACCTGGAAGCGCGGCTCGAACTCAGCCTTGCGGAAGCGACGGTGAAATTGTCCGGTGAGGCAGGCGACGACGCGGAGGATGCGTTCCGAGCCATCGCGAAGGACGCCGGCCGGTTCAACCTCCCACGGATCCGATCCAAGGCCGAAGAAGGCCTGGCGCTGTGGTACGAGCGCCGATCACAACCGGAGGAGGCGCTCGCTCATCACCAGAATGCGCAGGATCTGCTCAAAGGTGAGCCCGCAACCGAGTGGGTCGACGCGGTCGCCGGCAAGGCACGCTGCCTCGAAGCCCTCGGAGACGTTCGCTACGCGATCTTCCTCCTCGAGAGCCTGCTCGATCGGCTCGAGCGAGAGAAGCTTCGCGATCCCGACGCCCTGTCGCGCCTGCACGCCTCGCTGGTCTTCGCGTACCTCGACGCGGGCCTCCCCCACAAGGCGGCCGAGTCCGGAGCGGAGCTCATGGCGCTCGCGCCGCACCTCACGGATCCCTTGCGCGTCGCGCAGATGCACATGAACATGGCCCGACTCTTCCTCCACGAGGGCCGCATCGAAGATGCGCAGCGCTCGCTCCGGCGCGCGGACGAGGTGTACCGACAGCGGAACCTCAAGACCGAGATGGCGGGCGCCCACCTCGCGCTCGGTTACGTGGCCAGCAGGGAGGGCAACCTGCCCGAGGCGCGAACCGAGCTCCAGCTCGCGGTCGCGATCTTCGAGGAGACGTCGAGCCGCCCGGACCTGATCCGAGCGCTCAACGAGCTGGCCCGGGTCGAGCGGCTCGAGGGGTCGTCGGAGCGAGCCAGGGACCTCCTGGGTCGATCCATCTCGCTGATGGGGAGCAACGACACCCCGATCCTCGCCTGGGCACATCGCGAGCTGGGCTTGACGCTCATGGAGGACGCCCCGACCGATGCGGAGAAACACTTCCGCACGGCGATCGAGCTCTTCGAACGTTCGGAGCAGTCGTACGAGACCGCGATCACGTACCGAGGGCTCGGCGACCTGTTCCAGGGACGCGGGGACGACGGGGCCGCGTACGAGGCTTACCGCACCGGCATCATGGCGTTGGAGCCGGTCGTCTAAGCGGATACGGCTCCTTCAGCGTGAAGGCGTCCGGCGTCGGTCCGTCGGCCCGGAGCCTCAACAAGCGCTCCCGCGCATCGTCGAGCGTAGGCAGCGTGCCGGCCTCGATCCACCACAGCGCCACATGCGCCTCGACCATCCGGTCGAACCACTCCTGTCGTCGCCGCAGCACGTCCGCGTGCCGCGACCGGTAGACGTAGCTCCGGAGCGCCTCGAGCGACTTCCACACGGACATGTTCACGATCAGCCAGTCGTCGTCCATGAACCGAAGCGCGGTCGCATCGCCGGCCTCTGTTTGCAGTCGCCACACGAACCCTTCACTCGCATCGGCGACCGCGTTGATCGGCTCAAGGTTCGCGACGAAGTCGGCAAGCTGCGGCGAGTCGAGCGGCGCCGACAGCCTCGCGACGTTCACCTGCGCGAGATGGAAGTCCCTCATGCGCCGGAGCCTAGCGGCTGCGACCGCCCGACGATGAGAGACCGGATCGACTCCACCAGCTCCGCCGCCCTGTCGAACCGACCGAACTGCGGCATCTGGTAGATCCCCGAAAGGCCGTCGGCGCGGAGCTCTTCGACCAGATCCACCGCCATCGCGAGCCCCACGCGCCAGCCGTCGTCGCCCGCCGCCCGCAGCTGAGCACGAACGGGTTCTGGAACGACGACGCCCGGAACCTCGTTGTGCAGGAACTCCGCATGTCGAGCGGAGTGGATCGGCAGCACGCCGGCCAGGATCGGCACGTCGAGCGGCCGGCCGGCGACCCGCTCGAACATCGATCGCAACCGACGCAACGGCTCCGCCTCGTACACGGGCTGCGACAGCAGGAACCGCACTCCCGCGTCCACCTTGCGCACGAGCAGACGGCACTCCCGCTCGAGGTCGGGCGTCCCGGGCGCCACCGCGGCTCCCGTGAAGAACGACGTCGGCTCGCCGATAGATGAACCGGCACGGTCGCGCCCTTCATTGAAACCCTGGTTCACCAACGCGAGAAGTCCCGTCGCCGTGACATCGACGTTGTTCGAACCATGCGGATAGTCACCGATCGTCACCGGATCGCCGACACACACGAACAGGTTCCGGATGCCCAGCGCGGCCGCGCCGAGCAGATCGCCCTGCAACCGGAGCAGGTTGCGGCCGCGCGTCGGGAAGTGCAGCACCGTCTCGACGCCGTGCTCCTGGATCAGCCGGCATGCCGCCCATGCGCTCATTCGCATCTTGGCCATCGGACTGTCGGCGACGTCGATCACATCGGCGCCCGCTGAGGCGAGCGTCTCCGCCGCCGCCACGAGCGTGCTCACGTCGAACGAACGCGGCGGCTCCATCTCCACTGCAACCACGAAGTCCCCGTGTGCGAGCTTCGACTCCAGCACGGTTCGGGTCGCGGCGGGTTGTGTTCCTTCGTCCGTTTCCTCGAGATCACCGGTAGAGATCACCGGTATGTGTGGCGCGTGTCCGCGGAGCGCTTCGGCGACGGCCTGCGTGTGCGCCGGCCCCGTGCCGCAACAGCCGCCGAGGATCGATACGCCTTCGTCCAGGAACGCCCGTGCGTGCTCCGCCAGATACTCGGGTGTCGCCGGGTAGACGAACCGACCGCCGACCTGCGTCGGCCCTCCCGCGTTCGGGCGCGCGACGAGCGGGACATCACCCACCGCCGGGCGCATGGCGCGCATCACGCGGAGCAGCTGCGCCGGACCTTCGCCGCAATTCGCGCCGATCGCGTCGGCGCCGAGCTCGGCCAGGCGCCCGGCCACCTGGATCGGCGAGGAGCCCAACAGCGTGCGGTCGTCCTTGGTGAACGTGGCGCTCACGACGACCGCGATCCCCTGGGCTCCCGCGCGCGCGGCGGCCAATGCCTGCTCCATCTCGCGCAGGTCCGTCTGGGTTTCGATGATCAACAGGTCGACGCCTCCCTCGGCGAGGGCAGCAGCCTGCTCCCTGTAGGCCGAGAACGCATCTTCCGGCTTCACCCGGCCGTACGGAGCCAGCCGCACACCCAGCGGGCCGATCGATCCGGCGACGAAGCGAGCGCCGGAATCTCGGGCGAGCGTCGCCGCGGCGCGGTTCAGCTCGCCGACGCGCGAGGCCAACCCGTGGACGTCCAGGCGGAAACGGTCGCCACCGAACGTGTTCGTGAGGACCACGTCGGATCCCGCGTGAACGAACGACCGGTGGATGGCCACGATCCGGGCGGGGTCGTCGACGTTCAGCAACTCGAAGCAGGTACCGAGGGGTTCGCCCTGTTCGATCAACGACGTGCCCATCCCGCCGTCGGCCAAGAGCGGCCGTTCGGCGACGAGCGTTCGCAGAGCCGCGCCGTCCATCCCGACCAGTGTAGGAGGCGTACGGTGAGCGATCGGCTACGCCGAGAGCTCCCTCGCCGCCGCCATGCGCAGCTTCCGGTCGGTCACGACTTCATCCACCAATCCGTAGCGCTTGGCATCCTCCGCGGACAGGATGAAGTCCCGGTCGGTGTCGGCGCGGATCTTCTCGATCGGCTGCCCGGTGTGCTCGGCCAGGATCTCCTCCTGCCGTCGGCGCAGCCGCACGATCTCCTGGGCTTGGATCTCGATGTCGCTCGATTGCCCCTCGACGCCGCCATGCGGCTGATGGATCAGCACGCGCGCGTTCGGCAGCGCGTAGCGCTTCCCCGCGACGCCCGACGCCAGGAGGGTCGCCCCCGCCGATGCGGCCTGCCCCATACACCACGTGGCGACGTCCGAACGGATGGCCTGCATCGCGTCGTAGATCGCGAACATCGCCGTCCCCGAGCCCCCGGGCGAGTTGATGTACATCGCGATGTCCTTCTCGGGATCCTCGGCCTCCAGGAACAGCAACTGCGCGACGATCAGGTTGGCGACGTCGTCGTCCAGCACCGTCCCGAAGAACACCACCCGTTCCCGCAGCAACCGGGAGTAGATGTCGAACGAGCGCTCCCCCTTGTCCGTCGCCTCGACCACCGTCGGGACCAGCACCTGTCCACCGCTCATCCCCACCACCTCCTGTACCATCCGTGTGACGCAACCTTCTGGTTGCCGATCCGGCCAAGATAGATGGCAACTCGAGAGTTGCCAACCCCACACGGGAGGACGGGTTGGTGGACGAGCCGATCAGGCGCGAGATCATCGTCGACGCAGCGCCGGAGGCGGTGTGGGGCGCCCTGACCGATCCAGGCGAACTCGCGGCGTGGTTCGGAGCCGACGCCGAGGTCGACCTCCGCGTCGGCGGAGCCGTCCGATTCCGGTGGCCCGACGGGACGGAGCGGCGAGGGCTCGTGATCGACGTCGACCCACCGCATCGGCTGGCGTTCCGCTGGCGTGAGCTCCGGACCTCCGCGTCGGGCCTCGCGGTCGCCGATGCCACCGTGGTCGCGTTCACGCTGGACGTCGAGGAAGGCGCAACCCGCGTCGCCGTCACGGAGTCGAGCGGAGTCCTCGCCGCCGATCCGCCGCATGCCATGGCGGAGCACGCGTGATGCCGGGTTCGACGGGTCCCGACGCGGTCTTCTCCGCCCTCTCGGACCCGACGCGCCGCGAGGTCATGCGCCGGCTTTCCGAGGACGGTCCCACGACGCTCGTCGAGCTCGCCGCCGACCTCCCCGTCACACGGCAGGCCGTCTCGAAGCATCTGCTGGTGCTGGAGGGGGCGGGCCTGGTTCAGGTGTCGGGCGACACCCGCCGCCGGACGTACCGCCTCACCCCCCGGCCGCTCGCCGATGCGATGGGCTGGATGGTCGACGTCGGTGCCGAGTGGGACGAGAGGCTCGATTCGCTCCGCCGACACGTCGAGCACGGGAAGTGACCGCCGACCGTGGCGCGGACCAAGGCCCTTGCTGTCAGACTGGCTCGATCATGAGCGAGCGTGAGGCGCGGATCGCACAGAACGAGGCAACCTCCCGAGAGATGAACGAGCAGATCGAACGAGCGCACGCGAGCTCGCGCGAGGACTACTTCCGGATCCTGTGCGAGTGTGGCCGATCCGAATGTGATCGTGTGATCGCCATCGCCATCCCCGAATACGAAGCGCTGCGATCGGACGGTCGCGAGTTCGCGGTCGTCAAGACGCACGTCATGCCCGACGTCGAAGACATCGTGCGCGAGACCGACCGCTACACCGTCGTCCGCAAACACGAGGGCACGCCGGCCGAGATCGCCGAGGAAGAAGACCCCAGGTCCTAGCGGCGCGCCGCTCGAGAACCGTCCAGTTCGAACCAATAGCCGGCGTCGTCGGTCCCCCAACGGCTCGCGAGTCGATCGACGATGAACAGTCCCCAGCCCGACTCGGCACCCGGACGGGGGCGGATCGCGGCGGCGACGGGTGGAGGCGACGAAGGGCGAGGTCGGTCGTGCACCGTGACCCGAAGGCGTTCCCCCGACCATTCGGCCATGACACGCACGTAGTCGTCGACGCCGAGACCCGAGTGTTTGACGCTGTTCCCGACCAGTTCAGACACCAGCACCTTGGCGTCTTCCAGGACGTCCGCCGGGATCGCGAGAGCTCCGAGGGCTCGCCGGACCTCGGCGAGAGATCGCGAACCGGCGTGCACATCCATGTTCAGACGCCATCCCTGCTCACCCATCGGCGACACGTCGTTCGACTCCACCATCAATGTTTACCCGACCGACGAGCCATCCACACCTTCACCTGTACCATCGAGGTCCGGCGCTGAACCCGAGCCTGGCGTCCGATGCACGGATCGGCTTGACCGCCGAGCTCTCGCCGCGGTTGGGACGCTCGTCATGGGAGGACTTGGATGAGGCGGAGGGAAGTCGACGCGGACCTTGCGCTGCCGGACGATCGTTTGGGCGCCCCCGGCTGGGACGTCCTCGAGATCATCACGAGCAGCAGCGCTGACGGGATCACCATCCAGGCCGCGAACGGGACGCTGATCTATGCCAACGATGCTGCAGCCCGGATGTCGGGATTCGCGTCCGGGCAGGACATGCAGCGAGCCTCGACCGAGGAGATCGTTGGACGGTTCGAGATCCTGGATGAGGACGGCCGTCCTTTTCCGGTCGACCAGCTCCCTGGACGCCGAGCGTTATCCGGAGAGCGGGAACCCGAAGCCGTGGTCCGGTTCCGGAAGCGCTCTGGTGGAGGGGACCGGTGGGCGCTCGTGCGCGCCACTCCGCTGTTCGACCAGCACGGCGAGGTCAGCCGTGTGGTGAACGTCTTCGTGGATATCACCGAGGACCGGGCACGCCGGCACGCGCAGGCATTCCTGGTCAGCGCGACGCAGGAGCTCAGCCGTTCCCTGAACTGGGAGGCCACCCTCCGGCGCGTCGCTCGGCTCGCGGTACCCGACCTGGCCGACTGGTGCGCGGTCGACGTCCTTGAGGCGGATGGGTCGCTGTCCCTCATCGCCTTGGCACACGTCGATCCAGAGAAGGTCGAGTGGGCACGCGAGCTGCGGCGACGGTTCCCCACCAAGCCCGATGATCCCTCGGGGATCGCGCACGTGGTCCGAACCGGGGTGTCCGAACTGATCCCCGAGGTCACACAGGACCTGATCGATGCAGCCAATATCAGCGACCCCGAGCTATCGGAGGTCCTCGAGCGCCTCCAGCTGAGCTCCGTCATGACCATCCCGCTCATCGCGCGCGGACGGACCCTCGGGGTACTCACGATGGTGTGGGCGGAGTCCGGGAAGCACTACACGGAAGACGATCTTCGTCTCGGTGAGGACCTGGCGAACCGCGCGGCCATCGCCATCGACAACGCGCGGCTGTATCGGGAACGGGACCACATCGCACGCTCGCTCCAGGAACGTCTGTTGCCGAAGACGCTCCCCCGGATCCCCGGGGTCGACGTCGCGGCCCGATACCTTCCCGCGGGAGACGTCCTCCAAGCGGGAGGGGACTTCTACGACCTCTTCGAGATGGACGACGGCACCTGGAAGGCCGTCATCGGAGACGTGTGTGGCAAGGGACCCGAGGCGGCTGCCCTCATGGGGTTCGTGCGCTTCACGACCCGCGCCGTCAGCCGGCAAGACACGAAGCCGAGCGAAGCGCTCGTGAAGCTCAACAAGGCCCTGCTCGAAGAGCTCGAGACCGGGAAAGGTGAGTTCTGCACCGCGGCGGTGGTGCGGATCCGGACCCACGACGACGGAGTGCGCTTGACGGTCGCGGTGGCGGGGCATCCCTTGCCGCTCGTCCTGCGAGCGAACGGCGACGTCGAGGAAGCGGGAACGCCCGGGACGCTCCTGGGGGTGTTCGAGGAGATCGAGATCTCGGATCAGATCGTGGATCTTCTCCCAGGGGACGCCCTCGTGATGCTCACGGATGGAGTGCTAGAGGCAGGCCGAGACTCCGACTGGGAGAGCAAGGTCATCCCCCGATCGCTCGCCGCGTGTACCGGGATGTCACCGGCCGCGATCGCCGACCGGATCAAGGCAGCGGTCTCCGACCTGGACGATCGACGAACCGATGACGTCGCCGTGCTGGTGATGAAGGTGCGCCGCCCTTAGACGGTGGGAACCGGCGGACGATCCGGAGGGGCGGGTGGATCGGGCACCGGTACGGGCGGCATCGGTTGCGGAGCCGGATCCGGGGACGGCGGCGATGGGACCGGCGCCGGCGCGGGACCTGGGCTGGGGACGGGCCGGGGTTCGGGTCGCAGCCGTGACCGCGTTGCCTCCGCGTACGAACTCGTGCGCATCGAGATCCTCCTCGCTCGGTCTGGAGCTTCTCGAGGATCCCTACCCAACCCTGGGTGACGCTACACATCGCCGACGGTCGGAGGTGATGGTCAGTTCACCGACAACGTGAACGTAACGATGGAGCGATCCTGCTCCTCGACGAACGTCGCATCCGGTGCCAGCGCTTCGATCAGCGTCCGCCGATACGTCGTCTCGGCCGGGTCGACGTCTGGGTCGTCGGCCGGCGAACCGGTCGCGACGACTGCGGCGCGCAACCGATCCGCGTCGACCGCGATCTCGATGGCGACCCTTCCATCGCGGCGCCCCTTTATCGCCTCCGAGCAGATCTCCGTCAGCACCAGCTTCAGCGCGTCCCCGGTCTCTTCGCCGAACTCGAGCGATCGAGCAACGCCGGCCGCGAACAGTCGGGTGGTGAGGATGTGCGCCGGGTCCGACGGGATCTCGAGCGACGATCGCTGGGCGGATGCCGCCCCGGCGGGAGACATCAGTCTTGAGGGAGGTCGGTCGCGTCGTCGAAGATCGGGATCACGCGGTCGATCCCCGTGATGGAGAGCACTTTCTGTGGCGAGCCGGCGACCCCGACGATGGCCAGATCTCCGCCGCGCTCCCGCAGCCGTTTGAAGTTCGAGACGAATATCCCGAGGCTGCTGGAGTCCATGAACGGAACGGCGGAAAGGTCAACGGCCACCTTGGGTGGGTCTCCGACGCTGAGCGCGTCGAGTCGCTCCTGGAGCGCGGGTGAGGTGTGCATGTCGAGCTCGCCCGCAACGGAAAGCACGTTCCACGCACCGACGGTTACGTCTTCGAACGTCAGATCCATCTCGTCTGCTTCCGTCATCTCGTCTCCCCCGGACCGAGGCGGGTCGCCCGTTCGTGCATCGCTAGTATAGGGACCCGCCGTGGCCGATCCTCACGATCGCTCCGTGTTCATCAGCGTGCCATCCCGCACGGAGTTCATCGCGCTGCTTCGGACGGTGACCGGCGGCGTCGCAACACGGATGCAGCTCCCGCTCGACGCGATCGACGATCTTCGGCTCGCGGTGGACGAGGCGGTGGCCCTGCTCCTGACGACGAGCCGGGGCGCCTCCCGCATCGAGATGCGGCTCGATCCCACGGACGCCACGCTCACCGCGACGATCGGTACGGACGCGCCGATCGAGCTGTGGCCTCCCTTCGGCTACCAGGAAACGCTTCCGTGGCAGGTTATCTCGGGTCTTACGGACGGCGCCCAGATGGCTCGTTCCGACCGGGGGACGCCGACGATCACGTTCGCGAAGCGGACGCTCGATGCGCGACCCGCATGACGATGCCGCTCGGTGATCGCCAGGCCGACGAGTCCGAGGTCCTGGGGTTGTTCGAGCGGATCCCGGACGACGCCACGGCACGGGATGAGCTCGTCGTCAGGTTCCAGCCGCTCGCGGAGTACTTCGCGCGGCGCTTCGCCGGTCGTGGTGAGCCCATCGAGGATCTGAACCAGGTCGCGAACATCGGCCTGCTGAGTGCGATCGATCGATTCGATCCGACCCGCGAGGTTCGCTTCGCAACGTACGCGGCGGCAACGATCCTCGGCGAGCTGAAGCGTCACCTCCGCGACAAGGCCTGGGCGATACGGGTGCCTCGTCCGTTGCAGGAGTTGGGTCTGCGGATGAACCGGGTCATCCCTCAGCTGTCACAGGAGCTGGGCCGCTCCCCGACGATCCATGAGCTCGCCGAGCGGCTCGAGGCGACGCCCGAGGACGTGCTCGAAGCGATGGATGCCGCACAGGCCTACTCCACCGCGTCGCTCGATGCCCCTGTCGGCGAAGGCGAACGCGGCCCCATCGAGACGGTCGGAGGGATCGATCCCTCGTTCGAGCTGGTGGAGCGGTGGTCGGCGATCGCTCCGGCGATCAAGGATCTTCCCGACCGAGAACGCCGCGTCCTGTATCTCCGCTTCTTCGCGGGGAAGACGCAATCGGAGATCGCGGAAGACATCGGGGTGTCACAGATGCACGTCTCCCGGATCTTGTCGCACACGCTCGGGTCGCTCCGTGAGACGGCGGTGGGCCTGCACCTGGGCCGGAAGAGACCCGGGCAGAGGAGCGGGATGTCCAGCGATCCTCTCCCGGGTCCCCCGACGCACCGCTACTTGAAGATGCTCGCCCCGCCGGGGCCGACCAGGCACCCGACGACGATGAGGGCCACGCCCGCGAGGACGCCTCCACGGAATAGGGCGATGATCCCGGCGATCACGAGGATCGCCGCGAGGACCCACAACAACGTCGCGGTTGCTCCGGTCATCGCGAAGAGTGCCAACATGCTCGTTCCTCCTCTTAGGTCGTTCCTTCCCGTCCAGTGGCGAGGTACCCGTCGGATACCACCTTCAAACGCGCGGTGTTTGGCATCGGGCTCCACCGGGAATCGAAGGAACAACGACAGGAGGAGGTCACATGGCAGGCGAACGCGATCGCACAGAGGGCACGTGGGACAAGGCCAAGGGCAAGGTGAAGGAAGCGGCGGGGAAGGCGTCGAACGACCGCGACCTCGAGGCCGAAGGTCGGCGCGATCAGGTGAAGGGTGGAGCCGAGAAGGCCGCCGGCAAGGTGAAGGACGCGGCAGCAGACGTGAAGAAGGGCGTCGAGGACGCAACGAGATAGCCCACGGAACGTCGACGGGCCGGGTCTTTCCCTCGAAGACCCGGCCCGTCGCGCATGGTGGGCCATCAGCGAAGGAGGTCCAGGGATGCCGCAACGAGCATGGAGCGCGAAACGCGAACGGCAGTACGAGCATGTCAGAGAGGGGTACGAGGAACGAGGGATCCCTGAGGGCCGTGCCGAGGAGATCGCGGCGAGGACGGTCAACAAGGAGCGAGCCCGATCGGGAGAGGCAGAGACTTCCAGCCGGTCGTCGGTTCGCGATATCTCCTCGCCGCGGCGAGCAGGGCTCCGATCCCATTCCCGGCAAGGCGGGCGGACGTACCGGCAGCTCTACAACCAGGCCCGCGAGGCCGGAGTCAGCGGACGTTCGAAGATGAACAAGCGGGAGCTCGAACGAGCACTCCCTGAGAAGCGGTAGCACGCGTGGACTTCACGTCGCGCGTGCATCGGATGCGCGCAGTCCGACCGCGCGCGCGCCTCGTCACATCAGCGGTGGCACAAGCTTACGCACGACGTCGGGTGCCCTGCCCGGCCACTCGGGCGAACCGACGACGGTCGCAACGACCTGCGAGTCATCCACCCAGACCACGCGGCAGGGACCGTGCACGATCACGGTGCCGTGCGTGAGTTCCGCGCTCGAGTGGCCGCAGGCGCATCGCCCCTCTCCCGTCCCTTCCGTCAGGCACGAAGGTCATCGCACGCGAGACAGTGCAGCAGCGTCATCGCCCCTCCGCCGAGAGCTGCTTCTTCCGAGCATCCATCTGGTGGCCTGAATGTCCGCCACTACGCCCTCCGCAGGAAGAACATGATCGCCGCGATCACCAGCACGATAAGCAGGATCGTTCCGATCAATCCCAAACCGATGGCTGCAAGCATCCGACTCTCCTCCTTGTCTGTACCCCGCCGGTACCCACACCGGCGATCGCCAAACACGAGCGGGCGTGTAGCCACCATCGGGATGGGTAACGACGCTGCACGACAACCGTCGATGGAGGAGTAGCAGATGAGCGAACGAGACGAACAGCGAGGCGACCCGGAGATCGGAGTCTGTCACGTCTGTGGGCAGGTGTTCGACACGCAGCTGGCGTTGTCCGAACACCTGATGGAGGTGCATGAGGACGACGTGCTCCCGACGGATCCGGCAGAGGACTGACAGGTGGTACGGACGGCTCCGCCCGCCGCGATGGAAGAGGCGGCCGAGCGGTGTTTCGTTCCGAGCTCCGGGGGGAACACGGATCTCGCGCGAAGCCCCTCGCGCGTTCTGGTTCCGAGAACGCAGGGCGCGCGGGGGTCGCGTCGAGCAGGAGACGGCTCGCCCTCGCCAGAGAACGGAGGTGCTCGATGAGCGCCATCAAGTCGTTGTGGGCGGCCATCCAGGGCGATCCGGTGTTCATGCGGAGGGTGAATGGCTGGTTGACGATCTTCTGGATCGTCATGATCCCGTTCTCGATCGTCACCGGGTGGATCAACAGCGTCACGTACGTCGCCGCCTTATCGCTCTGGGCGCTCGTGTCGGGTCATTGGTCCGCCTGGCAGGCGGCTCGGGTCGAGGTCGCGCAAACGGAAGAAGCTGAGAAGCGCGACCAGGAGGACGTCGCCGAAGACGTGGTGCGACGGATCGTCCAGGAGACGGAAGTGAACGCCAGTCCGGGCGCGGGGGACGCCGCTCGCGCCCCCACGGCCTGACAGGACCGAAGGGAGGCTTCGGCGGTGCCGGACGACGTGATCGAACGATGGTTCCTCGGTCCCGACGAACGAGGGAACCCCGCGACCGAGATCGACCGGCGACATGCGAGCGGTCTCGCGTACACGACCGGCAACCATGTCGAACTCTTGGTCCATGGCCGTCCCTATTTCGAGCGGCTCCACCGAGCTCTCTGCGCGCTTCAGGCGGGGGACGGATTGCACTTCACCGATTGGCGCGGCGACCCCGACGAGTACCTCGTCGATGGCGTGAAGTTCGCCACTGTGCTCGAGGAGCTTGCCGAGCGAGGCGTCGCGATCAGGGGCCTGGTATGGCGGTCCCATCCCAAGGTCACCGGCTTCCACATGGAGCACCACATCGAACTCGCGAAGCGAGTGAACGACACGGGCGGATTGGTGCTGCTCGACCAGCGGGTGCGTCCCGCCGGATCCCATCACCAGAAGTTGGTCCTGTTGCGGCACTCGTCGCCAGATCGAGGGGACCTTGCGTTCGTCGGGGGGATCGATCTATGTCACGGCCGACGAGACGACGCACGGCACCGCGGCGACCCGCAAACGGAGGACCTCGACCCCGCGTACGGCGCGAGACCCGCGTGGCACGACGTCCAAGTCTCGGTCGCCGGTCCGGCGATCGGAGATCTCGACCACACGTTCCGGGAGCGGTGGAACGATCCCACGCCGCTCGCAGATCGGCGAACACCGTGGCGAGCGCTGATCTCACGATTCGCGGAACAGCCCGACCGCCGCGACCGACTCGGCCCACAGCCGGCCGACCCGGCCCCGGTCGGCTCCCACGCGATCCAGGTCCTTCGGACGTATCCGTTCAAACGCCCCCCGTACCCATTCGCCCCTCGCGGGGAGCGCAGCATCATGCGCGCGTACCGGCGAGCGTTCTCGCGCGCGCGGTGCCTGATCTATGTGGAGGACCAGTACCTGTGGTCGCGCGAGGTGGCGCAACTGTTCGCGGGAGCGCTCCGGCGCTCGCCCGACCTCCGTGTCATGGTGATCGTCCCGCGTGTCCCCGACCGGAACGGTCCGATCTCGGGGCCCCCGCACCGGCTCGCTCAGTTGGAGCTCGTCGACCGCCTGCAGGCGGCAGGGGGCGATCGATTCGCGATCTACGACCTCGAGGGTGAGGCCGGTACGCCGATCTACGTTCACGCCAAGACCGTAGTCGTCGATGACGTCTGGGCCGCGGTCGGATCGGACAACTTGAATCGCCGGTCGTGGACGCATGACTCGGAGCTCTCGATCGCCGTCCTCGACGCCGATCACGATCGTCGAGAACCCACGGACCCGGCAGGGCTCGGCGACGGCGCGAGGAAGTTCGCTCGAGACCTCCGGATAACGTTGCTGGCAGAGCACCTCGGGATCGAACCGAACGACGAGCTCGCCGACCCGGTCAGAGCGTTCGATCTGGCCCGCGCGTCCGCCGGCGAGCTCGATGCCTGGCACGGCGACGCGCGCAGGGGACCGAGGCCGCGGGGACGACTCCGCACGCACCGCCTTCCAGCGGTCCGCTGGTGGGAGATGGCATGGGCGCGTCCGCTCTATCGATCGATCGTCGATCCGGACGGTCGGTCGTGGTCGATGAAACGGCGCCACACGTATTAGCGACGCTCAGAGCCTCGCGCCGACTGACGAGCCGGAGCTGCCTCGGACGCAAGCGCGCGGGTGAGCGCGGCGTCGGCTGGAGCGCCGAACTCGAGCCATCGACCACCGAACGCCATCGAGCACGCCGCAAGCCATGCCCAACCGATCGCGAGCCCGGCGATGACGTCGGAGAGCCAATGGACCCCCAGGAACACGCGAGAGCACGCAACGTTGACCGCGATCGCAGCCGCGCCACCGAACGCGATCGCTCGACGCGGCGGCGACCACCGCATGCTCATCACGAGCGCCACGGCGCCGTAACACGCGGCGGCCGCGGCCGAATGGCCGCTTGGGAACGATCGACCGGTGAAGCCGGTGAGCACGGACACGTTCGGACGGGCGCGATCGACGAGCACCTTGATGATGTTGACGATCGCAGAGTTTCCCGCGAGGACGAGCGCGATGAAGAAGACGGGTGCCGCTCGGCGAGATCGAAGCGCCGCCGCTCCGCCGACGACCGATCCCACCGCGACGACCGTGAGCGTGGCACCCAGCTGCGTGACGGCACGGAACACCGAGGTTGAGAACGAGGTCGCGTGCCCGGCACCCCACAGCGCCACGCGGAGGTCCGCGGCCGCGAGTCCCGGGTCGGTTCGCAGGAGATAAGCCAGGATGCCGACGACCGTCCCCGCCGCCACCACGAAGGCGAGCGTGAAGGTCAGGGCGAGTCCGCTCGCCGCGGCGGGATCCATTCGGGGACGCAGGAACCGAGCAACTCGACCGTGGTGTGCGGTCCCTCGAGCGATCGCACGCGCCGCCGCCGCCGAGGGATCCGCAGCCGGCCATCGACGAGCGATCGACGCGGCCGCGATCCCGGCGGAAGCGCTGATGAAGACGACGATCAGGACCAGCATCCGTTCTCCGAAACGTCGACCGCAGAATCTTCCTCTCGAGGTTTACCGAGGGACGGTTCGGTGAAACCTCCGGTGATGACGATCAGCGATCGTTTCGGAGAACGGTTCCGACACCACCGACCGGCGGTCGTTGCGGCGCTGCTGGTGCTCCTGGCCTTCGTCGTCACCGTAGCCACACTGATCGCGCTCGGATCGTTCATCACGAGCGGGCCATTCAGCGGACCGATCGGACGATGGGACGCCCATGTGTCGCGATGGTTCGTCGCTCGACGAACGAGCACGCTTGATACTGCGACCGTGTACGGCTCCGGGCTCGGGATGACCGAGGTGATCGTCGGCGTGGAACTCCTGGCGGTTGTCGTTCTGGCCCTGGTGCGTCGGTGGAGAGATGTGTCGTTCCTGGTCTTGGCCGTGACGCTCGAGGCTTCCGTGGCCTTCACGTCGTCGATCGTCGTCGACCGTCCGCGTCCACAGGTCGTCCGACTCGACGTCGTGCCTCCGACGAAGAGCTTCCCATCCGGACACACCGCGGCCGCCATCGCGCTCTACATCGGCTTAGCCATGCTGGTCGATCCACACGTCCGCAACCGGGTGTTCCGCATGCTCCTCTGGGCGATCGCGGTGATCGTCCCGGTGTTCGTCGGACTGTCGCGTGTCTATCGCGGGATGCATCACGCCACCGACATCCTCGGCAGCGTCCTCCTCGGGGCCATGGCCCTGTGGATCGCGTGGGTGGTCGTCGCTTGCACCGCATCTGTCTGGAGGCGGCGACACGAGCATCTCGAAGGCGCGATCAAGGCGGAGCCGACAGGGTCGATGGCACAGGTGGGACGATGACCTCCGTCGCAGTAATCGCGCACGCGAAGAAGGAGCTGCAGGGCGGCTTGCCCGAGCTCCGCCGGATCCTCTCCGACGAGGGTGTGACCGATCCCTGGTGGCGCGAGGTCTCGAAGAGCAAACAGGTGGGGATGTGTGCTCGCGCCGCTCTCGAGGACGGAGCCGACCTCATCTTTGTGTGGGGAGGAGATGGCTCGGTGCAACGATGCGTGGATGCCGTCGCGGGATCGGGTGTCGAGGTCGCGATCCTGCCCGCCGGCACCGCGAACCTGCTCGCGACCAACCTCGGTATCCCGAAGGATATCC
Organism: uncultured Actinomycetes bacterium; assembly: GCA_963775755.1. Classification (GTDB taxonomy): domain Bacteria; phylum Actinomycetota; class UBA4738; order UBA4738; family HRBIN12; genus JBBQVZ01. The sequence continues at coordinate 82,366 of CAVZKB010000012.1, read as the reverse complement.
AGGGGGCCGTCCGCGTGGGACTTCACGGCGCCCGGCGCCCACTGGACCTCGGGGTGATCAACGGCGAGCGCTTCGCCGTCATGGCGGGCGTGGGACTCGACGCCTTGATGATCCGCGACGCCGGCCGGGCTGTGAAGGATCACTTCGGCCGATTCGCCTACCTGGTTGCCGGTGCGAAGCACATCCGAGCCACGCGGGTTCGCGCCCAGGTCCGCGTCGACGGGAAGAAGTGGTCGAAGGGCAAGACCACGTGCGTGTTGTTCGGCAACGTCGGCAAGATCCTGGGCGGGATCACCGCCTTCAGCGGGGCCAGACCTGACGACGGGTGGCTGGAGATCGGTGTGGTGACGGCCAACAGCTTCACGGAGTGGGCGCGGATCGCGGGACGAACCGCGTTGGGACAGCCGGAGCGCTCCCCGTTCGTCGAGACGACCCGCGGACGCTCGTTCGACATCCGACTTGACCGCAAGACGGCATATGAGCTCGACGGCGGTGAGCGGAAGCCCCGGAAACGATTCCGGGTGGACATCGACGCCCTCGCTATCACCGTCTGCGTCCCGGAAGGGGAGGTCGAATGAGCACCGCGAACCAGGTTCCGGAAACCTGGAGCGTGAGTGGCGACGATGCGTGGAAGACGCTCTCGCGGACGGGTCGGTGGCGTCTGGTCAAGGATGCATCCGGACGGTTCCGGGCTGCGGATGGGTTCAGCCACGCGCGCTCCCTCGCGTTCATCGCCGAGTTGGTGCTGGTGCAGGGCGTCATCGCCCTCGTCGGTCTGGCGAGCGCCATGCATCGGGGGGGAACGAGCGATCTCATCGTCCGAACGTTGAAAGCGGCCGCTCCCGGTCCGGCGGGAAGCGTTCTCACCGAAGCGGTCGACCAAGCGCATCGAGCCGGCGCCTCGCATCGCTACCTCGCATTGATGATCGGGCTCGTCGGGGCGCTCATCTCCGGCACGACGCTCATGGGGCAGATCGAACGTGGGCTCAACCGGATCTACGGGATCGAGCGAGACCGGCCCACGCTCCGGAAGTACGGCCGGGCCCTCCTCCTCGCCGTGAGCGCGGGCTTGCTCGTGGCCGCCGCCTTCACCGCCATCGCGTTCGGCGGACAGATCGCCCGGTCCCTCGACAGCGATCTCGCGGTCCGGGTGTGGACCGCCGTGAGATGGCCCGTTGCCATCCTGTTGCTGGCGGTCGCGATCACGGCGATGTTCCGGCTGTGCCCGCGGCGGCATCAGCCCGGTTGGACTTGGCTGGCGTTCGGCGCGACCATCTCCGTCGGCCTGTGGGTGATCGTTACGGCGTTGCTGGCCCAGTTCTTCAACGCGAGCTCGACGTTCGGTCAGACGTACGGGCCGCTCGCCGGCATCGTCGCCTTGATCCTGTGGGCCTTGGCGTCATCGATCGCGGTGTTGTTCGGCGGCGCGATCGCCGCGCAGCTCGAGGCCGTGCGGGCAGGCGGATCGTCTCCTCGGAACGACCGAACGGACGCCGACACCGGGAGTCGGGTCGCGGTCGGCCAGCCCGCTGCATAGCCGAGCCCACGCCGATCAGCCCGCGACGACTGCGGGGAGGCCGTCGATCGTCTCGCCCGATCCGGAAGGCGCGTTCCCCTGCCGTCGTGACGACCGTGACCTCGCCGTCTCCCATCACCCGCCAGTCGTCGTCCGACCACACGGCGGCGGTCCGCTCGTCGATCCCCAGCAGCATGACGTCGTCGGATGGCCGTCCCTCGAGCGCCGACGTCACCCACTCCCGACCGAACGTCGCGAAGTGCGGGAGCACCGCGATCCCGGGCACCAGCCCGAGCGCCTCGCGATAGCGACGCCGGTGATCTCCGGGGTACCTCCCGCGGATCAGCGTCCACTGCCCCATGGCCATCGCGCCGGCGGACGATCCGGCGAGCGCCGCGCCGGAGCGCCACGCCGCGACGATGGCCTGCCACACGGGCGAGTCCCGCAACACATCCGCGACGATGCCGGGGTCGCCGCCCACGAGATAGAAGAACCGCCCCCGTGCGGCGAGCGCCGCGGTCTCCGACGATCTCGCCTGCGTCCGGTTCCGGACCGGGAGCTCGACGACGTCCAAGCCGAATCGAGCGAACCACTCGCGGGCGTGCGCGACGGCGAGCTCCGGCCGATGCCGCGCCGCCGCCGTCGCCACGACGTACGCGGGTCCGTCTCCCGCGGCGGCGGCGAGCAACGCGTCCTGCGCCTCGTTGCCGGGGTTCAGCTCGTCGCCGCCCACCAGGGCGAGGGGTCCGGCCATGCGCGCAGCGTACGGCGGGCCGCGATCGAGCGTCCGACCTATGCTGGAACGATGCCCTCCCTGTACGAGATGACCGCGGATGTACCGTTCGTCGCGCCGGTCATGGTCGGCGCGTTCGACGGCTGGATCGACGCATCGGCCGCGGCGACGTCGGCTGCGGCCACGCTCGCCGAGAACGGCGAGGTCGTCGCGAGGTTCGACGGCGACGCCCTCTACGACTACCGGGCCCGGCGACCCGTGCTCGACGTCGTCGACGGGACGCTCGCCCGGCTCGAGTGGCCGGAGCTGACCGTCCGCAGCGTCGAAGCGGGCGGACGTCACCTCCTGATCCTCACGGGGCCCGAGCCCGACTATCACTGGCGGCAGCTGGGAACCGATGTGCTCGACCTGTGCTTGCGTGCCGGTGTGGTCCAGTGGGTGAGCCTGGGCGCGATCCCCGCCGCCGTCCCCCACACTCGGCCCGTGCCCGTCCTCGCGACGGCCTCCAGAGAAGGCCTCCTTCGCGAGGACGAATCGCAAGGCCCCCAGGGACTCCTTCGCGTGCCCGGCGCCGCGCTCAGTACGTTGGAGCTCGCCGTGAGCGGCACCGGTATCCCCGCCGTGGGGTTCTTCGCTCAGGTGCCCCACTACGTCGGCGGTCCGTTCGCCATCGCCTCGATGGCCCTCCTGGAGCATCTCGGGCGACACCTCGGCGTGGAGCTCCCGCTCGGCTCACTCATGGCGGACGCCCAGGAGCAGCGCGATCGCTTGGACGCCGCGGTGGCGGCAGACGAGGACGCGGGCGCGTATCTCCAGCGGCTGGAGGCCCTGGCCGGCGAGGACCGCCTCACGTCGGGCGACGAACTCGCGTCGGAGATCGAGCGATTCCTTTCGGAACGCGGCCGCGAGGGCGGCGGCGACGACGCGGGGCCGTTCGAGGGTCGCTGACCGGGTTCACCTAACGGCGAGCGCCAACGCGACCGCGTGGTCGTTGTCGGGCGCCGTTCGCGCGACGGCATGGAGCTCCCCCCAGAGCTCCGCGGCTCGACCGTGCGTGAAGTCCCGCTCGGCGATCGGCACCTGGTCGATCAATACGATCGCGCGTCCCCTGCGAGCGGCCTCGAGCGCGAGCTCCAGGTTCCGCAGGTTCCCGGGTCCCACGGGCGCATCGCAGACGACGATCACGTCGGCCGCGGCTGCGAGCTCACGCCACGTCGAAGCGGCGTCATCGTCGATCGCCGAGAACGGCGGCACGGACACGCGCGCAAGATCCATACGCGCCGCGACGTCGTCGTCCGTGTCCGTCCCGTGCAGCACGCCGGCGCTGACCTGGACCCCGCGCTCGGCGAGCATCCGGAAGATCGGCGCTCCCCGGCCGGCACCTCCCACCACCAACACGCGCAGGTCGAGTGCCGGCACCGCCGTCTCCGGCGAGCCGACGACGACGGTCGGCCTGCCGGACGCGGGGCTGATCTCTACGTCCGCGGCGACCCCGTAAACCGTTCGCAACAGGTCGCGCGTGACCACGTCCTGCGGCCGTCCCGACGCGACGACCCGTCCGTCTGCAAGGACGACCAACCGGTCGCAGACCGCCGCCGCCAGCGTCAGGTCGTGCAGCACCGCCAGCACGGCGGTGCCCCGGACGTCCGCGAGCCGGCGGATCAGACGATGCAGTTCGACGACGTGCCTGATGTCGAGATGCGTGGTGGGCTCGTCGAGTAAGAGAACCGGCGCGTCCTGCGCGAGCGCTTGGGCGAGCACCGCCCGTCGCCGTTCTCCCCCGGAGAGATCGTTCATGGAGCGGTCGGCCAAGTGCTGGACGCCCACCGCGCCCATCGCGTCCCGAGCCTTCGCCCAGTCATCCTCGGATCCGGCGCCCCACCGGGAGATGTACGGCGTCCGTCCCATCAGAACGAACTCGAGCACGGAGAACGGGAACGCGGGGATCACGTCCTGCGGAACGACGGCAACCAGTCGAGCCGCCTCGCGGCCCGACAGCGAGTACGGATCGCGTCCCGCGACGGACACCGCGCCGGATGTCGGGGGGAGCGTTCGCGACGCGACCCGGACGAGCGTCGTCTTCCCGCAGCCGTTCGGGCCCACGAGACCCACGACCTCGCCGCCGTCGACCGAGAGGTCGACGCCACGCAACGCCTCGATCGCGCCGTACCCCGCGTGCAGATCAGTCACCGAAAGCGGTTCACCCGAGGACACCGGCCGACCTCCCTCGTTCGCGGCGAAGCAACCACAGGAAGAACGGCGCTCCGATCAACGCCGTCATCGCGCCCAGCGGGAGCTCCTCCGGGGCGACCGCCGTGCGTGCGGCCAGATCGGCGAGCACGACGAAGAGCGGTCCGCCGAGCAGCACTGTCGGCAGGAGTCGCCGGTGGTCGGCGCCCACGATCAGCCGAAGGAGATGCGGCGTCATCAGGCCGACGAACCCGATCACGCCCGCGACCGAGACGGCGGACGCGGCGAGCAGGGCTCCCACGGCGATCGCGCGCCGTTTGAAGCTCGCGACCTCTACCCCGAGCTGCGCGGCTCGCTCCTCCCCCAAGGCGACCAGGTTCAAGTCGCGCATCAGCAGCAGCGTGGCCGCGATGCCGACGGCGAGGAACGGGACGACCACGCCGACCGAGCTCCAGCCACGCGCGCTGAGGCCGCCGAGCAACCAGAAGTAGATACTCCTGATCTGCTCTCCCGAGAACGACATCACCAAGGACATGACGCTCGAGATCATCGCGGCGATCGCGATCCCCGCGAGGAGAAGCGTGGCGACCTGGACGGCCGGACCCACCTTCGCCAGCCGGTAGACGAGGAACGCCGTCGCAGTGGCGCCAACGAATGCGGCTGCCGACACGAACAGACCACCGGCCGCCGCTCCTCCACCTGCCACGATCACGGCGATCGCGCCGAGCGCAGCACCCGACGACACCCCGATGACCGCGGGATCGGCCAGCGGGTTTCGGAAGAGCCCCTGGAACACCATCCCCGAAAGGCCGAGTCCCGCGCCGACCAGGATCGCAAGGACCACGCGAGGGAGCCGCAGCTGCAGGACGATGACCTCCGTAGCCCTCGAGAGTCCTGCCGGTCGCCCGGTGAGGTGGAGCTTCCAGGCGAAGACGTGCAGCGTGGTCCACGGGGAGATCCAGACGGCGCCCACCGCGACGGCGACGAGCACGACGACGACGAGAGCCAGGACCAAGACGGCCATGGTCCAGCGGAATCGGCCGGCGCCGGGAGCCGTCATCCCGCCCCGGGGTGCAGGGCGACCGCGAGCTCCTCCAAGCCGTCGATCACGCGGGGACCCGGACGGGTCACCAGATCCGAGTCCACCAGGACCACGCGCCCCGACGTGACCGCGGTGATCCCGTCGAACCCGGTCCGGCCGGCGACGGCGGCCACGCTCTTCGCCGATTCCGGAGTGGTCAGGTACACCTCGGGACTCTGCGCGACCAACTTCTCGACCGACCAGGTCGGATAGTCGGACTTCGCCGAGGCGGTCACGGGGTCGCATCCGGCACGCCTGAGCAGATCGAAGATGAACGTGTCCGGCCCGATGGTCGTGAGCGGCGGGTAATAGACCTCGAAGAAACAGGTGACGGGCCCACCCGCCGCATCCACCGCCGCGGCGACATCATCGGCGCGCGACCGCATGTCGGAGGTGAGCGACGCGGCCGCGTCGGAAGCCCCCGTGATGTCACCGACGGTCCGGATGTCGGACAGGAGGTCGGGGAAATCGGTGGCGTTGAGGGTCACGACGGCGATCCCGAGATCTCGCAGCCGTTGCTTCCACTGGTCGCCACCGGCGATGGTCAAGAACAGGTCCGGTTGGAGCGACACGACCTCTTCGATGTTCGGATCCACACCGAAGTCCCCGGCACCGCCGACCTCTTGGATCCCCTTGGCGGCGGCCGGGTAGTCGTCGAACTTGCCCGACACCCCGACCACGCGATCTCCCACGCCGAGCGCGAACACGATCTCGGTCATCGAGGGCGCGAACGTGACGATGCGTTGTGGCATGGCGCCGATCGTGACCTGATGCCCGTCGTCGTCGGTGATGATCTGGGGGAACGAGACCGCCGGCGGGGTCGCGATCGACGACGACCCCGGCGCAGCGGCAGGCGTGTCCGCGGATCCGGCGCACGATGAAAGAACCAGCACGAGGCCGACCATGGCCCCGACGAAGCGATCGCGCATCCGAGCGTCTCCTTTCGTGCGAAGGACGAACGCTCCCCGAGCCTGCGCAGGTCTCCTGACTCCCGGATCCTCGCTCGCCCGACCCCTTCCCAGGCCTCCTCGGCCCAGTGGGTTCCGTCAGGTCCGCTCCCCGGTCACAGTGGCGCGACCGTGCCGGATTCTCACCGGCTTCCCGTTGCTGGCGCGTGAAGCTATGCGATTGCGCGGAGTCTATCCGACCCTGCGCGAGCCCGTGTCGGGCGTCTCCGGCACCGTTAGCATCCCGGCCATGTCCGCCGCCCCTTCGGGACGAACCCGTGTGCACCGCCACCCCGAACGCGGCGACTACGACCGCGCGACGATCGACGCCATCCTCGACGAAGCGCTGCTCTGCCACTTGGCGTGGGTCACGCCGGACGGCGAGCCGCGCGTGATCCCGACGATCCACGTCCGGGTCGGCGACACGCTCTACGTCCACGGTTCGCAGGCCAGCCGCACGCTCCGCGCCATGCGCGCCGGAGCCCAGGTCTGCATCGAGACGACGATCGTCGACGGCCTGGTGCTCGCGCGTTCCACCCCGAAGCACTCCATGAACTACCGCTCGGTGGTCGTCTACGCCGCGCCGCGCGAGGTGACCGCCCGCGACGAGATCGACGTGGCGCAACGCGCGCTCACCGAGCATGTCGTGCCGGGCCGCACGGCCGAGGCGCGACCCCCGAACGACATGGAATACCGAGAGACGGCGATCTTCGCACTCGCGCTCGTTGAAGCGTCCGCGAAGGTGCGCACTGGGCCGCCGCTCGATCCCGACGAAGACCTGGCGCTCGACGTCTGGGCGGGCGTGGTGCCGGTGCAGATCGTGACCGGCACTCCCACACCGGCGCCCGACCTGAAGCCCGGCGTCGCCGCGCCAGCCTACGTCACCGACTACCGCCGACCCGGACGCTGACCAGGTTGACGGACGCGACCGACCCCGCGCGTCCCACGCTCCGGCAAAACCTGCGCGGGATGCCGAGAGCCGCGTGGGTCCTGTTCGCGGGCGCGTTCGTCAACCGATTGGGGACCTTCGTCCTGCCGTTCATCACGCTGTACCTGACCAGCCGCGGCTACTCCGTGCCCCAAGCAGGACTCGGACTCGCCGCCTACGGGCTGGGGGCCATGGGCGCGCAGGCCGTCGGCGGGCTGCTCGCCGACCGCGTGGGCCGTCGGAACGCGATCGCGCTCAGCATGTTCGGCGGTGCCGTTCTCACGCTGTCGCTGGTCTGGGTGGACGGGCTTTGGGACATCGTCGGCGTGGTCGCGCTGCTCGGGTTAGTCGCGGAGCTCTATCGGCCGGCGTCGAGCGCGCTGATCGCGGACCTCATCGAGCCGAAGGCGCGCGTGGCCGCGTTCAGCGCGTACCGGCTGGCGCTCAACCTGGGGTTCGCGTGCGGGCTCAGCCTGGGCGGCATCCTGGCGGCGCACTCGTATCACCTGCTGTTCGTCGGGGATGCGATCACGTCCGCGCTGTTCGGTGTGATCGCGCTGATGGCGCTCCCGCACGGGACGCGCACGACCAAGCATGAGGAGCGCCACCTGGCGGGGGCCGGCCGCACGATGGCCGCCGACAAGGGGTTCCTCCTGATCCTCGGAGCGGTCTTCGTCACGGCCGCGGTGTACATGCAGAACGCGAGCACGTTCGCGTTGCACGTGGTCGCGCTCGGCTACTCGACCAAGGTGTACGGGTTGCTGCAGGCGATGAACGGGGTCCTGGTGGTCCTGCTCGAGCTCCCGATCAGCTCGTGGACGCAGCACCGGCCGCGGACGCGGATGATCGCGCTGGGCGCGCTGCTCGTCGGGGTGGCCTTCGCCGAGCTGGCGTTCGTCAAAGCGCTCCCCGGCCTGTTGATCATGATCGTGATCTGGACGCTCGGCGAGATCGTGGAGTCGCCGGCGACCGGCGCGTTCGTCGCCGACCGGGCGCCGGAGCACGCGCGTGGCCGATATCAAGCGGCGCTCGGGATGATGTTTGCGTGTGCCGCCGTCGTCGGACCGTTGATCGGCACGTCCGTCTATCACGTCAGCCCGACCGCGCTGTGGATCGGATGCGGCCTGGCCGGGATCGGCTCGGCGGCGCTGGCCCTGGCGGCCGGGCGGCGGCCCGCTCCCGATCACGCCGTGACGATCGAGCCGTACCGGTCTTAGTTGACGTAGCCTTCCACGGTCCGCTCGTCGCGCTCATCCGCCGCTGCGGGATCCTGGCCGGCCGAGCGGAGAGCCCGACGCTGGTGCAGCAGGTCCCAGCACTGGTCCAGCTTCACGCCGATGTCATTCAGCCGGTCCTTGTCGGCAGGGGTTGCCTGACCACGCGACTCCTTCTCGAACAGTTCGTGCTCTTCGCGGGCGAGCTCGTTGATGTGATCCAAGACATCCTTGTCTCCGGCTTCGTCCTTCGGTGCCATACGAGTCACCTCTCCGGGTTGACGGGTCTTCGGTTTGACGGGGCGGGTACATCGCGGTTAGATATATCGAAACGATATACTTGGTCGATACATCAGAAGACCCCCACCAGGGTCTCGAGCGAAGGGTACGACACTCCGGCATGTTGGAACTTGCGATCCTCGGCTTGCTGAAGGAGCAGCCTATGCACGGCTACCAGCTCTCGCGGGAGCTCGGCGAGTCGCTGGGCGGCTTCTGGCGGGTCTCTTACGGCTCGCTCTACCCGTCGCTCCGTCGCCTCGAGAAGGAGGGCGCCGTCGAGAGCGTCCCGAGCGACGAGGAACGAGGGGGTCGCCGCAAGAACGTCTACCAGGTCACGGAGAAGGGGGAGAAGCTCTTCTTCGAGATGCTCCAGGAAACGCCGCACGACAACTCCACCGAGGACACGCGCTTCCGCGTGCGTCTCGCGTTCTTCAAGTACCTGCCTCCTGAGACGCGGATCCGCCTGCTCGAACGGCGCCGCGCCCTCCTGGAGGACCGTCTTTCCACCATCAAGGACTCGCTCCGCGTCACCAGGGAGCGGGTCGACGACTACACGCTCGCGCTCATGGAGCACGGGCGCAACGCCACCGAATCCGACATCGCGTGGCTCGAAGGTCTGATCCAGGCCGAGCGTCACCGCGGCGATGCAACCACCGCTGAGGGGGGAACGAAGCGTCGTGCAGCGACGCTTCGCAGAAAGGAGCGCGCGTCATGAGCAAGGTCCGTTTGGCGATCGTGGGAGTGGGGAACTGCGCCTCGTCCCTCGTGCAGGGACTCGAGTACTACAAGGACGCGAACCCGGACGACCGCGTGCCCGGTCTGATGCACGTGGAGCTCGGCGGCTATCACATCAGCGACATCGAGGTCGTCGCCGCGTTCGACGTGGACGCGAAGAAGGTCGGCACCGACGTGGCTGAAGCGATCTTCTCCGAGCCGAACAACACGATCCGGTTCGCTGCCGACGTGCCTCCTATCGGCGTCGCGGTCCAGCGCGGCCACACGTTCGACAGCCTGGGCACCTACTACCGCGAGACGATCGTCGAGTCCGAGCAGGAGCCCGTCGACGTGGCGCAGGTCCTTCGCGACACCAAGGCGAACGTCCTCGTCTGCTACCTGCCGGTCGGCTCCGAGCTGGCGGCGCGCCACTATGCGCAGTCCGCGATCGACGCGGGTGTCGGCTACGTGAATTGCCTGCCGGTGTTCATCGCATCGGAGGTGGAGTGGGCCCGCAAGTTCGGCGAGGCCGGCTTGCCGATCATCGGCGACGACATCAAGAGCCAGGTGGGCGCGACGATCACGCACCGGGTCCTCACCAAGCTCTTCGAGGACCGCGGCGTGAAGCTGAACCGGACCTACCAGCTGAACTTCGGCGGCAACATGGACTTCATGAACATGCTGGAGCGCGAGCGCCTGACGTCGAAGAAGATCTCCAAGACGCAGTCGGTGCAGTCGCAGCTCCGTCGCGAGCTGGACAAGAACAACATCCACATCGGGCCGTCGGACTACGTGCCCTGGCTCGAGGACCGCAAGTGGGCGCAGATCCGCCTGGAGGGTCAATCGTTCGGCGACGTGCCGCTGATCATCGAGATGAAGCTCGAGGTGTGGGACAGCCCGAACTCGGCAGGCATCGTGATCGACGCGGTGCGCTGCGTGAAGCTCGCGCTCGACCGGAAGATCGCCGGTCCGCTGATCGGCCCCTCGGCCTACTTCATGAAGTCCCCGCCGGTGCAGTTCAGCGACGACGCCGCACGCGAGATGGTCGAGGAGTTCATCCAGGGCGTCGGCGGGTCCGCCACCGCGGACTGGACCTCGTTCTTCGACGTCCGCGCGTAGGCCCAATGGCACAGAACTGTTTGAATCATTTGAGAGTTGGCTTAACTGCTGAGCAACCGGTCTAGGCAACCTTGGCTTGACCCAGGCGCCGCCCCCCCTCTAGTGTTGCCCCATGGTGCAACAGTGGAAGGCACGTTGGGTGCCTTGGGTTCTAATCGCAACGCTCGGAGCCTCCTGCGCCAACTCGACAGACGCCGCTGAGGTGGAGCGGACGAAGAGGCCGGGCGACCGAACCGCGTCTACTTCCACATCGGATTTTCCACCTCCCGTCCCCTTCGTCACTGATAGCTCTCTCCTGACATCACTAGGCAAGACCAGCGTGAACTATGAAATCGCCGCCCCGCTCATGGGTTGGCTATCGCCGGTTGCGGTGACTTCGAATGATGGCCAAGACATCTTCTATAACTCCTGGGATTGGTTGAAGGACATCGATTGGTCGGAGTCGTTCTCAGATCAGGGCATCCAAACAGGCGCTGAACTGGGCGTTCCCTCGCTGCGTCACTTGAACCTGGCGACGGGAGTAGATGCGTTGGTTGCCGAAGGCGCATTCTCCATCGCATTGCGATCCGACGGGGCGCTCGCATGGTTCCAAGGTGACGAATCAACCTACCGAGCGAACACACCCTTCGTCGGACGTCTTGTAGTGGAATCGGACACCGGGAAGACAGAGGCTTGGACCGAATCCGGGCGCTACGTGTCACTGGCCTGGGCCGGGGACACACTGTTGGCGTACCACGAACTAGAGGGCGAAACTCACGATCTGCTTGCGATCGACGGTCCCGGGTCGGCACGGGTTCTCGAAGGCGGCGCCGACCTCATCGCTCTCAGTCCGGATGGAACGAAGGCCTTCGTTGCTACGGCCAGCTACCCTCCGACTGCAGCCATCCTTGAGGTTTCGTCCGGCAGGACGATAGCGTCCCTGGATCTCACCTCCACGACCGACGAAAACCCTGCGCTCACCGCAGAAAGGTTAGCCTACGCTGGAGACTGGATGGGCGACTCTGTCGTGGCCGAGGGGGCTACTGGCCTCGCGTTCTTCTCGGTCGAGGGCGGGGAGATTGCTGTCAAAGGTATCCTCCGGTTCCCAAAGGATGAGTACCCCTTCCCTGCCCACGAACCAAGGTTCTTCGGCGATGAAACCACGGTCGTCACTTGGCTTCCTGTTCCGGGTCATGAGGGCAAGGCCGAAGGCAGGGACTATGTCTACGCACTGTGCGACGAGGACAGTCTCACCTGTCAGGTGAGCCCGCAGCTGGGCAGCTGGATCCTCGATGCCGCATTCAACCCGAGCCGTCCGGACGGGGCCTGATGACTCAGCGACGGTCTCCACGCCGGCTCAGGTCATTTCTGTTCGTGGCTGGCCTGCTACTTGCGTCGTCGCTTCTTCATATCCCTCGGGCAAGCGCCGCTCGGCCTTGTGCGTACTTCGACTTTGCACGCGGTACGAACATCAACTCCACGCTCACATGGAAGTACGTCGATACCCGGCTGGTATGACCTCGCGCCTTCCTATCATCAGAACACCTACTCAGGATCCGCGATCTGGGGCAGGGTCTGGCGCCTGCAAGACAAGGCGTGCTCCGCTGGGACTTTGCGCACGGAGCTCTTCATCCATTCCGAACAGACATCAAGCAACGGGCAGGTCTGCACTAGCAATGCGGACGACGCCCAATGCTGGGATAGCACAGCCGCCCCGGGCGGAAGCAACGCGAGCAACGACTACTACTCGAACGGATGCATCAAGGTTCGTCGTCCGAGTCCCGAAGCCAGCGTGGCAGACGACGTGTCGAGCATCCACTCGGATTGGCACAACCTCGGCGCGGGCAGTGGTCATGGCGTTGCCTACGCCAGCGCAATCTACGTCCACAACTGACTGCGACTTCGGGGAGTCACCCCCCGCGTGATGGCAGACCCCTTCAATACGGTTGGTCGGACGGTTGGCGCGCCTGTCCGCCTGCAACTCCAAGCCCTACGATGCCCGCCATGGCCACGAAGGGCACGCTCGAACGCACGCGTGCCGCGCTCCGCGGTCCCGACTTCCGGCGGTTGTTCCTGGTGCGGATCGCGAGCCAGTTCGCGGACGGGCTCTTCCAGGTGTCGCTGATCGCATCGGTCGTGTTCTCGCCGGACGAGCAGAGCACGACGGTCGGGCTGTTCAAGGCGGCGGTCATCATCGCCGTGCCGTTCTCCGTCATCGGGCCGTTCACCGGCGTGTTCATCGACCGCTGGCCGCGCCGCCGGATCCTCACGATCGCGCCGTGGATCAAGACGGCGCTCGTCTGGCTGGTGCTGTTCGACCCCGTGCACGCGCCGATCGCGTTCTACGCGGGCGCGTTGATCGTCCTATCCGTGAACCGATTCTTCCTGGCGACCGCCCAGGCGGTGGTGCCGCGGCTGGTGCCCGCCGAGGACCTGCTGATGGCGAACTCGCTGGCCACGGTCGGGGGGACGGTCTCACTACTCGCCGGCGTCTTCCTGGGAGGGCAGATCGCGGACGCGTTCGGCTCGGGCGTCACGGTCGCCGGCGCGGGTGCCCTGTGGCTGCTCGGGTCGTGGATCGCGTCACGGATCCGCCATGACCTCGCACCGCACACGCTCCCCGAGGATCCGGCGCTCTTGCGACATGAGCTGCGCCGGGTCGGCGTGGAGTTCGCCGACGGGATCACGCGTTTGTGGCGCTCGCCGCGTGCGCTCGGTCCGATCACCTCGATCGCGATCGACCAGTTCGGCCAGGGCCTGGTGCTCACGCTCTCCCTGGTCGTGTTCCGCGAACGCTTCGGCGAAGGCGTGGGCTCGTTCTCCAACCTGATCGGTGCCGGCGGGATCGGCGTGATGCTCGGCATCCTCACGGTGGGCCCGCTGGAGGATCGGTTCCCCAAAGAGCGGATCGTGGCCGGCGCGTTCCTCGCCGGGGGCGCGAGCCTGATCGCGGTGTCGTTCGCGATCACGGGCGTGACCATCCTGATCGCGAGCTTCGCGATCGGGCTGACGTTCGCCTGGAAGAAGATCCCGATCGACACGATGGTGCAGGAGTCGCTCCCCGACGGATATCGCGGCCGGGTCTTCGCGGCATACGACGTCGTCTACAACCTCGCCCGGGTGGTCGCGGCAGCCGTGGCCATCCCGATGCTCCCGCACGTGGGCGTGAGCGGCTCCGTCGCGGTCGTGGGGATCCTGTTCCTCGTGTGGACCCCCGTCCTTCCCCGGTGGATCGGCGGGAAACCGCCGATCGTCCTGCGGTTCACGGAGGGAGCGAAGGCCGAGGAGTGGCCGCGGGCGATCGTGTGGGGCGGGGTCGAGGAGCCGGTCGACGTCGTGCGATCGTGGAACGAGGAGCGCGACGGCGTGCGCATGCGGCGGTTCCGGCTCTCGCTGCAGGACGGCTCGCTGCTGGACGTTGGGAGCGTCGAACCGGACGGCATGTGGAGCATCGAACGCGAAGCCGAGGACGGGATCGCCTGAACTCCGCGATCAGGCGGTGAGCTGCTGATCGGCGAGCACGTCCGTGCGGATGATGGAGGTCGCCGGCCTCCGCGACTTCCACCAGAGCCCGCCGATCCCCGCGATGAGCGCAGAGGCGGCGCCGAGCACGAAGCCGGCGCGCGCACCCAGCTGCTCGGCGAGCGAGCCGGTGATGACGGCGCCGATCGGCGTGCTCCCCAGGAACACCATCCCGTACAGCGCCATCACGCGGCCCCGATACTCGGGCAACGACCGCAGCTGCATCATCGAGTTGGCCGTGATGATGAACGTCATGACCGTGAAGCCGAGCGGGAGCATCGATAGGTATGCCATCCCGAGCGTGGGCGCGACCGCGGTGAACAGCAGTGCCACTCCCGAGGCGATCGACCACGTCGACAGTCTGCGGAAGTTCGGGGCGGCCGAGGACGAGCTCGACCGGTTCGCCATGATGAGCGCGGCCGCGAACGCGCCCGCTCCCGTGAGCGCCGACATGATGCCGAACGTCGCGGCGTCGCCTCCGAACGTGTGCTTGGCGAGCAGCGGCAGGAGCACCGCCCAGTTGAACGCGAACGTGAACACGATGGTCATCAGGACCAGCGGACGTCGGAGCTCGGGTGTGTTCCATACGTAGCGGAACCCTTCGCGGACGCTACCGCGCTCGCCGGTCTTCCGCTCGTCCCGGCCGTGGAGATCCTACGTGCGCATCGCGAGCAACGCGCCGATCACCGCGACGTACGACAACGCATCGATCAGGAAGCAGTTGGCCAGGCCGATCGTCGTGATCACCAATGCCGCCGCGGACGCACCGACGATACGCGCGCCCATGAACACGGCGCTGTTCAGGCTGACCGCGTTGGTGAGGTCGTCCTCTGGAACCAACTCCATGTAGAAGCTCTGGCGGGTGGGGTTGTCGAGCGCGGTGACGAGTCCCGCCCCCAGGGACAGCGCGTACACCATCCACAGCTGCGCAACGTCGGTGGCGGCCAGGACGAACAGCGTGAGCGCGAGGATCGCGTAGGCGGCTTGGGTCAGCGATCAGGATCTTCCGCTTGTCGTAGCGGTCGGCCAGCATGCCGCCGAACGCCCCGATCAGCAGGATCGGCAGGAACGTGAGCGCGGTGTTGAGGCCGAGCGCGAACCCGCTGTTCGACAGTCGCAGGACCAGCCAGGCTGACGCGGTCGCGTTCAGCCACGTGCCGGTCACGGAGACCACCTGCCCGATGAAGTACAAGCGGAAGTTGCGCGTGTGCAAGGAATGGAACGTCCGGTGGACGGCGAGGCCGACGCGCGTCATCGATCCTCCTCCGCAAGCCGGTCCAGGATCTCCGCCGCGCGCTCCAGCGTCGCCTGCTCGTCTGGCAGCAGCCCTTTGATGCGCTTGGCGAGGTATCCGTCCTTGCGGCGGCGTGTGCTCTGCAGCACCTTCCGCCCGGACGCCGAGACCTGGACCCACGTCACCCGTCCGTCCATGGGATCGGGCGTCCGCTCGATCATCGCCCGATCCTCGAGGACCGCGAGCAGACGTGTGACGGTCGGCTTCTCGACCTGCTCGTGCGACGCCAGCGACCCGGGGGTGATCGGTCCGTGGCGCTCGATCGTGCTGAGAGCAGCCAGGAGGGTGGGGGTGATACCCGTGTCGGCCTCCCGGCGGAGCTTGCGGGCGAGGCGTGTCACGCCCAGGCGGAGGCGGGAGGCGAGGTCGGCGATGTCGGTCGTCGGGGGAGCGGTCGGCATGTGTCGTATGATAGTACGCCACACTAACTAGTGTCACGTACCATCTGCACCGTGCGGCCCCGACGGCCGATACGCCAGTATCGTGGAAGCCGATGGCAGCCCCCCGCCGCCCCGCCGACCGCCCGAACCGTCGGCTGATCGTCGCCGGGCTCGTGCTCGTGGGGGTGCTCGCCTTCGTCGGTGGGATGTTGCTGGCGAACGCCGGAGGCGGCGGCGACCGCGGCGCGGCGGCGTCGCCGGCCCGGCCGAGGGACTCCGCGTCGGCGGCCGTGACCGACTCCCCCAGCCCCTCGCCGACCCCCGAGCCGACGACGGCATCACCGGCCCTGGATGACGGGCGGCACTTCATCTTCGTGAAGGAGCTGCTGGGCGATCCACCGGACCGGATGACGTTCGACCTGGCCGAGTTCCTGACCGGTGACGCTGCGGCGGAGGCGGCGGCCGAGCACGGGGACGAGTCGCCTCCGCCGAACGACTACTACATCGTGAATGACAACCCCCGTCTGCGGACGCTCCCGATCGCCTCGGACGCGGAGCTCCGGATCCTCGACTGGGCCGACTGCTGCAGCTCGTTCGTCATCGGCGATCTCGGTCTGCTCGCGGACGCATTGGTGCACGCGGATCCGACCGGCACGTATCGCCCGAGCTCTCCGTTCTGGATCACGGTCGAAGGAGGAGCCATCGTGACGATCGAGGAGCAGTACCTGCCGTAGCCCCCGCCCATCGAGGTCGGCCATCTGGTCGTCGATGTCGTGGCTGCCGGTCCCTCGCGGTCGTACGCTTCGTGGATGGACCACGCGGGTCACGAGCCTGGCACGGTTCCGGATTGTCCCGAATGCCGGGAGTTCTCCTACGAGCCGGGGTGGTACCGCACGCTCCGCGCCGAACACGCCTCGGGACAGGCACCGCTGGTGATCCCCGAGGTCGAGCGGCTGGACATCGTCCTGCCCGACGCCGACCTCACGGAGATCGTCGTGCCCGACCTCGAGGACACCCGGTCCGAGGACGAGGACCGCTGACGGCTCGATAGCCTCCGCCGGATGACCCGCGAGTGGAACGCCGCCGCCTATGAGCGCCTGTCGGCGCCGCAGACCCGATGGGGTCGTGCCGTCGTCGGTCGCCTCGAGCTCTCCGGGAACGAGCGGGTGCTCGACGCCGGGTGCGGCACGGGTCGCGTCACCTCGATGCTCCTCGAGCGTCTGCCCGACGGGCTGGTGATCGGCCTCGACGGATCGACCGCGATGATCGAGCAAGCGGCCGGCAGGTTCGCGGACGAGCCCGGGGTCGAGCTGATCGTGGCCGACCTGACCCGGCCCCTCCCGATCGAGGGGCAGGTGGACGCGATCTTTTCGACGGCAACGTTCCATTGGATCGTCGATCACGGGTCGCTGTTCCGCAACCTCGCCTCCGTCCTTCGTCCCGGTGGGCAGTTGGTCGCCCAATGTGGAGGAGCGGGAAACATCTCGTCACTCGAGCGGATCGTCGCCCAACTCGGCCACACGTTCGGCGGCGGGAAGACCTTCGCGACGCCCGAGGAGACGCGAGCGAGACTGGAGGCCGCCGGCTTCGAGCACATCGAGACGTGGCTCAACGACGAACCGACCCCGATCCCCGAAGACGACCTCGAGGCGTTCCTCGAAACGGTGTGCCTGGGCGGGATCGTCGAGACCATGGTCGGCGACGAACGGGAGCGATTCGTCCACGAGGTCGCGGCCCGGATGCCCGGGCCGCTGATCGACTACGTCCGGCTGAACATCCTCGCTCGTCGGGCCGCCTAGATGAACAGCTGGATGGCGGCGGTCTTCATCTCGAGGAGGGCGGTGGCGGCGCCGATCGGCTCCTCCAACCCGTCGATCAGGTCCTCCCGCTTGAGACCGAGCAGATCCATGGTCATCTGACACGGGATCAACCGCACGCCCATTTCCTGCGCCATCTCCAGCAGCTCGGACGGGAGCGGCGTCTTGTGGTCCTTCGCGAGCTTCTTCATCATGCCGGGTCCGGCGCCGGCGAACTGATAGCGGCTGAGCTTGGCCTTCGAGGGATTGCCCGGATTCATCACCGAAAGCATCTTCTGCATCCAGTTGTCTCCCGTGATGCGGACGCCGGGCCTGACCAACGTGAACAGACCCCAGAACGTGAAGAAGACGCTCGCCTCCATGCCGGATGCCGCAGCCGTCGTCGACAGGATCAACGTGGGCCAGATGCGGTCGAGATCTCCGTCCCACGCGATGATCGTGATCTTGTTCTCCTTGTTCAGGCCGTCGTCGGTGCGCGAGGCTTGGTCGAGGAGCTGAGTCAGCTCGTCGCTCATGCGCTCACGCCTTCCGGACCACGTAGCGGAACGTGCCGTCCTCGAGCTCCGCTGCCTCCAACAGCTGGTTCCCGCTGATCGTCGCCCAGCTGGGAACGTCGGACCGGGAGCCGGGGTCCGTGGCGAGGAGCTCGAGCAGGTCGCCGCGGGTCGCGTCTTTGAGGGCCTTGGCCAGCGTGACCAGCGGACCGGGGCACGACTGCCCTCGAGCATCGACGGTACGGGTGATGACGTCCATAGGAGGAACCTCCAGAAGTGTCGGGGAGTGGCGTGGAGTGGCGTCGGGAGAGGCGCTGTTCCCTGTGGTCAGCAGGAACAGCAGATGCGGTCCGGGATCATGGCCGCGACGGTGCCGAGTTCGCGTGTGCAGATCATTTGCAGGTGCAACAGACTACCGGACCCGCGGCGCAACAGGCAAGCTCAGCCGGGAAGGCGGTAGACCTCGTCCCCCGAGTAGTTGAGGACCCAGACCGCCCCGGCCAGCGCCTGGGCCACGAAGATCCCGGTCGCGAGCGCGGGCCCCTCGACCACCTTGCCGGTGCCGACGTCGATCGTCCACAGCACGCCGGTCTTGTTCGCGGGGATCCACGCCGTCGAGCCGGCGACGTCCAGGTCGAGGGGCGTCCCCGGAACGAGCGCACGATCGAGGACCTTGCCGGTTCGTTCGTCGATCCGCAGGACCTGGCCGTCCATCGAGGCGACCCAGAGCTGCTGGGCATCGGAGCCGAACCATTGCCCCGCGAACCCCTCGATGTGTCGATCGACGGCGATACGGTTGGTGCCCGGATCGATCCGCACGACTCGATCCCCCAGCTCGTCCGCCGCCCACACCCCGTCGGGGGAGATCGCCAGGCCCGACAGCAGGCCCCCAACCGAGATCCGCGCCACGATCTTCCCGTCGGACGGGTCGATCCGCACGACGTCTGCCCTCGAGCGCAGGGCGACCCAGACACCGTCGTCGCCGGCCTGCAGATCCCAGATCTGATCGCCGACGCGCACCCGCTGGATCACGGCACCGCTGTCAGGATCGACCCGGAGCACCTCCTCGCCCTGCACGGTGGCCACCCACAGATCGCCTCCGGCCTGCCCGATCCCGCACGGGTCACCGCCGATATCGAACTGCTCGACCGCGTTGGTGGCCGGGTCGATCGTCGCCAGCCCGCCCGAGGCCATCAGTGTGACCCAGACCCTGCCCCCGGCTTCCGTCGCGGCGCACGGTGCGGGTCCCACCGTGACTACGGCATCCACGCCGGCGGGGATCTCGGGTGTCGAAGAGGCGGGTGAGGACGTCACCGGGGTTCCGGCGGAAGGCGTCCCACCACCCGTGGCGGTACCGCCACCACACGCGACCAGCGTCAACGCGGCCGAGATGCAGATGGTTCGGGGACCGATCATCAGGAATGGCCTCCATCCGACGTCGAACGCGGCGTCACCTATGCCTACGGCGTCGGATGGTGCCCAACTTCCAGGAACGTGCGCATCTCGCGGAGATCCGCGGTGCGGGCGACCCTGCGGATCCGCGACGGAGCGGAGCCGAACGCCCCTCGGAACGCGTCCGTGAAATGGCTGTGGCTGCTGAACCCCGACTCGAGCGCCACTTCGGTCAGGTCCACCCCCGGATCGCAGAGGTGATCGAGCGCCGAGCGGAGGCGAAGCTGCGTCCGATAGGCGTGCAGCGACGAACCTGTTCGCATCCGGAAGACGCGCGCCAGGTGGAACGGGGAGGTCAGGACGTCGCGAGCCAGGTCGGCGAGCGTCCGCTGTTCCCGGAACGACGTCGACAGGACCTCCGCGGCGGCCTCCGCCAGCTCGGCATGCGTCATTCGTGTTGCCGACTTGACAGCTGGTGCACCGTTCCACAATCGGTAGCCGGCGCGCATCGTCCGATCGACGACCCGGCAGACGCTCTCCTCCACGAGCAGGCGGTCCACGGGCGGCGACGCAAGGTAGCGCTCGATCTGGCGTTCCAGCAACACGGTCTGCGGATCGGTCGGGGCGAACATACCGGGGAACGAGAACCTGGTTGGATCCTCCAAGCCCACGTCGGGATCCCACCGCGCCGCCACCCCGGCGAGGTGCGCGGGGGCGAGGCCGATGAAGACGCAGTGATCGCCGGCCGGGTCGACGACGTCACGCCGGTGCTCGCGTCCAGGGTCGTACAGGATCGCGTTGGTCGTGTTCGCCACGACCGAGTCCACCCCGAACTGGGTTATCCGCACGGCGGTCTTGGGGAAGACCAGCAGCGCCCCGCGGTCGCCCACCTGCATCGGCCGGGCCCAAAGACCGTCGCCGGGAACGGCGTGGAAGGACCCGATCGAGAAGAGCTCGCCCTCGAAAACCGGCCGTTCCACATGCTGACGTTAGCCGGACGGTGCCGCCGGGGTCGAGAGGCACCCGGCCGAGCGCCCGAGCTCGCGCAGACCCTCGAGATCGCCCGGACCGAAGTTCGTCATCCCGCCGCCCGACGGCTCCATCAGCTCGCCCTGCGCCTTGAAGTGCCCGAGCCCGAGCACGTGCGCCAGCTCGTGTTGCACGACTGGACCTTGCGCTCCCGGGAAGCCGAAGCCGGGAGGGTTCGGGTCGGCGACGTTGATCGCGACGACACCGCTCACGTAGACGGTCGACGGTCCCGGCTGCGGATACAGCGGCCCCGCGACGCCGGCCGCCTCCCGACCGCCGGGATCGAAATCGAACGTGCTGGTGCGAGGATCAACCCAGCCGATGAGCACCGGCGCCCAGCGGTCGCCGTAGCGATCGGGCTGGAACACGTCGCGATCCCGGGTTGGCACCTCGTCCGTCAGTCCGTCGTATGTGAAGGCGATCCCGGTCGCGCTCGAGAGCCGCAGCACCGCCGATTGGACGTCCTGCAACGATCCTGAGGGCGCCGCGCCCAGGTTCACCACGTAGTGGATCGGCTCACACGGGTTCCAGCGGACCGGAGCACCCCCGATCGTCGCCATGAACGTGAACTCATGGCTGCGACGGCCGGATTCCCACGCGTTGACGAGCGGAGGAAGTGCGATGCTCGCGACCACGCACGAGACGGTGACCAACGCCAGGATCCGAACGAGCCTCGAGGGTCTGCGCGGTCGCGGCACGTAGAAGTCGGTGCCGAGCTCGTGGTCGGGCCCCGCCGGAAGCATGTCTCCGAGATCGGGACGCGGGGGCAGTGGGAAGGGCGGAAGCGAGGGCGTTTCCTGCATGCCTTCAAGGTCGGCTCGCATCGCCTTCCACCTTATCCGCGGTCCGCAGAAGATCAGGCCTCGACGTTGAACCAGGTCCCGCCCGGGCCCGCGTAGCCGAACCCCGCGCCCCAAACCGCGAACGTCGAGCCGTCGGACGTCAGCGCGACCTGCATGTAATCGCCGTAGTCGGCGTCGTAGCCACGCGGATGCAGATACTTGTAGCCGCTGGTCGCATCCGAGACGTCGGTGGCCGGACCCCACGTCGCGCCGCCGTCGTGCGACGCACGAACGAACGTGTTCCAGCGGAACGGACCCTTGCGGCTGTCCTGCCACGCGACGCGGACCTCGCCGCTCGCCCCGGCGGTGATCCCGGGGTTCATCGCCACGACCCCGGGCGTGGTGGCCGAGAGCTTGGTGCGCGAGGACCACGTGGTTCCGAAGTCCATCGAACGACGGACCCACAGGTACTGGTCCCCTTCCGGGAGGATCGCGCCGTCGTAGGCGAGGACGAGCGCGCCGTCGGAGAACGCGATCACGGCGTGACCACCGTAGTGGCCGAACGGGCAACCGTCGCTCACGCAGTCGCGCGGCTCTTGAACCGTGTCGACGAGTGTGGAGTCGAAGGTGGCGCCTCCGTCGGTCGAGCGTTCGACCTCGATGAAGATCGGCTCCCGGCGACCGACCGTTGAGTACGGCTGCGCGTAGCTCGCGGTCGATATCGCGACGTCTCCGTCGTCCGTCACGACCGTCCCGTTCGCGAAGTAGTAGCGATCCTCGGTGCTGACCTGCCGAGCAGGAAGCCAGGTGGAACCGCCGTCGTGCGATCGCGCCACCCAGCTGGCGGCGTGGTTGAAGCCGATATAGACGTGATCGCCGTTCGGGCTGACGCCGAGCCACGGGTGATCGCCCCAGCCGGCCCCGTGCGATACCACCCGGGCGGGCGTCCACGTCCGGCCGTGATCGACCGACCGGGAGAACATGATCCGCGACTTTCCGTCCATCCAGCTCGCGAGGACATCGCCGGCGGCGTCCGTGGCGAGCTGGGGGTCGTACTGCCCGCCCGGGATGTTCGGCTGGAGGTATCGGACCGGACCGAACGTCCGCCCTCCGTCGCTCGACACGCGCAAGGCCATGGCGGGCAGGTCGCAGGAGTGACATGGGAGCGGACCCCGGCCCGAGTACCGGGTCGTCAGGACGTACACGTAGGGCGCCGAAGGATCGGCCGCGGTGGCCGGCTCCCAGTCGTTCGCGTGACCGAACAGCTGGGCGCCGCGCCAGCCGGTCGTCGGATCGTGATGGAGCGGGCCGGTGCGCACGGCGGCCCCTTCTCGATCGATCCGGTCGGCGTCGCCCTCGCTGCCTCGATGATCGCCCTCGCCACCGCCCGTCGCGCCCTCGCTCGGCCCGGCCGACGGGTACTGAGGGTTGGTCGCGCGATCGACGCCCGGCCGACAGGCCGAACCGAAGACGACGAGCAATCCGAGGAGCGTGAGCGTGGTTCTGCGGAAGGTGCGCACCCGATGAGGATAGGGCCGCGTTGGCGTCCGGCGATCGCTACACACGACGTCGACGTTCCCTGGGCCAGTAGATCAGCACGACCTTGCCCTTCAAGCCGTCTCTGCGTACCGGACCGAACTGACGGCTGTCGGTGGACGCGGCCGCGAAGTCGCCTTCGACCCACCACCCGTCCGGACCGAGCGTTCGATCGCCGACCCGATCGTTCGGACCGGCGGTGAGGCGCTTCACCATCTCGTAGCCGGGGCGTCCGGGATGCTCGACCACGACGACGTCGCCGATCGTCGGGTGTCGCACCGGGATCATCAGCGCCCAGTCGCCTGGAGCGAGAGTCGGAGCCATACTGCCCCCTTCGATGAGCACGCGCGATGGCCTCCAGCGCAAGCACGCCCACGCGAGACCAGCCGCGACCGCCACGCCGGCTCCGATCCCCACGAACGGTTTCCGACCCCGGTGGTAGGTTTCCGGCATCGGCCCATCAGAAGGAGGCGGCATGTCCATCCTCGAAGCTTTGCTCACGCCGACCCGCACCGTCCATGCCCACTGCGATCTTCCGTGCGGCGTGTACGACCCGGCGCAGGCCCGCATCGAAGCGGAGTCCGTGAAAGCGTGTCAGGAGAAGTACCAGGGCTCCGACGACCCGATCTTCAAGGACCGCGCCGTCGCGATCAAGGAGGAGCGCGCGGACCTGGTGAAGCACCACCTGTGGGTGCTGTGGACCGACTACTTCAAGCCCGAGCACCTGGAGGCGCATCCCGACCTGCACGAGAAGTTCTGGAACGCGACCAAGCTGGCCGGCGCCGCGAAGAAGAGCCAGGACCCGGCGCAGGGACAGGAGCTCCTGAACTCCATCGACGAGCTCGCGAAGATCTTCTGGGCGACGAAGTCCTAGCGAACCGCGAGCGGAGAACCACCCGAGGCCGGGGCGAACGCCCCGGCCTCGTTCCGTGCCACGGATGGTGGAGAGACGGCGGACGGGCGGGGCCGTCGGATCCCTGCCCGTCCGCACGATGACCAGACCATATGAGCCGAACCAACCAGACCGATAAGGGACCCGGCGGGACGGGGTGGGTCTGGCGGCACCCCGCCACCGCCTGGTCTCACGATTGACATCGGCAGGACATCGACCCTCGCAGCACTGACCGAACGGCCGAAGTTTCCCGGCCGAACGGCCCATATCGCATGCCTGCGCGGGGACGACGTCCGGTCCGTCCGCTCGGTCTTCTGGGCGGCAACCGGCTGATACGCTCGCCGCACGTGAAGGACATCGGTCTGGTCGGCGTGCCGTTCTCCGGGAAGTCGACGTTGTTCACGGCCCTGACGCGTTCGGGATCGCACGGAGGCCAGGCGAACGTCGCGGTCGTGCCCGTCCCCGACCCCCGACTCGCCGTTCTCACGGAGATGGAACGCTCGAAGAAGACCGTGGCTGCGCAGGTGCGATTCGTCGACGTGCCGGGCGGGGTCTCATCCGCGCAGGGCATCGCGAAGCTCCGGGAGGTCGAAGCGCTCGCCGTGGTGATCCGATCGTTCGGCGCCGACGCGGCACCCGCCGAGGAGCTCACCACGGTCCGGGGCGACCTGCTGCTCGCCGATCTGGCCGTCGTGGACTCCGCGTTGCACAAGGCGGAGAAGCGCGCGAAGGGGAGACCGACGGCCGAGGTCGCGGCGCTCCAAGCGGCGCACACGGCGTTGGAGGCCGAGATCCCGCTGCGCGACGCGAAGCTCGATCCTCAGGTGGTAGCCGAGCTCCGCGGCATCGCGCCGCTCACGCTGAAGCCCGAGGTGATCGTCGCGAACCTGGAGGAGGGGACCGAGGTCCCGGCGGCACTCGCGGATGCCGGCGCGGTCGGTGTCTACGCGTCGATCGAGGCCGAAACGGCGGAGATGGATGCCGACGAGGCGCGGGCCTTGCTCGAGGAGTTCGGGGTGGCGGAGCCGGGTCTGGACAAGGTGATCGCGGCCTGCTACCGGGCGATCGACCTCATCACGTTCCTGACCACCGGGGAGGACGAGACGCGCGCGTGGGAAGTGCGGCGCGGCGCGACGGCGCCCGAGGCGTCCGGTGTCATCCACACGGACCTGCAGCGCGGCTTCATCCGCGCCGAGGTCATCAGCTACGACGAGCTCGTCGCGGCGGGATCGATGGAGGGGGCCAAGGCGCACGGCAAGATCCGCGTGGAAGGCAAGGACTACGTCGTCCGCGAGGGAGACATCCTTCACGTCCGGTTCGCGGTCTGATCGCGCGACCCGTAGCATCGCGGAGATGGCGGACACGTATCGCATCGGCGAAGCGGCGGAGGTCCTCGGGGTTCGCGTGGAGACGCTCCGGCGCTGGGAACGCGACGGGAAGCTCAAGACGCGTCGCTCGCAGGGGGGACAGCGGCTGGTGCCGGCGACCGAAGTCGCCCGCCTGCTCGCCGAGACCCGCGGACAGGAGCCGATCGCTGCGGGGAGTGCGCGGAATCGGTTCCATGGGGTCATCACCGAGATCAAGACGGACAAGCTCGCCGCGACCGTCGAGATCCAAGCCGGCCCACACCGGATCCTCGCGTTCATCACCCGGGAGGCGGTCGATCAGCTCGGCCTGAAGCCGGGGATGGAGGCCGTCGCGACGGTCAAGGCGACCAGCGTGATGGTCAACCTGTCCGAGTAGCTTTCCGATACTGTATCGGAGGGTTTCCCTTGCGATAGGGCCACAGCAACCTGTATCCTTCGCACCTCTACATGGAGGTCCATGGATGCGGTTGAAGCCGTTGCCCGCGGCACTCGTCTGTCTCTCGCTCACGCTCGTCGCCTGTCGCTCGACCAACGACGATCCGTCCGGCGGCACGACGGGCGGTGCATCCCTCGAGGCCACCGAGCTCACGGTCTTCGCGGCGTCCTCCCTCACCGCGGCGTTCACGCAGATCGGTTCCGGCTTCGAAGCCGCGGATCCCGGAACCACGGTCACGTTCAACTTCGCATCGTCGAGGGACCTGGCATCCGCGATCGAGACAGAGGGCACGGCCGACGTGTTCGCGTCGGCGAGCGGCACGTACATGGATGAGGTGAGCGACAAGGTCGGCGTCTCGGGTCGCGCCGACTTCGCGCAGAACGAGCTGGTCATCATCACGCCGCCCGACAACCCGGCGAACATCGCGAGCGTGCAGGACCTGGCAAGGCCAGGCGTGCAGGTCGTGCTGGGCGCCGAAGGTGTGCCTGTCGGGGACTACGCGAGGCAGAGCTTGGAGAGTGCCGGGATCAAGGACGCCGTCCTGGCCAACGTCGTCTCCAACGAGGAGGACGACGCGTCGGTGGTTGCGAAGATCACCGCAGGAGAAGCCGACGCCGCCATCGTCTACGTGTCCGACGTGACGAGCGCGGTGGCGTCTCAGGTCACGTCGGTGGCCGTCCCCGATGACGTCAACGTGATCGCGACCTACCCCATCGCCGTGGTGTCGACGTCCCCTCATGCCGAGCTCGCCCAGGCGTTCGCGCGGTACGTGACCGGATCCGAGGGTGAGGCGACCCTCGTGGACTTCGGCTTCCTGCCGCCGCCCGCGTCATAGGCTTCACGGCATGGCCGCTTCCCCGGTGCGGAGGACGCCGCTCGTCATCGCCGCACTCGCGGCGATCGGCGTCCTGTTCGTCGCGCTGCCGCTCGCAGCCCTCCTGATCCGGGCGCCGTGGTCCCACCTGGCGGACGAGCTGTCGTCCGCCGGCGCGTGGACCGCGCTCCGCCTCTCGATCGTCGTCTCACTGGCCGCGGCCTCGCTCTCGCTGGTCCTGGGCGCGCCGGTCGCCTGGGTCCTTGCGCGGTCGAACGTGCCGGCGCGCTCGGTCCTGCGGGCGATCGTGATCCTGCCGCTCGTGATGCCGCCGGTCGTCGGGGGCGTGGGCCTGCTCGCCGCCCTCGGCCGGAGCGGGGTCGTCGGGCGTTGGCTCGATGCCATCGGCATCCAGCTCACGTTCACGATCTGGGGCG
Organism: uncultured Actinomycetes bacterium; assembly: GCA_963775755.1. GTDB lineage: Bacteria > Actinomycetota > UBA4738 > UBA4738 > HRBIN12 > JBBQVZ01. Next base: position 55,474 of record CAVZKB010000012.1, on the reverse strand, counting down.
CGATCGCGGCGACGACGTTCGTGTCCATCCCCCTGGTGATCCTGGCCGTGGAGTCCGGGCTCCGGTCGCTGGATCCGCGCTTCGAGCTGGCCGCCTCGGCGATGGGGGCGTCGCGCGGCTACGTCCTGCGGCGCGTGACCCTTCCGCTGCTTCGGCCGCAGATCGCCGCCGGCCTGGTGCTCGCATGGGCGCGCGCACTGGGCGAGTTCGGCGCCACGATCACGTTCGCGGGGAACCTGGCCGGCCGGACGCAGACGCTGCCTCTCGCCGTCTACCAGACACGGCAGACGGACCCGGGCGCGGCGATCCTCATCTCGCTCCTCCTCATCGCGCTCTCGTTGATCGTGCTGGTCACGCTTCGCGACCGGATCTTCGCGCGATGACGCTCTCGGTCGACGTCGGCATCGCTCGCGGAGCGCTCCACGTGCGTGCGGCGTTCGACGCGCAGGACGGAGAGACCGTCGCGCTCCTGGGGCCGAACGGCGCGGGGAAGTCGACGATGGTCGCGTGTCTCTCGGGGCTGCTCCCGCCGGACGAGGGAACGGTGCTCCTGGATGGGCTGACGCTGGACGACGCCGACGCTCGCGCGCACGTCCCCTCCGAGGATCGACCGGTCGGCGTGGTGTTCCAGGACGGAGTCCTGTTCCCGCACCTGTCGGCGGTCGAGAACGTGGCGTTCCCGCTTCGCGCCAGGGGCGTATCCGCAACCGAGGCGCGAACCCGCTCGCGAGAGCTCCTCGATCGCCTGGGATACCCCGCGTCTCGCGCCGATGCGCAGCCGAAGGACCTCTCCGGAGGGGAGGGCCAGCGCGTGGCGATCGCGCGCGCCCTGATCCACCGGCCGCGCCTGCTCTTGATGGATGAACCGACCTCCTCGCTCGACGTCCGTGCCCGCTCGGAGCTCCGTCCCCTCATCCGAGCGACGCTCGACGGGTTCGAGGGCGTCCGCGTCCTCGTGACGCACGATCCGGTCGAGGCGCTGACCCTCGCCGATCGCATCGTGGTCCTGGAGGCGGGGGAGGTCACGCAGTCCGGCACGCCCGAACAGCTCCGCAACGCCCCCCGCACGGCGTACGTGGCCGACCTGGTCGGCGTGAACCTGTACGCCGGCCGGCTCGAACCGCTCGACGCCGGCGCGGGCTCGGTCGTGACGTCCACCGGCAGCGTCGTGGTGCCGTGGCCCGAGGACGTTCCGCACACGCCCGTCGACGGCGTGCTCGCGGTCCTGCGGCCCTCCGACGTCGTACTCCACAACTCCAGGCCCGAAGGATCGTCGCGCAACGTGCTGGAAGGCTCGGTCGCCGAGATCGCGATCGACGGCCAGCGCGCACGCGTGCGCCTGTCAGGCGCGCCGTCCGTCGTCGCCGAGATCACGCTCGGCTCCGTGGATCGTCTGGGACTCCAGGAAGGCGGCAACGCGTGGGCCTCGTTCAAGGCCGTCGAGGTCACGCTCGTCCTGCCGTGAATGGCCTTCGCCGATCGCGACGAAGCCGCCCGCAACGACCGCCGGCCGGTACGCTTGACCGGTGAGAACCGCGGAACGCACCTCGCTCGAAGAGCCGGAGCCGGAGAGGCGCCCGAATCGATCCGGCTTCCTCGGCTTCCTCGGCGAGGTTCCGGGGCTCGTCCTCATGGCGTTCGTCCTCGCGCTGGTCATCAGGACGTTCCTGTTCCAGGCGTTCTTCATCCCCAGCCCGTCGATGGAGCCCACGCTTCAAGAGGGCGACCGCGTGCTGGTCAACAAGATCCCGTACTACTTCCACGATCCGCGGCGTGGCGACATCATCGTGTTCGAGAACCCGAATCCCACGGTGACGGCCGACCGAGGGCTCGTGGGTGGGTTCTTCCACTGGCTCTTCCAGGGCCTCGGGTTCCAACAGCCGACGGACGAGGACTTCATCAAGCGCGTGATCGGGCTGCCGGGCGACGTGGTGGAGGGCAAGAACGGATCCGTGTTCGTGAACGGGAAGGCACTGGTCGAGCCGTACCTCACGCAGAAGACCCAACCGTTCGACGCCAAGACGGTCCCGGCAGGCAAGCTCTTCGTGATGGGCGACAACCGCGGGAACTCACTCGACTCGCGTTTCGGCCTCGGCTACGTGCCGATCGACAAGGTGATCGGCGTGGCGTTCATCAAGATCTGGCCGCCGTCGCGGTTCGGCCTGCTCCACTAGTCCATCACGGACCAGCCGAGCCTACTCCTTCAGCGCGCGCGGCCCGATCGGCTGTTCCCCGGGCACGAACAGGCGAGCGAACGACCACACGATCGCCGCGATCCCGAACGCCGCCAGCCACACGAGGTCGTCGGGCGATTTGAGCGCGAAGAACTTCTGCGTCGCAGGCAGCATGACCGCAACCAGGAACAAGCCCGCCATCGACCAGATCAACAAGAGGCGCGCCCGATCGAGCGGTGCCGCGATGATCGACAGCACCAACAGGCCGATCCACGTGAGCACCATGACCGCCGCGGTGCGCGCCTCGATCAGGCTCACGCCCGCCTTCCCGCGCACGATGGCGTATGCCAGGAACGTGGCGATCGCGGCCAGCGCGCCGGCGGGGAGCGCGAAACGCGCCACCCGCGAGACGAACCCGGGCTTGAACCGATCCGTGTTCGGCGCGAGTGCGAGGAAGAACGACGGGATGCCGATCGTGAGCGCGCCGATCAAGGTCAGATGTCGTGGAAGGAACGGGAAGGCGAACCCCGCGACGCCCACCGCGAGTGACAGCAGCATCGCGTACACGGTCTTCGTGATGTAGAGACCCGACGTGCGTTCGATGTTGCCCAACACCCGTCGCCCCTCCGCGACCACGTGCGGGAGCGAGTCGAAGTCCGAATCGAGGAGGACGAGTTGCGCCACCGCGCGCGTGGCGTCGCTCCCCGAGCCCATCGCGATCCCGATGTCCGCGTCCTTGAGCGCGAGTGCGTCGTTGACGCCGTCGCCGGTCATGGCCACCACGTGCCCGTGTGAACGCAGCACGTTGACCATGGCACGCTTCTGATGCGGCGTGACGCGTCCGAAGACTGACGCGTGCTCGAGCACCTGCGCGAGCCCGTCCTCATCGTCCGGAAGCTCGCGGGCGTCGATCGGGTGATCCGCGCCCTCCAGCCCCAGCTGCTGGGCGATGGCGCCCACCGTCCGCGGGTCGTCACCGGAGATCACCTTCACCGTGACGTCTTGCGCCCGGAAATAGTCGAGCGTCCGGGCCGCACCCGGCCGGAGGGTGTCCTCCAACACCACGAGGGCGGCCGGCCTGAGCGACGCGGGAAGGCTGCCGTTCTGCGGCAGGTCGTCGGTCCGGGCGACGACGAGCACGCGCGCTCCTTCGGCGGCCACCTCGTGCACCCGGTCCCCTGCCGGGTCGTCGGCGCCGATCAGCACGTCGGCGCCTCCGACGACCCAGGAGCCCCGGCTCCCGAACGCGGCGGCGCTCCACTTGCGGCCGGATGAGAACGGCACCGAGCCGGTCTGCGTCCACCCGCTCGGCGCCGTGGGATACCGCTCTCGGATCGCGGACATCGTCGCGTTGGGATGCGCATCGGCTGCCGCGATCGCCGCCAGCACCTCTTCGACCTGCACGTTCGCGTCGAGCGACTCGATCGAGACGACCGCGAGCTTGCCCGCCGTGAGCGTGCCGGTCTTGTCGATGCAGAGCACATCCACGCGCGCGAGCCCCTCGACGGCGGGGAGCTCCTGCACAAGCACGTTCCGCTTCGCCAACCGCAGGACGGCGACGGCGAACGCGATGCTCATCAACAGGACCAGGCCCTCCGGCACCATGGCGACCGTGCCGGCCACCGCGCCCGACACGGCCTTGCGCCAGCTGTCGTGATGACGCAGCTGGCTCACGAACAGGAGCGAAGCCGTGGGCACGATCGCGATCGTCACCCATCGGAGGATCTTGTCGACGCCGTCGCGAAGTTCGGAGCGTGCGAGCGTGAACCGTCTCGCTTCCAGCGCCAGCTTCACCGCGTACGCCTCGGCGCCGACCGCCGTGGCGACCATGCGGCCGGCGCCCGCGGCGACGAACGACCCCGACATCGCGGTGTCGCCGGGTGCCTTCGGTACGGACTCCGATTCGCCGGTGAGGAGCGACTCATCCAGCTCGAGCCCGTCGGAGACCAGGACATCGCCGTCCACGATCACCTGCATCCCGGTCGAGAGCTCCAACACGTCGTCGAGGACCACGCGCTCGACCGGAACCTCGCCGACCCGGCCGTCGCGTACGACGTGCGCCTTGGGCGCGGTCAGCACCACCAGGCGATCGAGCGTCCTCTTGGCGCGCAGCTCCTGCACGATCCCGACGCCGGCGTTCCCGATCAGGACGAACCCGAAGAGCGCGTCCTGGAAGGGCCCGACCACCAGGATGACGGCCAGCATCGCGCCGAGGAGCGCGTTGAACCGCGTGAACACGTTGGAACGAACGATCGCCGTGACGGTCCGGGTGTGCGACCGTGGGACCAGGTTGACCTGCCCCCGTGCCTCGCGATCCTCGACATCGGCCGAGCTCAGGCCCCGATCGGCATCGACCATGCGGGAAGCCTACCCGCGGGCTCGTCAGGCTTTCAGCGACTGGAACTGCGGCAGCACCGCGAAGTCCGTCGTGACGGCGTCGACGTCCTCGCCCTCGGTCCGGATCCGCTCCATGTCACCCTGGCCGAGGAACCGAGCTGCCTCCGAAAGGTAGGCGACCTTCTGTGGATCGAACCCCATGACGCGCGCGCCGATCACGTCCGTCGCCACCGGGTCGTCGCCGAAGACCACGACGTTGGCGGGGATCGGCGTCCCGGAGATGGGGCCGTTGCCCTCCATGCCGACGATGCCGTCCACGATGGCGTAGTCGGGGCGGACGGCGGCGGCGACGTCCAGGATCGACTGCTCGATCCCCGCCCAGTGCAGCGCGTTCTTGGGCCACCCGTAGACGCGCCCCGGCACGCAACCGAAGCAGTTCTTGAGCGAGAGCGTCAGGCCGGCCCAGTGATGGGTCTTCATCTTCGGCATCGAGATCACGACGTCGGCGTCTACGATCGTCCGTGGGAGCCAGAGCTCGCCGAAGGCCGTGTAGCGACTGCGGAGCGCGACGCGGCCCACGGCGTCGGTGTTCAGGTCGACGAAGGGCGCGTCCACGGCCTCCAGAGCCTCGACCAACCCCGACCTGGTCACGACGTACTGCGTGTCGCGGCGGTGACCGGGCCCCTCGCCCACCACGACGTCGGCCGCGCCCATCCGCCGGAGCGCGACCACGGCCGCCGCCACGAGCCGCGGGTCGGTGTTGATGGCCGTGCGGTCGTCGAACTCGACGAGGTTGGGCTTCAGCACGACGCGCGCGCCGCGGACGTCGGCGCCGATGGCGTGGAGGCCGTTTCCGACCACATCCTCCAGACCGACGTCGTAGCTCGTCGCGCGGAGGACCGCGACCCGCGCGGCTCCCGGAGGCGCGAACGCCGCCTCGTCCCACGGGCGGTCCTCACGATGCCGCACGATGAGTTCGCCGGCGACGGCGGCCGCACCGAACGCGCCCGCCGCCACCGCGGCACGCGTGAGGAAGGTCCGGCGATCCATGGTCGGCATCAGCCGGTCACCACCAAACGCGCCAGCGCGGGCCCGGCCGCCATCGCGGACCAGGCCAGCGTGACGACGTCGCCCATCAACCCCGTCGCCCCGAACAGATCGAACAACGCAACCTCGCATGCGTCCGCGTCCTCGTCCCCGTGCAGACGGAGCGCGGCGGTCGCGAGCGCGACGGACAGCCCGCCGTCGCGTTCCTCGCGCCACAGCCGCCGCAGCGCCGCGATCCCCCGCGCACCCAACCCGGGATCGGCGCCTTGCAGGGCGACCAGAGCGGCGGCCGTCGTCTGCGCGTACGGCCGAAGATCGTCCCCGAACACCACGCTGTTGCCGTAGTTCCAGCCTCCGCCCGCCGTCTCACGGTCGGACAGAACGCCGATGCCATCGTCGATAGCCGTCGAGGCGGGCCGGAACAACCGCAGCGCGAGCACCGCGCGCGAGGTGGGGTCCACCCAGCCGAACGTTCCCTCCGTCCACGCCCACCCGTGGAACGATGGGTCGTGCGGGGACTCACTCGTGGATCCCGCCAACCGGGCGGGCGTCATCTCGAGGTGGTCCAGCGCTCGCTCGCGGCGCTCTCCCGCATCGAACGCGATCGCTGCGAACGCCGTCGCCGAGTCGTTCACGACGGTGTCGGCGTCGAACGGGACCGAGCCGTCGGCGGCCTGGTGTGCGACGAGCCACGCCCGGCCCCCGGCGTCGTCGAGCGCGATCGTTGCCAGCGCCGTAGGCTCGGGCTCCGATGGCAGGCCGGCGCGCGGGCCGAAGCCGCCGTCGGTGTTCTGCGCCTCGCGCAAGCGCGACGCGATCGTCGTCCAAGTCCTCCCCACCGAACCAGTATCGGCACGTCGAGAGGCCAACCTGTGGAGGTTCCGCGAAACAACCCCTCAGGGGTCAGATCCCCAGGTCGCGCTCCCGGGCCCACGCGTCGAGCAACTCCAACGCTTCGTCCTCCGGGATGGGACCACGCTCCATCCGGACCTCGAACAGATACGCCAGCGCGTCCCCGACCAGCGGACCGGGCGGGATGCCCAGATGCTTCATCACCTGCGCGCCGTCGATCGGAGGCCGGAGCGCGCCCAGGTTCTCCTCCTCGGCGAGCCGTGCGATGCGCTCCTCCAGCTCGTCCTGCAGCCGCTCGAGCTCCCGCGCCTTCGCGACGTTGCGGGTCGTGCAGTCGGCCCGCGTCAGCTGGTTGAGGCGGTCGAGCATCGGACCGGCGTCGCGCACGTACCGCCGGACGGCGCTATCCGTCCACCCGTCGCCGTAGCCGTGGAACCGCAGGTGCAGCTCGACCAGCTTCCTGACGTCGTCGACGACCGCGTTCGGGTAGTGCAGCTCCTTCAGTCGAGCCTCCGCCATCCGCGCGCCCACGACCTCGTGATGATGGAACTGCACCCCGTCCGGCGTGATCGCACGCGTCTTGGGCTTCCCGATGTCGTGCAGCAACGCGGCCAGACGGAGCAGCAGATCCGGCTCGCACCGTTCCACGACGGCATAGGTGTGTCGCAACACGTCCTTGTGCCGGTGCACCGGGTCCTGTTCGAGCTGCAGGGCCGAGAGCTCGGGCAGGAACTCGTCGGAAAGACCGGTGTCCACGAGCAACGCCAATCCCGCGGCAGGCCTCGCACCGAGGAGCAGCTTGTCGAGCTCCGCGTGGATCCGCTCGGAGGAGACGATGGCGAGCCGTTCACGCATCCCGGTGATCGCGCCGACGACGCGCTCCGACGGCGTCACTTCGAGCTGGGAGACGAACCGCGCTGCACGCACCATGCGCAAGGGATCGTCGGAGAACGCCGCCTCGGGCTGGAGCGGTGTGTCGAGCGTCTTCGCAGCGAGATGCTTGACCCCACCGAAGGGATCGACGAACGCGCCGTCCGGCAGCCGCACGGCCATCGCGTTGATCGTGAAGTCCCGCCGCGACAGATCGGTCTCGATGTCCTTCGCGAACGTCACCGCGGGCTTGCGGTGGTCTTCTTCGTAGACCTCTTCGCGGAACGTCGTGATCTCGAAGAGCCGGCCGTCCTTGCGCGCACCCACCGTCCCGAACCGCACACCGACGTGGTAGCGATTGTCTGCCCAACCCTGCAGCACCTTGGTCGTCTCGTGCGGCTTCGCGGAGGTCGCGAGGTCCATGTCGGGCGAGGTCCGCCCGAGCATCGCGTCGCGTACCACGCCGCCGACCAGGTACAGCTCGAAACCGGCGGCGGCGAATCGCTCACCGAGCTCCTTCGCGAGTGGGTCGACGTCGAGCGTGGCCATCACGAGAGTCACGATACCCTTCGACCTCCCCTGACCTGCGGGGTAGCGTGTGCCGGATGCCCATCTGGCTCGGATTCATCTGGACCATGCCGAACACGCTCCTCGGCCTGATCGTGGGACTGTGCACGTTCCAGATGCCGCGGCTCGACGGGGCGATCATCTTCGACGGGACACCGCGCGGCCTGACGAGGTTGATGCCCCGGCTCAACCGGACGGCCATGACGGTCGGGTTCGTGATCGTGTCGGCGGTGCCCGTGACCGGCCGGCTCTCCACGCACGAACGCCACCACATCAAGCAGTACTGCGCGTGGGGCCCGCTGTTCATCCCGGTCTATCTCGGACTCGCGATCCCGTACGGCTACCGACGTCATCCGATGGAGATCCGCGCGATGCGAGCGGCGGGAGAGCTCCCCGCCGAAGTCCCGACCTAGATGGTCGGCGCCGCGCTATGCGAGGGGATCGAGGACCGTCGGTCCATGACACCCATGAGCGCCAGATCGAAGTCGTGGGGGTTCGTGGAGGTGCGCCGCGCCTCGTCCTCGGCGACCAGTCCTTCCTTCACGAGCTTCACCAACGCCTGGTCGAACGTCTGCATCCCGTAGAAGTCGCCGTCGGCGATCACCTCGGGGATCGAGTCGGTCGCGTCGGGGTCGACGATGCGGTCGAAGATGCGGCCGGTGTTGATGAGGACCTCGACGGCCGGCACGCGGCCTTTGCCGTCCGCACGCTGCACCAGCCGCTGCGCGACGATGCCGCGGAGCGAGCCGGCGAACGACGACCGGACCTCACGCTGCTGTGAAGGCGGGAAGAGGTCGAGCAGACGGTTGATGGTCTCGACGCAATCGATCGTGTGCAGCGTGGAGATGACCAAGTGACCGGTCTCCGCGGCCTGGATCGCGGAGAGCGCCGACTCCGGGTCGCGGATCTCCCCGATGAAGATGACGTCGGGATCCTGGCGGATCACGTGACGGAGCGCGTTCGCGTACGAGTCCGTATCGATGCCGATCTCGCGTTGCTGCACGATGGAAAGCGCGTCGTCGTGCACGACCTCGATCGGGTCCTCGACCGTCACGATGTGCGTGCGGCGCGTGTTGTTGATGTGGCCGATCATCGACGCGATCGTCGTGGTCTTCCCGGTACCGGTCGGACCGGTGATCAACACGAGCCCGCGCGGAGAGTCCGCCAGGGTCCTCATGACCTCCGGCAGCCGGAGCTCGTCGAACGTGGGGATCTCCGACCGCACGCGGCGGATCGCCAGGCCGACGACCCCGCGCTGGCGGAACACGTTGATCCTGAACCGGCCGACCCCCGCGAGCGTGACCCCCAGGTCGGCTTCGCTGGTCTCCTCGAACTCCCGCTTCTTGTGGTCCGACATCAGCTCCATGGCGAACGCCTCGGTGTCGCTCGGCGTCAGGGCGGGGAACTGCGTGGGCTGGAGATCGCCGTCGACCCGGATGAACGGCACGTTGCCGACCTTGAGGTGCAGGTCGCTCGCGCCGCGTTCCACCGCGTACCGGAGCAGCTCGTTGATCTCCATCGGGCTCTCTCTCCTCGGGGCGCGTCCTCACACGACACGCCGTTCGTGCCTACGCCACATCCATCGGCACGTTCCCGCGTCACCCAAAGCCCGAAGCATCACCCAAAGCCTCGAGTTCGCGACCCGCCCGCCATCCGGCTCGGCGGTCCGGGACGCCTAGAATCCCCGCGATGACGTGCTCGATCGCTCCCGGCCGCGAACGATGACCGCAGGTCGACCGCCTCGGAAACGGCGGGGCAGGCCGTCGGCCACCCCGGCGGGCACGCCGAACGCCTCACCCGAGGAGGCTCGGAGCGGCGGCGCGAAAGGCAAGGCCGGCTCGAGGGCGGCGGGAGACAGGCCCCACAAGGCAGCCAGCACGACACGGACCAAGACGGAGGTGTCGGCAGGAGGTGTGGTCTACCGCCGCGAGCCCGACGGCGTCGACCTGGTCCTCGCGGCACGGCGCACCCGACGCGGCGAGCTGGCGTGGGGCCTCGCCAAGGGGGGCATCGAGGCCGACGAGTCCGCCGAGGAAGCCGCCGTCCGCGAGGTTCGTGAGGAGACCGGCATCGAGGCAGAGATCGAGGCGTCGCTCGGCGTGACCCGCTACTTCTACGTTTGGGAAGGCGTGCGCATCCGCAAGACCGTGCATTTCTTCCTGATGCGCGCCACCGGAGGCGACACGAACGACCGTGACGACGAGATGGAAGACGTGCGGTGGTTCCCGTTGGAGCGGGCGTTGAAGCGTGCCGCCTATCGAGGTGAGCGCGAAGTCCTCGGGCGCGCAGCCGAGATACTTCGCTGAGCGCCGCGGTCGCCTCCGGAGCCGACCTCTCCCGCTACGATGAGGCGCCGCCATGACCATCCGCCGGGCCGCACGGGGCCTCCTCGCGCTCGCGATCTTCCTGGTCACCACGCTGGTGGCCGCCCCCACCGGGCGTGCGCAAGGCTCTCAGCCGGTCACCCTCAGGCTCGTGTCGCAGACGCCCTGGAACACGTTGAAGGACCCCGTGCTCGAGATCGCGATCCGAGCGGACAGCGCCGCTGCGACACCCATCGAGGACCTCACGCTCGGCGTCACGATCGGCGCGCCCGTCCGATCGCGCACGGCCTACGAGACGTCGCTCACCTCGGGGCCTGAGCTGCCGGTCTTCGCCGTCACGCTCCCCGAGAAGGACACCCTGGAGCCCGGCGGGACGCGCAGGTTCCGAACGTCGGTGGACCTCTCGACTATCGGCGGCATCGGCCGGAGCGACTCGCTCGTCTACCCGATGCGGATCGATCTTCGGAGCGGCGGCTTCCAGGTAGCGGTGTTGGATACCGCGGTGATCTTCCTGGTCCGGGCGCCCGAGGTCCCACTCCTGCTCTCGACGACGATCGAGCTCACCGCGCCCGACGCGTTCGACCCGGACGGACTCCTGGTCGACGGCGCGTTCGAAGCGTCGGTCGCCTCGACCGGATCCCTCGGTGCGGAAGTGTCGGCGCTCGGCAGGTTGGCGCGAGGGAAGCAGCTGAGCCCCGTCGACCTGGTCCTGCAACCGTCCTTGCTCGATCAGCTCTCGAGGATGGCGGACGGCTACCGGCGCGCCGACGGCAGCGAGGTTGGAGCCGGCGAAGACGGAGCCGCGCACGCCGCTGCGCTGCTCGCCGCGCTCCGAACGGCGGTGTCCTCTCCACTGGTCCATGTGACGGCGTTGCCGTTCTCCGCTCCGACGATCCCGTCGTTGCTGGCGAGCGGTCTGTCGGCGGATCTCGCTACGCAGCAGGCGGCGGGACGCGAGATGGTCCAGGAGATCCTGGGCGTCATCCCTGCGACGGACGTCGTCCGACCTCCCGAAGGGGCGCTGGACGAAGGAGCGGTGTCTGCGCTGGTGGCGCTCGGGGCATCGACGATCCTCGGGAACCCCGACACCGTCGAGCGACCGCCGCAGCCGAACGAGTTCGCTCCCCCGCCCACCGCAACGCTCGCGGTGGGCGGTCAAACGGTCGACATCGTGCTGCCGGACACCGGCACGCAGGCGCTGCTGTCCCAGGCCGGGTTCCTGGCGGATCCGGTCAGGGCCGCCCAGGCGGCACTTGGAGAGGTCGCGACGATCTGGCGCGAGCAGCCGGTGCCGTCGGTCCCGCGCGGGATCAGCCTGTTGCTGGCCGCGGGCGCACCCGCTCGGTTCTGGGGCGCGCTCCTCAGCCGCCTGGCGACCGCGCCGTTCCTGCGACCCGTCGCCGCGACCGACCTGGTGCGGCAGATCCCGCCCCCCGTGGCACCCAGCGCGATCGTGTCGCCGTCCATAGAACGCTTCTCCCCCTCCTACGTCGAGGCGATCAAGCGGGCCCGGCGCGACCTCCTCGCGTTCCGATCGATGCTCGTGGAGCCGACCCCACTCCCCGACCGCCTCGGTCGCCAGCTGCTCACCGCGGAATCGGCCGCCTACCTCGGGAACGAATCGGCCGGGAGTGCGTGGATCGACCACGTGAACAGGGTGACGCACGACGTGTTCTCCCGAGCCGTCCCGGACACCAGCCAGGTCTTCACGTTCCTGTCCAAGACCGGCGCGATCCCGTTGCGGATGGGCGATCCGGGCACCCTCCCGATCCGCTTCACGTTGCAGCTGCGGTCCAACCGGTTCCGGTTCCCGGGCGGTGACCAGCAGGAAGTCACGCTCACCCAGCCGAACCAGATCGTCACGTTCGACGCCACCGCGCTCGCATCGGGTCAAGGCACGATCCAGGTCGTGCTCCGCGCTCCGTCGGGCAGAGCCATCCGTCAGACGACGCTCACCGTCAGCTCACGCTCGGTGAATCGCATCGCCCTGCTGGTGACGGCGGCGGCGGCGCTCGTCCTCGTTGGTCTGTGGTCGAGGAGGTTGCTCAAACGTCCGACGACCTAGCGCCCGATCCGGGAGAGCTTCCGAGCGACGATCCGCGGAGCGCGTTCGTCCGGGATACCGCGGTGATGTCGGTGGGCACGATGCTGTCGCGTGTTACCGGGTATGTCCGGCTGTCGGCCCAGACCGCGGCCCTGGGCGTCAGCGCCCTCGGCAACACGTACGCAACGGCGAACACCACGCCGAACATCGTGTACGAGCTGGTGCTGGGCGGGATCCTCACCTCCGTCTTCGTGCCGGTCTTCGTCGAGTGGCTGCAGAAGCACGGTCGCGAGGAAGCATGGCTCGTCGCCGACCGGATCCTGACCCTTGCCCTGGTGGTCCTCGCCGCCGTCGCGGTTCTCGGTGCGCTCTTCGCTCCCCAGATCATCCGGCTCTATCTGTCGGCGTCCGACGCCACCGACAAGGAGGCGCAGATCGCGCTGGGCGCCTTCTTCCTGCGTTGGTTCATGCCCCAGATCGTGTTCTACGGGGTGGGCGCGGTGGCGACCGGGCTGCTCCAGGCCGAGCGGCGGTTCGCCGCGCCGATGTTCGCGCCGATCCTCAACAACCTCTCGGTGATCGCCACGTTCGGCGTCTACGCATTGCTCGTGAGGCACGGAACCGCTTCGGTGGAAGGCATCACGTTCGCCGAGAAGACGGTGCTCGCCGCCGGGACGACGTTCGGCGTGGCCGCCATGACGCTCGCCCTGTGGCCCTCGCTCCGTCGGCTGGGGTTCCGATGGCGCCTCCGGTTGGATTGGAACCACCCGGCGGTCCGCCGGCTCGGCAAGCTCGCGCTTTGGGTCGTGGTCTACGTGGCGGCGAACCAATTGGCGTACGTCGCCGTCATCGTGTTCACGGGCAAGTTCCCTCCCAACGGCTACCAGATCTACTCGAGCGCGTTCATCCTCTTCCTGCTGCCGCACTCGATCGTCGCGGTGTCCATCTTCACGGCGCTCCTCCCACCGATGTCGAGCCGATGGGCCGACGAGGACCTCGACGGCCTGCGCACGCTCTTTTCCAGCGGGGTCCGCGACACGCTCGTCGTCATCGTGCCGGCGGCGCTGGGGTACATCGCGCTCGCGTTCCCCGTCTCCCGCCTGCTGCTGCAGCACGGGCGCGCACACCCGGCCGATGTGGCGGAGATCGCGAGAACCCTGCAGGCGTTCGCCATCGGCCTCCCGTTCTTCTCCGCGTTCCAGCTGCTCACGCGGACGTTCTATTCGATGCAGGACACGCGGACGCCCGCGCTCGTGAACATCGCCTCGGCGATCGTGAACATCGCGGCGAACTTCCTCTACCTGGCGTTCGGGTGGCGCTTGCCCGGTCTCGCACTCGGCCACGCCACCTCGTACGTGTTCGCGACGCTCGTGTGTCTGGTGCTGCTCCGCAGGCGACTGGGAAGGATCGACGGGGGCCGGATCTTCGCGACGCTCGCGCGCGTGATCCCCGCATCGCTCCTGGCCGCCGGTGCGGCGTTCCTGGCGTCGCGAGCGATCCGAGATGCGTTCGGCGCGGGTTCCGGCACGCTCAGCCTGCTCGCGGAGGTATCCGTCGGGGTCGTCGCGGGCTTGCTTGTGTTCGCGGTGTCGACGCTTATCGTGAAGATCGACGAGGCCGAAGAAGTGAAGGACGCGCTGCTCAGGAGGTTCCGTCGATGACCCCAACCCACGATCGGCCCCGAGACCGCCAGACCGGTGCCGTCGGCATGATGATCATCATCTGGCTCGCGGTCGTCGCGCTCGTTGGCGTCGCGGCCATCGACGCCGGATCCATCGCGTTCACCAAGTTCCGCCTCGCCGATGTCGCGAGCACCGCCTCCACACAAGCCGCCAACGCCTTCCACGCCAGTCCGAACGTCGCGGCTGCGTGCCAGGCCGCCGAGACCTCGATCGCGTCGGACGACTCCTCGGCGAAGCTGACGAAGAAGGGCTGCGTCGTCAACGCGCAGACGGGCGTGGTGACGATCACCGTCCGCAAAGAAGCCAAGACGATCATCGCCAGCCACCTGAGCTTCACGAAGAAGTTCACCAAGGTGAGCGCCACCGAGACCAACGGCCCGACCGCCCTGTAGCGTTGTCCCGAGTGACCGAACCCGAACGCGACGAGGACCTCGTCGGCAAGTACCTCGCGGGAGACGAGCGAGCATTCACCGTCCTCGTCGAACGCCACCAGACGCGCGTCTTCAACGTGGCTCTGCGCGTCCTGGGGAACCCTGAGGACGCGCGCGATGCGACGCAGGACGCGTTCGTCTCCATGCTGCGCAAGCTCTCGCAGTTCCGGGGCGAGTCCGCGTTCACCACGTGGCTCCACCGCGTGACCGTGAACTCCTGCTACGACATCCTTCGGAAGCGGCGCCGGCAACCCCTGCTCCGCCTCGTCATCGACGAGGACGATCCCGTTCCCGAAACCGGACCACCGGTCGCGGACCATGCCGACGCCACCGTCGATTCCATCCACGTCGCCCGTGCCCTGCAACTGATCCCCGAGGAGTACCGCGTGACGTTGGTCCTTGCCGACATCCAAGACCTGCCGTACGAGGAGATCGCCCGCGTCCTCGACGTCCCCATCGGAACGGTCAAGTCCCGGGTCCATCGAGGGCGGATCGCGCTGGCCCGAGCGATGGGTCTGGATGGCCCCGGCCGGGAACCCGGCTCCACCTCGCGGCCGTCGGAAGGGGAGATATGACGCATCCCGAAGAGCTCCTCGCCGGCTACACCGACGGCTCCCTGTTCGCCAAGGAACGGGCGGCCGTCGACGCGCATCTCGCCGCGTGTGCGAGATGCAGACGGGAGACCGAGCTCGCCGCGGTCGCCCTGTCGTCGTTGCGGTCGCTGGAGGAGGAACCCGCGCCCCTCGGGATCGCGTCGCGAGCGCTCGAGGAAGCGGGAGGTGTTCGGCGATCCGCCGCCTCTACCGGAACCCCTCGCTGGTATCGGATCGGCGGAGCCGTCGCGGCGGCTGCGGCGGCGCTCCTGGTATTCACGCTGGTCCTGCCTCACATCGGCCAGAGCCAGCGGTCCGGTGCCGATGCCGCCAACGGCAAGGCCGAGGCCCCCGCCGGAGGCGCGCGCGAGGCAACGGCCGTCGCCGGCTCGCTCATCGAGATCCAGCACGTGAACTACGACAACACGTCGCTGGCCACGCTGACCTCGTCGTATCAGAGCGACACCTCGGGCGGAGCGCCGCTCGCGACGGCCGCCGCTCCGGCCACGGAGTCCGGGAGCCAGGCCCAAACCGACAAGGCGCTCGCTTGCGTCGCGAAGTCGGCGCCCGATCAGAGCGGAGTGGTTCAAAGCCTCATCCGGGCACGGTTCCAAGGGACGCCCGCGTATCTCGCCGTGTTCCTGGAAGGCCCGGGGGCGGGGCAGCCGCCCGACGCGGTCACCGTGTGGGTCTTCGCCACGGACGACTGCCGGATCCTCTCCTTCTCCTCCGCGCAGCTGTAGCCGCGACCTCCTCCGCGAGGGAGGGAATAGGCGCGTGTTTCCCCCTATGGGAGGATTGGACACGATGATGGACACGCGCAACGTGATCGTGATCGGGTCGGGCCCAGCGGGTTACACCGCCGCCCTGTATGCCGCTCGCGCCAACCTCGCGCCCCTCGTGCTCAAGGGTCTGAACGCCGGGGGGCAGCTGATGCTGACCACGGATGTCGAGAACTACCCGGGTTTCGTCGACGGGATCCTCGGCCCCGAGCTGATGGAGCAGATGGAGAAGCAGGCGGCTCGTTTCGGCGCCGAGATCCTGCCCGTGCACGTGACCCGCGTCGATCTGTCCAGCCGCCCGTTCGGGGTGTGGGCCGGCGATCAGGAATGGCGAGCCAAGACGCTGATCGTCGCCACGGGTGCGAGCGCCAAGTGGCTGAACGTCCCCGGTGAGGAGAAGCTCCGCGGTCGAGGCGTGAGCGCGTGCGCCACCTGCGACGGCTTCTTCTTCCGAGACCGCGAGCTGGTGGTCGTGGGCGGCGGCGACACGGCGATGGAGGAGGCGACGTTCCTCACCAAGTTCGCCAGCAAGGTGACCATCGTGCACCGGCGCAACGAGTTCCGCGCATCGCCGATCATGGTCGACCGCGCGCTCGCGAATCCCAAGATCGAGGTGGTCTGGGACACGGTCGTCGACGAGATCGAGGGGGACGACGCCGTCACGGGGGTGACGCTCCGTCACGTGGGAACCGGCGAGCTGAGCTCGTTCCGCGCCGACGGTGTCTTCATGGCCATCGGTCACACCCCGAATACCGGACTGTTCGAGGGTCAGCTCCAGCTCCAGGATGGCTACATCCTCGTGCAGGAGCCACGGACGACGACGAACGTGGAGGGAGTCTTCGCCGCGGGAGACGTCACCGACACGATCTATCGTCAGGCCGTCACCGCCGCGGGACAAGGATGCAAGGCGGCGATCGACGCCGAGCGGTTCTTGGAGGCCGAGGCCCACGCTTCGGGATGACCGGGAATCCCTCGCGCACGAGAGAGGTTGGAACCATGGCGACGCCCACGCCGATCCGAGCGCGGGTCCGCCCCGAAAGGAGCGACATCTGATGGCGAACATCGGCAGCGTGAACGATGCGGACTTCCAATCGAACGTCCTCGATTCCGAAACACCGGTACTGGTCGATTTCTGGGCGGAATGGTGCGTGCCCTGCCACATGGTCTCCCCGGTGGTCGAGGAGATCGCCTCCGAGAAGGGCGAATCGCTGAAGCTCGCGAAGCTCAACATCGACGACAACCCGGAGGCCACCCGCACGTACGGGGTCATGAGCATCCCCTCCCTGATCCTGTTCAAGGGCGGCAAGGAGGTCGCGCGGGTGGTGGGCGCCAGGCCCAAGGACGCGATCTTGAGGGATGTCGAACCGCACCTGGAGCCACAACCGGTCATCTGAGTCACCGTATCCACCGGCGCGGTTGCCGCCCTCCGCAGGGCGGCGGAGACTGGACCGCGTGCGTACCTTCCTCCTGCACGACCACGGCGCCGAGGTCCGAGACATCCAACAACGCCTGATCGCGCTCGGCTGGCACATCGAGTTCGCCGAGCTCGACGGGACGTTCGGACCCTCGACGGACGCGGCGGTGCGCGCGTTCCAGGAGCGCCGCAGCCTGCGCATCGACGGCCGGGTCGGACCCGACACGTGGGGCCAGCTCGTCGAAGCCGGCTACCACCTGGGCGATCGCACCCTGTACCTGCGCTCCCCTCTCCATCGTGGCGACGACGTCAGCGCCCTCCAACGCAAGCTGAACGCGCTCGGGTTCGACGCCGGGAAGGAGGACGGTCTCTTCGGGACGCTCACCGACCGAGCCGTGCGGGAGTTCCAGCAGAACGTCGGCGAGGAACCCGACGGCATCGTCGGCATCGAGACCATCTCGACCCTCGAGCGGATGCGTCCCACAGAATCGGGCCCCGGCCGCGCGGTGGTGCGGGAAGCCGAATCCGTGCGCGCGATGCGCTCGTCGATCCAAGGACAGGTGATCGCGATCGACGCCGGGTCCGGCGGGCCGAACGACGACGCGATCGAGCAACGGATCGCTGCGGTGCTCGCCGACGAGCTCACGGGGATGGGCGCGAAGCCCGTGGTGCTGGAGCGAGACGATCAGTCCGGTCCCTCCGACATGGCCCGCGCAGCGAACGAGCTGACCGCCACGGCATGCATCTCGCTGCAGGTCGCCGCCGCGGGATCGCGGGCCGGCGGGCCGGCGTGCTCGTATTTCGGGAGCGTGTCGACGCACTCCCCGGCTGGCAAGCGACTGGCGGAGCTGGTGCTCGAGGAACTGGATCGGGCGCCTGGATCCTCGGGGCGCCTGGAGCCGCTCACGGACGCGATCCTTCGCGAGACGCGGATGCCCGCGGTGCAGATCCAACCATGCGTGACCACGGAGGCCGAGATCCCTCGGATCGCGCGTGCCGTGGCCGATGCGCTCCGTCGGTTCTTCGCGGGCTGAACCGGAACGACTACGCCCGACGGCGCCGGGCCGAGAGGGCGAGCATCATCCCGAGCAGCGCACCGGAAACCAGCGCCTTGATCGCGCGCTGTCGTTCGGTGGGGACGATCGGCTCCCGTGACACGGCGCGACTATGCTACGCGCCGTGCGTTTCTGCCTGATGATCGAGGGCCAAGAGGGCGTGACCTGGGACCAGTGGCTCGCGCTCGCGGAGGGCGCCGAGCGTCTGGGGTTCGAGGGGCTCTTCCGTTCGGACCACTACTTCGGCGGCAGCGGGGTCGGCGGGCGGGGGTCCACCGATGCGTGGACGCTCCTCGCCGCGCTCGCTGCGCGCACCGAACGCATCCGGTTGGGAACCCTCGTATCACCGGTGACGTTCCGCCTCCCGTCCGTGCTCGCGAAGTCCGCCGCGACCGTCGACGAGATCTCCGGTGGGCGAGTCGAGATCGGCCTGGGCGCCGGGTGGTGGACCGAGGAGCACACGCAGTTCGGGCTGCCGTTCCCGCCGACGCGCGAGC
Organism: uncultured Actinomycetes bacterium; assembly: GCA_963775755.1. Lineage (GTDB taxonomy): Bacteria > Actinomycetota > UBA4738 > UBA4738 > HRBIN12 > JBBQVZ01. The sequence continues at coordinate 36,805 of CAVZKB010000012.1, read as the reverse complement.
GGTTCGAGATGCTCGAGGAGCAACTCGAGATCGTGCACCGTTTGCTGACGGAAGACCGCGTCTCGTTCGAAGGGCGTCACTACGCGCTCGCGGATGCCGAGTTCTTGCCGAAGCCGGTGCAGCGTCCCCGTCCGCCCATCGTGCTCGGAGGCACGAAGGTGGGACCGTGGATGCAACGGCTGATCGGCGCGTGGGCCGACGAGTTCAACACGGTCGGTGGCGCCCCCGGACAGGTCCGGGAACGATTCGGGCGGGCTCGCGACGGGGTCGAGGCCGCCGGCCGCGAACCCGACTCGTTGGTGACGTCGTTGATGACATGGGTGTTCGTCGCCCGCACCGAAGACGAGTACCTCGCGAAGCTGGAGCGCGCGAGGTCGCAGGATCCGTCAGCGGGTCCGTTCGACGCGTATCGGTCTGACATCGAGGCGGACTGCATCGTCGGGACGCCCGATCGCGCGATCCAACGGCTCTCCGAGTACGCGGATGCGGGCGTGCAACGAATCATGCTGAACCACGGTCTCTACGATGACATCGAGATGCTGGAACTCCTTGCCACACAAGTGTTCCCGAAGGTGGAGAGATGACGCTACCCTCGCCCGCCGCGCCGTCGGATCCGGACCTCACCGGCGACGAGCGCCTGCTGCTCACGGAGTTCCTCGACTACCAGCGGACCGTGCTCTGGCGGAAGGTCGGCGAGTTGGACGACGACAGCCTGCGCCGTGTGATGACGCCGTCGGGCCTGACGTTGCTGGGCATCCTGAAGCACCTGGCCTACGTCGAGCGCTGGTGGTTCCGGGTCGCGTTCGCGGGCGAGGATGGGATCGACCCGCCGTGGACCGACGAGGACCCCGACGCGGACTTCCGCGTGGAACCCGACGACTCGGCCGAGGCCATCCTCGCGCTGCATGAAGACGAGGTGGCTCGGGCCACGGCGATCGCGACGCGCGCATCATCGTTCGACGACATCGCCGCCGATCCGCGCGCGAAGGGTCGGTCGTTGCGCTGGATCATGATCCACATGATCGAGGAGTACGCGCGCCACCTCGGCCACGCCGACATCATGCGCGAATCGATCGACGGCCGCACGGGGGACTAGACCTCCCGGCTACGGCGGGGCCTGCCTGGGCCGATGCTAGGCTTTGATCCTTCCCATGGCCGAGTTCTCCATCGATCGATTCGTCGAACTGTACGCGGAACGCGCCGCGGGCATGGCCGCGTCCGAGGTGCGCGCGCTGTTCGCCGTGGCCTCCCGTCCCGAGATCGTCTCGTTCGCGGGCGGGATGCCCTACGTGCAGGCCTTGCCGCCCGAGGACCTGCTGGCGGTGGTCGCCGACGCGCTCGACGTCCATGGCTCGACGATCCTGCAGTATGCGGGGGGGCAAGGGCACCTCTCGCTGCGCGAACGGCTGATCCCGCTCATGGCAGACGAGGGTGTCGAGGCGGACCCCGATGACATGGTCATCACGACCGGCGCCCAGCAGGCGCTCGATCTGATCGGCAAGATCTTCATCGATCCGGGGGACCTGATCGCTGTCGAGGCACCGGCGTACGTCGGCGCGCTCACGGCGTTCGGTGCATACCAGCCGCGCTACCTGCAGATCGACCTCGACGCGGACGGGATGATCGTCGACCGACTCGAGGAGGCACTCGTTCACGGAGAGCGTCCGAAGTTCGTGTACACGGTGCCGAACTTCGGGAACCCGGCCGGCGTCACGATGTCGCTCCGGCGGCGAGAGCAGTTGGTGGCGCTCTGTCGCGAGGCAGGGATCCCGATCATCGAGGACGACCCGTACGGCCTGCTCCGATTCGAGGGCGATGCGCTCCCCTGCCTGCGATCGATGGATCCGGAGAACGTGATCTACCTCGGCACAGTGTCGAAGGTGTTCTCCCCAGGGGTTCGCGTCGGCTGGGCACTCGCAGAACAGAGCGTCGTTCAGCGACTGGTGCTCGCGAAAGAGGCGGCCGATCTCTGCGGCTCGTCGTTCACCATGCTCGTCACCGAGCGCTACTTCGCGGGCGACCGCTGGCGCGAGAACCTGTCGACGTTCGTCGACCTGTACCGGCTCCGCCGCGACGCCATGCTGGAGGCGTTGCCGGAGCACTTCCCCGCCGACGCCACGTGGACGCGGCCCGCCGGTGGCTTCTACGTCTGGGTCACTCTGCCCGGATGGGTTGACGCGCAAGCGATGTTGGCGGCCGCGGTGGAACGTCGCGTGGCGTACGTGCCCGGCACGGCGTTCTATCCGGACGGACGCGGACGCAACCAGATGCGGCTGGCGTTCTGCTACCCGACCGAGGAACGGATCCGCGAAGGCATCGCCCGGCTCGGCGCGCTGCTCGAGGACGAAGAGCGGCTCTACCGGTCCCTGCATCCATGAGGGTCGCGGTCATCGCCGGCGGGCGAACGCCGGAACGCGACGTGTCGCTCCGTTCCGGTCACCGTGTGAGCCACGCCCTCATCGAAGGTGGTCACGACGCGTGGTTGGTGGACCCCGGCGAGCTGCCGCTCGTCGAGGCGCTCCGGGAACACGCGCCCGACATCTGCTACCTGACGCTGCACGGAAAAGAGGGCGAGGACGGCACCGTGCAGCGCCTCCTCGATCTGCTCCAGATCCCCTACACCGGGACCGCGCCGTTCGATTGCGAGGTAGCGTTCGACAAGGTCCTGGCGAAGGACGCCTTGGTGCGGGCCGGCGTCACGACCCCCGATTGGGTGGTCGTGGAAGGGTGGGCGCTGCGCGATCTGGGCGCCGGCGCGGCGCTGGGTCGCGTGACGGATCGCGTCGGGCTTCCGTGCGTGGTCAAGCCGTCCCGATCGGGGTCGGCGCTGGGCGTGAGCTTCGTCGAACGAGCATCCGACCTGGCCACAGCCGTCATGGCGGCCCTGTCGTTCGCCGGCGCCGCCATCGTTGAAGCCAAGGTCGAGGGCTCGGAACTCGCCATCGGCGTGGTCGGGTCGCCCCCGGAAGCGCTGCCGCTGGTGGAGATCGTGCCCAAGAGCGGGGTGTTCGACTACGCGTCCCGGTACACGGCCGGGGCGACCGAGTACTTCGCGCCGGCGAGGGTATCCGCGGAGATCGCGGCCGCCTGCACCGAACAGGCCTTGCGAGCCGCCGAAGGGCTCCACCTCCTCGACGTAGCCCGGGTGGACACGTTGGTCGACCCGGGCGGCACACCGTGGGTGCTCGAGGTGAACGTCTCCCCCGGGATGACGGAGACGAGCCTGCTCCCGATGGCCGCGCAGGCCGCCGGATGGTCGCTCACCGAGCTCTGCGAGCGCGTCCTGGGTTCAGCCGGCTCACGCTGAGTCTGAGGCGTGATGAGCGGGATATCCGGGGAGACTAGTGTGAGTCAGACTAGTTTGGCCCCGTTGGGCGAGCCCGCCGATCCCGTCTTCGCCCGTTCCTGCGTACGAACCGCCAGATCCAGCACCCGGTCCGGATCGCACCCAGTAGACCGGGATCAGTCCGGCGCGAGCCCCGGTCCCGAGCCGATGATCTCGGACACGATGCGCTCGAGGTCGTCGGCCGACCCGAACTCGATCACGACGCGCCCTCGCTTCTTCCCCATCTGGATCTGCACCCTGGTCGCGAGCTGCTCGGACAAGATCTCCTCCACCTCGGACATCGTCGTATCCGAGGGCGGCGGGTCGACGGCCTCGGCCTTGGCGGGCTTCTCCGCAGGCCCGTCCACGTACCGGCGGACGAGGTCTTCCACGTCGCGTACCGTCAGGTCCTCGGCGACCGTTCGCAGAGCCAGGGTGTTCTGGGCATCGGCGTCGCCGAGCGCCAGCAAGGCGCGGGCGTGGCCCGCCTGAAGCTTCCCGTCGGTGAGCAACTGCTGGACATCGAGCGGAAGCTGCAGCAGTCGGATGGTGTTCGCCACGTGGGACCGGGAGACGCCGACGCGGTCGGCGAGCTCCTCCTGCTTCAGACCGAGCTCCTCGAGCAGTTGCCGGAACGCCTCTGCCAGCTCGATCGGACCCAGGTCCTCACGGTGGATGTTCTCGATCAACGCCTCCCGGAGCGTGTCGGCGTCATCGGTGTCGCGGACCACGACCGGGATCGTGGCCAGACCGGCGACCTTGGCGGCGCGCAAGCGACGCTCACCGGCGATCAGCTCGTAGCCGGCGCCCGCCTTGCGAACGACGATCGGCTGAAGGATCCCGACCTCCCGGATCGAGGCAGCCAGCGAGCCGATCGCCTCGTCGTCGAAGCGAGTTCTCGGCTGCTTCGGGTTGGGGGACACCGCATTGACGGGCACCTCCAGCAATCCTAAGGCCTCCCCTGACTCCGGCGCCCCCGGGATCAATGCAGAAAGGCCCCGGCCCAATCCCCCTCGTTTCGACATCATTCGCCTCCCTTGCGGAACAGTCGCCATCGGCGCTTGCCGTGGCCCTCTTCCTCCAGGGTGGCGCCGATCGAGGCCACGGCCGGTGGTGAGACCGGCTCGTCGTCGGCTACGCCCGAGGAGGAGGGCCTGGAGGACGGTTGCAGTTCGGCGTCCTCGTCGATGACCACCACCCGTCGTTCAGGAAGGTGCGCGGGTGGGGCTTGAGCAGGGGAAGGCTCCTGATCGCCAACCGGCGGCGGCTCGCTGGGTGGGATGGGCTCGTCGGAGTCCTCCCAGACATCGTCATCGTCGACGGGGGGAGGCAAGAACGTCGGCGACCTCGGGCTTCGTCTTCGGCGCGGATGCGGAGGGAGCCGGAGGCCTAGGCGCCGGTTCTGGGGCCGGTTCTGGCGCCGGTGGCGAGACCTCGACCTTTGGCTGAGACGGTTCGGCCTCCTCGACCTCCACGACGACCTCCTCGACGACCTCGTGGACGGTCGGGACCGGGAGGGTCTCCAGGTCGGCATCGGCCATGGACTCGGGTGTGACAGCGTCAACAAGCGGAGGGACGACCACGGTCGGAAGGTCGTCGTACACGGGCATCGGCTCGGCGGGGGGCGGCCGGGACGCCACCTCTGCCGCCAACTGGCGGTACGTTTGGGCCCCTCTGGAGCGGGGGTCGTAGACGGTGATGGGCTGCCCGAACCCGGGTGCCTCGGACAGGCGAACGGTCCGAGGGATGATCACGTCATACATGAGCTCTCCGAAGAAGCGCCGAACCTCCTCGACGACCTGGCTCGAGAGCTTGGTCCTTGGATCGAACATGGTCATCACGATCCCGGAGAGCCGCAGACCGGGATTGATGTTCTGCTGCACCAGGCTCACGTTCCGCAGCAGCTGCCCAAGGCCCTCAAGCGCGTAGTACTCGCATTGGATCGGCACGATGAGCTCCTCGGCCGCGGTCAGAGCGTTCACCGTCAAAAGCCCGAGCGAGGGGGGGCAGTCCAGGAGGACGAAGTCATACCGACCCTCCCTGATCGGCTGCAGGGCCTTCTTGAGGCGCGTCTCTCGCGAGAACTGGCTGACCAACTCGATCTCCGCACCCGCCAGATCGATGGTCGACGGGACGGCGTGCAGGCGTTCGACCGGAGTCTTGACGATCGCGTCCTCGATCGGCGACTCCGCCACGATCACGTGATAGACGGTCGTCTCCCGGGCCTCGTGCCGGATGCCCATCCCGGTGGAGGCGTTCCCCTGGGGATCCAGGTCGACCACCAGCACCCGGTAGCCGAGATCGGCCAGCGAGGCGCCCAGGCTGACCGCGGTCGTGGACTTCCCCACTCCGCCCTTCTGGTTCGCGATCGCGATGATCCGAGCGATGCCCGGTGTTTCGGGAGGGATGGGGTCCTTCTTGGCCCGTTTGCGCCGAACCGGAGGTGGAGTCGAGTCGCCGTTGGGCGGCGAAGGGGACGCAGTCGTTCGCGGAGCCGCCTTGGCGCCAGAGGTTGTCACTGCCGGCTCATGATAACGAGCGGTCCGGACCTTGCAAGCGCAGGGGTCCTCACCAGCCTCGATACTGCGTTTCGTGGGAGATCTGCGCTGTCGAATCGCTCGCCGGCGAAGTAGACGAGCCGACCACCCGATGTCAGGAGGCGGTCGGCGGCACGCCACGCGACGTCCACCCGGGCGAACGCTCTGGAGAAGCAGACGTCCACGGGCTCGCTGAGCGCCTCCACCCGCTCATTGCTGACGGCGGTGTTGTCGAGGCCCAGCTGGTCGACGGCGAGCTGGAGGAATGCGGCACGAGGGCGGCGGGACTCGACCAACGTCATCCGGAGGTCGGGACAGGCGATCGCGACGACGACCCCGGGAAGGCCAGCCCCGGAACCGAGGTCATAGCCGGTTCGCTCGGTGCTCAGCACCACCGCGGCCGCCCGCAGGCTATCGACGATGTGCCGGTCCCGCAGGCGCCCCACATCCCCCGTCGCCACCATCCCCAGCGGGACGGCTCGTTGTCTGATCAGGGCCTCGAACGCCTCAAGCTGGTCGAACTGCAGAGGAGCGAGATCGAGGTTCGGGACCCCCGCGAGATCCCAACCCTCATGTTTCACGTGAAACACCGGTTGGGGCTATCGACGACGTCGGATCACGACGTAGCGCTCGGGCTCTTCGCCACGGCTGGAGCTTTCGACGCCGTCGATCATCGCGACCGCATCGTGGACGAGCTTCCGCTCGAACGGGTTCATAGGTTCCAGGGCTTCTTCCGTTCCGCCGCTCTGAAGGACGCGTTCTGCAGCCTCGCCAGCCTTCTCCTCCAGGCGTGCCTCGCGTCGTTTCCGGTAGTCCTCGACATCGACGATGATCCGGACCCGTTCGTCCAGACGTCTGCCGACCACCATGCGTGTGAGCTCCTGGATCGCATCCAGCGTCTGCCCGTGGCGACCGATGAGCAGCGCCATGTCGTCCTCGTCCTCCCCGACGATATCGACGTACATGTGGTCGTGGTGAAGGGTCGGCTCCGCCACCGCGTCGATGCCCATGTGGCCCATGAGCTCCTCGAGGAAGTCGGCTGCCGTGTCCGCCTGCTCTTCGAGCTCCTCAGGGTCGACGTCTGGAGTGACCACCCGGACCCGTACCACCGCCTCGTGGGACCCGATGCCCAGGACCCCGGTTCGAGGCTCCTGGATGACGTCGATCTGAGCCTCCTGCTCGGAGACCCCAAGTTCGTGGAGCGCCGCCTCGACGGCCTCCTCGACGCTAGGTGCCCGCTTCTCCGTCTCCCTGGCCACCGTTGCCTCCACCGCGCTTCCGCGGATCCGTGTTGGGTCGTCGCCCGGACTTCGGGGTGCCGCCGGACTTCGGGGTGCCACCAGTGTTGGGTCGGCGGCCCTTCGGTTGGGGGCCCTTGCCGGGTCCCGAGCGGGAGCCTCCCGGGGGTTTCTGACCCTTGGTCGGCTGCCCGCCCTTGCCGGCCTGCTCGGCGCGTTCCTGCATCCGAGCCATGAACCCCTGCTTGGCAGGCTTGTTCGCGTTCTTCGCGCGCTGCTCCGCGATCCGACGGTCTATCGCGTCCGGCCCGATGTGCCCCGCCTTCAGCAAGACGTGCTGCTGCCCGATCTGCCAGAGGTTGGAGAGCGTCCAATACAGCGTGAGGCCGGACGGGAACGTGTACCCGAAGATACCGAACATCAGCGGCATGAACTTGAGGATCGCCTGCTGCTGACCGCTGGCCGCGCCCGGGGGGCTCGCGTTCTGCATCTGACGTTGCTGGTAGAACGTGGTCGCGATCATGACGATGAGCAATACGAAGTACGGGATCTTGTCCGTGCTGTGCGAACCGCACGGGATGCCTCCGGTGCCTGTCGTGGCGTCGAACGGGAGGGGCTGCCCATCCGCGCCGACGATGGGCATGTCGGGCTTGATCGGTTGCCGATCGGAGCCCGAGACCTTCGCCTCCGTTCCGGATTGCGCCGCGGAGCACTGCAGGTTCATCCCCAGGAACCCTAGGTGCTCATGCAGCATCACGTCCCTGAAGAGCTTGCTGTCGATGGGCAGGTGGCTGTTGTGGATCTTGTAGGCCGTCGCCTGGACGGTCGCGACCTGTTGGCCAGTGGCGTCGACGGGCAGGAGCTGCGGTGCCCGGATCACCGCGTACATGGCGATCAGGATCGGGAACTGCAGGAGGAGGGGGAGGCAGCCCCCGAGCGGGTTGACCCCCGCCTCCTTGTAGAGCTTCATCGTCTCTTCCTGGACCTTGGCCTTGTTGCCCTTGTACTTCTTCTGGAGCTCTTTGACCTTGGGCTGGATCGACTGCATCGCACCCATCGACTTGATCTGCTTCACGCCGAGCGGCAGGAGGACGACCTTGATCACGATGGTCAGCACGATGATCGAGAGTCCGTAGTTCCCGACGAGGTCGTAGATCGAGGAAAGAGCCCACCCCACGCCATAGAGGAGCGACTGGAAGATCTCGATGGCGAGCATCAGGCCTCCACGCGATCTTCCGCGTGTGTGATGTCATCATACGAAGCAGGGGGCCGGACATGGTCGATGCCCCCGGAGCCGAACGGATTGCAGCGAAGGATGCGCCACACGGCGAGTGCCGTCCCCATCACGGCGCCCCGAACGCGGATGGCGTCCTCCGCGTAGTGCGAACACGTGGGGTAGAAACGGCACTGGCCACCGAGCCACCCGGAGAGCGTCGCGCGATACACGCGGATGAGCCCGATCTCGAGCGCGCGAACGGGTGCGCCGGCCGCCCTCAAGGCACGGCGAGTCACGAGCGCACCGACGGTTCGCGGCGGAGCAGTTCCGTCATCTCGGCCACCAGATCCCGTGTCTTCGCGCCTCGGATGGCCTCGCGGGCCACGATGACGACATCGTTTCCGTCTCCGACCATAGGCGCAACCTCACGCCAGGCCTCTCTCAGGATCCGCCTGGCTCGGTTGCGCTCGACGGCACCACCCACACGACGAGAGGCGACCACGGCGACCCCACCCGAGCCAGGCGCGAGGAACAGTACCACCCGTTCCGCGTGCAACGATCGGCCGACGTCGAACACCCGTCGAACCTGGGATGCGCGCACGGCGGAGGTCAGGGGGTGAGGCGCGCGCGCCCCTTGCGGCGGCGGCGGGACAAGATCGCGCGACCGGCCCGGGTGCGCATGCGGATCCGGAAACCGTGCGTCTTCGCGCGGTGACGGTTGTTCGGCTGGTACGTGCGCTTACCCTTGGCCATCCTCGGTTCCTCTCGATGCGAAGGCCGGCTCGGGGCCGGCCAGGCGGGAAGTATACGGGCCCCCATCGATGCAGGACAAAGGGGTTGACAACAGAAAGTGCGTCAAGACCCCGCTCGGGGCGCGCGGTGTGGAAAAGCTCGGTGCTATATTCCGGCCCGCTTCACACCCCGCGAAACCCGGCGAAGCGGCGCCCGGCGTCAGATCACTCCCCCGAAGGTTATCCACCATTGTGGAAAGGTCTTGTGGATACGCATGGCGATAGCGTTCTCAGAGCGCGAGGCGCACGACACCTGGGCACACGTCCTGGAGCGTGCGCACGCGGAGCTCCCGGAGACCACCGTCGTCATGTGGTTCGCGGACGTCGATCCCGTATCGCTGCAAGACGGGGTGCTGGCGTTGCACGTTCCCAGCGACATGGTTCGCGAACGGTTGCAGCACAACCATCTTGACCTTATCCACTCCGCGGCCGTCCAGGTCGTCGGAGCAGAGGTCGAGATCCGTCTCGACGTCGACGAAGGGCTCCGCGGAGCGATCGACGACATGATCACGATCCCCGACGCGCCCGTGGACGCATCGCCGGTCACCTCGGAACGCGCCAGCGCGACCGCGGACGCCGAGGCGGCCGACCGCGTGACCGGGGCTCCGGGGCTCCCGTTCCCCAACTACACGTTCGACGCGTTCGTCCCCGGACCGAGCAACCGCTTCGCGCATGCCGCGGCCATGGCGGTCGCGGAGGCGCCGCCGTCGAAGGCGTACAACCCGTTGTTCATCTACGGCGGCGTGGGCTTGGGCAAGACCCACCTGCTGATCGCCGTCGGGCATCACATGTACCGGCTCAAGCCGAGCCTCCGCGTGAAGTACGTGACGTCCGAGCAGTTCGTGACCGAGTTCATCAAGGCCGTTCGCGAGCGACAGGGCGACAACTTCCGGCAGAAGTACCGCGAGGTCGACGTCCTCCTGGTCGACGACATCCAGTTCCTGGCCAAACGCGAGGAGACGCAGACGGAGTTCTTCCACACGTTCAACCACCTGCACACCGCGGGACGGCAGATCGTGATCGCGTCGGACCGTCCGCCGCACGAGATCTCCGGCATGGAGGAGCGCCTGACCAGCAGGTTCCGGTGGGGACTCTGCGTCGACGTGCAGCCTCCGGACCTCGAGACGAGGATCGCGATCCTGCAGCTCAAGGCGGAGCGCGAGACCATCGCCGTGCCGTCCGGGGTGGTCGAGTTCGTCGCCTCCAAGTTCGATCAAAGCGTCCGGGAACTGGAAGGCGCCCTGGTCAGGGTCGTCGCATGGTCCGAGCTCACGGCACAGCCCATCGACGTGACGCTCGCCGAACGAGCCCTCCAGGACCTGATCCCGCAGACCGAGCACGAGATCCCCCCGCCGCTGATCCTGGAGGAGACCGCGCGGTACTTCTCGCTCTCCGTGGGCGACCTCGTGTCGAAGAGCCGGTCGCGGCCGCTCACCCAAGCGCGGCATATCGCGATGTACCTGGTCCGCGAGTGCACTGGGTTGTCGCTGGTCAAGATCGGCGAGATCTTCGGCGGTCGCGATCACACGACGGTGCTGCACGGCATCAACAAGGTCGAGGGCGAGATGCGCGCCCGCGACACCACGTTCCGGCAGGTCCAAGACCTGACCCGGATCATCCGAGGCCGGGTTCGGGGGGCCGCATGACCCTGTGGAGAACCCGGGGACCAGTGGTGGGGTGCGGTGCGTCGACTCCGACCGCGCCAAGTGGGCGGGAAGGTTCTCCCCAGCCCGTCCACATGTCGGAGGCGGTCTCTACGCTGGGAGAACGGTTGCATTGCCAACCTTTCCACAGCACCTACTACTACCGTCTTGTCAGAGAACCTAAGAGCAACAGGGGGTGGCCACGTTGAAGTTCCGGTGTGACCGAGATGCACTCTCGGAAGCCTTGCAGACCGTCCAGCGAGGCGTGTCGTCCCGCCCGGGGATCCCGGCGCTCACTGGGGTGCTGATCGAGGCGGCGGACGGCGGCGAGCTCACGCTGATCACGACCGACCTCGAGGTGTCGGCGCGACTCACGATCTCGGTGCAGGTGACCGAGTCGGGGATCGCGCTCGTGCCGGCGCGGCTGCTCGGCGATACGGTGAAGAGCTTGTCCAACGCGCCCGTGGATCTCGAGACCGACCAGAGCCAGGTCACTATCCGCTGCGCGGCGTACGAGGGCACGTTGCGGCTGCTCCCGGCCGAGGACTTCCCCGGCCTGCAGGAGCCGAGCGGGACGACTGTGACGGCCGAGTCGGGGGCGTTCGCGGAGGCGATCGGACAGGTGGGTCGCGGCGCCTCCCGGGACGAAGCGCGACCGGTGCTCACCGGTGTGTTGCTGGAGGTCAGCCGGGAGGGCGTGGTGATGGTCGCGACCGACTCGTACCGGTTGGCGGTCCGCGATCTGGTCGCGACCGCCTCCGGCGAGGCGAAGGCGATCGTGCCGGAGCGCGCGATGTCCGAGGCGGGCCGCGCCGCGGCGGCGGACGAGAAGTCCACCGTCGAGGTCTTCATCGACGAGAGCCAGGTGTCGTTCAAGATCGGCGCGTTGACGCTCACGTCGCGCCTGATCGAGGGCGAGTTCCCGAACTACCGGCAGTTGTTGCCGGAGGCCACCGAGAGCCGGCTCACGGTTTCGCGTCAGCAGTTGCTCGACGCCGTGCGACGCGTCGGATTGCTCGCGCGGGACACGACGCCGGTCCGCATGGAGTTCAACGCGCTCGGCGTCAAGCTCTCGAGCTCGTCACCGGATCTCGGGCAGGCGGTCGAGACGGTCGAGGCTCGCTACGAGGGCGAGGACCTCACGGTCGCGTTCAACCCGCAGTACCTGGCGGACGGTCTCAACGCGGCGACCGGCGAGACGGTCCGGCTCGACGTGCGAGACGGGCTGAAGCCGGGCGTGGTCCACGGGGAGGGCGATGAGTTCACCTATCTGGTGATGCCCGTCCGTCTGCCTGCGGTGGTGGGCTAGGAAGGGCTGGGGCGCAAGGCTTCCCCGCATGCGCCTCTCCTGGGTCGAGCTGCGCGACTTCCGGAACCACGCCCACACGCGGATCGAGCCGGTGCCCGACGGCTTGATCGTGGCGGTCGGCCCCAACGGCGAGGGGAAGACCAACCTCCTCGAGGGGATCTGCTACCTGTTCACGCTGTCGTCGCCCAGGGTGAGCGCCTCGGGCCCGCTCGTTCGCGACGGAGCCGAGGCCGCCTACTCGCGCGGTGAGGTCGAGACGCTGGACGGACGCGTGCTCGTCGAGGTCGAGGTACCGATCAAGGGAGCGAGTCGGGTGAAGGTCAACCGGTCGCCGGTCCGCCGCAAGCGCGATCTGCGACGCCAGGTGCGCGCGGTGTTCTTCGGCCCCGACGATCTCGACGTCGTGCGCGGCGACCCGTCGCACCGCCGCCGGTTCCTGGACGAGGCCGTGATCGGGCTGTGGCCGCTGAAGGAATCGCTACTCACCGGGTACGACCGTGCGTTGCGCCAGCGCAACCGCCTCCTGAAGGAATGGGACCGACCGGGTGTGCCGGCCGGCATGGAAGCCTGGGACGCCGAGCTGGTCCAGGCGGGGGCGGCGTTGATCCGGGTTCGCGCCGATGCGATAGAGCGGCTGGCGCCCCCCGCCTCCGAGGAGTTCGAGGCGCTGGCTGGGTACGGCCTGGCCTGCACGTACGCGCCCAACGTTTGGAGCGCCGGCGATCTCGAGGGAGCGTTCCGCGCCCGCATCGAGGAGCGGAGGCACGACGAGCTGGCCAGGCGTTCGTCGCTCGTCGGTCCGCATCGCGATGACGTCGACCTGTCGGTCCGCGACCTCGGCGCGCGCGCGTTCGCGTCGCACGGCGAGGCGTGGGCGGCGGCGCTCTGCTTGCGGCTGGGGCTCGCGACCTCGGTGGAGCGTGAGATCGGCGAACCGCCGATCCTGTTGGTGGACGACCCGTTCTCCGCGCTCGACCCTCGACGGCGCGACCAGATCGGTGAACGGCTCGCGCAGCGCGGTGGACAGGTCGTCATCTCGGTGGCCGACGAGGCCGACGTGCCGAAGACGGCCCACGCCACGTGGGACGTTCGCGCCGGACACGTGACGCCCAGGGTGGCCTGATGCCGCACGCGAAAGGCTGGCGTTCCCGTCGCGATGACCGCACCGGCGACGCCGTCCGGCTCGGCGACATCGTCGACGGGCTGATGCATGAAGAGGCCTTCTCCCGGGGGATCCCGATCGCTGAGCTCGCGTCGAGATGGCGCCAGATCGTCGGAGATCGGCTGGCCGCTGAGACGTCTCCCACGTCGCTCGAGGGCGGGGTGTTGACGGTGGCGGCGACCAACGGACCGTGGGGGGCGCAGGCCCGTTTCTTGCACGAGCAGATCCGACTGAAGGCCAATCAGGCCCTCGGCTCCGACGTGATCGAAACGGTTCGCGTGATCGTGCGAAACAGCAGGTAGAAGGCCTGGATCGCAGGGCAAAAGCCCGCCCTTCGTCGGCCTCGATTGGTAGAATCTGCATATCCGCGCAAGGCAGTTCCCCGGCGCGGCCTCCCTGTCAGGGTGAGGCCGCTGCGTGGGCAGGATCGGAGGCCCGTGGCAACCGTTACGACGAAGAGCACACCCAAGAGGAAGTCCGCTGCTCAGGAGTACGACTCCAGCAATATCCAGGTTCTCGAAGGCGTCGAGCACGTCAGGCTCCGCCCCGGGATGTACATCGGAACCACCAGCTCCAGAGGTCTCCATCACCTGGTCACCGAGGTCGTCGACAACTCCGTCGATGAGGCGATGGCCGGCCGTGCAACGAAGATCGTCGTCACGATCCACGCCGACGGCAGCGTGTCGGTGCAGGACGACGGCGCCGGCATCCCGGTCAAGCCGATCCCGCGCGCCAAGGACCGCCGGCCCGCCGTCGAGGTCGCGCTCACCACGTTGAACGCCGGCGGGAAGTTCGGGGGCGGCGGGTACTCGATCTCCGGCGGGTTGCACGGCGTCGGGGTCTCCGTCGTGAACGCGCTGTCCGCCAAGATGACGGCCGACGTCCTGCGCGATGGCTTCGCATGGCACCAGGAGTACGCACAGGGGCGGGCGACCTCCAAGCTGGTGAAGGGCAAAGCCAGCACGAAGCACGGCACCACGATCCGGTTCTGGCCGGACCCGGAGATCTTCACCGAGACGACGGAGTTCAAGCGCGAACAGCTGACCGACCGGCTCCGCGAGCTCGCGTTCCTGAACGCGAGGCTCGAGATCCACCTGCTCGACGAGCGCGAGGACCCCGTCCATGAGGACGTCTACCGCTACAACGACGGTCTCAAGGACTTCGTGAAGTACCTGAACGGCAGCAAGGAGGTCATCCACAAGCCCATCGCCATCGAGCAGAAGGGCGACGACGAGGTCGAGGTCGCGATGCAGTGGAACGCCGGCTACACCGAGTCCGTGTACTCGTTCGCCAACACGATCAACACGCACGAGGGCGGGATGCACGAGGAGGGGCTCAAGAAGTCGCTCACGAACGTGATCAACCGCTACGCGCGCGCGAAGGGCATGGTCAAGGAGAAGGAAGAGAACCTGATCGGTGAGGACGTCCGTGAGGGACTCACCGCCATCATCTCCGTCAAGCTGCGCAATCCGCAGTTCGAAGGACAGACCAAGACGAAGCTCGGCAACGCGTCCATGCGCTCATTGGTCGAGACCACGATGAACGCGCAGTTCTCAACGTGGATGGAGGAGCATCCGGCGGACGCGAAGCGGATCGTCGCGAAGGGCATCGCAGCGGCCAAGGCACGCATGGCGGCGCGACAGGCGCGCGACCTCACGCGGCGCAAGTCGTTCCTGGAATCGGGCTCCATGCCGGGGAAGCTCGCGGACTGTCAGCTCACGGATCCGGAGGTGTGCGAGCTCTATATCGTCGAGGGAGACTCGGCGGGGGGGTCGGCAAAGAGCGCCAGGGATCGTGCGACGCAGGCGATCCTGCCGATCCGAGGCAAGATCATCAATACCCAGAAAGCGCGCCTGCACAAGACGCTGGAGAACCTGGAGATCCAAGCGTTGATCACCGCGATCGGCACGGGGATCGGCGACGAGATCGACATCGAGAAGGCGCGGTACCACCGCATCGTGATCATGGCCGACGCCGACGTAGACGGCGCCCATATCCGGACGCTGCTGCTCACGTTCTTCTTCCAACACATGCGCGAGGTGATCGAGGCGGGGTACATGTACCTGGCCCAGCCGCCGCTGTACCTGATCAAGGAGGGCAAACGGGAGCACTACTTCTACACCGAACAAGAGTGGGACGTGTACCGCAAGGGGAACGGCAACAAGAAGGTGGACCCGCAGCGGTTCAAGGGGCTCGGTGAGATGGACGCCAACCAGTTGTGGGAGACCACGATGAACCCCGAACGGCGCACGTTGCTGCGGGTCACGCTCGACGACGCCATGGCGGCGGCGCGGCTCTTCGAGGTCCTCATGGGCGACGACGTGCCGGCGCGCAAGGCATTCATCGAGCTGAACGCGAAGGACGTCCGCAACCTGGACGTCTAGACCCCCGATCACGAGGACGATGGCCAAGGAGTAACGAGAGCCGATGTCACAGAACCTGTTCGCCGGCCGCATCGAGGACATCCAGCTCGAGGACGAGATCCAGAGCTCATACCTCGACTACGCCATGTCGGTCATCGTGGGCCGCGCCCTCCCGGACGTCCGCGACGGTTTGAAGCCGGTTCACAAGCGGATCCTGTGGGCGATGCTGGAGGCGGGGTACCGGCCCGACCGGCCGCACCGCAAGTGCGCGGCGGTCATCGGCGACGTGCTGAAGAAGTACCACCCGCACGGCGACCAATCCGTGTACGACGCCCTGGTCCGCATGGCGCAGGATTGGTCGCTTCGCTACCCGCTCGTCGACGGGCACGGGAACTTCGGCTCCGTCGACGGCGACCCGGCAGCCGCGTATCGATACACGGAAGCCCGCCTCGCGCCCATGGCGATGGAGATGCTCCGAGACATCGAGTCCGAGACCGTCGACTTCGTCCCGAACTTCGACGGATACGAGCAGCAGCCCGTCGTCCTGCCCAGCCGTTTCCCGAACCTGCTGGTCAACGGCTCCGGTGGGATCGCGGTCGGCATGGCCACCAATATCCCGCCGCACAACCTGGGCGAGACGATCGACGCGGTCGCACATTTCCTGGATCATCCCGACGCGACCCCCGGCGACCTCATGAAATTCATCAAGGGGCCCGACTTCCCGACCGGCGCGACGATCATGGGCCGCCAGGGCATCAAGGACATCTACGAGACCGGTCGCGGCTCGATCAAGGTCAGGGCGGTCACACAGGTCGAGGAGGGAGCGAACGGCCGCTCGAAGATCGTCGTGACCGAGCTCCCGTACCAGGTCAACAAGGCGCGTCTGGCGGAGAAGATCGCCGATCTCCACAAGCTCGGCCGGCTGAAGGACATCGCCGATCTCAAGGACGAGTCGAACCGCGAGGGCATGCGACTGGTCATCGAGTGCAAGCGTGGAGCGAACCCCCAGGTCGTGCTGAACCAGCTGTACAAGATGACGCAGCTGCAAGATTCCTTCGGCGCCATCATGCTCGCGCTCGTCGACGGCGTGCCGCGGACCCTGAACCTGGCCGAGATGATCGGCTACTACGTCGACCACCAGGTGGACGTCGTCACCAGGCGGACCCGCTACCTGTTGCGCAAGGCCGAGGAACGCGACCACATCGTCCTCGGGCTGTTGATCGCGCTCGATCACCTCGACGAGGTCATCGCCATCATCCGCGCCTCGCAGGACGCCGAGGCCGCCCGGAAGCGCCTCATGGCGAAGTTCAAGCTGTCCGAGATCCAGGCCAACCACATCCTGGACATGCCGCTGCGGCGGTTGACCAAGCTCGCGAAGACCGAGCTCCAGGACGAGCACAAGAAGCTTCTCGAGGACATCAAGTACTTCAACAGCCTGCTGAAGGACCCGAAGCTCCTCCGCGGCGTGATCAAGGAGGAGATCCTCGAGATCCGCAAGAAGCACGCCGATGCCCGGCGTACCAAGATCATGGCCGACGAAGGCGACCTCGACATCGAGGATCTGATCGCCGAGGAGGACGTCATCATCACCGTCAGCCGCGCCGGCTACGTGAAGCGGTTGCCGGTCGACGCGTTCAAGCGCCAGCTCCGCGGCGGCAAGGGCGTGCGTGGCCAGAACCTCAAGGAAGAGGACGTCGTGAAGCACGTGTTCACGACGACCACGCACAACTGGATGCTGTTCTTCACGACGAAGGGGCGCGTGTACCGCGTCAAGGCTCACAACATCCCGGAGTCGGGCCGGACGGCTCGTGGACTTTACGCCGCGAACCTGCCCGGGGTCGCGCTCGACGGCGACGAACGCATCAGCGCGGTGATCGACCTCAAGGAGTACTCCGAGGGGGAGTACCTGCTCTTCGCGACCAAGAACGGCATCGTCAAGAAGACGAAGCTGCCCGAATACGACTCGCCGCGGACCGGCCTTATCGCCGTCAACCTCCGCGAGGGCGACGAGCTGATCGACGTGAAGCTCACCGACGGCAGTGACGAGATCTTCTTGGTCTCGCGCAAGGGACAGGCGATCCGATTCAAGGAGTCCCTCGCCCGCCCGATGGGCCGCGGGACGGGTGGCGTGATCGGGATGCGGCTGGGCGATGACGACCGGGTCCTCGCGGTCGGCCTGGCGTCGGAAGGCGAAGAGATGATCAGCGTGACCGAGCAGGGCTACGGCAAGCGCTCGAAGCTGGCCGACTACCCGGTCAAGGGACGTGGCGGCAAAGGCGTGATCGGCCACCAGCTCACGAAGAAGACGGGCTTGCTCGCCGGGGCCTACATCGGCTCGAAGGACATCGACATGTTCGTGATCTCCTCGAGCGGCCAGGTCGTCCGCGTGCCGGCCGGCGACATCCGCCGTGTGGGGCGTGCCAGCCAGGGCGTGCGGACGATGCGAGTCGAAGAGGGCGCCACGGTCGTGGCTCTTGCTCCGGTGATCATCCAGATGGACGACGACGAGGAATAGTCCGGCGCACGCAGGTCACCCGCGCGCTTGCGTCGATCACTCGGGGAGTGGCACGCGCTTGAACACCCGCCAGAGCACCAGGTCGTAGACGCTCTTCAACGCCCCGGCCACGACGAACGGCGCCCCGAACGCGACGTTCTGCATCAGTACGGACCCGATCGCGGGGCCGAACGGACGCGCTATGTACCTCGATGTGTTCGTGAACGCCGCGGCTGCCGTTCGTTCCTGGGGATCGACCATCGCCGCGATGTAGGCCTGTCGCGTCGGGACGTCCATCTGGGACAGGGCGAACCGGGCAAGCAGGACGGCGATCGCCGCGCCGAGCGATGGCATGAACGGGATCAGCAGCAGCAACACGTTCGACGGGAAATGCGAGAAGACCATGGTGTTCAGCAGGCCGAAACGGGCGCCCACCCGTGCCGCGACGATCGACGAGCCCGCCTGTAGCAGCCCTCCGGAGAAGGCGACGACGCTCATGAGCTGGGCTGACGTGCCGAACTTGCGCTCGAACCAAAACACGATGAACGTCATGACCACGAAGCCACCCGCGAAGGCGTCGAGCGCGAACAACGAGCTCAGGGCGAACACGGTCTTCCGCGACCGTTCCAGCGGGTGCTGCGCGTGCGAGGCGCCAGCCGCCTCGACCGCCGGAGAGAGCGACCGGGCGAGCGCGAGGGAGACGAGCGCGCCTACCGGGAACAGCAACAGCCACCGCTGGTCGTTCGGCGCCCCTGACCACGCATCCCGCAGGAACGTCGGGCCACCGGCCGCCAGCGCACCGAGCGCACCCGCGAGGTAGGCGACCGCGTTGTACCGCCCGAAGACGTGAACGCGTGCCTCCGCCGGCGCCTGCCCGATCATCGCCTGCTCGAGCGACGTGATCGGGCCGGACTCGTTCGCGTCCGTGGACATCATGCCGGTGAGCGCGAACGCGACCAGCACCGGGAACGAGTCCGTGAGCGCGAACGCGGTGCCGACGACGCCCAGGGCCACGACCAGGATCGTGTAGAGGCGCCTGCGTCCGACGCGGTCTCCCAGCACGCCGACCCCGATCGTGGCGAGCGCCATGCCCGCGAGCATCGCGGTGAACACCAGGCCGACCCTGGCGTCCGACAGGCCGCCGTCGGCGAGCGCGGTCCCCAGGACGACCGTCCCGAACCCGTAGAGGGCGGCACGGATCGCCTGCACCCACAGGATGCGGCGGAGGTCTCGCTCGATGGTCCCTTGGTGCTGCACCTCTTCGGCCACCCAGGGACGATAATCGCCAGCATGCATCCTGTGGCGGGGATCTCGATCGTCGTGGTGGCGAGCGTGCTCGCCGTCGTCACCGGCGGATGGCTGCGAACGCGGCTGCCTCAGCCCGCGATCGATCTGCTGATGGCGGTGGCAGGAGCCGGGATCGGCGTCGGCGGGCTGATGACGCTCGACGATGTCGGGCCCGCGTCGTGGATCGTGGCGCCCACGATCCTCGCGTTGATCGCCCTCCTCCAGGTGCGTGCGCTATTCGCTCGTGAAGGGCCGTTCCGAACCTGAGAGCGATCCGAGGGTGCTTGCCCCGGCGCGTCCCTACCCGTAGAACCTTTCAAGGAGATGTCCCAAACGGCTGAGAACCCCACCCCGTCCCCCGCGCCCTCCTCGACACCGGCGCCGCATCGGAGCGCACGCGTGCAATCCGTCGGTCGCCGGACCCGTGTCGTCGTGCGCAAGGTCGGACCCTTGTCGGTACTGAAGTTCTCGCTGCTCTTCTACCTGTGCGTGATGTTGATCGTGTACTTCGCGCTGATGATCATCTACTGGTTGCTCAGCGCGGTCGGGGCGATCGACTCGGCCGGCCGTCTGCTGGGGTACGTGTTCGCGACCGGGAGCGCGGGGGAGACCCAGTCGGTCGACATCCGGTTCGGAGCGGTGTTCGGCTGGCTCCTCCTGATCGGGCTCGGGAACGTGATCGTCTGGTCCCTGGTGAACGTGTTCGTGGCGTTCCTGTACAACCTGATCAGCGACGTCGTGGGCGGCATCGAGGTCACGCTCGCCCAGAAACGCTGATCAGCACCCCGGGAACCACACGTTTGACACCGTCTCCGGGCCATGGCTAGGCTGCCGGGCCCGCGCCCGCGGGCCCGTAGCTCAGCTCGGTTAGAGCGCTGCCCTGATAAGGCAGAGGTCGATGGTTCAAATCCATCCGGGCCCACCGATCGTCTCCGCTCCGCTCGCCGACGGGACGACCCACCCCCCCGCCTGGGAGGATGCAGGTTGCTGCCAGGGGACTAACATCTGGTGAGCGAGCGACCCCAACGAACGTTCGAGTCCGTAGCGCACTCTCGGAAGGAGGGGCACCATGGGAGATGACTCCGAGGTGACCGAGGAGGAGAAGAAGGGCGGCTTCTTCAAGAAGCTGTTCAAGCTGGCGTTCATCGCAGCGATCGTGGCCGGCGTGGCGGCGATCTTCAAACGCCGCCGCGGCAGCGACGTGGACGACGTCGAGTGGCAGGAGCTCCCGCCCCCCGCGGGCGGCTAAGCCCTCCGCGGGACCGCGACGTCGGTCCTAGACTGACGAGAGCCCGTGCGATGCACGGGCTCTCGGCGTCCCATGGCTCGACGATAGACTCGCGCGATGGAGGCGTGGGAGCTGGCGAACCAGGCTGCTCGTGCGGCGGGGGTTGATCTCCGACCGCTCACGACGATCGCGGATGCCGACCGGATCCTCAGCGTGATGATCGCCACTTGGGGGGAGCATCAACTGCTCCCCCGCGAGATGATCCGCGCCCTGAGCGACAGCGGGAACACGCCGTGGGGGGCGTTCGACGGCCAGGAGATGGTCGGCTACGTCCTCGGGTGGTCCGGCGTCGAGCCCGATGAAGGGCTCCACGCCCATTCGCACATGCTCGCGACGCTGCCCGACCACCGGCACCGTGGCGTGGGCTATGCCCTCAAGCTGGCACAACGCGCGCAGTGCCTGGAGCAGGGGATCGGGGTCGTTCGATGGACGTTCGATCCGCTCCTCTCGCGGAACGCGTACTTCAACCTGACCAAGCTCGGCGCCATCGCGGATCGGTTCCTGCCCAACTTCTACGGAGAGATGACAGATACGTTGAACCGAGGCGAGCGGAGCGACCGGTTGATGGTGCGATGGGAGCTCGAGCGAGAGCCCGGCGGTCCGACCGGCGCTCCCGGCTTCGAGGTGCTGGGTCGCGCGGGGGACGACCCCGCGGTGCCGGTACCGACCGACGTCCGTTCCCCGCGAGGTGGCTCGGCGTTGATCCGGATCCCTCGCGAGTACCACGACCTGCGGGAACGGGATCGGGAGCTCGCGCACAGATGGCGGGAGGCGACCGCGGAGGCGTTCGTCTCATGCTTCGAACAGGGGTTGGTCGCGACCGGGTTCACCGACGACTCCGCGTACGTCCTGACCGAGGGCCGATGACGACCGTTCGCGCCGTCGAGCTCCGGGTCGTCGGCATCCCGCTCGTCCGGCCCTTCCGGACGAGCTTCGGCCAAGAGACCCGCAAGGCCTGCGTGCTGGCTCGGATCCTGACCGACGACGCCGAGGGTTGGGGGGAATGCGTGGCGAGCCCCGATCCCGACTACTCCGAGGAGTTCAACGAGGGCGCGTGGCTCGTGATCCGCGAGTTCCTGGCTCCGGCGCTGTTCGCCGCCGGCGACGTCACGGCCGACGAGCTCGATCGGGTCCTGGCAGGAGTCCGCGGCAACCCCATGGCGAAGGCCACGGTGATCGACGCGTTCCTCGACGCCGAGCTGCGCGGCGCCGGCCGCTCGCTCGCCGAGCACCTGGGCGCCGAGAAGGACCGCGTGACCTGCGGCGTTTCGGTCGGCATCACGCCGACGACCGAGCAGCTCCTGGAGCAGGTGGACGGCTACCTCGCGGACGGCTACCGGCGCATCAAGCTGAAGATCGAGCCCGGGCTGGACGTGGAACGGGTCGGCGCGATCCGCGCCGCACACCCCGATATCGCGCTATCCGTGGACGCGAACGCCGCGTACACGCTCGACGACATCGCCGTGTTCCAGGCGCTCGATGCGTTCGGCCTGTTGATGATCGAGCAGCCGTTGCATCAGGACGACCTGGTCGAACATGCGAAGCTGCAGGCGCAGATCCGCACCGACATCTGCCTGGACGAATCGATCCGATCGGCGGCGGACGCCGCCGCGGCGATCGAGCTCGGGGCCTGCCGGATCGTGAACATCAAACAGGGCCGGGTGGGTGGGGTGCCGGAAGCCGTTCGGATCCACGACGTCGCCCGCGCGGCGGGCGTCCCCGTGTGGTGCGGGGGCATGCTCGAGACCGGGATCGGCCGGGCCACGAACCTGGCGCTGGCTGCGCTCCCGGGGTTCACGCTCCCCGGAGACACCAGCGCGTCGGCGAGGTACTTCGCTGACGACATCACCGCGCCGTTCGTGGTGGCTCCCGATGGCACCATGGAAGTTCCACACGGGCCCGGGATCGGCGTGACGCCGCGCCCCGATCGCCTGGAAGACACCACGTTGCGTGTGGAGATGCTCTCGCCCTAACGCGGTTCATATCAGCGCGCTGCTTGAGCCGGGCCTCTCGGCAGGCGACGATAGGCGCAACGCCGCGAGTTCGCCGCGGCGTCCTCACTCATGAAGAAACGTGTGGTGCGCGCCGAGGAGTTCGAGGTCGTTGACGCGGCCGGCAACGTCCGGCTGCGCATCGGCCTCTCGAACGACGACTCTCCGTTCTTCTCGATGCTCGATCCCGAGGGGCAGGTGCGGGCGCGGTTCGGCCTGTCGGCCGACGGGTCCGCGGGTCTCGCGATCGGCGACGACAACGGCAAGGTGCGGGCGACGCTCGGCCTGTCCTCCGACGGGTCCGCCAGCCTGGCGTTCGGTGACAAGAACGGCCGCATCCGGGCGAAGTTCGGCCTGGCGCCCGAGGCGTCGCCCACGCTCGGGATGCAGGTCCGCAGCGGTGAGCTGCATCAGGTCTACAGCCTGGCCGAACAGGGATCGCCGACGATGGGTCTGTACGACCGGTCCGGCAAGGTCCGGGTTCGGCTCGGGCTGGCGGCCGAGGGGTCGCCGGTGCTTCGGTTGCTGGACCAGGAAGGGGAGCTGCGCGCGGTCGTGGGTCTGGCTGCGGACGGCAGCCCGTTCATCCAGTTCATGGATGAGCAGAAGGCTCCGACCTGGACGATGCGATGACGGGTTGGTGGATCGCGGCGTTCATCGCGCAATGGTTGCTCGTCCTCGTGCTGGCTGCGGTGGTCGTGGCGCTCGCTCGGCAGGTCGGGACGCTCCATCTTCGGCTGGGTCCGCGCGGCGCGCTCGAGGTCGACTCCGAGGGACCAGTGCTCGGTGAGGCTCCGCCCGCCATGCCGGGCGTGGACGACCACGGCCGGCGCGTGCTCGTCGGCGGTCCTGGACCGTTGCGACTGGTGCTCTTCTCGTCTCCTACCTGCTCGATCTGCAAGGAGGTCTCGCCGGGGATCGGCGCCGCCGCGTCGGCGGCGGGCCTGACGCCGATGATCCTGCACGATCCCGATCTCGAGCGTGTCTACGGCGTGCCCGGGACGCCGTTCCTGCTGGTGATGGACGGTGTAGGTATCGTGCGCGCCAAGGGCACGGTGAACAACCTCGAACAGGTCGAGGGATTGATCGATCTCGCGCTCCGGCGGATCGAGAAGGTGCCGGAGCGACGGGCGAGTTGACGTCACTGGAGCGCGCGGAGCGGAGCATCGCTTCGCGAACCAGCCGTCGCGGATTCCTCGGCAAGCTTGGCCAGGGCGTCGTCGCGCTGGCCGGCGGCGGTTTGGTCGCGACCGCGCTCGCACCCGAGCGCGCATCCGCCCATCACATCTGCGGCCACATCGCCTCCACGGGCTCGTGCCCGCACCCTTTCGGCAAGCTGGCGCGCACCGACAACTTCGGCTTCCCGGTGCATCCGAAGTACGGCTATCCGGTGGACGACGAGGGTGAGATCTATACCGATCCCGCCACGCAGGTGCGGCACAAGATCTGCGAGGAGACCGTGCCGTCGATCTATCACTTCGTGAAGCATCCGACGTACGGGGGCGGGTGGACGCGTTGCTGCAACGGGCGCCTGCGCCACATCCAGGACTGCTGCTCCCCGTCGAGGACACGGATCAACGGCGACGGATCGGTCACCGGCTACTGCCCGACGAATCTGCGCGTCTTCTGCATCACCTACCGGGAACTGGAGGCGTCGTGCTAGACGGCCCGCTGATCGCGGCGCTCGTCGCCGCATCGGCGGTCGCCGGTTGGTCCACGCTCCACGGTCCCTGAGGCCTGTCGATGGTGGAGACCATCTCTCCCGTGGTCCACGGGGGGCGCGCTCGCTGGTTGGGAACGCTGGTGCTGCATACGCTCGGCGCGACCGGCACCGCCGCGCTGTTCGGCGCGGCCCTCGGTTGGCTCGGCGGGGGGCTGGGGGCGCCGTGGCAGCGTCCGGGGTTGCTCGCGCTCGCGACGGCGTCGGCCGTCTACGCACTGGGAGTGCTCACGCCACTGCGAGTGCCGGTGCCGCAACTCCGCCGGCAGGTGCCGGACTGGTGGCGGACGTTCTTCGGTCGGTCGTTCGCGGCCGTGCTGTACGGCGCCGGTCTCGGGATCGGGTTCCTGACGTACCTGTCGAGCGGCACGCTCGTGGTGGTCGCGTTCGCGGCAGCGGCGAGCGGCAGTCCGGCGATCGGAGCGATCGTCGTGGCGCCGTTCGGACTGTTGCGCGGGCTCTCCGCGATCGTCTCGTGGCGATCGATCACCCAGGAGCTGAGCCGGGCGCTCGTGGATCGTTTGGTGGCCGCCTCGGGGGCGGCTCGGCGCATCGCGAACGGTGTCGTGCTCGTCCTGACTGCGCTCGCGGCCGTCACAGCATCGGCCCGTGTCCCCGCCGGGACGTGGTGGACGATCGCCGCCGCCGCGCTCGCCGCGGTGTTCGCGTGGGCGGTCGTTTCGAAGGTCACGGGATGGCGCCGGTGGCGTCGCGCGCTCGGCGCCTACTCCCTGTCGCCGGCGCTCGAGCGCACGGCTGCGCGCGCGGTGCCGGCCGCCGAAGCGTTCGTGCCTGCTCTGGTGGTCGCGGGCCTGCCTCGTATCGCGGCCCTGTGGTCGGCCATCCTGCTCACGGTGTTCACGCTGGCGCTCATCAGGGCGCGCCGACGTATGGGCGGTCGCGTTCCCTGCGGATGCCTCGGCGGCCGGGACGCCGTCCACGTGAACGCCGCGCTCGGCCGGAACCTCGCGTTGATCCTGACCGCGGTGGTCGTCTGCGCGCGCGCCTCCGACGCACCGGTGATCTCGTCGCCGAGCGTGCCCGGGGCAGCCGACATGCTGCCGCTGACGCTCGCGCTCGGCACCCTCACCGCGTCGACGCTCCTCGCGTGGCGTGCGTCGGTGTGGCTCGCCCGCGGGAGGGCGGCGTGATCCGTCCGGGCCAGCTCACCCGCAGGCTGATGCCGTTCGCGCTGGCGATCATCACGGTGGCCGGCGTGACCGCCGCAGCGCTCGCCGGCGGGTCGTCCTCGCGCGCGCAGGTGCAAGACCCGAACGACACCCGAGGCCTGCTGGACGTCCGTCGCGTCTGGTTCGAGCCCGAGGCGGCCTCGCCGCGCTGGACGATCGTGACGTACTTGCCGTGGACGGCGGAGCTGACCAGGGATCGGGGATCGGTGTTCGTGTTCCTGGACACGATGGGGGACACGCGGTTCGACTACTACGCGATGATCCTTTCCAACGGGCGCCACCTCTCGGGCTCACTCTGGCGTGACCCCAAACGAGGTCCCGACGAACGGCTCCTGAGGCTCGACGTACGCCGCGGCTCCGACACCAACGTGGCCGTGCGGATCCCGCTGGATGCGCTGCAGATCGGCGGGGTCCGAACGCTCTATCGGTGGTCCGTCGTCACGATGTTCACCGGGCGCGTGTGCCGTGCCACATGCGTCGACCGTGTTCCCGACGAAGGTACGTTCGAACAGCCGATCGGAACACCCACGGCCACGCCCACGCCCTCGCCCACGCCGACCCCGACCCCGACCGTGACGCCGTCTCCGAGCGTCGCGGCGGCACGTTAGCCGGGGTCCCGCAGCCAGTAGCCGACGGGCAACGGCCGGACCGACGTGTGCCCGGAGATGAACCCCCAGATGCCGCGCGGCGCCCAGATCGCCACCAGGATGGCGACTCCGCCCAGGATCATCAGGTACCAGGCTCCGTACTGCGACAACGTCTGCTGCAACACGAAGAACAGGATCGCACCGATGACCGGACCCTCGATCGAGCCGATACGGCCGATCACGGTGACGAAGATCATCTGCGCCGACCACTGGACGCCGAACACCGACGCGGGCTGGACGTTGAGCTGGCTGACCGCGAGCAGCGCGCCTCCCGCGCCGCATCCCGCCGCCGCCGCCAGGTAGACGAGCCGCTTCGCGCTCGAGACCCTCGCGCCCAGGCTGCGCGCGCCGACCTCGTTGTCGCGAACGGCCGTGAGCACCAGGCCGAGCCGGCTCCGCAGCAGCAGGTACGTCGCAGCCAACGCGGTCACCGCCACCGCCAGGGCGGCCCAGTACGTGTACGCGGTGAGGAGGGTCGGGTCGACGCCGGAAAGCCCCGCGACGCCGGCGCCGGTCCCTCCGCCCAGCGTCGATGACCGGCTCACGATCAGCTGGCATGCGTCGGCCACGACCCAGGTCGCGATCGCGAAGTAGCCGCCGCGGAGGCGGAAGACCAGCGAGGAGATCGGGAGCGCCAGCGACGTGCGCAACCGATCGCGGCGATCGGGATCGCGACGAACGGGCTGATGCCGTGCAGCGCCAGGAACAAGACGATGTAGGCGCCGAGGCCGATGAACGCCTGCTGACCGACGGAGACCAGTCCGGCGTAGCCGGCCAGCAGGTTCCACATGCTGGCCAAGGTGAGCAGGATGAACAGGTTGACGAGGGTGTCCGTCGTCCCCGAGTAGACCGCGTACGGCAGGTAGGCGAGCACGCCGACGACGACGACGCTGGAGAGCGCGGTCCAGCGCATCGGCGCGCGAGACCTGGCGACCCGTGCGGCCGGGACCGGCTCCGATCCGTCACTCGTCGAGCTCATACCGCGACCCGGCCCTTCGTGAGCCCTTCCGGGCGGACCGCGAGCAGCGACCAGGAACACGAGGTGTCCCGACAGGACCTGCAGGCTCGGATCGATGTGCGCGCCGATCGCCTGGGCGACCCCCAGGATGATCCCCCCGAGCAGCGTTCCCCACAGCGATCCGAGCCCCCCGATCACGACCGCCTCGAACGCGAACAGCAGGCGGCTCCCGCCCGTGCTGGGGCCGAAGGACGAGTAGGTCCCGAACGCGAGCCCTGCGAGCGCGACGGTCGCGAACGCGATCGACGCGGCGATCCCGAAGATGTGTCGGAAGTCGATGCCGACGAGTTGCGCGGCCTCCGGATCGTCGGCCACCGCGCGGATCATCCGACCGGTCCGCGTCCTCGACAGGAAGTACTGCAGGCCGAGCAGGACGACGACGGCGATCACGAAGATGGCGATCGACACGTACGCCACCTGGATCTGGTCGGTGATGTGGATCGAGCGCGTCGCGAGCGACCCGATGTTCAGGGAGTGGCTGTCGGCCGAGAATGCCTGCAGCAGGACGTTCTCGATCACGACGGAGAGCCCGAACGTGACGAGCAGCGTCGTGAGCGGGCCGCGGTCCAGGCTCGCCTGGATCAACGTCCGCTGTCCGACGTAGCCGAGTACGACGAAGATCGGCACCACGAGGAGGAACGACCACACGACGGGGATATGCGTCACCGGCGCGAGCTCGACGGCCAGGAACGCGGCGACGACCGCCAGGTCGCCGTGCGCCAGGTTGATCACCTTCATCGTGCCGAACAGGAGCGAGAGGCCGCACGCGAACAACGCGAAGAGCCCTCCGACGAGGATCCCCTGGACGATGGCGTTGACCCAGCTCACGGGCCCGATCCCGCCTTGGACAGGCCGAAGTACGCGGCCTCGATCTGCTCGGGGCTGAACTCCGCGGGCCGACCCTCGAGCGTGGTCCGGCCCTCGAGGAGGCATTGGATCCTGGACGCCGCGCGGACGGCTTGGCTGACGTCCTGCTCCACCAGCAGCACGGTCATCCCCGCCTCGAGCAGCTCCGGGACGAGCCCGTAGATCTGCCGGACGACCACGGGCGCCAAGCCCAGCGAGAGCTCATCGAGGAGCAGCACGCGCGGGTTGGCCACGAGCGCGCGTCCGATCGCGACCGCCTGCTGCTCGCCTCCGGATAGCTGCGCGGTGCGTTGGTTCGCCCGCTCACGCATCCACTCGAAGAGTCGATAGACGCGTTCGAGGTCCCACGGACCGGGTCGGCTGTGGTACGACCCCACGAGCAGGTTCTCCTCGACCGTGAGCGACGGGAACAGCCGGCGCCCCTCGGGAACCAGCGCGATGCCCGCCGCGAGCCGTCGCTCGGGTGGGATGTGGGTCACGTCCTCGCCGTCGAGGACGACGGCTCCTCCGCTCGGTTGGTGCAGGCCGGCGATCGTTCTGAGCAACGTGGACTTCCCGGCCCCGTTGGCGCCGATGATCGCGTAGACCTCGCCGGTGTCGACGCGCAGGCTCACGTCGTTCACCGCGCACAGCTGTCCGTGGAAGACCGTGAGGTCCTGCACCTCGAGGATGGTGCGCGATGCGTTCCCGTCGGTCACCCGGGGGCCCCCGAGCCGGTGGGCTCGTTGCCCGATCCGAGGCCGGCTTCCGTGAGGGACTCCGCCGTCGCCTCCGTGCCGAGGAAGACCTCTCGGACCGCGGGACTGGCGAGGACCTCGGCGGGGGAACCGTCGCCGACGAAGCGACCGCCCGCGAGACAGATCAGGCGGTCGACCGTGTCCACCAGTGCGCGGACGACGTGCTCGATCCAGATGACGGCGGTCCCTCCCGATCGCGCGAGGCGAACGACGTCCACGAGCTCCACGACCTCCGGATCCGTCAGCCCTCCGGCCACCTCGTCAAGCAGCAGCAGTCGGGGACGCGTCGCCAGCGCCCGAGCGAGCTCCAGGCGCTTACGTTGCAGGAGCCCGAGCTGACCCGACGCACGGTTCGCGTCGGCGCGCAGGCCCGTGTCGTCCAGCACGGACGCCGCGAGCTCGTAGCTGTCCGCGCTGCGGGTGCCCGCTCCCTGCTGCGCCGCTAACAGGACGTTCTCGAACACGGTCATGTCCTCGAACGGACGGGGTACCTGGTAGGTCCTGCCGATCCCGAGCCGGCATCGCAGCGCGGGGTCGAGCGCCGTGATCGGGGCGCCGTCGAAACGGATCTCGCCTCGGTCCGGCGCGAGGTCTCCGCCGATCACACCGAAGAGGCTGGTCTTTCCGGCGCCGTTCGGGCCGACGATGCCGATCGAGTCGCCGGACCCGACGACGAGCGAAAGATCCTCGGCGATCGTGACCTGGCCGAACCGCTTGGTGATGTGGTCGAGCTCCAGCAACGCCCCCACGATCAGGGGTTGGTGGCTACGAGGTCGCCCCCGATCGGCACGGCGGGGTTGATGCTGTTGTCGACGACCACCATCTCCCAAGGGTAGTCCGAGCCCGGCTTCCACTGCACGCCGACGGGGTTCACGATCCCGATACCCGGGAACGGCCCCGCGGTGAAGTCGAGCGGCCCCGACATCCCCTCGTAGCTCACCTTCTGGAGCTCGGCGGCGACCGCTTCCTTGTCGTGAGGGTCGCTCGAGGCGGTGAGCGCGGCGTGCGCTACCTCGAACAACGAGTACGTCGAGCCGAGCGTCTGGAGCCACTGGTTGCCGGAGTCGGACTGGTAGGCGTCGGCGAGGTCTTGCGCCGACTCGCCGGTGAGCGACGACTTGTACGGCATCGTCGGCCCCCACCACTGGTCGGTGGCGATGTTGTTCACCAGATCGCCGAGCGCCTCCGTGTCGGCCGGGAACAGCAGGACCTTCGCGACGGTGGCGAGCTTCGGCTTGTAGCCCTGCTGCGCCGCCTGCTTCCAGAACGTGTTGAAGTCCGGGGGAAGCGGCGCGTTGATGAAGACGTCGCACTGCTTGCTCTTGAACTTCGAGATCATCGAGCTGTAATCCGTGGTGCCGTCCGTGTACGAGCCTCCGTCCACCCACTGGTACCCGGCGTCCTTGATGATGCCCGGCCACGCGTCGCGGAACGCGTTCCCGTCGGGGTCGTTCGGGAACATGCCGGCGACGACCTTGTCGTTGTCGATCCGGTTCCACATGGGGACGAAGCAGCCGCCGAACGCCTCGACGCCGAAGAAGTACATCGTCGTGAACTTGAACGGGACGGGGTTCGCCGGATCGGCCTGCCTGCCGAAGAACCACGCCTGCCACGGCACGACGGTCGAGAGGCACGGCACGCCCTGCGTCTCACACACGGTGGCGACCGGGTTCGTCGTCTCCGGGGTGGAACTCGTCACGATGAGGTCGGCGTGGTCCTGCAGGATCAGCTCGCGAGCGACCTCCGACGCGCGGTTCGGGTCGGACTGCGTGTCCTTCACCACGATGTCGACGCTGTAGGTCTTGCTGCCCACCTTGAAGCCGCTCTTGTACGTGTCCGTCGCGCGGATGCGATCGACCACGAAGTTGTCTCCCGACGCGAACCCGGCGAGCTGCCCCGTCTGCGGGGTGACGAAGCCGATCACGATCTTGTCGGTGCTCGCCGACCCCGACCCCTTCACCTTGGAGCTGCACGCTTCGAGGAAACCGCCCGCGCCCATGGCGAGCGCGCCGCCTCCCAGCCCTTTCAGCAGCGAGCGGCGAGAGATCGGTCCATCGAGGAGCGGTGTCTCGCGTGTGGCCTTCTTCTGCATCGTGCTTCCCCCCTGCTCTCGGCTCACGCCACCCGATCGGGCGTCCCCCAAGTGTTCGTCTAGCGCACGTTCATGCGAGTTGCGAAACTCAAACATGCCGAGGTTCGGCCGTCAACACCGTTGACGTGCGGGCTGGGGATCAGCGTCGAACGCCGGCGTGGTGCGAGCCCTGCGCCTTGAGGTCGGCTTCGATCTGCGCCGCCGTGGCGAGCAGGAGTGGCAGGACCTCTTGTCGGGCTGCTCCGACGCTCACGCGCGTCGCGTACGACGAGACGTTCATCGCCGCGATGACGGTGCCCCCGGCGTCACGGAGCGGAACCGCGACGGATCGAACCCCCTCCTCGACCTCCTGGTCGACGAGGGCGTATCCCTTCGCACGGATCTCGTCGAGCATCGCGCGCAGCTGGCCGGGGTCGGTGACGGTGCGGTCCGTCAGCCGTTCGAGCCGGGCCTCGGCGAGGAACGCGTCGAGCTCGGTGGGAGACAGGTGCGCGAGCAGGACGCGACCCTTCGAGCTCGCGTGCGCCCGGAAGCGGGTGCCCACCGGAACGGACACCGTCATGATGCGTTTGGCAGGGACGCGCACGATGTCCACCACGTCCTGGCCGTCGAGGACCGAGATCGACGAGGACTCCTTGACCTGCGCGACCAACGCCTCGACGTGTGGGGCCGCGACCTCGGGCAGGGTCATGCTCGAGAGGTAGGAGTATCCGAGCTCCAGCACCCGCGGTCCGAGCGAGAACTCCTTCCCGTTGGTGCGCACGTACCCGAGCGCGACGAGCGTGAGGAGGAACCGCCTGGCTGCCGCGCGGGTCAGCCCGGTCTCGCGCGCGACCTCGGAGAGCGTGAGCCGGTCGTGATCCGGGCCGAAGGCCCGGATCACGGCAAGTCCCCTGTCGAGCGACTGCACGAACTCGCTGCTCTTGCGCGATCCCGTTGCCGGGTCGGCCGCTTCACGTTCGTCTGGCGTACCCACGGCGCCCAACGTAGCCGAGGTGCCCGGACCTCGTCGAGCGCCTCCGCGGGGCGATCTCTTGCCCTTGACAGCCGGAGGCATCGTCCGGCAAAGTCGGTTCGTTCTTCGCATGGGTGTTTGGCATGCGAACGCACGACGACCGCGTTTGCCGCCAAGCGGTGCGGATCTGTTGTGGCGCAAGAGGAAGGGGAAGCCCATGACACTGCTCGATGCGTCGAAGTGGACCGGTCAGGTATTCGTCGACGGATGGGAGCCGGGTGGAGGCGGCGATCAGGCCGTCGTTGAGCCGGCTACAGGCAACGAGCTCGGTCGCCTGGGCGTGGCCACTGCGGAAGACGTCTCGCGCGCTGCCGCCAGGGCTGCCGAGGCGCAGCGCGCCTGGGCGAACACGATGTACCAGGAGCGCGCGGCCATCCTCCGCAAGGCCGGTGATCTGTGGAACCAACATCGAGAAGAGGTCGTGGGATGGATCGTCCGTGAGACCGGAGCCATCCCGCCCAAGGGAGAGCTCGAGGTCTGGTTCGCCGCAAGCACCTGCTACGAATCCGCCGGACTCGTGTCACTCCCGTACGGCGAGCTCCACCGGTCGCGCGATCCGATCCTCAGCATGTCGAGGAGGGTGCCGGTCGGCGTGGTCGGCGTGATCTCACCGTTCAACTTCCCGCTGATCCTGTCCATCCGGGCCGTCGCCCCGGCGCTCGCGCTGGGCAACGCGGTGATCTTGAAGCCCGATCCCCGCACGTCGGTATCCGGCGGGGTGACGCTCGCGAGGATCTTCGAGGAGGCGGGCCTGCCCGATGGCCTGTTCAGCGTGGTGCCGGGCGGCGCCGACATCGGCGAAGCACTGGTGCGCGAGCCGAAGGTCGACATGGTGTCGTTCACGGGTTCGACGGCCGGAGGGAAGTTGGTCGCCGCCGCCGCAGCGGAGAGCTTGAAGCGCATCCACCTGGAGCTGGGCGGCAACAACGCGATGATCGTGCTGGACGACGTCGACCTCGACCAGGTCGCGTCGGTGGCGGCGTTCGGGTCGTTCATGCACCAGGGGCAGATCTGCATGACGACCGGCCGGCACCTGGTGCAGCGCAACATCGCCGACGAGTACGTGACGAAGCTCGCGGAGCACGCCGACCATCTGCCGGTCGGCGATCCGGCCTCGGGCCAGGTCGCGCTCGGTCCGCTCATCGACGAGAGACAGCGCGACCGCGTCCACGCGCTGGTGACGGCGTCGGTCGACAAGGGAGCGCGGATCGCCGCGGGAGGCACGTATGAAGGGCTCTTCTACCGGCCGACCGTCCTCGCCGACGTGCCGACGGACTCACCGGCGTGGATGGAGGAGATCTTCGGTCCGGTGGCTCCCGTGGTGGCGTTCGATTCGATCGACGATGCCGTCAAGATCGCCGGCGACACGCCGTACGGCCTGTCGCTCAGCGTCCTCACCAACGACGTCATGCGCGGACTGGCGATCGCGGATCGGATCCCCTCGGGCATCGTCCACATCAACGACCAGACCGTCAGCGATGAGGTGGTCAACCCGTTCGGCGGCGTGAAGGGTTCGGGGCCCGGCGCGCGGCTGGGCGGGACGCAGTCGAACATCGATGCGTTCACGCAGTTGCAGTGGGTGACGATGCGCGGCGACCTCCCCTCGTACCCCTTCTGAGCCGGCCCGGGCGACGGGCGGCATGCGTACGCAGGTAGGGATCGTCGGGGCGGGGCCCGCCGGCCTGATGCTCTCGCACCTCCTGCACCTGGAAGGCATCGAGTCGGTGGTCCTGGAGGCGCGAAGCCGCGAGTACGTGGAACAGCGGGTCAGGGCCGGCGTGCTCGAGCAGTCGACCGTCGAGCTCCTGCGCGGTACGGGCCTCGGCGATCGGCTGGATCGTGAGGCGCTGATCCACCACGGGATCGAGCTACGGTTCGGGGGGCATGGCCATCGGATCGCGCTCTCGGATCTCACGGGTCGGGCGATCTGGATCTACGGGCAGCAGGAAGTCGTCAAGGACATGATCGCGGCCCGGGTCGCCGCCGATGGCTCGGTCCACTTCGAGGTCGAAGACGTGGAGCTCTCCGGCCTCGAGTCGACCGCTCCGACGATCCACTTCCGTGTGGGCGGAGAGGCCGAGGAGCTCACCTGCGACGTGGTGGCCGGGTGCGACGGGTTCCACGGGGTGTCACGGGATGCGATCCCCGCAGGTGTCCTGCGCGGATATCACCGAGAGTTCCCGTTCGCATGGCTCGGCATCCTGGCGGCCGTCGCACCGTCGACCGACGAGTTGATCTACGCGTACCACGAAAGGGGGTTCGCGCTGCACAGCCTGCGGTCGCCCGAGATCAGCCGGCTCTATCTCCAGGTCCGACCGGACGAGGACATCGAGGCGTGGCCGGACGATCGCATCTGGCAGGAGCTCCGGACGCGGCTCGCGTCGGACGACGGATGGACGCTCACGGACGGTCCGGTCGTCGAGAAGGGCATCGCGGCGATGCGGAGCTTCGTCGTGGAGCCGATGCAGCATGGTCGGTTGTTCCTTGCGGGCGATGCGGCGCACATCGTGCCGGCGACGGGGGCCAAGGGACTGAACCTGGCGATCCACGACGTGCGCGTGCTCGCGGAGGCGCTCGTCGCCTGGTATCGCACCGGAAGCACCGAAGCGATGGAGGGCTACTCGGAGCGCTGCCTGCGCCGCGTATGGCGCGTGCAGGAGTTCTCGTCGACCATGAGCTCGATGCTGCATCGCATGCCCGACGACGATGGGTTCGTGGGCCGCCTGCAACTCGCCCAGCTCGCCTACGTCTGTGGTTCGGAGGCCGCCTCCAAGAGCCTGGCGGAGAACTACGTCGGGCTCCCGTACGACTGAAGACAAGGAAGGAGTGCCTGCGATGGCCAAGACCGTGCTCGGCTACCGTGCCGAGGTCGTCGGGAGCCTGCTTCGTCCCGAGTACCTGAAGGAGGCGTTCGATCGCTTCGATCGTCGCGAGATCGACCAAGAGGAACTCGTCGCGACCCAAGATCGCGCCGCGCTCGACGCGATCGCGCTGCAAGAGTCCTGCGGCGTCGACGTGATCACCGACGGGGAGGTGCGCCGGAAGTTCTGGTTCGATCCCCTCACCGCGAGCTTGTCGGGCTACAACCCCGAGGTCCCCGCCCCCGTGCCGTTCACGCGGGGCACCGATGAGCCGTCGGGACCACCGCCGATGCTGCCGGCGGTGACGGAGGAGCTTGGCCTTCGACAGAACCTGCCGCTGCGCGAATACACGTTCCTCTCGCAGCATGCGCACACCCCCGTCAAGACCACTATCGCGGGCATGACGTACGCGAGCGTGCTGTGGGTCCCCGGCTACTCCGACACCGTGTATCCGGATCGCGACGCGTACATGGCGGAGGCGCTCGGCCTGATGCAGCGGGTCGTTCGAGAGGTCGTCGACGCCGGGACGAACTACGTGCAGCTCGACTCCCCTCGCTACACCCACATGGTGAGCGAGGAGGGTCAGGCGAACCTGCGGAAGGTCGGGCTGGACACGTCGACGTGGCTCGCGCAGATGATCGAGATGGACAACGCGCTGATCCGCGCGTTCCCGGACGTGACGTTCGCGGTGCATCTGTGCCGCGGCAACCACCGGAGCATGTGGTCGGTGGAAGGTGGCTACGATGCGATCGCTGAGCAGCTGTTCAACGACCTCGCGGTCGACCGCATCCTCGCCGAGTACGACTCGCCACGAGCGGGATCGTTCGCGCCGCTGCGCTTCGTCCCCGAGGACAAGACCGTCGTCCTCGGGCTCATCACGACGAAGGAGCCGGAGCTGGAGGACGCCGGCCAGCTCAGGTCGCGGATCGACGAGGCTTCGGAGTTCGTCCCGCTCGATCGGCTGGGGTTGTCGCCCCAGTGCGGGTTCGCGTCGACCCTTCCGGGCAACCTGGTCACGTTCGACGACCAGCGAGCGAAGCTCCAGCTGCTCACCGACGTGGCGCGCAACGTCTGGCGCTGACCGGAAGCCTTCGCGACCCTAGCCGGGTTCGCCGTTCCGCGCTTCTTCGTCGAGCGCGCGTTGTGCAGCGGCGAACGCGCTGCTCGCCGCGGGAACCCCCGCGTAGATGGCGGTGTGCAGCAAGACCTCCTGGATCTCCTCTCGCGTCAGGCCGTGGCGCAGAGCGGCGCGGACGTGCATGGGGATCTCTTCCTCGCAGTGGAGCGCCGCCAGCACGGCGAGCGTGACGCACGAACGGGTGCGGCGATCGAGGCCGGGTCGAGCCCAGACGTCTCCCCACGCGTACCGGGTGATGAGGTCCTGGAACGGCGCCGTGAACGGTGTGGTCTCGGAGATAGCTCGGTCGACGTGCTCGTCGCCGAGGACCTCGCGGCGCAGCTTCATGGCATCGTCGTATCGCGCGTCGGTCACGGGACCTCCTTGGTGGGTGCGGCTTCGGTGGATTGGCCGAGCAGGTGTTCCAGGATGAGTGCGTTCACCTCGTGGGGTCGTTCGACGTTCGCGAGGTGCGCCGCGTGCAACACCACGGCGAGCTGCGAGCAGGGGATCGAGGCCGCGATGCGCTCGGATTGCTCGAGCGGGGCGGCCGGGTCGTCGGCGCCAGCGATCACGAGCGTGGGCGCCTCGATCGACGTCAGGCTCGGACGGAGATCCGCTCGCTCGACGACGCCGCAGCACGCGGCGTATCCCTCGGCGGGCGTGGCGGCGATCATGTCGCGCATCTCGCGCACGAGCTCCGGGAACTCGCCGGCGAACGCGGGCGTGAACCAGCGCGTGACGACCAGGTCGGCCACCGCGGCCGTGCCCTCGGCGCGCACCGTGGCCGCCCGGGCGGCCCACGCCTCCGGCGGTTCGAACCGAGGAGCGGTGCAGCACACGACCAGGCGGTCGACTCGATCGGGGGCGTTGGCCGCGATCCACATGCCGACCTGC
>CAVZKB010000011.1:0-153517 GCA_963775755.1 uncultured Actinomycetes bacterium | reverse complement strand
CAGCCGATCCGGCCGCCCCAGTCGAAGTACTGCCAGTAGACGGGGCGGATAGCGACCTCCCCGCCGGGACCGGGATGGCTGGCGTCGATCATGGAGCCGCCTCCCAGGTAGATCGCGACGTGGCTTACCGGCGAGTAGAAGAACATCAGGTCGCCCGGCAGCAGCTCGCTCTGTGACAGGCGGGGGAGCATCGCCGACATCATCTCGGACGAATGCGGCAGGGAGATGCCGGCCTGGGCGTACGACCACATGACCAACCCGGAACAGTCGAAGCCGACGTTCGGATCGGCGGAACCGAACACGTAGGTGGTCCCGATCGCCGACTCCGCTGCCGCGATGGCGATCTGGGCGGCGGTCGCGTTCTGCGGCGGGACGAACACGCTGCCGCCGCTCGATCCGGACGAACCACCCGACGATGTCGCCGCCTGCGCTGTGGCTTCCGCGGCCCTGCGTGCTGCGAGCGCGTTCTTGTAGCTGGTGCTCATCTGGGAGTAGAGCGCCTGCTGGTCGGAGATCCCCGATTCGATCTGGCTCCGCTGGTTCGCGATCTCGTCGAGGGTGGCTTGGCGTTCGGTCAGGGCCTGGTTGTACTGCTCCGCAGCCCATCTGGACTTCTGACCTGCGATCTGGGCTTCGGAAGCGAGGTCCGCGTCGTCCTGGGCGAGCGCGCCCATGAACTGCAGGCGATCGGAGAACTCCGTGAAGCTCTCGGCCCCCAGCAAGACGTCGAGCTGTGAACCCATACCGGTATACGCCGCGACCGCTCGTTTGGACAGCTCGGATGTGGCTCGAGCCGCGATGGCATCGGCGGCTTGTTTGGCGTCCCTCGCGTCCTGGAGCTTCGACTCGGTCTGCTGCAGACGCACCTGCGCCTGGTTGTATTGCTCGATCAGCTGATCCAACTGACGATTGAGCGTATCGAGCTTGGCTTTGGCGGCTTCGACCTGCGCCTTCGAGGGAGCGGCCAAGGAGTCCGACACGGAGATGGCGATGCTGGGGATAGCGAGCATCGCGGCCACGACGAGCCGCAGGATCGTCTTGCGCGAGCCTGTCATCTGCCCCCAGGGAGTCGGTGGAACGTCGTGACATGGAAATAGCCCCGTTTCCGGAGCTATCCACCGAGGCTATCGGGGTGGGAGGTCTTCGTCAAACGGATGGAGCCTCCGGCGCAAGGCGTGAGGGCGGGCCGGAACCCGCCCTCACGCTCGTCGCTCTGGTCGGGACGGCGGGATTTGAACCCGCGACCTCAGCGTCCCGAACGCTGCGCGCTACCAAGCTGCGCTACGTCCCGAGCGGTTCGTCAGTCTAGCGGCTCACCCTCGAGCCTCGCGGGCTCCGAAGGTCGGCCGCGTCGCGGGTGGAGCTCCAGCAAGGTGACCTCGGGTCGGCAGAAGAACCGGAAGGGAGCGTATTTGCTCGTCCCCAGACCGGGCGAGACGTTCACGACCGTGTCGCCGATGCGGATCAGCCCGCTCACCAAGCGGGTCGGCAGCGAGCAGTTCGTCACCAGGGCTCCGAAGCCCGGCAGGCACACCTGCCCGCCGTGGGTGTGGCCTGCGACCATCAGGTCGTAGCCGAGGGCGGCCGTCTCGGGGGCGGAGTCGGGCGAATGCATCACCGCGAACCCGAACCGCTCGGGCGACGTACGGGGCGCCACCCGCAGGTCGTGCCACGCGATGTGGGCGTCGTCCAGGCCGAGCAGCTCGATGGGCAACCCTTCCAGGTCGACCCGGCGGCGCACGTTCGTCAGATCCTCCCAACCGTCCGCACGGAGCTGCGACACGAGCTCTTCCGATCTCCCACGAACCGCCCGACGCGGCCTTCGGGCACCTCGGAAATACGCGAGGTAGTTGAGTGGCCTGGGCGCGTAGTAGTCGTTGGAGCCGAGCACGAACCATGACGCGAGTCGGCCGCGCGTCGCTCTCACGGCGGCCACGGTCGTCTCGACCGCCTCGGGCTCGGCCAGGAAGTCGCCCGTGACGACCGTGACATCCGCGGTCGGCAACCCGGCCAGGAACGCCGTCTTGCCGGCGTCCTTCCGGATG
This sequence comes from uncultured Actinomycetes bacterium, assembly GCA_963775755.1. Lineage (GTDB taxonomy): Bacteria > Actinomycetota > UBA4738 > UBA4738 > HRBIN12 > JBBQVZ01. The sequence goes on along the minus strand of CAVZKB010000011.1, from coordinate 151,472 downwards.
AAGTGCAGATCCGATAGATGGAGCACCGTGAGAGGGGCCGAGGCGGACGCCGGTAGGATGTCGAGGCGGCGTCGGACAAGCCGGTAGCGACGGCGTTCGACGAAGATCCCCCACAGGACACAGCACACACCGAGGGACGACACCGCGATCGCGATCCGGGGAAGCACGGGAGGCAGTGTAGTGAGCGAGTCGGTGCTGAAGGATGAGATCCAGTCGCAGATGCATCAGGCCATGAAGGCCGGTGACAAGGTGCGCGTCGGCACGCTCCGCCTGCTGAGCGCCGCGATCAAGAACCGCGAGATCGAGGTCCGCCACGAACTCGACGACGACGAGGTGCGCGAGATCGCCGGCAAAGAGGTGAAGAAGCGAACCGAGTCGATCGAGGCGTTCGATGCCGCCGGCAGGACGGAGCTGGCGGACAAGGAGCGGCAAGAGCGCGACATCGTCTTCGTGTACGCGCCCACCCAGCTCTCCGACGACACCGTCGACGCGCTGATCGACGAAGCGCTCGCCGCTACGGGTGCCACGTCGGCCAAGGAGATGGGCAAGGTCATGGGCTTCGTGATGGGCAAGGCCAAAGGCCAGGTCGACGGGACCGTCGTTCAGCAGAAGGTCCTCGCACGCCTCAGCGAGAGCTGACGGCTTGCGGCCGATCCGTCACGGGCTCGGGCTGGGGCTGGGGTCGGGGCTCGGACCTGGTGTTCCCACTTCGGTCGAACCAACCGTGATCGTGACCGTCATCCCCTGCAGCAGCTTGGTTCCGGCGACGGGATCCTGATCCAACACGACGTCGACGTTGTCCGGATCGCTGACGTGTTTGTCCACGACCTCGACGACGAATCCTGCCGCCTCGATCGCCGCCTTGGCGTCGGACCGCGACATGCCGATGACGTCGGGCACCCTCACCTTGGCCGGCACCCCGCTGCTGACCTGGATGGTGACCAGGGAGCCCAGTTCGGCCGACGAGCCGCCGGCGGGGGTCTGCGCCAGGATCACGCCCTTGGGCTGCGCGGAGTCGACGACCTCGACGAGGGGTGTGAAGTTCGCATCGGCGAGCAGGTTCTGTGCGTGCGCGGACTTGAGCCCGAGCACGTCGGGCACCGTTCCGTGCTCGGGAGGCGGTGGCGCCGGGAAGCTCTCCGCCGGCATGCCCGCCATGACCCGCAACATGTAGTCGTGCCAGATCGGCGCGGCGAGCGTGCCGCCGAACACCGATCCGCCGAAGTACAGGGAGAGCGGGTCCGGCGTACCCGGGAACCCGACCCACACGGCCGTGGAGACCTGCCGCGTGAATCCGACGAACCAGGCATTCGTGTAGTCCTGGGTGGTTCCCGTCTTGCCGGCCACCGGCCACGGACCGAGCGCGGCCGCGGTGCCGGTTCCGCCCGAAACGACGCCCTGCAGCATCGCGGTCACGAGGTGAGCGATCTCCGGCGCCACCACCTGCTTGCACACCGGCTTGTGCCGGTAGACCACACCTCCGGAATCGACCACCTTCGACACGGCGTAGGACTCGCAATGCTTCCCGTCGTTCGCCAGGGTCTGATAGGCCGCGGCCATCTCGATGGGCGTGACGTCCGCGGTCCCGAGGGTGAGTGAGGGCACCGCGGGCAGTTCGGATGCGATCCCCATGTCGTGAGCGGCCTTGACGACCTTGTTGGGTCCGACCTTCAAGATGAGTTGCGCGAACACCACGTTGATCGAGTCCTTGGTGGCGCCCCATAAGTTCTCGTACCCGGCGTCACCCGCGCCTTCGGCGTTCGACACGCACGAGCAGTCGTTCCCGCGCCATTCAGGGAGATAGAGCGGTGATTTGGTCGAAAACACGGAACCGGGAGGGATCCCGCCGCGGAACGCGGCGACGAGCGTGAAGGGCTTGAACGCCGAGCCCGGTTGGCGCCGCGCGTCGGCCAGGTTCAACTGGTCCCTCTGGTAGTTGCGACCGGACAGCATCGTGCGGATGGCGCCCGTCGCGTTGTCGACGGACACGATCGCCGTGTCCGGCGTTTGCGAGTAGTTGGGGTTCGAGACCGATTCCCGATACGGCTCGTGTGCGACGGATTGGGCTGCCGCCTGCCAGTCGGGATCCAGGGTCGTCGTGATCCGGAGCCCGCCCTCGTAGAGACGTCGGCGGCGTGCGCTCTCTGTCAGCCCGAACGCATCGAACTCACCGTCGGTGTCCGCGACGATCTGGTTGGTGATGTAGCGGACGAAGAACGGCGGCTGCCGGAGCTTCAACGTTCCGATGTCCGGCGCCAGCCCGAGCGGGGACGCCTTGGCTCTGTCGATCCGCTCCTGGGGCACCCAACCGAGGTCGGCGAGCCGGTCGAGGACGACGTTGCGTCGGATCCGGGCTTTCACCGGGTGGGCCAGCGGGTCGTAGTAGTTCGGCGACCGGATCATCCCGGCGAGCATCGCGCTCTGCGTCAGCTTCAAGTGCGATGCCGGCACATGGAAGTAGAAGTCCGCCGCCGTGCCGATCCCGTAGATGCCGTTCCCGAAGTACACGTCGTTCAGGTACAACGCCAGGATCTGGTCCTTCGTGTAGCGCTGCTCCACGCGGATCGCGAGAGCGAGCTCCTGGAACTTGCGCTGGAACGTCTGCGCGGTGTCGCCGGTGATCGCGTTCTTCACCAGCTGTTGCGTGATGGTCGACCCCCCTTGCACCACCTCGCCCGTCGCCGCGTTGGTGAGCAAGGCCCGGACGAGCGAGGTCCAGTCCAGCGGCCCGTGCTCGTAGAACTGGGTGTCCTCGACCGCGAGAACGGCCTTCGGTCCGATCGGACTGATGTCGTCGAGACGGACGATCTCGCGGTTGTCCAGATAGAGCGTGGCCAGCTCGGTCTTCCCGTCGGACGCGTAGACGGTCGAGCGCTCGGGGAACCGGGGGATGCGGGTGAAGTCGGCGCCGAGCGCCGTCAGTCGCGCGTCGATCCGCTTCGCCCCGAGCGCGAGCCCGGCGATCGGAGGGACGATCAGAAGCGCGATGAGCACCGCCGCGACGGCGATGACCGGCACGAGGAGCAGCACGGCAAGCGGTGCGTATGGCCGGTCCGCCGCGTGGCGCCCGGGTTGGACGGTTCGGGCCATGAGCGATGCCCAGGATACCCCTCGCCTCCCGCTCGGTAGCATGAGGCCCGAATGCGCCGTCTCTCCCTCGTGCTCGCCCTGCTGTCGCTGCTCGCGCTCTGGCCGCTCGCCGCCCAGGCGGCGACGCCGACGAACGTCGAGGTGATCAAGGTCGACGGGGCCATCGATCGCCCTTTGCTCGGATACCTGAACCACCGCCTGGACGCGGCAGAGAAGGAAGGGGCGGTCGTCGTCCTGCAGATCGATACCGCGGGGACGCTCGACGAGGACGGCGTGGCGCTCGCCCAGCGTGTGGCCGATCTCAACGTGCCCGTCATCTCCTGGGTGGGACCCGCGCCCGCCCGAGCGAGCGGAGCCGGGCTGCTGCTCATGTACGCGTCCTCCCTTGCGGGGGTGTCGCCGGGAAGCCAGACGGGGCCGCTCTACCCGGTCGACCTCGCCATGCCGGACGAGCGTCCGGCGGGGCTCCACGACACGATCGCGGGCTGGATCCAGGCCCGCGACAAGCAGACCGACATCGACTGGAACGACCGGCCGCTCACGGCGGCGGAGGCGCGGCATCGTGACATCGCGCAGGTCGCGGCCACGTCGATCCCCGATCTGCTCGATGTCGTCGACGGCCGGACCGTCCAGACGCCCGCCGGGCCGGTCGTGTTGCGGACGCACGTCGCCACCACGCAGCAGGAAGCCAACGAGCAAGGAACGGTGAACATCCGATTCGAGAACCTCGGACCCGTCGACCGCGTCCTGCACGGCGTCGCGTCCCCTTCGATGGTGTATTTCCTGCTCGTCCTGGCTCTCGCCGCGCTCGCGTTCGAGCTGACCCAGCCGGGATTCGGCTTCGCCGGCTTCGCGGGGCTCGGGATGCTGGCGCTCGGTCTCTACGGACTCACGGTCGTCCCGGTGAACTGGCTGGGCCTGGCGCTGCTCGTCGGGGGGATCGGGCTCATGGTCCTCGACGTCCGGGCTCGGAAGCTCGGCCCGCCCACGGTGGCGGGGCTCGTCGCGTTCGCGGCGGGGTCCGTGCTGGCCTGGCGCGGGATGGCCGCTCCCATGCGGATCTCGCCCTGGCTGATCGGCGGCGCGGTGGTGGCGAGCGCCCTCTACTACGGGTTCGCGCTCACCGTGGCGATCCAGTCCCGAGACCGCATCGTGAACGCTCAACGGGGCTTGATCGGCCTGGTAGGCGAGGCCCGGGGGAAGCTCGCGCCGGACGGGCCCGTCTACGTGAAGGGCGCCATGTGGCGAGGCAGGTCGACGGGGGACGAGATCGCCTCCGGGACGGCGGTTCGCGTTCGTGGGGTGGATGGCCTGGTCCTTCGGGTGGAGGCCGAACCCCCGGCGGGCGATCCCCAGGACGCCGACCGCTGAGCCTCGGATCCACCCGTTCCCCCGGGCGCGGGAATCCCAAGGGGCTCGACTTACGAAAGACAAGGTGTACGGCCCGTTCGGGCCCCCTGACGCCGACGTGGGAAGGATGGCCTTCCGGCCGATGTCATGATCGACAGCTGGACGAGTGGCTGGCAACTTCGCGCGGCGTGTCGCGGTGAGGACTCCACGTATTTCTTCGCGCCCAGCTACTTCGAGAAGCGCCGGGAGAAGGACGCCCGGGAGGCCGTCGCGAAGGCCATCTGCCGGACGTGCCCGGTCCTGGAGGAATGCCGCGAGTACTCCCTTGAGGTTCGCGAGGGCCACGGGATCTGGGGAGGGCTGAACGAGATGGAGCGGCGGGCGCTCCTGCGCCAGCGGGCGGCTCAGGCGGTGTGAGCGGTGGCCCCGTCTGAGAGGATGCTCGCCAGATGAACGACGCCGACGTCCTCCAGCGCATCGCGGATCAGGGTCTCGAGTTGCCGCCGGCCCCGGTCCCCGTCGCCGCCTATGTGCCGGTCGTGATCTCCGGATCGTTGGCCTTCGTGGCGGGGCAGGTGCCGATCATCGACGGACAGGTGCTGCACCCGGGGCTCCTCGGTGACCAGGTCTCCGTGGAGCAGGGCTACGAGGGCGGCCGCCGAGCGGCCCTCCAGGCACTGTCGGCCCTGCGGGCGGAGCTCGGGTCGTTCGACCGGCTGCGTCGCATCGTGCAAGTGACCGTGTATGTCGCCTCGACGCGGGACTTCGGTGACCACCCGAAGGTGGCGAACGGAGCGAGCGAGCTCTTGGTGGCTGTGCTCGGGGAGGAAGGGAAGCACGCTCGAGCCGCGATCGGGATGTCGTCGCTTCCGCTCGGTGGATGCATCGAGGTGGCGGTCATCGCCGAGGTCGCGCCGAGCTAGGCGTCGCCGCGCGCACGCTCGCGCGGGAACCGAACGTCGCCCTCGCGCCGTGTCACGCCGTGCTGGTCGAACCACTCCATGAGCGGTACCGCGTACTTCCGTGTGGTGCCCAGCGACTCCCGCAGGGCGCTCACCGTGATGCCGGCGTCGCCTGCGGCGCGGATCGTGGCCTCCGCACGCGACACGAACGTGGTCGAGACGACCAGGTCGGGCGTGAGACGCACGACCAGACCTTCCCGAGCCGCGGCGTCGATCACGTCGCGAGCGACCCCGGCGGCGGTCAGCTCCTTGACGGTGGGCGGCGTTGCCTCATGTTCTTCCGAGATGGCGGCGAGCAGGTGGTCGACGTCGGCCGAACGCTCGTCCAGTTCGACCCGGTGCGACGCCAGGCGGATCGTCGTTCCTTCCTGCACCGTGACGCCGCGATCGCGAAGGTCGTCGAGGAGCGCGTCGACGAGCGGGCTGTCGGCCGGTGCGCGAGCGGCTCGAAGGACCGCGGTGACCGCGCGGCGGGCGAGCGTCAGTCCGGCGCCGGCGTCCAGCGGGTGTTCGCGGTGATGTGCGGAGAGTGCCTCGACCACCGACGCTTCCACCGACGTGCGGAGGTCGTCGGCGACGAGCCAATCCCGGATCGCGACGCCACCGATCACCTGCGAGCCGGTGAGGGCGAACACGTCGGCGCCGTCGATCACGCCTCGCTCCTTCACGAGCAGCGCCGGCAGCTCCTCGCGTGACGCCGACGCCCGGGCAGCCAGCCGGGCGACGGGGTCGGGCCCGGCCTTCACCGGAGGGGCGGCGTCGAGGACGGCTCCGCCGGCGATGGTCTCCCCGCGACCGCTCTCTCGGAGCACGAACCGGTCGCCCACGTCCAGCACCACCGGTTCGGACGACGTGATCCGCACGAACGCCTCGTCGCCGGCCTCGAGCTTCGAGGTGCCGTACAGACGCAGGCGCGCGTCGACCTCGGCGGCGCCCACGTGGAGCTTGAACGCACCGCGAGCGGTCACCGCGCGCGTCAGCCCGCGCACGGGTCGCAAGTGCGCCTCGAAGACGTGCGTCGGTCGCCATGTCCCCGGGACCGCGAGCACGTCGCCCCTCCCGAGCCGGTCGCGCTCGATGCCCACGAGGTTCGCGGCGACACGAGAAACGGGACACGCACGTTCCTCCGCCTGTTCGTGGGTCTGCAGCGAACGGACCCGCGCGTCCATCCCCGACGGATAGACCTCGACGTCGTCGCCGACGCGGATGCACCCGCCGACGAGGGTTCCCGTCACGACGGTTCCCGCGCCCTTGATCGTGAACACCCGGTCGATGTGCAGACGGGTGCGGGCATCCTCCGCCGGCTCCGCGCCCTCGAGCATCGTGTCGAGCGTTTTCGCCAGGGTCTCGATGCCCTCGCCGGTCTCCGAGGACACGGGCACGATGGGCGCGCTCGCCAGCGCCGTGCCCGCCACCCGGTCTCGGATCTCCTCGGTCGCGATGTCGAGCGTCTCGTCGTCGACCAGGTCGCGTTTCGTCAGGGCGATCACGCCGCCGCGGACGCCGAGGACATCCAGGATCTGCAGGTGTTCCTCGGATTGCGGCTTCCACCCTTCGTCGGCCGCCACCACGAACAGCACCAGGCGCACCGGCCCCACGCCGGCGAGCATGTTGCCGATGAATCGTTCGTGGCCGGGGACGTCGACGAATCCGATCTCGCGGCCCGACGGGAGCGTGCACCACGCGTACCCGAGATCGATCGTGAGCCCGCGACGCTTCTCCTCGGCCCAACGGTCCGGGTCGATACCGGTCAGGCGAACGATCAGCGAGGACTTGCCGTGATCGACATGCCCGGCCGTCGCGACCACGCGGAGCTCGCCCGGCAAGGCGGTGTCAATCCTCGTCGATGTCGTCGCTCTCGAGGGCGTACTGGATCGCGCGAGCGAGGTCGGGGAGCTGGTCGGGAAGCACGGTTCGAACGTCGAACACGGCGGCGTCCGCGTCGATCCGACAGAATACCGATGGGCTCCCGGCGCGGAGCCGGGAGGCGAACGACGCCGGGTCTGCCGTCTTCACCGCCACGCCCCACGAGGGCATCGACGTGCCCGGCATGGAACCTCCACCCACGACGGACCGCGTCTTGCGGACGTGTGCCCCTTCCAGGTCGCCGTCGAGCGATTCCGCCAGCCGGTGCGCTCGTTTGGACAGGTCGTCCATCGATTCCAACAGCATCCGGCGCACCGGGAGCTCGTTCTCCCGGCCCGACGCATGTATCGCGAGGACGGACTCCAGCGCCGCGATCTGCATCTTGTCCACGCGGACGGCGCGAGCGATCGGATGCGTCCGCAGCTTGGCCACGACGTCGGCTCTGCCGACGACGATCCCCGCCTGCGGTCCCCCGAGCAGCTTGTCGCCGGAGCACGTCACGAGGTCGGCGCCGTCGCTCAGCGCCTCGGTCACCGACGGCTCGTCCGGCGGCATCCCCTGTTCGTGACGCAATAGGCCGGAGCCGACGTCGAAGATGAACGGCACCCCGCGCTTCGCGGCGATCGCGGCGAGGTCTTTCGCGAGCGGCGACGCCGTGAAGCCGACCACGCGGTAGTTGCTGGGATGGACCTTGAGGATCGCGCCGGTCCGCTCGGTGAGCGCGGAGCGGTAGTCGGTCGTCCGCGTGCGGTTCGTCGTGCCGACCTCGACGAGCTTCGCGCCGGACGCGGACATGATGTCGGGGATCCGGAACTCGCCGCCGATCTCGATCAGCTCGCCGCGCGAGACCAGGACCTCCTTGCGGCGCGCGAGCGCCGCAAGGGCGAGCAGGAGCGCGGCGGCGCAGTTGTTGACGACGAGCGCGTCCTCGGCACCGGTCAGCGCGATCAGCATCGCCTCGGCGCGGGTCGAGCGCTTGCCGCGCCTGCCGGTCTCGCGATCGATCTCCAGATCCGAGTACGTCCGCGCGGCTCGGGCGGCCGCGCGCGTCGCTGCCTCCGGCAGCGGCGCCCTGCCCAGGTTCGTATGGAGCACCACACCGGTGGCGTTGATGACCGTCGTGAGGCCGGTGGCGATCTTCGACGCCATTCCGATCGCGTGGGCGAGCAGTTCGTCGTCGGTCGGCGGCGCCGTCCCCCGTTCCGCCGCTCCGCGGGTCTCCTCGAGGGTCTTGATCAGCATCCGCTTGACGATGGGCCGTCCGAAGTTGGCGACGGCGCGACGGCCGGGTTCCGAGCGGAGCAATGCGTCGACCGAAGGGAGCCTGCGTCGAACGTCGACCGCCATGACCCGAGTCTAGAGCCCCGCGCGACACGCGGGTGTCCGGACGGCGGCCTGCCACTTGGCAGCTCGGGCCGTGCGAGGGTTCGCGTAGGATATCCCGCGATGGTCGACACCGAGCGCCCCGCGTTCCAGAGCTCGCAGGTCGCGTCGCTCGTTCGCGGCGGCGGACTCGACATCGACGTCGTGCCCTCGGGAACGCTCAAGACCGAGGAGATGATCCTCAATATCGGTCCGCAGCACCCGTCCACGCACGGCGTTCTGCGGGTCGTGCTCGAGCTGGACGGCGAGGTCATCACGCGCGCCGAACCCGTCATCGGATACATGCATCGCGCCGCGGAGAAGCTCGCCGAGTACCGCGACTCGCGCCAGGTCCTGGTGCTGATGAACCGTCACGACTGGATCAGCGCGTTCAACAACGAGCTCGGGTGGACGATCGCCGTCGAACGCCTCGCTGGTATCGAGGTACCCGAGCGCGCGCAGTGGATCCGCACGATGTTCGCCGAATGGAATCGGATCCTGAACCACCTCATGTTCGGGGGTTCGTTCCCGTTGGAGCTCGGCGCGATGACGCCGATGTTCTACGCGTTCCGAGAGCGGGAGCTGATCCAGGACATGCTGGAGTCGGTCACCGGCGCCCGCATGCACCACTCGTACTGCCGGGTGGGCGGCCTGAAGGACGACCTGCCGCGCGGGTTCCTGAAGCGGTCCGCCGAGGTGCTCGCCGAGACGCGCAAGCGCATCAAGGAGTACGAGACCCTGATCATGGGGAACGAGATCATCTTCGCGCGGACCCGCAACGTCGGTGTGCTGCCCAGGGACGTCGCCGTGGCCTACGGGTGCTCGGGGCCCGTGTTGCACGCGAGCGGCGTGCCGATGGACGCTCGAAAGGACGAGCCGTACGAGAAGTACGCAGAGGTCGAGTTCAACGTTCCCGTCGGACAGACCGGCGACTGCTACGACCGCCTGTGGGTGCTGATCGAGCGGATGAAGGAGTCCTGCGACATCATCGAGCAGTGCATGGACAAGCTGCCTCCCGGACAGTTCCGCGCCGAGAAGCTTCCCAAGACGCTGAAGATGAGCGGCGAGGTGTACGTCCGAACGGAGAATCCGCTCGGCATGATGGGGTATTACGTCGTGGGCGACGGGAAGGTCGAGCCGTACCGGGTGAAGATGCGCACCCCGTCGTTCTCGAACGTCAGCGTGATCCCCGCGCTGCTTCCCGGTGTGTTGCTCCCCGACGTGGTCGCCATCCTGGGCTCGATCTTCTTCGTGGTCGGCGACGTCGATCGCTGAGACCGGGGACTAGCGCTCGCGCGTGAACCACACGTTGCCCGGCCCCGCGTAGCTCGTACCCTCTCCCCAGATGGCGACCGTCCGCCCGGTGTTCGTGACGTCGATCTCGCCGTAGTCGCCGTACGCCTCCGCGAAGCCACGGCGGCTCTTGTAGGGAAAGCCGGAGACCGCGTTCGAGAGTCGAACGGCGCGTGACCAGGTCGCGCCGCCGTCGGTCGTCCGCGTGTACCAGACGTTCCAACGTCCGCTACGCGTGTCCATCCACCAGACGCGGAAGTCGCCGGCGCCCCCGGACGTCGCCGCCGGGAAGATCGCGTTCGCCCGCTCCGGCGACACCGGGATCGCCGTCCCCCACGTGTCGCCGCCGTCGGTCGAGACGGTGAGATAGACGCGCTGCGATGTTCGCGGTTCGTGGTTGGCGGCGAAGGCGTACAAGAGCGTTCCATCCGGGTCGCCCGCCAGCGCGGGCGTGGGTCCGTAGAACCCGTCGGGACAACCCCGTGAGAAGCAGTCGGGCTGTCGATCACCCGTGGCGACACGGACGGATCGCCACGTGACGCCGCCGTCGTCGGAGAGCGCGATGTCCGAATGGATCTTCCCGTGGTAGCGCTGGTCGTAGCTGGACTGCGCGAACGCGACGTGCTGCCCGTCCGCCGAGGTCCACGCGCCACCGGCGAAGTTGTAGCGGTCGTCGTCGGTAACGCGAACGAGCGTGAAGGTCCCCCCGCCGTCGTGCGAGACGGCGACCCGGCTGTCGCCGTGGCTCGGCCCGTTCATGTCGATGTAGACGTCCTGCCCGTCCGCCGACACCGCGAGCTGCGGTTTGTCCGACCACGCGACCGGCATCTGGACGGGCGTCGTCCAGGTCGTGCCGTGATCGCTCGAGCGCGAGTAGACGACTCCCGGAGAGTAGCCCTGGAGCCAGACGGCGTGGATGGTTCCGACACTGTCCACCTCGATGAGCGGGTCGTACTCGCCGTTCTTGATGTCGGGGCACCGGCAGAGGAACCGGTCGGGTCCCCACGTCCTGCCGCCGTCGGCCGAGACTCGCAGGATGATGTTCGGCAGCGCGCATCCGTGGCACCTGCGGGGAGGCGTGTATCGGGTCGCGAGCGAGTACACGTATGGCGCGTTGGGGTCCGCCGCGATCGCGGGCTCCCAATCATTGGCGGTCGCACTCCAGACGTGCTCGGTGGTCCATCCGGGGGTGGGTACCGGTCGGAACGGGCGTTGGAGACCGATGAGGCCGCCGGCCCTGGCCGCGTCGAACGCCACGGCACGCGCCTTCGTGATGTCCGCCGCCTCGTGCTCCTCGCTCTCGGCGGTGTGCTCCGCTTCCTCGGCGACGTCCTCGTCACGGCCGGGCGGCTCCGGACGCGAGATCTCCGTGCGGCTGCTCGACGCGGAACGGGGATGGGCGACGACGGCAGAAGCGGCGCCGACGACCAACAACGCACCGAGGAGCATCGCCACCAGTTTCCGCACGAGGACGAGGATGCGGGGACACTGCCGCGCCCGTCAAGGGAACGCCCTTGCGCCGGGTCGATCCGCGGGATATCGTTGACGATATCGTAACCGATATCGCAGAGGACACGGGGTGGCGGGGATGGGCGCGGAGAACCTCCTGCTGAAGGCCATCAGGAGCCTTCCGCAGGACGAACAGGACGAGGTCTTACGGTCGATCATCGGACGGGCGTTCGCGACACCGGGCACGTCGCCGGCGATCCTCAGCCCGGACGTGCTCGCGGCGTCGCCGGACTTCACCCTCCCGGGCCCCCCGTTCGACGCCGTGAAGCAGATGACGTCCCCGCTGTTGGTGCGCCTCCCCGCCGACCTGCACGATCGATTCCGCGGTTGGTGTACGACGAACGGGTTCTCGATGGCGGCGGTGGCGCGGGGTCTGATCGAACGCTTCCTCAACGACCAGGAGGCAACGCGCAAGTAGTCTGGTACGGACTACCGCGCGGCGTTGACCGAGCCGTCGAGCCACGGCGGGGACGGCAGTCCCGGTGACGCGAGCAGCAGCCACCGGAAGCGGCCGAGCGCGGACGGATCGACCAGCAACGTCGCCCGGCTCCTCCCGCTCCACGCCCGAACGGCTTCGAGCCCCTCCCGGGCATCCAGCAGCGCCGCTTGCCGTTCGAGCCCTTGGCGGAGCCACGCCTCGAACCCGAGCGCGAGCAGCGCGTCGTGCTGCGTGACCGTCGGGAACGCCGTCAGCCCGCGTTCTTCCGCGCGGCGCGCGATCGTTGTGAAGTCGACGCCGGCGGTGATGTCGCTGGAGCCGGGGTCGAGCAGCACATCATCGACGAGTCGATGCCCGCGATAGCCGTGGATGCCTCCGCCCGAAGAGCCGACGGCGCCGTAGTCGATCACCAAGGCGTAGCCGCGCGTCAGGCGCCGCACCAGACGGTCGATGAACGCGAGCGCACCGTCGGGCACGATCGCCTCGCCATCCGACGGACCGGGCTCGCCGTCCCACGTCGCCTCGACCTCCACGAACCGTGCGCCGTCCATCCCGATGCGGATCTCGCGATCGCCGCGGAGACGGCGGAACGGCAGGTTGTCGAGCAGCTCGTTGGCGATGACGACGTGCGGCGCGTCGGCGAGGTCGGTCGCGGCGCGCACGCCGTCGATCGTCGACAACGCGGAACGCGCCCCGGGGCTGACGTCGATCGCGGCGTAGTCGACATCCAGGTCGGTGAGGGCATCGAGCAGCTGCACCGCGAGCGTGCCGTCTCCCGCGCCCACCTCGGCGATCCGGAGAGGAGACGGGCTGCCCAGGGCGTCGGACAACTGCCGTACGGCGACACCCAGCATCGCTCCGAAGACCGCATGGACGTGCGGACTCGTCACGAAGTCACCCGCGGCTCCCACCGGCAGACCCTCGTAGAAGCCGCCCGGTCCGTAGAGCGCGAGCTCCATGTACTCGGCGAAGCTGATCGGTCCGTGGTCGCGGATCGCTCGCCGGAGCGCCTCGGCCACTTGTTCGCTCATGGCGAGGAGTATGCCGCCGTCACGCCTGGGAGAATCCGGGCATGGTGGACGAGCTTCGGCTGGCGGCGTCGGTCATCGCGGGGCGAGACGTCTCCGCCGGCCTCGAGCTGCTCGTCATCGAGCGCAGCCGGTCTAGCCGGTTCCTCCCCGGTTACGTCGCCTTCCCGGGCGGCGCCACGGACCCGGGCGACGCCGATCTCGCCGAAGAGTGGTTCGGCACCGCGGACGAGATCTTTCGCGCGTGTGCGATCCGTGAGCTTTCTGAGGAGACGGCGTTGGCGCTCACGGTCGACGGTCTGGGGCCGATCGGCAGTTGGGATCCCCTCAGTCCCGTGGGGATGGCGCCGCCTAAGCCCGAGCAGCTCCCCGAGATCGCGCATTGGATCGCGCCCGAGGAAGTGCCGGTGAGGTTCGACGCGCGATACTTCGCGGTGGCGTCGATCGACGGGCTCGAACCCACCCCCGACGGCTCGGAGGCCGCGTCGGCCTGGTGGGTCACCGCGAAGGAGCTGCTCACCGATCACGGGGCAGGCCGGCGCAAGCTGTACTGGCCCACGTTCTTCACCATGACCCATCTGGCCGAGTGCTCGTCGGTGGCCGATCTGCTCGCTCTCCGGTTCGAGACCCGCGAACCCACCGACGACGACGTCGAGCGCCTGTCGCGCGCGACGTTCTGGCAGGACTGATGCTGAGGATCGTCCGCGTCCTCGCGCCGAACCCGAGCGTGTACACGCTGGAGGGAACGAACACGTGGATCGTCGGCGAGGACCCGTCGATCGTCATCGACCCCGGTCCGAACGACACCGCGCATCTCGATGAGATCGCGCGCGCGGCCGGACGCGTCGGCGCCGTGCTCGTGACCCACGATCACGAGGATCACGCTCCCGGCGCGCCGGCGTTCGCCGAGCAGGTGGGAGCGCCGCTCCATGCGTTCCGGCTCCATGGCGCCGAACATCTGCGCGACGGTCAGCGGTTCGCCGCGTCCGGCGGTGCGGAAGTGATCGCTGAGTACACGCCGGGCCACTCCTCCGATCACGTCGCGTTCTTCGTGCCATCGGAGGGTGCGCTGTTCACCGGCGATGCCGTGGTGGGCCGTGGGACGAGCTTCATCGACCCGCCGGACGGCGATCTCGTGCAATACCTGCGCTCCCTCCGCCGTATGCAGGACCTCGGTCCGCGGGTCATCTACCCCGGGCACGGGCCCATAGTGCTGGGCGCCCGCGCCAAGCTGGACGAGTACGTCGCGCACCGTGAGGAACGCGAGCGCGAGGTGCTGACGCTGCTCGCCGAAGGGCCGCTGACCATCCCCGATCTGGTCGCGACGATCTACCGCGACTATCCGTCTGACGTGCACGCGCTCGCCGAACGCTCGGTCCTCGCGCACCTGTTGAAGCTCGAGAGCGAGGGTCGCGCGGAACGCAGGGGCAAGGTGGATGGTGCGACGTGGTCGAAGAGCGAGCCTCGCGTGTGCGCCCGTTGTGGCCGGCCCGTCAAGGGCCGCGCGAAGCTCTGCGGACCGTGCAGCCTGGCGGTGCTTCAGGAGACCGCGGACGCCGGAGGCTAGGGACTCAGCGACCGGGTGTCGGGATCGGGTTCCCAGACCGAGATGTGCTTCCCGCTGGCTCCCGAGAACGGCGTCCGATCCCAGTCGCCCCATCGTTCACGCAGGCGGAGCCCCGCGAGCCGTGCCATCAGGTCCAGCTCCGCGACGAACGCGAAACGGATCTTGACCGGGTAGAGATGGACCTCGCCTTCACGGATCACGACGTGATGCGAGTCGGTGACCTGCGTCACGGGATCGCTCATCGAGACCTCGAGCGATACGGAGCCGGGGTCGACACGGATGGCCGAGACGCGCTGACCCCGGTCGAACCGGGCGAGATCCGGGACGAACGCTTCGATCACGAACGCGCCGCCGGGCGTGAGGTGCCGAGCCACGGCTCGGAAGCACGCCACCTGATCATCCTGCGTGAGGAGCGCGAAGAACGTGTTGAACGGGACGTAGATCAGCGGGAAGCGCTCATCCAGTGAGAAGTCGCCGAAATCCCCGATCGTGACCGGTATGTCGTCGCCTCCCGGCTTGGCACGGAGGCGCTCCACCATCGCGGTGGACGCGTCGACCCCGTGGACCCGCACGCCAGCGGCCTGCAGCGGAAGGGCGATCCTCCCGGTCCCGATGCCGAGCTCGAGTGCCGGTCCGCCACCGGCGAGCGAAGCCAGGAACGCGACCGGACGCGAGATGTCGCCGAACGCCGGCGCGTGCCCGTAGATGTCGTCGTAGACGTCGGCGATCCGATCCCCGTACGTGGAAGGTTCGTAGTCGTCACCCATCGCCGAAGCCAAACAGGCGGCGACACGCGGCGTCAAACCGGGTCTGCCCGTCACCCGTCACCGCCGACGCGCCGGAACCGCGTCCGCACGACGTAGCGGCCGCGCGCGGCGACGCGGATGTCGCCGCCCGCCACCATCGCGCGGAGCGCCCGGTTCGCCGACTCTCTAGTGGTGCCGGCGAGCGCAGCGATCTCATCCTGGGTGAGCGGCAGCAGGATCAGCCTGCCGCCCTCGACGGGCCGCCCGAACCGCTCGGCGAGGTCCTCGAGCCGCTGTGTGATGCGCGCCCGGACACCGAGCCACGCGAGCTCCGCCGCGAGAGCGGCGGCGCGATGCGCTCGGGTGGTGAGGAGGTCGGCCGCCGCCCGAGGAGGTACCGGGGACAGACGGGAGGGACGGAGCGCGCGCACCGTCACCGGCGACGGCACGCCGTTGGGCTCGCCCGTCACGTGACCGGATCCCAGGACGTCCAGCACCAGCTCGTGGCCGGCATCCGAGATGACCGCGACTCGGAGCGCTCCGGACTCGACCATCCACAGGCCATCGCCGGACGCGCCCTGTCGGATCAGCGTTGCATGCTGCCGCAGGACGAGCGTGAGGGGGAGCGGTTGTGGCTCGCGCCGCACATAGGCCGACACGCCGCTCCTTCCGCCGTGCGTCGCAGACCGTATCTGGTCCCGCCGACACGCGGGCGCATGGCGCGTCCGCATGTGATGGGGGTAGGCTTGCGCCGTGGCGACCAGCAAGGCGACGATCAAGCAGCTCACGGCCGTGTTGGGCGCGGTTCCTCTGTTCCACGATCTATCGAACAGGCAGTTGAAGAAGGTCGTCGACCTGGCAGAGGTCGCCCGCTTCATGGCCGGCGCCACGATCGTGAAGCAAGGTGACATCGGCGACAGCTTCTACGTCGTTCTGACCGGCCAGGCCAAGGTCGTGGCGAGCGGGCGAACCGTGAACCGGATGTACCCCGGCGACCACTTCGGCGAGATCTCGCTGCTCGACGGCGGGCCTCGCTCGGCGTCGGTCGAGGCCGAGACGGAGATGACGCTCGTGATCATCACGCAGAAGGGGTTCCTCGGGCTGTTGACCGCCAACCCCGAGATCACGATCTGTCTGCTCGGAGGCATGGCTCGAACGGTCCGCCGCCTCGACCGCTCGCTCGCCGGGTAGCCTTCCGTACGTGAAGGTCGAGCTCCATCCACCGGACCAACCCGACGACGTGGTCGCCACGATCTCGTGGGTCGAGGGCCGATCGCTCATCGACACCGACGACGACGTCCTCCGCGCGTCGCTCGAGAAGGCCTTCCGCCGCACGCCGGTCGTGAGCGACGACTCGTCGTACCGGCGGATGGGCACGGCCGGCGATGTGTTGATCCAGCCGGGCGACCTCGAGTGGTTCCGGGCGGTGGTCCAGGCCCGCGTGCCCGCCGAGACGGGCTTGGCTGTCCGCTTCATCCCCGGTGTGACCGAAGGCGGGTTCGACCCCGCGGCCGGCTACCGGAAGTTCGAGGCGCAGATCGAGCGGCTCACGACGTAGCGGCGCCGACGTGGGCTGCCAGCCACGCCTTTCCCTCCGGGCAGAAGGCCCGGAAGTCGCAGTAGGTGCACTGCGTGCCGGGGGTTGCGTCGAACGCTCCCGCGTCGATCGAACGAAGGGCCTCGGTCACGCGGGCCTTCACGGTGTCCGGATCCTGCATCGGGTGCGAGACCTCGTCGCCGCTCGCCAGGTAGAGGTAGGTGAGCGTGACGTCTTCGGGTGCCTTGTTCCAGATCTCGACGCACGCCAGGCCGTAGAGGTCGAGCTGCAGCGCTGCGAGCGGATCGTCATCGGCTGGTCTGCGACCGGTCTTCCAGTCCACGACCTCCCACGGACCGCCCGGATCGCCGTAGACGGCGTCGATCCTGCCTCCGACCGTGAACCCTTCGAGGCGGAGCAGGAACGGTCGTTCGGCGTGGAGCGGCGTGACATCGGCGAACCGGCTCCCCAGGAACGCCTCGCGGAGACGTTCGACCTTGCCGGGCTCGCCCGCGAGCTCTTCGCTCGTGAGATCCGGGGCCTCGTCGACCTCGAGCAGGACGGCCTGTCCGCTCGCGCGACGCTCGATCCACCGGTGGACCTCGGTGCCGATGCGCGCAGCCGGCCCGCTGAACCGAGGCAGCGGACGGACGGCCGTCCAATAGAAGCGCTTCGGGCAACGCGCGTAGTCGATCACGCCGCCGACCGACACCGATCGCCGGGCTACCGGCGCACCCCAGCCGTTCGTCGCGTCCGCGCCCTCTCGTTCCAGTAGGAAGCCGGCATGGTGCCGGCGCTCGGCCGCGAGCTCCTCGAACAGCTCACGTTCCTCCGCGCTGAACGGTTCGAGGAGAGTCGGCTGTACCCCGCCGACGACGACCGCCTCAGCGGCCGACCGACGCCAGCCCTCCGGGAAGACGTCGTCGCTGTCGTCGGGTCTCGCCGGTTCGGGCCAGTCCTTCACGAACCGCTCTCGATAGCCGAGGAGCGGGTTCGTGTCCTCGTCGATGTCGGCCCCGGGGTCGAACGTCCCGTGGCGCAGCTCTTGCACCCATCCGGCGAGCTCGCGCAGGAACTTGCCGCCTTCCTTCGCGTTGATGTTCTCGCCGTACCAATGCGCTCCGGTGCAGAACAGACGTTTGCGGGCGCGTGTCATGGCGACGTACGCCGTGCGGCGCTCCTCGTACTCCTCCTGCGCCTGCAGGTCCTGCTTGAAGTGCGACAGCACCCCGTCGAACTTCGGGAGGATCTCCGCGTCGCCTCGGAGCTCGAAGTCCATCGACTTCCCGCGCTCCGCCGGGTTGTGCTGGATGCGCGTGCTCGGGAGCAATCCCTTCGCCATGCCGGGCACGAAGACGTTGTCGAACTCGAGCCCCTTCGCCGCGTGGATCGTCATGACCTTGACGGAGTCTTCGGCCGATGGCTGCACCGGCGACCACTCCTGCTTGTCCATGCGCTCGACCGTGTCCACGTAGTCCAGGAACGCGCGGAGCGTGAGCTGTCCTTCGACGGGCTCGAACGCGTGCACCTGATCCATGAACGCGGCAAGGTTGCGCTTGGCGGCGGTCGCAACGACCTGGTCGGTATGCGCATCCAGCTCCGCCAGGATGCCGGTGCGTCGCACGACTTCCCCGAGGAACTCGCCGACGGGCTTGCGGGCCTCGATACGGAGGTCGGCCAGCTCTCGCCGGAACTCCTCCAGCCGCTCGCGCGCATCGTCCGACAATCGCTCCACGTCGTCGAGATGCTCGAGCGCCTCTGCGAACAGGAACGGCGTCGCCTCGCCCTCCTCCTCGTCCTCCAGGCGGAGCGCGTAGCTCTTCATCTTCGCGAGCGCCGCCACGCGCGCCAGATCCTTGTAGCCGACGCGGTACCGCGGGCCCAGCAGGATCTTCGCGAGCGCCACGCTCGCGAGTGGATCGCTCACGGCGCGCGCATACGCGAGGACCTCGACGATCTCGGGCAGGCGCAGCAGCCCCGCGAGCCCCAGGATCTCCGCGGGGATCTCATGTTCGGCGAACGCCTGCTGCAGCGAGAAGAACAGGCGGCTGGACCGGCAGAGCACCGCCACGTCCGACCACTTGTCACCGGCGTCGTGCAGGTCGCCGATGCGCTCCGCGATCCACTCGGCCTCCTTCCACTCGTCGGAGATCCGCGCGACGTGCACCTCCCCGGTCCCGTTCTCGGCCCATGGGACCAACTGCTTGTCGGGATCCGGCCGTTGCTGATCGGGGAGCTTCGAGATCACCACGTCGGCCGCTTCCAGGATCCATGCGCCCGATCGGAAGTTGGTGTACAGGGGAAGCTGTGTCGAGGCCGAACCATCGGCGCGCGGGAACTGTTGCGGGAACTCCAGCAGGTTGAACAGGCTCGCGCCACGCCACGCGTAGATGTTCTGGTCGGGGTCGCCCACGGCGGTCACGGGATGTCCGTCGCCGAACACCCCGGCGATCAGCTTCGCCTGCGCGACGTCGGTGTCCTGGTACTCGTCCAGCAGCACGGCTTCGAACCGTTGCCGATAGTCGGCAGCGACCTGCGGGTGCTCCTCGACGACGTTCAGCGCCAACGAGATCTGATCTCCGTAGTCGATCGCGCCGAGGTCGCGCTTCAACTTGCGGAAGATGGCTGCCCCCGTCGCCAGCTCGATCCGCTCCTGTGCGGCGTGGAACGCGCGGTCGGAGCGGTGTTCCTTCAGCTGCTCGAGCCGATCCCGGTTGAACCGGATGATCTCATCGGGGGTCCGCCGGTGGTTCGATGCTTGATCTTCCAGCAGGAGGATGTTGTCGACCACGGTGCCCTGTGTCTCGGTCTTCACGTGCTCGAACGTCATCAGGTCCATGACGCGAGCACACAGCTCGGTACGCTGCGCAGGAGACAGCACTCTTTGGTCCGGATCGATCCCCGCAAGCATCCCGTAGCGCGAGAGGAGCCGTCCCGCGAACCCGTGATACGTCATGATCTCGGGCTCCTCCCCTTCCGCAAGATCGATCCCCGCGAGGGCGTCGCGCACGCGCTTCTGCAGGTTCTCTTTCGCCTTGTGGGTGAACGTCAGGCAGAGCACGTTGCCGGGCAACACACCCTGCGCACCGTCGTTCACCTCGATACGGCCGGTCGCGGCGAGTGCCAGGTACACCACGCGTGCCGCCATCACCGAGGTCTTGCCCGAACCCGCCCCGGCGACGAGCACGAACGGCTCGAGCGGCCACGAGATCGCACGCCATTGCTCCTCGGTCGGCGCGCGGCCGCCCATGACGGCGACGATCTCGGGCGGGTAGACGCGCTCCGTCACGATCCACCGTCCGTGGGGAACATCGGCGCACCCTGCGGATACAGCGAGCACAGCGTCTTGAAATCGCAGAAATAGCAGTCGGCCTGCGAGTTCGGCCGGTACCGCTCCTCAGCGTCCAGGCGGCGGAGCTCACCGATCAACGCGGAGAGCCGCTCGCGCATCCGCTGCTGATACTCGGCTTCGCGCTCACCCGAGCCGACCTCCCACTCGCGCATCTCGATGTCGCCGGTCTTGTAGTGCCCCTTCAGGTACGCGAGCTCGACGCCGGTGATGACGCCGACTTCCTTCAGGTCCTCCGCTTCCTGCGCGGCGAGGTAGTAGATGCCGAGCTGCAGGCTCTCGTTCGCCTTCGGCATGTTGTACGTCCCGCCGGTCTTGTAGTCGGTGATGCGGGTGCCGAAGCCGAGCGGGTCGGGTCCGATCCGGTCGATGTAGCCGTTGAGCGTCACGCCGTCGTACTCGAACTCGAACCCGCGCTCGGTTCCGGTCGCGGGGAACTCGCCGAACCGGCCGAACCAGTTCGGCAGCATCCGGTCCTTGGCCAGGCGCATCCATGTCTCGGAGACTGCTGTCGACGGGAACTCCTGAGGGCGCCAGCGTTCCTCAACAGCGGCTTGCAGCTTCTCGAGCGTGCGATCGACCTTGCCGTTCTCGCAGTCCTCGATGATCTTGTGGATCGTCTTACCGACCCATGCCTGGTAACCGACGAGACCGCCGAGTCCCAGCTCGGCCGACAGCACGTACTGCAGCTCGCAGTTCTCGAGCGTCGAGAGCTTGGAGTAGGACACGCGGATGTTCTCGTGCAGCGGAGCGCCGGTGTCGGTCCAGCCGCGCTGGAACCACCATCGTCTGGGATCGACGCCGAGCGCGATCAGACCGTCGAGCGCGGCCAGGCGCCGGGCGCGAGCGGCGTCCAGATCCGCGACGGTTCGGCGCCACGTGGCGGCCGCCTCCCGCACGGACACCGGTTCGTCGAACGGCCCCTGGGGGATGGGTACCCACGCGATGCCCTGCTCGTCGACGAACCGCGACGTGGCGACCGAGCCGTCCGCGTGCGTCTCGCTCGCGGTCAACACGACCCGGGTCCTGGCGCGACCGAGCATCATCCGGAACAGCCGTCGCTCGTCCTCGAGGCGCGCTCGGTTGCGTTCGGACTGCGAGATGGGTCGTTCGATCGCCGCCAGGTCGAACATCGGCTCGGGTCGGGACAGGCTGGGGAAGTTCCCCTCCACGGCACCCGCGACGATCACCGTGTCGAGCTCGGTGCCCACGGCGCCGTGTGCCGTCAACACTCGCACCGCGTCGAACGATGAGGGATCCGGCGTTCGGTAGCCGGGGCCGTGCTCGCCCGCGTCGAGCGCCTGGATGAACGCCTGCGTCGACGTGTCGGCGGAGTCGCCGGCCTCGGCCACCACGCCGGAGAGACCGACGACGACATCGATCTCCCGGCGGGCGCCGGCGGAACGTTCGGCCTCGGCAACCAAGCGTGACGAATACGGCAGGTCCTGCCAGAGGATCCTGAACGCATCGAGCACGGAGCGGTCGGCGACGGTCGCCGCACGCGCGAGGACGTCGCGCACGGAATCGACCTCGGCCGCCTCCGGCTGTGTCAGCCCGTCCGTGTGCTCGAGCGCCGCGGCTACCGTTCCATCAGCCGCCTGCGCCGCGCGCATCAACCCACGGGCGGCGGCGGGTGAAAGCCGCACCAGGTCGGACGTGAGGACCGATTCGACCAGTAGCTCACGGGCTTCGGTATCGGCCGTTAACCATCGGAGCGCCAGCACGTACGGGAACGTGGCCGGCTCGGCCGTGAGCGCCATGCCGCTCTCGGGAAGTGCCCGGGGCACGCCGGCGTCGTCGAGCGCGCGCAATAGCGAGCCCACGTGGGCGCCCTGCCGGCGGACCACGACGGCGAGCTCGTTCCACGGAACCCCTTCTTCGACGTGGAGCCGGCGGAGCTCCCGGGCGATCGCGGCGTGCTCCTCCGATGTGTGGGGCGCCGTCCACGCCTCGACGGTGACGGCCGTCTCGGCACGGTGCGGGGTCTCCAGCTCGATCACGTCCGCGCCGCCGAACCGTGCGACGAATCGGCGGATCGGAACGTCGGTCGCCCCCTGGAACGAGAAGACGTGCGCCTCGGGATCGCCGGCCACGATCAGGTCGGCCGGCGCCAAGCCCGCCACGATCGCCTCGGCGGCGAACGTCGAGTCCTGGTAGTCGTCGACGAGCAGGTGGTCCAGCAGCGGCTCGCCGTCCATCGACACCTGCGCCGCGCGCTGCAGCAGTGCCGCGAAGTCCACGACGTTCCGTCCGTCGATCACGTCCTGGTACTCGCGGTAGAAGTGCGCGAGCTCCTTCCACCCGGTGAGGCCGGCCTTGTCGGCGCGAGCCTCGATGTCCTCAGGGGTGAGGAGGCCTTCCTGCGCACGAGATAGGAACTGCCGGATCTCGTCGGCGAACGCGCGCATGCCCAGCATGTGCCCATACGCCGGCCACGCGGCGGGGTCCTGGTCGTTCAACAGGTCTTGCACCAGCGCGAACTGGTCGCCGGCGGCCAACAGCTCGGGCGGCTCCGGGTAGTCGAGCCGCCGGAACCGCGCGTTCACGACGTGCCGAGCGAGCCCGTGGATCGTCACGACGCGGAGCTCCGGCAAGGAGCCCTGGAACCGGGCGAGCAGAGCCTCGCGGGCCTCGTCCCGCGCACGCCGCGAGCCCACGACGAACGCCATCCGCTCGGGATCGGCGCCGCCCTCCAACAGCTGCGCGAACCGTTCGCGGAGGATCGCGGTCTTCCCGGTGCCGGGGCCGCCGGTCAACAGCGCCGCGCCGGTCCCGTGAGCCAGGACCCGCTCCTGCTGGGGGTCCGGAGAGAGGGGGGGTGTCACGAGCAGGATGCTACTGCGCGATACCGACAGGTCGGCTGGTCAGCATGCTGTGGTGGGCTCACACGTCGGGGCGCGGAGGAAGCGCCGCGAACCCGGTCGGCGCCGAGCGTCCCTCGACCACCCGGCGGTACCAGTTCTCGACGTCTCGAGCGGTCAGTGCCCCGATCGGCACCCCGTCCTTCACGACCAGACCGGGCTCGCCTCCGAGCCATTCGAACGCCCCGTCGAGGGTCTCGTCGGGATCGAGCACCGTCGTCTGGTTCATGGGGATCAAGGCATCGCGTACCGGCCGCAGCGGATCGCGAGCGCCCACCCGGCGTGCGCTCTGCATCGAGACCGAACCGATGACGTGACCGGCTCCGTCGACCACGGGGAACGTCTCGTTCGCCGTGCCGCGGAGCGCGTGGTCCAAGGCCTCCGCCAGGCTCATCGTTGCCGGGATCGTCGGGGGAGGTGGCCGCATCGCATCGACGACCCGACCCCTCATCAACTGGTCCCGGAAAGCGATCCGCCGATCCATGCCGCGGCCGGTCGAGACCAGGATGGCGCCGATATAGCCCCCGAAGATGCCCAGCCCGATGTCTTCGTTGCTGATGAACCACACCGCCGCTGCGACGAAGGCCAGACCGACCAGGACGCCGGACCATCCCGCCGCGCGCAACGCCGTTCGGCGGTTCTTCGTGATCCCCCACACGACCGCGAGGAGCATCCGTCCTCCATCGAGCGGGAACCCCGGCAGGGCATTCAGCACGGCGAAGATCAGCGACAGCCACGCGAGGTACCCGACGATCTCCGAGATGACCCCGTGGCTGAGGACGTGGGCGACCCAGAACACGCCCGCGAGGGCCAGGGTGGTCGCCGGTCCGACGAACGCCACCAGGAACTCGCCGAGCGGGCCGCGCTGGTCCGCCCGCGTCTCGGTCGCGCCGCCCCAGAACACGAGCGTCACTGCGCGGACCGGCATGCCAAGCCCGCGCGCCATGACGGCGTGCGCGGTCTCGTGCGCCAGGATGCTCGCGAAGAAGAGCACCGTCGCGAAGACCGCGAGGAAGACCGCCTCCGCTGAACCGGCGGCCACGCCCCGGGTGAGCGTCAGGTCGTTGTATTGGGACCAGATGTAGAGGGCGGCGATCCATACCCAGGACGTGCTCACGTACAGGGGGATCCCTCGGACCGTCGCGACCTTCCAGCGGTGTCCCGTCAGCATCCATCGAGCCTACCGACGTTTGCGCTCAGAGCCCGCGTTCATGTCGCTCGCCACCGCCCCGGCCGGTCACTCCATAAGCAGGAGGTCTCCGAGCTCGCTTGCGTTCCTGACGGCGAAATCGCGGTAGCAGTTGTTCATGAGCACGTGGGTCTCGCGGGTCTCGGCAGCCAGCTGCTGGATCCTCGGGACCCACTCCGCCAGCTCGTCCTCCTTGTAGTCGTAGCGGAACCGCACGGAGGCGCTCTCGCTCTTCGTGGTCCACGCCTCCGGATCCCGTCCGTGGAACCGCACCATGGCCAGGTCGTCGGCGGTCGCCGCCGCGATGGGCGGGATGCTCGAGACGAACCCTTGCGGCATGTCGACGCAGACGAACGGCAGCCGCCGCTCCTCCAGGAAGGAGAGCGACTCCTCACGGTTCCGCTCGCTCATCCAGGACTCGTTGCGGAACTCGACCGCGACGCGATAGTCCGGCAGGCGCGCAGCGCACTCCTCGATGTAGGCCTTGTTCTTCCTCGAGATGACGAACCACTGCGGGAACTGGAACAGCACTGCTCCGAGCTTGCCGGCCGAGTGCAGCGGCATCAGCGCGTCGCGGAAGCGTTGCCACACCTCGTCGACCGCCTCATCGGGAAGCTTGTCGCGATACACGTTGCGCTTCTCGAGCGCGTCCGGCGGGAGCGTCGCCTTGATGTCGTTGTAGAGCGAATCGACCTTGGTCGGATGGTTCGTGAGGAGCGAGTACGCCTTGATGTTGAACGTGAAGTCGGTCGGGTGTCCGCTCGATCCACAGGACCGAGTTCTTCTCCGACGGCGGGTAGTAGTAGGTGGAGTCGACCTCCACCAGTGGGAACCTCGACGCGTAGAACTTCAGCCGCGCCTCGGCCGTCGTCGTGCCGGGCGGATAGAAGTTCCCTTCTTTCACCAGCGTCGGGTCGGTCCACGACGAGGTGCCGATCAGGACGCGGCCGGTCATCTCAGAGATACCGCGCTGACGCCATCGCCACGACCGCGACGAGGACCAGGGAGAAACTCACCCGCTCGGCGACGACGAGCCTGCGCTGGAGCGCGGCGATCCGCGCGGCCGTCTCGGGCGTGGGTGTGCCGCCCGACTCGGCGACCTGCTGCCCGAGGGATACGAGCCGATCGATCGTGGGACGCGTGAGGGCCGCGGCGACGACGAGCCCCGAGATCGCGAGCAGAGCGCCCACCGTCAACGAGGCCCCGAAGCTCGAGCCGATCCAGTCGCCGAAGCTCGGATACGTGTGCCAGTCGCGCCAGTACAGGAACGACCCGGCGACGACGGTGAGCAGGGCGTCGATGAAGACGACATCGACGAATCGGCGCCGGCGAAGCTCCGACATGAACGGCGCCCCCGCTGCCCCGAGCGCCGCGGCGCTGGGCTGCACGAACACCACCACCACGAACAACGAGCCGACCCAGATAACGCCCGTGACGATGTGGGCGATACGAAGGAACACCATGGATGCATCGGTCGCCAGCATCGCCTCTCCTCTCCGGACGCCCGCGAGTCTCCTATGGATCGAGCATCAGCGCCACGCTTCGAGGAAGGAACAGCGGATCCACGTGGACAACCTGCGTTCGTATCGACGTGCCGATCAGGATGCGGCCGGTCACGGCGGAAGCCTATCGATGGATCAGGACACGTCGGAGCCGTCGGGCGGCGTGCCCTCGCGTCGATCGGCTTTGGTCTGCTTCCTGCGAAGGACCTTGTCCTTCGCGTTGTTGGCCTGCTCCTTGGCGATGCGGAGCAGCCGCTGCGCCCAAACGTATTCGGTCCCGAGGATCGACAGGCCGACGAAGATCACCAGCCAACCGGGTCCCGGCAGGATCAGGAGCGCCAGGCCGACGAGAACCACGACGACCCCGACGATGGTGATGGCGATCCGGCGGCCGTTCCGCACGATGAAGCGGCCGACGACCTTGAGCGGGACGACCGCGGGATGGTCGTGCCAGCGTCGCGCGATGTCGGGTTCCAGAGAAGAGACCTCGGCCACGACATCGCTGGCGTCGCGCTCCTCGGGATCGTCGCCCCAGATGTCCCGACGGTGGAGGTTGTCGCTCACGCCCGTACTTTGCCACGTTCGGCGTTGAACCGTCGGGCGGTGCCTGACCAGCAGGAACGATGCTCGTCAGTCGTCGGAGCCGTCCCCGCCGCCGCCGCCGTCCACGGGCTCGCTGCCGCCGCCCCCGGGACTCGGCGTGCTGCCGCCGTGGTCGTCGATCGGAGAGGGGCTGTTCGACTCGGCCGGTGGGTTCGGGGTCTGCGTATGCGTCGAGTCCTCGGAAGGGCTATGGGTCGCGTCGCTGGACGGGCCCTTCGTCGGGATCGTGGCCGGTACCTGGATGCCGGTGGCCGGTTCGCTCAGCGGATGACCCACCAAGGCGAAGGCGGTCACGGAGACCGCAACGGCGAGCGCCATGCCTACCAGTCCCAGCCCGACGATCGTGAGTGCGCGCTTCATGGTCGGAGCGTAGCCGGGCGAGTGCTAACGGCCGGTTAAGGGTCGGTCACCGTCGCGGCAACGGTCCGGGAAGCGGTTCCCCCGGGCGGATGTCGCGAGGCCACCGCTTCATCTCGAAGAAGTCCGGCCGCTCCGCCATCCACAGGGTGTGCTCCCACAGGAGCTTCGCCTCCTCGCCCTCCGGGGCGATCGCGAACACCGGCCCGTACACGACCTTGAGATCCCCGATCCCGAGGGTCGGCACGCCGAAGACGCTTTCCTGTCGAGCGTCCTGGAACTCGTGGCGGATCTCCTCGGTCAGCTCCGGCATGGCGACCGCTCGATCGACGAGGTCGGACTGGCCGGCTGCCGCGGCGGCGGCGCGGACCACCTCCGGAGACACTTCCCGCTTCTCTTCCTGCAGGCTCCGGCCCAGCTCCCGGTAGAAAGCGTCGAACGCCTCCCCGCCGCCCTCCCGGCGCGCGAGCGCGAGCGCGACGAGCGACTCGCCGTAGCGGGGGCACGCTTCCCAGAACGGCGCGTCCAACTCCGAGGAATTGAGCTCGAGGCTGAAGATCCGCCAGTCCAGCTCGACGACGCCTGCGTCCGCGAGCCGCCTGAGCCATACGGCGCCCTGCCATGCCCACGGGCATCCCGGATCGACCCACAGTCGGACCGGCGTCGGCGTCACGCCTCCTCCCCGTCGGCGGTCGCGGCACTCGGCGTCGGCGTCGATGCGATCCGGAATCGGACCTCGATCCTGGTGCCGCCGCCCTCGGCGCTCTGCACGGACAGCGCGCCGCCCCAGCGTTCAGCCAGGTTCCGCGCGATCGCCAGGCCGAGGCCGGACCCGCCGGGAGGAGCGGTCTTCCCCCGATAGAAGCGTTCGGTGACCTTCGCGTGCTCCTCCGAGGGTATGCCGGGCCCTCGGTCGCGCACCGCCACGAACGCCCGGCGCTCCGCGGTGCCGGTACGCAGCTCGATCGGTCCCGGCGCGTACGTCATCGCGTTCTCGAGCAGGTTGTCCAGGATCTGATCCACGTCGGTCGCGTTCGCCAGTGCGGTGACCGGGTCGCCATCGACCGAGAGGGTGGACGAGTGCGTCGCGGCTCTCTCCCGCCAGCGGTCCGTCGCGCGCTCTGCCGCATCGTGCAACTCGATCTCGGTCGACCCGCCTTCCTCCAACGTGCGGGCCATCACGAGGAGCCGGTCGACGGTGGCGGCCAGCCGATCGATCTCCCGGTCGGCGGCGGTGAGATCGTGCGTCATCTCGGGGGTATCTGCGCGTTCGATCGCCGACTCCAGGCGGAGCTTCATCCCGGTGAGCGGCGTCCGCAGCTGGTGCGAGGCGTTCGCCACGAACTCACGCTGCGCTTGGACGGTGCGCTCGACGCGGTCGGCCATGTCGTCGAACGAGCCGGCCAGTTCTTCGATCTCGTCGGCGCCCGTGACGTCGTGGGCACGCGCAGACAGGTCGCCGGCGCCGAGACGTCGCGCGGTGACCGCGAGTCGTGTGAGCGGGCGCGCGAGCGAGCCCGACATGACGACGGCGATCACCAAGCCGATGGAGAGCCCGATCCCTCCGATGACCGCGATCAAGCTGAACGTCGTTCGACGGACCGCGGCGTTCACGCTATGGATGCTCTGCGTGACACGGACCGCACCGATCAGGTTGGGATCCAAGACGGGAGCGGCGGCGACCAGGATGTCGGCTCCCACCGTCCGACTGGGTCGGATGTCGGCGTTGGGAGTGGGCGCGAGCCCGCCGTTCCCGAGCGCCTCTTGGATCTCGGGTCTGCCGGACGTCATGAAGTTCTCGCCCTTGGCCGTCCCGTTCGAATCCGCCAAGACGATGCCCTTGGCGTCGGTGGCGATCACGCGACCTTCTTCCACTTGTCCGGCGAACCGCTTGACCAACCGGTCGAGGACGGGGCCCTCCTTCAGCGTGTCCCGGTTCAGGATCGCCGCGATGGTGAGTGCGCTCGTGAGCGCCTGCGTCTCCTGCTCGGATCGGGCGCGATCGCGCAGGCTGAGGGCCAGCGGAACGGTCAGTGCGAGCAAGACCGTGACGACCAGGTAGGTGAAGGCCAGGATGAGACGGCTTCGTACCTTCGTGGTCGCTCCTTTTGATCGCCGCTAAGTGGCGTCGTTCGCCGCGACGTCGTCGGCCGACGCGAACCGGAAGCCCACGCCGCGGATGGTGGTGATGAAACGAGGCTCCGACGGGTCGTCCTCGATCTTCTTGCGGAGCCACGAGATGTGGACGTCGAGCGTCTTGGTCGGACCGAACCAGTGCGGGTCCCAGACCTCGTCCATGATCGCTTCGCGCCGGATCACATCGCCTGCGTTCGCCATCAGCATGTGGAGCAGGTCGAACTCCTTGGCGGCCAGCTCGATCGGCTCTCCACCCTTGGTGACGGTCCTCGATGCTGGATCGAGGAGGATCGGGCCGACCTCGATCGGCCCCTTCCGCGCGGTCGTGCGACCCCGACGCATGATCGCCCGCATGCGTGCCACGAGCTCGCCGGCAGAGAACGGCTTGACCACGTAGTCGTCGGCTCCGAGTTCCAGGCCGACGATCCGATCGATCTCCTCACCGCGCGCGGTCAGCATGATGATCGGAACGTCGGACTCAGCCCTGATCAAGCGGCAGAGGTCTCGCCCGTCTCCGTCGGGGAGCATCACGTCCAGCAGGATCAGATCGGGAGGTGTTGCGCGCCAGGCCTTAGTGGCCTCCTCGATCGTTCCTGTGACGTCGGCCTCGAATCCCTCCCGGCCCAGGTGCTCGGCGAGCGGCTCGGAGATCGTCTGCTCGTCTTCGACGACCAGGACACGAGGTTTCATGCAGGCATCGTATCGCCGCCGATTCCAACAGAACTTGTCGCTCTTGTGTCTGTCGGAGCGCTTCGGTAGAACTACGCACGCTTCGGCGCGCTGCCCTTCCCCCGACGCCGGTGAGAGGGGGAGGCCCATGTCCGTCACTGCTACGACCCAGGGAGAGCGCAATTCGGGCTCTATCGGGATTGAGCCCGTCCGGTTCCGTCTTCTCGGCTGGGCTCTATTCGTTGGCGTTCTGCTGATCCTTGGAGTTGCTTCTACGCTTGGTGGCCAATCGCTACCGCTATCCGTAGGAGAGTTGTTCCTCTGGATAGCTCTTGTAGGCTCCGCGAGTCTGGTGCCGCTCACATCGCGCTCAGGTCCAGCACTTGTGATGGACCTCCCAGTCCTGCTGGGGGCTGGGTTTGTCTTTGGTCCTGTGTTCGCTGGTTTCGTCGGCCTAGTCGGCTGCGTCGACATTCGAGAGCTTCGAAGGGAAGTTTCGATCTCGCGAGCGCTACTGAACAGGGCTCAAATCAGCCTGAGTGTGATGGCCGCCGCCCTGGTCTTCCACGGCCTTCGCGGACAGCTCGGGGTATGGCCGTGGGCGGCGTTGGCGGGCCTGTTGGCTCTAGTTACGGACTGCGCAGTCAACTACACGCTTGTGGCAATCGCGACTTCGCTCATGAGCAAGCGCCAGATCCGAAACGTCCTGAGGGAGATGAGCCTGGGCAGCCTGGGGACCTTCATTCTCGCCTACGTCTGCTTTGGGTTCCTAGGTGTGCTCTTGGCTGAGACATACGCTCGCCTAGGTTTTGTGGGAGTCGCAGGCTTCGTAGCTCCGATCATCCTTGCTCGCCAAGGCGTTTGTCCATTGGCGACGGTTGGACGAAGCGCAAGAGTCCATTCAGGCAAAGAATGAGGCTCTCAGATCAGTTGACGAGAGCGATTGCTGATGAACGTCGAGACGAACGAGCAAGGATCGCTGCCGCACTTCACGATGATGTCCTGCAGTGTCTCTACAACGTCACAATGCGGACTCAGATCATCAGAGAGGATCTGAAGGTGCGGTCGTCTCCTGGACCTTGACGACGACGTTCCTGCCCTCCTTCCGCCAGTGAAGAGGCAGTCGATGAACTCCGAGATGTGCGCGACCTTCGGCGGTCGTCGATTGGACATGCTGGTCTCGTGATGACACTAGAGCTCTTGGCTCTTCAGTTGAAGGCGGCCGGTTCTCCGACGATCCGACTTGAGCTTGACGACGGACAAAGCCCAACGTCAGCCAGCTGGTCGTCTATCAAGTGGCCCGCGAGGCACTAACGAACATACTCAAGCATTCGGGGGCAAGCAGGTTGGGAGTTCGGACTGTTCCGCGAATCGGGAGTTGTCCGCCTGTGTTGAAGATGATGGATGTTGGATTCGACCCGCGCAAGTCGACGTCAACGAGCATTTTGGTCTTGAACTCATGCGGAACGAATTGAAGCCAGTCGCGGTCGCTCGAGCGTCGATTCACCATGGAGCCGGCACTCGGGTAATGGTCACCTTGCTCCAGAGGTGTAGACCGCACGAGGCCTTGAGGATGTCTTCTCGACCAGAGACGCCGAAGGGCTCGACCCTGGTCGAGCCTTTGTGGCTACTGCCGAATACTAGAGGCGGTAGTGGGCCCCGCCGGCAAGCATGATTGCAAGCAGCGAGCCGAGGGCGATGGCGATGCGCTTGGCGCAAACGCATACGCTTCTCCTTCCTGTCAGGGACCCCTTGGTCCTTTAATTCCTTAGCCTGGTCCCCCAACGGGGGACACTGACTCGTACTATCAGCCGTCGCCAGGTAGGAGGACAAGACGCCCGTCTAACCTACGACGGTTGCTGTACGCAGGGGACAGGAAGGGGTCCCAGTGGTTGCTTCAACTGGCCGGGCGCAGGGTTGAAGATGATGACCAAGAACGTCTAGGTCTGGAGCCGCCGTGAGCGAAGTAGCCAAGCCAACACGCAGGATGTCATTCCGCGACCTCAACGTGGCTTCACTCTTCGCGCTACTTGTGGTTCTGCCGACCTTCGGAGTGGTTGGCTTTCTCCTAGCAACGAGAGATCAGCCCTTTCCGCTGAAAGTCATACCTTGGGCGATTCTCATCGCCCTCGTCGAACTCTTGCCCGTGGCAGACTTGGGGAGGCGTGACCGTCAGTGTGGGCTACCCGCTCATCCTTGCTGTGGCGTTCACATTCGACCCTGCCATTGCAGCGCTGGTGCGCCTTGTCTAGCGCTTCGGATCCGAGGGAGTTCAAGAGGGAAGTGACTGTTCTTCAGGGCCCTGTTCAATCGATCTTCCATCGCCTTGGCGGTGCTTGCCGCGAGCTGGGTCTTCCACGGCGTCTCGTCTGTTCACTCGTCGATACCCAGGATGTTTGCTGGGACTCTCTTGGCGATCGTCGTGGACTACTGCGATCAATCTGGGCTCTGGTCACAGTCGGAGTCTGCCTCCTCTATCGGTTCCGCCCATTCCGTGTGGCCAAGGAGCTGCTCGGTCGAGGGCAGGAGTTTGTTATCAGCTACCTGGGGCTTGGCGTTCTAGGCGCTTCGCTCTGGCGCGACTGAACACCGTAAAGGGTTTCGGGTTCTTGTCGGTCCTGACTGTTCTTGCTCCGCTCCTTTTTGCCAGGCAGATGTTTCTTCGAAGCCAGGCATTGGAGCAGGCGCATGACGAACTCAAGGATCGCGAGCAGGTCTTGCGCACGCTCTCGAACGCGATGGCTGAGGAGCGGGCCGACGAGCGGCAGAAGATCGCCGCGTATCTCCACGACGATCTGGCGCAGGTGTTGTTCCGGCTTTCCATCCAGGTGGACGTCGCGCGCAAGCTGCTCGACAAGGGCGACCTGGTGGAGACCGGGGAGCAGCTCGAGAAGATCCGCGAGTCGAAGCAGGACACCTCCGATCGCATCCGCGCGCTGATCCGCGACCTGCATCGTTCCCCGCTCGGTGCCAAGGGCTTGGCCGAATCACTCGAGTCGTTCACTGACGAGGTTGGGCGAGACTCCGGCGTGCACTTCCATCTCGACGTGCAAGACGTGCCGATGCCGGCTCCGATCGCGCTCCTCATCTACCACATCGCCCGTGAGGGTCTGATGAACGCGCTCAAGCACGCGCAGGCCTCGGACTTCTGGATCGCTGTTCGCGGCGATGATGAGTTCCTCGAGCTGCAGCTTCGGGACAACGGCGTTGGCTTCGACACGGCGACGCCCGGACCGGAGGGGCACTTCGGGATGACCATGATGCGCGAGCGCGCGAAGATCGGTGGCGGCACGTTCGAGGTCACCAGCGCTCCCGGTCAGGGGACGACGATCACGGTCCGCTTCCCCACTTCGCTCCTTCAGCAGGAACCGTCGTCGCAGCCCTCCGATACCGAGCCGGGAGCCGGTAGGACTCCGGAGCATGTTTCCCCCGGTACATCAGGAGCCGGTGAGCCGGTGGCCGAAGATTCTCGCGGAACCGTCCACGTGTGACGGCGAAGCACCACCACGCCATCCCTCCGTACAGCAGCGCATCGCCGAGCGACAGGACGACGCCGAACGGCGGAGGTACCGGCACCACGTCGGCCAGCGGCTGAAGCACGTCTCGGTCGGACATCAGGTGATGTTTGGCTCCGTCCTCGATGACGATCACACCATGGGCGCCGGCGGCTCGGATCGCATCTCGACCCACAGGCATCCCGCCGTTCAGTGCGACGACCGCGAGGTTCATCGTCAGCCCCGCGGCCATGAGGGCGGCCCCGGGCACCCGTCGATTCACCGCGACGACCGCGAGCAGCAGCACGTAGCTCGCGACGAGCGACGCCGCTGCGAGCCCCGCGCGCTCCGCGCTCCCGACCGGCATCGGCAGCGATTGGAGCACCAGCGCGATCGGCGCGAGTCCCCACCAGTGCACCCGGAGATGCTCCAAGAACCGCACCGAACCGCCGCCGGGGATCCCCGCGAGCACCGCGAGCGCGAGGATGAGGAGGACGATGACCACGACGACCTTCCGTGTCTTTGGGAGCGCGATTCTTGCGCGGCGGCCAACGCAAGTCCAACGGCCGATACAGTGACGTGATGGGCGGCGTTGGCGATCTCGGCTACTTCGGACCGAAGAGCGTCAGTTGGCAGGTCCATCGTGAGGTCACGGTGCTGTTCGGCGGCGCCCGCGCCGTGCTGATGCAAGCCGCGCACCCGTTGGTGATCGCCGGCGCTCGCGAAACGGGCTTCTACGAACGCAACCCGTGGAAACGGTTGCAGCGTACGCTGATCCTGACGTACACGATCACGTTCGGCACGAAGGCCGAAGCGCACGCGGCCGCCGATCGCATCAACGACGTGCACGCACGGATCAAGGGCGTTGACGCGATCACGGGCAAGTCGTACGACGCCCTCGACCCGCACCTGCTGCTCTGGGTGCATGCGTGCCTCGTCGACTCGGCGCTGTTGTTCGAACAGCTGACGGTCGGGAAGCTCGACGACGCGGGACGCCAGCGGTTCCACGAGGAGCAGATGCTCGCCGCCGAGCTGGTGAAGATCCCTCGCGAGATCATCCCGCCGACGGTTCCGGAGCTCCGCGCATACATGGCGGACGTGATCGACCGCGGGGAGTTGCTGGTGACCGAGTCGGCGCACAAGGTGGCCGAGCTCTTCTACCACCCGCCAGCCGAGGCCGAGTGGCGCCCGGTGTTGAAAGGCGTTTCGCGTCTGGCGTTCGCGACGTTGCCATCACAGCTCCGCGAGGAGTTCGGGATCCGGCTGGGTCCTGGGAAGCGCGCCGCGATGCGCGCGACGTTCGCCGCCACGCGGTTGGCGCGTCCACTCCTGCCGCCGAAGGTTCGATACATCGCGCCGTACCAGGAGTGGCGACTGCGTCAGAAGGGGATCGAGCCCTCGCATGACGTCGAGGAAGCGCGCAAGCGGGCGGGTATCAGGCTCGTTCCTTAGATCGACATCCACACGACCTTCGGGTCGAAGTCCCTCCTATGCGAGACTGCACCGCATGGACGTCGCTGGGCTCCTCCTCGACATCGACGGCGTGCTTGCCGTCTCGTGGGAGCCGATCGACGGGGCCGTCGACACGCTCGGTTGGCTCCGCGAACAAGGCATCCCGTTCCGTCTGATCACCAACACGACGACGCATACCCGCGAGGCGCTCGCGGGAACGCTCCGCGACGCGGGGTTCGCAGTAGGGCCCGCCGACATCGTCACGGCCGTCGCTGCAACCGCCGAGTATCTGCGGACTCACCATGCCGGTGCGCGGGCTTTCCTCCTCTCGGACGGCGACGCCCGCGCGGACCTGGAGGGCGTGACGCTGGTGGAAGCCGACGAACCAGCCGACGTCGTCATCATCGGTGGGGCGAGCGACGACTTCACGTACGCCGCGCTCAACCACATCTTCGGGCTCCTGAATGACGGCGCCACGTTGGTCGGCATGCACCGCAACATGTATTGGCGGACCGGCGAAGGGCTCCAGTTGGATGGCGGCGCCTACATCGCTGCGCTCGAGGAGGCGACCGGCACCAAGGCCACGATCTGCGGGAAGCCCGCACCAGCGTACTTCGAGGCGGCGCTCGAGATGCTCGGCGTGCCTCCGACCCACGCCGCCATGGTCGGCGACGACGTCGTGAACGATGTGCTGGGCGCGCAAGCCATCGGTATGGCCGGCGTGCTGGTTCGCACCGGGAAGTTCAGGCCCGCCGATCTGGAACGCGACGACGGCGCACCCGATCACGTGATCGGTTCGTTCGCCGATCTTCCGACGCTCCTGCGGACGACCTGACGACATGTCCGATCGCGCGCGTCACGCTCGAACGCTCTTCGCCGGTATCGCGCCCGAGTACGAGTGGATGGGCGCGGTGCTCTCGTTCGGCCAGGACGCGCGATGGCGCCGCACCATGGTCTCCAAGGTGAACGCCCTTCCCGGTTCGCTCGTGCTCGATGTCGCGTCGGGGACCGGACTGGTCGCTCGCGAGCTTGCCGCGCGCAGACGACTGCGCGTGATCCAACTGGACCCCAGCGAGGCGATGCTCCGCGCGGGGATCGCGGTGACGGAGGAGGCCGGGCTCGAGCCGCAGGTCCGCCAGACCCTCGGGCGCGCCGAGCAGCTGCCGTTCGCCGACGAGACGTTCGATGCCGTCACGTTCACCTACCTGCTTCGTTACGTCGACGATCCCGAGGCCACCATGCGCGAGCTCACACGGGTCCTTCGACCCGGCGGCACGCTCGCATGCCTCGAGTTCTACCGCCCCGACGACCGGATGTACCACGCGGGATGGTGGGCCTACACGAGGCTGGTCATGCCCGTCGTGGGTGCTGTCGTCTCGCCGGCGTGGCGCTACACGGGCCGGTTCCTCGGGCCGAACATCAGCCGGTTCTACGATCGCTACCCGCTGCCCGAACAGGTCCGGTGGTGGCAGGCGGCGGGCCTGCGCCACGTGCGGACGCGGGTGATGTCGCTCGGCGCCGGCATCGTCATCTGGGCGGTGAAGGACGGACCGCGTGTCCTCTGACGACGAACGTCCCGGCGAACGTCCCGCCTTCTACGCGCTCACGCCCGGCGGCTGGCGCGACTACTGGACGCTGCTGCACCCGCCGTACACGCTCTGGCACCTGTCGTACGTCGTGATGGGCGCGTCGATCGTGTCGACCGTGAACGTCCGGTGGCTGGTGGAGACGGTGATCGCGTTCTTCCTTGCGATGGGCGTCGCGGCGCACGCGCTGGACGAGTTGCGCGGACGGCCGCTGGGAACGCGCATACCCGACTCGGTGCTCTGGGCGCTCGCCGCGGTGGGTCTGGCCGGGGCCGTCGCCCTCGGCGTGGACGGCACGCGAGAGGTCTCGCCGTGGATCTGGTTGTTCATCGGCGCGGGCGTGTTCCTGGTGGTGGCATACAACCTCGAGCTGTTCGGCGGTCTGGTGCACTCCGACATGTTGTTCGCCCTCGCATGGGGCGCGTTCCCGGTCCTCACCGCGTCGTTCGCGCAGACCGCTCGCGTAGAACCCGAGGCGCTCGCGCTGGCCGCCGCATGCGCGGCGATCTCGGCGGCGCAGCGGGTGCTCTCGACTCCCGTCCGGCGATTGCGACGGCGCGTAGCGACCGTCGAGGGAACGATCACCCTGCACGATGGGGACGTCGAGGAGATCGACTCCGCGACCCTCCGCTCGGCACCCGAGCGAGCGCTCAGATGGATGTCGCTCGCGATGCCGCTCCTGGCGCTCGGGCTGCTGTTGCCTCGCCTCCCGCGCTAGCCGGCTACGAAACGAAGTACCGGCGGTTGAGTGGGACCTCCGAGACGGGATCCGCCGCCAGGACGCGTCCGTCCAGCGAGACGGTTCCGTCGACCTTCGACACCTCGACGGCCGGTACGGACGTGTTCGCGAGCAGGTCGCTCCGCAGGATGCCGCGCGTCCCGCGGGCGCCGACCACCCGGCGGCGCGTGGCGAGGGTCCCGGCGATGCCGGCGTCCAGAGCGGCGCCGGAGACGAACGTGGTCGCCGACGCGGCGGCCGCCTCGCCGGTGGCGCCCCAATCGGGGCCGAACCGGGTGGGCTCCGCGCCGTGCACCGAGGCGTTGCCCTCGCCGATCGAGCCCCAGGCGACGATGCCTCCCTTCATCACGGCGAGCGGCTTCGCACCGAACGAGGCGGGGTCCCAGAGGACGAGGTCGGCCAGGTGGCCGGGCGCGAGCGACCCGACCTCGGTCTCGATCCCATGCACGCGGGCCGGTTCCGCCGTGTACTTGGCGAGGTAGCGGAGGACCCGTTCGTTGTCGTTGGACGGCTCGTTCGGCCAGCCGGCTCCCGCCTCCGAGTCACGCCACCGCTTCATCGCATGCGCGAGTTGCCACGTGCGGCGGACCGTCTCGCCGATGCGCCCCATCCCTTGCGAATCGCTGTTGATGATCGAGATGGCGCCGAGATCGTGGAGCGGTCCTTCCGCCGCCATGGTCGCCGGGTGGATCCGCTCGCGCGCCGCCGCCACGTCTTCCGGGAGTCGCGGGTTGCCTTCATGGACGATGAGGATCATGTCGGCGTGCTCGGCAGCCGTCGCCGTCGCGTACGGGAGGCCGGGTGTCGTAGAAGAGCAGATGACGTTCGGTTCGCGCACGATGCCGATCAGGTCCGGGATGTGCCCGCCCCCGACACCTTCGACGTGATACGCGTGGATCGTCCGACCAGCGATCGCCGCGACCGTCTCCTCAAGCTCGCCCGACTCGTTCAGGCCGTCCGTGTGCAAGCAGACCGCGACGTCGAATGCGTCCGCCGTCGTCAGCGCAGCATCGATGATCCTGGCGGATGCGCCCCAGTCCTCGTGGACCTTCAGCCCGATCGCGCCCGCTGCGATCACGCTCTCTGCGAACCCCCCGACGTCGGTGCGGGCCGACGCCTGCAGACCCAGGTTCACGGGAAGGCCCTCGAACGCCGCGAAGGTTCGGAGCATGCGCCACGTGGGTTCCTCGAACCCGGCCGTGATCAATGTGGTCACGCCGGCCGACAGGGCGACGGGCACCACGCGTGGGCTCAACAGGTGCACGTGCGAATCGATCGCGCCCGGGGTGACGATGAGACCGTGGCACGGGATGGGCCAGGTGCCCGGACCGATCGTGAGGTCGACGCCGTCCGTGATGTCGGGGTTGCCGGCCCGCCCGATCCCGACCACCCGGCCTTCCTTGATCCCGATGTCCGCCTTCACGATGCCGATCATGGGGTCCAGGACGATCGCGCCGCCGATCACCGCGTCGAGTTCGCTCTCGGAGGTCGCGCGGTCGTGCTGGCTCATCTGCGAGCGGAAGTTCTTCGCGTATCCCCACAGCACCTGATCGGCGGGCTCGGTCAGGTCCCGCTCGATCCGAACCCACAGGTCCGTGTCGCCCAAACGCACGCGGTCGCCGGTGGTCGGCCCGTGCCGCAGGGCGTGCTCGGCCCGGGGGTATCGATCAGGCACCGGCCGAGCCTCCGTAGGCCACCAGGCCAACCTCGCGCGTCTCGCCCGGGGCGAAGCGCATCGAGTCCCCGGCCGGGAGGTCCAGCCGGAATCCGGCCGCGGCCTCGCGGTCGAACTCGAGCTTCGCGTTGGTCTCGGCGAACGGGAAATGCGACGAGACGCGCACCGGCCGCTCAGACGTGTTCGTGACGGACAGCGTGATGCGTCGCCGCTCGGGAACGAGCTTTACGTCCCCGCCGGCGAACACGACCGCGCCCGGGCCGTCGGGCGACGCGGGGCCGAAGGGCTCGCGGAGCACGACGAGGCGCGAGCCTTCCTCCAGCAGGACCTCGACCCGGATCTCCGTCGCGATATCGGCGACCCCGTCCATCACCTGCTCGGCGGCCAGAGCGGCGCGACCCCCCTCGATGACGCTCTCGTAGGAGCCACCGCTTCGTGCCGCGAGATGCATGGCGTCGCAGACCAACGCGATCGCTTCCGGGGCGTTGAGCTTCAGGCCGTGGGCGAGGTTCCGTCGCGCGAGCTCGGCCGTCGCGAAGACGCGGAGCCGCTCTTCCTCGGTGGGTGTCAGGCGCACGGACGGAGCCTAGACGGTCGCGACGACCGCGAGAACCTCGTCTCCGTAGCGCTCGAGCTTGGTCGGGCCGACGCCGGAGATGGACGCCAGGTCCGCCCAGTCCTTCGGCAAGAGTTCGGCGATCTCCTCGAGCGTCTTGTCGTGGAAGATCACGTACGCCGGGACGCCGTCCGCCCTGGCGCGCGCCTTCCGCCAGGCCTTCAAGCGCTCCAACACCGGCCCGCCGGGCTTCGGCAGGCGGACGCGCACGGACGT
Source organism: uncultured Actinomycetes bacterium (assembly GCA_963775755.1). GTDB lineage: Bacteria > Actinomycetota > UBA4738 > UBA4738 > HRBIN12 > JBBQVZ01. Next base: position 112,279 of record CAVZKB010000011.1, on the reverse strand, counting down.
GTGACGTCTCGGAGCCGAAGGCGTCCGCACCCCCAGCTCATCCAGGAACGGGCTCGGCTTCGTCTTGGAGTCAGTCGCCCACGTGATGAACAGATAGGTGCGCGCTCGCGTGATGCCGACATAGAGGAGACGGCGCTCTTCGTCCGGCTGGGCCTTCGCTCGACCGGAGCGGAAGGGGAGCTCGCCGTCGATCAGGCGAGGAAGGAACACCGCGTCGAACTCCAACCCTTTCGCGCGGTGGTACGTCAGGAGGTTAACGCCGCGGCCGCTGCGCTCGATAGAGAATCGTCGTCCCAGCTCTTCGACGAACTCCGCCACGGTCCCATGGTCGTGGGCGCCGTCGAACTCCTCGGCAAGCGCGCGCAGGCGAGCGAGGTCCGCCTGCCGGGTGACCTCCTCGTCGGCGTCGGCGGCGGCATCGGGATCGAACCCCAGCGCGTCGGTAACGTCGTGGACGACCTGGGTGACCGATCCCGTCGACGGGCGCTTCAACTTCTGAAGCACCGACCTGGGTCCCGGCCGGCGGAGGAATGCGCCGTCGCGCACCTGGTACGGGATGCCCTCGGCGGCGAACGCTTCCTCGAACGCCTCGGAGCGGGCGTTGATCCGGTACAGGACGGCCATCTCCTCGAGCGCCACGCCGTCGGCGCGGAGTTTGCCTACCGCCTGGACGACCGATGCGATCTCTTCCTCGACGTCGTGGATCGGCCGGGCGAGGACCGGGGGCCCCGACTCCATGGTCGACTCGAGCGTCTTGCGGAACCCGCCGAGGTGCGCGGCCAGCTCGTTCGCGAAGCCGAGGATCTCGGGCGTCGAGCGGTAGTTGCGTTCCAGGCGGACGACGGTCGCCGACGGGAATCGGTCGGTGAAGCCGAGCAGGTGGTCGGGCGACGCGCCGGTGAACGAGTAGATCGTCTGGTAGTCGTCGCCGACGACGCACAGGTCGTCGCGGTCGCCGAGCCACCGGTCGAGGAGCGCCGCCTGCAGCGGATTGACGTCCTGGTACTCGTCGACCGTGAACGCACGGAACCGCTCCCGGATCTGTGTGGCCGTCGCCGGGTAGGTGTCGAACATCTGGACCGCGAGTCCGAGCATGTCCTCGAAGTCGATCTTGCCGCCCTTCTGCTTGCGTCGCTCGTAGCCCTCGTACATGCGGAGCATCAGCTCGGCCGGGATGGGCGGTTCGTGTCCGGAACGCTCGAGCTCGTCCAGGTAGCCCGGCGGAGTGACCATGCGGTTCTTCGCCCACTCGATCTCACCGGCAAGCTCGCGACGAGGCAGGAACTTGTGCGGTGCGGGCAGCGCGTTCGCGAGCGAGGAGATCAGCGGCGCTTTGTGATCGAGCACGGCGGGCACAGGTTCGCCGGAATGCTGTTCCCAAAGTTTGTGGAGCTGGGAGAGGGCCGCTGAGTGGAACGTGCGGGCGTCGACGCCTTCGACGCCGAGATCCGCGAGCCGGCTCTTGAGCTCGCCGGCGGCTTTCTCGGTGAACGTGACCGCCAGGATCTCCGAGACGGGGAACGCGCCCGTGGCGACCTGGTACGCGACGCGATGCGTGATGGTGGTGGTCTTGCCGGTGCCTGCGCCGGCCAGGATGGCGACGGGCCCGGTGGTCGCTCGGGCCGCCTTGCGCTGACCCTCGTTCAGTCCCTCGAGGATCTGCTCAGCGTCCACACACCGAACCTACCAGCGAGCGGTGACTCCTCCTCGCCCGTCCCGCGTTATCGGCGAGCCGCGATACCCTGGCCGGGATGACGGACCACGCAACGATCGGAGCGCTCCGCGCCTCCGGATACCAAGACCGCACGGTCAAAGACGAGCTGCGCGCGAACCTGCTGGGCAAGCTGGAGCGCAGCGAGGAACTCTTCCCGGGGATCGTGGGGTTCGACGAGGCGGTCCTGCCGGGACTCGAGCGCGGCATCCTCGCGGGACACGACCTGATCCTGCTGGGTGAGCGCGGACAGGCGAAGACGCGCTTGATCCGAGCGATGGTCGATCTGCTTGACGAAGCGATCCCCGCGATCGCGGGATGTGAGATCCACGACCATCCGTTCCGTCCGATCTGCGCGCGGTGCGTCGCGCTCGTCGCCGAGCAGGGCGATACGGTGCCGATCCATTGGATCGGGCGCGACGCTCGGTACGCGGAGAAGCTCGCGACGCCCGACACGTCGGTGGCCGACCTGATCGGCGACGTCGACCCCATCCGGGTCGCCGAGGGCCGGTACCTGTCCGACGAGCTGACGATCCACTACGGCATGATCCCGCGGACGAACCGGGGCATCGTGGCGATCAACGAGCTGCCCGACCTCCCCGAGCGCATCCAGGTGTCGCTGTTCAACATCCTGGAAGAGCGCGACATCCAGATCCGCGGTTACCGGATCCGTCTGCCGCTCGACCTGTTGGTGGTGGCGACCGCGAATCCCGACGACTACACGCACCGGGGCAGGATCGTCTCGCCGCTGAAGGACCGTTTCGGCACGCAGGTCCGGACCCACTATCCGCAGGAGCTCGGAGCCGAGATCGTGATCATGGACCAGGAGGCGCGGAGCCCGGCCGGCGACATCCCCGTGCGCGTGCCGGCGTTCATGAAGGAGATCGTGGCGGCGCTCACGGCCGAGCTTCGCCGTTCGCCGCACATCAACCATCGAAGCGGCGTCAGCGTTCGCTACTCCATCGGGAACGTCGAGACGCTCTCGGCCGCCGCGGTCAGGCGCGCGGCCCGCGTCGGCGAGCCCCAGGCGGTGCCGCGCGTGTGCGATCTGCCCGCGGTGCTCGCGTCGTCGGAGGGCCGCGTCGAGTTCGACACGATCGAGGAGGGTCGCGAGGGCGACATCCTCTCGCGTGCCATGCGCACGGCCGAGCTCGAGGTCTTCCGTCGCCGGCTGTCGGGGTTCGACTTCCAAGCGCTCCTGCACCGCTTCGACGAGGGGCTCACCGCCGAGACGTCGGACCTGACGCCCGCCGTCGACCTGCTCGCACAGTTCGGGGATCTCCCGGGCCTGTCCAAGTTGCTCGACCGGCTGGGTGTCGAGGAGGAGAGCCCCGGCGTCGCCGCGTCCGCGCTGGAGTTCGCCTTGGAGGGGCTCTACCTGTCCCGTCGATTGAACAAGGACGGCGGCGACGCGCCGGGCTCGGTCCGCTACGAGGGCGCGGGCTCCGGCTAGCCGCGTAAGCTCCGTCCTCGTGATCGAGGTCCACAAGTACGTCGGGTTCTTCGTGGTGGCGCTGTTCAGCGTGGGCTGGATCTGGGGCCTCATCGCCTGGATCGCGAAACGCGAACCCGGGGAGCGCTTCTGGGTCTGGGTCACGGTGGTGCAGATCGTGGCGGGGATCCAGGCGTTGATCGGCATCCTGCTGTTCGTGTTCGGCGACCGGGCGCCCGCGATCCTTCACTACGCGTACGGGATCTTCCCGATCCTCGCACTGGGTATCGCGCACGTGGTCGCGCGCCGTCCGGACTTCCGCGAACGGCCGTGGGTCCCGTTCGCGTGGGTGGCCTTCATCTGCTTCGGGCTGACCCTGCGCGCGGTGATGACCGGCCTCGGTTCTTAGGAGGGCATGCCCCTCAAGCAACGTCGCGGGACTGCCGACCGCATAAGCGGTATGCCTGAGATCAACGAACACGCTCATCTAGAGGGTCTGGCGCGCCTGTCCAAGGAGTTGGGCCGCCTCGACCCCTATAGCTTCTGGGTCGTCCCTTCCGGTTCGCTGTCGGATGCAGGCGACCTGATCGTCGCCGGCTCCACCGGGCTGTTCCTGATGGCCGTGTGGCCCGTGTCATGGGGCGTTCTCCGTGTCGCGAGGCCGACCCACGGTCGACGAGCATCCGATCCCGGGCGTGCGGGCGTTGCGCATGGACGCGAAGCGCCTGAGCGCGAAGCTGTCGGCCGCCTCGGTGTCGGTAACGGTCGAGCCCGTCGTCTGCCTCACGCACGGCGTCGCGGGCATGCCTCGGGACGTCAAGGGCGTTCACGTGGTGGCGCTGGGCGACCTCATCAAGGATCTGGCCACCCGGCCCCGGATCCTGGAGCAATCGCGCGTCGAGCGAGCGGCTCGCGTGCTGGGCGTGCAGATCGCCGGCGACCGCAAGCGGCATTTCGCCTAGCCAGAATCTCCGGCCTTAGGGCGAAAGTTCTGCCCGCGCCGTGCCGATGCAAGTTCAGAGAGTCTGGCTGGCGCATGACGTCCGTTGGGGTGCATGGGCCATAGAACGAGGGGAGTGAACGTTGAGAGCCGCGAATATCCGTCACGACAAGCCATCCAACGGGTTGCCCTACACGCGGATCATGGCCGCGTTCATGCTGGCGACCCTTATCTCCGCCCTCTGGCAGTTCCGGCTTAGCCGCACGTCAGGCGACGTTGATCGTCGCCACTCGCGCCGCGTGGCGTACTGCTGAATGCCGGCTTCAGCTACAGATTACGTCACGAACATCACCGAGCGCCGGTGCCGAAGCCGTCGCAGGTGGTCGTCACTGTCACCGACACGGATCGACGTGGGAGACGATGACCGCCATCGTCTCGTCCGCCGGATCGGTCTGCACCGTCGACACTGTCGACCACCGCATCGTGCGCGGCCTATGACTTCGCGATGAGCGAGGTCGTCACGGTCACCGTCACGTGACCGCTCCGGCGCACGGTGGCGCGATCACGAACGACGCGAGCGTTACGACACTGGGACCGACGACGCTCGAACGACGTCAGCCGCTCGACCGTCACGACGTGACTCCCGTCGCGGACGTCACGATCACCAAGAACCACACGGCGGCGACGCTCACCCCGGGTCGGACGTGACCTACAACCTCGTGGTCAGCAACGCCGGTCCGAGCACCGCGACGACGCGTGTCAGGCCCACGACACGCTGGGCGCCGCACTCACCTTCAAGTCTTGCCTCGGCCACGGCGTGCTCCAGGACGTGCAGCGTGCCCGGCTGACCGGACGTCGCAGCTCGCCGCTAGCGCCGACATCTCGCCGTGGCAGACGATGACGTTCACAGTCGCCACGCTCGATTCGACGCCACCGATCGACACGGCGATCCGAACACGGCGGACCGTCGACATCGCCGACGGGACTCGAACGACAGTCGAACAACATTCGTCCACCGCCCACCGTCGGGGCAGCTTCCGTCGATATCAACGTGGCGATCGCGGTCGCTCCGACCACTGCCGCGCCCGGTGACACCGTGACCTACACGGTCACCGTGACCAACCCGAGCACGACGACCGATGCCACGACCGTCGTCGTGACCGATGCACTTCCCACCGGGCTGATCGTGGCCTCTCCGCCCACCGCGCCGACGGTCGGCACCGCCGCGGTCGCCGGCAACACATGGACGTGGACCATCGGAACGGTGACCAAGGCAGCGTCCGCGTCGGCCCCGACGGTCCTGACCGCGTCCTTCGACGCGACCGTGGACCCGACGACCACGCTGACGACCATCACGAACCCGGTCTCGATGAACTTGGCCGAAACCGATCCGGATCTGACGAACAACAGCGCTTCGGTGGACCTGACGATCTCCGAGTTGCTCGCGGACCTGAACCTGGTGACCGCTGTCGACCACTCGAAGCCGAACAAGGGCGACACGATCCAGATCTACATCCAGGTCTCGAATTCGGGTCCCGCGGACGCGACGAACATCATCGTGAAGGACGTGCTCCCGACCGGCCTGAAGTACGTGTCGTGCCTGCCGACCGGCTGCGACCAGACCAGCGTTCGCCGCCAGTCCACGCAGCAGTTCTTGATCCCGTCTGTGGCCGCAGGGAGCGCCGAACAGGTCGTCCTGTCCGCGGTCGTGCAAGCGAGCCAGGGCACCTTGCAGAACACCGCCTCCATCGTGTCCTTCGATCAGACCGATCCGACTTCGGGCGACACGTCACACTCGCTGAGCATCACGATCGGCGGGGCGGCGAACAACCCCACGGGCACCACCGGCGCAACCGGTGGGACCACCGGCAGCACCGGCGGCACGACCGCGTTCACCGGGTTCACCGCCGGTCAGCTGATGCCCTGGTTCATGCTGCTCTTCTCGCTCGGCCTGGTGGCGATCGAGTGGTCGCGCAGGATGCGCCTGGTGTCGCCGATCGGCTCCACGTACGGCTTCGATCCGTTCCAGAGCTAGCGATCCAAGGCCTCGCATGAGGGGTCGCGCCCGGAAGGGCGCGACCCCGCGTAGGCTGAACGGGTGCGCTACCGCTACTCGCGCTGGGACGGCTCCCAAGATCCCTTCGGCCCCGAGGTCGACGCCTCCGACGTCCTCGAGGAGCTCGCCGACGACGTCCTGATGGGCTCCGGCGCCGAGAGCGCCCTGCGACGGCTGATGCGCCGGGGGATGCAGGGGCGATTCTCCGGGCTCGACGCCCTCCGCCAACGGCTGAACCACATGCGCCGCCAGGAGGAGGAGGCACTCGACCTCACCGGTCCGCTCGAGGAGGTCCGCGAACAGCTGGAGGAGATCCTGGATCGCGAACGGAGCACGCTCTCGTTCAAGGCCGAGGACGACGCGCGGATGCGCGAACTGTTCCTGGATTCGCTTCCCCCCGACGCGCCCGGGATCCTTCGCGAGCTGTCCGACTACCGGTTCGTCGACCCGCAGGCCCAGCAGATGTTCGACCAACTCATGGAGCATCTGCGCGAGCAGGTGCTCGGCGCTCACTTCCGGAGCATGGCCGAGGGCATGAAGAACATCACGCCCGAGCAGCTCGCGCACTTCCGCGACATGCTCGCCGAGCTCAACCAGATGATCGAGCAACGGGCGCGCGGCGACGAGTACGACTTCGACGGGTTCATGGAGCGCTACGGCGACCTCTTCCCCGACGACCCCAAGAGCCTGGATGAGCTCCTGGAGAACATGGCGCGTCGCATGGCGGCCATGAGCCGGCTGATGGCGTCGCTCTCCGCCGAACAACGCGCCGAGCTCCAGGGACTGGCGGATCAGGTGCTGCAGGACATGGACCTGGCGTTCGAGATGAGCCGCCTGGGCTCCAACCTGCAGGGCGCGTTCCCGAACATGCCGTGGGGGGAGCCGACGATGGGCGGCGGTGAAGGCGATCAGCCGATGCCGCTGTCGGCCACGGTCGACGCCATGGAGCGCATGCACGACTACGAGGACCTGGATCGTGCGCTGCGTGGGGACTACCCCGGAGCGACCGTCGACGACGTCGACGAGGAGGCGCTGCAGCGGATCCTGGGCGAGCCGGCCGTCCGCGACCTCCGCAGGCTCAAGGAGGTCGAGCGCGCGCTGGAGAAGGCGGGCCTGGTGAACCGCAAGAACGGCCGCCTGGAGATCACGCCGCGGGGCGCGCGCAAGCTGGGCGAGCGCGCGCTGGTCCAGGTGTTCGAGGAGTTGAAGCGCGACCGCGAGGGAACGCACGAGGCGCGCGATGCGGGCGGCATGGCCGAGCCGACGGGTGCGACCCGGCCCTGGCGGTTCGGCGACACGGGACAGATCTCCGTCCAGCGCACGGTGTTCAACGCGGTCGTGCGCTCGGAGCCGGGGCAGCCGATCCGCCTGCGCCCGGACGACTTCGAGCTGGTGGAAGCGGAGCAGCGCACGGAGGCCGCCACCGCGCTCCTGCTGGACCTCTCGTTCAGCATGCCGTTGCGCGGGCACTTCGTGCACGCGAAGAAGATGGCGCTGGCGTTGCACGCCCTGATCGAAGGCCGTTACCCGCACGACACGCTCTACCTGATCGGGTTCAGCGACTACGCGCGCCAGCTACGGCCCGAAGACCTCACGGCTCCGGGGTTCGAGCGCGTCTACGGCACGAACATGCAGCATGCCTTCCTGCTGGCCGGCCGGTTGCTCGCGCAACACCCACGAGCCGCTCGCCAGGTGATCATGGTGACCGACGGGGAGCCGACGGCGCACCTGGAAGGTGACGAGGCGTTCTTCTCGTGGCCGCCCGTATCGAAGACGATCAACCTCACGCTCGCCGAGGCCGTCCGCCTGTCGAAGTCCGGCGTCACGCTGAACGTCTTCATGCTCGAGGAGTCCGAGGGCCTGATCGGCTTCATGGAACGCCTCGCGCGCATCACGTCCGGGCGGGTGTTCCTGATGGATGATGAGCGCTTGGGAGACTTCGTCGTGCGCGACTACGTCAAGCGCCGCGGCCGCCGCTGATGCGCCGAGGGGTCAAGGTGGCGGCTTGGGCCGCCGTCTTCCTGGCCTGCGCGGGGGTGGGGGCCTTCATCGCCGCGCACACGGATCCGTTCCCGCCTGGCGTCGATCGCCCGGGCGAGTCGCCGGTCGCGAGCGTGACGCCCTCGTCGTCGCCCTCCCCGGCGCCTGGACCGGTGACGTGGGTCGGGAGCATCCGGAGCCTCACGTTCCACGACCTCTACGTGGGCGGGCGGTGCACCTCTCGCTGGCGGGGGAACCTCCGATTCACGGTGGATACCGCAGGCAGGATCACGGGTACCGGGAACGCGAGGCTGGACGGCACGTTGGAGTGCGACTTCCCCATCGCGCAGACACAGGTGCGCCGGTTCGGGATCGCGGTCATCGGGAAGATCGTGGAAGGCGGCGTGATGCTGCGGCTGTCCCAGGCCTCACTCGACCCGACGAACGGCCGGGACTACGGCGCGTTCGGTGCGATCCTGCCCATCAGGGTGTTGCTCGCGACGAACGACGACGCGGTGCATGAGCGCATCGATCGTCATCGCGTCGACGAGCAGGGTCGTGGGCGGTATTCCTGGTCCACGCTGTTCGTGCTCCACGCCGTTCCCGGTTGACGCGTCACCCCGCGTCCCACCAGAGCGTGACGACCGTCCGTTCCTCCGGGCCCACATCCCAGAGGCCGTCGACCTGGCGGAGCCGGGCACCGAGCGCGTCGGCGATCTCCGTGTCGCGTTCGGCCGGCAGGCAGAGCCGTTTGCGGATCGAATGGATCGCGTCTTCGCGACTCTCGAACCCGCCACCGCCGGAACCCCCGGCGACCGACCGGTCCTCGCGCCCCGTCGTGAAGCCGAGGTCGTCCAGCACGGCCACCGCGTCGTCCACGGTCGGCCCGTCGGGGCGCTGGAGTCCGTGGAAGCGGAGCCACAGGTCGCGCATCCAATCGAGCGGATGTCGCTCGGACAGCTCGACCACCACGCGGACGCGGGCGTGCGCGTCCATCGCGCGCGCGAACGGCTCGAGCGCCGGGATGTTGTAGAAGACGTGGCCCGCGACGACGACGTCCACTGGTTCGACCTCCGCCGATACGTCGGGCCACGCACCGGTCACGGCTCGTGCCTCGACCCCGGCGGACGCGGCGTTGGCCAGGAACCCTTCGAGCATGTCGGGCTGCTGGTCGACCCCCACGATGGACCCGGCTCGGGCGGCCAGGGGCAGGGACGTCGCGCCGCCTCCGACGCCGATGTCGAGCACGGTCCCACCCTGGGGGAGCGCCTCGAGGGCACGGCGCGTCGTCGGCGTCGGCTCCAGAACCGGAGGCGCCTCACCCCGCCGGCGGAAGCACTCCGTCGCGAACCCCCATGGCGACTCCGGCGCCTTCGCCAGGATCTCGTCGGGGACGGCCCACTCGGCCAGTTGCTCACGCCATCGGTCTGCCATCGTCACGGTTCGCTCCGTTCATCGAGTTCGCGCCGGACCTCCGCGTCGTGCTCGCCCAGCAGTGGCGGTGGCGTTCGCGTCGACGGCGCCACGCCGTCGAACCGGATAGGGCTCGCGACCAGGCGTAGCGGTCCGCGCACGGGATCGTCGATCTGCTGCACGAGGCCCGCGCCATCGGATGACGCGAACACCTCGTCCATCGCCATGATCGGTGAGCACGGGACGCCAGCTTCCTCCAGCAGCGTGAGCCATCTCCGCATCTCGCCTCCCGCGAAGACCTCGGCGAGCAGGGAGATCAACTCGTCGCGATGCGTGACGCGCGCCTCGTTCGTGGCGAACCGCGGGTCGTCGGCCCACGCCGTGTGGCCGACGACCTCGCACGTCCTGGCGAACAGCCGGTCGTTGCCGGCGGCCAGGATGAACGGCCGGTCCTTCGCGTGGAACGACTGGTAGGGAACGATGTTGGGATGGGCGGTCCCCATCCGCTCCGGAACGACACCACCGATCAAGTAGTTGGCCGCTTGGTTCACCATGGCGGCGACGCTCGCGTCGAACAGCGCCACGCTCACGTGGCCGCCGCGCCCGGTCACGTCGCGCTCACGGAGCGCCGCGAGCACTCCGACGGCTGCGTACAGACCGGTTATCACGTCGAGCAGTGCGACACCGGCCTTGGTCGGCTCTCCGTCGCGCTCGCCGGTGACGCTCATCAGTCCCGACATCGCCTGGACGATGATGTCGTACCCGGGCCGCGACGCCGTCTCCACGGCGTCCGCGCCGAACGCGGTCAGTGAGCACGTCACCAGTCGAGGGTGCCTCTCGCGGAGGCCGTCGAGCCCCAGACCGAACCGCGCCATCAGCTCCGGCCGGAAGTTCTCGATCAGCACGTCGGACGTGGACACGAGGCGACCGACCAGTTCGACCCCCTCGGGGCTCCCGAGATCTGCCGTCACGGACCGCTTATTGCGGTTGAGGGAGAGGAAGTAGGCGGCGTCGTCTCCGGCGAAGGGAGGCCCCCAGTGCCGGGTGTCGTCGCCTCCATCCGGACGCTCGACCTTGATGACGTCCGCCCCCAGGTCGGCGAGCACCATGGTGCAAAGCGGGCCGGCCAGGATGCGTGAGAGGTCAACCACCGTGACGCCGGAGAGCGGGGCAGGGATCGACGGGGTCGGTGTCGGATCCTCGGGGTTCGCCATCGGACTCGGCGAGAGGCTACACGAGAGACCCCACAAAAGCGGAACCGCCGAAACCCGAGGGCTCCAGCGGTTCCGAGTGATTTGTACAACGGGGTGGGTCCGGCCGTCAAGTTGAACCGGCGATCCTTGTCACTCTTTCTCCGGTTCATGCCCCTAGCCACGACAGTGGTTGATTGGGCATGATTGTCCCGATGAACCCACAGAGCCTTGACAGGGCGAACGCGTTCCTGGCGGCGGTTGCCTCGAGGACCGAGGTCGGCGAGGTCCTTCCGGGCACCCCTGCCGACATCGGTCACGAGCTGGCCTTCCCCGACGCCTTGTCGACCGCCCGGGCCGTCAGGGCTCTGATCGCTCGCAAGCGGCTCGAGGCCGCTGAGGGTTCGTACCGGCTGCTGGACGCCCGTCCCGTCGAGGCCGGCGAGCGGGAGGTGCTGGGGCGAAGGCCGCGGAAAGCTCGCGAGACGACGTCCCCAGGCGGCCGCTCGCTGGGGTCCTCTCCATCCTCGACCCCGATGTACTCCGACGTGGGGCGTGCGGCCGTCGATCGTCTCGTCGAGCTGGGACGCGAGGCCGCGACGCTTCGTGCAAGCCTCCGAGCAGCGCGAGAGGAGGCGCGGGCCTCACGCGAGGCGCGCGTGGGTGCCGAGCAGCGCGCGGAGATCCTGGGCGCCAAGGTCCGAGAGCTCGAGGCCAGGGCCGAGATGGCCGAGGCCAACCTCAGGACGTTGCTGGCGTCCGTGCGAGGCCGCGAGGCGCGGCGAGACGCAGCGGTCGGTGACTCCGAGATGGAGGCGATCCTCGGCGTGCTGAAGGGCGGCGAGGACGGCGACGATCCGGTCGCCGCTGCACCTGCCGCCGATTGATCCGTTCGATCGGATCCGGCTCAGTCATCGGAGCCGGCGGCGGTCTTCGCGGGCGGCCTCTCGCCCATCTTGGCCGCCCAGCATGCCACGTCGTGATCAGGGGCGAGCTCCTCGATCATCAGGTCTTCGCCGGTGCACTTCTCCAGGATGCCGAGCTCGGCCGCGCGACCGCTGGCGACCACGGGGCAACGCGGGTGGAACCGGCACCCCTTCGGGATACGGGTGGGGTCGGGTGCCTCGCCCTCCAGGATGGGCCGGTTGATACCGCCCGCTTCCGGCACGACGTCCAGCAGGGCCCTGGTGTAGGGGTGCAGGGGACGCAGGAGCACGTCCTCGATGGGTCCGAGCTCGACGAGGCGGCCCAGGTACATCACGGCGATGCGATCGGCGACCGTCCACGCCAATCCCAGGTCGTGGGTCACGATGATGATCGACAGACCCAGATCCTTGCGTAGCTGCATCAACAACTGGAGGATCTCCCCGCGCACCGACGCGTCGAGGTTCGACACCGGCTCGTCCGCGACGATGACCTCCGGATCCAGGGCAAGCGCGCCGGCGATCACCACACGCTGACGCTGACCTCCCGAGAGCTCGTGCGGAAACGACAGGTAGAAGCGCTCCGGAGGCCGCAGACCGGACCGCGACAGTGCGCGCCCCACGAGCTGTTCCTCGGTCTCACCGTTCGGCCCGGTGTGGATGCCGTGGATCCTCAGACCCTCGGCGATGATCTCGTAGATGGTCTGCCGGGGATTCAGGCTTCCAGTGGGATCCTGGAACACCATCTGTACCCGCCGTCGGTAGGCCTTGAGCTTCTTGCCGATCGGCTTGCCCTCGAACACGATCGTTCCCGCGTTCGCCTCTTGCAGGCCCATGATCGCCCGCGCCGTGGTGGTCTTGCCGCAACCGGATTCACCGGCGAGCGCAAGGACCTCGCCCCGCCGAAGCTCGAACGTGATCCCGTCAACGGCTTTCGCCTCGAAGCCTTTCTTACCCGAGAGCCCCGCGAGGAGGCTGACGTGGCCGGCGAACGTCACGTGCAGATCCTGGACCTCGATCACGTTGTCCGCCGATGACGGCACGCCGCCGGTCGCCCTCGCGTCGGTCGCGCTCATCCGTTGTCCGTTCCGGCTTGCACGCGCGCCGGCTCCACGAGCAGGCAGGCCGCCTTGCGGCCCGACCCCGCCGGGTAGAGCTCGGGTTCGCGTTTCGAGCACTCGTCGAACACCAGAGGGCACCGAGGATGGAACGAGCACCCGGACGGGATCTTCTGTGGGTCGGGCGGGTCGCCGCCCAGCCCGGTGGGCTTGCGGCGGTACTGCTGGTCGCCGATCTCGGGGAACGCGGCGGCGAGCGCCTTCGTGTAGGGATGCTTTGCGTCGTAGAAGACCTCGGTCGCCGGGCCCTGCTCGACGAGCTTGCCCGCGTACATGATCGCGAGGACGTCCGAGACCTCGACCAGCACCGAGAGATCGTGCGTGATGAAGATCATCGAGAGACCGAGGTCGCGCTGGAGCTCCTTCATGAGCTTCAGGACCTGCGCCTGCACCATCACATCGAGCGCCGTCGTCGGCTCGTCCGCGATCACGAGCGAGGGACTGCAGGCGAGCGCCATCGCGATCATCACGCGCTGCTTCTGGCCTCCCGACAGCTCGTGCGGGTAGTCGTTGATCCGTCGAGGAGGCAAGCCGACCTGCTCGAACAACGCCCCCACGCGGACCTTGGCTGCCTTCTCGCTCGCCTGACCGTGGACCATGATCGCCTCGGCGATCTGGTCCGATACGCGCTGGACCGGGTTCAGCGAGTGTTGGGCGCCCTGGAACACGATGGAGGCGCCCGCCCATCGAACCGCCCGCAAGCGCCCCTGAGACAACGTGAGGATGTCCTCACCGTCGAGCGACACCCGGCCTTCGACCGTGGTCGTCGAAGGCAGGAGCCGAAGGATGGCGCCGGCGATCGTCGACTTGCCGCAGCCCGATTCGCCGGCCAGCCCCACGACCTGGCCACGCTCCACCGCCATGGTGACGCCGCGGACCGCGGGGACCGGCCCGGACTTGGTCTGATAGGTGATCCGCAGGTCTTCGATCTCGAGCAGACTCATCGGCCCCTCAGCTTCGGGTTGAGGATGTCGTCAAGGGCGTAGCCGATCATGGTGAACGAGAGCACGAGCAGCACGATCGCCACGCCCGGCGGGACGATCCACCACCAGTATCCCGAGAACGCGGCCCCCTGCCCGAACGCCTGTTCCAAGATCGTTCCCCACGAGATGTTCGCGCTTGGGTCCGGGCCGAGCCCAAGGAATGAGAGCGTCGTCTCGGTGAGGATCGCGATCGCCACGATCAGGATGGTGTTGGCGAAGATCAGCGGTCCCACGTTCGGCAGGATGTGCCGGGTGACCAGGCGATAGTCGCCGGATCCGAGGGCACGGGAACGTTCGACGTAGCCCCTCGTCTTCAGCGTGAGCACCTGCGCGCGGATCACGCGGGCGGTGCTGGGCCACGAGGTGATCCCGATGACGAAGATCACGGTGTACAGCGACGGCTTCAAGATCACGGACAGCACGATCGCGAGCGGCAGGAACGGGATCACGAGGAACCAGTCGGTCATTCGCATGAGGCCCGTCTCACGCCAACCTCCGTAGTAACCGGCGATGAGTCCGATGCTGGACCCGATCACGACGGTGATCAGCGTTGCGATCAATCCGACGATGAGCGAGACCCGCGACCCCCAGATGGTCAGCGAAAGTACCGAACGACCCTGGACATCCGTCCCGAGCCAGAACGTCCCGTTGGGTGGCGACAGGGACGGGTTCTCCGGATGGCAGATGGGCGAGAGGTCGCACTTGTTCGCGAGCAGGGGCGCGAAGACCGCGATGACCACGAAGAACAGGAGGATGCTCAGACCGGCCATCCCCATCCAGTTCTGCCGGTACTGCTCCCAGATCCGCTTGAGCGAGTCTTTCCTGCGTTGACGGGCGATCGCCTTCGGGTTCCTGGGCACTTCGGGGATCTCGTCTCGGGGGGTGTCCGTTCGCGTCGTCGCCACGTCAGGCCGCCCTCACGCGCGGATCGAGGTACGAGTACAGGAGGTCCGCGATCAGGTTCGACACGATCACCGCGGCGCTGAACAACAGGAACAAGCCCTGCAACAGCGCGTAGTCCTGGTTGCCGATCGCCGAGTACGTGAGGCGTCCCAATCCCGGCCACGAGAAGATCGTCTCGATCACGATCGCGCCCCCCAGGATGTAGCCGAGAGACAGGATGGTCACGGTCATCGTGGGCAAGAGCGCGTTGGGCACCGCGTGCCGCCGACGCACCATCCGCTCGCGAACACCCTTGGCGCGCGCCACGAGGATGAAGTCGTCGCCGAGCACCTCCATCAACGACGAGCGCATGATCAGCGAGTACTCGGCCAGGTAGGACACGGTGAGCACGAAGAACGGAAGCGCCAGGTGGTTCAGGATGTCCGCGATATGTGGGAGGCCGGTCAGGGTCGACGCTGCAGACTCCATCCCGCCCGACGGGAAGACGTTCCACGTCACGGAGAACAGCATGATCATGAGCAGGCCGAACCAGAACTCAGGCATCGAATACAGGACGAGCGTGATCCCCAACATCGTCTGGTCGAACCGCGATCCCCACCTCCATCCTTGCGCGATGCCGATCCAGATCCCGAGCAGGATCGACGCGATCGTGGACGTGCCGATGAGCAGCACCGTGGGCCAGACCGCTTTGGCGATCTCCGATGAAACCGGCTGGTTGTCGAACGTGAGGCCGAGGTTGCCCTGGGCGCTCTGCTTGAGGTAGTTCACGAACTGCTGCGGGAGGGGCAGGTCCAGCCCCAGCTGCGACCGGAGCTCGGACAGGGCGGCAGGCGTGAGGGAGCCGCGCTGCTTCGCGAGCAATTGCGTGGGATCACCCAGCCCGCGGAACAGGAAGAAGTTGAACACCAGGACGAACAAGAGGGTGAGCACCGCCTGAAGGATCTTGGATATCAGGTACCGCCTGGTGCCCACCCTCGTTCGCCCTTCCCTCGTTCTCTACGCCTCGTCCTCGCCGGCCTCGCGACGCCTTCGAGCGAAGAAGAATCCGCCGGCGATGACCACCAGCGCGACGAGGATGCCGATCCAAACTCCCGCCGGGATGCCACTTGATGCCCCGCTCTCGCCGGCCGTGGTGCCCGTTACCGGGCGGAGATTGATGAACGAGAGGGGACCGTACGTGGCGAGCACATCCCCGTTGGGATCGGGCTGCGGCAGGAACCCCGTCCAATCCGAGCTGTAGGCCTCGAGCAACGCATCGTTCCAGATCACCAGGTAGGGCTGGTCTCGATAGAGGATCGACTGCATCTGGTGGACGATGTCGACGCGCTGCGCGGGATCCACCACCGACCCCTGCTGGTCGTTGAGCGCGTCGTAGTCGGGGTTGCAGTAGTAGCTGTCGGAGTTGCGGTACGTGTTCGCGTTCGGGGGGCGCTGGGCACACGTGAAGATGTTCAGGATGTAGTTCGGGTCGGGGTTCGGATACCAACCCCACTCGAACAGGTCGTAGTTGCCCGCCAGGATCACGTTCCCAAGCTTGTTGCTGTTGAGCGTCTGCGGATCGAGCTTGATCCCGATCTGCTTCATCCATCCCGACACGTAGGGGACGATGTCGATCGAGGGCTGGTCGGAGGCGCGGCTGAAGAATCGGAACTCGAGCGGTTTCCCGGACTTCGGGTCGACGCGCACGCCGTTGGGTCCCATGGTGTAGCCGGCGTCGTCGAGCATCTGGTTGGCCGCAGCGATGTTGAACGAGAGATCCGGGATCGTCGGGACCCGGCTCCCAGGCGCCGGTGGTCGCGCCGGGCTGGACGGGCGAGATGCCCGCCGTGCCGTAGCCGAGCAGTACTTTGTCGACGAGCGTCTGATTGTCGACCGCTCTTCGCATGGCTTGTCGGAGCACCACATCCTGAAGCGCTGCAGCACCGTCACCGTGCGGTTTGAATCCGCCGGTCGTATCGGTCTGGTAGGCCGAGCCGGTGTTGATCCCGATCTCTCCGAAGCTCGGGATCACGGCGCCACGGGTCTCGAGGCCGCGGGACTTCAGCGTGTTCAGGATGTTCGCGGATGTGAAGTAGCCGAAGTCCACCTCACCGGATTGAAGGGCAGCCGCCTCCGCATCCTGGTTGCCGTAGATGCGGTAGATGATCTGGTCGACGTGCGGCGTGAGGCCCGCATCGAGCCCCCAGTAGTACGGATTGCGGTCCATCTGCACGTACTGGTTCTTCACGTACTTCGTGATGATGAACGGGCCGGTGCCCACGGACGGGTACCCGGACTCCTGCTTCGCTCCCTTGTAGTCGTTCTCGAACTTGCCCCACGTGTGTTCGGCCAGGAGGAATTCGTACAGGAACACGGAGGCGCCGGAGTAGAACGAGGTCGGCTTCTTGCTGGTCAACACCATCGTGGTGTCGTCGGTCGCGGTCGCGGTGTCCATCAGCGCGAGGTCGGAGCTGTAGTTGGGGACGTTGTTCGCCTTGTAGAAGTTCAACGTCCACGCGGCATCCGAGGCGCTGAACGGTTGGCCGTCGGACCATTTCACGCCGCTTCGGAAGTGGTAGGTGAACGTCATCCCGTCGGCGCTCGCATCCACGCTCGTCACGATCGAGTGCTCGAAGTCGGGGCCGAGGTCCGTGGTCGCGAAGTTGATCGGGATGTCGTACGCGAGCGACCACATCACGTAGTCGGTTCCGAGGTAGCCGACCAGAGGATTGAGAGAGCTCGGTTCGGCGATGTCGGCGTACGTGAAGATGACCTTCTGAGCCGATCCCGATGCGGACGGCGAATCCTGTGCGAACGCGGCGTTCATCAGGAGCATGGAGACGATCACGGTCGCCGAGAGCATCGTGAGCGTCAGTCGGTTCGCGCGCTGCATCCTGTTGCCTCGAAACATGGCCTCCCCTTTCCCGGGTCCTGCCTTGTCCTACGAGCGCGTGGCCTCGATCGGTCGTTCTCGCTCGCGTCAGCCCACGGGCCCGACGCCTCCGCACGTGTGGCGGAGCGTTTGGCCCGGGGCGGCTTATATAGCATGCGCCGCCCTCGCGGGGATAGTTGAGGAGCGTTGCCGCAGTGTGTCGGTTGGGGCGGGTTCTTCGCTCAGCCGCGATCGCCCTGCGTGTGCCCTGCTGTCGGCTCGGGCGCGGAGCTCATCCACGTCGTCCGCGAGCGCCATGACGGCTGCCTGCAGTCCATTCGTGATGGCAACCAGGACACGCACGAGCTCCGGGTAGGTCAGGATGGCTTCATCCGGGTCGGATAGGAAGACCTTGACGGCCGGATCGTCCGCAACGGAGTTCTCGAGGATGTCTTCGACCTTCTCGCGCATGGACACCGGCGAAGGATAATCCACGAGGCGAGCGATTGCCTTGGAAGTCAACCCGACGGTGGGTCGACCGTGGGTGGCTGCTCCGATGGCTCCCAGCGGACGGGGAGCGGCTTCGACTTCAGCTCCTGAACGAATTCCACGCACTCCTTGACTGCGGCTGCCAGGAGGGCCGTTCCCTTGGCCTGGGTCGCCTTCGTGGCGTCTCCATGGACCCCCGTATGGCTGATGGCGTTCCACCACGGCATGACCGCGAGCGGTCCATCCGACCAGTCCATGTGTGAGTGCTTCCCCTCGGGGAACGAGTTCTCGTCCACCGCCTTGTCCATGAACACGGCGTCCGGGTCGATCGCGAGATAGATGCTCGTCTCGAGCTCGCACGCATGTCCCATGCCGCCCGGGCCCGACTCGCGGACATCCTGAACGACCTGCATGCCCTCGTCGCTCGTGAGATAGAAGGCCGCTCCCGCGAGCACGTCGGGATGGTCCAGGCCGACCAATCGCGCCGCCATGTCGATGAGCGGGATGTTCGAGCCGTGGCCGTTCAGGTAGAGGATCCGCTTGAAGCCGTGGCGCGCGAGAGAGGTGCCGATGTCGACTGCGTATCTCACGAACGTCTCCCAGCCGATCGTGATCGGGCCCGGGAAATCCATGTGGTGCGGCGTGTACCCGTGGATGATCGGCGGCAGGAGCACGACGTCATCCGGGATGGCGACCGCCGCCCTGCGGCAGATCTCGGTCGCGATCCGCGTGTCGGTGTCGAGCGGGAGATGGGGACCGTGGTCCTCCAGCGTCCCCGCCGGGATCAGGCATACGCGGTCTTGACCGGCGGCCCTGCGCACTTCCGGCCACGTCAGGCGTTCGTACAGGAGCGGCGTCGTCCATGCCATGTCTGGATCGGTTTCCCTTCGGTCAGTGGTTCAGGTCCGCCAGGTCGATCTCCGTGTACTCGGACTGACAGGGATTCCCGGCGGTGACCCACATCCGCTTGGCGCCCACGTCCGCCACCATCGAGAACATCACCGCGGACGCTTCGTCGCCTTCGTCGGGCTCCGGGTGCAGGCAGATCGCTTGCGGTGTCGAGTCATGGTCGCGCATGAGGTCCATGAGATCCTCGGGCTTCGCGGGCACTCGCTCGGACAGCAACTCCTGCATGCGAGTCAGTCGCGCCCTGCTGCCCTCGGAAGGCGGTGGTGCGAGGACCGCGAGCTCAGGATCCAGGTAGTGGTTGGTGTGCGGCCCCCCGTGGTCGAGCACCCGGTGTTCGCGCCCTGTGGTCTCCACCATGAACGCGTCGTCGGGGAACGCGTAGACGTGCCCGTATCCCCCCGCCCGCCCGGGCACGACCGCCCTGGCGATCGCGTCGGCTCGGGATCGCGCTTCGAGCGAGCTCCTCGACACCAGCACCCGCGGCACGCCCACGTTGTCGTCGATCGCCGTCAGCGATCCGATGCCCTGACCGCAGCCGTGCGCGTTCAACCCTACGGCCGGGAGGCAACAGACGACGGTCGGAGAGGCGACCGGGACGCGTCCGTCGTCGGGGATGTCGATCAGGACCGCGACGTTCTCCAGATCCCCGGCGAGCCAATGTTCGTTGTGCGCGATCAGGGTGGTGTTGGGAAGGCGCACGGAGAGGCTCGAGCAGCGCTCCAAGGGCGGGCTCGGTCTGGACACGGGCGGCTCCGCGTAGCCCTCCTTCCGCTGGAGGAACAGCAGCTCGCCCTCGGGTGACTCGAGCAACGGTTCGAGCTCCTCGAACGCGTTGATCGCGAAGAGCTCGAGGGTCGGCACCATCGCCCCGATCGACATGCCTTTGAGCACGTTCATGGACTCGGGATACGAGGTCTCGGCGGCCACGAGGTACGGGGTCAGCAGGTCCTGCAACTGTTCGGACGAGACGCCGCGTCGATCCAGGTATCGATGGTAGAAGCCGATCGAGGCCTGCACCGTGTCGACGAGCTCCTTGCCGATGTGGACCCCTCGAGCGAACCCGTCGCCTTGCGCACGCACGACCCGGATGTCCCCCACGCGCGGATTATGGTCGAGCGGCGAGTCGGGTGCGAGTGTTCGGGCTAGTTGTCGGTGCCGGCGAGCGCTCTCGCTTCGATCGACCGGATGAACGCGGTCTTGCCGTCGACATAACTCATGATGTCTCGAGGGTGTTCGTTCGCGAGCCGCCGCTTCAGCGCCGCGTACTCGGCCGCGGCCGCGGGATCACGCCGGAGCTCGTCTCGGAACGCGAGGTGACGCCGCTCCCACGTGCTGCCGACCTCGCACACGTGGACGTTGACCTTCTGCACCCGTTCGTCGTCGTACCCCTTGCTGAAGAACTCGTGCTGCGGCTCGATCGGGTCGATCGAGTGCTCGTAGCCCAACGCACTCAGCGATGCGACCATCGGGGACCGAGGGACCAGGGACGCGACCGAGATCTGGATGTCGATCACCGGTTTGGCCGCCAGGCCGGGGACGGAGGTGGAGCCCACGTGTTCGATCCGGATGGCCAGATCGCCGAGGGCGTCGAGGAGTTCGGCCGCCTCTCGCTCGAACCGAGACGGCCACTCCGGGTCGTACTCGGTGAGCCAGTACGCACTCGTCCGCCCCCCGGCCTCGCCGGGCTTCGCGCGGGACCCGCGCCATCTCGCGACGGTCACGAAGCCGTCGAACAGGGCCTGCTGCGCCGGATCTCCGGCCGCGGAGTCCTCGGGATGCCACTGGACACCCACCATCCACGGCAGGTTCACATCGTCAGGATCGTTCTCGCGTCGTTCGATCGCTTCGACGAGGCCGTCGGGACTGTGACCCGTCGCCACGAGGTCGTCTCCCAATCGGTCGACGCCCTGATGATGGTGCGACGAACAGGTGAGCGTGCCCGATTCCGTCGTCGCCGACAGGCGGCTCCCCGGCGTCGGTGTGACGTCGTGCGTCGAGATGGCGTCTGCGATCGGCACGCCGTGTTCGAGCATCCCCTCGAGGTCCGGGACGTGCTGGTGGAGTGTTCCCCCGAACGCGACGTTCATGACCTGCATGCCGCGACAGATCGCGAGCGTCGGCATGCCGATCCGGTCGGCTTCGTGGAGCAGGGCGATCTCGAGCTCGTCGCGATCCGGTTCGACCCCGTAGTTGTGTGCCACGTCCGGGTCGGCGCCGTAGCGGGAGGGATCGACGTCGCCGCCGCCCACGAGCACCATGCCGTCGAACGGCTCCAGGATCTCCGCCGGTTCGTTCGTCTCACCGGGGCTCACGATCAGGACGCGTGCAGCCGCTCGCCGGAGCGCGTCGAGGTACGGGCCGGGAACGCCGTAGCCGCCGTCGGGCCAGCGGGTCACGCGCCCGGGCGCCAGGTGGTAGCCCACGACGGCGACGAGCGGGCGGTACGAGTGGGTCAACCCGCGGCCTCTCGCACCACGCCGACGAACCGCGTGAACAGGTCCCGTCCGCGGGCCTCGTGGGTCTCCATGCACGCGTCGGCCTCCGCCCGAACCTCCTCGGCGGACTTGCCCCACTCCGAGAGCAGGTCGCCCTCCCTGCCGAAGATCTCCAGCCAGGATTCCAGCTCGGGACGGTCGATCTCGAGGTGCCACTGCACGCCCCACGCGCGATCGCCCACGCGGAACGCCTGGTGACGGACGAGGTCGCCCGTCGCGAGCAGATCCGCACCCACGGGAAGCTCGAACGTGTCCATGTGCCACTCGAAGACCATGTCGCCGTCGCGATAGTGAGCGAACAGCGGATCGCCTTCGGCATCGGGTTCGAGGTGGATCCGCTCGAACCCGACCTCCCGGGCGGGCGCCTTCCCGACGCGGCCGTCGAGCGACCATGCGAGCACTTGCGCACCGAAGCACACGCCGAGGAACGGGACCCGCCGGTCGAAGGCATCCAGCGTCAGCTCGCGGACCTCCTTGATGAACGGCTGCTCGTCCGCGTGCTCCACGTTGTAGGTGCTTCCGAACATCACGACGCCGTCGAACCCCTGCAGGTCGGGACGAGGCGCATCGGGATCCAGCGCGTCCCACACCTGCACATCCGCGCCGGCGGAGGTCACGGCGTCGGGCGCGACACCGAACGTGTCGACCTCATCGCAATGGACGAACAGGAGACGGTCCACGCACCGAATATACGGGTGTCGCAGGCGGGTTCGCGTGGGTGCCGGCCGGTGGTCGGCTATGCGGCTGCGGGGCTGGCCACGACCGAGAAGCCGAGCCCGGCGCCTTGGTAGGCGGCGTCGGCGGCGGTGATGCCCGGCCACGTCACTTCGACGGTGAACCGTGCGGCCGCTCCGGCTGCCAGGACGCCGGTGTGCACGATGCGCAGTCCCGAGAGGCGACCCCGATACACGGTCGCGTCCGTCGAGGGGTTACGCACGGTGATCCGAAGAACGTCATCCAGCGAGCGGGGACCGTTCGAGACGAGATCCGAGGAGTTCACGGAGAACGCCACCGGGAGCGTGCCGGAGTTGCGAACCTGGAACGTGGAGATCTGGGCCGTCATCCCGGGGTAGGCCCCGGCGACGTCGATGATGGGGGCCTTCGGGGACGCCAGGCCGTCCACGCCCACGCCTTGTATCAGAAGCGCTCCGTCTGCGCCGCCGCCGATCGGCGCGGCCATGACCACGTGCTGGATCCCGAAGGTGAGCGCCAGGCACATCAGGACGAAGCCGACGACGGTGCGAGCGGGGCGGTGGATCCGAACGTTCTTGGGTCCTGCGACGAAGATCTGCGATGTCGCCGTCACGCTCATACCTGTGATGTCGGTGACGAGCCTCACCGGCGGGTGTGCGGAAGGTCAAGACGGGGTCAAGGTTCGTGGAGCAGACCGAACACCGATCTCAGGTCTGTCCGACGGCCGATCCTATGACGGTCTCCCACAGGACCTCGGGGGAGTCCGGGCGACCGAAGTAGTAGCCCTGCCCCAGAGGGACACCGAGCTCACGGATGACCCCGAGCTCGGCCTCGTCCTCGATGCCGACGGCGATGACGCTCGCTCCGACCTCCCGTGCGAACGTGACCAGGGCCGAGGCCATCGCCCGCTGGGTCCGTTGGAGCTGGATCCCTCGGGTCAGGCTGACATCGAGCTTGATGAGGTCCGGGTCGAGCTGAAGGATGTGGCGAAGGCTCGCGTGCCCCGCACCCACGTCGTCTACCGCCAGACGCGCCCCACCGCGGCGGAGCGCCGTGATCGCCGACCGCAGCCGCGGGTAATCGCTGATCGGCGCGTGCTCGGTCACCTCCACGACGATGCGATCGAGGGGGACCCGGCCGATCGTCTCCGTGAGCCGCGGGGATACGATCGACGCGGGTGAGACGTTCAACGCCAGGAAGGTGTCGGCGGGCAGGCGGTCGATGAACGAGATGGCCGCCTCGACCGCGGCGATCTCCAGCTCGAGGGCGTATCCGAGGGCGGCCGCCTGGGCGAACCACGCTCCGGGGCTCCGGACCGGCTCCGAATCGAACCGAGCGAGCGCCTCGAAGCCCACGGGCTTCCCGTCGTCGAGCGCCACGATGGGTTGGAACACGCACTCCAGACCACCGCTCTGGAGCACGCGCTGGATCTGCTCCTCCCATGCGAACCGCTGCTCGTCCACCTCGCGTTCGCGCTCCAGGCGTGATGCAAGCTCGCTGACGACGAACGACGCTGCTCTCGACGAGAGGCGGACCTGACCCTCCACGCTCGAGCAGATCGCCTCCACCAGCTCCTGGGGACTCGTTCCCTTGGTGAGGTAGTTGTAGGCGCCGGCCGCCAGCATCTCCTGCACGCTCCTGGCGTCCTCGTGGGCCGAGAGCGCGATGATGGCGGTCTTGGGGCACGACGCCCGGATCTCGCGGGCGGCTCGCGGGCCGCCTCCCGGCATCTTCACGTCCAGCACGGCCACATCCGGTTGCTGGCTGCCGGCCAGCTCGATGGCCTGCTGCGCATCTTCCGCGACACCGACGAGCTCGAGGGCGTCGGCGCGTTCGATGATGTCGATCAGCACGCTTCGGACCTCCGCGTCGTCGTCGGCGATGAGTGTCCGGATGGCTCGCGTCATCCTCCGCTCACGCCGCTCATGCCACTGCCCCTTCCTCCGCCCGAGGGATCCAGGCTTCGGCGATGGTGCCGGAGCCGCCGGCGCTCTCGATGCGGAACCACCCTCCCGCCAGGGAGGCTCGCTCTCGCATCGACGTCAGGCCGATGTGGCTGAGCGACGGGTCCGAGATCTCCGACTGCTCGAAGCCCGTACCGTCGTCCCCGACCCGCAGGGTGTATCCGTCGTCGTCCTCCTCCAGGGCGATCTCGACCTTGGTGGCGTGTGCGTGCTTGCGAACGTTGACGAGCGCCTCCTGCGCGATGCGATACAGGATCACCCGGACGCTCTCCGGCGGTTCGGATCGCAGGCCGCTCTGCACCTCGTACGTCGCGCTCCCGGGCAGCTTCCCCTCTTCCTGCACGAACACCGCCAGCGCGGCGGCGAGGCCGTCGTGGTCCAACACGTAGGGCCGCAGCTCGAACATCAGGTTGCGGAGGCTCTCGATCGACCGGTTGACGGTGTCCTGCGCCTTCTGGAACTGCTCGTCGTCGGCGAGCTCTGGGTGATCTTCGAGCACGATGTCCAATCGCATGGACGCAGCGACCATCTTCTGGATCGGATCGTCGTGGATGTCGGAGGCGATGGTCCTGCGCTCCTCCTCTTCAGCGTGCACGAGGTGAGACAGCAACCGGCGCCGTTCCTGGTCCAGCCGTCCCAGGTCGTACAGACGCTCCTGGAGCTTGTCCGTCTGCTCGGCGACCACGGACTCCAGGTCGACCTGCCGGCTCACCAACCGCAGATGCAGGTCGTGGGCCTCAAGCAGGTTTGCTGCACGGCAAAGTACCTCGATGAGATCCAGCGGCTTCGTGAGGAAGTCGCTCGCGCCGGCGAGCAGGCTCCGGTGCTTCGCCTCCTGCGTGACGTCGGCCGTGATGACGATGATCGGAAGGTCGACCGACTTCGGGAAGCGTGTGCGCAGCGCGCGGATCAAGCCGAGTCCGTCGAGGGGCAGGTGAAGATCGAGGAAGATCAGGTCGGGCGCGTCGCTGTCGATGCGCTGCATGAGCTCGTTCGGATCCGTGAAGCAGCGCACATGGGTGTAGCCGGCCTCCGAGAGCACGCGTTCCAGGAGCTCGACGTTCGTTCCGCCGTCGTCGACCACCAGGATCCGAGCGTCCGGACACATGAGATCGGTTTCCTTGGGGGGAGGGGGCGTCACGGCCATGGTCGTCATGCCGCGTCTCTCAGACGGTAGCCCACCCCTCGGATGGTCCGGATCAACGTGGGTCCGATCTTGCGACGCAGATTGGACATGTGGACGTCGACGATGTGGTCGTCTCCGACCCAGTTGGGTCCCCAGACGCGTTCGAGGAGCCTAACCCTCGAAACGACCGTCTTGGGATCCGTCGAGAGCACGTCCAGGATGTCGAACTCGATCCGCGTGAGCGTCACCGCCCGGTCACCCACGTGCACCTCGCGACTCGATGGGTCGACCCGCAGCTCACCGAACGCACGCACCTGATCCGTCGTCGAGGCGCCTCGGGTCCGGCGCATCAGCGCGCGGATCCTCGCGATCACCTCCGGCATCGAGCACGGCTTGGTGACGTAGTCGTCCGCCCCCGCGGAGAGACCGACCAGCTTGTCGCTCAGGTCGTCGGAGGCCGTCAGCATCAGGATGTACGCGTCCGAGAACTGGCGCACACGTTGACACACGTCGATACCGCTCAGCTGCGGAAGGTTCAGGTCGAGCAGGATGACGTCCGGCCGGAACGTATGTGCGAGGTCGACGGCGGATCTGCCGTCTCCCGCCTGTCGCAGCTCGAAATGCTCCCGCTCGAGGGCCGTAAGGATGACGTCGCGCACGTCCTTGTCGTCGTCGACCACCAGAACGCGAACCGCTCCTCGGTCGTCGGTGCTCGAACGCTCCTGCACGTGGGCTCCCATCGCTCGGCGGCAGGCGCCCGCGGATGCCTCGCATCCGAAAGCCCTCCTCTTAGGTGCCATCGGCACCCAACTGGGGGTGATTGAGAAGTCAACCCACGCTCCACGCACGCGGTTTGACGGTCTTTGTCGGACAAACTAGGCTCCGCTGCTGCAGATGCGACGGCTCTCTTTCTCGGTGCGCGACGAGCTCGCGGGGCGGATCACCTCGGGTGCGATCCCCCCGGGCAGTCGCCTTCCCCCTGAGCCGCGGCTCGCGGAGGATCTCGGCGTCTCTCGGGCGACGCTCCGCGAGGCGCTCCGTTCCTTGGAGGAGGACGGCTTCGTGACCCGTCGCCGAGGGGCCGGGACGTTCGCGACACACCGACCCCGCCTGCGGAACAACCTGGACGTGAACTTCGGCGTCACCGAGGCGATCCGCGCGTCGGGGATGCAACCCGGGACCGTCGACACGAAGGTGGACATCGCGCCCGCGAGCGCTCTGGAGGCTGCGGCGCTCGACATCGATCCGGGTGAGCCGGTCGTGACGATCGAGCGGGTGAGGACGGCCGACGAGCGGAGGGTCGTGTTCTCCCGCGACGTCATCGCGCAGACGCTCGTGGGCGAGGACACGCTGGCGCGGCTCGACAATGGGTCCGTGTACGACCTCTTGGAGTCGTCGGCCCACGTCGCGATCCAGCACGGCGTCGTGGAGCTTGAGCCGATCACCGCCGACCGCTCACTTTCTCGCAAGCTGAAGATCCCCGTCGGCTCGCTGCTGCTGTATCTGCGACAGATCGACTACGACCGCAGCGGCGACCCGGTCCTGCTCTCACACGAGTACCACCTCGGCGACGCGTTCGAGTTCAGCGTCGTCCGCCGGGGTCCCGGAAGGAGGTTCAGATGACGATCGGCAAGACGATGCGATTGAAGCGGGTGATCGACCCGGCAGGGGTGTCCATCATCTGCGCGCTCGACCACGGCATGACGTCCCCCACGTTCCTGGAGCCGCTCGCGGACATCGCATCGCGCGCGGCCGAGACCGTTGCGGGCGGCGCCAACGTGATCATGGCGAGCAAGGGCATGATCCGGATCGCGCAGCCCGCGTTCTCACGCGAGACCTCGCTCGCGATGCTGCTGTCCGCCTCGGCGAGCCCCGACGGGGACCGGCCCCAGATCGTGCAGATCGCCGAGGTCGAGGAGGCGCTGCGAACGGGTGCCGACGCGGTGGTGCTGTTCACGGCGCTCGGCGGGGACACCGAGGCGGGGATGATCCAGATCCTCGCCGACGTCGGCCGCGAATGCGAAGCGCTCGGGATGCCGTTCATCGCCGAGGCGGAGTTCCCCACCACCTACGCGTCGGTCGAGGCGCTGAAGGAGCAGTACGGGTTCGAGTACCTGCGGCGCAACGTGCGCCTGTGTGCGGAGCTGGGTGCCGACATCGTGAAGACGAACTGGCCCGGCGACGCGGAGTCGTTCGCGAAGCTGGTTGAGGCGACGTCGGGGATCCCCGTGGTGCTCGCGGGCGGGTCGCGCCTGGAGGACAAGGAGCTCCTGAGCCGGATGGAGCAGGCGGTGAACGCCGGCGCGATCGGCTGCTCGGTCGGTCGCAACATCTTCATGCACACGTCGCCCGAGGCGATCTCTCGTGCGTTGTCGCGCGTCATCCGCGAGCGGTGGAGCGCGGACAAGGCGTACGACGCGCTGCAGCAGGAGCTGAGCGCATGAGAGCCGCATACATGACCGAGGTGAACGCCGTGCAGGTCGGCGACGCCGAGGAGCCCAAGCTCGACCCGAGCGGCGCCATCCTGAAGGTCGAGGCGTGCGGCATCTGCGGCACCGACGCGCGAACGTTCTTCAACGGCGATCCGAAAGCACCGGTCCCGTGGGTGCTCGGACACGAGCCCGTGGGGACGCTCGCCGAGGTCGGCCCCGACGCGGACCTCCCGCCCGGCGTGGAGGAGGGCGATCGTGTGTTCCTCGGTTCGATCCTCACGTGCGGCGAGTGCCGGTGGTGCACGGAGGGTTTCCAGAACCTGTGCGAGCACCACCTGCTGTACGGGTACGACCCGTTCCCGGGCGCCTACGCGGATTACGCCGCGGTCCCGCCGATCGCGATGAAGAACCTGATCCCGCTTCCGGAGGATCTGCCGTCTGACCTCGCGACCGTCGCCGACCCGTTCGCCTGCGCGTTGAACGGGATCGAGCAGCTCGATATCCAGCTCGGCGACACGGTGATGATCCTCGGCACGGGTCCCATCGGATGCTGGCAGGCCGTGATGGCGCGCGACCGCGGCGCAAGTCGGGTGTGGATGACCGACGTCAGCCAGGGCCGGCTCGACATCGCGACGGGGGTCGTCGGGAAGTTCATCGACGATGCCTGGGTCGCGGGGGAGGACAACGGCGTCGAGGATGTGTTGTCGCGCACCGATGGCCTCGGCGTCGAACGGGTGTGCGTCGCTGCGCCGGCGAAGCCGGCGCAGCAGGCCGCGCTCGAGATGGCCGCCAAGCGCGCGAGGGTCGTGTACTTCGCAGGCTTGCCGAAGCACGATCCCGTCAGTCCGCTCGACATGAACCAGCTCCACTACAAGGAGCTGGCGATCCTGGGCGCCTACGGCGCGTCACACCGGCAGTACCGCATCACCATGGATTACCTCAACCGCCGGCGTGAGGACCTGGAAGGCGTGGTGACGCACCGGTACCCGCTCGAGCAGATCGGCGAGGCGTTCGAGACGATCCGGTCCGGCACCGGCCTGAAGATGGTGATCATCCCGTGAGCGGCCCGTACGTCATCGGTTGCGACGTCGGCAGCCAGGGGACGAACTCCGCGCTGTACGCGGCAGATGGCACGCTGGTGGCTTCGGCGTATGAGGCCTACGACCTGTCGTTCCCGTACCCGACGTGGGCGGAGCAGGACCCCGATCTCTGGGTCGGCGCGATCGAGCGGACGGTAGCCAGGCTCGTCGCCGAGGTGCCGGAGGGTGCGTCCGCGATCGAAGGGCTCTCGTTCGGCTCCCAACTGGATGGGATGGTGGTTTGCGACGCGGCGGGACGTCCGGTGCGTCCGGCCATGATCTGGATGGATCGCCGCGCGGAGGAGCAGTCCGCCGCGCTCGCGAAAGCGATGTCACCCCAGGAGTTCTATCGGAACGTCGGCGCGAACCTCGACTCGTCCCATGCGGTGTTCAAGGCGCTCTGGGTGCGAGACGAGGAGCCGGAGCTGTGGAAGGACGCCGCCACCCTGATGTCGCCAGGCACCTATGCGCTCCGCGCCGTCAGCGGGGTGACGGCGGTCGACTACTCGAACGCGTCGTCCCTCGCTCTGCTCGATCCACGATCCCGCACCTGGTCGGAGGCCGTCCTCGCAGCGACGGGTATCGACCGTTCGATGCTCCCGGAGCTCGCGGCAGGTACCCAGTCGGTCGGCACGGTCACGGCAGCGTTCGCCGAGGCCACCGGTCTCGCGGCTTCGACGCAAGTGGCCGTGGGATGCGGCGACGAGATGGCCGCCACGCTCGGCGCCGGGGTCTTCTCGCCCGGGGAGGTCTGCGATGTCGTGGGAACGGCGGAGCCCGTCTGCGCCGCGTCGGCCGAACCGCGCGAGGATCCGACGATGCTCGTCGAGTGCCACCCGCACGCGGATCCGGATGCATGGCTGCTGGAGAACCCAGGGTTCGTCTCCGGCGGCAACCTCCGGTGGTGGCGTGACCAGTTCGCGCCGATCGAGCGCTCCGCCGAGGCGGAGGGCTTGGGCGACGCCTATGACTTCCTGTCGAAGGAGGCCTCGACGGTGCCCGCCGGCGCGGAGGGACTGGTGTTCCTTCCGTGCATGCAGGGCGCGATGGCGCCGGAGTGGAACGGAGCCGCTCGGGGCGTGTTCTACGGGTTGACGCTCGCGCACACACGCGCACACATGACGCGCGCTGTGCTCGAGGGGAGCGCGTTCGGCCTGCGCGACATCCTGGAGGCGATGCGGAACGCCGGGCTCGAGACCCGTCGGCTGACGATCGTGGGAGGCGGGGCTAAAGGGCCGCTCTGGCGGCAGATCAAGGCCGACGTCACCGGGTTGCCCGTCCGCGTGCCGACGAGCGTCGAGACGACGGCGACGGGCGCCGCGATCCTCGCGGCGGTGGGAGCGGGGGTTCACGCGACTGTCGCCGACGCCGTCGGCGCATTCGTCAGCTACCAACCCGAGGAGCACCAACCTGACGCCGAGCGACGCGAGGCCTACGACGATGCCTATCGCCGGTACCGTGACGTCTACTTCGCGCTGAAGCCGACGTTCGCCGCCGGCTGAGCTGATCCCACGCCCTGGGGGTGGCCGCACATGTTCACGGATGTCGACCCGGGTGTGGACGCCGTCCTCGCTCGACTCGTAGAGGGTCAGCAGCAGGTGCTGGGCGTCGACCTGGTCGGTTCCTGCGTCTTCGGGTCCGCGGTCTCCGGCGGCTACGAGCCCGGGATCAGCGATGTCGACACCGTCGCGGTTCTCCGATCCGATCCCTCGGCGGCGCAGCTCGCCGGGCTCGAGCGCCTCCACCGAGACATCGTCGACGAGCAACCTCTCTGGGAGGACAAGGTCGAGGTCGTGTATCTCTCGGCCCGTGCGCTCACGACGTTCCGTCAGGGATCGTCGCCGGCGGCCCGGATCTCGCCCGGCGAACCATTCCACGCGATCGAGGTCGATCGTCGCTGGCTGATCGACTGGTATCAGCTCCGCGCGACGGGCGTCGCGCTGTTCGGCCCGCCGCCGACCTCCCTCGTGCCGGTCATCGCGCACGACGAATACGTCGAAGGGGTCCGTCAGCACATACTCGAGTGTCCTCAGGTGGGCGCGTCCGTGACGAGGGGCGTCCAGGCATACGCCATCCTCACGATGTGTCGAGGGCTCCTGACCTGGCGAACGGGGCAACAGGTGTCGAAACGAGCGGCGGCCCGTTGGGCATGCGAGGCGTTGCCAGAGCACGCTGAGCTCATCCGCGATGCTGTGTGTTGGCGAGCACAAGACCGAAAGGGATCGGCGTTCGACGGTGCCGCGACGTTCGAGGTGACGAGCCGGTTCGTGAACGACGTGAAGCGACTGGTGGCCGCCGAGAGCGAGGGCAGGCCGCTGGGCGACGATCCGTCAGCGAGCTGACGGGTGAGCGACCATCCGCCTTAGCCGCGTTCGAAGTACCTGGCCAGCTCCCAGTCGGTCACACAGTTGTTGTCGTAGATGATCTGTTCCTGGACCGCCGTGTTCAGCAGATGTTCGAACACGAAGTCGCCGAACGCCTCGCGCGCCACGGTGCTGCCACGGAACGCCTCTATCGCCTCGTGCAAGGACGACGGGACGCGCGGGACGTCTTTGGCCTCATACGCGTTGCCCACGAACATCTCCGGGGGCTCGACCTTGTTCGCGATGCCCCACATCCCCGCCGCGATCGTGGAGGCGAACGCGAGGTAGGGGTTCGCATCGGCGCCGGGGATCCGGCACTCGACGCGCGAGCTCGTGTGTTCGCCGACCGTCCGGAAGCCGCACGTGCGGTTGTCGCGGCTCCACACGATCGCCGTGGGTGCCCACGACCCCAGCTGATATCGCTTGTAGGAGTTGACGAACGGCGCGTAGGTGATGGCCATCTCGCGAGCGTTGGTCATGAGCCCGCCCATGTAATGCCTGTAGGTCTCCGACAGGTGGTGCGGCGCGTCGTCGTCGTGCATGAGCGACTTCGTCCCTTCCGAGTCCCAGACGCTGGAGTGCAGATGGCACGAGGATCCGGCCTCGTCCATGGTCCATTTCGCCATGAACGTGGCGGCGACGCCGTTCAGGGCGCAGATCTCCTTGACGCCGTGCTTGTAGAGCGCGTGGTTGTCCGCGTTGGAGAGCGCGTCGCTGTACGTGATGTTGATCTCATGCTGCCCCTTGCCGAACTCTCCTTTCGAGAACTCGATCGGGATGCCGGCGCCGATCATGCCGTTGCGGATCTGGCGGATGATCCATTCGTCCTTGGTGGTCTGGAGCATGTGATAGTCCATGATGTAGGTGGAGCTCGGTCGCAGGTCCTGATACCTGCGTTCGGCCGCCTCCTCGAACGAGTCCTTGAACAGGTAGAACTCGAGCTCCGACCCCGTCTTGACCAGGAACCCGGCGTCGGCCGCCCGCTGGATCTGCCGCCTGAGGATCTGTCTGGGCGCGACCTCGACCGGCTCGTTGGTGTCCTCGTCGTGGATGTCGCAGATGACCATGGCGGTCTTCTCGAGCCACGGGCACAGTCGAAGCGTCGTCAGGTCGGGGATCATCTTGAAGTCGCCGTAGCCGGTCTCCCAGCTGGCGTACTCATAGCCGGGCAGCGGCTCCATCTCCATGTCGATCGCCAGTAGATACAGGCAGGCGTGGAGTCCTTCCTCGCCCAGGACCTCCTCCAGGAAGAAGTGCGGGAGCACCCGCTTCCCCTGGAAGCGGCCCTGGAGGTCTGTGAACATGCACAGGACCGTGTCGATCTCGCCGGAGTCGGAGAGTTCCTCCAGCTCCTTGACGTCGAGCATCCCCTGCTGCATCCGCCGAACCTCCCCTCGAGAGATGCGTGAGCGCGGGGACCGTGAAGGCTCCCCGCGCCCCGCGTGACCGTGTCTTTGCTTGTGCCTTCCTCAGCCCGCCGGCGCGGAGGGCGGGGAGGGCGGCATCGTGGCTCCTCCTCCTCCCCGCAGGATGGCCTCCTGCTCCTCCGATGAGCTCGAGTAGCCCTCTTGCTCTGGAACACCCCGCTCACCATGCGTGAGTGCGAACTCCTCCTCGGGTGAGAGCACCAAGCGGTGCCGCCCAGCGATCGCGAAGTAGATCACGCCGAGGATGTAGTACACGGCGACACCGTAGACCCCCGGCCGGTAGGCCGCGTTCAGGAAGATCGAGGCCAAGGAGACGACGGCGATGATGCCGGCGATCATCGCGCCGGCCTCACCCCACGGGCTGCGGAAGGGCCGGTCGATGTTCGGGAGCCTCCGACGAAGGAGGACGAACGAGATGCACTGCATGGTGTAGGAGATCACGGCCGCGAACACGGCCATGTTCAGGACGGCGGCCACGATCTGACCCGATGCGTGTCCACCCTTCCGCCCCAAGTACCACTGCAGCCACACGACCACGTAGCCCACGATCGCGCCGGCGATCAGCGCGACGTGGGGGGTCTTGCGCTGCCCGCCGGTCACCGAGAGGAACTTCGGGAAGTAGCCGGCCCGCGACAGGGAGTACGTGTTGCGTCCGTACGCGTAGATGATCGTGAAGAAGCTCGCGATCAGGCCGAGGAGGCCCATGAGACCGAGCAGGGAAGCCCCGGTTCCTTCGCCGAAGACACCCTTGAAGCCGTCGAACAACGGTGTGCCAGACGCTCCGATCGCCGAGGCGCCTCCTCCCACGCCGCTGTTGATGAACAGCGTGAAGATGCTGGCGATCAGCAGCGTGTGCATGCCCCAGATCGTCCCCTTGGGGACATCTCGCCGGGGATCCATCGACTCCTCAGCGGCCAGGGGGACTTCTTCGATCGCGAGGTAGAACCAGATCGCGAACGGTAATGACTTGAAGATCCCGCTGATCCCGAACGGGAGCCAGGGACCTCCGCCGTTGGGCAGCGGATCCCCGCCGTTCTTGGGGATGTTGAACAGCAGGCTCGGATGGAACTTCCCGCCGATGAGCGCGCTGACGTAGAACACCCCGAGGATCCCGAGTGCGACGATCGTGATGGCGATGGTGAAGCGCATCGTCGCCTCGATACCGATGATGTTGATACCGACGAAGATGACGTAGAAGACCAACCACCAGAACGGCTCGCTGTTCCAGAAAGGCTCGCCGCTGATGTTGAACAGGTCCGCCATGATGTCGTGCATCAGCACGCCCATCGCGGCGACGACGACCGCCGGCGTGATGACGTACTCCATGTTCTCGGCGAGCCCGGTGAGGAATCCGCCCCACGGCCCCATCGCCGAGCGAGCGAACGAGTACGCGCCGCCGGTATGTGGCAGCGCCGGCGACATCTCCGCGATGCAGTAGCACAGGCCGTAATACATGACCGCGATGACGGCCGTCGCGATCAGCAGTCCGCCGAAGCCTCCTGTCGCGAGGCCGGCGTTCCAGCCGTAGAAGTCGCCGGAGATGACGGCTCCGACGCCGAGAGCCCAGAGGGACCACACGCCTGCGTGACGTCTCAGGCCCCGCTGCTTGAAGTACTCCTCGTCCACCTCCTTGTAGGTGACCGAGCCGACCTTGCGCTCTTTCTCCGACACGCGGAATCCCCCTCCCGTATCCACGACGCGGTTTCTTGCGCGTATCTAGCACCAGAGGCCGCTTGTCTGTCAAACGGATCCGGGGGGAACGCTCGATCTCGGTGCGATCAGCGAGGGTGTGGAGCGGGCAAGGTCAGGCGAGCCGCGACGGCGAGGCCGAGCGCCGCGCCCAGCCCGGTCGCGATGCCCCAGGTGTTCACCACCGAGGCGAGGATGGTTCCCAAGAGCAGGCAGCCGACGACCAGAGGCCAATTGAGCCGCACCTCGACGACGTATCGCAACAGCAGCAGGGAGCCGAGGAACCCGGCGATCGGCCAGTAGTCCCACGAGGAGGGCGGTCCTCCGAGGGGTAGGGGAACGCCCGTCGCGATGAGGCGCAGCATCCCCCGATGGTACGACCGTTGCGCGAAGCCGATACTCAGTCCGTCGGGGTCACGTACGCGGCGGTGATGCCGCCGTCCACGATCAGGGACGCACCGGTCATGAACGACGAGTCCTCCGTCGCGAGGAAGAGCGCCGCCTTCGCCAGCTCCTCCGCCTGCCCCAGACGCCCCATCGGGATGTGCACGAACCGCCGCTGGCGCTTCTCGTCATCGGACAACAGCTGCATCAGGAGCGGCGTCTCGATCGGCCCGGGGCACAGGGCGTTGCAGCGGATCCCCTTGCGGGCGTATTCCACCGCGATCTCGCGGGTCATCGCGAGCACCGCGCCCTTCGACGAGGTGTAGGCGGTCTGGGAGGTCGCGGCGCCCATCCATGCCACGAAGGAGGCCACGTTGATGATCGAGCCGCCTCCTGTCTCGAGCATCGCGGGGATGCCGTACTTGCAGCCGAACGCGACGCCTTTCACGTTCACCGCGAGAACCGTGTCCCAGATCGCCTCGGTGGTGAGATGCACGGAGCCGTCTTCGGCGGGCATGATCCCCGCGTTGTTGTAGAGGACATCCAGGCGCCCGAACCGCGTCAGGGTCGCATCGACCATCGCCTTGGCGTCGGATTCCTTCGAGACGTCGGCGTGGACGTACCCCGCCTCGCCGCCCGTGGCCGCGATCTCGGCGGCGGTCGCCTCGCCGGCCGGGTCCGACACGTCGGTCAGGACCACCTTCGCGCCCTCGCTCGCGAAGAGCTGTGATGCCACCTTGCCCATGCCGCTCGCACCACCGGTGATCAACGCGACCTTGCCTTCGAGACGCATACCGACCTCCTGCCTGTTCCAAGCGCCCGGGAAGGGTACGTCTTCTCTGAGGAAGGGTGAGCCAGGCGTCACCCATCCGGCTGTGTCGGTGTCGGCCAGTTGACCGAGAAACATTCCTAGAAACAGGTATGCGCTTTCGGCGCAACCCCGCCGATACCGAGGTCAAGGAACACTCAAGGAACGGTCAAGAAGGCTACGCCGGCCAACCGGTCGGCGGACACGGCCCGAGGGGCTCGAACACAGGAGGCTCGGCATGACACGGTTCAGGGACTCGCGTTGGTACCGGCGCATCACGGCAGGCTCGATCCTGTTCGGCATCATCTTGGTGTCGAGCGTCGCGTACGCGGCGTGGACGGCTTCGGGCGGCGGTCAGGGATACGCCAAGGCTGGCAGCGCCCAGGCCCTGACCACGGTGGACGTGTCGGCCACGACCACGGCGACCCTGTTCCCGAGCGGCACAGGTGACGTATTCCTCAAGATCAACAACCCCAACCCGTACGCCGTGACCGTCGCGACGGTGACCGGCAGCGGGGCGGTCACCTCCGCCGTTCCGGCCTGCAACGCCTCGACCGGCGTGTCGTTCGTCAATCAGACGGGACTGTCGCTGGCCGTTCCCGCGGGCGGCGCGGCCTCGTTCACGCTGAGCGGCGCGGCGGCGATGAGCAACGCGTCTGACAACGCCTGCCAGGGCGCGGTCTTCACCATCCCGGTCACGCTCTCCGGCGCCAGCAGCTAACCAACGATCTTCCGGGCGAAGGAGGGCGGCGAGAGCCGCCCTCCTCCGCCACGTCAACAGAGGTGACGATGTGTTGAAGGCCCCAAGGACCGGCGGTCACGGCGTGAGGCGCATGCTCACGGGCGTGGCCGTCGTCGCGTCCCTGGTGGTCGCAACGCCCGGGATCGCCCAGGCCGCGTGGACGGCTGCCGCGACCGCGAAGGGCTACGCGAAGGCCGACTCGGTCCCGCAGGGGAACACCCCCACAACTTCGGTCAACGGTCGCGACGTGACGGTGTCGTGGCCCGTCTCGCGCTTCCTCAACACCACGCCGGTGGCCGGCTACACGGTACGGCGGTTCAACTCCTCGACCGGGGTCCCGCAGACGGTCCTCGCCTCATGCACCGGGACGATCGCGGCGCTCACCTGCACCGAGTTCGGCGTGGCTCCCGGGACCTGGAAGTACGCGGTGACACCGAAGCAAGCGCTCTGGACCGGGCCGGAGAGCGTGCAGAGCGCCACGGCCACGGTCGGATCCCCGTCGCTCACCCTCACCACGACCACGCTGAGCGCGCTCCCCACGACGAGCGGCGGCTCGATCGCGAACTTCCTGGACGGCGAGTCGGTCATCTACCGGCTGGACAACGCGACGACGGGCACGCTGCTCGCCGGCTCCATCACGCCGTCACCGGTGCCGGTCGGCGGCTCCGCCCTCGTGAACGTCACGGTCCCCGCCGGGACCACGCTCGGCGCGCACACCGTCTACGCCGTCGGTTCGCTCGGATCCACCGCGAGCGCCGCGATCACGGTCGTCGACACGACCCCTCCGGTCGTCAGCGCCGCGGTGATCGCCAAGACCGCCGGCGGCACGCCAGGGTATCGTGAAGCAAGGCGGCACGTACTACATCTATGCGAACGCGAACGACGCCGCCGGGACCACCGGGAACCATGTCGTCTCGGCCGTCACCGCCAACGTGACCAACATCACGACGGGTCAGACCGCGGTGGCGCTCGTGGCAGGCTCGTTCACGGTGGGCGGCGTGACGTACGGGTATCGGAGCAACTCGATCACGGCGACCAATCCGCAGACTGCGGGTGCGAAGTCGTTCACCGTCGGGGCGACCGATGTGGCGGGGAACCCCTCCAGTGGTGTTCACCGGTTCGGTAACGCTGGACAACACGGTGCCCACAGCCTCGGACATCCAGACCGCGAACAACGGTTCCATCGTAGGCAGGGCCGAGACGGGCGACACGATCACGTACACGTTCAGCGAGGCCATGGACCCGAGCTCCATCCTGTCGGGCTGGACGGGAGCGCGACCCTCGTGACGCTTCATCTCGAACAACGTCGGCGGCGGCGACACGGTCACCGTGTTCGACTCTGCGAACACGCTGCGCAGCTGAACCTGGGGTCCGTCGACCTGTCTCGCGCGGGGTACTACGTCACCGCGAACCGGATCTTCACCAACTCGACGATGACGATGACCGGTAGACGATCACGATCGCGCTCGGGTACGGCGAACGGGAGCAACCAGGACGGCTTCGAAATCGACCGCCACGATGGTGTGGTCCCCTTCGACCGCCGCAACCGACCTCGCAGGTAACGCCTGCAGCGCGGCCACAGCCACCGAGTCCGGGAGCCTCGACAAGGAGTTCTAGGCGCCTGAGGCTCCGCGCCGACCTGCCTCCGACCTATCATCGGCTCGTCACGTCGCGAAGGAGCGGTGCATGGCGGAGCTGTTGATGGTCGGCGGGGAACGCATCGCCGCATCCGAGGGCAAGACGTTCGAGGTGATCGAGCCGAGCACGGCCGTTTCGATGGCCGAGGTGGCCGAGGCGGGCCCCGAAGACGCTCATCGCGCGGTCGACGTGGCGATCGAGGCGTTCGAGGAGGGCCCGTGGCC
The DNA here is from genome assembly GCA_963775755.1 of uncultured Actinomycetes bacterium. Lineage (GTDB taxonomy): Bacteria > Actinomycetota > UBA4738 > UBA4738 > HRBIN12 > JBBQVZ01. The sequence goes on along the minus strand of CAVZKB010000011.1, from coordinate 74,317 downwards.
GCGAACGAGCGCCCGCGAGCGCGGCCGCGTCCTGACCAAGGCCTCGTTCCTGATCCGCGAACGACAGGAGGATCTCGCGCGACTCGAGGCACGCAACGGTGGCAAGCCGATCAACGCCGCCCGCGGTGAGATCGACCTCGTGGCGAACGTCTTCGAGTACTGGGGAGGCGCCGCCAACAAGATCTTCGGCGAGACCATCCCCATCGTGCCGCCCGGCATCGACGTGACGCTCCGCGAGCCGGTCGGTGTGTGCGTGCTGATCACGCCGTGGAACTTCCCGGCCGTGATCGCGTCGTGGAAGATCGCGCCGGCGCTCGCCTGCGGCAATACCGCGATCGTGAAGCCCGCGTCGCAGACCCCGCTCACCGCCCTGGCGATCGCCGACATCCTGGTCGAGGCGGGGGTTCCAGAAGGCACGCTCTCCGTCCTTCCGGGTCCCGGCTCCACCGTCGCGAGCGTGCTCGTCGCGGACCCGCGGGTCTCGAAGATCAGCTTCACCGGCTCGACGGAGGTCGGTACCACGGTCATGCAGGCGGCGGCGAAGAACATCACCCGGGTCTCGCTCGAGCTGGGCGGCAAGTCCGCCAACGTCGTCTTCGCCGACGCCGACCTCGACGTCTGCGTGGAGAAGTCGATCTGGTCCGTGTTCGACAACGCCGGGCAGGATTGCTGTGCGCGATCCCGCACGTTCGTCGAGGAGCCGATCTACGATGAGTTCGTCGAGCGCTTCGCGAAGCGGGTGGAGTCGATCGCTGTAGGTGAGCCGCTCGACGAGGCCACCGAGATGGGGCCTCTGATCTCTCGGGGACAACGCCAAACGTCGATCGACTATCTCCACCTGGGGGTCGATGAAGGTGCCCGGCGGGTCACGGGCGGAGATGTCCCCGAGCGGCCCGGGTTCTTCATGCGACCGGCCGTGCTCGCCGACGTCCACAACGACATGCAGGTCGCCCAGGAGGAGATCTTCGGGCCGGTCGCCTGCATCCTGTCTTTCGAGACCGAGGAGGAAGCGGTCCGCATGGCGAACGATTCGCCGTACGGACTGTCGGGCTCCGTCTGGACGCAGAACCTCGGCCGTGGGATCCGCGTCGCGAAGGGCATCCGAACGGGCAACATCAGCGTGAACTCGTCCTCGAGCGTTCACACCGAGGCGCCCTTCGGCGGCTACAAGCAGAGCGGCATCGGCCGGGAGATGGGGATGCATGCCGCGGAGCTCTACACCGAGCTCAAGAACATCTACTTCTCCGAGACGTAGCGTCCGTCCAGCTGCTTGCAGATCACGTGTGCCGGCCGGATGTGATGATCATCGGTTCGCCTCGGGCTCCACGTCCACGGGAGCGAGGCGCACTCGAGGCAGACCCCCGTGGGATCGATCCATCCGGAGCTAGACTCGACCCCATGGTCGAACTGCCCGAAGAGCTCCAGAACCGCCAGCCACGCAAGGAGGGGCAGGAGCCCACGGCGCGTCTCACGATCGACGCCTACAACCGGCTGAAGGTCGAGTTGGCCGAACTCATCGAGAACGGCCGCCCGTACATCTCCGAGCGCATCAAGGTCGCGCGCGAGCACGGGGACATCCGTGAGAACTCCGAGTACGACGCCGCGAAGAACGAACAGGGCTTGATGGAGTCGAAGATCCGCAAGCTGCAACAGATGCTCCGCGACCCCGAGATCGTCGAGGCGCCGACCGAGGCCGACGCCGTGGGTCCCGGCATGCTCGTCACCGTCCGTCCCTTGGATGACGACGATCCGGAGGAGGAGACCTATCTCCTGGCCGAGCATGCCGAGGAGAAGGCGTCGGGCGCCCGCACGGTGACCACCACGTCGCCGTTCGGTTCGGCCCTCCTGGGAGTGGCCGAGGGCGAGGAGATCGTCTACCAAGCGCCGGGTGGCAGCTTCCGCTACCTCGTGGTCGGCTTCCAACCTCACACGGGCTAGGCATCTAGTCTGCGATGGACTAGTGCGCAGGAGAGACCCGAACCTCGAGCGAGAAGCCCCGAAGATCCGCGACATGCCGGCTCCTCGCAAGAGCGAGGGCGCGGCCGGTGGGGCGATGCAGCGCATCTTCGCCTGGCCGTACCGGGCGGCCCTCGCCTTCCTGCTCTGGGCGGGCGTCCGTCCCTACCAGCTGACCCTGCTGTCGCTCGCGCTCAACATCGCGGTGGGGGCGCTCATCGTGTTGGGCGACTGGCTCACGGCGGGCCTGTTGCTGATCGCGGCCGGCCTCGCCGATGTGTTCGACGGATCGGTCGCGCGTCAACGCGGCGAGGAGAAGCGCTCCGGCGCGTTCTTGGACTCGGTGCTCGATCGCGTGTCCGACGCCATCTTGTTCTCGTGCCTCTTCTGGGCGCTCGCCGCGAACGGGGACGGCTTCGAGGCCGGTCTGGCCCTCGTCACGCTCGTCGTGAGCCTGTCGGTGAGCCACGTCAGAGCCGAGGCGGAGGCGGTCGGTGTCTCGCTGACCGAGGGGTTCTTCCAGAGGCTGGAACGGTTCCTCGCGCTGATCGTCGGCCTCTTGATCCCCGGAGCGATGCGTCCCGTGTTGATCGTGCTGACGGTGCTCGGCGGTATCACGTTGCTCCAGCGTGGCTGGTCGGCGGTCCAGGACGCGCGTTGAGAGCGCGCGCCGGCCGGTAGTGTTCCTGGTGACGGCATGCGGCCAGAGGACCCAGGAGAGTGATCGTGGAGTTCATCCGTGTGGGTGGGGTCGCGGAGATCCCCGAGGGCGAGATGCGCGCGTTCGACACGCCGGCCGGCCGACTCGCGGTCACGCACGTCGAGCACCGGGTGTTCGCGTTCGGCGATGAGTGCACGCACCACGGTTGTTCCCTGGCAGAGGGCGCTTTCGACGATCGGGAGGCGCGGGTGGAGTGCCCGTGCCACGGCAGCGTCTTCGACGTCGAGACGGGCGAGCCGGTCGAGGGACCGGCCGTCGATCCGGTTCCGGTCTATGCCGCCCGCTTGACGGAGGATGGCTGGGTCGAGGTGGCCACGCAAGCTGGAGGTGACGAGTGAAGTTGGGCATGGTCGGTCTTGGTCGGATGGGTGGCAACATGGCCGCCCGGCTGCAACAGCACGGTCATCAAGTGGTGGCGTACGACCCGTCGTCGGATGCCGTCGATGCGGCGGTCGTGTCGGGAGCGGAGGGCGCCGCGTCCCTTACGGAGCTCTGTTCGAAGCTGCCTTCGCCCAAGGTCGTCTGGGTGATGGTCCCGGCCGGCGACATCACGGAGTCAACGGTCCGTGAGCTCGGCGGCATCCTCGGCAGCGGTGACGTGATCGTCGACGGCGGCAATTCGAACTGGCACGACTCCCAGCGGCGCGCCGCCCAGCTCGCCTCGGGCGGCATCTCGTTCCTGGACTGCGGCACGAGCGGCGGGGTGTGGGGACTGGCGAACGGCTACTGCCTGATGGTCGGCGGCGAGCCCGCCGCGGTCGCTCTCGCCGAGCCGGCGTTCCTGGCGCTGGCTCCCGAGGACGGGTACGCGCACGTCGGACCCCCGGGCGCCGGCCACTTCGTGAAGATGGTCCACAACGGGATCGAGTACGGGCTGCTCGCGGCGTACGGCGAGGGGTTCGAGATCATGGAGGCGTCCTCGTTCGAGCTCGACCTGGAACGCATCGCCGGCATCTGGCGCTACGGGAGCGTGGTGCGTTCGTGGTTGCTGGAGCTGCTGCACGATGCGCTCGTGAACGACCCCGGACTCGCCGACATCCGCGGGTACGTCGACGACTCCGGCGAGGGCCGTTGGACGTTGGAAGCGGCGATCGACGAGGACGTCCCCGCCCCGATCACCGCCATGGCGTTGTTCGCGCGGTTCGCCTCGCGACAGGACGAGTCGTTCAGCGCGAAGGTCATCGCCGCGCTCCGCAACGAGTTCGGCGGCCACGCGGTGAAGTCCGAGGAGCCCGGCTGACAGTGGCGCGCCGTCCCGCGGCACCGCAAGCGATCGTGAAGGTCGTCCGTTACCCGTGCGGCGGATGGGGCCGGCCGAATCCGACGCACTCATCGCTCCGCGCAGGTGGCATACCTCGGCCGAGGACTACCCGGCGGTCCGCTCGCGCAGGACCGGGACGGGTGTGAAGCCGCCTCCGCCGCCGTTGCCGGTCTCCGTGTCGATCCCGTGCCACAGCGGCACGATGACGGTCCGGTGTCCGCGCGTCCCGCGGAGCTTGATCTTCCGCAGTTCGACGTTGTTGGACGTGCTGCCTTCGATCAGCAGGCCGTCGGGGTTCGCCTCGACCGCGATGAAGTAGGTGCCATCGGGCAGATCCGTGATGTCGAACGACTGCCCGGGAAGGCCCTGGAAGTACGTGTCGCCCCATCCGGTCGGAAGCACCTCGCGGGTCCAGATCGAACCCCGGCTCCCGCAGGCGGTCGAGAGGCCGATCGAGTACGGGTTCCACTCCGCGCCGGGAGCCGTCATGTCGATCGCGTCGGTCGGCGCGAGGCAGAAACCGGTCTTCTCGCTGCGGACGATGCGTGTCTGATCGGCGTCGAGCAAGGAGTACCGGGCGAACTGCTCGAAGTGCCAATGCTGATGTCCCGGGCGGGCGTCGTACACCAGGTCGCCTGCCGGCGCCCGGCCGACGGGTTCACCGTTCGCATAGAAGTACTCCCAGCCGTCCATGATCGCTTCACCCGGACGACGGAACCCCTCGACGACCATCGGGGAAGGTCCCCTGTCCCACACGGTCGCGCCGAAATCGAGGAAGTCCCGGTTGCCCTTCCGCTGGTGGTCGATCGTGATGCCCCATGCGGGGAGCGCGATCAGGTCTGGGCGGATGCTCGGGTCGGGGTCGGTCATGATCGGCACCGAAGCCGACGGCGGTCCGGTGGAAGGTGCGCTCGCTCCGCGGAGGCCGCCGACGGGACGAGGGACGCCCCCGCCTCCGCAGAAGGGCAGGCAGGTGTTCCCTTTGGTTGTCTTGACCCGGACGTCGACGCTCACCGACGCGTCCTGGGATGGGATGCCGAAGAGGGCCTGATAGTCGGGGGCGATGGACACGGTGGCCGTGTAATGGCCGTCCGGCCCCTTGATGGCGTCGTTGGTGCCGTAGCCGAACGCGTTGGAGGCCCATCCGCTGTCGATCCCCCACACGGCGCCGAGCGTGAACGGATTGCCACCGCAGAACTGCGGGTACGTCGGGATGTCAGGACCGTCGTCGCTCACGCGGGCGAGATCTCCCGCGCCCGGACAGAACGCGTGGAACCGGTCGAGCACGACGTTGCCGTTGGCATCGGTCACGACCACGTGCACGAACCTGGACAGCCCCCTCCACTCGTTCTCGATCGATGAGGGGAGGGGGAACCGGGTGACCGTGCTCCCGGATCGCACGACCTGCCAGACGGAGACCGGCGAGTCATAGTCGGGGCGACTGGCTTCGATCTCGAATGCCCCACCCACCGTCGCAACGTAGACGCCGAGGTCGAGATAGGCTCGCTGGCCCCCGGGGCGTTTCAGGGTGACCCTGTCGATGCTCGGGATCAGGCGAACCGAGGGCCCATCCCCGGCAGCCTGTGTCACGGGGGCGGAGATGAGACCGCTCGCCATGAAGGCGATCGACAGTGCGAAGGCCATGACTCCGGAGCGAGGCCGACGCGGAGCTGACATGCATCCTCCCAGCGGACGGTCGATGACGGGGCGGACACCCCGGCCCTCTGACGCACCGAGCGCCCGAGAGGTTGCATCGCCTGCTCATCCTCCCACGTGACCTGTCCTTCCCGGGGCCGGCACGATAGGCTCGCGCCCCGGATGAGGTGAGTGGAGGGAGGCTTCCCCGTGAGCGAGCAACGCACCCGTTTCGATCTGCGGCCCGAAGACGTACCGACGGCGTGGTTCAACATCATGCCGGACCTGGCGCAGAAGGTCGCTCCACTTCCTCCGCTGAACCCGGTGACCAAGGAGCCGATCGGGCCGGCGGACCTGGCGCCGCTCTTCCCCATGAGCCTGATCATGCAAGAGGTCTCCACCGACCAGTGGATCGACATCCCCGGTCCCGTTCTCGACATCTACCGGTTGTGGAGGCCGACCCCGTTGTTCCGGGCGACGCGACTGGAGCAGGCGTTGCAGACGCCCGCCCGGATCTACTTCAAGAACGAGAGCGTGTCGCCCGCCGGGTCGCACAAGCCGAACACCGCTGTGCCGCAGGCCTACTTCAACAAGGAGGCGGGGATCCGTCGTATCGCGACGGAGACCGGGGCGGGGCAGTGGGGCTCGTCGATGGCGATGGCGTGCAGCATGTTCGGGCTGGAGTGCACGGTCTACATGGTGAGGGCCTCGTTCGACCAGAAGCCCTACCGCCGGGTCTTCATGGAGATGTTCGGCGCCGACGTGCTCCCATCGCCTTCCGACACCACCAACTCGGGCCGGTCGATCCTGGCGGAGCATCCCGACTCGACCGGATCGCTCGGCATCGCGATCAGCGAGGCGGTCGAGGACGCCGCCACGCATGAGGACACGAACTATGCGCTCGGAAGCGTGCTCGGCCATGTGCTCCTGCACCAGTCGGTGATCGGACTAGAGACGCAGAAGCAGATGGAGATGGCTGGGGAACGGCCCGACGTGATCGTCGGGTGCGTGGGAGGTGGATCGAACTACGCGGGCATCGCGTACCCATTCATGGCCGGCAAGCTTCGGGGGCAGACGCCCGACCTCCGATTCCTCGCGACCGAGCCCGCGGCGTGCCCCACGCTCACCAAGGGCACGTTCGCCTACGACTACGGGGACACGGCGCAGATCGCGCCGATCGTCCCGATGTACACGCTGGGCCACGACTTCGTGCCCGCGCCCGTCCACGCGGGCGGCCTGAGGTATCACGGCGACTCGCCGTCGCTCTCGCTGCTGGTCCGCGAGGGGTACATGGAGGCGAAGGCGTACACGCAGAACGAGATCTTCGGCGCTGCGGTCCAGTTCGCCAAGGCGCAGGGGATCGTCCCTGGACCGGAGCCCGCGCACGCGATCATGGGCGCGATCGACGAGGCGATCGCGGCGCGGGAGGCCGGCGAGGAGCGGGTGATCCTGTTCAACCTGTCCGGGCATGGCCACTTCGACATGCAGGCCTACGACGACTACCTGAACGGCCGGCTGCCGGAGGTGGAGTTCGATCCCGCCGACGAGGTCGCGGCGCTCGCGAACCTGCCCGAAGTCCCGATCCAGGTGTAAGTCCGATCCGGATCGCTCCCCTGACGGCCGAAGAGGTCGAGCGGTTCACCGCGGGTCTGCCGGCCTGGAACTCGACCGAGTACGCGAAGCGCCTATCGGCGCAGGAGCGGGATGAGCTGGTCCAGTTGGTTGCCTGGAAGGACGAGCGCCCGGTCGGCAAGGCGATGGTGCTGTTCCCCGGACACGACGAGTACTCCGCCTCAGCCGAGCGTGAGGCTTGCGGCGAGGTCCGGGATGTCGCCGTCGCGCCGGAGGCGCGACGGCTCGGCGTGGCCACCGCGATGATCACCCTCCTCGAGGCCGCCACCCTCGAACGCGGGATCTCGGGCATCGGGCTCTGCGTCGCGCTCGCCGACGATGACGCTGCCGCCCGCGGCCTCTACGCGAAGCTCGGTTACACGGTCGCGCACGGGCCGTTCATCACCAGCACGGACCTGTACGCCGACGACGGGCGTCCGATCCCCGTCGGGGCCGTCATGTGCTACCTGACGAAGTCGCTGCTCCCGGACTAGCCCGCCACGACACGCGGGGTGAGCTCGAACTCCTGCTCGGCCGCCGTGAGCGCGGCGCGGGCCAGGAATTCGTAACCGGTGGCGTTGAAGTGCAAACCATCGGACTCCCGAACCAGCTCCACGTTGTCGCCGACGCGATGGTACGCCGTGTAGCCGCCGTTGGGAGCCGCGAACATGTCCCACGTGTCCACGTATGTGACGTCGTCGACCGCCTCTGCGGCACTCTCGAATGCGACGTTCTGACGCTCGACGATGCCCCAGCGCCCTTTGTCGCTCACGATCGGAAGGCCGACCCATACGACGCGAGCGCCTTTCGAGGTCGCGAGGCGCATGAAGTCCTCGACCCGGGCGCCGTAGGCACCCGGCCAGTCGAACGTGCCCACCGGCGTCACCTCGTGGCCTGCCGCATCTCGCAAGGCCTGGTTGTCGTTCTCGCCGAGCATCACGACGATCAGATCCGGGCGGAAGTTGTCCACGATCTCCGAGAGGGCCGCGGGCCAGTCGAAGTAGTCCGGCCGGGCGAGGCCCGTGGAGATGCGGCCCTGCCGGGACACGCGAACCAGGGACGGCTTCATCACGCGCTCCAGGTACACGCCCAAACCCGAGGCGAGCGAGTCGCCCACCACCACGACGCGCAGCTTGTTCGTTCGGGTCGGTTTGCGGATCGGACCCTTGACGTGCACGTCGCCACCCCCACCGCCGTGATCGCCGCCACCGCCGGGCTCGCTAGGGATCGGCTCGGGGGGCACGACGATCCCGCCTCCAGGGGCTTCGTTGGGATCGCGGCCCAGCGCCTGCTCCACGGCGTCCGTGACCTTCGTGATCCGGAGCGCGTCGCTGATGGCGGCCAACGGCCGCAGGAGGGCGAGAGCGACCGTTCGACGCGCGCCGTCGGGCGAGGCCTCCGCTGCTCGTTTCAAGGTCGGCGCGAACAGGAACCCCCATAGCAGGAGGCACACCAGCATCACGGTGAAGATCCGGCCGGCGGGCATCGTTCGACGGGCATGCTGCGCCGGACGTTCGGGCCCCTTCGCGGGAGCCGGCCGATCCTTGGATGACCTCGGTGTCGTCATGTCAGAACCGGAAGTAGATGAACGGGGCGACGCCCTGCGGGCCGAGCGTCGTGATGATGAACAGCGCCATCGCGAACACCGCGCCCATCGTGGCCGGTCGCAGGTCGGCGACGCGATCGACGATGCGGTCGGCCGTGAAGTGCGGCACGTACTGCAGCCCCAGCATCATGAGGATCGTGCCGACGACCAGTGGGTTCACGAGTCCGGCCGACGCGTTCCATCCGGTGACCAGGCGCCCGAGCAATGAGAACGCCGTCGACAGCGAATCCGCCCGGAAGAACACCCATCCCAGGCAGACGAGATGGAACGTCAAGATGCGTTGACCCCAGACGCGCGCCGGCGTCTCGACCTGATGAGGCAGGCCGCGTTGCGAGCGTCTGTTCCGGCGGTATGCACCGGCGACCTGTCCCACGCCGTGCAGCGCTCCCCAGAACACGAACGTCCAGGCCGCGCCGTGCCACAACCCTCCCAGCACCATGGTCACGAAGATGTTGATGTACGTCCGGAGCTCGCCGCTCCTCGAACCTCCCAATGGGATGTAGAGGTAGTCGCGGAGCCATCGACTGAGCGTCATGTGCCACCTGCGCCAGAAGTCCTGCAACGATCGCGCGCTGTACGGCCGGTCGAAGTTCTGTGGGAACTGGAACCCCAGGAGCTTCGCCACCCCGATCGCGATGTCCGTGTAGCCGCTGAAGTCGGCGTAGATCACGACCGCGTATCCCCAGATCGCGAACAACGTCTCGATCGCGCCGTGCCGTGCGGGATCGCCGAACACCGGATCGACGATCGCCGACGCCAGGAAGCTGGAGATCACCACCTTCTTGAACAACCCGCCGAAGATCAACCACGACGCCCCTCCGACGTCGACGTGCCGTGCGTCGCGCCGGACATCGAGCTGCGGGATCAACTCGTTCGGTCGAACGATCGGCCCGGCGACCAGGTGAGGGAAGAACGACAGGTAGAGGAACAGATCGATCCAGCCGGCCGGCTTCGTGTCGTTTCGCTGGATGTCCATGATGTAGGCCACCGCCATGAACGAGAAGAACGAGACCCCGACCGGCAGGATCACCTGGATCAAGGGAGGGCCGGCGTGGATGCCGAGCCTGGTGAGTCCGTTCGTCACGTTGACCGCGAAGAACCCGTAGTACTTGAAGAAGGCCAGTGGTGCGAGCGTGGCGGCGACGGCGACGATGGTGACGATCCGCCGGCGGACCGGGTCGTGCTGTCTCGCCACCGCGAGTCCACCCACCTGCGCGAGGGCGCTCACCCCCGCCAGCAGCCACACGAAGTGCCAGTCCCACCAGGCGTAGAAGACGTAGCTCGCCGCGATCATGAACAGCTTCCACGGGAGCGGGCGTGGGTTCAGGAGCCAGTGGCCCAAGAAGACCAGGCAGAAGAAGACCGCGAAGTCGACCGTGGGGAAGAGCATCGAAGGGCAACTCTAGAGCAGCCGTGATGGTGACTGCTGGTCGCTTCCGAGGAACTTACGCCGAACTTCGGTGCCTACGGAGCGACTTCGCGGAGACGACGCTCCAAGAACGCACGCTCATGTGGATTCGTCGTCAGCGCGAGCGCTCGTTCGTACGCGGCGGACGCTTCGTCGCCGCGGCCCAGCCGTCGGAGCAGGTCGGCGCGCGATGAATGGAACAGGTAGTAGGAGTCGAGCTCGTCCGCCAACCCGTCCGTGAGCGCGAGCCCCGCGTCGGGCCCGTCGGCCATCGCGACCGCCACCGCACGGTTGAGTGACACGACGGGTGAGGGAGCACGTTCGGCAAGCGCCCGGTAGAGCGTGGCGATCTGCGGCCAATCGGTGTCCTCGGCCCGCTGTGCCTGAGCGTGGAGGGCCGCGATCGCCGCTTGCACCTGGTACGGGCCGGGGGTGCCGAGGACCATCGCGCGGTCCAGCGTCCCCAGACCCTCCTGGATGAGATCGCGATCCCAGAGGGAGCGATCCTGGTCCTGGAGCAGGACGAGCGCGCCCGTCGCGTCCGCCCGGGCGCGGTGCCGGGAGTGCTGGAGCAGCATGAGCGCGAGGAGGCCGAGCGCTTCCGGCGCGTCGGGCATGAGGGCCGACAGGACGCGAGCCAGCCAGACCGCCTCTTCGCACAACTCCACGCGCACGAGCGGACCCTCGGTTGCGCTGTAGCCCTCGTTGAAGATCAGGTACAGCACGGCGAGCACGCCGTCGAACCGCTCGGGCAGCAGCTCGCGCGGCGGGACCCGGTACGGGATCGCTGCGTCGCGGATCTTCTTCTTCGCGCGGACCAGACGCTGTTGGATCGTCGTCTCGGTGGAGATGAACGCGCGCGCGATCTCCCGTGTGGACAAGCCGCCGACCGTCCGGAGCGTGAGCGCCACCCGCGATTCCAGCGGCAGCGCTGGGTGACAGCAGGTGAAGATCAATCGAAGCCGGTCGTCGGTGATCTCGTGCATGTCGTCACCCAGTGCTTCGAGGTCGCGTATCCGCTGCGCCGCTTCGGTCTTCCCGGGTCGCTGCTGCTCACGCCGGATACGGTCGATCGCGCGGTTGCGGGCCGTCGACGTGATCCAGGCTCCCGGGTTGTCGGGGATCCCGTCCACGGGCCAGCGATCCAGTGCGATCGCGAACGCCTCTTGCACGGCCTCCTCGGCCAGGTCGAAGTCGCCGAGCACGCGGATGAGCGTCGCCACCGCGCGCCCCGACTCGTGCCGGAACAGACGGTCGACGACATCCGCTGCCTCGCTCACATGTCGATGAGGGGCCTGACCTCGATGGATCCTCCCACGGCCACCGAAGGGATCCTCCCGGCAGCCTCGATCGCCTCGTCGAGGTTCGCGCACTCGACGATGTAGTAGCCCCCGAGCTGCTCCTTCGTCTCCGCGAACGGTCCGTCGGTCGCGAGCACCTTGCCATCTACATGCCGGACGGTGGTGGACTGGCCCGTGTCCGCGAGCGGATCGCCGGCGCGCAGCCAGCCCTTCTCGGTGAGCCATGCCGAGTATTTCTCGTACTCCGCGAAGACGCTGTCCGTGTCTTCCGGCGACATGTTGGCGAACGCCGTCTCATCGCCATAGATCAACAGCATGTATCGCACGCTGCCTCCTTCGGATCGTCGCGGCCCCGTCGGCCCCGTCCACCTTATCGACGAGCGAGGAGGAACGATATCGACACGCTCGCCAAGTCGTGAGCCGAGCTCGCTCAGGCGTGGCGGGTGACGTAGCGGCCGAAGTACGCCTGCACCATCGCAACGAGTCCGGTGACGTAGCCTCCGTTCGAACATCCGCGGCACCACGCCGATGCTCGGATCGCCTCTGCGGTCGTCATCGCATCGTCGCAGCGACCCAACGCATCCAGGATCGCCCGGTACCCGAACGACGAGGCCCCGCTGGTGAGCGTCTCGGCGGACGCGCGCACGCCCTGCGTCAGCGAGACGTAGTTCTGCACCCCGACGGGGTTGAAGCTCGTCGATCCGACCATGCGATGGGTGGTGGCGAGCGGGTTCCAGCGAGCTTGCGTGAACTCGTTGGCCTGCCATGCCACGACCACCACGACGTTATGGCGACACGTCGGGGCGCCGATGTGGGCCAGGAACCGCTGGGCCCAATCGCCGAAGGGGAGCGCTCCCGCCCGCCGAGCGATCTTCCGTTCCAGCATCCGCACGTTTCGTGCCGCGTCCCGCTGTTGGCCGGCGAGCTGGGCGAGCGCCGCCTGCTGCGCGGCGAACGCGCCGAGCAGGTCGGTCTGTCGAGACTGGATCCTGTCCACCAACCGGGCGCGCTCTGCGGTCGCCTGCTCCAGCGCTGCCTGCGCCGATGCCATCCGTGCCGCTTCGGCTTGTGCCTCCGCGCTGAGCGCCGCGTCCGCCTGCTGGACACTGTCGAGCATGATCGTGCGGTCCATGAGGTCGGAGAATGAGTCGGCTCCCAGCAGGTACGCGGCGGAGGCGCCCGGCCCCAGGGTCATGAAGGCCTGACGCGCACGATCGTTCAACCGAGCCTGCACGGCCTCGACCTCCACATGCGCGGTCGCCAGCGCGTGCTGGGCTTCCACCAGACGTCCCTGGAGCCGGTCGAGCGCGCGACGGGCGGAGGCGACGTCGGTCGCGAGCGTCAAGATCCGGTGTTGGAGCTCCACGGCCGACGCACGTGCGTCCGCCACCCGTGCGTCGAGCCGGTGCACCCGCCGGTGCGCCGCCTCGATCGGCGGTGCGGCTCCGGCGACGGACGTGCTGGCGGCAAGCATCGATAGCGTCAGCACCGCAGCCGCGATGCGACGGCTCGTGCCCGTGCGCATGATCCTCGTCTTCTCCGCCACGTTCCCCCATCGGCCGGCTCCGCGCGCCGCTTGACGCCCGAGCGAGCGCGTTAGGCTACCGGGCCATGATGGCGCCCGATCCACTCGATTTCCTCGACATCGACCATCTGTTGTCCCCGGAGGAGCGGCAGGTGCGGGTTCTCGTGCGCGGATGGGTCGTCGACAACGTCCTTCCCGACATCGAGTCGTGGTTCGAGGCGGGGACGTTCCCGAAGGACGTTGCGCTGGAGCTCGGCCGCCTCGGGCTGTTGGGTATGCACCTCGAAGGTTATGGGTGTCTCGGTGCGAACGCCGTTGCGTACGGGCTCGCGTGCCTGGAGCTCGAGGCGGGCGATTCGGGGTTCCGCTCGTTCGTGAGCGTCCAGGGCTCGCTCTGCATGTTCCCGATCTGGAAGTACGGCACCGAGGAGCAGAAGCAGCATTGGCTCCCCAAGATGGCGGCCGGCGAGGTGATCGGGTGCTTCGGGTTGACCGAGGCAGATCACGGCAGCGACCCGAACCACATGCGCACGTCCGCGAAGCGCGACGGCGACGGGTGGGTGCTGGATGGTTCGAAGATGTGGATCACGAACGGCTCGATCGCCGACATCGCCGTGGTCTGGGCCCAGACCGACGACGGCATCCGCGGGTTCCTCGTGCCGACGGACACGGCGGGGTTCTCCGCCAACGACATCCACCGCAAGTTCTCGTTGCGCGCGAGCGTGACGTCAGAGTTGGTGCTCGACGGCGTGCGGGTGCCCGAGGACTCGGTGCTCGACGTGACGGGAATGAAGGGTCCGCTGTCATGCCTCTCCGAGGCGCGGTTCGGGATCGTGTGGGGTGCCATGGGCGCCGCCCGCGCGTGTTTCGCATGCGCGCTCGAGTACTCGAAGACGCGGGTGCAGTGGGGCCGGCCGATCGCCGGGTTCCAGCTCACCCAGGAGAAGCTCGCGAACATGGCGACGGAGCTGAACAAGGGGACGCTGCTCGCACTCCACCTCGGCCGGATGAAGGACGAGGGCCGTCTGCGACCCGAGCACGTGAGCATGGGCAAGCTCAACAACGTGCGCGAGGCGCTCGAGATCGCGAGGACCGCGCGAACGATCCTGGGCGCGTCCGGGATCACGCTGGAGTACCCGGTCATCCGTCATGCGAACAACCTCGAGTCGGTCCTCACCTATGAGGGCACGAGCGAGATCCACACGTTGATCCTCGGTCAGGCGCTCTCCGGCGAGCGCGCGTTCGACTAGCGCGAACGATCGACGCCGGCCCGACGCTCCGCGATCCGTCGCCCAACGAACTGCAGGACGAAGAGCAGGTACCAGCTCACCTGGGCGGCAGTCGTGTTCACGAACGCGAGCGGGATCGAGAGCAGGAACACGAGCGGGGCGGCGAGTCCCCTGAACACGTAGTACCGCGCCATGGCCGGATGCAGCGGGCCGGTGAAGTGACGGTGGATCACCGTGTACCACGTCAGCGAAGCCGACGCGAACCCGGTGACCGAGATCGCCGCCGCGTAGAACACCGTCGCTCCGACGTCCGCCTGGCGGTCGCCGAGGATGGCGCTCGGATACGGCAGGAACGCGATGCAGAACAGGAGCGCCAGGTTCAGCATGATCAAGCCGTGGTCGTAGTCGCGGACGAACCGGAAGAGTCGGTGGTGACCCATCCAGAACAACGCGATCACCCAGAAGCTGATGAAGAAGGCGACGAACTTGCCGTCCTGCGTCGTGAGGAACGCCGCCACGTTCTGCCGCGGAGCCGGGCGGGGGATGTTCAACACCAGGAGCGTCATCGCGATCGCGAAGACGGCATCGGAGAAGAAGACCATCCGCTCGAGCGCGGCGGCCGCTCCGAAGGTGTCGGGTTCCGCTCGTGAGGATGCCATAGCCGTCGAGTAGCCTTTCGGACGCGAAGCCTAGTACCCGAGGTGTCCGATGGAGGTCTACATGTCTCGCGAAACAGACTGGATGGTGTTCGAGAAGGCCGTGGAGGTGACGGCCTCGGCGGTGCGCGGAACGGCCGGTGGCAGCCAACCGGCCTCATACGTCGGCGACGTGTTCCGCGAGATCCACAAGGCACTCAAGGAGACGGCCGATTCGATGCCTCCGAAGGAGTCGAAAGCCGGGTTCTGAGTGGAACGCGTCAGCCGAGCGGGGCGACGTCCCGCATGGAGACGATGCCCACCACGACGCCTTCGTCCACGATCGGAACGTGCCGGAAGCCACGGCCCAGCATCAGGCCGAGCGCATCACCCGTGTCGGCGCCCGGAGGAAGCGTCGTGGGGTTCTCGGTCATCCAGTGCGAGACCAGGTGCCCGGCCGCGTCGAAGTCCGAGGCGAGCGCTCGCAAGATGTCACGTTCGGTGAAGATCCCCGCCAGGCGGTCGCCGTCCATGACGAGCGCGGCTCCGACGTGACCGGTTCCCATCACCGTGGCCGCCTCCGCGACCGTCGCGTGAGGTTCGACGGCGACGAGCTCCGTGTTCATGACCTCTCGGATCGTGGCCATGGTTCCTCCTTCGAACGAGCCTAGCCGCCGCGATCCCGCGCGGGAAGCCCTGTTGTCCTGGTTCCGCGCGAACGACCGCGGCTATCCGTGGCGGCGGACGCTCGACGCCTACGCGGTGCTGGTGTCGGAAGTGATGCTCCAACAGACGCAGGCGTCGCGTGTCGCCGAGGCGTTCCCGGTCTTCATGGAGCGATTCCCCGACCTGGCCTCGCTGGCGTCGGCCACGCGGGCGGACGTTCTCCGCACCTGGGGCGGGTTGGGCTACGTACGCCGAGCCGCGGCGTTGCAGGAGGCGACGCGCTCCATCGTCCGAGACCATGGGGGAGAGGTGCCGTCCGACGTCGCGTCGTTGATCGCGCTTCCGGGGATCGGTCCGTACACGGCGGCGGCCGTGGCGTCGATCGCGTTCGGGATCCCGGTCGCGGCGATCGACACGAACGTCCGCAAGGTGATGGCAAGGGTCGCCTTCGGGCGGGAGCCCGATGAGATCGCGGCGTCCGACATCGCGACGGCGGCGGCACGATGGGTTCCGCGTGATGCGCCGGGCGACTGGAACCAAGCGGTGATGAACCTGGGCCGCGAGGTGTGCCGCCCCAGGCCCTTGTGCGACGTCTGTCCCCTGGCCGACGCGTGCCGGTTCCGCGTGAGCGGCAGGGCCGGACGGCGGAGCGGCCGTCGCCAACCCGCGTTCGAAGGCTCCATGCGCCAGGCGCGCGGCGGAGTGTTGCGTGAGCTCCGTGGTCGTGACCGCGCCGCGACGATCGGCACGATCGCCGCGGCGCTCGCCATGGCCGTTCCGCGCGTCGACCTCGCGGTCGACGCGCTCGAGCGCGACGGTCTGGTGGAGCGGACCCATTCGGGCCGTATCCGCTTGGCTCGCTGACCGCCGGCTCCAGTCACCGATGAACATCGACGGGTTGACCGTCGCGCGGCCGCACTGGTAGCTTGCGACACTAATGAGAGCGATTCTTATTCCGAAAACACTGACGAGGTCGGGCCTCTGGGCCCGTCGTCCCGCGCGTTGGACGTTCGGTACCGTCCTCGTGATCTTTGCCGTCCTCGTCGGAACCGCTTGCGGACGTGCCGGCGGATCGGATCAGGGCTCGTCCGGCAAGCTCTCGGTCGTCGCGGCGTTCTATCCCGTGCAGGAGGCGGCGGAGAAGGTGGGCGGCGATCTCGTCGACGTCACCAACCTCACCGCGCCGGGCGTCGAACCGCACGACCTCGAGCTCAGCCCCGACCAGGTGGAAGCGATCACGACGGCCGACGTGGTGCTGTACCTCGGGAACGGTTTCCAGCCCGCGGTTCAGGACGCGGTGGGCGACGCAGAAGGCGTGTCGGTCGATCTTCTGGCGGGGCTGCCGACGGTGGAACCTCCCAGCGGAAGTGAGGCGGGCCTCACCGTCGATCCCCACGTGTGGCTCGACCCCGTCCTCTACGGGCAGATGGTGGATGAGGTCCGCGCAGCGTTCGCTCAGGCGGCGCCCGGTGATGCCACGACCTTCAAGGCGAACGCCGACGCGTTCGAACACGAGATCGCGCAGTTGGCCGCCGACTACCGGTCCGGCCTCGCTTCTTGCGAACGAACACTCATCGTCACGAACCACGCCGCCTTCGGATACCTCGCCGCCGAGTACGGGCTCACGCAGGAAGCGATCAGCGGGTTGGCGCCCGACGCCGAGCCGAGCGCCCAGCGATTGGCCGAGATGCAGCAGCTGGTGAAGCAGCAAGGGATCACGACGATCTTCACCGAAGATCTGGTGTCTCCCAAGGTGGCGCAGACGCTCGCGGACGAAGCAGGCGTGAAGACCGCCGTCTTGCACACGCTCGAAGGGCTCACGGAGGAGAAGATCGCCGCCGGAGACGATTATGGTTCTCAGATGCAGGAGAACCTCTCGACCCTCCGGACGGCGCTTGGCTGCTCCTGACGGCACCTTGGCGCGCGCCCCGGCCGGCCTCCCGCTGCTGGAGGCGATCGACGTGTCGTTCGCGTACGGACGGACGCCGGTCCTCGATCACGTCGACCTCCGCGTGAGCCCGGGGGAGTTCGTGGCGCTCGTCGGCCCGAACGGCTCTGGCAAGTCGACGCTCGTGAAGCTGCTGCTCGGCGCGCTCACGCCGACCGAAGGAGATGTCCGCCTCTTCGGCGTGTCCCCGCTGCGGGTGCACGATCGTTGGCGCCTCGGGTACGTCCCGCAGCGGCCGGTGTTGGGATCCGAGGTTCCCGCGACGGTCGAGGAGATCGTGGCCACCGGCCGCCTCGCGAAGCGGGGCTGGTGGCGTCCCATCCGCAAGGAGGACAGGGGAGTCTCACGACATGCGTTGGAGTCCGTAGGGCTGGAGGAGTTCGCGCACAAGCCCGTGAACGAGCTGTCGGGTGGGCAGCAGCAGCGAGCCTTCATCGCCCGGGCGTTCGCGAGCGAGCCCCAGCTCTTGGTGTTGGATGAGCCCATCGCCGGCGTCGACGCCGAGTCGCAACGCCGCTTCCGCGACTCCCTGGTCCACCTGATGCAACACCACGGCGCCGGTGTGCTGCTCGTCTCCCATGAGCTCTCGGCGGTCGCGAACGATCTGGATCGGGTCGTCGTGTTGAAGGGAACGGTGTTGTTCGACGGTCCTCCGTCGAAGCTGGTCGACGAGGGCGTGAGCCTGGGCGTCCACAGCGAAGATCTTCCGCTCTGGCTGGAGGGGTTGCGCTGATGCCGTGGCCCGTGTCCGCGCTCCCGTATCCCTTCGAGCTCGGGTTCATGCAGCGCGCGCTCGTGGCCGGTATCGCGGTCGGCGTGTTCGCACCGATGATCGGAACGTTCCTGGTGCAGAAGCGGATGTCGCTGATCGGCGACGGGATCGGTCACGTCGCGTTCGCGGGTGTCGGTGCCGGGTTGATCGCCGGCATCTGGCCGGTGTGGACCGCGCTGGTGTTCGCCGTCGGCGGCGCGCTGGGCGTCGAATGGCTGCGTTCGCGTCGCCGCGCCTCCGGCGATCTCGCCCTCGCGCTCTTCTTCTATTCGGGGATCGCGCTCGGCGTGGTGCTTGTGAGCCTGGGGGGCGGGCTCAACGCCAGCCTGCTGACGTACCTGTTCGGTCAACCCCTGACGGTGAATGACAGCGAGCTGGTCGTGATCCTGGTCCTGGGTGCGGTGATCGTCGCGGCGATGTTGTTGCTGCGCCGCGTGCTGTTCGCCGTCGTGACCGATGAGGATTGGGCGCGCGTCTCGGGTTTGCCGGTCGGATTCGTGAATAACGTACTCGCCGTGCTGACCGCAGTAGCCGTCGTCGCCGCGATGCGGATCGTCGGCATCCTGCTGATCGCCGCGATGATGGTGCTGCCGGTGGCGAGCGGTCAGGTGCTCGCCCGGTCGTTCGGCTCCACGCTGAGGTGGTCCATCGCGGTCAGCGTGAGCTCGGTGATCGCCGGGTTGGCGGCATCGAGGACCTGGGGAACGGCTCCGGGCGGCACGATCGTGCTCGTCGCGGCCGCGGTGTTCGTGGTGGTGGCGATCGCCAAGCGCGGCGTCGCGCCACGTCTGCCCGCCACCGAAGAGGTCGATCTATGAAGCCAAGCCGGGCGAGCGACCTCCACGCGACGATCGAGACGCGGCTGCACGCGGTAGGACAGCGATACACGCCGAAGCGTCGCGCGCTCGTGGACATGTTGCGGCGCGCAGGCAAGCCCGTCTCGATGACCGATGTCGTGTCGGGACGATCCGCGCCTCCCCAGAGCTCGGCGTACCGGAACCTCGCGGTCCTCGAGCATGCGGGAGTGGTTCGCCGCGTGATCACCGAAGGGGAGTTCGCACGCTTCGAGCTGACCGAGGAGCTCACGGAGCATCACCATCATCTGATCTGCTCGCGTTGCGGCAGGGTCGAGGACGTCACCGTCCCGCCCGATCTCGAGGGGACGCTCGACCGAACGCTCGATCGGCTGGCGAGACGAGCGGGCTTCGCGGACGTGGATCACCGGCTCGATCTCATAGGCACGTGCGCCGATTGCGCACGTCGTGCCTGATCGGCACTACGGCGTCAGGTACGGCCGCTCCGGCTGGGGGATCGCCTCGACGGAGCTCGCATCCACCAAGATCTCGCTCCCGAGCGGATAGATGCGTCCGGTGACGCTTACCCAGTCGTCCGGCTGGAACCGGCCCGGCGGGACGTTCACCACTCGGACCTGCGCGCTCGTGGCGTCGGCGACGCAGCAGGTCACGACGTAGCGGGTCAGCAGGATCTCGTCGGCGGCCGCCCCGTCCTGGCGCCACACGAATCCCTCCAACGTCACCTGCTCGCCGGCCCGTGAACGCAACGCCGCCATGCCGCTCTTGGACGACTGCGCCGCCGCGACGTCGATGAACGAGAGTGTTCCCGACGTGATGTCCGAGGTCGACACGCTCACCCCCGATCCGATGAAGCCGCTGCGGCGGCCGAGCGCGTAGCCGGAGAGCGTGGCGGGCGGAAGCACGAGGATGAGCACCACGGGGAGCGCGATCACGCCGAGCATCCACGAGGTGGCGTTCGGCACTGGCTGCGGCACGGGCACGCGAGAGGTTCCGAGCCGGCCCACCGCTGCGATCGTGAGCAGCACGCCGCCGGTCGGCACCACCCAGAACGTGCGCGTCGACAGGTAGAGCGACCAACGGCCGCTCACGAGCAGGAACCAGAACAACCCCGCCCAGACGCCCAGGACCATGCCTGCCGACACTCGAGAAGGGCTCCAGCGCAGCCTCATCCGAAGATCACTTGCAGCCAGAGCGTGCCGGCCAGCGTGACCGCAACGACCGTCACGACCACGGTCCGCACGAAGCCCTTGCTGTACGTCCCCGCGTACAGCGCGCCGAGCTTCAGGTCGATCATCGGCCCCGAAACCAGGAATGCGAGTTGCGCCGCCGGTCCGAACTGCGTGAAGGAGGCCGCCACGAACGCGTCCGACTCGGAGCAGAGCGACATCAGGAACGCCAGTCCCATCATCGCGATGAGCGACAGCACCGGCAGGTCGGCGACCTTCCCGACGATCGTCTGCGGGACGAACGTCTGCACGGCCGCCGCGATGCCCGCGCCCAGGACCAAGAAGCGGCCCATGAAGAAGAAGTCGCCGCTCAGGTGGGAGATGAACCTCGACCATCGCGATTCCCCCTCGCCGGCCTCGGCGTCCGGCTCGTCGTCGCCGGGACGTGACTTCAACAGGTCTTGTTTCCTGGTGGTGCCGATCACCCATCCCACGGCCACCGCGACGAGGAAGCCCAATCCCATGCGTCCGAGCACCATGACCCAGAGCGAGTCACGGCCCCGGTAAGCGACGAACGTCGAGGCCACGACGACCGGGTTGAGGATGGGCGCCGCGAGCATGAACGTGATCGCCGCCGAGGGCGCGAGCCCTTTGCTCACCAGGCGCCGCGCCACCGGCACCGACCCGCATTCGCAGACCGGGAACGCGATCCCCGCGAGCGCGGCGGCCGGGAGCTGCAAGGGCTTCGGCAGCCGTCCGAGCTGCGCGAACGTCGATGTCGGCACGAACACCTCGATCGCCGCGGAGACGAACGCTCCCAACAGGATGAACGGCGTCGCCTCGACGAGCAGCGATCCGAAGACGATCAGGAAGTTCTGCAGCCACGCGATCCGCTCGGGATCGGCAACGCGGACCGCGACGGCGATCGCCGCGAGCCCGCCGAGCACGGCCAGTCCCGTCCGGCGCGACGACCCCGTCTGGGGAGGAGAGACGCTCGGACGCGCAACGTCGACCGCCATCAGCAGTACCTCGAGAACGAGATCGCGAATCCGGGATACGCATCGGCGAATAGCGACGTTCCGTCCGGCGCCCGCATCGCGTCCAGCGCGCGGACGACGTCGTCGGATGTGACGTCGTGCGCCGTCATAGCCGCCTGGTCGAGGAACAGGCCGCCCGGAACGATCGCCGTGACCACGCGGGCGCCGATCGCGGCGTCGACGTCGTCCGCGATCGACGTCGTGGGCGGGACCGTTGAGGCTTGGCCGGTACCGGCCACGACGAACGTCGTGGGGATGTTCGCGCGTTCCACCTCGAGCGCGATCGCGCTCGTCAGCCGGGTCATCTTCGCCACGGGCCCACCGAGCGCGACCGCCAGGATGTCCGTGACGTCGTCAGCGCCGAATCCCCGGGAGAGCAGGGCGCGGACCGAGGTCAGCGGGTCGCCGCCGATCCGGACCTCGTCGCGGTCGTGGTCGGGGTACCACGTGCCTCCGATCAGGCCCCGGTCGGCGGCATCGGGCGCGATGAGTCCGACCAACGGGCGCTCCGCGAAGTGCCGGTCGAAGTCCTCGGCGAGCGTCGACACGATCGATAGCGGCGCCCCGGCGCCCCATGCCGGACGGGCGACGCCGCGCCCGTTCTTGACGGAGGCCGCCGTGATCCCGTGTTGCGATGGCAACGCGCCTGTGCCGATCGTCGTGAGCGACGCCACCGGATCGAGCGGCAGCGAGCCCGTCGAGCCGTCGAGCGTTCCGACGCCGCCGTCGAGCGAGTTCCGGATGAAGGTGCCGGCGGTCGGCGTGGATCGCAACCCGGAGGTGCCTACACCCATCCACGCGATCATCACGACCAACCGCGGAACGACGCCGGCCGACGCCACATCTGCGACGGCGACGCCCGCGCGTACTTGCGGATGCGGCCGGTCGAACTTGAGGATCGCCGCCAACGTCGGAGCGATCTGGTCGAGGCCCGTTCCGTCCGGCAATGCGCCGGCGTTGACACCGGTGCCCCAGAACACGATCGGTACCCGATCGTCCCCGGCAGACGTCGACGGCCACGACACGGGCACACCATCGACGTTCGTGACCACGTCCGTTCCGTTCGTCGCCGCCATCACGTCCGGCGAACGGCCCTCGCGGAACCCGGCCTCGATCTGCGCACGCAGATCGGCGGGCAACGGACAGAACGGAACCGCCGCCGCGACATCGTCCTCCGGGGCGCAGCTCTTGCCGACACAGAACGCGCGGAGGGCGACCGCGGGCGCGCAGACCAGCGCCAACGCGACGACCAACGTGATCAGGCGTCGCCCGGATGCCACGCCGTCGAGGCTACCGCCTGGGTTGTCGTTCGGTGCGCGGTCCGGGACGCTAGGCGACCAGTGACCCCGAAGCGCATCGTCCTGCTCGTGCTCGCCTTCGGCGTGCTCGTGACGTCAGCCGTCACCGTGCCGGGAGGATCCGCGCGAGCGCAGACGGGAGATGAGGACCTGGTGGCGCTCGCGTGCTCGGTGCCTCACGAGTACCTGCTCCGTACGTGGCGAGGCTGGCGTCCGGATCGCGGTGCGCAGCTCTCCTACATCCCCCAGGAGCCAAACTTCGTCGGGTCGGGGTATCCACACGTGGGCCCGTGGGACTACGTCGAAGACGTGCCGATGCTCTGGTACGGGCCGGGGTTCGTCCCCGCCGGGAAGACCGTCAAGCGTCCCGTGACCCTTGCGGGCATCGCGCCGACCGCTGCGAAGCTCCTGCAGTTCGACGGCTTCAAGCCGATCGACGGCCAGCCGATGAACGAGGCCGTTCTGCCCGCGGCGAAGCCGCCGAAGCTCATCGTCACGCTCGTATGGGACGCGGGCGGCATGAACGTGCTGGACGCGTGGCCCGACGCGCACCCCTATCTCGACTCGTTGATCCCCAAGGGGACCTGGTTCTCGGACGCGAGCGTCGGTTCGTCGCCCACCAGCACCGCGCAAGATCACGCGACCATCGGCACCGGCGACTTCCCGAACCACAGCGGCATCACGGGGCACCACCTGATCGTGGGCGACCGTCTGACCAGCCCGTGGAACGAGGGCCCCGCGTTCTTGATCGAGCCGACCCTCGCCGACATCTACGACCGCGCGATGAACAACAAGCCGGTCGTCGGCATCGTCGGTACCGTCGACATCCACTTCGGCATGCTCGGCCACGGCTCGTTCTTCACCGGCGGCGATCGTGACATCGCGTTGACCCGTTCCGTTGTCGGGGGCACGACCCTCACCGACGAGGGCTTCACGTGGAACCTCCCCCCGCGAGAGGTCGCGTACTACAAGCTCGCGAACTACGCGAACGACGTGCCGGGATTCGAACAGGACGTCCGTCGGGTGGACCAGGCAGACGGCAAGCTCGACGGGATGTGGCGCGACAACTCGATCGACCAGCTGCTGAAGGGGTTCGACACGCCCGCGCGCACCCCTTATCAGGAGCGCGTGGTCGAGACGGTGATCCAGCACGAGGGGTTCGGGAAGGACGACATGCCCGACCTCCTGTACCTCAACTTCAAGGAGATCGACTACGTCAGCCACGTGTGGACGATGAACTCGCTCGAGATGCGCGACGCCGTGGTGGCGCAGGACCTCGCGCTCAAGCGGTTCGTGGCGTTCCTCAACCAGCAGGTGGGCAAGGGCAACTGGGCGATGGTCCTCACGGCCGATCACGGGGCCATGCCGGACCCCGCCGTCAGCGGGGGTTTCCAGATCCAGACGCCGCCGATCCAGGCGGGCATCAACGAGCATTTCGACACGGACGGCGACAACACGCCTGTCGTGGAGCTCGTGCAGCCCTCGCAGGTGTTCCTCAACGTCCCTGAGCTCGAGCAGAACGGCTTCACCGTGGGCGACGTCGCTCGCTACGTCATGACGCTCACCCAGGCCCAGACGGCCGGGCCCACCCAAACGGTCGATCCCGCGACCGCGAACGACCCCGTCTTCCAGGCGGCGTTCCCTTCAGCGTTGATGCAAGATCTGCCGTGCCTGCCTGAAGCCGCCGGATAACCCGGCCGGTAGGATGTCGGCCGCATGGCGCTGACCGACACCGAGCGAGCTCGGGCCGCGAACGAAATCCCGCCGGCGATCGAGAGTCGTCTCGGCGCGTGGTGGGTCATCGCCGGCTTCGCCGTGCTGCTGCTCGTCATCCTGGGCTGGAAGTTCATGGTGGATCCGTCCATCTCGGCTCCCACCCGCGACCCGGCCTGGTACACCTGGCGCGCCAACGTCATCCTGCAGTCCAGCCCCGTGTCGGTGGCACAGGAGTGGGGTCCTGCGGGGCTGTTCTCCGGCGGCTACCGGATCACCGTTCCGCTCGCCGGCGCGTTGCTGCAACGCGTCGCGGGTCTGGATCAATACAGCTTCAGTGCTTTCCTGATGATCGGCGTGCCGGTGCTCACCGGCCTGGCGCTCGGCGCCGGCGCCTTCCGGAGCCGTCGCGACCCGCTCGTGGTCCTGACGACCATGCTGGTGTCGGCGGCGTTGTTCCTGACCACTCCGTACGTCGGATACCTGGACAACATCACGGTCCTGTTCCTGCTCTCGTTGACGCTTCCCTTCCTCCACGCAGCGCGGACTTCATGGGGGGCGCGGACCGCGCTCTTCTTGATCGCCGTCGCCGCCGCGTTCACGCATCCGACGACGTGCGTGATCTTCGGTGTCGTCCTCCTGGCGATATTCGGCTTCCATTTCCTGACGAGCAGGTTCTCGTTCGGTGAGGCGCTGCGATCCGACGGCCCGATGCTGATGTCGGTCGGCTTCGGGATGATCGGCGGGCTGGCGATGTGGGTGGTCGGGATCTGGGGGAAGTCCGCGAGCCTCGCAGACGCCGCCCTTCCGCCGCCGTACACCAAAGAGTTCTTCGCGGCGCGTCTCCGCGAGTGGGTGATGTCGCTCCAACCCCTCGTCATCGGCCCGCTCGTGCTCATCGCGATCGTCTCGACGGTGCTGTTGGCCCGGCGGGAGCGCCGCCCGGCCGACACGTACGACCAGGCGTCGACCTGGTGGCTCCTGCCGTTCCTCGGCACGCTCACGGTGTTCACCGCCACCGTGGTTCCCTACTACCGGTTCATGAACGCGAGCGCGGCGCCCATGGCGCTCGCCGGCCTCGGGGCGTTCGTGGCCATCCGCTGGTTCCTCCGTCTCGAAGGACCGAAGCGGATCGCCGGCGTGCTGGGTGCGATCGTGATCGTCGGCGCGATCGGCTGGGTCTTCAACGACGGACTCTCGAACCGGTGGGTGAGCGACAAGAACCAATGGGCCAACCAGGGCGTGCGTTCCTCGCTCGCCGCCGTGCACGAGGTCATCGCCGACTCCGGCCCTCGGCCGAGCGTGTTGGTCATGAACTACAACGACACCGATGACGAGACCGGAACGAACACGGCCTACGGCTGGGTCAAGACGTACACGAACGTCTTCCGCACAGGGATCCCCGGCGACATGGTCAAGTACAACGCGACGTACCTGGGGACCGCGGAGCAGTTCCTGGCGGGTCGGCAGACCATCGGTGTCAGCGAGGGATACAACGACGCGTCCCAGAAGCACTTCGAGGAGCTCCAGAAACGGCTGAGAGACTATCCGCAAGACCCGGTGGTGTTCCTGATCGGTCAGTACTACAAGGGGCTCTGCAACGGCGAGGCTGAGTGCACCAACCAGGTCGAGCAGCAGCGGCTGCAGTCCGCGCTGGACTCCTCGATCGAGGTCGGCCCAGACACCTACCTGCTCCAGGGCGCCGGTCTGTACACGCCGCCTCAGGAGATCGTCGACCGCGCCGAAGCGGCGGCCGTCGCCGAGCAGACGCGGCTGGAGAACCACCCGAGCGCCGCCGCGAACCCGCTCCACACGCTTCGAGTGTTGCTCGGCCTGTTCTTCCTCGCGTTCCTTCCGGGTCTCATCGCGGCGCCCTGGTTCGAGTTGCGGGACGCACCCAGCCGCGTCGCGCTGATCCCCGGGATGTCGATCGTGATGACGCTTCTGTCCGGCATCGTCGTCCTGGCCGTCTGGCGAGGCCCGCTCACGACGACAAAGGCATGGGCGGTCGTCGCGCTGGCGGCCGCGTTCGCGCTGGCACTGCGGTTGGGCGCCGCACGGCTGGACCGTGTGCTGGGCTCGTTCGGCGGGTTCTTCAACAAGCTGTTCTCCGTGTTCTCGAACCGCGCGTACGCCACGTTGGTCGGCGTGCAGTTCTTGGTGCAGGCGGGGCAGGGCGTGGTGCAGGGGGCGTTCGCGAAGTCGATCGCGTTCGGCGGCGAGAAGGGGTTCGACGTGACCGTCGTCCCCTCGGCGCAGTACCTGCTGAAGGTCGTGCTGGCGCTCTATGTCCCGTACACGCTCGTCAGCCCCTTCATCGGGGTGGTCATCGATCGTTTCGAGCGTCGGAAGATCCTCGGCCTGTCGAACATCGTCACCGCGATCGCCGTCTCGATCGTCGCGGTCGCCGTCATGCTGCCGCTCGGCAAGGACACGTCCGAAGGCAACGTCGGCGCGACCATCGCGTTGATCGTCGGACTGCTCTTCATCCAGGGGTGCGTGCGCGTGGCGCTGGCGGTGAAGTCGGCGGCCATCCCCGACGTGATGTCGGGCGTGGATCTGCTCCAGGGGAACGGCATCTCGCAGGCCGGCGGTGCGCTGTTCCAGGTGCTCGGCATCGGGTTCGCGTTCGGCGGCGCCGCGGTGCTCCCGTCGTGGATGGTCGTGATCGTCGGAGCCGGTGTGCTGGTCGCGGCGGCGTCGGTCACGAGGCACCTCGAGCGCATGGAGGCGCACCCACACCGGACGACGTTCGGACAGGAGGCGAAGCAGGTCGTCGCGAACATCGTCGCCGGCCTCAAGGAGGTCGCCTCTCGCCCGCCGGCCGCACTCGGCTTGTTCTCGTTCCAGATGCTCCGCTACCAGTTCTGGGGTTTCTGCCTGTTCACGTTCGGTCTCTACGCGAAGAACCTCGTCCAAGGTGGCGACGCGAACAACCTGGGCCTCGCCCTCGTGGGCGGCGGTGGATTCCTGGGCGGCGCGCTCGGTCTGGTGCTCGCCCAGAAGTGGAAGGACCGTGTGCCGCCGATCCGTTTGCTCCTCGCCTCCATGGCGGCGCTCGGTATCGCTGCTGCGGTGTTCGGGGCGTTCGTATCGTTGCTCGGATTCGCGGCCCTGCTCTTCGTCGGGTTCTTCACGTTCTTCCTCGGCAAGATCTCGGCGGACACGATCATGCAACAGGTGATGCCGGACGACTTCCGCGGACGCGCGTTCGCGCTGTTCGACATCGCGTACAACATCGGGTTCATCGTGCCGGCGTTGATCCTGTCGTTCCTGTGGATCGAGGAAGACGTCGCGCGAACGCGCGCGATCCTCGTGGGTTCGGGCACGGTGTTCATCGTCCTCACGGTGCTCATCTGGCGCTGGGCCACTCGCATCCGCGACCAGTTCGCGCCGCAGGACGACCTCGTCGATGTGGAGTGAGGTCGTCGGCTACGTCGGTGGCCGAGCGATCTCCCGGTCGAACTCGGGGAAGTAGGTCGCGATCTGGCTGACGTCGAACGAGCGGAAGATCGACGCCTTCGACTCCCGCTCGAGCAGGAACTCGAAGCACGCGCGGACGAACGCCTCGACGCTCGGGTATCCGGTCGCCAGGCGCTCGTGATCGGCGCGCGACAGCGTCACGTCATGGTCGGTGGCGCTTCCGTCAGCGTCCGTGACCCTGACGTGGAACCGGGACATGAACTGCTCCACGTCGGTACGGCTGACCTCGATCTCGGGCACGGGCCGGATCCTTCGCTCGCTGGGCATCGCTCGGAGCGCGACATCGTACGCTCTCCCGAGCGGAAGAAGGACCTCTCGAACGCATGCCCGAGATCACGACCGAAGACGCCACGCTCCACGTCGAGGTGGAGGGCGACGGCCCTCCCGTCACCGTGTTCGCGCACGGTCTGACCAACTCCCGCAACGAGCTCGCAGCGTTCACGCCGTTCCTGGCCGGCACGAAGATCAGGTTCGACTTCCGTGGTCACGGGCTGTCGAGCGCCCCCGAGACCGGGTACCGGTTCGTCGACTTCGCCCGCGACCTGGACGCCGTGGCCGCCGAGTACGGCGCGACCCATGCCGTGGGCACGTCGCTCGGGGCGGGCGCGATCACCAACCTTATCTCGCGGGAGCCCGACCGCTTCGAGCGGATCGTCTTCCTGCTCCCCGCGGCCCTGGATGTGCCGCTCGCCGATCACCACGACTTCGACCGCACGGCCGAACGACTGGAGACCCTGACCAAGGAACAGGCCATCGAGGCGATCCTGTCGTCACCCGACCGCACCGAGGTGTACGAACGCGCGCCATGGCTGCGCGACTTCGACATGCTGCTGTGGCAGGACATGAATCCGCTGGGGATCGCCCGGGCGATCCGTGAGGTGGTGCGGGACGTCGCCGTCGAGGACCGCGAGCTGCTCCGCCGGGTCACCGCGCCGACCATGATCATCAGCCGTGAGGGTGATCCGGTGCACCCCGCCGAGCTTGCCCGCGTGCTCGCATCGCTGATGCCGAACGCCGAGGTGATCGTCATGTCGGGCGAAGAGGAGCTGATGGCGGCCATCCCGATGCTGGTGGGTCGCGTGAAGGCGTTCCTCGAAGGCGCCGACGCGTGAGGGAGGGATCCGCCACACGGCGGGCCACCGATCCGCGTGGCGAGCTCTCCGGCTCGCTCTCGAGCGTGGCCATGGCCGTGCTCTTCGCGGCGGTCGTGATCTTCGGCAAGCAGGTCGAAGCCGGGAACCTGCCGTTCGTCATGCTCGCGATCCGGTTCGGGGGTCAGTCGGTGCTGCTCGTGTGCGCGCTGCTCGTGTTACGGCGGCCGCTGCTCCCGGATAGGGGGGAGCGTTTGCCGCTCGCACTCGCCGGCACGATCGGGTACGGCTCGGAGGCGGCCTTCTACTTCAGCGCGCTCAACCACGGGAACACCGCGGCGATCACGTTGCTCTTCTACACGTACCCGGTCTGGGTGATGCTCCTGACGATCGGTCTCGACCGGAAGGCTCCACCCCGAGCGCTCTTCGTGGCGCTCCTGCTCGCGTTGGTCGGCAGCGGCTTCGTCGTCCTGGGAAGCGGGAGCGCAGAGACCGAGACGATCGGCATCGTCCTCGCGCTCTGCACCGCGCTCACGTACACCGCCTATCTGGTCGGGACCGATCGTAACGTCAGGACGACCGACCCACTGACCGCCGCGACGTGGCTCGGGGTCGGTGCCGCCCTCGCCAACGTCGTGTACTCGGTCGCGTTCAACGCGGTCGTCTTCCCCGCGGTCGGCGACTGGTGGCGGCTGCTCGGCATGGTCGTGTTCTCGGCGGGCGCATTCGTCGCCATGCTCGCGGGACTCCAGTTGGTCGGCGCGGTCCGCAACGCGATCATCGGCGTTCTCGAGCCGCTGACGGTCGCAGTGCTCGCCTACTTCTTCCTGGACGAGCCGGTCACGGTGGCGGTGATCTTGGGCGGGGTGCTGATCCTCGGTGGCGCGGTGCTCGCGATGCTGATCCGCACGACGAAGACCGTCGAACCCCCCGTGTGAGGGCATCTGCGGTAGCGTCCTTTCATGACCGACGAGATCTGTGCTCGCGACGCATACAAGCCTTCGACCGAGGCGACCGTCGTCGAGAACCGCGACGCGGGGGTCGTCCTGGATCGAACGGTGTTCTATGCACGTGGGGGCGGCCAACCCGGCGATACCGGCGTGATCCGCTGGCACGATGGAGAGGCGAGGGTCGTCGACACCGTCAAGTCGGCCGGAGAGGTGCTCCACGTGCTCGACGAGGGCGCGACCATTCCGCCCATCGGTACATCCGTCACCGCCGAGATCGACTGGGCGCGCCGTCACTCGCTGATGCGAACGCACACCGCACTCCATGCCCTCTCGGGCATCGTCTTCACCGACTACGGCGCCAAGGTCACCGGGGGGAACATGGAGCCCGGCGTCGCCCGCATGGACTTCGAGCTCGACGCGATCAGTCAGGAGTTCGGTCGCGAGGTGGAGGCCAAGTTGAATACCGCGCTCCAGCAGGATCATGCGGTCCTGGTCAGTTTCCTGCCGCGCGCGGAGGCGCTCGCCGATCCCGATCTGATCCGGACGAAGGTGAGCTTGATCCCCGAGACGGTCGACCCGATCCGGGTGATCGACATCCAGGGGTTGGACAAGCAGGCGGACGGTGGTACCCACGTCCGATCGACCGCCGAGGTCGGCACCGTCCGCGTGGTCAAGACCGAGTCGAAGGGAAAGGCAAACAAACGCATGCGGATCGAGCTCGTCGACCCGTGAGCACGCCGCGAGCAGACGGGCTGCGCATGCCGGCCGAGTGGGCTCCGCACCAAGCGACCCTCATGGAGTGGCCGACGATCACCCGGGCGGCTTTCTGGGGCGGGCTATTCGACCGGGCGAAGGCGGATTGGGCCGCCATGGCGAACACCGTCGCGGCGTTCGAGCCCGTCGTGATGGTCACTGACCCCCAGCAGTCGTCCGAGGCGCGCGCGATGTGCGGCGAGGGCGTCGAGATCCTGCCGATCCCGATCGACGACTCGTGGATGCGAGACAACGGCCCGATCTTCGTCTGCGATCCGCACGGCGGCGTCGCGCTCGTGCACTTCCGGTTCAACTCGTGGGGCAACAAGTTCCTCCCGTACGATCGCGACGCTCAGGTTCCGATGCACATCGCGTCGCACCTGGGGATGCGGCGTTACGAGGCGCCGATGGTGCTCGAGGGCGGATCGTTCTTCGTCGACGGCGAGGGCACGCTCCTGACAACGGAGCAATGCCTCCTGCATCCGAACCGGAACCCGGACATGACGCGAGAGCAGATCGAACGGACGTTGGGCGACTACCTCGGCGTCGAGCAGGTGATCTGGCTCGGGCAGGGGCATCCGCTCGATCGCGACACCGACGGGCACGTCGATGCGATCGCGCAGTACGTCCGTCCCGCCACGGTCCTCCTCGACGTGCCCGGCGCACCTTCCGACCCCTATCACGACACGGGTCAAGACAACCTAGCCCGGCTTCTCGCGGCGCACGATGCCGCGGGCCGCTCGATCGAGGTCGTCGAGTTCGACGCGGGAACCCCGGCCGTCACGGCCTACATGAACCACTATCTGGTGAACGGCGGCGTCATCGTCCCTGCGGACGGAGAGCCGAACGACGAGGGGGTCCTAGCGCAGCTGAAGCGTGCATATCCTGATCGCGAGGTCGTCACCGTCCCGGGCGCGGTCATCCTGGAGGGTGGAGGCGGCCCGCATTGCATCACGCAGCAGGTGCCCGTCGGCTCGACGCTCACGCCCACGCTGTGAGGCCTATGGCACGAGGGTTCACACCGGGCGCATCGGCGACGAGCCGCAGCATGGTCCTCGTCGTCACGGCGCTCTTCGTGGCCGCGTGCGTTCACGCCGATATCACACCCGCCCTGACGCGCGGCACGGTGCAGCTGCGCTTCTTCGACAGCCGTGGGCACGAGATCCCGGCTGAGGGCGCGTTGTCGCGGATGTCGAACGGGAGCGCCGGCTGGGCCAACGACGCGCTCATCGATCCGACGTTCCTCTATGACGTAGGGGCCCGCCCACTCTCGACCGACGACACCGGGCATCTCGCGTTCACGGTGCCCGGCCGGCCGGTCGCGTTGGCGGTCAACTGGCCCACGATCCGTGGCTACTCCCTGCTGATCCTGGACAACGGCGGGGCGGGCTTCACGCACGGTGGGGTGGTCAACTTCACCTACCGAGCGGCGCTCGACGCCAAACGCACGCTCGATCAGGAACTGGCGGCTCGCCCCGCGTTCGTGCGATCCGCAGCGTTCGTCGAGGCATACGCGGCGGCGACGTCGGACGTCGGTCACGCGAACGCATCTACGAGACGATCGGTCCGAGGCAGGTACGGCTCTCTCGCGCTCGATCACCTTGCCGTCGCCAACGATCTCTTGCTCGCCGACTACGGCACGCAGTTCGCCCAGACGACGGCGTCGATCACGCCCTGGCTCGGGGTCACCATGGACACGACCGGCCACTACCGGCGTAACCTGCGCCTGGCCAGCGCGCTGACCGATCCGCTGGGTTGGGTGCGCATCGTCATGGACCCGGGGACCGAGTTCTCCGCGTACGCCCCGGTGGTGCGCCGCGCACACCTCAATGGCCTGAAGGTCATGGGGCAGCCGATCGACTCCTACTACGCGAAAGACTTCCCAGGACAGGCCTACGTGCATCGGATCCAACGTGCGGTGACCGCCCTGCCGGCGGTGGATGCCTGGGAGATCGGCAACGAGGTGAACGGGGGCTGGCTCGGTCCTGACATGGGCGACCGTGTCGACCAGGCCGCCACGTGGCTGCATGCCAGTCACCCTGACAAGACCGTGATCCTCACGCTCTACTGGCAGATCGGAACCGACGAGCCCCAGTGGTCGACCTTCGATTGGATCCGGGATGAGCTGAAGCAGTCGACGATCCGAGATACCGACGTCTTCCTCCTTTCGACGTGGGTCGAGGACGCACCCCTCGGGCTGGCGTTCGACCGGGTCCTCGGGGCGCTCCACGATGCGCTTTCCGGCTCGCTCGTGGGGATCGGCGAACTCGGCTATTGGGGCTCAGGGACCTCGAGGGCATGGTGGTACGGCGACCGACGCCACACGATCGAAGGCCGCCGGATCGTTCTCGACCAGCTCTATCGGGCATCCCTTGGGTACAGCTGGTCCGTGGGCGGCGTTTTCTGGTGGTACTTCGCCGAAGACATGCCGGACGGCAGGGAGCTCGCCGGCGAACTGTCAACGATCAGGGACGACATCACCGTCGGGAGCTGACGGCGCGCAGGTCATCCCCCGAACACCGTCGCCAGCACGGCGATGAGCGCGTAGACGAGCGCACCCCCCGCCACGAGCATCAACCGGAGCTGCCTCGGGATGGGAGAACGTCCCCACGCGTAGTACAGGATGGGTCCGAGCAGCGGCACCAGGATCACCACCGCCATCCACCGCGCGCGGAACGAGACAGGCATCGACTCCTGACGGATGAGATCCCAGAGCGCGATCGTCAGCCACGCTCCGTAGAGGAAGCCGGGCAGCACGTACGCGTACACGCCGAGGATGAGGCTCCACCACGACGTGGCGAGCGGGATCCCGAACACGAGCACCTCCTTGCTCACCCGCGGACCGGGCGCCGATCTGATGCCGGCGAGGTCGCGGATCCGATAGCTCTGTGGCAGCGCCGACGGGTCCGCCGGGAACGGTGGCGCGGTCAGCGGGTTCTGCATCTGCGGTTGTGGTCCCGGCGCCGGCTGTTTCCTCCAGTCCCCGTGCGGGAACTCGCCGTCCAACGCGTCGAGGAAGCGGAGCCCGGTGTTCAGCGTGGGAGCGAGGTCGCCGCCGCCGAACCAGCGGAGCGACGGCCCGTCGCATCCGTACAGGGTCTCGATGTGTGGCGGCACGCTCGTCGCCGGATGATTGCCAGCGAAGCAGTCCCCTCCGGCCGAAGGCGCGCCGAGCGCGAGGTCCGCGCGTCCGCTCCGACGGACGACGTTGTCGCGCACCTCGTTGTCGCCCGTTGCCCAGAG
The DNA here is from genome assembly GCA_963775755.1 of uncultured Actinomycetes bacterium. Taxonomy (GTDB): domain Bacteria; phylum Actinomycetota; class UBA4738; order UBA4738; family HRBIN12; genus JBBQVZ01. The sequence continues at coordinate 40,494 of CAVZKB010000011.1, read as the reverse complement.
GTTCGCGTCCAGGTTGGGAAGCATCGCGATCCCGTAAGTCGCCTGGTCCTCGACCAGGTTCTGCGTGACGGTGTCCTCGATACCGCCGGCGATCAGGATCCCCGCACCGTATGTGGGGTACTCGAGATCCTTCGTGTCCGCCGTCGTGGAGTTGTTGTCGTGCACATAGTTGCCGGCGATCAGTACGTCGCGCTGCGGCGGGTTCGCCTCGGAGTCCAGCGTGTTCGGCACGATGCCGGCCATGTTGTTCCGCCATTCGCTGTTCACGATCGCCAGATCGCCACCGGCGTTCGTTCCCGAGTAACCCATCGCGTTGTTCTCGGCGAGGGAGTCGGTGATCAAGGCATGGCACGGGTCGCACTGGCCGATGTAGAACCCGGAGTCCGGCGAGCCCCCCGCGTACGAATGGTCGAACTGCCCGTACTGCGAATCGAAGGCGTAGATCCCGTAGTCGCCGTTGTCGTACGCGGTCACGTACGAGGCCCGATAGCCGAACACCGTCGACCATTGGACGCCGTTGAGGACGAAGTGTCGCGTCGTCAGGTTCTCGATGGAGACCCCGTCGGCTTCGATCACGTGGATCCCGTTCGGCAGCTCGTCCATGCCGTCCAGGATCGTGCGGTTGCGATCCTCACCCCTGATCGTGATGAACGGCGTCGTGACGATGACCGACTCGTGGTAGACGCCGGGCGCGATGAGGACCATGCCTCCCGGCTTCGCGTGATCCACCGCCGCCTGCACCGTTGGATAGTTGGCGGGCACCCGCACGGTCGCCGCGAATCCGCCGGGCACCGGCTCGCGCCCCGGGCTCACGCCTCCGCCGGCGGCACTCGGGATCGCCACATCGCCCACGACGACGATCCCGGCCATCCCCAGGCCCGGCGCTCCGTGGTACTTGCAGAAGTAGGAGTAGACGCCCGGCTGGTCGAACACCCGCGAGAACGTCGCGCCGGGCTCGAGGCTGCCCGAATCGAACCCTCCGTCGTCGGCCGTGACGGTGTGCGGGCTGTTCCCGTCGTTGGACCATTCGACCGACTGGCCCGGCTGGATGCGGACGATCCCCGGGTTGAAGGCGTTGTCGATCGCGCTGATCTCGGCGTCGTAACCGTCTGCGCGCGCCCCGAGCGCCGGTCCGATGGTGAGCAGCACGAGGAACGATACGGCTGCCAGACGGCGCATCATCGGCCGGGACCCTAGCACTTCAACTACCGTTGGGTTCATGCCTCCCGAGCGACTCTCGAGCCTCGATGCGAGCTTCCTCTACTTGGAGCAGCCCGCGATGCACATGCACGTCGCGGGCGTGTCCGTTTTCGCGCCTCGCGAGGACGGTCTGCTCACGTACGAGGACGTCGCACACGTCGCAAGCGCGCGCCTGCACCTCGCCCCGCGCCTTCGGCAGCGCGTGCTTCGCCTACCGGGGGGCCTGACCCGGCCGCTCTGGGTCGACGACGATCACTTCGACCTCGACTTCCATCTCCGGAGAGCAGCGATCCCGCAGCCCGGTGGCAGGCTGCAACTGGAACGAGCGGTGGGGCGTGTCCTGTCCCGTCCGCTCGACCGCAACAAGCCGCTATGGGAGCTCTACGTGTTCGAGGGACTCGAGAACGGTCGCACCGCCGTGCTCCTCAAGATGCATCACGCCCTGGCGGACGGCATCTCGGGGATGCTGATCGCGTCGGCCCTATTCGATCTGACCGCCGACGCCGACCTCGGCACGCCGCCGAAGGAGCCATGGGTACCGGAGCCGATACCCAACGCGGCGGAGCTGGCCGCCGAGGCGCTGCAGGATCTCGTGTTGCACCCGATGGAGGCCGTCGTCCGGATCGCGCAGGCGCCCGTGCACGCCGCGGCCGTGATCGGCCAGACGATCGACGGTCTCCGCACCATCGCCGGGATGGGAACGCCACCCCAGGGGCCGTTCGACGTCAGGGTCGGCCCCAATCGGAGGTTCGCGACGGCCGAGGTCCCCTTCAACCTCGTGCGAGGTGTCAAGCGTCGGCTCGGCGGAACGATCAACGACGTCGTGTTGGCAGCCGTCGGCGGAGGCCTGCACGACCTGCTGGACGATCGGGGAGAGCCGACCCGGGGGCGTGAGCTCCGCGTGATGGTTCCCGTGTCCGTTCGATCGAGGGCGGAGCAGGGCGACGTGGGCAACCGCGTCGCGCCGGCGTTCGTGGACATCCCGGTGGGCACGATGAAACCGGCGAACCGTTTGAAACGGGTGCGGGCCGCGACCGGAGCGCTCAAGAGCTCGTCGATGGCCGTGAGCGCGGACTCGATCATCGGACTCGGGGCCTACGCGCCTCCGGCCATGCACGCGATGGCGGCCAGGCTCGTATCGAAGAACCGCTGGTTCAATCTCGTCGTCTCGAACATCCCTGCGCCGCAGGTGCCCATGTACCTGGCCGGCGCCCGGCTCGTGGCGAGCTATCCCGCCATGCCGTTGGGGGAGAACTGCGCGCTCTCGATCGCGTGCACGAGCTTCGGAGGAACCATGGCCTTCGGTCTGACTGCGGACTGGGATGCGCTCTCAGACATCGACGTGCTGGCGCGTGGCATCGAGCGGTCCGTCCACGAGCTGGCCGACGTCTAGCGAACGGTCTCCGCGTACCAGTCGGCGACCTCGGCCAGCCAGCGACCGGGGGCCTCCATCTGCGGAGCGTGGCCCACGCCCGGGAAGATGCGTCCTCGCCACATCGGGTGTCTGGCCAGCACGGCCTCCGCGAACCCCGATGGCACGAATCGGTCCCGTCGGCCGTGCAACAGGAGGACGGGGCACTCGATAGCTCGCAGGGCTCGCTCCGACACGTCGGCTCGTTTCCCGAGCCGCAACATCGACCGCGCCGCGTCGAGGAACGCCCCCGGCGCGTCGGGATCGCCCTGCCGTTCCCGCACCAGGTCGACGTTCAACCGGACGATCTCCTCCGGGATGCTGGATGGATCGGTCGCGATCATGCGGAATCCGAACCGGACCACCTGCTCGGGAGACATCCCCCGCATCCGGACCCGCGCGAAGCGATCGCCGACGAATGGCGTGTCGTAGAGCGCGAACGCGCCCATGACCGCCGGGTGCGGGTAGCTCCCTCGTGTCCACGGCAGGGCTGACGAGGTCAGCACCAGCCCTGCGGTGGACGCGTGATCGACGGCTGCCTGCAGGATCGCGATCACGCCCCCCATGGAATGCCCGACGAGCACCACGCGCCCGGTGGCGAGCTCCTCGACGAACCGGGACAAGACCCGACGTTCGTCCATCAAGCCGGAGCCGCGACCGTCCCGTGGCGACCAGCCGAAGCCCGGCAGGTCGAGCGCGAGGACCGTACCCAAGCCTGCGAGCCCCGGCGCGACCTGCAGCCAGTTCAGGTGGGATCCACCCAGTCCGTGGATCAAGACGAACGTCGACTCCTGCGGGCCTTCCCAGGCCCGGTATCTGACGGGCCCGTCCAGATCGATGGTGGCAAGGTCGGGGAGGTCGATCGTCACGTCCGAGAGCCTAGGGGAACATCTGGCAGGTCAGGAGTGTTTTCAGGGAAAGGAACGGCCACCGTGCACGTCTTCACAAGACGTTCACACGGCTACGTCTTTACATATGCCACAACGGCGCATACCATACGTTCGAGCGGCTGCCAAGGCGTCTCTTCGCGCGCGCCTGCACTCCTGCGGCCACCCTGAGCTACCGAGTTCCCGAGGACCGGTAGGGTTGCCTCCAGCGACAACCCGGCCTCGAGGAGGAGAGTGATAAGAAGTGCCAGAACCAGCCCGTCCCCTAGGGACCGACGACGCAGACGATCTTCGCCTCTACCTCGAGGCGGCGGCTCGAGAGCCGCTGCTGACCAAGGAGGAAGAGGTCGAGCTCGCCATGACGATCGAAGCAGGCAAGGAGGCGGAGGATCGCCTTCGGGCCGGTCGCCTGCGTTCCGAGAAGAGCATCGCCAAGGCCCGCCGCGACGTCCGAGACGCCGAGGCGGCGCGTCAGCGATTCATCATGGCCAACCTTCGCTTGGTGGTGTCCGTCGCCCGCAAGTACCAGGGCCAGGGGCTTCCGCTCCTCGACCTGATCCAAGAAGGGAACATCGGGCTGATGCGCGCGGTCGAGCTGTTCGACTGGCGCCGAGGCTTCAAGTTCTCGACGTACGCAACGTGGTGGATCCGTCAAGGCATCACCCGCGCGATCGCCGATCGGTCGCGGTCGATCCGTCTTCCCGTCCACATCCACGACCGGCTGCGCAAGCTGAACCGCACGCGGTTCCAGTTCGCGCAGTCGATGGGCCGCGAGCCGAGCCGCGAAGAGCTGGCGAAGGCGCTCGACACCACGGTGGAGGAGATCGACGATCTGACCGAGATGGGGCGCCGTGAGCCGCTGTCGCTGCAGTCGCCCGTGGGCGAGGACACCGAGCTCGGCGACCTGATCGAGGAGGTCGACTCCGACGCCGCGTTCAACGAGGTCGAGGACGCGCTGCTCCGTGAGGAGATCGGCGACGCCGTCGACCGCGTGCTGGACGAGCGCGAACGGCACGTCGTCGCGCTCCGCTACGGACTCGAGAACGGTCAGCCGCTGTCGCTCCGGGAGACCGGCAAGGTGCTCGGCCTCTCCGGCGAGCGCGTGCGTTTGATCGAGCGCGAAGCGCTGCGCAAGCTGCGCGACTCGAACCTGATCACCGCGGTGGCGTTGGGCTGACGCCGAGCGGCAACCGAGGACGAAGGGCCGGCCTTCACGGGCCGGCCTTTCTGCATGTCGGACGTCGTTCCACGCGGGGTCCTTAGAGACGACCGTCTCACCTCGCCGCCGTGATGGCGCGCGCACGGGCGACCTGGATCTCGATCGCTTCGCGCACACGCTGCGTGAACGTGGCGAGATCGTCGGCGTCGGTCGGATCGCCCGTCGGGTGCACGGCGTCGCCGAGGACGAACCCGAACCGGGGCCGCCATGGCTTTCCGTAATGGCGTCCGCTCTTCGACCACCGCACCTGCGTTCCCCAGATCCCGACGGGGATCACCGGCGCCTTGGTGGCAAGGGCCAGTCGCGCCACCCCCCGGTGGAACCGCAGCATCTCGGTCGCTCCCTCGTCGTTGACCCGGCCCTCCGGCGCGATCGCGGCGATCGCGCCTCCCGCGACCGTCCGCACGGCCTCCTCGAGCGCGTCGCTGTCGTGTTGCCCTCGCCGGATCGAGATCTGGTCGAACGACCGCAGGATCCAACCGGCCACGCGTTGGTCGAAGACCTCGGCGGCAACGAGGAACCGGGATTCGCGCCGCCTCGTCCGCGCGACGACGATGCCCACGGCCGGTCCGTCGATCACGCTCACGTGGTTGAAGGCGACGATCGCCGGTCCGTACGTCGGGACGTTCGCCGCTCCCTCGACGGTGACCCGGAACACGGCTCGCATCGCGACGTTGGATATGGCCGAAACCACTGACCACCAACGGTTGAGCTCCGATGTACTCATCGCGGCGGGAGCCTACCCATCTTGAGCGAGGTGGACCTAGGTGTCGATCAGGACGACGGAGCGGATGACTTCACCGGCGAGCATGGCCCGGAACGCCTCCTCGAGCTCGTCCAGGCCGAGCGTTCGCGTGACCATGCCGTCGAGATCGAGCCGGCCGTCCAGGTACCAGCCGGCCATCCGGGGGAAGTCCTCGGCCGGGATCGGATCTCCGCCATCCGTGATGAGCAGGCTCGCCTTGTGGGGATACGCCGCGCCGTCGGGGCCCGCCCACGGCAAGAGCACATCGCTCGGGACCGGCGGGACGCCGATGGCGACCGCGGTGCCGGCGTATGCGAGCATCTCCACGGCCTGGCGCACGCATCCCGGAACCCCGGTCGCCTCGAACGCGAAGTCGACGCCCTCTCCGCCGGTGAGATCGCGTATCGCCACGACCGGGTCGGCCGCAGAGGCATCGACGACGTCCGTCGCGCCGAACGAGGCGGCCCACGCGAGCTTGCTCTGCGCGATGTCGACCGCGATGAGACGTTCGGCGCCTGCGATCCTCGCGCCCTGCATGGCCGCCAGGCCGATGCCTCCCAGACCGATGACCGCGACGGTCGCTCCCGGCCGCACCTTCGCGGTCTGGATGGCCGCCCCCACCCCGGTGGAGACGCCGCAGCCGAGCAGGCACGCCCGGTCGAGGGGGATGCCGTCGGGGAGCGGGATGGCTTGCGCCGCGTGCACGACGGTCCGGGTCGCGAGCGTTCCGCAGGCGAGGACGCCCGAGAGGGCGGCGCCGTCACGAGCTCGCCGGAGCCGCGGCGCCTGGGTCCACCCGTGCGAACAACGCCTCGGCTCGCCTCGCATGCATGGGCGGCACGTCCCGCACGGCACGGCCCATGACAGGACCACCCGATCGCCGACCTCCAGCCCCGCGACGCCTTCGCCGACCTGCTCGACGATGCCCGCGCCTTCGTGGCCGAGCAACATGGGGAACGGCATCCCCCAGTTCCCGTTGTCGCGAGCCCAGAGGTCGCTGTGGCACACACCGCTCGCCACGATCCGCACCTGGACTTCGCCGGCCCCCGGATCATCGACATCGATCGGCTCGACGACGATGCGGCCGCCGGCCTCATCGACGATGGCTCCTACCGTCCCTGCTGCCACGTGCCCCCCGGTCGCCGTTGCGGGGCTCCCTATACTGCCCCGCGTGGACGCAGGGACCCTACGCGACATCGCGGCTCGCCGCTACGACGACTTCGTCTCTGCGCTGGAGGCGATGGTGAACGTCGACTGCGGCTCGTACACCCCGGCCGGCGTGAACGTGATCGCCGATATGTGCGAAGCGCGCTTCCGCGCGAGGGGCTGGGAGGTTGAGCGTCGCGCGCACAGTGCCGGCGACGGGGATCCAGCGCAGCTGGGAGATCTGGTCATCGGGCGGCTCCGAGGGGCGGGCGGCCCGAACATACTGCTCGTCGGCCACATGGACACCGTCTTCGACGAGGGGACCGTCGCCGAACGACCGTTCCGCATCGAGGGCGAGATCGCTCGCGGCCCGGGGGTCTCGGACATGAAAGGCGGGCTGCTGACCGGATTCGTCGCGACCGAGGTCTTGCAGGAAGCCGGCTTCGAGCGGTTCGGCACCATCACGTACGTCTGCAACCCCGACGAGGAGATCGGCTCGCCGTACTCCGGTCCCGTCATCCGCGAGCTCGCCCCCCAGCACGACGCGGCGTTCGTCCTGGAGGGTGCCCGCGCGAACGGCGACATCGTCTCTGCCCGGAAGGGGATCACGGACTACCGCATCACGATCTCGGGCCGGGCCGCGCACGCCGGCGTCGAGCCCGAGAAGGGTCGCAACGCGGTGCTCGATGCGGCGCATACGATCATCGCGCTGCAGGGGCTGAACGGCCGGTGGCCGGGCGTCACCGTCAACGTCGGCGTCGTGCACGGAGGCACGCGGACGAACGTCGTCGCGGCAAGGTGCGAGCTCCAAGTGGACCTGCGCTCTCCCGCGCTCGAGACGCTTCAAGCCGCTGAGGCCGAGATCGAACGGATCTGTGCCGAGCACGTCGTCCCGGACGTGACCGCCGAGGTCGTCGGCAACGGTTGGCATCGCCCGATGGAGAAGAAGGAAGGGGCCGCGCGCTTGGTGGAGATCGCGGTCGGTGTCGCCCGAGAGCTCGGTTTCGAGCTTCGGGATGCGGCCACCGGGGGCGCCTCCGACGCGAACACGACGTCGGCAGCCGGGACCCCGACGATCGACGGGCTCGGGCCGGTCGGCGGCGACGACCATGCGCCGGCGGAGTGGCTCGATCTCCGGAGCGTCGTGCCGCGCGTCGCGCTCCTCGCCGGGCTCCTCTCGCGGGTCTGACCTCCGTCCGTTGCCGGACGGCCGGTGGGATCCGGCTACGCGCGGATGACGGCGAGCATCCCGACCCCGACCACGATCGCCGCGACACCGACGACCTGGAGCCTGCGGAGCCGTTCCCCGAAGAACAGGAACGCTCCCAGTGCCGAGATCGCCGCGAACTGTGATCCGAGGACGGACGCGATCCCGATCGAATCGCGGGCTCCCCAGGCGAACGAGGCGACGCCCACGACCTCCGCGACCCCTGCCGCGGTCACGAGCGGCGCGGCGCTCTTCGCGATCCGCATACCGCTGCGGGCGGCGAGCGGGAGCGTGATCACCGCGACGCCCACCAGTCGAGCCGGGAGCAGCAGCCACGCGATCTCGACGTCGCCGCTCACGTGACCGACCGCGTACAGGCTGATCCCGAAGGACAACGCGGCGCCGAACGCCAGGACGACCGCCTTCGTCGCCCAACGCTCCCCGACGTCGTCGCTCTGCTCGAGTGAGGCCAGCACGATCCCGACGGCGACCAGTGCCAAGACGGCCGCGACGGCCGCCGAGATCGGCTCACCCGCGATCGCGGAGAGGACGGCGGCAACCGCGCCTTCGGTCGACGCGATCGATGCCACAACGCCGACCTTGCCGGAGCGGACCGCGGTGTATTCGCAGACCAAGCCGATGATGTTTCCCGCGCCAGCGACGAAGAGCCATCCTGCTTCGGAAGCGGTGGGCAGGGAGCCTGCGACGATGACGAACGGGAGGACGATGACGAGACCGATCGCCATCACCCACGCGAGGGTGGGTAGGGCACCGAGCTGACGGCTGGCCCGCGACGAGCAGAGCATGGCGACCGTCCAGCACAGGGCCGCGCCGGATCCGCCGAGGATGGCCGTCATCGCCGAGGTCGGACCGTCGCGGGATCGAGCGGGCCCGCGTCAGACCCCGGCCGGAACCGCGCGATCCGCCTCGATCGATGCACCGGTCGCCGGGTCGAAGAAATGGAACCGGGCGGAATCGATCGACAGCGTGATGCCTTGTCCGGGTTTGACCACGGTTCGTGCGTCGACCCGGGCGCAGAAGCGGGCGAGCGGTTTCTCGTCCGCGATCAGCGACATCTCGTCCGCCTCGCCGGTTTCCGATGCGGCCTTGATCGTGTCCTCGGTGAGCACCGGAGGCGCGTCGACGGTGAAGATCACGTTGACCTCGGAGCCCAGCTCCTCGGTCACCTCAGCGGTGACATCGATCGTGGGCAGTCGCTCGTTGTGCCAGACGGCGACGTCTTCCAGATCGGAGGGCCGGATGCCGAGGATCACGGTCTTGCCCTGGTAGGCGGGCAGGTCGTGCCCCGGCGGGAGCGCGACATCGAATCCCGCGAACGAGATACGTCCCGCCGACACGGTTGCCTCGACGAGGTTCATGGGCGGTGAGCCGATGAACGCGGCCACGAACAGGTTCGCAGGATGCATGTACAGGTTCTGCGGCGAGTCGACCTGTTGCAGGATGCCGTCCTTCAGCACGGCGACGCGCTGACCCAACGTCATGGCCTCGACCTGGTCGTGCGTTACGTAGACGGTCGTCGTGGCGAGGCGCTCGTGCAGGAGCGAGAGCTGCGATCGCATCTGCACTCGGAGCTTGGCGTCCAGGTTCGACAACGGCTCGTCCATCAGGAACGCCCGCGGTTCCCGAACCATGGCCCGGCCCATCGCGACGCGTTGGCGCTGTCCTCCGGACAGCTCACCGGGCTTGCGTTGCATCAACGGATCGAGTCCGAGGATGTTCGCGACGTCGTGCACGCGATGCTTCATCTCGTCCTTGGGTGTCTTGCGCAGGCGCAGTCCGAACCCGAGGTTCTGCTCGACGGTCATGTGCGGGTACAGCGCGTAGTTCTGGAACACCATCGCGACGTCTCGTTCTTTCGGCGGGAGGTCCGTGACCTGGGTATCCCCGATGAAGACCTCGCCTGCCGTCACCTCTTCGAGCCCGGCGAGGATACGGAGGATCGTGGACTTGCCGCATCCCGACGGTCCGACCAACACCATGAACTCGCCGTCACCGATGTCCAGCGAGACGTTGTTGACGGCCACCACGTCGCTGCCGAACACCTTGCTCACGCGGTCGAGGACGATCTTGGCCATGGGGTTATCGCTCCTTCCTTCGGGCGAGAGTCTGCGGTCCGAGACGCTCGTGGGTCAAGGAGCGCCGCACCCGGGCGAGTGCGCCCTTCGACGCTCCCAGTGTGTCCAGTCCCATCATCGCGGCACCGGCGACGGGTGGTGCCGCGAGCACGCGAACCTCCGCCGCGGGCGCGATCTCGCGAAGCCCCGAGCGGATGCGGTCGAAGAACGCATGGTCCTTGGTCCGGAAGACCCCGCCGCCCAGCACCACGCGGACGTCGAGCCGCTGCATCCGCAGCCGGCGGATGGCGGTCCCCGCCATCGTCACCACCTCGTCGGCCTGGCGCTCCACCACCTCACGGGCGACGGCGTCGCCCTGCATCGCCACCTCGAACAGGACCGGCGCGACCTCGGCGAGGCGCACCTCGTCGATCCGTCCGAAGTAGATGGCCTCCATGAGCTGCTTCGGTCGTTTCAACCCGAAATGCGCCGGCACGGCGCGCTCCAAGGCCGTCTTCCTGCCGCGGCCGTCCTCCGAACGGACGGCGTGCCACGCAGCGAGCCCGCCGAGGTCGCCGCCGCCGCCCCAGTCTCCTGAGATCGGTCCGATCGCCGGGAATCGGGTGATCCGGCCGTCCGGCGCCACCGCCGAGCAATTCGTGCCGTAGCCGCACACCACGCCGACGCCCCACGGCCGGTCGGTCCCGGCGCGGAGCACCGCGAACGTGTCGTTCCGGAGCACCTCGGTGTCGGTCCATCCGTTCGACCGGAGCCATCGGAGGAGGCGGCGATCGTCCGCGGGCAGGTCGGCGCCGGCGAGACAGTAGACGCCCAGATCCGCGACCGGCAGGTGGTCAGGGTCGATGCCTGCTTGTCGGGCCGCTGCCTGGATCGCAACGCCGACGGGAACCAGGTGGCGCTCCTCGATCGACGGCTGCAGGAGCCACGTCCGGCCGTCGATCTCGTTGCTGTGGACGCGAGCCGCCCCGAGGACCGTGCCATCGCGCCGGAGCAGGGCGACATCGGTTTTCGAACCGCCCGCGTCGACCGCGAGGATGGCGGGAAGTCTGCTCACGGAAGCTCGTCCAGTTCGTCGATCGTCGCGAACGAGGCGCCGATCTCGCGCAGGCCGACGATCATGGGTCCCACGGCCTCGCCGGTGCCTCCCGGCCACGTGTGCAGCAGGACCACCGCTCCGTCACCGTGTTCGCGGACCCCTTCGATCGCGTCGCTGGCGATCGCCGGGCCGGTGCGCGTCGCCTCCCAATCCTCGAGCTCGACGTGCCAGTGGACGTTGCGGTATCCGAGCTCGTCCAGGACTCCCAGCACGCGTCCGTCATCCGCCCCGGCCCCGAAGGGGCAGCGGAACCACGGACGGGGATCCTTCCCGGTGGCGGCCTCGATGACCGCCTGGGCACTGAGCACGTCGCTCCGCAGGCCGTCGTCGTGCAGCAGCGGCATCCGCGCGTGGTAGTGGGAGTGGTGTCCGATCAGGTGGCCGTCGTCGGCGATCCGTTTCGCCGTGCCGGACTGCGACTCCGCCCAGCGTCCCTGCACGAAGAACGTCGCTCGCACGCCGGCCGCACCGAGCGTATCGAGGATCCGCTCGGCGTTGCCGGGGGGACACCACGGACGGTCGGGGTGTTCGGCGTCGAACGTGAGGGCGACCCGCAGCGACGCGCGCTCACTCACGTGTGGTCACCTTCGACGCGCGAACGTAGGAGCCGGGCGGACGACCGTGGAGGACGGCAAGTTGCCACGCCAGGAGCTGAGCGGGAAGGATGGACACCGCAGGGGCGAGCATCCGGTCCTGGGCGCCGACGTCGATCCGCAGCACGCCATCGGGAGTGTCTCCGCCCTCCACCACGACCAGGGCGGCCGCGCCAAGCTCGACCAGCTCTCCCGTCAGACCGACATCGAGGTCGCGAGTCTCCGGTTCGGTGGCGATCACGAGCGCGGCCAAGTCGGGTCCGGCGAGCTCGAGGGGCCCGTGGCGGAACTGGGCGGTCTGCAACGACTCGATCGGCATCCCCACCGCTTCCTTCAACGTGAGTGCGCCCATCTCGGCAGCGGCGCGTGCCGGGCCGCGGCCGAGGATCACCGAGGTCGATCGATCACCGAGCCACGCCGCGATCTCCTCGCCGAGCCTTGGCTGCGCGAGGAGGTTCTCGAGCGAGGTCGCGGCCGACTCCGCACCGCGCCGGACCTTTTCGATCGCGTCCGAGGGCTGCTCGCCGCGCAAGATGCGACCTACCGCCGCGACCGCGACGAGCGCGGCGGAGAACGTCATCGTCGAGGGCCCGACCTCGTCCCCCGCCCGCGTGTCGAGCACCACATCGGCCAAGCGTGCGAGCGTGTTCTCCGTTCCATTCGTGACGCCGAGGATGAGCGGTGCGCGCCCGTCCTTCTCGATGCCCTCGATCAAGCGAACGACCTCGGCGCTTTCTCCCGATTGACTCACCGTGACGAGCAGTCCTGCGCCGGGGAGGAGGTTGCGGCGGAAGTGCAGCAACTCCGACGAGTCGATGTGCAGCGCGGGAACGCCCGCTGCGGCCAGCGCCGTCACCGCCGGGTAACACGCGTCGTACGAGCTGCCCATACCGGTGAAGACGAGCGTCCTGCCGGGCCCGACCGCGGCCGATCGCTCGAGCGCCGATCGCTGCTCGGCCAGACCGGCCGCCGCCCGCCGGATCGCGTCGGGTTGGCCGGAGATCTCCGCGATGAATGGGTCAGGAAACTTTCCTAACGATTTCATCGACGGGAGTGTACGATGCCTGCGGCATGGGTGTGAAGGTGGCGGTCGTCGGGGGCGGGAGCACGTATACACCCGAACTCGTCGAAGGGTTCGTGACGCGAGGCGACCGACTCCCCGTGGACGATCTCGTGCTGTTGGACATCGACCCTGAACGGCTGTCGATCGTCGGCGCGCTCGCGGAACGGATGATGCGACGGGTCGGCTGGTCGGGGAACCTCACCCTGAGCGGCGATCGGGACGAGGCGCTCGAGGGCGCCGACTTCGTGATCGTCCAACTCCGCGTCGGCGGTCAGGCTGCGCGCTTCCAGGACGAGACCATCCCGCTGCGGTTCGGAAGCATCGGCCAGGAGACGACCGGAGCCGGCGGGTTCGCGAAAGCGCTCCGGACCGTTCCGATGGTGCTGGAGCTCGCAGAAGAGACCGCCCGTCGAGGCGCTCCCGGTGCGTGGTTCGTGGACTTCACCAATCCGACGGGCCTGGTGACACAGGCGCTCCTGGATGAAGGCCATCGAGCGCTCGGGCTCTGCAACGTGGCGATCGGGTTCCAGCGGCGTTTCGCGGCGCATTTCGGCGTGACACCCGAGCGTGTGCAGTTGGAGCACGTAGGGCTCAACCACCTGACCTGGGAACGCAAGGTCGTGATCGACGGGGTCGACCGGTTGCCGGAGATCCTCGACACCGCGATCGACCTGGTCGCCGACGAGACGGACATGCCCGCCGAGCTGATCCGCGACATCGGAGCGATCCCCTCGTATTACCTGCACTATTACTACCTGACCGCTCGTGTCCTGGAGCACCAACGGACGGCGAAGACGCGAGCCGAGGAGGTCATGGAGATCGAGGCGGGACTGCTCGAGCTCTACAAGGACCCGAAGCTCGACACGAAGCCGAAGTTGCTCGAGGAGCGAGGTGGCGCCTACTACAGCGATGCGGCCGCCGCACTGGTCGCGTCGCTGCACGCGGGCACCGACGACATCCAGGTCGTCAACGTGCGGAACGACGGAGCGATACCGAACCTGCCGGACGACGCCGTGGTCGAGGTCCCGGCCCGCGTCGACCGCGAGGGAGCGCACCCGCTCCCGGTAGACCCCCTCCCGCCGGAGATGCTCGGGTTGGTCGAGCACGCCAAGGCGTACGAGCTTCTCGCGGCGCGGGCGGCCACGTCCGGCGACCGGGGGCTGGCGTTGAAAGCCTTGATGACGAATCCGCTCGTGGGCGACTACGACACGGCGAAACCGCTGCTGGAGGCGCTGCTGGACGCGAACCGCGGTCACCTGCCGCGGTTCTTCCCCGGCAGCTGACGTTCGGACGGCTCAGCCCTTCGGCAACTCGTCCGCGTGCCGCTGGACCTTCGCCATGGCCTCGACGGCGTCCTCGATCCCTTTCGTGCCGTCGCGGAAGACGTTCTCCATGAAGTAGACGGATTCGCGTTGGCCCGCGGCCTCTGCGATAGGGAACGACATCCGTTGCGGATCGAGCCGGTCGGCGAACTCCACGCAGACCGGCAGGCGCGAGAGCGATGGCTGGAACAGCTCGTAGTGGTTCATCGATGGGTACTGCACCTCGGCCGGGATGCCCTCGGCCTCCAGGGCCGCGCAGACGACCTGGTTCGTCCGGCCGGCGAACGCGTCGGGGTCGATCGCCAGGACGTAGTTGTAGAAAGACCACCGTGTGACCCGCGCGTCGACCGGCATGACGCGCACACCGGGCACTTGCGCCACGAGCTCTTCGAAGAGCTTGCCCGAATCGGCGCGTTGGGTCTGTTGCGCGGGGAACCGCTCCATCGCCACGACCAGGAGGGCGGCGTGCAGTTCGCCGAGGCGGTAGTTGGCTCCGAACGTGAACTCCTTCTCGTCGGGGTCCTTCGCGCGACCGCAGTCGATCAGCGAGTGCGCCCGGCGAGCGAGGTCATCGTCGCTCGTGAGGAGCGTGCCCCCTTCTCCGGAGGTCAAGATCTTCGATGACTGGTGGCTGAACGAGCCGAAGTCGCCGATACAGCCGGCCCCACGGCCGTCCCATCGCTGCCCGTGCGCGTGTGCGCAGTCCTCAACCACCGCGAGACCGTGTGTCTTCGCGATCTTCATGATCCGATCCATGTCGGCCATCTGATGGCCCAGGTGGACGGGCATGATGGCCTTCGTCTTCGGCGTGATCGCTGCTTCCACCAGATCGGGATCGATGCACCACGTGTCGGGTGTGACGTCGACGATGACGGGCAGGGCTCCGGCGGCGATCGGCGCGTACGCGGTCGCTGCGAACGTGAGCGCTGGGATGATCACCTCGTCGCCCCAGCCGATGCCGAGAGCCTTGAGCGCCACCTCCATCGTGATCGTGCCGTTCGACATGAGGATGCCGTGGGCGGCTCCCTGGTACGCGGCGAACGCCTCTTCGAAACGCCCGCCGTAGCGCCCCGGCTCGGGGAACCCGCCCCAGTCGCCGCTGCGGATCACGTCGGTGACCGCTTCGATCTCTCGATCGTCGCCGCTCGGCCATGCCGGATACGCGCTCGAGCGGACCGGCGCGCCGCCGTTGATCGCCAATCCCTTCATGGGTTCGTGCTCCCTTTCATCTCCCGACCCGTGTGCCTGGATCGTCCTCGTTCGTTCCGATCCGGTGACAGGGTCGGATCGCGAGGAGCTGTCTTGACTCCGGCGAAGCGCGCAGCGTAGCATCCGCCGGAATAGTTAGGAAAGTTTCCTTTGCGCTGGGGAGGGGCCCGCAACGAGCGTCGACCGCACGTCCGTGGGAGGAACGCCCAGTCTGCTCCGAGCGATCAATGAGCGAACGGTCCTGGAGAGCGTTCGCCGGGTCGGCCCCGTATCCCGCGCGCAGATCGCCCGGGAGACGGCGCTATCGAAGCCGACCGTGTCACAGGCGCTCGTCTCGTTGTTCGACGCCGGGCTCGTGCGCGAGGCCGGGCGGACCAGCGGGGGGAAGGGGCCGACCGCCGTCTTGTACGAGCTGAACCCGCAGGCTGGTTGGGTCGTCGGCATCGACGTGGGCCGGGACTGGGTTCGCGCGGCGATCGCCGACGTCACGGGGCAGTTCGTCGCCCGCCGCGACGAGCGAGCGCGGGTGAAGAGCGCCAAAACCCTGATCACGCAGATCGGCGCGATCGCGCATGCGCTTGCCGCTGACGCGGGCATCAAGTGGCGACAGGTGACGTTCGCGACCGTCGGGAGCCCTGGCGTGTTCGAGCAGGAGCGCGGTCAGGTCGCGCTCGCCTACGCACTGCCCGGCTGGGGGCGGCAGGGGTTGGTCGAGCTCGTCCAACGCGAGCTGGGGACGAAGATCGCGTTCGAGAACGATGTGAACCTCGCCGCGATCGGCGAGCAGTGGCAGGGGTTGGGCAAGGGCATCGATGACTTCGTCTATCTGCATCTCGGTACCGGCGTCGGCATGGGGATGGTGTTGAACGGCGAGCTGTACCGCGGGAGCGCGGGCGCGGCGGGTGAGGTCGGTTACCTCCCGCTCGCGGAGACCGACCTCCGCGATCCTTCGAACCGCCGCCGCGGTGCGCTCGACGCCGCCGCGAGCGCGAGCGGCGTCGTGGCCGATGCATGTCGGCTGGGCATGGAGCCGCCACTGACCGCGAAGAAGGTGTTCGAGGAGGCCCGGCGCGGTGATCGCAAGGCACGCCGGGTGGTCGCCGCCGAGGCGCACCGGATCGCGCTCGCGATCGTCGGCGTGGCGTGTGTGGTCGATCCCGAGCTCGTGATCTTGGGGGGCGGGATCGGGTCGAACGGCGACCTCCTGCTCGAGCCCGTGGAGCGTGAGCTGCGCGAGTTGTCGCCGTTCCGGCCTCGCGTGGAGTGCTCGACCCTGCAGCAGGAAGCGACGCTCTACGGCTCGGTATCGATGGCGCTGCAGGCCGCGCAGGACCAACTGTTCGCTCGGGGAGAGGCGTCCGCATGATCCCGAAGGGTGCGCGCGATCGTAGGTCAAAGCAGAAGCGAGGGGATCAGGGGCCGTGGCTCCGATCCCGGAGGAGGGAGACGCACATGAAGCGATGGCTCATCGCCATGGCGACGTTCACGCTGGTGGCCGCCGCGTGTACGGCGAGCGGCGGCAGCAGTGACACACCGTCCGCGATCGACACCGGCAGTGGCGTGTCTCACGCCCCCGTGACGTTGGAGATGTGGGGCGCCTGGACCGGACGAGAGCTCAAGCAGTTCAACAAGATCTTCGACGGGTTCACGGCGAAGTATCCGTGGATCACGGTCAACAGCACCGGAGGGGTGGACGACCCGAAGATCATCGCCGCGATCACCGCCGGCAATCCGCCCGACGCGGTGCTCTCGTTCACCCTGGACAGCGTGGGGCAGTTCTGTGCGTCCGGCGCGTGGCAGGACCTGAATCCCTACATCGACCAGAGCGGATTCGACGTCAGCCAGTTCCCGCCGTCGGTCGAGGCGTACACGAGCTTCGCCGGCAGCCGCTGTGCGTTCCCGTTCCTCACCGACGCCCAGGGGCTGTACTACAACACGGCCATGTTCGATAAGGCGGGCATCGCGGCTGCGCCCAAGACCCTCACCGAGCTCGAGACGGACGCGAAGAAGCTCACGACGTTCAACGCCGACGGCTCGATCAAGGTCGCCGGGTTCGTCCCGTGGTTCGGCTACTACGAATTCAGCACGCCGAACCTCGGCATCCTCTTCGGCGCGAAGTGGTACAACGCCGACGGCACCGCGACGGTGGTGGACTCCGACCCGGCTTGGAAGACCATGTTCCAGTGGCAGCACGACTTCATCGCCAACGTCTATGGAGGCGGCGATTTCCAGACCGGCGCCGACAAGCTGCAACGGTTCGTCGCCGGGGCGGGGGACGAGTTCTCGAGTGCGAACGACTTCGAGGCGGGCAGGACGGCCATGAACTTCGACGGGGAGTGGCGGACGGCCTTCATCGCCGACGAAGTCCCGGACCTGCCATACGCGACCGCGCCGTATCCGGTGCCCGACGACATGACTGACTCGTATGGGAGCGGTCCGGTCGGCGGCACGATCATCGGGATCCCGAAGGGTTCGCCGCACCCCGACGAGGCGTGGCTGCTCGTCGACTACATGGCGACGGACACCGACACGCTGATCTACATGGCCAACAACGTGCGGAACGTTCCCACGACCATCGCGTCGCTGAGCGACCCGGGCCTTGACGTGACGCCGCAGTTCCAGACGTTCTTGGACATCTTCCAGAACGCCGGTTCGCATTACAAAGAGCCGTCGGCCATCGGCGCGTCCGATCAGAACATCCTGACCGCGTTCGCCGACAAGTGGGAGGCAGGCAAGGAGAAGGACCTGAACGCCGGGCTCTCGAGCGTGGCGCAACAGATCAACGACCAGCTCGCACAAGCTGCGATCTAGCGGAAGGAACGTGCGACGAGCACGACGGTAGGGGCAGCCGGGATCGCTTCCGGGGCCGACGCGATCGAGCGTCGGCCCCGGAAGCGCAACATCAAGCACGGTCTGACCGTGTTGCTGTTCATGTCGCCGTGGATCCTGGGGTTCCTGCTCCTGATCCTGTATCCGATGGTGTCGAGCCTCTACTTCTCGTTCACCAAGTACAGCCTGCTCGAACAGCCGGTGTGGCTCGGCGTCCAGAACTACACGTTCATGTTCACGAAGGACCCGCTCTTCTGGCTGGCGTTCCGTAACACCGTCTGGATCATCGTGGTCGGCGTTCCGCTGCGGATCATGTTCGGCATCTTCACGGCGTGGATGCTCACGCTGCCTCGCTCAGGGTCACGGGTGTATCGAACGCTCTACTTCCTGCCGTCGATGGCTCCTCCTGCTGCGGCGGCGTTGGCGTTCGTGCTCGTCTTCAACCCGGAGTTCGGTCCGATCAACCAGGTTCTCAAGGGGTTCGGTGTCAGCAAGCCGCCGCTCTGGTTCTATGGCCCCGGCTCGTCCAAGTGGGGGCTCGTGCTCCTGGGGCTGTGGGGAGTGGGTGATGCGATGATCATCTTCCTCGCCGGCCTGTTGGACGTTCCCAAACAGCTCTATGAGGCGGCCGAGATCGAGGGGGCGAACGGTCGTCAGAAGTTCCGGTTCGTCACGCTGCCCATGATCTCGCCGGTGATCTTCTTCTCGTTGGTGATCGGCGTGATCTACGGGTTCCAGCTCTTCACGCAGGCGTACGTGGCGAGCCTGGCGACGTCGGGGGCGAGCGTGACCGACGCGGCCGCGAGCATCGGGGCGCCACAAGGATCGATGCTCTTCTACTCGATCTACCTCTTCCAGCAGGGGTTCCAGTCGTTCCGGATGGGTTACGCATCGGCGATGGCCTGGGTGCTGTTCGGCATCACCATGGTCTGCACGGTCGCGATCGTGAAGGGTTCGCGGCGTTGGGTGCACTACCAGGGAGGGTTCCGATGAGCACCATCGGCCAGCTCGACGAGGCGGAGACTGCGATCTCGTTCTCCGCCCTGGGTGACATCCAGCTCCGTCCCGTCCCGCCGGCCGTGCGGAGACATCGGTTCTACATGTCCGTGGGACAGCATGCCGGTCTGATCGCCGTCGCCACGATCTTCATCGCGCCGTTCTTCTTCGTCGTGATGACGGCGCTGATGACCGACAACCAAGCCGTCACACCTTCCTTCATCCCTCGCCCGTTCCAGTGGGGGAACTACCCGGAGGTGTTCCGACAGGTCCCGTTCATCCGGTACACGTGGAACACCATGCAGATCGCGGTCCTGTCGACCGTCGGGATACTCCTGTCCTGCGTCCCGGTCGCGTATGCGCTCGCGCGGATGCGTTGGAAGGGCCGTCAGGTGGCGTTCCTCTTCGTGCTTTCGACGCTGATGCTGCCGATCCAAGTGACGATCGTTCCGCTGTACATCTTGTGGGTGCGCGTGGGGCAGATCGGTCATCTCACGCCATTGATCCTGCCGAGCTTCCTCGGAGACGCCTTCTCGATCTTCTTGCTGCGACAGTTCTTCTTGACCATCCCTCAGGAACTGTCCGATGCCGCCCGCGTGGACGGCGCGAGTGAGTTCCAGATCATGACACGCGTGGTCATCCCACTCGCGAAGCCGGCGCTCGCGGCCGTGGCGTTGTTCAACTTCCTCTACAACTGGAACGATCTCTTCGCACCGCTGCTGTTCTTGGGGGAGAACCAGAAGCTGTGGACGCTCACGCTCGGCCTGACGCAGTTCCAACAGCGACACGGTACCGAGTGGAACCTCACCATGGCTGCGTCGGTCATGATCATGGTCCCGGTCATCATCTTGTTCTTCCTCGCGCAACGGGCTTTCGTCGAGGGCGTGACGCTCACCGGCGTCAAGGGCTAAGCACCCGATGGCTCACGTCGCGCTGTTCGGCTGCGGGTGGATCCAAGACTTCCACGCGCGAGGCGTGCTGGAGCACGGAGACACGCTCGTTGCCGTCGCGAACCACCGCGAGGAGACTGCGCGTGTCTTCGCCGAGCGCTACGACATCCCACGCGTGACCACCGACTGGCTCGCGCTCGCGGCCGATCCCGAGGTCGAGGCGGCGATCGTCTCGACGCCGAACGCGCTGCACGCCCCCCAGTCCATCGCTCTGCTCCGCAACGGCAAGCACGTGATGGTCGAGAAGCCGATGGCGACCTCGGTGGCCGAGTGCGACCAGATGATCGAGGCGTCCCGGGAGTCGGGCGCATCGCTGATGGTCGCCCATTGCTGGCGGTTCCGTGACGAGGTGATCGCGATGCGCGACCGGATCGCGGCAGGCGAGCTGGGAGAGGTCGTGAAGACGCGCGGGTACGGGGTCCACGCCGGTTGGGGACCGAGCGGATGGTTCACGGACCGTGCGCTGGCGGGCGGAGGCGCGCTCGTCGACATGGGTGTGCACGCCATCGACACCGCGCGGTTCCTGCTGGGCGACCCGTCACCCGGCCGCGTCTGCGCGACCATCGGCTCACGCTACGCCGAAGGGCGTTACACGGTCGACGACGACGGCATCGTCTTGATCACATGGGACAACGGGACGAACAGCATCGTGGAGTCCGGGTGGTGGCAGCCGCACATGGGCGGACTCGAAGCCGACACCGAGGTGTACGGGACGAAGGGGTACGCGCGGATCTGGCCCGATGAACCCGCCGCCGCGGACTACGAACATTGCACGCAGCCGATGTACAGCGCGCAGGTGGCCGAGTTCCTGGATGCGATCCACGAGGGGCGCCGGCCGCGACCGTCGGGAGAGGACGGCCGGGTGGTGATGCAGGTCGCCGAGGATGCCTACCGGTCGGCGGGGCTCCTTGCGTGAAGGGACCCGGGGCTGACGGGACGTGGCTAGCGGCCGATCAGCGCGCTGACCGTCGCCCGGGCGACCATCTCGTGCCGCATGCGTAGCTCGCCGTAGGCGACGACGTCGGAATCGAACGGATCCTCCCGCGTGGAGACCGGATCGAGACGATCTGGGTCGAGCCTCGAACCGATGGCTCGGCCCGCCACGATCGCCGCGCCTGCGGACGCCGCCTCACCGTGGGTTCGAGCGACCACGGGGCGGTTCGCCACACCGGCGAGCACACGACGCCATAGCGGCATCGCCGCCCCCGCTCCGGCGAGTGAGAGCTCGACCGCGTCGGGTGCGGCCCGATCGAGACAGCGAACCGCGTCGAACGCCAAGCCCTCGACGAGCGCTCGCGCCAGGTGCGCCGGGGTGTGTAAGGGGCTCAGCCCCACGAACGTGAGGCCGGTGCGTGCGTCCCACCACGGCGCGCGGGCCCCTCCCAACCATGCGAGGGCGATCAGCCCACCGGCGCCCGCGTCGATGTCGTCGGCTCGTCGCGCGAGCTCGTCGGAGGTCTTGCCCGTCAGCCGGCCGAGCCACTCGAGGGCCGAGCCGGCCAGCGGCAGATCCGCCTCCATCACATAGCCGCCGAGGGCGCCGCGGGACACGACGATGCCGGGATCCGGTGCCGGCACGTGCCCGACGGGCACCGAGACGCCGGCGACCGTTCCCCAGGACACCATGGGGCGGGCGGTCGTGGCCGCGACGCCGAGCACCTCGCAGGCTCGATCGCCCGCGCCGGCCACGACGGGTGTTCCCGCTCTCAGGCCGAGCGCGGCGGCCGGGTCGGGAAGCACGTCCCCGATGATCGTGGTCGGGCCGACGATCTCCGGAAGGAGGTCGGCGTCCCCGAGTCCGGCTCCGTCCAAGGCGATCAGTCCGGTTCGGGAAGCCACGGAGGCGTCGGTGATGGCGTGACCGGTCAGTCGGAACGCGATGAGGTCCCTCGGTCCGAAGATCCATCGCTGACCGCCGCCGAGCCGGTCAGGCTCGTGCTTGCGCAACCACGCGACCTTCGCGGCGACCGCGCCCGCATCGGGCACGACTCCGGTGAGCACGTGGAAGTACTCTCCGAGCCCGGCGGCCTCCGCCGTGGCTCGGCGATCCGCGGAGGCGATCGCACGGCCGATGGGTTCGCCCGCAGTCGTCACGGGGACGAACGTGTCACGCTGGGTGGAGAACCCCACGACGTCGACCCCGATCCGTCCCTCCGCGGGGAGCTGTGCGCAAGCAACGACGGTCGATGTCCACCAGCCCTCGGGATCTTGCTCCACCCACCCCGCGCGCGGATGCTCAACGTCGACGGCAGCTCGTCCAACCGCGATCGGCCCGTCCTCCGACCACAAGACGGCCTTCGTCGCGCTCGTGCCAAGGTCGATCGTGAGGATCCGCACTCGTCTACCCCATCTCGCAGCAGCGATTCATCCTAGGCCCGGCGACTGGACACCACGTGCAGCGGCCGCCCGAAGACCTGCCGGAATCGATCGGCCACGCCACGCGGCTTCCACCCTGTCGGGACCGGCCCTTCGACGACGAACGCGGCCGGATGCCAGGTGCACGAGATCACGGCGGGCAGGTTCGACGGGATCCGCCGCTTCAGCTCGTCGGCGAGCGCGAGCACCGTGGCGGCCCGGAGCACCGCTGAACGATCCTCACCGTCGATCAGCCGGCGATACGGACCGAGCCGGATGTCGTCGTCGGCCTGTCGGAGGATCGCCGAGAGGATGCCGAGCGTTTCGTGCGTGAACCCCCCGAGGTCTGCCGAAGTCACGATCATGGCGGCGTGCTCGAACCGGTCGTAGTAGTCGATCGCCCGTCCGACGTCGAGAACGGTCGACGCGTGGACCAACATCTCGCGCACCGCATCGCGCGCCTCCGGATCGAGCGAGTCGTGCAGACGCGTCGCGATCATCGTGCGGCGGTCGGCCGCGTGCCCATCCCACGTCGCGAACCGGGCGGAGAGGGTGGCGATCGAGATCGTGCGTACCCATCGAGGCGGTGGGACGGTTGCGTCCGGCCCGCCGAGAGCGAGCCCCTCGCGGACGCCCCGACTGGACACCACGACCCGGTCGCCGCCGAGCGCCGCCATGACCTCAAGCAGTACGACCGCCCCACCGATCACGGAGTCGGCGCGATCGGGGTTGAGTCCCGAGATCTGTGCACGCTGCTTCATCGTCTTCCCCGCCAGATCGACGAGGATCGCCTCGAGACGATCGGCCGGGAGCTCGTATCCGTGGAGCAGGCGGAGCGGGTGCTCGGTCCGATGAATGTCGACCTTGGCCAGGTTGCGGACCGTTCCCCCGATGCCGACCAGGACTTCCCCTTCCGTCAGGACGTCGATGTCGGCGGCTCGGAGCGTCTCGCCGACGTGCTTGCGGAGCCGTTTGAGCTCCGACCCCGTCGGTGGGTCGTCGTCGAGGAACCGGTCGCTCAGCCGGAGCGAGCCGAGCTCGAACGTCCACGTGCGGTTCAGCCGGCGGTCGTGGAACCGCGAGATCTCCGCGCTCCCTCCACCGACGTCGAGGGTCGCGCCGCTCGTGACGGGCAGGTCGTGTACGGCGCCGACGAAGCCGAGCCGGGCCTCGGTGTCGCCGTCGATGATCTGCAGCGGCATACCGAGCTCTCGCGCGCGTTCGAGCAGGAGGTGGCCGTCGAGCGCGTCGCGGACGGCCGACGTGGCGACGGCCAGGATCCGGTCGGCGCCCGCCCCCTCCGCGACGGCGCGGAAATCCCTCAGAGCTTCGAGGGTCCGTGCGATCGCGTCCGGGCCGAGCTCGGCCCCGGTACGCAGCTCACGAGCCAGCCGGAGCGGCGCGCGCGCGTCCTCGATCACGTCCAGGTGCTCGTCGGCGCGGAGCCGGAAGACGATCATCCGGGCCGAGTTCGAGCCCACATCGAGAACCGCGAACGGTCGTTCGTCGTGCTCGACGGGAAGGTATTCCTCGGCCACGCGCCGATGCTCGCACAGATCGGAGAGGTGCGGCCGCACTACTGCTTCCGACGCGACTGCTGTACCGTCGCGCCATCCTTCGTGGAACGGTGGGAACGCTGGCGCCGAAGGAGATAGACCCGGTGGTCGAGCTCGAGGATGAGCCGGTCTGACGGCCGGCGGAGGAGGTGGCACGTCATGGGACGCAGGACGCCCCTGATGCGGGCGATGCGCGAGCTGGCCGCCGTCCATGCGTCGCTGCCGACCGACCGTCCGGTCTCGATCGATGAAGCGATCGCGCTGGATCGCGGGCTGGTCAGCCGGCGTCAACTGCTGAAGGGAGCCGGAGCGCTTGGGGCCGCTGCGGCGATCAGCGGGCCGCCGCTCCTGGCGCTGGCTCGTCCGCTCCGCGGCGGAGCGCATGATCCGCGCGTCGTGGTGGTGGGGGCGGGTCTCGCGGGGGTCTCGTGCGCCTACAAGCTGCAGCAGCACGATATCCGTGCCGACCTCTACGAATCGCGAGACCGCGTCGGCGGTCGCTGCTGGACCGCCCGGTCGTTCGACGACCGTCAAGTTGCCGAACACGGCGGTGAGTTCGTCGACACCCGGCACGTACAGCTCCGGCGGCTCGTCGCAGCGCTCGGCCTTCACCTCGACGATCTGTTCCCGGCGTACGAGGAAGAGGGCGACGTATCGGGGCTGTTGGTGCTCGACGGCGAATCGCGCGACCGTCACGTGGTCCGCGAACACTTCGACGTCGTGATCCGCCGGCTCGTTCGCGACGCGAAGAAGGTTGGTCCGTATCGCTGGGGGAAGGCGGGACCGGCCGCGAAGGCGTTCGACCAGATGACGATGCGTGAGTGGATGGACGCCAACGTCCCGGGCGGCAGCTCGTCGCTCCTCGGGCTTTCGATGGACATCGGTCTGACGGGGTTCTGGGGCATCGACCCCGAGGACACGTCGGCGATCACGCTGCTCGACACGTACGTCACGTCGTATCCGGGTGGGCCGGCGGACGAGCGCTACCACGTCAGAGGGGGGAACGATCAGGTTCCGAACATGCTGGCCGAACTGCTCCCCGCGGGCGCGCTGCACCTCGAATCGCCCCTCGAGGCGATGCGGCAGCGCTCCGACGGAACGTACGAGCTCGACTTCGGAGGCGTGGCGTCGCCCGTGGTCGCCGACCACGTCGTGCTGTGCCTGCCGTTCACCACGCTCCGCGACGTCGACCTGACGGAAGCGGGGTTCGACGCGAAGCGGATGCGCGCGATCGACGAACTCGGGATGGGGACGAACGCGAAGGTGCTCCTGCAGTTCGAGGATCGATTCCCGAAGTTCGGGTGGAACGGTCTGTTCGACCTGGACGCTCCGAAGACCGACAGCTGGGACAGCGCCCTGGCGGAGCCGGGTCCGGGGGGGCTGCTGACGATCTTCTCGGGCGGGAAGACCGGAGCGGGCTACCCGGTCGACGAGCCCCACGCGCCGGCGCCGGCGGGCGTCGTCGACGACGCGTTGACGTTCCTCGACACGTACTTCCCGGGTATGCGCGGATCGTTCAACGGACGTTCGTGGTTGGACTCGTGGATAGACGACCCGTGGGTGAAGGGCTCGTACGCGGCGTTCCTGCCCGGGCAATGGACGAGCTTCTTCGGCTACATGGGGCTCCAACAGGGCAACGTGCACTTCGCGGGCGAGCACACGTCGACGTACAGCCAGGGCTATCTCAACGGCGGCGTCGAGACCGGGCTCCGTGCGGCTCGAGAGGTGATCCACGCGGCCGGACGCTTGTTCCGGTAGCCCGGCTGATCGGACTAGGCGGGACTCGCCGGCGGGACGTCGATCACACGGGGCTGAGGTTCGTCCGGGTGATCGCGCTCCCAGTCACGGATCAGCTCGGCGAGCTTCATCAGGAGCGCTGCTCCTCCGCCCACCTCGATCAGCTTGCCGATCGGCGTTCGTTTCAGATACGGGAGTCGCATGACCAGGGGAACCGAGAGGATCAACCCGGTGGCCAGGTGCTTGCGGAGCCGTCTGCCGGACGGCGAGTCGAGGAAGGCCAGGAGCTCCTCGACGGTGCTGTCGATCCGGTCGGCGATCTCCTGGAGCTGTGGGTTCATGGGCGTCAGCCTACCCAACCGGCGCTGGCGTCATACGTCGGAGATCCGACATGCACGGTTCGTCGCGGTCGCGGTAGTCGACCGGCGCATGACGTGATCGTTGGCGGAGGCGGACGGGAATCGAACCCGCCTGGGAGCTTGCGCCCCCACAACGGTGTTGAAGACCGCGGGGCCCACCAGGAACCCTGACGCCTCCGCGGAGCAGCGTACCGGGTGCTCATGAGCGCCGCCGAGTCGATCGGCGGGTTACCGATCCCTTTACGCAGTCTTGGCCGGGTGCTGAGAGCAGCGGCGGCACGCTGGGCGTAGTACCGATGAGCGCGTCAACGGAACGCGCCAGAGGGAGGGAGCTCCGATGAAGAAGCGACGGATGGTCTTGGCGACCGCGCTGGTCGGCGCATCGCTGCTGATGTTGGCGCCTGCGGCGTACGCGGGCGGTGGCGGCGGCACGGTCGTGAAGGCCGGAGGCAGCTGCGGCGGGCAGAGCGAGTGGAAGATGAAGCTCAAGCCGGACAACAGCCGGCTTCAGCTGGAGTTCGAGGTCGACTCGAACGTCAGCGGTCAGTCATGGAACGTCCGGATCCGGCAGAATGGTTCGCGGATCTTCACCGGCACGCGTGTGACCCAGGGGGCGAGCGGCTCGTTCACCATCCACCGCCGTCCCAAGGATTCGAACGGTATCGACCGGTTCGTGGCGAGGGCGACGAACCCGTCCACCGGCGAGACATGCATCGGGCGGGCGCACCTCTAGCTTCACAACCCGCCCGGACGAAGAACCACCGAAGCTCGGGGCATCTGATGCCCCGAGCTTCACGGCGTCCTCTCCTTCGCTACTGCCGTGTGGTCCACGTCGAAAGTTCGATGCGGCCGGCGGCTCGGGGTGGAGACTCAACCTTCCTGGCACTCCCTAGGACCTTCGATTACGCTTGCCTAGTCCGAAACAGACTAGAGCGGATGTCCAAGGGATGGAGCGCAGATCGTGAAGCCGTCGAAGGTGGAGGTCGTGGTGCTGGGGCTCCTCGCGGAGGAGCCGCTGTATGGATACGACCTGCTCGAGAGGTTCCGCGCGCGCAGCATGGGGTTCTGGGTCGAGGTCGGGAAGGCGTCGGTCTATCAGGCGCTCCGCAGGCTGGAGCGCGACGGGTTGATCAACGGCCGTTCGCAAGAGGGCCCCGAGGGGCCCGACCGGCGCGTGTACCGCATCACGAAGACCGGCCGTGATCGCCTGAAACATGGGCTCTCGGAGCGGTTCGCGTCGCTGGAGCCCTACGAGACGGATGGGGGCCTGGCGCTCGGCTTCGCCCACCTGCTCTCTGCCTCCGATGCCCGCAAGGCCGTCGACGAGCGCGAGACCGCGGTCCGCGATCTGCTCGACGCGATCAAGACGGAGCGCGCGCGGGTCGCCGCCGACAAGGGTCCCGGCCGGGCCGTTTCGACGGCGATGCTCCAACGACAGGAGTCGCTGGCGAAGGCCGAGCTGGCATGGATCAAGGGCTTCCGTTCCGATCTCGGACGGGTCCGGCGCTAGCGACGGAGCCGGGAGCGGCACGGTGACGCCCGGGCCGACCTACGATCGATGTCTGGGGCCGTCGATAGGATGCGATGAGGATGGAAGCGGCGTTCTTCGATCTCGACAAGACGATCATCTCCCGGTCCTCGTCGCTCGCCTTGTCCAGACCGTTGTACCGCGCGGGCATGGTGTCGCGCGGCCAGCTCCTCCGCGGCGCGTACGCGCAGCTCGTCTACCTGCTGGTCGGCGCGGACGAGAACAAGATGGAGCGTCTGAAGGAGGGCATGCTGGCTCTCACGAAGGGGTGGGACAGGACGCAGATCGAGCACCTGGTGCAGGATGTGTTGCTCGACGTGATCGACCCCTTCGTCTACCAGGAGGCGCTCGACCTGATGGATCTCCATCGGAGCGAGGGCCGACGCATCTACATCGTCTCGTCCTCGCCCGAGGAGATCGTGCGGCCGCTCGCGCGGCACTTCGGCGTCAGCGGTGTCATCGCGACGAGGGCCGAGGTAGGCGACGACGGGCGCTATACGGGCGGGCTGGAGTTCTACGCCTACGGAGAACAGAAGGCGGAGGCCATCAAGAAGATCGCGTCCCGCTCGGGCATCGACCTCTCGAAGTCGTATGCGTACAGCGACTCCATCACCGACGTGCCGATGCTGGAGGCGGTTGGCCAACCCGTGGCGGTGAACCCCGACAAGGATCTCCGGAAGATCGCCGAGGAGCGCGACTGGCAGATCCGAGACTTCCGCAGGCCGGTTCGGCTCCGCTCCAGGCTCGCGTCCGCGGTTCCGACGCCCAGACCGTCGCTGCTCGCGGCTGCCGGTGGTGTTGCCGTCGCCGCCGTGCTGGTGTGGGTCGTGTTCCGATCCCGCACCATGGGTCGTCGCCACCCCGACTGATCGTCCTCACCTCCGACGATCGCGCGTTTGCGAGCCTCGAACACGGGGTGTAGCGTCGGTGGCGGGCTTCCTCGGAGGCCCCGAGGGGAGCAGAACCCACGCGCGAGTCACGCCGCGGGAGGCATGCTCCGGACCCGGCGGCGCGTAGTCGCCCGGCTCCCGAGCACGTGCAGACATGCGCCTGATACCTGCTCTCCTCGTCTATGGTCCAGCGGAGTCAAGTCCGAACGGCGGGCCCGCGTAGCCGAAGTGCATCCCGTCGGGCACGACCTGGTCGCCGCCCCACTCCAAACCCCAGGTATGCATCAGCGCTACCAGCCGGGGATCTTGTACCGGCGGGGAGCCGAAGCGGTTGGTGTCGGCGTTGACGTCCACGGCGGCGCCCCAGGCGTTGAGAGATATCGTCGACGATGACGTGGGATCGAACCGTGCCACGAAGCAACCATCGAACGAGTGGATCGTGGGCTCGAGGCCCTGCGTCACGACATGCTTCATCGCGCCGCGGAGTTGCGGAATGAACTTCCGGTTGCAGGACACGCGGCCCAGCACGGGGATGGTGACGGTCACGATGTGGTCCTGGATCCAGGCGGGGTCGATCTCGAGGAGCCCCGTGCCGCCGGCCTGCGGCGTCCCGGCCCACTCGCCGAACCGCCGTTTGATCAGCGCCTGCGGGAGCATGTCGTCTCCTGCACGCAGGTACGGCGTCTCGCCCGGCGAGCGGACCTGCACGACGGGATAGGGCAATCCCGGCGGCAGCACCGCGCGGAAACGCTTCTCGAGCTGTTGATCGGAAGGCTGCAGACCGGCGGAGGGCCGGAAGAGCAAGTACCTGTTCTGCCTGACGCCGATGATCGCTCCCGTTGCTCGGTTCACGACGACCTCGGCCGCCCCGACCAGCTCGTCGGGGAGCACGCCGATGACGGTGACGCTGCCGCCTTGGAAGCGGATGACCCCGCCGGGCCCCAGGTGGCGCAGACGCGCCGACGTCTGCCCCAAGATCGCCTGTCCGTCCTCGAGGCTCGCCACGATCGCGCGCGTCTCCGGCGGCAGGAATCGCGCATACGGCCGTGGATCGATCGCGGCCGTATCGATCGGCATCATGTAAGGGGAGGGCGGCTCGTCGACCAGGTTCCCCTCCGCGTCGGAAGAGCTCGTCATCCATATGGTGTCGGACGCGACCACGGCGACCTTGTCGACGGTGGGCAGGGCCGCGACCGCGGCGCCGTATCCAGGCGGCAGGCCTTCGGGTACCCACGCGAGGTATGCATCCACGCGTGGTCCCGGCTCGGGCTGGGGGGACGGGGTGGCCGTATGGGAGGCGGACGGAGATGCGGATCCTTTGCCCACGTCGGCATGGTTCGACAGGGAGACGAGCACCGATCCGGCAACGAGGACGGCGAGGAACGCGGAGACTCCGGCGATCAGCGCCCGACGCTGCAACGATCACTCCTCAGGTTCCCTCTCGGCTCGGCCGAGTGTAGGCGGCGAACGCGCATCTCGCGAGAGAAGTGGTCGAGCGTGCCTATCCGTGGGCAGCCGGGTGCTCCAAGCGGTCCGCGAGCCGTTCGGCTCGTTCCGCGGCCTCGGCCGGTCGTCCCGCGGACACGTCGCGAGCGATCCGGCGGAGCTCACGTTCGACGCCCGCCTGGACCCGGTCCGGCGAGCGTCTGACCAGCGGGTCCAGCCGGCTGACCGCGAGGTCGAGCCGATCGAAGGACGTGTGCGGACCGCGGCGAGCACGGTACGCATCGAGCGAGATCACTTGACCCATGCGCACACCGTACCCCCTGGGTCCGACACGTTATGGAGCGGCGGTCACCGTCCAGCTCCGGGACACGGTGATGGACACGTTGCCCGCTCGATCCTGTGCGTATGCCCGGAACGAATGCAGCCCGGCCGACAATCCCGTGTAGACGACGGGCGTCGCGCAAGGGGCGAACGCCGCGTCGTCGATCGAGCAATAGACCACACCTGGTTCGCTCTGCCAGATGTCGAACGTCGCGGTCGTGTCGGCGGTCACCTCGCCGTCCACGGGGGATCCGGTGAGCAGCAGGCCCGGAGGGATCGTATCCACCGCCCACCGATAGACGACCGGCCGCGATCGGTTCAGCGCCGCGTCGAGCCCCCACACCGTGAGGGCGTGTGGCCCTTCGCCGAGCGGCCCGAACGACAAGACGTCATCGCACGGCATCTCCGGGAGCCCGTCCACCTTGCAGAGGAACAACGAAGGATCGCTGCTCGACGTCAACCGGAACGTCGCGTCGGCGATCGAGGTGAAGCGGTCGGGGTGTTTGACGACACGCACCTTGGGCGCCCCGAAGTCGATGGTCCACGTGAAGATGGTCACCCCGACGTTGCCGTACGCATCCGCCGCCGCGACACGCACCGAGTGGACGCCCTTGGCCAGGCCCCCGACGGAGAAGGTCCCGTCGCTGCAGTCCGATGCCTTTCGATGGTCCAGGCGGCAGGTGATCGCGCCTCGGACGCCCTCCGTCGGAACGAACCGGAACGCGGCCTCGTGCGACGACGAGACGTTGCCAGGCCCGTGCACCTGGACGAACGCGGGGCCGGTGCGATCGACGCGGACGAGCCATCCGGCGGGGGGAGAGGTCCACGTCTGGGAGCCCGGTGCCTGCGCTCGAACCTCGAAGCTCCACACGCCGTCCTGGATGTCCTGGTAACTCGCCGATCCCGAGCACGGCTGCCAATCGGCGCGCGGGCCGACCGCGGGCGATAGACGGCATTCGAACGTGGCGCCGGCGACCGGGCTCGCGAAGGAGAAGCTCGCGTTCCCGCTCGTCTGGGTCACGGGTGGATGCCCGCCGATCGAGACGGGCAGCCCGCTTGAGGCGATCATGAAGCTCCGGGAGGCGGGTGTGAGATCGACGTGGCCGGCCTCGTCGGTGCCGGCGACCTCGAACGTATATCCGCCGTCCGGCAGGTTGCCGATGGCATCGAACTGACCGTCGCATACGTGCCAGGGATCCGCCGATCCATCGCGGATCAGCCTGCACCGGTAGGTCGAGAACCGCGACGGCGAGAAGAACGTGAACGCCGCCGACCTGGAAGGTCCGTCACGGGTCGGCCACGGGCCGGTCACGATCGTGGTGTCGATCACCGGTGCCTCGAGCGAGGCGAGCGTCGAGCGGAGCGCGGAGATCGTGGTTGCCGAGCCCGGCTCACCGACGAGGTTGTTGAGTTCTGCGGGGTCCTGCTGCAGATCGAACAGCTCGCGGTTTCCCTGGTCGTACCGCACGAACTTGTAGCGCGACGTCACGACGGCTCGATACCCGGCCGTTCTCGTCACGTGGGCATAGAAGGAGAGTCCGGAGCAGGGCGGAGTTCCTTCGCTCACTCCTTGGCAGTGCTCGATCAGCAGCGCCGAGCGGATGCTGCTCGCCGAGCCGTCCAACAGCGGGACGAGCGATCGGCCGTCTGCGTTCCATGGGAACCCGGCCAGCTCCGCGAGCGAAGGCGCGATGTCGATGTTGGACACCAGCGCGCGGGAGGTGAACGTGTTCTCGGGGTCGAGGAGCGCGGGGTACCGCACGATCATCGGAACTCGTATGGACTCTTCGTACGCGTCGGTCTTGCCGAACCGTCGATGCTCGCCGAACAGGAAGCCGTTGTCCGACAGATAGATCACGATCGTGTCGCGCTCGCGGTCGCCGAGGGAGTCAAGGATGTGCCCCACGCCGTCGTCGAGCGATCGGATCGCATGAGACATCCGCGTGAATCGCGAGTCGGCGTCACGGATCTCGTCGCTGGTGAGGGGTCCCCGTCGCGCATACAGGGGGCTCTTCGCGGTCAGCGTGTCTTGATCGAACGAAGGACCGTGCGGCGGCGAGACGTTCATGGAGTCATAGCGAGGATCGTCCGCCGGGAGATGCGGCGAGGTCGGTGTGTACATCGCGAAGAACGGCTGGTCGTCGGGTGTGGAGTCGATGAAGTCAACGACGTCGTCCGCGAGGATGTCGGTCTGATATCCGTTGCGGTGCTGCCACTCGCCGTCCTCATTGACCCACGGGTTGAGCAGTGAGTACGAGGACGGCGGCGGTGCGCCGACGCACGCCCACCTGTCGAACTCCGGCCGCGGGCCGCACGTCTCCCAACTGTTGAGGTATTTGCCGGCGAGCATCGTGCGATAGCCGACATCGTGGAGTGCCTGGACGATCGTGGGACGGTCGAGCGGTACCGCGTTCGCATCCACGCCCGTGTGATGTTCGAAGAGGCCCGTCAGGATCTGCGACCTGGAGGGGCAGCAGAGCGACGTGGCGACGTACGCCCGTTTGAGCAGGACGCCCTGGTCGACGAGGTCTCGGTACGTGCTCGGCATCAGGTCTCGTGAGAAGTCGGACCACGTCTGATCGTCACTCACCAGCAGCAGGACGTTCGGGCGCGCTGCCGCTGCGGCGCGAACCGGCCCGGATGCCGCGGCGGGTCTGCCCGTCGCTGCAGAGGTCGCCTGTGGCGGTGCCAGGAGCGCCAGGGTGCAACAGATCAGAATGACTGTCCGGCTTCTCACGACACCCCCGATCAGGTCACGCGCCCGGAGCCTCCGAGGCTCGTGTGCCCTGAGTCTCGGGTGGCGGCCCGGGGTCGTCAACCGAGGCCGTTGGTTCCGGCGGGATCGGCGGGACTCGCCCGGGAGCCGACGAGCTTGATCGGCGGAAGGGCTAGGCTCTCCTGCCGTGACCGACACGGAACTCCTCGCATCGCCCGAAGACCTACAGCTCGTGGAGCGCCTCCGGGCCGGCGACGAGGACGCGTTCATGATGCTCGTCGAAACGCATCAAGCGATGATGCTTCGGATCGCTCGCATGTATGTGTCTTCGCAGGCCGTTGCCGAGGAGGTCGTGCAGGACGCATGGATCGGCATACTGCAGGGGCTGCCCAAGTTCGAGGGCCGCTCGTCGCTCCGGACGTGGATGTACCGGATCCTGGCGAACATCGCGAAGACCCGCGGGGTCCGCGAGGGAAGGAGCCAGCCGTTCTCGGCCCTCGTCGATCCGGACACGAGCCCTTCCGTGCCCGAGATGTGGTTCCGTGCCTCCGACGATCGGTTCCCCGATCACTGGTCGACGTTGCCGAACGACTGGCGCGGCGTCCCCGAGGATCGGCTCCTGGCCGGCGAGACGATCCGCATCGTGGGCGAGGCGATCGACGGCCTGCCGCCTGTGCAGGCAGAGGTGATCAGGCTCCGAGATGTCCTGGGCTGGACGTCCGAGGAAGTGCGTAACGTGCTCGACCTCTCGGAGACCAACCAGCGTGTGTTGCTGCATCGAGCGCGATCGCGCGTCAGGCGCGCGGTCGACGGCTATCTAGAGAAGGGGCGGCAGGCGTGAGCGCCGAAGGGTTGACGTGCAAAGAGATGGTCGAGATCGTGACTGACTACCTCGAGGAGGCTCTCTCCCCTGAAGATCGCGAGCGTTTCGACCAGCACCTCATCGGGTGCGACGGATGCTCGAACTACCTCGAGCAGATGCGTGAGACGATCCGCCTCACCGGGATGTTGACCGAGGAGCAGGTCCCCATCGCCCAACGCGAGCGCCTCCGGCAGGCGTTCCGCGACTGGAAGACGAGCTGAAACTCAGCAGGATGCAAGTGGGGCGTAAGGGTCCAGCAACATCTTTGAGCCATCATCTTCGTCATGGTCGAGACCTTGTCACCGCCGTCTGACGCTCCCTCCGGTGGCACGCACCACCACGACGGACTCGGGGTCTTCGTCGGGCTGATCTGCGGTGTTGTCGCGGTCGGCGCCGCTCAGCTCGTCGCAGGCATCGTGGACCCCGAGGCGTCGCCGATCGTCGCCGTGGGGGGCGCCGCGATCGACGCGACCCCTGAGTGGCTGAAGAGCTTCGCCATCCGGACCTTCGGCTCGAACGACAAGCGGGTGCTGCTGGCGGGTATCGCCCTGGTCCTGGCCATCATCGCCGCGCTGATCGGCCTGGCGGCGCTGCGGCGCGCGTCGGTCGGCTATGCGGGCCTCGCTGTCTTCGCTCTGATCGGTGTGGCGGCGGCGCTGACGCGTCCAAGCGCCCGGCCGATCGACGCCGTCCCGTCGCTGGTCGGCGGACTCACGGGCGCGCTCATGCTCTGGACGTTCCTGCGCGCGCTCGCCTCGCGGCCAACCGCCCCGCCGGAGCAGCCGATCCCTGCAGGCATCGATCGTCGACGCTTCTTCTTGACCGGCGCCGCGGGAGCTGCGGCCGCCCTGGTGGCGGGAGGTGCGGGCCGGCTGCTCGCTCGACGATTCGAGGCCGATGCGTCACGCGCCGCCGTGCACTTGCCGACCCCGGACGCGACCCCGGGGCCGCCGGCCGGTGCAGATCTTCGCGTGCCGGGGATCTCGTCCTTCATCACGCCCAACGAGACCTTCTATCGCGTCGACACCGCGCTGCTCGTCCCCGCGGTGAAGGCGGAGGATTGGCAACTCCATATCCACGGGATGGTTGAGCGGGAGCTGAACCTCACGTTCGATCAGCTGATGTCCCGCCCGTTGATCGAGCGGGACGTCACCCTGACCTGCGTCTCCAACGAGGTCGGGGGCAGGTACGTCGGGAACGCGCGCTGGCTGGGCGCACCCCTGAAGGATGTCTTGGGGGAGGCCGGTGTGGATCCGCGGGCCGATCAGCTGGTGTCCCGATCCGTCGACGGATTCACCGCGGGGAGCCCGACGTCGGTGGTGATGGACGGTCGTGACGCGATGCTGGCGATCGCCATGAACGGCGAAGCGCTCCCGCTCGAGCACGGCTTTCCCGTAAGGATGATCGTGCCCGGGTTGTACGGCTACGTCTCGGCCACGAAGTGGATCGTCGACATCGAGCTCACCACGTTCGACGCGTTCGACGCGTACTGGGTGCGTCGGGGCTGGGCCCAGCAGGCTCCCATCAAGACCCAGTCCAGGATCGACACGCCCCGGCAGGGGGCTCGGGTCTCCACCGGTTCGGTGCCCGTCGCCGGAGTGGCATGGGCGCAGCACAGGGGCATCGCGAACGTGGAGCTCCGGGTCGACGGCGGTGCGTGGGTGGCGGCCCGGCTCTCCGCCGAGGACACCGTCGACACCTGGCGGCAATGGGTCGTGATGTGGGATGCGATGCCCGGCGAGCACGTGCTCGAGGTGCGGGCCACCGACCGAACGGGGATGGCGCAGCCGGAGGTACCGGCGCCGCCGTTCCCGGACGGCGCGACCGGCTATCACACGGTCGTCGTTCAGGTGACATGACCGGCTCTGCGGCGACCACGGACCCGGCGGTCCGGCGGACCACCGACCGTAAGGCATCCGCAACATCGGTGGGGCATCATGGTTGCATGACCAAACGCCGTGTGCTGGTCGTGGACGACGAACCGATGGTCCGCGAGGTCTTGGAGCGCTACCTGGAGCGTGAGGGATTCGAGGTCACGACCGCCGAGGACGGCGAGGCGGCGCTCGCGAGCTTCGCCGCCGATCGCCCGCATCTGGTGCTCCTCGACCTGATGCTACCGCGGGTCGACGGGCTCGAGGTGTTCCGCCGGATGCGAGCGAGCGCCCAGACGCCGGTGATCATGCTCACCGCGCGCGGCGAGGAGACCGATCGGGTCGTGGGATTGGAGCTCGGGGCCGACGACTACGTCACCAAGCCGTTCTCACCGCGCGAGGTCGTCGCGCGGGTGCGGGCCGTGCTCCGCCGGACTGAGCACGATATCGACGAAGGCGGAGTGCTCACGTTCGGCGACCTGCGCATGGATCGCGGGCGGCGGGAGGTGCGGGTCAGCGATCGCGATGTGCGCCTCACGCGCAAGGAGTTCGACCTGTTGGAGCACTTGGCGTCGTCGCCGGGCATCACCTTCACTCGCAGCGCCTTGCTCGAATCCGTATGGGATTTCGCCTGGGAGGGTGACTCCGCGACCGTTACGGTCCACATCAGGCGACTCCGCGAGAAGATCGAACATGACCCGTCCTCACCCCAACATCTGGTCACGGTGTGGGGAGTCGGTTACCGATTCGAGCCATGAGGGGGACGCTCCGCGCCGTTGCACTCGTCGTGGTGGTCGCCGCGGCCGGCGCCCTGGCTGCACTCGCGGTGGGCGCGGTGATGGGCATGTCGGCCGGCGATCTGGCGCAGTTGTTGGTTCCGCTCGGCGTGTCCACGGTCGTGACGGTGGGCACGGCGCTCACCGCGAACGTGGCGCTCGCCCGGACGACCCTCCGGTACCGATTCCTCGTGGTGGCGGTGCTCGGGGCCGGCGTGGCTCTGGCGAACCTCGCCGTGATGGCTCACCTCATGCTCGTCAGTCATCACGACCTGGCGATCGTGTTGCTCCTGGTGGTGTTCGCAGCCGGCACGGCCGTCGCCCTCGCGCTGGTGCTTGCTGCTGTTTCGGTGAAGGCCGTCGACAGGCTGGTGTCGGGCGCCCGCCGGATGGGGGACGGTGATCTGGAAGGCCGGATCGGCGAGCTCGATGCTGGGCCCGAGCTCGACGAGCTCGCTCGGTCGTTGGACGACGCCGCCGGACGCCTCCGCGCTGCACGAGTGAGTGAGCAGCACGCCGAACAGATGCGTCGTGACCTGATCGTGGCCGTGTCCCACGACCTGCGTACGCCGCTCGCCAGCCTGCGTGCGATGGTCGAAGCGATCGACGACGGCGTCGTTGATGATCCGACGACGGTCAAGCGCTACGCCGGAGAGATGCGGCGCTCGGTCGAGCAGCTCGTTGCCATGGTGGACGATCTGTTCGAGCTGACGCAGCTCGATGCGATGGCGATCCAGGCGGAAACCGCGCGGGCGAGCCTTGAAGACGTGGTCCGCTCGGCGGTCTCGACGATCGAACCGACGGCGCAGAGGAAAGGGCTCGCGGTCGTCACCGACCTCGGGGGCGCGCTCGGCGCGACGTGCTCGCCGCGTTTGGTCCGTGTGCTCCAGAACCTGCTGGTGAACGCGGTGCGTCACACGCCCCCCGACGGCACCGTTCGCATCGAAGCCATCGAGGACGAGCGCGGTCTGTTCGTCGCGGTCGAGGACACGGGTGAGGGCATCGCCGAGGCCGATCTGCCACGCGTGTTCGAGCCGTTCTTCCGCGCGGATCCGGCGCGCCAGGGTCCGGGGTCCGGCCTCGGCTTGGCCCTCGCTCAGCGGATCGTGCAGGCGATGGGGGGCTCGATCGCGGCCGAGAGCAGACCGAACAGCGGCGCGCGTTTCGCCGTCGAGCTGCCCGCGGGCTGATCCCTTACGAAGTTTCGGCTCGCGGGAGCATCCCGTTAGCAGCCCGTAATCGGCCCTCCCTAGGTTGGGTGTCGACCGGAACGGACGAGGAGGGAAGCGATGCGGGCACGAGCAGTGGCAGTGGTGCTGATGGCGGTCATCTCCCTGGGGATGACGCAGGCGGCGTGGGCGGTCGGAGGCACGGTGACGATCCGCTTCAACCACGACACCGAGGTGTTCCACGGGAAGGTGATGTCGCCCAACATGGAGTGCCGCATCGGAAGGGCCGTGAAGCTCTACAAGGTCACGGCGGATGGACGGCAGCTGCAGGGCAAGATCCGCACCAGCGACATAGGTCACTGGAAGATCGAGCTGATGCACGCGCACGGGAACTACATCGCCGTCGCGCCCAAGTTCGAAGGCATGCACGCGACGTGCGACCGCCTCGTCTCGAGCTCGCTGGACGTGATGTAGCGACGAAGTTCGAGCCGCGGGCCCGCCGACGCCAACCAACGGGCGTCGGCGGGCTCAGCGCTCCGATCCCCGAGGTCTCAGCCGGCGTGCTTGCCCGGTTCCCAATGCTCGCCGAAGTGATCGAGCGCGATCTCCGTCGGTTGATCTTCGATCTGCGTCGCCATCGTGTCGTTCCATCGGTTGAGGAAGCCGAACAGGCCGACGACGGCGAGCATCTCCACGATCTGACCGTCGTCCCAGTGGAGGCGGAGCGCCTCGAAATGCTCCGGCGTCACCTCGTTCGGCACGATGGAGGCGTCTCGTGCGAACCGCAACGCCACACGCTCGCTCTCGTCGTACAAGGTCGACCGCTCGAAGTTCCAGATCTGCTCGATCTTCTCGTCGGGCACGCCTCGCTCCCGGGCATCGACGGCCTCGTGCGCCTGACAGTACCGACAACCCGCCGCGATGCTCGAGACGATCCCGATCAGCGGCTTCAGTGGCTTGGGGAGGGTTCCCGAGTTCCAGATCTGGGTGATGAGCTCGCTGAAGGCACGCAGGATCTCGGGTCGCCGTGCCATCGTGTAGAGGCTGTTCGGGACGAAGCTCAGGGTTCGGTCGTAGTGAAGGAAGAGCGCCTCGAGCTCGGGATGATCCTCCCGCCGCAACGGCTTCATGTTCGGCACGGGTGCACATTATCGCTGCGTCGTCGTTCGGATCGTCCCCGAGCGCGGTCAACGAGAGCATCCGGCGTCTCCCGCAGACTCATCGGTGGCGCGTATAGGTTCTTCTTCGCACGGTAACGGCAGATCCCGTGCATACCGTGTCGGATCGGGCGTGAGCCGTTCGTAGCAAGGTGAGCGGCGGGATCGGCCCGCTTCAGCAGAGGAGGGATGCACCATGGCCAAGTACCTCTTGTCCGTCCACAGTGCCGAGGGTGAGGTCGGCGACCCGATGACCGAGGAGCAGATGCAGCAGTTCATGGAGCGTGTGAACGTCCTCGAGGAGGAGATGAGGTCGACCGGAGCGTGGCTCTTCGGGGGCGCTCTTCACGATCCCGACACATCAACGGTCGTGCGCACGTCGGGCGGCGAGGTGCTGACCACGGACGGTCCCTTCGCCGAGTCGAAGGAGCACCTGGGCGGCTTCTACATCATCGAGGCCGACGATCTCGACGCCGCGATCTCGTGGGCGACGAAGACCAGCCAGGCGGTCTCGCATGCGATCGAGGTCCGTCCGTTCCGGCACGTGTCGGAGGCCTGACAGACTGCACGACATCGACACCAACCCCTCGCTCCAAGAGGCCGAGGTCGGCCGCATCTTCCGCGAGGAGTCCGGCCGATCGGTGGCTGCCTTGATCCGCGCCTTCGGTGACATCGACGTCGCGGAGGACGCGGTGCAGGAGGCGTTCGTCATCGCGCTGCGCAAATGGCCGGTCGACGGCCTTCCGCCCAACCCCGGCGGCTGGATCACGACGGCGGCCCGCAACCGAGCCATCGACCGCCTGCGGCGCGAGTCGCGTGGCCGGGATCTGGTCGATGAGGCGGCGCTGCTCACGCCGGGTGGCGATCCACGGGTGTCGGAGGGAGAAGGACGTGTGGACGACGATCGTCTTCGACTGATCTTCACGTGCTGTCATCCATCGCTCGCAACCGACGCGCAGGTCGCATTGACCCTGCGATTGCTCGGCGGTTTGTCGAGCGACGAGGTCGCCCGCGCCTTCCTCCTCAGCGAGACGGCCATGGCTCAGCGTCTCACCCGCGCCAAGCGCAAGATCAAGGCGGCGCGCATCCCGTACCGCGTTCCGGCGGATGACGAACTGCCCGAGCGCATCCCGCCGGTGCTCGCGGTCATATACCTCATCTACAACGCCGGACTCGCCGACCGGGCGGGGCCGGCGCTGTGCTCGGAGGCGATCCGCCTTGCCCGGATCCTGGCGGCGCTCATGCCGGACGAGTCCGAAGCGGCCGGGTTGCTTTCCCTCTTGCTCCTGACCGAGTCACGGCGGCCCGCACGGGCCCGGTCGGACGGCTCCCTCGTGCCGCTCGGCGATCAGGATCGATCGCGTTGGGATCGCTCCCTGATCGTGGAGGGCCAGGCGATCCTCCGCCGATGCCTCAGCCTCAACCGACCCGGCCCGTATCAGCTGCAGGCGGCGATCAACGCCGTGCATGCGGACGCGCGAAGGATCGGTGAGACCGATTGGGCGCAGATCATCGCCCTGTATGACCGGATGCTCGCCATAGCTCCCACACCGGTCGTAGCCCTCAACCGCGCGATCGCGGTCGGTGAGGTGGAAGGTGCCGGGCACGCGTTGGACCTGGTCGACGAGCTGAGCCTGGACAACTACTACGCGTTCCACGCCACTCGGGCGGATCTCCTTCGCCAGCTCGGCCGGCACCGCGAAGCCAAGACTGCCTACGAGCGTGCGGCTTCGATGGCGCCGACCGGGGCCGAACGACGATTCCTCCAGCTCGGTGGCCGCG
>CAVZKB010000010.1:0-108628 GCA_963775755.1 uncultured Actinomycetes bacterium | reverse complement strand
GCGCGACGGTCCTCGGGTTCTGATCACCCGTACCACGCTGAGACCTGAGCCGCTAGTGGGCGACACGTACCGAGTTCACAGGCGCGAGGTTCTCGTGGACGGAGAACCACGTAGCGCCGGCGTCGGCAGAGCCGAACACGTCACCCGACGTCGCCCCGAAGTAGAGGCCGAGCAGTGATCCGCCGTCGTGCGCGAACGCCTGACGCAGGATCGTGAGGTACGCCTCGCGTGAGGGAAGGCCGTCGCCGTGGCCCGTCCAGGTGGAGCCGGCATCGCGGGTCTCGTACACGCGCACCTGCCCGTCCGGCGTGACGCGGTCGACATCCGCCGTGAGCGGGATGACGTAGGCGCTGTCCGGGTCGGACGGGTCGATGACCATGGGGAACCCGAAGCCAGACGGCAATCCGTCCGCGATGTCGATCCAGGTCTCACCCGTGTCGTCGGACCGATAGACGCTGCCGTGGAACTGCATGAACAGGCGCTCCGGTCGCTGCGTCGCCCGGTGCATGTTGTGCACGCAGAGCGCGTGCGTGGTCTCCTGCTGATCCTCCGGCACGTACTGGGGGACCATGCCGGTGTACCCGGTGCGCCAGCTCTGGCCACCGTCCTCGCTCAACCACACGCCGGCGGCCGAGATGCCGACCGCCAGACGGTCGGGATGGCCCGGCCAGGGGCAGATGGAGTGCAGCGCCAACCCGCCGGCACCCGGGTTCCATTCGGGCCGCGTGGGCACGTTCCAGAGCGCGCGGTTGAGCTCCCACGTCTCGCCCGAATCGGTGCTCGTGAACAGCGCGGCTGGAGCGACGCCGGCGTACAGTACGCCGTCGGCCTCGCCGGGCTGCACGATCCACACTCGCTCGACGGCCACGTCCGCGATGTCCTCGGGGAACGTCGGGCCCTTGGCCTGCTCCCACTCACCGGCGGGGTCGTCGGTGTACAGCACACGGGGCCCGTAGAAGCCGGACGTCACCGACGCGAAGTATCTGCCCGTGCGCGCATCGCGGGTCGCGAACTCCACGACGTCGCCGGGGAAGGCCCTCGTCGCGATCTCGAACGGCGAACCGGCCTCACCCTTGAGGACGAACAGCCCTTTCTTCGTTCCCACCAGCAGTTCGGTCATGTTCGGCTCCCTCCTGAGATCGACGCCAGGATGTGGACGAGCGCGTCGGCGGCGACCGGCGTGTCCTCGCGTCCGCGTTCGCCGTCCACGAACACGTTGACGTTGCGGCGGATCCTTCCGTGCTCGTCCAGCACCCAGCCCTCCAGGCGCGGGTACCGGAGCTCCAGCTCTCGAAGCACCTCGCCCAAGGAGTCGCCCGGAAGGTCGAACTGCCCCCGTCCGTCGGCACGGTCCTTGAGCGGCGCGCGCAACGTCACCACCGCCATCGGGAGGAGTCTAAGGGGACACGGTGACGGGCACTTGCAGCTCCTTGCGCCCCCGGACCCGGCGGCTCAGCTGCCCGTCGGAT
Source organism: uncultured Actinomycetes bacterium (assembly GCA_963775755.1). Taxonomy (GTDB): domain Bacteria; phylum Actinomycetota; class UBA4738; order UBA4738; family HRBIN12; genus JBBQVZ01. The sequence goes on along the minus strand of CAVZKB010000010.1, from coordinate 107,159 downwards.
CCAGTTGGCGTTCGAGCAGACGATCACGGCGTCGAGTCTAGCGACGGGTTCGGCGACGGGTTGGCCCGGGAGAGCCATGGCCGTCGGTCGACTGGGGGAGCAGGGAAAGACGTCGGATGGCGGACGTTCGAGGTTGCTCTTCGGGTCTACGGTTGTTGGCGCCCGGGGATGAGAGGAGCGGACCATGGACGCCGACCTGGTACTCGAGGGTGGAGGCGTGAAAGGCATCGGTTTGGTGGGCGCCTTCTCGACGCTCATGGACGCGGGCTACACGTTCCACCGGATCGCCGGTACGTCCGCCGGCGCCATCGTGGGCGCGCTGATCGCGGCCGGCATCGCACCCGAGCAGCTCAAGACCGTGATGCGAACGGTCGACTACGGGCGCTTCCAGGACGAGGGATTCATCGACCACCTGGGGTTGGTGGGCAAGGGGTTCTCGGTCCTGTTCGAGAAGGGGATCTACGAAGGCCACTACCTGGTCGAGTGGCTCGACCAGATCCTCGCCTCGCTCGGCAAGCGCACGTTCGGGGACCTGCGGATCGACGATCCGGATACGTCGTTGCCGCCGGAGAAGCGGTACAAGCTCGTCGTGATGACATCGGACGTGACGCGGGGCGAGCTGGTGCGCCTGCCGTGGGACTATGCGCGCTACGGCCTGGAGGCCGACGACCAGTTGGTAGCCGAAGCCGTGCGAGCCTCGATGTCCATCCCGTTCTTCTACGAACCGCTCCGTTTCACGGGCCGCGACGATAACGGCAAGGCCGTGCAGTCGTACATGGTGGACGGCGGGATGCTCTCGAACTTCCCCATCGAGGTGTTCGATCGCACCGACGGGGAGCCACCTCGGTGGCCGACGTTCGGGATCAAGCTTTCCGCGAGGCCGACAGCTCCGGTGCTGCAACGGTTCGAGGTGAAGGGAGCGTTCGGCCTGGCGCGCGCGATGGTGGGCACCATGACGAACTTCCACGACCAGATGCACATCGACGACCCCTCGGTCCTCGCACGCACGATGTTCGTCGACACGGGCAGGGTGAAGGCGACCGACTTCGACATCGACGAACCCACGCAGGACATGCTGTTCACGAACGGGCGGAAGGGTGCGACCGAGTTCTTGAAGTGGTGGAACTTCGACGAGTACGTCGCGAAGTTCCGGAGCGGGGACACGGTCGACCTCACCGTCCACGAGACCACGGTCGACGCCGGATAGGCTCGGAACGACGCAGCACGACGAGCGTGTCGGTGGTCTGCGCTAACGTCGCCTGCGTTCCGACCTCCTTCCCCCGTCCTCCCTCATCCGGTTCGGCCTGGGAGGGAGAAGGTGGAGGACGTCGCGAGGATCGTGCTGGCCATGGAGCAGCACGACGTTGTCGAAGAGGTCATGCATTTCCTCGATCGGAGCGGCCAGGCCCGGGTGGTGGCGACCGCGGCCGACGACCGCCAGTTGCGGGAGGCAGTGCGGCAGCTCGAACCGGACGCGGTGATCGGGCAACCGTCGCTCGTCATCGATCCCATCCGAACGCCCGCGTTCCTGGCCGTCGACACCCGCGAATCGGTCGGGGCGCTGCGGGCGGCGATCCGCGCGGGCGCCGACGGGTTCTTCGTGTGGCCCGCCGATCGGGACGCCCTTTCGATGGCGGCGGCCGCGACGAGGGCCGCTCCCGCTGCGCTGGACCGACGCGCGTGCGTGGTGGCGGTGCACGCGGCGCGCGGGGGAGCGGGGGCGACGTTCGTGGCGACGCATCTCGCCCGGGCGTTCGCCCGCCGGGGGAAGTCGTGCGTGCTGATCGACGGCGACCTGCTCTACGGCGAGGTAGGCGCCGCGGTCGGCGCACCTGAGGCCGACGTGCACACGCTCGCCGATCTGGTGCCGCTGGGAGCGGAGCTGACCCCCGCGCACCTGGACGACACGCTCTGGACCCACCCGGAGGGGTTCCGGGTGCTGCTCGCTCCCCCCGCCGAGGATGCGGATCGGGTGGAGGCATCACATGTGCGACACGTCGTCGAGGTCACCTCGACCGCCACCGACACGGTCGTCCTCCACCTTTCCCACACGGTCGATCCATATGTTCGTGCGGGCATCCAAGGGGCCGACCGGGTCCTGGAGGTGCTCTCGCTGGACGTGCTCTCGTTCCGCTCCACCAAGCGTGCGCTGGACACCCTCGCGATCGCCGGGGATGAACGGCTCGGGTTCGTGGTGAACCGAGCTTCGCGAGCCGAGATCACGCCCGCGGATGTCGCCCGGGTTTTCGGCCTCGAACCGCTCGCCGTGATCCCCGCGGACCGCTCCGTCGCACATGCCCAGGACCACGGCCGGCTCGTGTCGCCTCGAGGACGGACGGGCCGAGCTCTCGACCGACTCGCGGGGCGTCTTGAGGGTGTTGTGTAGAAGCACAACCGCCCTATTACAGAGGTCTCTCTAAGAACGCCGAATACCGAAACATGCTCCCGAACGGATGGGGTTTCTTCGCGCACGGGCGCCAGCCTGCCCGCGTTCCACCCATCGCGAGCGCGAGCTTTGCCTATACGAGTGAACGAGACGGTGTCGGCACCAGTCTCGTCGTCCGGATCCTTGCTGGCGCGCTGGCATTCCTCGCGGCCATCACGATGGCCCTCACGCCCGTCCCCGCGACGGCCGTGGAGCTTCCACCGGCGGGGAACGCCGTTCTGGATCCAGACGAACGGTCCGAACTCCTTCGTCACCCTGGGCGACTGGTACACGTCGAACGTGCCGGCGGCGGCGCCGGATACCACTACGTCCAGTTCCAGGTGCCGTGCGGCTGGCCGGCTGGCCTTCCGATCTTCGTCGACCTGTTCAGCCCCGAGGAGAATCGGGTCGCCGGCGCGACGCCCACACACGAAGAGCCGAACGGGAACTACGACTCGACCCAGTTCGAGCTGTACGGGCCGGGCGCGACCGTCGGACCCGGCTATCGCCAACCCGGCGCCCGGCGCCGGCATCGCGGGAACCCGGACGACGTACCAGCCGGGTGCCGCCGGCGTGGCGGAGGCCTGGGTTCGGTTCGCGACACTGAGTGCGCCGGTGGCGTGTGGGTCCTACGTCCTGCGCTCCCAGGTGCTCACCGCCGATCCGGCGAACCCCGGAGGAACCGGCGACGACCAGAACGGATGGAGGCTCCGGGTGGGCAACGACAACGACGCCAACCCCAACAACGCGCCTCCGGCGAACTACGACAACCCCGACGGCGTTGCGGGCACGAACGACGAGCTCATGATCGGCATGGCGCAGGTGTCGTTCCAGCAGAACTCGGGAGCCGAAGCCTGCCAGACCTTCTACCAGTACACGACCCCTGGACAGGCCTCGGCGACGTTCAACAACTTCGACATGGACGGCGTCACCCGTCTCCGTTACTACGCTCCCGGCGATCCCGCCTACGACGCTACCGCGACGACGGGCGGGATCGTGGGCACGATGTCGGCCGACGGGGCCTGGAACAACGGCGGGACGCTCGCCCGCGTCGGAGACACGATCGCGAATCCGACGACCGGTTGGTGGCGGGTCGTCTACTGCCTGACCAGCAACAACCAGCTGATCCAGGAGGGACAGCTGGGCGTCCTCTCCTACTACACGCAACCGCCCACCCCCAACATGACGCTGACCAAGACGGACGGGGTGGTGACCGCGGCGCCCGGGCAGGCGCTCACGTACACGATCACCGCCACGAACAACTCGCCGGCCGCCAGCGGAGGCGCCGCGAACAACGTGGTCGTCACCGATACCATCCCCGCGGGCTTCACGTACACGGGCTGCTCGATCCCCACCCCGACGCAGGGCACCTGGACCTGTTCCCAGGCGGCGGGCGTCGTCACGTTCACCGAGACCGGATGGATCAAGCGCGGGGCGGCGGCTTCGCTCCGCGTGACCGGCACGGTCAACCAGGGCGTCACAGGCACCATCACGAACACGGCCCGGATCAACTACACCGACGGGCTGGGGAACCCGTTCCCGCAGGTGTCCGCCACCGACGTCGACAACATCGTGGCCTCGTCGAACCTGTCCATCACGAAGACGGACGCCCCCGACCCGGCGAACCCCGGGCAGGCGGTCGTCTACACGGTGAAGGTGAACAACGCCGGTCCTTCGGACGCGACGAACCTCGTCGTCTCGGACACCGTCCCGTCGCAGTACACGGTGACCAGCGTGACGTCCCCGGCCGGCACGTGCGGGAACGTCGGGAACGCCGTCACGTGCACCCGCCCCACGTACGCGTCGGGCGCCGCGGCGTGGGTGATCACGATCAACGTCACGGTCAACGCCGCGACCCCCGGCGGCACGTACGTGAACACCGCGACCGTGAGCGCCACCGAGGCCGATCCCACGCCGGCGAACAACACCGTGACCGACAGCAACACCGTCAAGAACACCGCGGACCTCGCCGTGACGAAGACGGACGGCGTGGCGACGGTGAACGTGGGCGCCTCGACCACGTACACCATCACGCTGACGAACAACGGGCCGACCGTGATGCCGGCGGGGGTCATCGTCTCGGACACGATCCCGGCGAACACGATCGGCAGCGAGGCCGAGGCGGATTGCGCGATCACGGCCGGGGTCTTCCGATGCACGACCGCGAGCCCGCTCGCCGTCGGAGCCACCAGGTCCTATCAACTCACGCTGACGCTGACCGCGGCCTACGCAACCGCCACCCTGGTGAACACCGCGTCGATCACGACACTCCCTGCCACGTTCACCGACCCAGCGGCGGCGAACAACACGGCCACCGACACGGACACGGTTCCGCAAGCGAACCTGTCGATCACCAAGACCGACTCCACCGACCCCGAGAACCCCGGCGCGTCGTTCAACTACGTGCTGACGGTGAACAACGCCGGCCCGTCGACCGCGACCAACCTCACCGTGTCCGACACCGTTCCCTCGCAGTACACCGTGAACACCGTGACGTCCCCGACGGGCAGCTGCGGGAACGTGGGCAACGTCGTGACGTGCACCCTCGTGTCGATGGCCTCGGGTGCCCCGGCGTGGGTGATCACGGTCAACGTCACCGTCAAGCTCACGACGCCGGGCGGCACGTACGTCAACACGGCAACCGTGAACGCGTCATCGCCGAACGACCCCACGCCGGCGAACAACACCGTGAACAACAACAACACGGTGCGAGCCACCGCCGATCTCGCGCTGACCAAGTCCGACGGTGTGGCGACGGTGAACGTGGGCGCCTCGACGACGTACACGATCACCGTGACGAACAACGGTCTGGACATCGAGCCGGCGGGCATCGTCATCTCGGACACGATCCCCGCGGGGACGACCGCATCGGAGGCCGAACCCGACTGCACCCTCACCGCCGTCCTCTTCCGGTGCACCACGGTGACGCCGCTCGCGGTCGGCGCGTCGAGGTCGTATCAACTCACGCTCACCCTGCCGGCCGCCTACGCGGCCGCCACACTGGTGAACACCGCCACGATCACGACGTTCCCCATCCCGGATCCGACGGCGGCGAACAACGCCTCCACCGACACCGACACGGTCCCGCAGGCGAACCTGTCGATCACCAAGACGGACTCCGTGGATCCCGTCAACCCCGGCCAGTCGTTCAGCTACACACTGACGGTCAACAACGCCGGTCCGTCGACGGCGACGAACCTGACCGTGTCGGACACCGTGCCGTCGCAGTACACGGTGACGACCGTGACGTCGCCGGCGGGCACGTGCGGCAACGTCGGCAACGTGGTGACGTGCACGCGTCCGTCGATGGCGTCGGGGGCGGCGGCCTGGGTGATCACCGTGAACGTGACGGCCAAGACGACGACCCCGGGCGGGACGTACGTCAACACGGCCACGGTGAGCGCCGAGTCACCGAACGATCCCGCGCTCGCGAACAACACCGCGAACAACAGCAACACCGTGAGGTCGTACGCCGACCTGGTGCTGACGAAGACCGACGGGACGGCGACGGTGACCGCCGGCACGTCGAGGACGTACACGATCACGATCACGAACAACGGGCCGTCGACCGAGCCCGCGGGCGTGCGGTTCACCGACACGATCCCCGCAGGCACGGTGGGGTCTGAGACCGAGGCCGACTGCGCGATCGCCGCCGGTGTCTTCACCTGCACGACCGCGGCGACGATCGCCGCCGGCGCGTCCCGGTCGTACCAATTGACGCTCGCCTTGCCGTCGGGATACGCGCCGGCGACCGTCGTCAACACCGCGAAGATCACCGTCAGGCCGATCGTCGACCCCGACCTGACGAACAACTCCGCGACGGACACCGACACCGTGGTCCGGTCGGCCGACCTGTCGATCACCAAGACGGACTCGGTCGACCCCGTGGTCCCCGGGCAGGCGTTCACCTATACGCTCACGGTCACGAACGGCGGCCCGTCGGATGCGGCGACGCTCACCGTCTCCGACACGGTGCCCGCGCAGTTCACCGTGACGAGCGTGACGTCGCCTGCCGGCTCGTGCGGGTTCGCCGGCCAGGTGGTCACGTGCACGCGCCCGACGCTCGTCAACGCCGCGACGTGGGTGATCACGGTCTCCGTGACGACGGCCGCCGCCGCGCCGGGCGGCACGTTCACGAACACGGCCACCGTGAGCGCCGCGACGTCAGATCCGGCGCCGGCGAACAACTCCGCGTCGCAGAACACGACGATCTCGGTCTCCGCCGACCTGGCCGTCACGAAGACCGACGGCGTCGCCTCGGTCGTCGCCGGCACCTCGACGAACTACACCATCACGCTCACGAACAACGGACCGTCCGCGGTCGTGGCCGGCGCCGTCGTCTCGGACCCGATCCCCGCGGGAACCGTCGGCTCCGAAACCGAGCCGGACTGCGCCATCGCGGCGAGCACGTTCACCTGCACGACGACGGCCGTGCTCGCGTCGGGTGCCTCGGTCGTCTACCACCTGATCGTGGCCGTCCCCGCCGGCTACGCGCCCGCGACGGTCGTCAACACGGCGACGATCACGTCGTCTCCGGCCACGGATCCGACGCCCGCGAACAACGCGGCCACGGATACCGACACCGTCACGAAGTCGGCGGACCTCGCGATCGCCAAAACGGACGGCGTCGCGTCGGTGGTGGCGGGGACCTCGACCACGTACACGATCACCGTCACGAACAACGGTCCGTCGGACGAGCCAGCGGGGGCGGTCATCTCCGACCCGATCCCCGCGGGAACGGTGGGATCGGAATCTGAGCCAGACTGCGTGATCGCCGCCGGCACGTTCACGTGCACGACGCCGGCCCCTATCGCCTCGGGCGCATCGGTCGTCTATCAGCTGACGCTTGCCGTCGCGGCCGAGCTTCGCGCCGGCCAACCTGTCCAACACGGCGTCTATCACATCGACGCCGGCGATCGATCCGAACGGCGCGAACAACGCGGCGACCGACACCGACGGCGTCACGCAGTCGGCGGACCTGTCGATCGTGAAGATCGATTCCGCCGACCCCGTGATCCCCGGACAGGCATTCACGTACACGCTCACGGTCACGAACATCGGACCGTCGGACGCCTCGACCGTGCAGGTCTTGGACACGGTGCCCGCGCAGTTCACCGTGACGAACGTGACCTCGCCGTCTGGCGCCTGCGGCCAGGTCGGCAACGCCGTCACGTGCACGCGGCCGACGCTGGCGGCGGCCGCCTCGTGGGTCATCACGGTGTCGGTGACGGCGAACCTCGCGGCCCCCGCGGGCACGTACACGAACACCGCAACCGTGAGCGCCGCCACGCCGGACCCGGTAGCCGGCAACGACTCCGCGTCGCAGGACACGAGCATCATCCCGTCGGCCGACCTGTCGATCGTCAAGACCGGCTCCGCCGACCCGATCAGCCCCGGGGATGTCCTGGACTACACGATCGTCGTCACGAACAACGGCCCGTCGGATGCGGACAACCTCACGGTCTCGGACTCGATCCCGGCACCCGGATCATTCGGGGTCACGGCCATGGTGGCGAGCGCGGGGTCGTGCGTACGCGTCAACAACGATGTGACGTGCACGGTGGCGTCCCTCGCCTCGGGGGCGACCTGGACGATCACGATCTCGGTCCTGCTCGACCCGCTGACCCCGGGCGGGCTCTACACGAACACGGCGGACGTCTCGTCGACGACGTTCGACCCCAACGCGGCCAACGACACCGACAGTGAATCGACGACCGTCCTGCCGGCCGCCGACATGGTCATCACCAAGGACGACGGCGTCGCCTCGGTCGTCGCCGGCACGTCCACCACGTACACGATCACCCTGACGAACGACGGTCCCTCGGCCGAGCTTGCCGGCGTCGTCGTCTCGGACCCCATCCCGGCCGGCACGACCGGCTCGACGCTCGACCCCGATTGCGCGGTCGCCGCCGGTACGTTCACGTGCACGACGTCGTCGACGATCGCACCGTTCGGCGTGGTCACGTACCACCTGACGCTCGACGTTCCGCCCGACTACGCGCCGGCGACGCTCGTCAACACGGCGACCATCACGTCGACGCCGATCGCGGAGACCGACCCCTCGGACAACGCGGACACGGATACCGACACCGTCATCGTCCAGGGCGATCTCGCGCTCACCAAGGACGACGGCGTCGCAACGGTCGTCGCCGGCACGTCGACGACGTACACGATCACGGCGACGAACGGCGGCCCGTCGCAGATCCCGGCCGGTGTGGTGCTCACCGACCCGATCCCGGCAGGAACCGTGGGGAGCGAGTCCGAGCCGGACTGCGCGATCGCGGCCGGCACGTTCACGTGCACGACGTCCGCGCCGCTCGCGGTCGGCGCGGTTGTGTCCTATCAACTGACGCTCGCCGTGGCGCCGGACTACGCTCCGCCGACGCTCGTGAACACGGTCTCGGTCGCGTCGTCGCCGGCCGTCGACACGAACCCGTCGAACGACAGCGCGAGCGACACGGACACGGTGACCACATCGGCCGATCTGGCGCTCACGAAGGACGACGGCATCGCGACGATCGCGGCGGGCACGTCCACCACGTACACGATCACGGTCACCAACAACGGTCCGTCCACGGAGCCGGCCGGCGTGGTGCTCTCCGACCCGATCCCGGCAGGCACGAACGGCTCGGAGTCCGAGCCGGACTGCACGATCGCGGCCGGCACGTTCACCTGCACGACGTCCGCGCCGATCGGTCCCGGAGGGTCGGTCTCGTACCAGCTGACCCTGGCCGTGCCTCCCGCCTCGATGATCGTCACCATCGTGAACACGGCTTCGATCACGTCCGCGCCGGTCACCGACCCCGACGCGTCGAACGACTCCGCCACCGATACGGACGCGGTGATCAGGTCGGCCGACCTCTCCATCACGAAGACCGACGGCGTCGCGTCGGTGGTCGCCGGCACGTCGACCACCTACACCATCACGCTGACGAACCTCGGCCCGTCCACGGAGCCCGCCGGCGTCGTCGTCGACGATCCCATCCCCGCGGCCACGACGCCGTCCGAGTCCGAGGCGGATTGCGTCATCGCCGCGGGAACCTTCACGTGCACGACCAGCGCGGCGCTCGCGCCCGGAGCCTCGGTGTCGTACCAGCTGACCCTCGCGATCCCCGCCGATTCCGTGCTCGTATCGCTCGTCAACACCGCGACCATCACGTCGGCGACGATCACGGATCCGAACGCGGCGAACGACTCGGCGACCGACACCGACACGGTGACGACATCGGCGGACCTGTCCGTCACCAAGACCGACTCGGCCGACCCGATCAGCCCCGGGGATGTCCTCGACTACGTGATCACGGTGACCAACAACGGCCCGTCGGACGCGCAGAACCTCCAGGTGACGGACACGCTCCCGGCGTTCGGCTCATTCGCGCATCACGGGCGATCGTGCTGAGCGCGGGATCGTGCATCGAGCCGTCGGCACGTTGGTGACGTGCACACTCGGCACGCTTCCGGCCGCTGGGACCTGGACGATCACCATCTCGGTCCTGCTGGACCCCGCGACGCCCGGTGGGCTCTACACCGACACCGCGACGGTGACCTCCACCACGCCGGACCCGGTGCCGGGCAACGACTCCGACGCCGAATCGACGGTCGTGCTGCCCGCGGTCGACATGGTGGTCACGAAGACCGACGGCGTGGCTTCGGTCGCCGCGGGTACGTCGACGACCTACACGATCACGCTCACCAACGGTGGACCGTCGATCGCGCTCGCCGGGATCGTCGTATCCGACCCGATCCCGGCCGGGACGGTCGGCTCCTCGAGCGAACCCGACTGCGCCATCGCCGCCGGGACGTTCACGTGCACCACATCCGCGTCGATCGGTCCAGGCCTCTCGGTCGCTTACCAGCTCACGTTGCTGATCACGCCGGGATACGCATCGGCGACGGTCGCGAACACGGCCTCGATCACGTTCAACCCGACCTCCGAGACCGATCCCACGGACGACTCCGCCACCGACGTCGACACGGTGACGTCGTCGGCCGACCTCGCGATCACGAAGACCGACCTGATCGATCCGGTGCCGGCCGGAGACGACGTCACGTACGACATCACCGTGACGAACCTCGGCCCCTCCGACGCGGCGGGCGTCGTGGTCACGGATACCCTCCCCGGCTCGGTGACGTTCGTCTCCGCGACGCCCAGCCAGGGGAGCTGCTCGCAGGCGGCCGGCGTCGTCACCTGCCCGCTCGGCGTGGTGCCGTTCGGGGCGACCGCCACCGTCACGATCGTGGTCACGACGACGATCGACGGGCCGATCACCGACACGGCGACCGTGTCGTCGACGACGGCCGATCCGGTGCCGGCCAACGACACGGACGACGAGACCACGACGGTGACGCCCGCCGCCGACCTGCGCATCGCGAAGACCGACGGGGTCGCGTCGGTGGCGGCCGGCACGTCGACGACCTACACCATCACGCTGACGAACGACGGACCCTCGGTCGAGCCGGCAGGTGTGGTGATCACCGACGCGATCCCGGCCGGGACGAACGGGTTCGAAGCTGAGGCCGACTGTTCCATCGCTCGCGGTGACGTTCACGTGCACCACCTCGGCGCCGCTCGTGTCGGGCGCCTCGGTCTCCTACCAGTTGACGCTCGGAATCCCGGCCGCGTACGTGCTGCTCTCGGTGTCGAACACCGCGACGATCTCGTCGGCGCCCATCGTGGACCCCAACCCCGCGAACGATTCGGCCACCGACGTCGACGCGCTCGCCACCAGCGCCGATCTGGCGATCACGAAGACCGACGCGGTCGACCCGGTCGCGCTGGGGGACAACGTCGTCTACACGATCACGGTCACGAACAACGGGCCGAGCGACGCGGTCGGGGTGGTCGTGACGGACGCGCTGCCGGGGTTCACGAACTTCGTGTCGGCCACGCCCAGCCAGGGGAGCTGTTCGGAGGCCGCGGGCATCGTGACGTGTCCGCTGGGTGCGATGGTCGTCGGCGGCGTCGCGACGATCACGGTCGTCGTCGGCACAACGGTCGCCGCCGTCATCACCAACCAGGCGACGGTCGCGGCGACCACGCCCGACCCCGTCCCCGCCAACAACGACGCGATCGAGAACACCACGGTCACGTCGTCGGCCGACCTCTGGATCGCCAAGACCGATGGTGTGGTCGCGGTCGTCGCCGGCACGTCGACCACGTACACGATCACGCTGACCAACAACGGCCCGTCGGTCGAGCCCGCCGGAGTGGTCGTGTCGGATCCGATACCCGCCGGCACGGTGGCCTCCGAGTCCGAGGCCGACTGTGCGATCGCCGCGGGTGTGTTCACGTGCACGACGTCGGCGCCGCTCACCGTCGGCACGTCGATCTCGTTCCAGCTCACACTGGCGATCTCGTCCGGATACGTCCTGCCGGCGCTGACGAACACCGCCTCGATCACGTCGTCCCCGCTCGTCGACCCCGACGCATCGAACGACGCGGCGACCGACGTGGATACCGTCTCGGCCTCGGCCGACCTGTCGATCAACAAGACCGACGGGGTCACGAGCATCAAACCCGGGTCGTCAACCACCTTTACCATCACGGTGACGAACAACGGCCCGTCGGACGTGCCCGCGGGGATCGTGGTCACCGACCAGATCCCTGCCGGCACCGTCGCGTCCGAGAACGAGGCGAACTGCACGTTGACGGCGACGACGTTCACCTGCACGTCGACCGCCCTGCTGGTGCCGGGCGCGTCGGTCGCCTACCAGCTGACGCTGGCGGTGGATGTCGCGTACACGGCCACAACGCTCGTGAACACGGCCACGATCACCACCTCACCCGTGCCCGACCCCAACCCGGCGAACGACACGTCGAGCGATGCGGACACGGTCACGCCGATCGACGCCGACCTATCCATCGTCAAGACCGATTCGGCCGATCCGGTGCTGCCGGGCGACTCGTTCTCGTACACGATCGTCGTGACGAACGCGGGGCCGGACGACGCGAGTGACATCGCACTCACCGACTCCATCCCGGGGGTGCTCACCGTCGCGGGGGTGACGTCGTCCGGGACGGGAGCCTGCGTGGCCACCGCGAACGCGCTCGCGTGCACGATCGATACGCTGGCCGCCGGCGCCACTTGGACGGTCACGGTCTCGGTCGGCGTGCCGCTCGGAACCCCATCCGGGACCGTGACGAACACGGCCACGGTGTCCGGCATCGGCGACACCGATCTGACCAACGACTCGGCGAGCCAGACCACGACGATCGGCGAGCTCGTGGGCTCCGCCGATCTCACCGTCACGAAGACCGTCGACGATGCCTCGCCGCAGGAGGGCGACACGCTGACGTACGTCGTGACGGTGACCAACGGCGGCCCCGACGACGCGACCGGCGTCGAGGTGACCGACGCGCTCCCCGCGGGACTCACGTTCGTGTCGGCCTTCGCGACCCAGGGCTCCTATAAGAGCTCGAGCGGCGTGTGGACCGTGGGGTCCCTCGCCGTCGGCGAGACCGCCGGCCTCCAGATCCGCGCCGGGGTGGACGACGGCACCGCGGGAACGACGATCACGAACCGCGCGCTCGTCTCGGCCGTCGACCAGGGGGATCCCACGCCGAGCGACGACGCAGCCACGGCCCCGGTCGCCGTGGAGGCGGCAGGGGGACCGGGCGGCGGCCCAACCGCGTTCACCGGGTTCCCCGGCGCCGGTGTGATCGCGTGGATGTTCGGCCTCGCCATGCTCGGCCTGTTCGCGCTGGCGCTCGGGAGCCGTCGCCGTCTGGTCGAGTCGCCGCCGAGTGAGGATCGCAGACGCTCACCGGCAGGCCGTTTCCTCGACACGCCTGAGCCGTTCTTCTTCAAGGACGAGGAGTAGCGAAGGCTCCTCGATGGCCGGCCTCGCTCGCCGCCTCGCGCCGACGCCGGACCTAGGGCTCGGTCGCTCGCAGGGTCCTCATAGCTCCCCGCCCCGCCAGGCTTCCCTCAGCTTCACGCGGCGTCCGATACGGAGCACCGCGCCCGCGTAGATCCGTGCGGCGAGCCGAACCATCCCGTAGATCGCCGCCAGCATCAGCGCCACCGAGAGCGCGATCTCCCACCACGGCACGCCTCCGTTCGCGATCCGGACGGTCATCACCATCGGAGCAGTGATGGGGATGAACGACCCGATCAACGCCCCCACGCCATGGGGCGACTGCGCAGATGCGAACGCGAAGAAGTAGCCGACGAGCATGATGCCGGCGATGGGGAACGTCATGCTCTGGGCTTCCTCCTGCCGCGAGACCAGAGAGCCGGCGGTCGCGTACAGGACCGCGTAGAACGCATATCCGAGCACGAACCAGAACACGATCCACCCGATCGTCCCGCGCGTCGTCTGCGGTATCTCGCTCCCGTTCGAGAGCGCGAGCGCGACGAAGCCCGCGACCGCCACGGCCGTGAACTGCGCCAACCCCACCAGCCCGATCCCGGCGATCTTCCCCGTGAGCAGCTCGGTGGTGCGAACGCGTGATAACACGACCTCGACCACGCGGCTGGACTTCTCCTCCACGACGCCCACCAGCAGGAAGCTGCCGTAGACGCTGATCGCCGCGAACAGCAGCACCACGCCGATCATGGCGAGGGCGATCCGCGACGAGCGCTCCTTCGTGAACGGCTCGAGGCTGCTGGACGTGAGCTCGGGCGGCTGGAGGAGCTGTTGCGCTTCCCCCGGCGTGAGGCCCAGGTCGGCGATCGCCCGCTGCCGCTCGACGACGCCGACCGCCGAGGTCACGACGGCACGCAACGTGTCGTCCGGCTCCGCCTTCCACACGAGCGCTCGCTGGTCCACGAGCAGGACGTCGACGTCGCCCGAGCGCAGGGCGCTCTGCCCGGCCGCCTCGTCGGAGAAGGCACGCGTCTTCACGGTGATGTTGAACTGTCGCCCGGCGGCCTGCAGGATGCCGGGCGGCCTGCGACGAGTTCGCGCCCACCAGCCCGACGGTCCGCGTGGGCAGGACTCCGCCGCCGTGCATCTGCGGCACGAGGATGATCGCCACCACGATCGCCGCGGAGAGCAGCGTGGAGATCCGGAACGCCGGCGAGCGCACGCGCTGGTTCCACTCCCGCCGGGCCACGAGCCACGCTCGACGGGCGCCGGTCATGTGCCGCGCTCCTTCGAAACCGCCTCCAGGAACAGGTCCGTGAGCGAGGGCGGTTCGAAGCTGAACCGTGTCACGTCCCCGGCCGCGCGCGCGCTCGCGAGGATCTCGTCCAGGTTCACCGAGGCGTCCACCATCACCCGGATCCGGCCGTCCTGCGCGCTGGTGAGGACCCCGCTCGGCAGCACCGGCACCCACGGCTTGCCGTCCACGGTGACCTGCAGCGAGCGGTGAGGAGCGGCGGCCTTGAGCTCATCGACCACACCGGCCAACACGATCCGGCCGTGATCGATGATCACGACGTCCTGGCACACGTCCTCGACGAGGTCGAGCTGGTGGCTGGAGAACACCACGGCCACGCCGGTCGCGGCGGTTTGCACCAGCAACTCGGCGAGCGACTCCACACCGAGCGGGTCGAGGCCGCTGAACGGCTCGTCCAGCACGGCCAGCACGGGATCGTGGACGAGCGCCGCGGCGAGCTGCACGCGCTGTTGGTTGCCGTGGGAGAGCTCCTCGAGGCGCGCATCCGCGCGGCCGCCGAGCCCCAGACGCGTCAGCCACCGGCCCGCGGCCTCCTTGGCTCGGGCGCCGGGCAGCCCGGAGAGCTCGGCGAAGTAGGCGAGCTGCTCGCCCACCCGCATCCTCGGGTACAAGCCACGCTCTTCCGGCATGTACCCGAACCGGTCGCGCTCCGGGGGGCCGACGGGCGCGCCGTTCCATCGGACCTCGCCCCGATCCGGGCGCACCAGCCCGAAGATCGCCCGCATCGTGGTGGTCTTGCCGGCGCCGTTCGGTCCGAGGAACCCCACGATCCGTCCCGGCGCCACGGTGAAGGTCGCTCCGTCGAGGGCCAGCACGTCGCCGTAGCGCTTCGTCAGATCGTGGATCTCGAGCATGAGCACACCCCGCACTCCGCCGGGGAACCACCTGTTCCGCAAGCCTAGCCGTTCCGATCGGTCGCACGTACAGTGACGCCGGTCGTCGTGGAGGAGGCTGAGATGGCAGAAGACGCAAGCGCCGCCCTGGGTTCGCCGCAGCTCGCCGGCACGTTCGTCAGTCCGAAGGGCCTGACCAAGCGGGTCACCGGCGATGTCGCCATGCGTCAGGTCGGGCGCGCCGTCACCGGTTCAGCCGTGAGCCCGGGCAGCGGTGGTTCCTTCGGTGGTGCGCCGGCGTTCGGCCAGGTCGGTTACGTCGCCGTCACGACGGACGAGGTCGCGATCGTCGAGGGCAAGGCCGGGATGATGAAACCGAAGGTCGGCGACAAGGTGATCGCCCGGATGCCCCGCAGCCAGATCGCCTCCGTCGAGCTCGATCCGAAGATGCTCACGGCGGCGCTGAAGATCGGGTTCACCGGCGGTGACTCCTGGGAGTTCGAGGTACCGAAGAAGTACCGGGAGACCGCGCAGCAGGTCGTCGCTGCGCTCTCCGTCCCGGCCGGCTGAGCTCGCGGTTCGTCGACGCGGATCTAGGGGCTCCCCGCCTCACAGGTCTTCGTCCACTCCGCCCGGCAGACGTCGTGACCGGCGCCGCCGATGGCCCGGTCGTGGCCTTGCTGTCCGATCAACCAGATGCGTCGCATCGACCCCTCCCTCTCGGTCCGGCCCCCGACCACGGGTCGGCGGACGTTCTGGTGGAGGCATCGTAGGAGGTTGGGCGCCCGGGCAACGGGCCGAGAATCCCCGCGCGTACACGAGATTCCACCGGTTCGGGGATGGATGCCAGACTCTCCCTCGCGGTGGGTTACTGGCCGATGCGTCCGTCGATCCGCTCGCGCAACAGGTCGACGTGACCCATGTGGCGGGCGTACTCCTCGATCATCCCGAGCAGCACGTCGCGCAGCGACATCGGTCCTCCACCGCTGCCATGTTGGTTCAAGGGATCGTCGCCGGTGACGTCGAGACTAGGCGCCTCGGCCACGAACCGCGTAGCGAAGTCCACCTCCGCACGCCATGCGTTCCACGCCTCCGCAACCACCCGGGGGTCGGGGACGGCACCATCGAAATCACCGTCGCGGTCGGCGTCGGAGCAGAACAGCCGAGGCACGTCCTGTCCCGCCATCATCACCCGGAACGTCCCACGCTCCACCTCGGCCAGGTGTCGCACCAGCCCCAGCAGCGACATCGTCGAGGGTTCGACGGAACGCCGCGCCATGGCCTCCGCATCAAGCCCTGAGCATTTCATCTCCAACGTGAGGCGTTGACAGCGCAGGGCTTCGACCAGCGTCGTGCGCTCGTCACCCAACGTTGGCCCGTTCTCACGCGGGTCGTCGTCAGACGGCTTGCCGTCCGCCGTGAACATGTCGGCTCGTCGGGTCGTGGCCACCGCAAGGATCATAGGCGAGGCCCAAAGCAGGCTCGGCTCAGCGGCCACTGCTCGAGGTGGGGCACCTTCGAACCGACCCACGACGCAAGAAAGGGAACCCACCGAAGTGGGTCCCCTTCCGTGGCCGCTCCGCTCGGTCAGCGTCGCGATAGGTGCGTGTGGAACGTGTTACTAGACGGTCGCGAGCACGCCTTCGAAGAAGGCGAGGCTACCGACGTGGCTCGACCTCAGCATCACCTTGTCGCCGAGGTTCTCGCCTACCCAGTTCGTCGCCACGGTCTCCGCGGCGAGGGCATCCTCACGCGTGGACCAGATGCTGAACGACACGCAGATCTTCTCGCCCATGTCGGCCAGCCCGTAGCGGACGAACCCGGTCTGCTTCTGGAACTTGGGAAGCAGGCTCAGACTTCGCCAGCGTCGGCGATCTCCTGGAATGTTCCCTTGTTGATCGTGTACTTCGCGATGCGCACGTATTGCATGTGATCTCCTTCTGGGTCGGTGAATGGCATGCCCCTGGCGCTGAACGTCAATCTGAGCCAGATCGAGAGCGATAGCCCGCTCGGGGTATCAAGCCCACGTTGAAACCAACGGTGGGACAAGATCGGAGGCGGATCCCGTGAGTCCTTTGCTTCTCCCCTCACTGACGGAGTTCGCGTCCACCACCAACCCTATACCTCTTTCGCGCGCGCTGCATTCGGCGCTTCACACAGACGCGAGCGAGACGATCGTGCGAAGAGCCAACCCCGCCGGTCTGGAGCAGAGAAGGGCCGTCTTTGCCGCCGAGGTCATGGTGGATGGTTCCGACGACGCCCGATCGCTTCCACGAGGTCGAGCGCGCCCGGGCAACGGGGCCAAGAATCACCCATGCGCACGCGAGATTCCACCGGTTCGGGGATGGATGCCACGGAAGGACCCGCGCTAGTCTTCGCTCCTGTCGACGGCGCCCCCATCGCCGGCGGAGACTTCTCTCCCTCGCTTCCTCCCTTTGTTCCTTCCCCTCGCACGTTCATAGGACGGAAGGACGGGATCGTTGAGCGAGTCAAGGCTGGAGCGCACCCTCGAGCGGCACGACGCGGGGTTCGCCCGGTGACCATCGAGTCGGTTCGACGTCAACTGCGCGAGCAGCTCCGGGAACGGGTAGACGCGCGCGGCCTGGCCAGCGCTCCGCGGACCGAGCGGCGGATGCGTGTTCGCGAGGAGGCACTCACGCTGCTCCGCGCGAGCGGCGCCATCTTGCCGCAGCGCGAGCTGGCACGGATGGTGAACGAGGTTTCGGACGAGGTCGTCGGGTTCGGTCCGATCGAGTTCCTGCTGAAGGATCCGGACGTGACCGAGGTCATGGTCAACGGGCCCGACGACGTGTACGTGGAGCGAGAGGGGCGGATCGAAAGGGTGCCGGGCGGCTTATTCGAGGGGGAGGAAGCCGTCTCTGCATCTGATCGAACGGATCGTGGGACCGCTGGGTCTCCGGGTCGACGAATCATCGCCTTGGGCGGATGCGCGACTACCGGAGGGCAGCCGTGTCCATGCGATCATCCCGCCTCTCTCGCTCCGCGGTCCCGCGCTCACGATCCGCAAGTTCTCCCCGGTGCCGATCACGGCAGAGGACTTGGTCACCCGCGGATGCCTGGGGCCGAGGATGCTGCGCTTCCTTACCTGTTGTGTGCGCGGCCGAGCGAACGTGATCGTGTCGGGTGGCGCGGGGACCGGGAAGACGACGATGCTCGGCATCCTGTCTGCGTCGATCCCCGACGGCGAGCGGTTGATCACCATCGAGGATGCGGCTGAACTTCGCCTGGCAAAGTCCCACGTGGTGTCGCTTGAGGCACGACCCGCGAACGTGGAAGGCAGAGGCGAGGTGACCGTTCGCGATCTGGTCCGCAACGCACTTCGCATGCGACCCGATCGGATCATCGTCGGCGAGGTTCGCGGCGGCGAGACGCTCGACATGCTCCAAGCGATGAACACCGGGCACGAAGGGTCGCTCTCGACCGCGCACGCGAATTCCACGCGTCACCTGCTGTGGCGCCTCGAGACTATGGCGATGATGTCCGATGTCGATCTGCCCGCCGCTCACATCCGCACGCAGGTGTGCGCCGCGGTCGACGTGATCGTGCATCTCGCGCGCCTCCGTGGCGGGCGTCGCGTCGTGTGGGAGATCGCCGCGGTCGAGGGCACGCATCGAGGCGAACCGGTCGTGACGCCGCTGTTCCGCTTTCGGCCCAGAGAAGGCGCGGCGGGCGGCTTCGAAGCGACGGGAGCGATCCCCGAGGTCGTCACGACTCTGGAACATCGCGGCGAGACCGTCGATCACGGCCTGTTCGAGGCGGGAGCGGACGGGTGATCGTAGTGCCGGTGCTCATCGTCATGGCCGGGTTCTCGGCCGGGACGGCGTTACGGTGCAACGCTCGAACCGACGTCTATCGCCGGATCGTGACTCTCCATCCCCAGCGGTCGGCACGCCGAGCTCGACCGAGAGTGCCTGCTCCGGAGTGGCGCTGGTGGCCGCTCGCGGGCGCGGTGAGCGGTTGGCTGATAGGTGGCCCTATCACCGGTGGGATCGGCTCGGTCGGCGTGTGGATCGCGTCGGCGGCATGGCGGCGACGATGCGATGCCAGGCTCGCAGCCGCGCTCGACGAGCAATTGGCCGACGCGGTTCGATCCCTCGCCGCTGGGACGCGCGCGGGGTTCTCGATCCCGCAGGCGATCGAGTTCGCGGCCGGAGAGGGCCAACCGCCCCTTGCGCCAGCATTGGCGCGGATCGTCGACAGCCTTGGGCTCGGCGTCGGACTCGATGAGGCGCTCGAACGGTGGGCGAGGGAGGTGGGGACCGATGATGCCCGGCTCGTCGTCGGGGTGTTGGCGCTCCACAGGCGGAGCGGCGGCGATCTTCCCCACGTCTTGGATCAGGTCGCAGCAACGCTTCGTGAACGGAGCTCCGCGGCTCGTGAGGTTCGAGCACTCACGGCGCAGGCGCGACTCTCCGGCGCCATCCTCGGCCTGCTGCCCGTCGGGTTCTTCGGGTTCTTGTGGATGACGTCTCGTGGGGACATCGAGGGAGCGTTCCACTCGCCCGTCGGTGTAGGCGCGGTCATGGCCGGCTTGGTGCTCGAAGGGCTCGCGTTCCTGTGGATCCGCTCCCTGTTGGAGGTGGCCTGAGCATCGTGCCCTGGCTCGGACCGCTGTTCGCTGCGGCGTCGGTCGCCGCCGCCGCCTCGGGCGTCGCCCTCGCTGTCCAGGGGAGTCACGTCAACGGGCTGGTCCCGATGACGAAAGTAACCGCGCGTCAGCGAACGCGCTTCTCGCGGGGTGCCATCCGTCGCGCGGGAGCGGCCGCCGGGCTGCTGACGGCCCTCGCGCTCCCTCGATCCGGGCTGGTCCTCGCTCCGGTGCTGGGGATCATCGGGTACCGGCTGCCCGGCATGCTGGAGCGCCGGCGTTCGCGGCGGCGGCGGAGCGCGATGGACGCGCAGATCCCGCAGTTGCTCGATCTCCTCGCTGCGGCGTCGTCTGCCGGGCTCTCCGGTCAACTGGCGCTCCGACGGGCGGTGGGCGCGCTCGGAGCCCCCCTGGCGGCCGAGCTCTCCGATGCGTTGGATGCCGTGGACCTTGGCGGCCGCTGGCGGGATGAGCTCGCAGCGACGGCTGATCGCCTGAACCTCCCCGATCTGCGACGCGCGGTCGCCGCGCTCTCCCGGACAGAGACGCTCGGCGCGTCTCTCGCGGATTCCACGGCGGAGCTGGCAGCCTCGGTGCGGACGGCGCGGCGGGCCGCCGTTACCGAGCGTGCCCGGACCGCCCCGGTGAAGATGCTCTTCCCGTTGGTGTTCCTCGTCCTCCCCGCGTTCCTCCTCCTCACGGTGGTGCCCGTGCTGCTCACCACCGTGCAGTCCATCAGCTGATCGGAGGTGAACGATGTTGTTGCTGTACTCCATGTTGTTCCGTGTGCGTGAGCGGTTTTCGCGCGAGGAAGAAGGGCAGACGACGGCTGAGTACGCTCTGGTGATCCTCGCCGCCGCGGCCGTTGCCGTTGTGCTGATCTCCTGGGCGCACTCGTCCGGCAAGCTCCCGGCGTTCTTCGACCACATCATCGACAACGTCGTCGGGAATGCCGACGCGGCCTGACCGACGCCAAGCCGGCAGCGCGGTGGTCGAGTTCGCACTCGTGCTGCCTCTCGTGCTCCTGCTGGCGCTGTCGCTCGTTCAGGTGGGTCTGGTGGTCCGCGACCGGCTGTTGATAGAGGCGGCGGCGCGCGCCGGGGCGCGCGCCGCGGCGGTCGAGGCCGATGAGGTCGCCGTGCGGGCGGCGGCGCTCGCCGCCGCCCCGGACCTCGATCCGACGCTCGCCGCCGTGGCGATCGCCCGCCAGGGAACCCAGGGTGATCCGGTGGCGGTATCCGTCAGCTACGACGAGGTCGTGCGCGTGCCGATGATCGGTTGGCTCTTCGGCTCTTCCATCCGTCTCGACGCAACGGCTACGGATCGACAGGAGTTCGCGTGAGAGGGGAGCGCGGCTCCGTGTCGGTCGTCGTCGCGGCGGTCATCGTCCTCGCGCTGGTCATGTCGATCGGCATCGCCGACGTGGCGCGAGTCCTGGTCGCCCGGAGCCACGCCCGCACCGCTGCCGACGCGGCCGCCCTCGCCGCCGCGCAGAGCTCGCGCTGCCCTCGGGTATGCGTCGCATCGACCCCTCCCTCTCGGTCCGGCCCCCGACCACGGGTCGGACGTTCTGGTGGAGGCATCGTAGGAGGTTGGGCGCGCCTGGGCAACGGGGCCAAGGATCCCACGCGCGTACCGGATTCCACCGGTTCGGGGATGGATGCCAGCTCGCGCTCGCCGGGTGGGTTACTGGCCGATGCGTCCGTCGATCCGCTCGCGCAACAGGTCGACGTGACCCATGTGGCGGGCGTACTCCTCGATCATCCCGAGCAGCACGTCGCGCAGCGACATCGGTCCTCCACCGCTGCCATGCTGGTTCAAGGGATCGTCGCCGGTGACGTCGAGACTAGGTGCCTCGGCCACGAACCGCGCAGCGAAGTCCACCTCCGCACGCCATGCGTTCCACGCCTCCGCAACCACCCGGGGGTCGGGGACGGCACCATCGAAATCACCGTCGCGGTCGGCGTCGGAGCAGAACAGCCGAGGCACGTCCTGTCCCGCCATCATCACCCGGAACGTCCCACGCTCCACCTCGGCCAGGTGTCGCACCAGCCCCAGCAGCGACATCGTCGAGGGTTCGACGGAACGCCGCGCCATGGCCTCCGCATCAAGCCCTGAGCATTTCATCTCCAACGTGAGGCGTTGACAGCGCAGGGCTTCGACCAGCGTCGTGCGCTCGTCACCCAACGTTGGCCCGTTCTCACGCGGGTCGTCGTCAGATGGCTTGCCGTCCGCCGTGAACATGTCGGCTCGTCGGGTCGTGGCCACCGCAAGGATCATAGGCGAGGCGCAAAGCAGGCTCGGCCCAGCGGCCACTGCTGGAGGTGGGGCACCTTCGAACCGACCCACGACCGCAAGAAAGGGAACCCACCGGAGTGGGTCCCCTTCCGTGGCCGCTCCGCTCGGTCAGCGTCGCGATAGGTGCGTGTGGAACGTGTTACTAGACGGTCGCGAGCACGCCTTCGAAGAAGGCGAGGCTACCGACGTGGCTCGACCTCAGCATCACCTTGTCGCCGAGGTACTCGCCTACCCAGTTCGTCGCCACGGTCTCCGCGGCGAGGGCATCCTCACGCGTGGACCAGATGCTGAACGACTCGCAGATCTTGTCGCCCATGTCGGCCAGCCCGTAGCGGACGAACCCGGTCTGCTTCTGGAACTTGGGAAGTAGGCCAGACTTCGCCAGGTCGGCGATCTCCTGGAATGTTCCCTTGTTGATCGTGTACTTCGCGATGCGCACGTATTGCATGTGATCTCCCTATGGTCGGTGAACGGCATGCCCCTGGCGCTGAACGTCAATCTGAGCCAGATCGAGAGCGATAGCCCGCTCGGGGTATCAAGCCCACGTTGAAACCAACGGTGGGACAAGATCGGAGGCGGATCCCGTGAGTCCTTTGCTTCTCCCCTCACTGACGGAGTTCGCGTCCACCACCAACCCTATACCTCTTTCGCGCGCGCTGCATACGGCGCTTCACACAGACGCGATTGAGACGACGTGCGAAGATCCAACCCCGCCGGCTGGAGCAGAGAAGGGCCGTCTTCGCCGCCGAGGTCGTGGTGGATGGTTCCGACGACGCCCGATCGCTTCAACGAGGTCGAGCGCGCCCGGGAAACGGGGCCAAGAATCACCCACGCGCACGCGAGATTCCACCGGTTCGGGGATGGAGGCCACGAAGGACCCGGGCTAGTCTTCGCTCCTGTCGACGGCGCCCCCATCGCCGGCGGCGACTTCTCTCCCTCGCTTCCTCCCTTTGTGCCTTCCCCTCGCACGTTCGTAGGACGGAAGGACGGGATCGTTGGGCGAGTCAAGGCTGGGGCGCATCCTCGAGTGGCACGACGCGGGGTTCGCCCGGTGACCATCGAGTCGGTTCGACGTCAACTGCGCGAGCAGCTCCGGGAACGGGTAGACGTGCGCGGCTTGGCCAGCGCTCCGCGGACCGAGCGGCGGATGCGTGTTCGCGAGGAGGCGCTCACGCTGCTCCGCGCGAGCGGCGCCATCTTGCCGCAGCGCGAGCTGGCACGGATGGTGAACGAGGTTTCGGACGAGGTCGTCGGGTTCGGTCCGATCGAGTTCCTGCTGAAGGATCCGGACGTGACCGAGGTCATGGTCAACGGGCCCGACGACGTGTACGTGGAGCGAGAGGGGCGGATCGAAAGGGTGCCGGACGGCTTATTCGAGGGGGAGGAGGCCGTCTTGCATCTGATCGAACGGATCGTGGGGCCGTTGGGTCTCCGGGTCGACGAATCATCGCCTTGGGCGGATGCGCGACTACCGGAGGGCAGCCGAGTCCATGCGATCATCCCGCCTCTCTCGCTCCGCGGTCCCGCGCTCACGATCCGCAAGTTCTCCCCGGTGCCGATCACTGCAGAGGACTTGGTCACCGGCGGATGCCTGGGGCCGAGGATGCTGCGCTTCCTTACATGTTGCGTGCGCGGCCGAGCGAACGTGATCGTGTCGGGTGGCGCGGGGACCGGGAAGACGACGATGCTCGGCATCCTGTCTGCGTCCATCCCCGACGGCGAGCGGTTGATCACCATCGAGGATGCGGCTGAGCTTCGCCTGGCAAAATCCCACGTGGTGTCGCTTGAGGCGCGACCCGCGAACGTGGAAGGCAGAGGCGAGGTGACCGTTCGCGATCTGGTCCGCAACGCACTTCGCATGCGACCCGATCGGATCATCGTCGGCGAGGTCCGCGGCGGCGAGACGCTCGACATGCTCCAAGCGATGAACACCGGGCACGAAGGGTCGCTCTCGACCGCGCACGCGAACTCCACGCGTCACCTGCTGTGGCGCCTCGAGACGATGGCGATGATGTCCGATGTCGATCTGCCAGCCGCTCACATCCGCACGCAGGTGTGCGCCGCGGTCGACGTGATCGTGCATCTCGCGCGCCTCCGTGGCGGGCGTCGCGTTGTGTGGGAGATCGCCGCTGTCGAGGGCACGCATCGAGGCGAACCGGTCGTGACGCCACTGTTCCGCTTCCGGCCCAGAGAGGGCGCGGCGGGCGGCTTCGAAGCGACGGGAGCGATCCCTGAGGTCGTCACGACGCTGGAACATCGCGGCGAGACCGTCGATCCCGGCCTGTTCGAGGCGGGAGCGGACGGGTGATCGTGGTGCCGGCGCTCATCGTCATGGCCGGGGTCTTGGCCGGGACGGCGTTCCGGTGCAACGCTCGAACCGACGCCTATCGCCGGATCGTGACTCTCCATCCGCAGCTGTCGGCACACCGAGCTCGACCGAGAGTGCCTGCTCCGGAGTGGCGCTGGTGGCCGCTCGCGGGGGCGGTGAGCGGTTGGCTGATGGGTGGCCCTATCACCGGCGGCATCGGCTCGGTCGGCGTGTGGATCGCGTCGGCGGCATGGCGGCGACGGTGCGATGCCAAGCTCGCAGCCACGCTCGACGAGCAGTTGGCCGACGCGGTTCGATCGCTCGCCGCCGGCACGCGCGCGGGGTTCTCGGTCCCGCAGGCGATCGCGTTCGCGGCCGGAGAGGGCGAACCGCCCCTTGCGCCAGCATTGGCGCGGATCGTCGACAGTCTTGGGCTCGGCGTCGGACTCGATGACGCACTCGAGCGGTGGGCGACGGAGGTGGGGACCGATGACGCCCGGCTCGTCGTCGGGGTGTTGGCGCTCCACAGGCGGAGCGGCGGCGATCTTCCCCACGTCCTGGATCAGGTCGCAGCAACGCTTCGTGAACGGAGCTCCGCGGCTCGCGAGGTTCGAGCACTCACGGCGCAGGCGCGACTCTCCGGCGTCATCCTCGGCCTGCTGCCCATCGGGTTCTTCGGGTTCTTGTGGATGACTTCTCGTGGGGACATCGAGGGAGCGTTCCACTCGCCCGTCGGTGTCGGTGCGATCGTCGCCGGCTTGGTGCTCGAAGGGGTCGCGTTCCTGTGGATCCGCTCCCTGTTGGAGGTGGCCTGAGCATCGTGCCCTGGCTCGGACCGCTGTTCGCTGCGGCATCGGTCGCAGCCGCCGCCTCGGGTGTCGCCCTCGTGGTCCAGGGGACTTACGTCAACGGGCTTGTCCCGATGACGAAAGTAACCGCGCGTCAGCGAACGCGCTTCTCGCGGGGTGCCATCCGTCGCGCGGGAGCGGCCGCCGGGCTGCTGACGGGCCTCGCGCTCCCTCGACCCGGGTTGGTCCTCGCTCCGGTGCTGGGGATCATCGGGTACCGGCTGCCCGGCATGCTGGAGTACCGGCGTTCGCGGCGGCGGCGGGGCGCGATGGACGCGCAGATCCCGCAGTTGCTCGATCTCCTCGCTGCGGCGTCATCTGCCGGGCTCTCCGGTCAACTGGCGCTCCGACGGGCGGTGGCCGCGCTCGGAGCCCCCCTGGCGGCCGAGCTCGCCGATGCGTTGGATGCCGTGGACCTTGGCGCCCACTGGCGGGACGAGCTCGCAGCGACGGCCGATCGGCTCAACCTCCCCGATCTGCGGCGCGCGGTCGCCGCGCTCTCCCGGACCGAGACGCTCGGCGCGTCTCTCGCGGATTCCACGGCGGAGCTGGCAGCCTCGGTGCGGACGGCGCGGCGAGCCGCCGTCACGGAGCGCGCCCGGACCGCCCCGGTGAAGATGCTCTTCCCGTTGGTGTTCCTCGTCCTTCCCGCGTTCCTCCTCCTCACGGTGGTGCCCGTGCTGCTCA
This sequence comes from uncultured Actinomycetes bacterium, assembly GCA_963775755.1. Taxonomy (GTDB): domain Bacteria; phylum Actinomycetota; class UBA4738; order UBA4738; family HRBIN12; genus JBBQVZ01. The sequence continues at coordinate 81,027 of CAVZKB010000010.1, read as the reverse complement.
CCACCGTGAAGTCCATCAGCTGATCGGAGGTGAACGATGCTGTTGCTGTACTCCATGTTGTTCCGTGCGCGCGAGCGGTTTTCGCGAGAAGAGGGACAGACGACGGCTGAGTACGCTCTGGTGATCCTCGCCGCCGCGGCCGTTGCCGTGGTGCTGATCGCCTGGGCGCACTCGTCCGGCAAGCTCCCGGCGTTCTTCGACCACATCATCGACAACGTCGTCGGGAATGCCGACGCGGCCTGACCGACGCCAGGCCGGCAGCGCGGTGGTCGAGTTCGCACTCGTGCTGCCTCTCGTGCTCCTGCTGGCGCTGTCGCTCGTTCAGGTAGGTCTGTTGGTCCGCGACCGGCTGTTGATAGAGGCGGCGGCGCGCGCCGGGGCGCGCGCCGCGGCGGTCGAGGCCGATGAGGTCGCCGTGCGGGCGGCGGCGCTTGCCGCCGCTCCGGACCTCGATCCGGCACTCGCCGCCGTGGAGATCGCCCGCCAGGGAACCCAGGGTGATCCGGTGGCGGTATCCGTCAGCTACGACGAGGTCGTGCGCGTGCCGATGATCGGCTGGCTCTTCGGCTCTTCCATCCGCCTCGACGCAACCGCTACGGATCGACAGGAGTTCGCGTGAGAGGGGAGCACGGCTCCGTGTCGATCGTCGTGGCGGCGGTCATCGTGCTCGCGCTGGTCATGTCGATCGGCATCGCAGACCTGGCGCGCGTCCTGGTTGCCAGGAGCCACGCCCGCACCGCCGCCGACGCGGCCGCCCTCGCCGCCGCGCAGGAGCTCGCGCTGCCCTCGGGAGCAGATCCGGCCGAGGTGGCCGCCGCCTACGCGGAGCGCAACGACGCGATCTTGACCGACTGCATCTGTGCCGCGGGAACGTCCGGCGCGACGGTGACCGTGTCGATCGTCGTGGACGGGTTCCTGCTGGTCACGGGCACGCGGACGGTCACGGCCCGAGCCCGCGCGGTCGTGGATCTACCCAGCGAACCACCCCCGACGCAGCTCGTTCGGACCACGCGCCGCTTCTGACTGAAGGTGTTCCCATTGCCACAGCCTGATGGGACGGCAGCCAGGGGCGGGAACACATCTTCGTTTCCTGTCGCGCCGCCTGCCGATCATTCCGGCCGGTCCGCTCCGCGTGCTCCGGGTGATCAGCGACTGGAAGGCCGACTGCAACCACCGCCCGGCGAAACCGCGCGCTCGGCTACCATGCGCCAGCTGTCTACGCTGCGGCCCGCACCCATCCATGATCGACTTTCGCTGACTGCGGCACCTATATCGCGTGCTTCAGTCGGTCGTGGCTGATGCATACCGCGGGCGCCCGCCAAGCCGATAGACCTGGATGATCACTCCGCTGGGAGTGGACCGCGATCCCACCAGTTCAAGCGCTGCGTCCGGGCCGGTGTCGGGGAACAGCCGCGTGCCCTGGCCGAGGACCACGGGGAAGGTGAACAGATTCATCTCGTCGACGAGGTGGTTCTCGAGCAACCACCGGAACAGGGCGCCGCTGCCGTGCACCTGCAGCTCACCCCCCGGCTTGGCTTTCAGCTCGCCGATGGTCGCCGCGACGTCACCGGAGAGGACGGTCGTGTTCGCCCACTGCGGTTCGAAGGGTGTGGTCGATGCCACGTACTTGGGCCGCGTGTGCAACGCCGTCCAGATCGGGCTGTTGCCCGGATCGTCCCACGTTCCCCACGAGCCGGCGAAGATCTCGTAGGTGCGCCGGCCGAACAGGAACGCGTCGGCGCGCTGGTAGATCTCGTCCATGGCAGCCCCGGCTTCGTCGTCGAAGTGAGCCCATCCGCCGCGCTCGAATACGACCGCGTTCGTCCTCCTCCGGCCCGCCGGGCCCCTGCATCACTCCGTCGACGGAGACCTGCGCGGTGGTCGTCAGTCTCATGGTCTCTCCCTTCCTTCCACTAGTTGAGACTTCAACTATTGAGACGGCCATCATCACCAGATCTGATTGAAATGTCAACCAATCGGCGAAACTGCCGGTAGGCTGGGGGTATGGCTGTGATCCGGTGGTTGAGCGAGGACGAGCAGCGGACCTGGCGGACGTTCGTGATGGCTACCAAGCTGCTGTGGGATCAGCTGGAACAGGAGCTCGACGAGCAGACGGAGGTTCCCAGCCACCACTACGAGGTCCTGGCCCGCCTGGCGGAGGTCCCCGAGCGGCGGCTGCGGATGAGCGACCTGGCCGACCTGTCCCAGTCCTCGCGCAGCCGACTGTCCCACTCCGTCGCCCGGCTGGAGTCGCTCGGCTGGATCCGGCGCGAGGCCTGTCAGACGGACCGCCGGGGAGCCTTTGCCGTCCTTACCGACGAGGGCTTCTCCGCGCTCGAGGCTGCCGCCCCGGTGCACGTGGAAGGGGTGCGCACGCACCTGTTCGACCAACTCGACGTTGAGCAGCTCGAGGAGTTGCGGCGGATCAGCGAGCGAGTGCTCGAGCACATGGTGGCTGTCAAAGAACTGTCCCCCGCGGAACTGGGACGGCTCGGCATGCCCCTCCAGCCACGCAGCTAGTGCTTCGGTCCTGAAAGAGCTTTCGGCTGCCTCGCCGATGGGATCTCTTCCGAACGTGGCACTCAGCACCGGACCAATATCGTCGCGGGATCGACGATCGAGGAGTCGCCTAGCAACGCCCCAAGCACCCAGGCAGTCGTTCACTCGGGGTGTACACCCGGGTTCCTGCTGGTCACGGGCGCGCGGACGGTCAAGGCCCGAGCCCGCGCGGTCGTGGATCTACCCAGCGAACCACCCCCGACGCAGCTCGTTCGGACCACGCGCCGCTTCTGACTGAAGGTTCGGCTCGCTGCGGCCGAGAACCCTATGGGATGAGGGGAGGCAACGCACGTATCGGGCTGGTGAGCGTCGCGCTGATCTGCGCGCTCCTCCCGCTCGCCACGGCCGATTCTCCCGCGCTCGCAAGCGGTTCCGCTTCGACGGACGCAACGCCGAACGCACATCCCAATGTCTTGCTGATCGTGAGCGACGACCAGACCTGGTCCACGTTCTCGCCGCAGCTGATGCCGAGCGTCTACAGCCAGCTGGTGGACCAGGGCGTCCTGTTCAAGCGGGCGTACGTGAACACGTCGCTCTGCTGCCCCTCTCGCGCGCAGATCGTCTCGGGTCTCTACGAGCACGACACAGGCGTCGACCAGAACGAGGTCCTGTTGACGCGTCCGACCTTGCCCATGGCGCTGCACGATGCCGGATACGCCACCATGCTCGCCGGCAAGTACATGAATAGCTGGCCGTGCGACCCACGCGCCGAGTTCGATCGGTGGGCCTGCGTGGCAACACCCGAGATCTCCTCGCTGTCCCTTGTCGACCCCATGGTGAATATCGATGGCGTCTGGCAACGGAAGACCGGTTACGAGCCGGACGTGCTCCAAGGCTTGGCCTCCGATTTCATCAAGTCCACACCTGCGGACCAGCCGTTCTTCGTGATGTACACGCCGACCACACCGCACCTTCCGGCGGACGACCCCCGCTACGCGGACATGCCCGTCTCGCCGCCACGAGGGCCGTCGTTCGACGTGAACACCATGACGGCCGCGACGCCGCCGTTCTCGAGGCGGCGTCCCCTCACCAAGGACGAGATCGCGATCTCGGACGCCCACTACACGGCCATGGCGCACGCGACGCGCTCGTTCGATGACTCGGTGAACGCGCTGCTCGGATCGCTCGGCGACCGGGCCCAGGACACGATCGTCATCTACCTGTCCGACAACGGGTTCCTCTACGGCGAGCATCGCCGGACCGGCAAGAACGACCCGTGGGAAGAGTCCGTCAACATCCCGATGGTCGTTCGGTACCCGGCGGCGCTGCCGGCCAGCCGCGCGTTCACGAGCAACGCGCTCGTCCAGAACGTCGACATCGCCTCGACCGTCGCCGACGCCGCCGGCCTGCAGTGGGGAGGGGACGGCCAGTCCTTCCTCCCGGTCATCGAGCGCAAGCGGCGAACCGTTCGCACCGCGGCGCTGATCGAACAGTGCCGTGGCGTGTCCCGCGGCATCCCGGATTGCTCGGGCTACCAGTTCAACGGCGCGCGGGCGATGACGCCGGGGTTCGAGGGTGTGATCACGCAGCGCTACAAGTACGTCGAGCTCGACGATGGCTCGCGCCTGCTCATCGACCTGAAGAAGGACCCCTACGAGCTCCGCGATCTCTCGAGGAACCCTGCAAGCGCGGGCATCAGGCGTCGGATGGCGTCCAAGCTCCACGCGCTGATGCGGCCGCGCCTGCAGACGACGATCGCGGCCGGCCCCGGCCGCCCATTCAGTTCGCGCGTCGCCGAGTTCTCGTTCTTCTCCCCGTCGCGTTTCGCGACGTACCGGTGCCGCTTGATCGCCAACGGCAAGACCGTCCCATGGCACCCGTGCCCGGGTGGGTTCGCGGCGTTCAGCGATCTCGCGGACGGCCGTTACCGGTTCGAAGCGGCGGGCATCGCGGAGAACGGACACGTCGATCCCACGCCGGCATCACGGACGTTCACGGTGTCATCGACCGGCCCGAACGTGTCGCTCGGCGCGCACCCGCAGGCGTCCACTTCATCGACGAGCGCGGCGTTCACGTACGCCAGCACGTTGCCGGGCGCAGGGTTCCAGTGCCGCCTGGTGCCACAGAACACGAACGTCCCCTGGGCCCCATGCGCCTCATCCGGCGCGTCGTTCTCGGACCTCGTCGACGGCGGCTACCGCTTCGAAGTTCGAGCGCGTGATGGCGCGACCGACGAGGTCAGCGATCCTGCCGCAGGGTGGTTCTTCCGGGTGGACACGACCGGGCCCACGGTCGCCTTCTCCGGCTCGCCTGCCACCAACACGCGGAGCCGGTCGGCGTCGTTCCGGTTCGAACCCGAGGAGCTGATCGACGGCTCGATGACGTGCACCCTCGACGGCAAGGCGTTGGGCTGCGCGAACGGTCGCGTGTCGCTGCCGCACGTCAACGTCGGTGCTCACAAGCTCAGCGTGAGGGCCACGGACATCGCCGGGAACGTCGGGACGACCGAGTACCCGTGGATGGTCGATCGCACCGGCCCCACCGTGGGTATCCTCGACGAGCCCAGGAAGCTGTCGTCGGACACGGTGGCCGCATTCAACCTGTGGTCCAGCGACAATCCCGGATTCTTCGGATGCCGCCTCGACGGGGGGGTCGACATGCCGTGTTTCGGCGCGCCGAACTTCTACGGTTTGAAGGAAGGGCGTCACACGCTGACCGTGTGGTCGCTCGACGCCGCATACAATCGTTCCGCCGCCGTCACGTACGTCTGGAGGATCGACCGGACGGCGCCCGTGGTGGCGCTGGTGGGCGGTCCGGCCGAGGGTTCGACGACGGCCGGGGGCGAAACGACGTTCAGCGCCTCACAGAGCGAGAAGGGGCAGCTCTTCTGCTCTCTCGACGAGGTCCAGTTCACCACGTGCTCGACGCCCATCCGCCTCGCGAACCTGTCGAGCGGTGATCACGCGTTCGAGGTCTACGCGGTCGACGCGGCGGGCAACAAGTCGCTCATGGCGAAGCGGACGTGGACGGTCGGCTGACCCGCTACTCCAGATCGACCGCTCGAGGGTCGCGCCGTACGGGAGAGCGGTACTCCGGGTCACTCCTGGCCACCAGGAACTCGATCGCCGCCCAGAAGGTCTTGGAGCGCGGATAGAACCAGAGCGGCATCACCATCAGCACGACCACGCTCGCGATCAACAGCGGCGTCACCGGAACGTCGGGAACGGTGAACACCAGAACGACGACGAACATCGCGAGCCACGCCAGCACCGCGACCAGGAAGTTGATCGTCATCGCCCCGAGGAACCCGCCCTGCTCGCGCTCGAAGCGCAGGTCGCAGTTGGGGCATCGCTGCATCAGCCGGAGCCACGATCGGAAGATACGACGCCGGTTGCAGCGAGGGCATCGCTTGCGCAGACCGCGGAGCAAGACCGTGGCCGCGCCGGCCTCCCGCACGAGGGGCTCGGTTGGCCGCTCCTCGGGGTCCAGCGCACCGTACGGGCTACTCGTGGTGCACCGCCCAGAACTTCTTCACCGGTGTCAGTGCGCGCCACAGCCCGCTCGTGCCTTCGGGCGTCACCAGCACATCTCCCGCGCTCGCCCGGAGCGTCCGCCCGTCTTGCGTCTCGATCTCCACATCGCCTTCGATCAGGCAGGCGGCCTCGTGGTACTCACGGTCGAACCTCCCGGTCTCCGGCTGCCGACGCCAGACCCCTGCCGAGAACCTCGCGTCGGCGTTGCGCCAGGCGTACCACTCCTGTCCCGGCGGGTCCTCGTCTCCCGGCGCGTTCTCGAGCGTGATCCATTCGACGGGATCGTTCGCGCCGATCACCTGCATCGCCGTCTCGCCGATCGTGCCGCCCGAGTAGATCGCGAAGAACTTCGCGACGGTCTCGTGGATGTGCCACGTGCCCTTCGATCCCATCGGCGTCACGAACACGTCTCCCGCGCGCAGGCCGAGCACCCGGCCGTCGTCGGTCTCGACGTCCGCCGAGCCCTCGAGGATGTAGGCGACCTCGTCGTACGGCCGCTCGAACGACCACGTGTCGGGCTCCCGTTCCCAGAAGCCACATGTGAACGTCCCGTCACCGGACGTGAAGGCGTCGATCTCGCGGCCCGGCGAGGGCAACCGTCCCGGAGGGCGGACGAGCGATACCCAGCTCGATCGGTCGTCGCTGCTGAGCACGGTGATCTCGGGCATCCGGTCGCTCCTCCCAACGGGTGACGCCGCCAGTATCCAACGGCGTACGTCCGACGGCAGGTCCGCCGCGTCGGGGAGCGGGGGTACACTTGGCCACCATGGCAAGCAAGGGGATGCCGCTGGGAGGCCGACGCGCCGAGTTAGGCGTGATCGACTACACGCTGGCCAAGCGCGCGCTCCTGCGGGACGCACGTCTGGGGGTGCTCGGCCTCACCGACGTCTGCGACGCGCACCCGGAGTTGATGCGTGCGGCGCGGCACGTCGGGGAGCCGACCAACAACGACTGCCCGGTCTGCGCCAAAGAGAAGCTCGTCCTGCTCGCCTACGTCTACGGCGACGGATTGAAGGCCGACAGCGGCCGGGTCTGGTCCATCCAGACGGGGCTCCGCATGACTGCGGCGCACCCCGGATCGTGTTGCTACGTCGTCGAGGTCTGCCGCAGCTGCCAGTGGAACCACCTCAAAGAGGCGTTCACCGCCCGGCGCACGGCCGCGGTCTGATCGCATCGACGACACCGGAACACCACAAGGAGCAGGCATGATCCTCGCCTGCCCTGGATAGAATCGCGAGCAGTGTCGACCGACACCACCCCTCGAGCGACCCGGGGCCGCTCGTATCGCCCGAAGCACACCCGCGGCAAGAAGGGGGAGCCGAAGAAGGGCTTCTTCCGGAGGTTCTGGTGGGTGTTCCTCGCGGTGCCCGTCGTGCTCGTGCTGGCGGTGGGCGGCGCGCTGGTCTACGCCTACTCCCAGATCGAGCTGCCCAAGACGTTCCCACCCATCCAGTCGACGTTCATGTACGACCGCAACGGCTCCCTGCTCGCGTCGATCCACGGGGCGGTCGACCGGACGATCATCCCGTTCGACCAGATGCCCGAGACGCTCCGCGATGCCGTGATCGCGGTCGAGGACCACGGCTTCTACCAGCACCCCGGCATCGACCCCGTCGGCATCCTGCGCGCTGCCTGGACCGACCTGGTGAAGCACGAGACCGTGCAGGGCGGCTCCACGATCACCCAGCAGCTCGTCAAGCAGGTGTACGCGGGTAGCTACGTCGACCAGCCCGACGGGACCCGGGAATACGTGGTGCCGCCTCGAACGATCAAGGAGAAGATCCGCGAGGCGCTCCTCGCGATCAAGCTCGAGCAGACGCTGACGAAGGACCAGATCCTGGCTCGCTACCTCAACACCATCTATCTGGGACACGGCGCGTACGGCGTCCAAGCGGCGGCGCAGACGTACTGGGGGATCGATGCCGCCGACCTGAGCGTCAAGCAGTCCGCGACGCTCGCGGGTCTCATCACGTCGCCGGGGCGATTCGATCCGATCGATCATCCCTCGGACTCCGAGGTCCGTCGCAACTACGCGCTCGACCAGATGGTGCACTACGGCTATCTCGACGCCTCGGCCGCCGATCGCCTGAGCGCGAAGAAGGTCACGACGGACCCGAAGAAGGAGGCCGTGAACTCGCCGGCCAACTCCGAGTATTTCGTGGACTACGCCAAGCGCTACCTGATCAACAAGTACGGGGGCGCGGCGGTCTTCGGCGGCGGCTACCGCGTCACGACCTCGCTCGACCTCGGGTTGCAGCGCGCCGCGGAGGCGGCGGTCAACGCGCACCTGCCCAGCCCATCCGACCCGGAGGGGGCGTTGGTCGCGATCGATCCGAAGACCGGTCAGATCCTGGCGATGGTGGGCGGTCGCGGGTTCAACCAGTCGCAGGTGAACCTCGCGACCTCAGGGTTGCGGCTCAAGACGGATACGTTCGGCGGCACCGGGCGTCAGTCGGGGTCCTCGTTCAAGGCGTTCACGCTCGCCGCGGCCATGAAGGCGGGCTACAACCTCAACGCGTACTGGAACGGGCCGGCGTCGATCACCATCCCGAACACCGACTGCTTCACGAACGGCGCTCCGTGGCAGCTGTCGAACGCCTCGGATTCCGAAGCGGGGGTGTTCTCGCTGAAGGCCGCCACGGCGCACTCCGTGAACACGGTGTTCGCGCAGGTGGCCGCGGCGCTCGGTCCAGACAAGGTCGTCGACATGGCGCACCTGCTCGGCATCCGCAGCCACCTGGATCCCGTCTGCTCCATCACGTTGGGTGTCGAGGCAGTGAACCCCCTCGAGATGACCAACGCCTACGCCACGCTCGCGGCGCACGGGGTGCGTCGCTACGCGGACCCGCTCGTGCAGCTCACCAACCACAACGGCAGGGTGATCGACGACGTCAGCACGAAGCCGAAGCAGGTCCTGGACGCGAACGATGCCGACCTGGTCACATCCGCTCTGGAGGACGTCGTCACGTACGGGACGGGTACCGCAGCCCGCCTTTCCGACCGGCCCGTGGCGGGGAAGACCGGGACCGCGCAGGACTACGTCGACGCGTGGTTCTGCGGCTACACGCCGCAGCTCGCCACGTGCGTGTGGGTCGGCTACCCGCGGGGCGAGATCCCGCTGGAAAGCGTGGAGGGCGTTTCGCCGGTCTTCGGCGGCACGATCCCGGCGGCCATCTGGCACGACTTCATGACGGTCGCCATGCAGGGGCAACCCGTCGAGGAGTTCGCGGTACCTTCGCTCGAAGGACACACGATCGGGGCCCCGACGCCCGTGTACTCACCCATCCCCACTCCCAGCGAGACCCCGTCGCCGAGCGAGTCGCCGCCGCCCGAACCGACGGGACCGACCGGGCCCGCCGGAACGGGACCGACCGGTCCGACGGGTACGCCGAGCGGACCGACCGGCCAGGGTGGCACCGGTCCGACGGGTCCGATCAGGTTGCGTCGTTGACGCTGAGCTCGCGGCCGGCCGGCGCGATCTCGACCGGCAGGGTCGCGACGATCGTCGTGCCGCGCCCGGGTGTCGATCGAACGACGAACGTCCCGCTCGCAAGTTCCACCCGCTCGCGCATGGACGCGAGACCCACCCGGCCCATCTGCAGGAACTCCCTCGCGCGGGCGTTGTCGAACCCGACCCCGTCGTCGACGATCTCGACGCGGAGTTGCACCGAGTCGAGTTCGACCGAGACCGTCACGTGCGTGGCCTGCGAGTGCTTGGCCGCGTTCGACAGCGCCTCCTGCACGACGCGGTAGGCGAGCGTCTGCAGGTCGTCGGGGATCTCGGTTCCCACCATCCCGGAGAACTCCGTGCGGACCCCGTGCTCGGTCCCGAAGCGCGCGAGCGTCTCGCGGATCGCGGGGATCAGCCCTCGTTCCTCCAACAGCGGCGGGCGGAGACCGGACATCAGCCCGCGGAGTCCGTCGGCTTCCTCGGCGAGCTCCTTGCGGATCTTCGTGAGGATCTCGATCCCCCGGTCGCTGTCGCCAGCCTTGATCATCAGGAGCGCCGCTTCGAGGGAGAGCGATGCGGCCGAGACGCCTTGCACCGGGCCGTCGTGAAGGTCCCGAGCGATGCGGTTGCGTTCCGCCTCGATCGCGCTGTTCGTCCGCCGCAGCAGCCGCGTCCTGTCCTCGTCGCGGTCCTGTAAGAACTTGAAGAGCGATCGGATCGTCTGGTCGGCGATCCGTCCCGCGGTCACATCCCGCACGAGCAGGAGGCGCCGTGGCGGTGTCATCGGCACGTCGGAGATCCGGGATTCCAGGTAGAGAGGCTGCCCTTCGTTTCGTTGGATGGTGCCCTGTCCGGTCGTGGGCAGTGACGCGAACGAGGAGTCGGCTCCGGTCACCGACGCGGCGAGGGCCGTCCACGGCAACCCTTCGATGGACGCCTGGTCGATGCGCACCATGCTGCAGAACGCATCGTTCGCCCGCAGGATGACGTCGCGATGGTCCAGTTCGACGATCCCGTCGACTGCGGCCTCGAAGACCAGCCGGAGGTGCTCCTCTGATTGGCGGAGCGTCTCGTTCGTGTCGCGAACCCGTTCGAGCGCGGTGTCGGCCTCCGTCAGGGCGCGTTCCTTGTCGCCGAGCGCGAACCTCGCCTCGGCGTGGGCCGCCGTGCTGCGGATCTGGTTCGCCAGGATGCGCCCTGCGACGCCCAGCCCGAGCACGGCGATGATCACCGTCGACTGCATCGTCGGGAGCCCGTGGGAGTCATCGAGGCTGGCGATTGTTGCGAGCGCCGCGCACGCCGAGACCACGGAGACGCTCGTGAGGATGGGACGGGCCAGGTGCAACTGCCGTTCGTCGGGCGGGGTGCCGACGCGTCGAGGGAACAGCGCGATGGTCGCGGCCATCGAGGGCCCTGCCAGCATGAACACCAGGACGATCCCCGGGAACCCGACGTGGAAGGAGCCCCGCGTCCACTCCCAGCCGAAGACGACCGTCGCGGCGGAGACGGCCGTGAGGATGAGCCATTGCACGACATGCGCCCGGGAGGGGACCCAGAGCGTCAGGACGCCGAACGCGGCGAAGAGCGTGGCCGCGACGACCGCGAACGTCCCGGCCGACAGCGACACGGTCGGACCGGCTCCGACGGGCCTGATGATCGCGTAGCCGATCGCAGCGAGCGAGGCGGCGATCAGGATCGCGTCGATCGAGATCTCGCGGCGATCCTCGCTGGGGAAGTGCCCGCGATACTCCTCGCGAGCGGCGCCCAGCATGGGGATAAGGAACAGCAGGAACACGACGTCCAGTGGACCCGGCTTCGGCGTGTGACGTTGGAGGTCCACCACGAACAGGGCGCCCGCCGCGAGCGCGAGCACGCACATCAAGGTCGCGAACGAGCGGGCGGAGCGCCACGCCTCCTCGAGGCGACTCCGCCCGAGGATCGACGCGGCGGCTACCAGGTTCAACGCGACGACCGACGCCTCGCCGACGAGCATCTGCGTCCGGCCCGGCGGGGCCATCGCGGAGACGACGACACCGACGGCTGCGGCGAGGAGGGGCACCGTGGCGGCGGAGAGGGATCGTCGTCGGATGTGGGCGTCGGTCATACGCGTTCCATCTTGCCGGTTCGGCCCCCCAGGCTCCATCACCCAGTCGTCGGACATGCATGACCGGATGGACTAACCCGCGTCTGCCGCGGTGACGAGGCAACCGGTCCGAGGTCGGCGTTACTCGATCAACCGGCGGCGGAGCGCTTCGGCCACGGCCGCGGTGCGATCCGACGCTCCCAGCTTCTCGAAGATGTGCTCGAGGTGGGTCTTCACGGTGTCGGGCGAGATGTAGAGCCTTTCGGCGATATCCCGGTTCGTGTGTCCGAACGCCAGGAGTTGCAGCACCTCGATCTCGCGCGCCGTGAGGGTCTCGGCGCGGCGGTCGCGTTCCTTCGCCGTTGACAGCTCCTCGGCGAGCGCGACCACGAGCTGGGGGTCGATCACCATGTTCCCCCCGGCGACCAGGCGCACCGTCTGGATCAGGTGCTCGGCGTCGCGCGCCTTCAGGACGTACCCGCGAGCGCCGGAGCGAACCGCCTCGACCACGAACTGCCGGTCGTCGTAGGCGGTGAGCATGATCACTCCCACCTTAGGGAATCGATCGCGGATCTCGCGGGCGGCTTCGAGTCCGTCCATCTCGGGCATCCGGATGTCGACGAGAGCGATATCCGGATCGGTCTCCTCGATCAACGTCAAGAGCTCGCGGCCGTCCGATGCTTCGCCCACGACCTCGATCCCATCCGCCATGTCGAGATACCGGCGGAGTCCCTGACGTACCAGTGAATGGTCGTCGGCGATGGCTACCTTGATCATGCCTCGTCCTCCGTCCGCGCCTTGGACGCGGTCCGCACCATCCTAGACGGTCCTGGATGCCTGTTCAGAAGATGTGCCACCAGTTCACGAACAGCACCGCAAGCAGGCTGAGGCCTCCCGCGAACGTGGCGACGATCGCGGTGTTCGGCAGCCTGCGTCGCTCCGCGGCATCGGCCAGTACCCAGAAGGCCGGGAAGATCACCGCCACGAACCGCGGCATCGATAGCAGCGGACGCGGGGCGAACGGGTAGGAGAGCGGGATCAGGAGGCTACCGAGCGCGTACGTCAGGTACGGCAGCGGGAGTCGTCGCAGGCCCGCCAACACGGCGACGATCACCACGGCGACGACCAGGAAGTCGATCAGCCAGTAGTTCGGATCCGACACGCCCACGCCGAGTGCCAGCTTGAAGCCGCTCCAGAGCGTGGTGAGCGGGAAGGCACCCTCGCGTTGCCAGTTCGCCTGCGCATGGATCGGTTGGAGCGCATCCCCGTGCGCCACGCCCCACCACCCCAGATAGGCGAGTGGACCCAGCAGCACCGTCGCGCCCGCGAGGAGACGCGCCCAAACGATCCCGCCGTCGCCTCGTCGTTCGAGGGCCATCACGATGAGCGCGGGCGCGAGCACGACGCCCAGGCTCCGGGTGAGGGCGGCGAGCGCGCCGGCTCCGGCCGCGCCCCACCACCGGTCCCGTCTCGCCTCGCGGAAGGCGATGAGCGAGAGCAGGAGGAAGAGCGACTCGCTGTACGGAGCGAAGAAGAAGAACGCCGTGGGGAAGATCGAGATGTAGACGATGGTCCGGCGGGCGACGTCTCGAGAGAACTCGCGGACCGTGAGGTCGTACAGGACGAGGAGCGACCCGAAGAACGCCACGTTGGAAACGAGAGTGGCCGCGAACAGCAGATGGCCTCCGACGAGCCACGACGTGGCGCGGACGAGCAGTGGGTACAGCGGGAAGAACGCGGCGCTGCCGTCCCGCAGCGCGTAGCCCGTGTCGGCGATCCGCAGGAACCAGAGAGCGTCCTGTCGCTCGAACGCGCTGAACACATCGTGCCAGCCGTGCCCGAGCGCCGGGGCGATCCATCCCGGAACGCTCACCGCATCCCGCGCGGGGAAGAGCCCCGTCGCGAGCGCTGCCAGCACGATCAGGCCGATCCGCACCGCGAGGAACGTGATCGCGCACGGGAGCAAGCCGTCGCGGAGACGCGGGTCGTCGGAGGTGTCCGACGGTTCGCTCACGCGAGGGCTCCGGTGGCCACGACCGGCGCGCCGCCGGCGAGCGTCCCCGGCTCCGGCAGCTCGACCGTCGGCCGGCGCACCCACGCGACCACGCACCAGACGAGGATGAGCGTCCTCACGGCGATCGCGATCTCGAACGCGCCGAACGGCAGCCCGCCGACGCCCGTGAGTCGACCGAAGTAGGAGAAGCGGGTCACGAAGACGGCGACATCGGCCGCTTCGAAGGCGATGAACGTCCGTAGGTCGACCGCGCCGAGCGTGAACAACGGCAACAGCCACAGTCCGTATTGGGGCGAGTAGACCTTGTTGGACAGCAGGAAGAGCACCAACATCGGGAAGGCCAGGCTCCACCGGGCGAACCCCGGCTCCCGGCGCCGCTTCCAGATCCAGACCAGAGCGAACGTGGAGGCGAACAGCGCCAGGGACACCACGTTGATCCGCGACGTGTGTCCGCAGATGGCGGCCACGTTGACGTTCTGGCATCCGATGTACCAGAGGCTGTCCCAATCTGCCCCTCGAGCGGAGTTGAACCGGAAGAACGTCGACCAGCTCGAGGGAGACGCGACGGCGAAGGGCGCGTTGACGAGGAGCCACGTCCCCGCCGCCGCCCACCCGATCCGGATCGCGGAGTCGGGTTCCCGGTGGCGGAGGCGGTCCGCGATCAGGGGGATCGCCAGCATCGCCGGGTAGAACTTGGCCGCGGCGCCGAGGCCGAGCAACATCCCCGCGAGGCCGTCACGGCGGCGCGCGAATGCCAGGAGCGCTCCCGTCGCAAGCGCGACGGCCAACAGGTCCCAGTTCATGAAGCCGTAGATGAGCAGCGTCGGCGACAGCGCGAACCACGATGCCTTGCCGCCCAACATGTACAGGAACGTCGCGATGGCAGCGGCACATATCCACAGGAGGATGGCGTTGGCGGTGAAGAATCCCGCCGTCGTGCTACCCCCGACCCACACCGTGAGTCGCATCGTGTACATCGTGAGCACGGGGTACTCGTCGCACTGGCCCCCCGTCTCCAGGCACGGCTGGATGAACGGCAGCCGGTTCCCTTCGAGTTGCTCGGTATGGAGCAGGGGAACGATGTCCGAATAGCACAACCAGCGGTACTGGCGTCCGTCCGCCCAGGATCCCGTGGCGCAGGGTGCCTTCAGCGCGCCGCCGAGGATCAGGACGCCGCACGCGTAACCGAGGACGAGGAGAAGGCTCACGGGGCGAACGGCACGCTCCACGCGGGGCATGGTAGCCCGCGCCGTCGCGTGGACCGTGCGAGCGAACACTCGTAGAGTGGATGGTCGTGAGGTATAGGGTCGAGCAACTCGCCGCGGCCTGCGATGTATCCGTCGACACGGTCCGTTACTACCAGACGCTCGGATTGCTTCCCGCGCCCGCCCGCGAAGGGCGCGTCGCCTGGTACGACGCCGAGCACGCGGAGCGGATCCGCGAGGTGCGCACGCTTCAGGGGAAGGGCCTGACCCTCGCCGCGATCAAACGGGTCGTCCGGGGCGAGCTCGGTCCCGCCGACGCAGATCTGGCGGCTGCGGTGGCCGCGGCTCGCGGCGCCGACGCAGACCGCCAGCTGCTTACGCTCGAGCAGTTCGCCGACCGCAGTGGGGTGCCCGCGTCGTTGATCCAGGCCGTCGAGCGCGAGGGGATCCGGCTCGGCCGTCCCGTGGACGGGGTGGAGCGGTACACGGCCTCGGACATCGAGCTCGTGCGGACCGCCCTCCGCCTGTTGGAGTTCGGGCTGCCCCTCGGGGATCTGCTGTCGCTCGCCCGAGATGCCGACGCGGCGTTGCACCTGCTGGCCGAACGAGCGGTCGAACTCTTCGACGAGCACGTCCGCAAGCCGATCAGGGACACCGCCGGGACGGAAGGGGAAGCCGCCGACCAGATGGTGGTGGCGTTCGCCGAACTGCTGCCGGCCGTGACGCAGTTGGTCTCCCATCATTTCCGGCGGGTGCTGCTGGAGACCGCGGAGTCGCAGATCGAGCGTGTGGGGGACGACGAGGAGTTGCGCGCAGCGCGCGCCGGCATGGAGCGAGGCGCATGAAGGGCGCGCGCGATCTCCAGCTGCCCGAAGGTGACGAGAAGCATCGAGCCGTCCGATCGCTGTTCGACTCGATCTCGGGGCGCTACGACCTGGTGAACCGCGTTATGACGTTCGGGATGGACGTCGGGTGGCGCCGGCGGGCGGTGAGCGACCTCCGGCTCCCCGGCGGCGCGCTGGTGCTCGATCTGGCGTGCGGGACGGGAGATCTCTGTCGAGAATTGCAGCGCAATGGGTATCGCGCCGTCGGGTTCGACTTCTCGCACGGCATGCTCGCGGCCGCGACGACATCGGCCCCGCTCGTGGAGGCCGATGTGCTGCAGCTCCCTCTCGGCGACGGCGCCGCCGACGGAGCGACGTGCGGCTTCGCCCTCCGCAACGTCGTGGACCTGCGTGCGTTCTTCACCGAGGTGGCGCGTGTGGTCCGGACCGGCGGGCGTGTCGCGCTCCTGGATGCGAGCGAACCCGACAACCGCGTCATGCGCGCGGGCCACGGCGTGTACTTCCGCCACGTCGTGCCGCGCATCGGGGGGTTGTTGTCCGACGGCGACGCGTACGCGTACCTCCCGCGATCGATGGCGTATCTGCCGCCGCCCACCGAGATGCTCGAGATGCTCGAGGACGTGGGGTTCCCCGACGCCGAGCGTCATCAACTGTCGGGCGGCATCACGCAGTTGATCGTGGGAACGCGCGCGTGACGGCGACCCGTGCGGTCGTGCGCGCGGAGCGCCTCGGTCCAGCGTTCGATCTGCTGGCCGCGTATGCGCCTGGTGGCTGCTTCATGGAACGCGCGGGGATCGGCGTCGCCGGCAGCGCCGGAGGAGGAGATCCGTGGGTGATGACGCTCTCCGGCCCTCAGATGGGGCTGCGTCCGCCGACGCTCGAGATGCTCTTCAGCGGGCTCGACATCGGGGCGCTGCCACCGGATGCTCCCGCTCCGCTGCTGTTCGGATCGATCCCGTTCGATCCCCACAGGAGCGGCCACTTCGCGCACCCTCGGCGGACGGTGCGTCGCGACCGGCAGGGGAAACCTGGTTGCTCCGGCTGGACGATGAGCCGGGGGACGTCGCCATGCCGGAGCCGACCCGTGGGCGAAGCGAGCCCAACGCTCCGTTCTCGAAGATGCAGGTGTTCCCCGAGCCACTTCCGGATGCGTACGAACGAGCGGTCGGCGAGGCGGTCGGCCGGATCCGGCGCGGGATGCTCCGCAAGGTCGTCCTGGCACGGACGATCCGTGTCGAGGCCGGTCGCACGCTGGATCCGCGTGAGCTACTCAAGCACCTGCGAGCGGTCGAGCCCGACGGGTACTCGTTCGCGGTCGACACGGGGAAGGGAAGGACGCTTGTCGGCGCGAGTCCCGAGCTCCTGATCTCGCGGTTCGGCAACGAGATCCGGACGAATCCGCTTGCGGGTTCCGCGCCCCGCGCCGGCGATCCTGCGGAAGATCGCGAGAACGCGGAGCGGCTGGGCACCTCGCCCAAGGACCGGCAGGAGCATGCGATCGTCGTCGAGGACGTGTTCCGAGCGTTGCACCCGCTCTGCCGGGATCTCACCTACGACCGGGAGCCGCAACTCCTGGCCACGGCGAACGTGTGGCACCTGTCGACGCGGTTCCGCGGGGTGTTGAAGGACCCGGGCGTCACCGCGCTCGATCTGGTGCGCGCGCTCCACCCGACGCCGGCGGTCTGCGGTGAGCCGCGTGACGAGGCGATGGGAACGATCAGGGAGCTCGAGCCCGTCCCTCGCGGCGCCTACGCCGGAGCGGTCGGGTGGATGGACGCTACGGGAGACGGGGTGTGGGCGCTCGCGCTCCGATGCGCGGAGCTCGACGGCAGCACCGCTCGCCTGTTCGCCGGCGCGGGGATCGTCGCGGACTCGGATCCCGCCGCCGAGCTCGACGAGACCGAGCGCAAGTTCCGCGCGTTCCTGGACTCGCTGCGCTGGGGCTGACGACGGATGCCGCCGCCCGCGACGACTGTGGACGTCGATGGTTACGAGATCCGCGTCTCGAACCCCGACAAGGTGCTGTTCCCGGGGATCGGCGTCACGAAGATGGATCTCGTCGAGTACTACCTCGTCGTCGCCGAGGCGGCGCTGATCGGGTGTCGCGACCGCCCGACGATCATGCACCGGTTCCCCAACGGCGTGGACGGCGAGCCGTTCTATCAGAAGCGCGTCCCGACACAGCGGCCGCCGTGGGTGCAGACGGCGACGATCACGTTCCCGAGCGGACGGCACGCCGTGATGATCGCGCCGGCCGATGCCGCGCACCTGGTGTGGATGGCGAACCTCGCATGCCTCGATCTGAACCCGTGGCCCGTTCGTCGGGACGACGTCGATCATCCGGACGAGCTCCGCGTGGACCTCGACCCGACGCCCGGCGTTCCGTGGGACGACACACGACGGGTCGCGCTCGTGGTTCGGGACGTGTTGGAGGAGCACGGGGCGGTGGGGTTCCCGTCGACGAGCGGCAAGCGCGGGATGCACCTGGTGGTGCCGATCGTCCGCGAGCACGGGTTCACGAACGTGCGGCGGGCCGCTCTGGCGCTCGCGCGCGAAGTGACGCGACGAGCTCCGGGAGTTGCCACGGCCGCATGGTGGAAGGAGGAGCGTCAGGGCGTCTTCGTCGACTACAACCAGAACGCGCGCGATCGCACGGTCGCGTCCGTGTACTCGGTGCGCCCGGTGCCAGACGCGCGCGTGGCCACACCGCTGTCGTGGGACGAGGTCCCGAACGTCGATCCGTCGGTCTTCACGATCAAGACGGTGCCGGGTCGCCTCGCGTCGATCGGCGATCCGGGAGCCGGCGCGGACCCGATCGAGCGGTCGAGCCTCGATGGTCTGCTGGAGCTCGCCGCGGAGGACGAAGCAGGAGGTTTGGGCGACGCCCCGTGGCCGCCGCACTTCCCGAAGGGTGACAGCGAGCCCGTACGCGTGAATCCGTCGCGCGCGCGGAAGGTCGCCGAGTGGGAGGCCTCGCGGCGGGCGAAGAAGGACCGCGACTAGCCGGGACTGAGCGCGAGCTGGTCGAACGTGCAGCTCTTCGGATCGCGGTCGGGGCGCCAGCGGAGGATCGACGCCGAATGGCGGAACCGGCCACCTTGGAGCCGTTCGTAGCGAACCTCGCACACCAGCTTCGGCTCGAGCGTGACCCACTCGGTTTCGCGGCCCGCGCTCCATCGGCTCGGTCCACCCGGGCTCCGGCCCTGGCCGAAGCTCTCGCCCCCCACGAGCGGCTCGAGCGTCTCGCGGAGCTCGCGCCGCTCCTTCGCCTTGAACGCCGACGTGTGTCCGACGTACTGCAGCGCACCGCGGTCGTCGTAGAGGCCTAACAGCAGGCTCCCTACGCCATCGCCGTTGCGCTCCAAGCGATAGCCGCCGACCACGCAGTCGGCGGTGCGATGGTGCTTCACCTTCACCATCACGCGCTCGCCCTCCACGTAGCGTTGCTCGGCGCGCTTGGCGACGATCCCGTCCTGCCCGACGCCGTCCACGTCGGCGAACCACCGCTCCGCCGTCGCCACGTCCGCGGTCTGCGGTGTGAGGATCAGCGCCGGGCCTGGATGCAGGCCGCCGGGGGAGTCGGGAGCGAGCTCGGCGCCCAGGCGTTCGATCAGCCCCTCGAGCTCGGAACGCCGCTCGTCGGTTGTGAGCGGTCGCACGTCCCGGCCATCGAGCTCCAGCAGGTCGAACGCCACGAGCGTCGCCGGGATCTCGCCGGCGAGCTTGTTCACGCGCGACGCCGCCGGATGCAACCGGAGCTGCAGCGTCTCGAAGTCCATCACGCCGTTCGCGATCATCACGATCTCGCCGTCCATCACGTACGTGGCGGACGGTTGACCGGCGAGCAGCTCCAGCAGCTCCGGGAAGTAGCGACCGAGCGGTCGGTCGCCGCGCGAGTCGATCCGGACACCGTCCGCGTCGCGTGTGACGATCGCCCGGAACCCGTCCCACTTCGGCTCGTACCGCCAGCCGTCGCCGAGCGGGAGGTCATCCTGGGACTTCGCGAGCATCGGTTTGGTCGTCGTCATGCGCTCCCCATCATCCACGACCGTGTCACGAGCGGAACGTACATCGGGGCCCTGTCGAGCCGAGCGCTGTTCGATCACGCCGATCGGCATGACCAAGTCCAACGGCCTCAGGTGTTCCTTTGGCGTTCCTGTTCGACGAGGACACGGCGCAGGATCTTGCCGGAGAGCGACCGCGGGATCTCGTCGATGAACTCGACGCGGCGGACCTTCTTGTAGGACGGCACGCGCTCGGATACCCAGGACATCAGCTCCCCCTCGGTGACATCGGCGCCGGCCCGCTTCACGACGAACGCCTTAGGGACCTCTCCCGCCGTGTCATCGGGCGAGGGGATCACGGCGGCGTCGGCGACCGCCGGATGCTGCACGAGCAATGCCTCGAGCTCGGCCGGCGGCACCTGGAAGCCGCGGTACTTGATGAGCTCCTTCAGCCGGTCCACCACGTAGAGGTAGCCGTCGGCGTCCGCGTGGCCGATGTCGCCGGTGCGCAGCCACCCGTCACCGGGCAGCGTGTACGCGTCCGCCTCGGGGTCGTCGAGGTAGCCCTTCATCACCTGCGGGCCGCGGATCCAGATCTCACCATCCTCGTCGGCGGCGCAGTCATCCCCGGTCTCCAGGTTCGCGATACGGATCTCGGTGTTCGGCAGGATGAAGCCGCTGGACGCGGGCCGGCCCTGCGACGGGTCGCGCGTGGGCGCGCTCATGACGGGCGACGTCTCGGTCAGGCCGTAGCCCTGCAGCACGATGCAGTCGAGGCGGGCGGCAGCCGCCTCGCAGACGCTCGCGTCGAGCGGCGCCGCGCCGGACATCACGCGCTCGAGCGCCGACAGGTCGTGCTTGTCCACCGCGGGGTGCTTCGCCAGCGCCAGCACGATCGGCGGCACCAGGCACGCGAACGTCACGCGATGCTCTTCCATCAAGCGAAGGAACTCGTCCAGGTCGAAGCGCGGCATCGTGACGACCGTCGCCCCTTTGCGGAGCGCCAGGTTCACCAGAACGGTCATGCCGTAGATGTGGAAGAACGGCAGCACGCCGATCATCACGTCGTCGGAGCGGATCCCGATCGCCGCGTCCGACTGCAGGACGTTCGCGACCAGGTTCCGATGGGTGAGCTGCACGACCTTGGCGAACCCCGTCGTGCCGCTGGACATCGGCATCGCCGCGACCGACGCCGAGCTGTCGACGTCGACGGAAACCGGCGCCGCGCCGGTCGCGAACAGCGACGAGAACGCCGACGTGCCATCGACGGCCTCGCCGAGGACGAAGACCTCCTCGACGTCGGCCGCCCGGGCGGCCGGGAGCGCCCGATCCAGGAACTGCGGGATCGTGAGGAGGAAGCGAGCGCGCGTCGCGCGCAGCTGTGTCTCGATGTCGTCGGCCGACGCGAGCGAGTTGATCGTGGTGTTCGAACCGCCGGCGATGAGCACGCCATGGAACGCGACCGCGTACTCGGGCACGTTGGGCGAGAAGATCGCGAACACGTCGCCCGGTCCGAAGCCGCGCGAGGCCAGGCCCGACGCGAGCGCTCGCGTCATCCCGGCGAGCTGCGTATAGGTGATCGTGCGCCCGGAGGGCCCGTCGATCAGCGCGGGCCTGTCGCCGAACGTCGCCGCGTGTTCGAGCACGAATACCGGCAGCGCGGTCGTGGGGACCTCGATCTCGGGCAGGACGCTGCGGAAGATCATCGCTCGTGCACGCTAGCCCATCCGGGAGGTGCGGCGCTCAGTGCCCCAAGGGATGCACCACCGGGTCCGGCGGTCGCGTGAACCCGTTCCGCTCGTAGAAGCGGTGCGCGTCCTCGGCCGGGAACGCCAGCACCAGCTCGAACACGGTTGCCTCGCAGTGGCTGATGACTTCTCGCACCATCCTGGAGCCGAGACCTCTCGACCGTTGCTCGGGTTCGACGTACATGTTGGTGAGGTATCCGATCGGCCGGGGATCACCGTGGCCGGGGGCCGGCACGCGCGGAACCGTGTGGAGCCAGACCGCCGCGACCAGCCGGCCCTCAGCCGCCGCGCACCACGCGCGCCAGTCGTCGCGGGCAAGCGCGTCGCTTGCGAACGCCGCGAACCGTTCGACGTACACCTCGAACGTCTCGTCGTGCGGTTCCCGTTCCGAGTAGAGCTGCCAGCGGAGGCGAGCCAGCTCGGGGATGTCATCGAGCGTCGCGGATCGGATCGACGGCGTCTCCGTCATGACCCTTCGTGTGCCGCCGCGTAGTCGGATGCACCGAGGAAGTGCAGCGACACGTACGGCTCGTCGCCGACCACCCAGCTGTCGTGGCCCGGCGCGATCGCGAACATGTCGCCCGGCTCCAACACGATCTCTCGCCCGTCGGCCATCGAGCACATCGCGCGCCCCGAGACGACCAGGCCTAGGTGCTCTACCTCGCACAGCGCCGTTCCGGTGATGGCGCCGACATGTTCCGACCACTTCCAGCCCGGCTCGTATCGCGCCCGGCCGATCGTCATCCCACCGATCTCGACGACGTCGAACGTGCCTCGTTCGAACGCACGTGTCTCATCCGGCGCATCGAACCGTTTGATCTGCAGCTCCATCCGGCCCTCCTCTCGACACCGGCAGCCTAGCGTTAGGTCAAAGCTCGGCGAGCGCGGCGTCGACGGCCGCCTGGACCTCGGCGCGTTGTCGTCGGCTCCGCTCGGCGTGCACCGCCACCTCGATCACCCGGATGCCTCCGGCGTCTCGAGCATCGCGCAACGCCCCGTCGAAGGCCGACATCTTCTCCAGCCGATGGTGTCCGACGCCCGCGGCGGCGCACACCGCTCCGATGTCCACGTCCTGCGGCGTCACGAACAGCCGGTCGCGCTCCGGCAACGTTGCCTGGTCGAGTACGCCGAAGATGGCGCCTCCCCGGTTGTTCGCCACGACGAGGACGAGATCGGCCGGGAGCCGCGCGCCGTTCCAGAGCAGCGTCCCCACGTCGTAGAGGAACGACAGGTCACCGATCAACGCGACCGTGGGGCCGATGCCGGCGCTCGCCACGCCGAGCGCTGTCGAGACCAGGCCGTCGATGCCGCTGGCACCGCGGTTCGCGAGCACCTGGAGCCCGTCGCGCGGCGACATCGCGATGTCGAGGTCGCGGACCGGCAGCGAGTTCCCCACGAACAGCGTGCCTCCTTCGGGCACGGCCGCTGCCAGGTCGCGCGCGAGTCGCAACTCCGTGGGCTCGTCGCTCGCGTCGAGCACGCCGTCCATCGCCCAGCGCGCCCGCTCGTCGAGGTCGGTCCAGGCGGCCTTCCAGCCGTCGGGTGCCGGAACCACGCGATCGATCAGCTGCGTCGCGAGACGATCCGGATCGGCTCGAAGGCGCCACGTCGCGCGGTGTTCCGGGTCGGGGTCCATGTGGAAGAGGTCTGCCACTACGAGCCGTTGGGCGGCCGCGACGAACCGTTGGGTCGCGCGTGTCGTCGGCGTGGCGCCGACCTGCAGCACGACCTCCGGCCGGTGCCGTTGGAGGAACCGGTCCGACCCGAGCAACACCTGTCCGGCCGCCAGCGCCCACGCGGGCTGCCGCAGCCCCGACACCGGCTCCGCCAGCAGCGGCCAACGCAGTTGCGACGCCAGGATCGCCACCTCGCTCGGTGCCGTCCACCAGTTCGATCCGGCGACCACGACGCCGCGAACTCCGGACAACTCCTGCGCGGCGCGGTCGACGTCGGCCGTGAGTGGTTCCATGTTGCGATCCGGCCGGGATACGCGTTCGGTATCCCGTGGGGGCACCTCGACGAGGTCTCCGGTCGGTACCAACGGTTCCTCGAACGCGCAGTCGATGTGTACGGGTCCTGGTTGCGGGCCGCCACACGCCGCAACCGCCTCGCGCCCGACGGCTCGCCACGCGAGCGCGTCCTCCGCCGATGACGGGACGGGCGGCTCGAGGTACGCGCGTGCGTATGCGCCGTACAGCCGCACCTGGTCGATCGTCTGGTTCGCGCCGGTGCCGCGCAGTCGCGGGGGACGATCCGCCGTCAACAGGTAGAGCGGCACGCGCGCCTGAGAGGCCTCGACCACCGCGGGGAGCAGCTCCGCCGCCGCGGTGCCGCTCGTGCACGCGATCGCGACGGGATGCCGCAACGCCTTCGCCAGTCCGAGCGCGAAGAACGCGCTCGAGCGCTCGTCCAGGTGGACGTGCACCGTCATGCCGGGGTGTCGTTCCAGCGAGAGGGCGAGCGGCGTCGAACGTGAGCCGGGAGACACGCACGCATGACGCGTGCCGTGCTCGACGAGCTCGTCGATCAGGGCAGTCGCGCACGCGAGGGAGACGTCTGCGGTGCCCATCACACCGCCGGGACGCTGTTCACCACGAAGTGCGCGTGCGAGAGCGCCAGTCCGAGCGCGAGCGACAACCCGCATGCGGCGTGCAACGCGGCCGTCCCGGTGAGCACGGGGACCAGGTCTCGGCCCGTCGCCGCGCGGACGCGTTCGAAGGGCCGGATCGTGAGCGGCCACGCGATCAAGCCGAACAACCCCCACTGCGTGAGGCCGACGGACCCATCCACGATGAACGCGACGACGCCGACGACGATCGTCACGAATGCGCCGACCACGCAGGTGCGGTACAGCATCCTCGTACGCCGGTCGCCCAGTCGCACCGCGAGGGTCCGCTTCCCACCCGTCTCGTCCGTCGGGATGTCGCGAAGGTTGTTCGCCACCAGGACCGCCACCGCCAGCAGACCCGTCACCACGCCACCCCACCATGCGGCCGCCGGCATGGTCTCCACCATCACGTAGGCCGAGCCGCACGTGGCCATGAGTCCGAAGAACAGGAACACCATCAGCTCGCCGAGACCGAGGCCGGCGTAGGGTCGCGGCCCGCCCGAGTACAGCAGTGCCGCGCCCAGCGCGAGCGCTCCCACCGCCAGGATCAGCACCGGGGACGTCGAGAGCGCCAGCGCGAGGCCGCAGACCGCCGCGAGCCCGAGCGAGACGAGTGCGGCGGTCAACACCGCGCGAGGCGAGGCCGCGCCGCTCGCCACCAACCGCTGAGGTCCCGTCCGTTCGTGCGTGTCCACCCCGCGCACGCCGTCGAAATAGTCGTTCGCGAGGTTCACGCCGATCTGCAGCCCCGCCGCCACGACCAGCGCGGCGACCAGTCGCCACGCCACGACGTGACCGGCGGCCGCGACGCCGACCAGCACCGGCACGACGCTGAGCCCGAGCGTCCGCGGCCGGGCGCCACGCCACCACACGGCGACGGAGCTCACGGGCGCTTCGGGAACCGTGAGAAGTCCGGAGGCCGCTTCTCCTTGAACGCGTCGCGTCCTTCCTGTGCTTCCTCGCTCATGTAGTAGAGCAGCGTCGCGTCCCCGGCCAGCTGCTGCACGCCGGCGAGGCCGTCGGTCCCGGCGTTCGCGCCTGCCTTCAGCAGGCGAAGCGCGAGCGGCGAGAGCGTGAGCATCTCCCGGCACCATGCGACCGTCGTCGCCTCCAGATCCTCGAGCGGCACGACGGCGTTCACCAGGCCCCAGGCGAGGGCGGTCGGGGCGTCGTACTGCCGGCACAGGAACCAGATCTCCTTCGCGCGCTTCTCGCCGATCTGACGCGCCAGCAAGCTGATCCCGTATCCACCGTCGAACGACCCGACCCGAGGCCCCGTCTGGCCGAAGCGGGCGTTGTCGGCCGCGATCGTGAGGTCGCAGCAGACGTGCAGGACGTGGCCGCCGCCGATCGCGTAGCCGGCCACCATCGCCACGACGGGTTTGGGCAGGCGCCGGATCTGGATCTGCAGGTCCAGCACGTTCAGGCGGCCGATACCGCGATCGTCGACGTAGCCGTCGTCGCCGCGGATCTTCTGGTCGCCGCCGCTGCAGAACGCCTCGGGCCCTTCGCCGGTCAGCACGACGACGCCGATCGCCGGGTCGTCCCGGGCCCCGTCGAACGCCCGGATCAGCTCGTTGACGGTGAGCGGGCGGAACGCGTTGCGGACCTCGGGCCGGTCGATCGTGATCTTCGCGATGCCCTCGGCGGTCTCGTAGCGGATGTCCGTGTAGTCGCCGGAGGACTGCCACGCAACGGGCTTGTCCATAGGACCGATCACTCCTAGAGCGTACGCTCGAACGTTTCCGCTAGCCTACCGGACGTGAGCCGCTACCTGGGCGCCGCGCCGGGGTTCCTGGTCGCGGTCGACCTGCCGCCGGGACCCGTCTGGCTGGACGTGGTCGCGGATCTCTGGGCCGAGGGCGCGGCGATCCTGCCTTTGGACGCCCGCTTGACCGAACGAGAGCGCCGGGCGATCGTGGATCTGGCGCGGCCCGCCTCGGTCATAAGCGCGGACGACGAGATGCTGTTCGCCGATCCGTCCCCGCCCGAGCCCGATCGTGTCGCGCTCGTCGTGGCGACATCCGGCACGGCGGGCCGTCCCAAGCTCGTCGAGCTGTCGCGACCGGCCGTCGCGGCGGCGGTGGGACTGTCGTTCGCCGCGCTCGGCTCCGCGACGGGCGGCGTCGCGCTCGAACCATCGGAGCCGTGGGTGTGCTGCCTCTCGCCCGCGCACGTCGGCGGGATGCTCGTCCTGATGCGTCACGTCGTGTTCGGCACGCCGGTGACGGTCCTCGACCGGATCGGCCTCGACCCGAACGACGACTTGCGCGAGGTGCCGGCGGGCGCGCACGTCGCGTTGGTGCCGACCATGCTGCATCGTCTGCTCGAGGCGGGCGCGGACCTCTCACGGTTCGGCATCATGTTGATCGGGGGAGCGGCCGTGGACGCCAGCCAGGTGGCCGCCGCAGCTGAGCGTCGCGTCCGCGTGGTGTCGACATACGGTCTGACGGAGTCGTGCGGAGGCATCGCGTACGACGGCCGGCTCTTCGACGACACGAGCGCGCGGATCGACGCGGGCGGTGGTGTCCAACTGCACGGTCCCACGATCATGGAGGGTTACCGCAACGACCCGGCCGCAACGGCGCTCGCGTTCACGTTGGATGGCTGGCTCCGTACCGGCGACACGGGCGCGCTGGAGCCCGACGGCCGCCTGCTGATCGACGGCCGATCCGACGAGGCCATCAGGACGGGGGCCGAGACGGTGTGGCCGCACGAGGTCGAGGGCGCGCTCCTGGATCATCCGAAGGTCGCGGAGGTCGCGGTGGCGGGGAGGCCGAACGAGGAGTGGGGGCAACAGGTCGTGGCGTTCGTCGTGCCGGTGAGCGCCGACGATCCGCCGACCCTGGAGGAGCTGCGGCAACACGGTGCGGAACGGATCGCGCGCTTCAAGCTCCCGCGGGCCGTCGTCTCGATGACGGAGCTCCCCCGGACGACGTCCGGCAAGATCCGACGCGGAGCGCTTCCACGGTGACGAAGGGAGAGACGAAGGCCCGAGCCCGGGAGGGGTGGGCTCGGGCCTTCGATCTTGTGGGGATCACCGAGGGGGTGGTGATCCCACGATGCGGCTACCGCTGCCGAGGCGTCCGCATCCGAGTTTTCGGCACATCGTCCGGTAGAGGTTGATACCCCCAACGGGGTAATGGCCGAAGGTCCGAGCTCTCGTCCACCTCCTACCTAGAAGTCGATCCGGGGCGAGCCCGAGCCGGTGATCGTTGCTGTCGAGCACGGGTTGCCGGAGGCGTCGTATGCCCCGCTGTCGCCTTGCCATGTGGTCGGCGTGGCTACTGTGACCGTGTTGACAGCACCACTCGGGATCCCGAGCACGATCGTGACGGCGTTTCCGATCATCGTGATGGCCGAGTCCGTAAACTCCCGCGTCCCCTGGGAAGTAGTTCTGTTGCAGAGCGACCAAGCCGAAGTTCAGGGTGCCGGCCGGACCCTCGATGGAGAGCCTGTCGTTGGGACCCTTGTTCTTGATCCTGACCGTGACGGTGGTAGGCGACCCGCCATCCCATCCGGACAAGAGCGACTCCGGGTCGATGGGCTCACTCCACGTGTACGTGACGCTGTCGCCCTGCTCGGCTCGTCCGACCGTCCCGCCGGCGCCGTTGGCCGATGTCATGTTCATCGGAGCCGGGACGGTGTTGTCGATGGTCACCGCGAATCCCGTCTCTGTCTGGGAATGCACAGGGACCGCGACGTCGGCCATCGTGAACGAATAGGTCCGCGTTCCGTTCGCCATCGGATTGATCGCGGTGCGCGAGGCGCTCCGGTAGTTGTAGGGGACACCTCTGGCCGAGAACGCACCCGCGTTCATCGCCACCGCTCCTCCTCCGCTCGAGAAGGCCGACACGTCAGCCGTCACGGTTCCCACGCCGGCCGGGGGGTTCCCGCCGTCGTCGATCTGCGCATAGACGTAGAACTGACCTCCCTGGTGGATCTTGCCGGCCAGGTAGCCGACGGTCTTCGCGATCACGGTCCGCGTAACGTGCGGCGGCTCCCAATCCGGCGCCGTGACGAACTGGTTGACCCCGTCTGCGGTCGTGGCGGAGAACGCCGCGAGGGCGCCCCGGCCCAGACCGAGCACCAGCCCGATGCCGACGGGCAGGACGAGCCACGGTCTACGCCACTGCTTCATCGGGAGATCTCCGTTCGACCCGTCGGCCTTCACCGGGCCGGTAGGCGCCTTCGTTCAGAGCGTCCGTCTTCCGATGGGCGCCGGGCTCGTGGGCGCCCCTTGGCCGCCAGATGTGCCAGAGCTCCGTCGCTCCGAGCAAGAGCGTGGGCAAGACGATCAGGAGCAGGAGTCCCAACGTCGAGTGGATCCAGACCATGAAATACCCGAGCCGGGGAACGTGGAATGCGACCCGTCCGATCGTGCCGTCCTCGGGGATGGCCCAATGCTCGGTGTTCGTGTTCGCGTCACCCTTGGTGACGAACTCCACCTTGTCCTTCAACACGTGGATCTCGCGCACCCGATGGGTGATCACGCGATCGTGCTCGAGAGGATCTCGGAACGAGACGATGTCGCCCACGCGGGCGTCCATCGGTGAGATCTGTTGCGCCACGATCACGTCGCCCGTGCCGATCGTCGGTTCCATGCTGCCCGACATCACCGTGAGGCTCTTCGCGTGGAAGAGGTTCGGCAGCCCCACCGCGAGCAGGAGCCCGCCGAAGGCGCCGAGGGCGATCCAGCCCAGGAGGAGCGCCGCCGATCGCACGATGCGCTTCATTGGTTCTGCGCCTCCCATGTGAAGCCCACCTGGCCCGGTCAGGCCTTGGGCCGCCGAACACGTTCTGCACCTGAACGGTGAACCGGTAGACCAAGGAGTCGGCGGTGTTCCAAGCGGTTTGCGCTCCCGGGAACGCGGTGAGACCGTTCGCCCATCCCGTCCGGGCGGTCTTGAACGCTTGCAGCGTCCCCGTCGGGAAGATGGTCGCCTCTGCGGCGAAGCCCGTGCAGTTCGAGAACGTGGTGGCCGCCGGCATCGTCCCCTTCTCGACGGTGACGTTGAGGTAGGGGTCGAGCGTCGTCGCGCGCGGTCGTCGTGTACAGCCGCACGGTTGCCGGCAGCGTGCCGCTGTACGTCACGCGGATGCAACGCACGACCGCGGGCGACGTCGGGAGCTGGTTCGTCGACGTTCCACATCACGTTCCCGGCGTCGTTGTCGGCGATCACGACCGTGCCCGACGCGATGGTGTTGGCGGGGTTCGCCGTCGTCGAGGTGAACGCGGCGAACGTGGCACGACCCGAAGCGACCGCGACCAGCCCGGTAGCGATCAACGCGGCAAGGAGGCGGGTCACGCGGTTCACGACGATCCCGCCTTGCTCACGCGGAACCACAGGTCGACCTGGACCATCCGGCCCACGTAGCCGGCACCGACGTCACCAGGGATCCATGCCTTGAGGCCGAACGTGCTCCACACGCCGGGCTTCAGCAGTGACCGGGTCTTCGGTCCAAGCGCGGAAGTCGGCGAGCGACCCGCGGAACAGCTGTTCGTCGTCGGGGCCGGTCAGTTCCACCCTCAGCGTGCCGTTGAGGCCCGGCAGGTCCGGGACGCCGCGCACGCGGACGTTGAGCGGGAACATGGTCTGGTCAAGGATCGTGAACTGCCCACTGGCCGGGTCGGATGCCGGGGTCAGGGTCGTCCCCTCGAGCACCTCTCCGGGTTGCTTCACGGCGAGCTCTCCCGTGGGCGCGACGACCATCGAGACGTCGGCACCCAACGCCCCCGCTCCCGCGGGGATCTTCGATGCGCCGACAACGGTGGCTGCGACCGCCAAGCCGAGCATGAACCCGACGACCCGGATCCGGGCTTCGGTGCGATGGGTGTTCGCTCGTCGTTCCACTTGGTCCCCGTCCCTTCCGGACATGCCCGCCCCGAGGTGGTCCGGGGCGGGTCGCGTTCGCGACCGCCCGGGTCCCGACCCCCTTACTGGTTCTGTGCCTCCCACGTGAAGCTGTGGACGCCCGACGTCAGACCTGTCGCCGCCGCGTTGTTCTGCAGCGTCAACGTGAACCGGTAGACGAGCGTGTCGTTCTGGTTCCACTGCGGTCTGCACGCCGGGGAACGCCTGGACGCCGTTCGTGAAGTTCGTCCGGGTCGTTCCGAAGTTCGCGAGCGTCCCCGTGAAGATGGAGCCGCCGGCGTCCGCCACGAACCCGGTGCAATTCGGGAACGTCGTCCCGACCGGCATGGTGCCCTTGTCGATCACGATGTCGACGTACGGGCCGATCGCGCCGATCGCCGTGGTGGTGTAGAGCTTGACCGTCGACGGCAGCGTTCCCGTGTAGGACACGCGGATGCACCGTGTGACCGCGACCGTCGGTGTCGCGTTCGCGATGGTGTACATCGCGGCGTTCGCGTCGTTGTCCGAGATCACGACCGTTCCGGCGGCGAACGTGTTGCCGGGGTTCACGGTCGTGGCCGAGAACGCGGAGTACGTCCCGATCCCTGCGACGGTGCCGATCACGCCGACCAGAAGGAGCGACAGGAGCGCTTTCCGCCCCCGGCTCATGCGATGGATCCTGCTCATGTTCCCTCCCTTTCCAGTTCTTCCCTCCCGGTTCGGCCGAGGGGGGTTCGGGCGGGTCGCTCGCGCGACCCGCCCGACTCCTGCCGAGGCGATCTACTGGTTCTGCGCCTCCCATGTGAAGCTGTGGACGCCCGACGTCAGACCTGCCGCCGCCGGGTCGTTCTGCAGGTCAGCGTGAACCGGTAGACGACGACGTCGTTCTGGTTCCACGCGGTCTGCACGCCCGGGAACGCCGGGGCGCCGGTCGCGAAGTTGGAGCTCGCCGCGGCGAAGGCGCCGAGCGTCCCGGTGTAGACGTTGGGGCTCGCGTCGGCAACGAAGCCCGCGCAGTTCGGGAACACGGTCGTCCCGGTGCCCTTGTCGATCGTGAGGTCGACGTACGGTCCGATCGCGCCGATCGCCGAGCTGTACAGATGCACGTCGGCTGGCAGCGAGCCGGTGTACGTCACCTCGATGCACCTCACGACGGGGTGAGCGGCGTCGCGTCCGAGATGGTGTACATCGCGGCGCCGGCGTCGTTGTCGGAGATCGACACGGTACCGGCGGCGAACACGTTGCCGTCGTTCTCGGTCGTCGCCGAGAACGCGGAGAACGTGCCGATGCCGGCGACGGTTCCGATCGTGCCGACCAACAGCAGTGAAAGGAGCGTCTTCCGCCCCCGGCTCATGCGGTGGATCCTGTCCATGCCAGTCCTCCTCAACCTTCCCCGGCCCTCGGCCGTCGCCCGCTTTGGGCCAGGAATTGATTTCGGTGGCCGAACCGACGTTCTTGAGTGCAATGCAAGGCATGTCGGAGCGGCCGCACCCTTCGCTCTACAGCAACAGCGGTAGGCCGAGGGATGCGTGCAGAGGCAACTCAGGCCGGAGTGGCCATGCGTGCAGCCCGGGCGCGGGGTTCCGTCACGGCGCGACGCGAGGTTGCGCAGGAGTCGCAACCGGGCGGGCCGAAAGACCTAGGAAAAAAGTGTGCGACGGCCGACGGCTCGCTAGACGGCGATCGCGCCGTGCCGGACGGCGAACGCAACCGCCTCGAGCTTCGAGTGCACCCGGAGCTTCCCCAGGATGTTCCGCACGTGGGTCTGTACGGTCTGCGGGCTGATGAACAGCTGCGACGCGATGTCGTCGTTCCGCATGCCTTGCGCGAGCAGAGACAAGATCTCGTGCTCGCGTTCCGTCAGGTCGTTGAGCAGGGTGAGCGCATCGCGCTGGGCCTCGCGCTCTCGGGCCACTTGCGGTAGCAGGCGAGCGAGCGTCGCCGGTTCGATCAGCACCTCGCCGTCCGCCGCGGCTTTCACCGCGGCGAGTACCTCCTGCGCGGCGTCGTCCTTGCTTAGGAACCCTGAGGCGCCGGCCTCGACGGCATCCACGAGCAATCGATCGTTGTCGTGAGCCGTCATGATGATGACCTTCGTCGCGGGCGAGATCTCCTTGATGGCGCGGGTCGCGTCGATCCCCGACATCTCGGCTTTGAGATCGACGTCCATCAGCACGACGTCGGGCAGGAGCTCGGCACAGAGATCGATCGCGGACTGCGGGTCCTGCATCGGTGGCGCGACCAGGTCGAGTCCGGGGTCCAGACCCACGACGATGGCGAGCGCATCGGTCAGGACCCGGTGGTCGTCGCAGATGAGAAGCGTCACGGGGCGCGATCCGTCGGCCACTAGCCCTCCACGGGGATCCGGACGCGGAGCATCGTACCCCCACCGGGGGCGTCGACGATGCCCACCTCTCCCTTGTGAGCGTCGACGATGCCACGTACGAGGAAGAGCCCCAGCCCGGAGCCCGGTGCCTGCTCGTAGCCGTCGGGTCGCCAATTCGGATACTTGTCGAAGACGTCGGCGCGGCGTTCGGGTGGGATGCCGGGTCCACGGTCGACGACCTCGATCGTCGCGCCACCGTTCTCGATCCGCGTGGCCACGACGATCGGGGCCTCCGGAGGCGAGAACTTCGCGGCGTTGTCGACCAACTGGCGGACCGCCTCGGTGATCCACCGCAGGTCGAACGCGACGTCGACCTCGCCTCCGGCGAGGTCGACGTCCACCCGGTGGGCCCCCACATCGGCGGCGGCGATCCCTTCGCGGACGGCCGCGCCCAGGTCGTGCGCCCTGATGTCGTAGCTGACCGTGGCCGCGTCGACCTTGAGCGCGGTGGATGCTTGCGTCACCGTTGCTAGGAGTCGCCCGGACTCCTGCTGGATGAGATCCAGGAGCTCCCGACGCTCGTCGTCGGTCAGCCGGTCGTAGTGCGAGAGCGCGGTCCCCGCGAGCCCGCGGATGGTGCTCACGGGACCGCGGACCTCATGCGAGATCATCGCGGCGATCTCGGCCCTGCCGCCCATGACCTCCTGGGCCCGGTCGGTGGCACGGCGTGCCCGGGAGGCCTCGGCGCGTTGCGGCGCAAGGAATGCAAGGAGAGCGAGCGCGGAGGCGAGCGGGAGGAGCGCGTCTGCGGGCAGGAGCAACGGCCGGTAGGGGATCGGGCGGGCGAGCAGCACCAGCTGCCCGGCGGCCGCGATCGTCCAGGCGGCGGCGAGCCACGGGTGCGTCGATCGGACGTCCCCCCCGCCGTCCACTCGCGCCAGGCGGCGATGAGGAGTAGCGCGATGGATCCTCCTCCAACGAGCCAGAGCAGTGGTGAGGTAAGGGAGAACGCTCCGTCGAGTCGCAGATCGATGTTGCGTGCGCGGGGGAGCGAATGCCGGACCCAGATCAGGATCAGATCGATGACGAGGAGCAGACCGAACCCGACGCTCAGGACGAGCGGCGCCCGGAGCGGCTTGCGTCCCCGCCGGTCCCACCACGGTCGCGCGAGCACGAATCCGATGCCGGCGACGAGCCATGCCGCGAACCAGCCCAGGGCGGGGAAGCTGAGCCCTTCCCACGGGGAGGGGAGCGCCGACAGGATCGCGTGCCGGTCGAAGAGGATGGTCTGCATGGCCAGCGCGAGCAGGCCCGCGCAGACGAACAACGGGTGGGTGTCGCCGGTGCTCCGATACCTGGTGAAGCAGAGGGCGCCGGCCGCCAGGCAGAAGGCTGCCAACAGCCCGTCGCTCGCCGCCCGACCGTCCGGAGACCAATGCGCATGTACTCCGATCGTCGCGACGCCCGCCACCCCGACGATGACTCCGGCGAGGACGAGCAGGGTTCCGCGCCCATCTCGCGATCGCTCCATCCGCCGAGTGTATGGCCGGGGAGTGGCCGGTCGTGTAGCTCGCGCGCAACCGCGCCGCGGGCGCCGCCTCTACGAGTACGTGTGATCGGGATCGGGGAACGTCCCGGTTTCGACATCGCGCATGAACGCTTCGACCGCCTCGGTCATGGTCTCGCGGACGTTCGCGTAGGCCTTGGCGAGCTTCGGCGGCTTCTCGGTGATGCCGAGCAGGTCGTGGATGATCAACACCTGCGCGTCGCACCCGGCGCCGGCGCCGATGCCGATCGTCGGGATCTGGACGGAACGCGTGATCTCCGTCCCGAGCTCGGCCGGCATGGCCTCCAGCACGATCGCGAACGCGCCCGCCTTCTCCAGATGCATGGCCTGTTCGAGGACCTTCGTCCCGGCCTCTCCCCGGCCCTGGACCTTCATTCCACCCAACCCGTACACGGACTGCGGGGTCAGGCCGACGTGCGCCATCACCGGGATGCCGATCTCGACGAGCCGGTTGATCAGGTCGAACTGCGCCCCCTCGACCTTGACCGCATGGGCGCCGCCTTCCTTGATCATGCGTCCCGCGTTCCGCACACCGTCTTCCACGGACGATTGGAACGACATGAACGGCATGTCACCGACCACCATCGCGTGATCGGCCCCTCGCGCCACGGCCTTCACGTGGTGGAGCATCTCCTCCATGGTGACCGGGAGCTCGTTCGGGTAGCCCAGGACGTTGCGGCCCACGGAATCGCCGACCAGGAGCACGGGTATCCCGGCTCGATCGAGGATCTGGGCGGTGGGGAAGTCATACGCGGTCAGCATGGCGAACCGCTTGCCTTGCGCCTTCATCGCACGCAGGTCGTGGATCGACACTCGCATCGCTCGCGCCTCCTTGCAGGTCGAGTGCACGGCAGTTCGTTCGAGTCTAATCGGTCGCCGCTGGTTCGCCTCGGAGGCGCGCGTGTCGGCACCCGGTGCTACGTTCCTCCCGTGTCCCGTACACTCTGGACGCCCTCGTAAGACCCCCTGCTCCCTCTCCGAGGGGGCCGTCCAGACCAGAGGAGGTGGAGTTGAGGGAGTACGAGATCATGTTCATCCTGCCCGCCGAGGCCGACGAAGCGCTGGTCGGAACGGCGGTCGACCGCATCACCAAGGTGGTATCCAGCACTGGTGGTGAGGTCGGGAAGATCGATCGGTGGGGACGCCGGCGCTTCGCGTACGAGATCGCACACCAGACGGAGGGGTACTACGTCGTCGTGCGGTTCACCGCGGAGCCGACGACCGCGGCCGAGCTCGAACGCACGCTGAACCTGGCCGACGAGATCGTCCGGCACAAGGTGCTGGTCGTGCCCGAGAAGAAGACCAAGCCGCAGAAGCACAAGGCGCCTTCCCCCACCCCGGCGTGAGCCATACGCGTCGCGGTGCGGAACAACGATGAGGTGGTGAGTTGACATGGCGAACGACAACCAGGTGACCGTGATCGGCAACCTGACCGACGACCCCGAGCTGCGGTACACGCCGAACGGGGCGGCGGTGTGCAAGTTCCGGATCGCCGTGAACCGCCGGACGCCCGATGGTGCCGGTGGGTGGAAGGACGCGGAGGCGTCGTACTTCTCGGTGAACTGCTGGCGGAGCCTTGCCGAGAACGTGGCCGAGACGCTGACGCGCGGCACGCGCGTGGTCGTGTCCGGCCGTCTGCAGTACCGATCCTGGGAGAGCCAGGACGGCGAGAAGCGAAGCGCCGTCGAGATCGAGGCCGACGAGATCGGCCCGAGCCTCCGGTGGGCCACCGCTCGCATCGAGCGGAACCCTCGTTCCTCATCCGGATCGAGTTCCGGGGACTGGGGCGAGAAGGTGGCCGCGCCGGTCGGCGGAACGAGTCAAGAGGAGACACCACTAGATGGCGGGTAAGGGGAAACCTCGCGAAGGGACCAGGCGCCCCAAGCGCGAGAAGGACGATAAGCCCTGGAAGAAGACCAAGCGGAAGGCGTGCGTCTACTGCAAGGAGAAGATCGACTACGTCGACTACAAGGACGTGGTCTCGCTCCGGAAATTCGTCTCGGAGCGCGGAAAGATCCGCGCGCGCCGCGTGACAGGAAACTGCGTGCAGCATCAGCGAGACGTGGCCACCGCCGTCAAGAACGCTCGTCAGATGGCACTTCTACCTTACGCTGCCAAATGAAGGTCATCCTCCAGCAACCCGTGGAGAAGCTGGGTGACCCCGGAGACGTCGTCGAGGTGGCGGCGGGCTACGCGCGGAACTACCTGGTCCCTCACGGTCTCGCCGTGCGGGCCGAGAAGGGCGCACTGAAGCATGCTGAGAACCTCAAGCGTGCCCACACCTCGCGTCAGTCCAAGGAGAAGATCGAGTTCGAGGCGCTCGCGGTCAAGCTGATCGCATCGAAGGTGACGATCGCGGCTCGCGCGGGCGAAGAGGGCAAGCTCTTCGGTTCCGTGACGGCCGCCGACATCGCCGAGGCGATCGCGGCGCAAGCCGACATCCAGGTGGATCGAAAAGACGTGCACCTGGAGGAGCCTATCCGGTCGCTCGGGACGCACGACGTGCGGATCCACCTGTTCCCGGAGGTCGAGCCGGTGCTCACCCTCGAGGTCGCGGCCGAGGAGTAACGCCCCACGACTCGTTTGCGTCACGGAAGGCCGGGCTCGTCGCCCGGTCTTCCCGCGTCGCTGGGCAGCAGGACATGCGCCAGGCCGACCACGACGAGGACGCCTGCGGCCGCGATCAGGAAGACGAAGCGCGGCGACGTGGCGTCGAGCAGGGGTCCTCCGACCGCGTATGCGATGCCGCCGCCGACGAACGCCGCCGTGGAGGTCACGCCGAACACGCGACCGAGCATCTCATTCGGCACGCTCCGTTGGATCAGCGTGTCGGATGCCACGTTGTCCGCGCCGTTGCCGGCGCCGCCGGTCGCCTGGGCCATCGCCGCGAGCCACACCAGCGGCGACAAGCCGGTGAGCAGTGTGCCGGCTGCCGTGAGGGTCCACCCGCCGATGAAGAGCGCTCGCGGCGAACGGCTCCGGCCGCCGGACAGGGCGATGGACGCCACGAGCATGCCGATGCCGAACGCACCCGCGATCACGCCGTAGCCCACGGGCCCCGCCCCGAGGACGTTGCGCGACAGGAACACCAACGCCACGTTGTCGACGCCGGCGAACGCCACACCGAGGAACAAGGTGACGAACACCGCGCGGGCTACGGCGTGGCGGCGGACGTATGCGAGGCCTTCCCGCGTATCCGCCAGGAAGCTCGATCGCTCCGACTTGGCGGTGTGCGGCGGCAGCTTCGGCACGCCGAGGAGCACCGCGGCCGACAGCAGGAACGAGGCCGCGTCGGCGGTCAGCGCGCCCCGGAAGCCGAGCGTGGCCACGAAGAGCCCGCCGAGCAACGGGCCGATCGCCACCTGCATGTTGAGGGCAGTGCCGAGCCACGCGTTCGCCGAGAGCAGGTCCTCCTCATCCACCAGAACGGGCACCGCGCTTCGGCCCGCCGGCGAGAAGACCGTGTCGAGGACCGACGCGGTTGCGATCAGGACGAGGAGGCCGGGCAGGGCCGGCAGGAGCCATGCCGCCATCGCGAACACGACCATCCGGCCCAGGTCGCATCCGATCATCAGCCGGCGCTGATCGGTGCGGTCGGCGACGACGCCGGCGACCGGTCCCACCAGGTGCGGGAGCGCCTGCGCGAGCAGCAGCGCGCCGACCGCTGTTCCCGTGCCGTTCGTCGACTCCACGTGCAGCACGAGCGCGGTGATCGCGATCCCGTCGCCGATGAACGAGATCGCTCGCGCCGTCCACATCCGTCGGAACGCGCGGTTGCGGAGCAGGACATTGCGCCGCCGGCCGGCGTCACTCATCCGATCGGCTCGAGCCCCGTGTTGGGCGAGGGGTTCGGAAGAGGAAGATGCCGAGCGTGATCGGCTCCGTGTCGCCCTCCCCGGCCGCGGTGTCCAGCGCGCGGATCCGGCGGAGCGTCTCCTCCGCGATCCGCTCGGCTTCCTCGCGGCCCGTGGCCGTGAGACGGACCTGGCGGAGGGAGACGACGTCGACGGCCGAGTCGCTCGGGCGCTGATCCTTCGCCGCTGCCTGGAGTCGACGGCCGAGCTCCACGACGAGCGCGCGATGCATCGCCGAGGTGGTCGCCGGGTCGGCGGGGTCGATGTCGACCCATAGGTCCTCCGGGGCGGAGAAGAGCAGCTCGAGCCCGCCCCGTCCGCGTCGCTCGCCCGCTGGGTGGGCCAGACCCCCCCGGACCAACTGATGCAGGTGGAACCGAGCGCTGCCGAACCTGATCTCGAGCCGCCTGGCGAGCTCGGAGGCGGAGAGGGGTTCCTGACGGAGCAGCTCCAGCATCCGCAGCCGAGTGGGATGGGCGAGCGCGCGCATCGCCTCGACACCGCTCAGCCGTTGCGGCAACGCCGGTTCGAGCTCCGTCATCGCTCAAAGATACAACGGTTCTTATATCTTCGATCGCGTGGTCGCCTCGCGCGTGCCGATCCTCGAAATGTCAGAGGTGTGATTCACACTTGTCCACATGCTTGTCCACATGGGGAAAGCGCAGGTCACGGCCGGAGTGACAAGGAATCTTTCTCCGCGACCTGCGGTGCAGCAATCCACACCACTTATCCAATGGAAGTTCTCAGGGCGAAGCGTAGCCTCGACTCGAGGGCCGGATGCGCGGCCTGATCCGCGGGGCGATGGTCGGGGGAGGGGTGAAGGTCTTGGCGCGCACCGTTGAAGACGTGCGGCGCATCGCCAGGAGCGACCCGCGGGTCCCTCCCCAGAACCTCGAGGCCGAGGGATCGGTGCTCGGCGCCATGATGCTCTCGTCCGAGGCCATCGCGGACGTCGTCGAGATCCTGCAGGCCGACGACTTCTATCGCTCCGCCAACGGCAAGATCTACGACGTGCTCCGGGGCCTCTACGCCAGGGGCGAGCCGATCGACATCGTCACGGGGATCGAAGCCCTGAAGCGCGCCGGGATCCTCGACGACGTCGGCGGTCCCCTCTACATGCGCGATCTGGTCGACGAGGTCCCCACCCCCGCATCCGCCGGGCACTACGCGCGGATCGTCTCGCAGACCGCGCTCCTTCGCCGCCTGATCGGCGCGGCCGCCGACATCATGGACATGGCATACGCGGCACCGCCCGACCCGGAGGGGGTGGCCGACGACGCGGAGCAGAGGATCTACGACGTCGCCCGCCGTGAGGATGCCGACGAGGTGGCCATCCTGCGAGACCTGGTCGACCACGCGATGATCGACCTCGAGAACATCCAGAACCGGGACACGGCCTACACGGGGTTGCCGTCGGGGTTCCGCGATCTCGACGATCTCACGTCGGGGCTGCAGCCGGGCAACCTGATCGTGATCGCAGCTCGACCGGGCGTCGGCAAGTCGTCGCTCGCCACGAACATCGCCCGCAACGTCGCGATCGGCCGTCATCCCGTGGCGCTGTTCTCACTCGAGATGTCGCGCTACGAGATCGGCATGCGCCTCCTGTGCTCGGAGGCACGCGTCGCGTGGGATCGCATCCGCAACAAGCGCGTCGGTCCCGACGACTGGTCCCGTGTCGTCCAGGCCGCCGAGGTTCTTCACGACGTGCCGCTGCACATCGTCGACGCGGGCAACGTGAACATCGTCGACATCCGCGCGAAGGCTCGACGGATGCGGACCGGCCGACAGGGGCTGGAGCTCATCATCGTCGACTACCTCCAGCTGATGACGAGCCCGCTCACGCGACGCCCGGACAACCGCCAGCAGGAGGTCGCTGAGATCAGTCGTTCGCTCAAGCTGCTCGCCAAGGAGCTCCACGTGCCGGTCATCGCGCTGTCGCAGCTGAACCGCAACCCGGAGGCCCGAGCCGACAAGCGGCCCCAGCTGTCGGACCTTCGCGAGTCGGGTGCCATCGAGCAGGACTCCGACGTCGTGATGTTCATCCATCGCGACGACGCCGATCCGGAGAAGAAGCGCCAAACCGAGCTCATCATCGCGAAGCACCGCAACGGGCCCACCGGCAACATCCGTCTGGACTTCGAGCCGTCGCTCACGCAGTTCCGCAACGCCGCACGCGACGCGCCACAGTGACCGCATCGACGGCCACGGCCACGCCCCGTCGTGTCCGCGTCATCCTGAACCGGCTGCGCAAGCGGTTCGGCGAGATGGAGCCTCCGCGTCGCGCCGACCCGCTCGACGAGCTGATCCTCACCGTGCTCTCGCAACACACGAGCGACCTGAACGCCGAGCGAGCGTTCGACCAGCTGAACGCGGCGTTCCCCACGTGGCAGAGCGTCGTCGACGCCCCGATGACTGCTGTGGCCGACGCGATCCGCAGCGGGGGTCTCGCCGATTCGAAGTCTCCGCGGATCCAGGCCATCCTTCGCGAGGTCCGCGATCGGGAAGGCGCCTTCGATCTCACCAGCTTGCGCGTGATGTCGGACGCCGAAGCGCGTGCGTATCTCACGTCGCTCCCGGGCGTCGGTCCGAAGACGGCCGCGGTCGTGCTGTCGTTCGCATTGGGCAGGGACGCGATCCCCGTGGACACGCACGTGCACCGCGTCTCGAAACGGCTCGGCTTGGTACCACCGAACGTGTCGGCAGAGCGCGCGGACCGGCTGCTCCACGACCTGGTCCCCGACGGGCTCCGGACGCCACTGCACGTCGCGCTGATCCGATTGGGTCGCGAGATCTGCAAGGCGCCCATCCCACGCTGTCGGCAGTGTCCACTGAAGGATCTGTGTCCGACCGCGCCTCGCTACCTGTGAAGGTCCGCCATAGTCGAACGGCTCCCCGTCCGATGGCCATCCGCTCGGACTTTCGGCGGATGGAACGGGTCACGCTGTCCCGTAAGGTATCGGCTCACACCTGCACGATGCCTGGGAGGCAGTGTTGTCGCTTTCGACCACAGACATCGCGCACATCCTCGTCGCGATCGCCACGTTGCTCGTCGCCGCGCACGGCGTGGGATCGCTGTTCGTTCGCATCCGCCAACCGCGCGCGATCGGCGAGGTGGTCGGCGGCCTCCTGCTGGGCCCGACGCTGCTGGGGATCATCGCACCGGACGTCATGACGTGGATCTTCCCGACAACGGGACCGGTCCCCATCGTGATCGCGGCAACCGCGCAGCTCGGCCTCATGCTCCTGATGTTCATGACTGGAACCGAGATACGCTCGATCTTCCACCGTCGCGAGCGCAGAACGATCACATCGGTGTTCGTGATGGGGATGGTGCTGCCGTTCCTCGCGGGGATCGGGATCCTGCAGATCATCGATCAGCAGAGCCTGTGGGGACCGAACGGCAACACGACATCGTTCCTCCTGGTGTTCGCCATCGCGATGGCGGTGACGAGCATCCCGGTGATCTCGAGGATCATGCACGACCTCGGGATCCTCGACACGGACTTCGCCCGGGTCGTGCTGGGTGTCGCCGTGCTCGAGGACATCGTGCTCTACGTCGTGTTGGCGATCGCCGTGGGCTACGCGGGAGGTGCCGCCGGAACCCCGTTCGGATTGCCCGCCGCGCTCGGCATCCGGGGCGGGACCGGAGCCGACATGGCCTACCACGTGCTCGTCACGGTCGCGTTCCTCGGTATCGGTTTGCTCCTCGGGCCCCGCGCCTACCGGCGGATGGGCAGACTCAAGGTGAACCTGATCCGCCGCGCGAGTCCCGTCGCGTACCAACTCACGTTCATGATCGTCGTGACGATCGCCGGGCTTTTCCTCGGGATCCAAGCGTTCTTCGGAGCGTTCGTCGCGGGGCTCGTGGTGGGCGCGAGCACCGGGCTCTCGGGATCCAAGTCCTCGGAGGCAACGCTGGCGATCAAGAGTTTCTCGATCGCGTTCTTCATCCCGATCTACTTCGCCGTCATCGGACTCACCTTGGATCTCGTCCACGGTTTCAGCCTCGCGTTCTTCGCCTTCTTCCTGGTGGCGGCGTGCACGGTCAAGGCCGTCAGCGTGTACATCGGTGCACGGGCGGCGGGTGAGAACGACGAGTCTTCATGGAACCTGGCCATCGCGATGAACGCTCGCGGAGGCCCGGGCATCGTGGTGGCTTCGACGGCCTTCGCGGCCGGCATCATCGACCAGCCGTTCTACGCCGTGCTGGTCCTGCTGGCGATCGTGACTTCGCTGCTGGCCGGCTCGTGGCTCGGGCGCATCCCGCGGGATCGACTCCTGACCCGTCCTGTCGCGTTACAGAAGGACGACGAACTCGCGAACACGAACGACGAAGGGTGAACGCCTGGCCGGCTGGAGCGGGTGAGGGGAATCGAACCCCCGTCTCAAGCTTGGGAAGCTTACGTTCTGCCATTGAACCACACCCGCGTGACCCCTCCGGCGAGCCGGAAGGACCACAAGTGTAGCGAGCGCTTGGCGTCCAGCGCGACCTGCTACGTTTCCGGCTCCCATGGCTGAGCCCGACCCCGACTTCTGGCCGCACACCCTCACGCGGGTCATCGCCCACCACGCGCTCACGACCGAGGAAGCGGCCGAAGCCATGCGCGTGATCATGAGCGGCGAGGCGTCGCCGGGTCAGATCGGCGGCTTCCTGATGGCGCTGCGGACCAAGGGCGAGACCGTCGACGAGCTCGAGGGGCTCTCGCAGACGGCGCTCAGGTTCGCGAACCCCGTCGATGCATCGACGCCGGTCGTCGACACGTGCGGGACCGGCGGGGATCGGAGCAACACGTTCAACATCTCGACGGTCGCGGCGATCGTCGTCGCCGGCGCGGGCGTTCCGGTCGCGAAGCACGGGAACCGCGCCGCCTCGTCGCATTGCGGTTCGGCCGACGTGCTCGAAGCTCTGGGTGTCAAGATCGACCTCGACGCCGGCGGGGTGCGGCGGTGCCTGGCGGAGGCCGGCATCGCATTCATGTTCGCGCCGGTGTTCCACCCCGCCGCCGGTCACGCCGCGCCGGTGCGCGGCGAGCTCCGCGTGCCCACCGTCTTCAATTTCCTGGGTCCTCTGACGAACCCCGCGCGGCCGTTCGCGCAGGTCGTCGGAGTCTCGGACGAACGGATGCTTCCGCTCATGGCCGAGGTCCTCGCGCGTCGAGGGATCCGGGCCAAGGTCTTCCGCGGCGAGGATGGGTTGGACGAGCTCACGACGACCGGCATCTCCACGGTGTTCGACGTCCGCGACGGCGACGTCCGGGAAGGCCATCTCGATCCGGCCACACTCGGGCTCGCGCGGGCCTCGCTCGACGACCTGCGGGGAGGGGACGCGGCCGCAGGTGCGGCGATCGCCCTTTCCCTCTTGGCCGGTGAGCCGGGCCCTCGGAGGGATGTCGTGCTGCTGAACGCCGGGGCCGCGCTCGAGGTCGCCGGTCACTCGGATGATCTGGCGAGCGGGATCGCCGCGGCGGCCGCGGCGATCGACTCGGGGGCGGCGTCCGAGACGCTCGACCGATGGATCGCGGTCTCGAACGCATGACCTCCATGGGACCCGGTAGCATCACCGGCCGATGATCCTGTCCGACCGCACGATCCGCGAGGAGCTTGCCGCCGGTCACATCGTGATCGATCCGTTCGACGACGCGTGCATCCAGCCTTCCTCGATCGACCTCCACGTCGACCGGGAGTTCCGGGTGTTCCAGAACAACCGATATCCGTTCATCGACGTGAAGAACGAGCAGCCCGATCTGACCGAGCTGGTCGAGGTCAAGGGGGGCGAGCCGTTCATCCTGCACCCGGGGGAGTTCGTGCTGGGTTCCACGCTCGAACGTGTCGCGTTGCCCGACGATCTGGTTGCGCGCCTAGAGGGGAAGTCCTCGCTCGGTCGGCTCGGCCTGTTGATCCACTCGACCGCCGGGTACGTCGACCCCGGCTGGGACGGCTACCTCACGCTCGAGCTGTCGAACGTCGCGAACCTGCCGATCACGATCTATCCGGGGATGAAGATCGGCCAGATCTCGTTCTTCCGGCTGACGACCCCTGCCGACGTTCCTTACGGCTCGAAGTCGACCAAGAGCAAGTACCAAGGACAGCGCGGACCCACCGCGAGCCGCTTCTTCGAAGAGTTCTCCGGCAAGCGCGAGCCCTGAACGCCTCTTAGTCCGTCCCCGTCACCGCTCCTGGCACCGGCCCCACGCCCAACTGGACGGCCATCATCGCGGCCTGCGTGCGGTTCGTGACACCGAGCTTGCGGAAGATCGCGGCCAGGTGCGCCTTCACGGTCTTCTCCGACAGATATAGGTTCTGCGCGATCGAACGGTTGCTCCGGCCCTCCGAAAGGAGCGCCAGGATGTCGTGCTCGCGCTGGGTCAGGTTGTACTCGGTCCGACGGGACCTCTGATGTCCGTTGGTGGTCTGCCCCGAAGACTCCACGTCCTCGAACAGGTTCTGGATAACACGAGGCGACAGGACGTTTCCGCCTCCGGAGATGGCGACGTTGATCGCCTGTCCCAGGTCTTCCGGGGTCGCGTCCTTCAACAGGTATCCGGCGGCGCCGTCGGAGAGGGCGCGCTTCACGTACGGCGCGTTCTCATAGGTCGACAGCATGATCACGGGCACGCTGGGCCATTCGAGCTTCATCGCCCGAAGCAGCTCCAGCCCGTCCAGATCCGGCATCCGGACGTCGACGAGCGCCAGGTCGGCGGCTTTCTCTCTCATCACGTCGAGCGCGGCGGTTGCGCCTTCGGCTTCCACGACATCCGCGTCGGGGAACCCGTCTTTCACGACATAGGCCATGCCACGGCGCACCAGCGCGTGGTCGTCTACGATCAAGATCCTCATCGTTCCTCTCCTCGCCCTCCGACGGGAAGGAGCGCGACCACGCGGGTCCCGCTCCCGGGCGTCGATCCGATCTCCAGGGTTCCTCCGATATCCTCGGCGCGGACCCGCATCATGCTGAGCCCGAAGTGCGGGTCGCCATCAACGGCGTCCCCGATCCCACGGCCGCGGTCTTCGACCACGATCCGCATCCGCGACTCGTCGGCTTCGACGAGCACGGCGACTTCCGACGTTCCGGCATGCTTGGCCGCGTTCGCCAGTGACTCCGCGAGCACGGCGTGCGCGGTTTCGAGGAGGGCCGGGGGCATCGCATCCGCGTCTCCGACGATCGTCACGCGAGCGGGGAGTCCCCACCGCGCGAGGAGCTCGTCGATGAACGTCGCGAGCGGCGGCTCCGGCGGGCGCTGATCCTCGTAGAGCTCGAACAAC
The DNA here is from genome assembly GCA_963775755.1 of uncultured Actinomycetes bacterium. Classification (GTDB taxonomy): domain Bacteria; phylum Actinomycetota; class UBA4738; order UBA4738; family HRBIN12; genus JBBQVZ01. The sequence goes on along the minus strand of CAVZKB010000010.1, from coordinate 36,172 downwards.
ATCTGGCGGATCTCGCGAAGGTCCGCACGGATCGCCGCCTCGACCGCCGAGAGCGACGCGACGGCGCCCGCCGGATCGGCCAGGATCCGGGTCCGCAGCGTCTGCAGCTCCAGGACGGCGCTGGTTACCGTTTGGGTCAACCCGTCGTGGATGCGCATCGCCCATCGGGCACGCTCCTCGAGCACGCGAGCCTCCACCGTCTGATCGACGGCGTCGGGCGCATGCGCTGAACGCACGGAGGCGCTTGACGCGCTCATGCCTCGCTACATCCCTTCGGTCGGGGCCGTTGGTTCTAGTCCATTCATCGGTAGACGGGACCCATGCCTTGACCCGTTGGCGGGATGAGAAATAGCGCGATCTGCAGGGGTTATCGGGGGGTGGCTGGTTCGTCCGGGAGCGACCGCCGGAGCACTTGGGCGATATCGAGGACCTCGGTCGTGTCACCCCGGCCCTTCGCCCCGTCGTCGAGCATGATGAGGCAGTACGGACAGGCGACACCGACGATGTCGGCTCCGGTCGCCGCCGCCTCGTCCATCCGTTCGCCGTTGATGCGCTTGCCGATGCCTTCTTCCATCCACATGCGCGCACCCCCTGCCCCACAGCACATCCCGCGTTCCTTGTGGCGGGGCATCTCCACGGTCCGCACGCCCGGCACGCTCGCCAGGACGTCTCGCGGCTCGTCGTAGACCTGGTTGTGGCGCCCCAGATAGCACGGGTCGTGGTACGCGAGGAGGGTGTCGACCTGTTCAGTCGGGTTGAGCCGTCCGTCGGCCACCAGCCGCCCGAGGAGCTCCGAGTGGTGGATGACCTCGTAGTTCCCTCCGTACTGGGGGTACTCGTTGCGGAGCGTGTTGAAGCAGTGCGGGCAGTTCGCGATGACCTTGCTGACCCCGGCCGTGTTCATCGTCTCGATGTTCTGCTCCGCGAGCGTCTGGAACAAGAACTCGTTGCCCATCCGGCGAGCGGGATCACCGGTGCAGAGCTCGCGCGGCCCCAGGATCGCGAAGGACACCCCGGCCCGCCGCAACAGCTGGGCCACCGCCCGGGAGATGTCGCGCGCGCGTTCGTCGAACGAACCGGCGCATCCGACCCAGTAGAGGTATTCGGGAGCGGCGCCGTCCACGACCGCCACGTCCAACCCCTCCGCCCAATCGGTGCGCTGCGATTGGGCGACGCCCCACGGGTTCGACCTGCTCTCCAGGTTGCGCAACATCGCGCCCGCCTCCGCTGGGAACCTCGACTCGCCCATGACCAATGCTCGGCGAAGGTCGATGATCGTGTCGACGTGCTCGATGTCGACCGGGCATTCCTGGACGCAGGCCCCGCACGTCGTGCAGGACCACACGACGTCGTCGTCGACGATGCCGGGCACCAACGCGACCTGGTCGGGTGTCTCGCCCGCGGCCATCCGCCGCAAGACGTCCGGTCCCTCCTCGAGCAGGTGATCGCGGAGGTCCATGATCAGCAGCTTCGGTGACAGCGGCTTGCCCGTGTTCCATGCAGGGCAGACGCTCTGGCAGCGGCCGCACTCGGTGCAAGCGTAGAGGTCGAGCAGTTCCTTCTGCGTGAGGTCGGTCAGCTTCTCGGCGCCGATCGACTGCCCGCCGGCCTCGAGGTTCTCCATGTCGATCCGCAACGGCTCCAACGCTCCTGGGGGCCTGGTGCTCGCGAACCACACGTTGAACGCGGCCGTGATGATGTGCAGGTGTTTCGAGTACGGCAGGTACACCAGGAACCCCAGGACCAAGAGCAGGTGCGCCCACAGGACGGTCCGATCGAAGAAGCGCTGCCACCCGTCGCCCATCCACTCGAAGAGCCAGGAGAACCCTCGTGAGATCGGGGTCCACTCCGCCGGGAACGAGCCGATGCCGAGCGCGATCCGCGCCCCCCGCAGCAGGAAGAGCGTGAGGATGATCCAGGTGATCAGGCCCAGGATCCGGAAGGCGTCGAGCTGATGGGAACCGACGAACCGCTCGGGCCGCTGCACGAGCCGTATCCAGAGGGCGATCGCCACGCCGACCAGCACGAGCCCCGCGAACACTTCCTGCAGGAGGCCCAGCCAGCCGGCATGGCCGATCCACGGAAGGGCGAACGCCGGCCGGATGGCCTGGCCGAACGACTCGACGATGGTCGTGAGCAGGATCAGGAATCCCCAGAAGATGCTTGCGTGCATGAGGCCGGGGAGGGCTCGCTGGAACAACTTCCGCTGCCCGAGCACCTGGCCGGTCTCGCGCGCGAGCCGCCGGCCCACGTCGCCGCTGCGATCGACGGGTCTCCCCAAGCGAACCAGGCGCGCCAAGAGTCCGGCCCTCCGGGCGAAGAGGCCGGCCGCGAGCGAGAGCGCGAGGACCAGGACGACGGCTCGAGCGACCATCGGCCGGAGTCTACTCCGAGGCCGGGAATGCCCGCAGTGATCTCGAAGTTGCTAATAGTGTATGCAGGTTCTATCCTGCGATAGCACTCAGATATCGGACCTTCGGGTCGTCAGAAGGAGGAAACGAGATGGCACGAGCAGTGGGCATCGACCTGGGGACCACCAATTCCGTCGTCGCGGTGCTCGAAGCCGGCGAGCCGGCCGTGGTCCCGAACGCCGAAGGGGCACGGACCACGCCCTCGGTCGTCGGGTTCGCGAAGAACGGCGAGATCCTGGTGGGTGAGGTCGCCAAACGACAGGCCATCACCAACCCGGACCGAACGATCCGTTCCGTCAAGCGGCACATCGGCGACAAGTCGTGGTCCGTCGACGTCGACGGCAAGGCGTGGACGGCGCAGGAGATCAGCGCGCAGATCCTCGGCAAGCTGAAGCGCGACGCGGAGGCATACCTGGGCGATTCCGTGTCCCAGGCGGTCATCACGGTGCCCGCGTACTTCGACGACGCTCAGCGACAGGCCACCCAGGAGGCGGGGCAGATCGCCGGCCTCGAGGTCCTGCGGATCATCAACGAGCCGACAGCCGCGGCGCTCGCCTACGGACTGGACAAGCAGAGCACCGATCACACCATCCTGGTGTTCGACCTGGGAGGCGGAACGTTCGACGTCTCGCTGCTCGAGATCGGTGACGGTGTCTTCGAGGTCAAGGCCACCCACGGCGACACCCACCTGGGTGGTGACGACTGGGACCAGCGGATCATGGATTGGCTGGTGAAGACGTTCAAGGACAACCACGGCGTCGACCTGTCGAACGACCGCATGGCCCTCCAGCGTCTGAAGGAGGCCGCCGAGAAGGCCAAGATCGAGCTGTCGCAGGTGGCCGAGACGACCATCAACCTTCCGTTCATCACGGCGACGGCAGACGGCCCGCTCCACCTGGAGATGAAGCTCACCCGGGCGGAGTTCGAGCGGATGACCGAGGACCTGGTCGAGCGCTGCAAGACGCCGTTCGAGCAGGCCGTCAAGGACTGGGGAAAGGACGCCTCGGCGATCGACAACGTGATCCTGGTGGGCGGATCCACGCGGATGCCCATGATCCTGGAGTTGGTGAAGTCGCTCACCGGCGGCAAGGAGCCGCACAAGGGCGTGAACCCCGACGAGGTCGTCGCGGTCGGCGCCGCCGTGCAGGCCGGCGTGCTGAAGGGCGACGTGAAGGACATCCTGCTCCTGGACGTCACACCGCTGTCACTCGGCGTCGAGACGAAGGGCGGCATCTTCACCAAGCTGATCGAGCGCAACACCACGATCCCCACGAGGAAGTCGGAGATATTCACGACCGCCGACGACAACCAGAACACGGTGGAGATCCACGTTCTCCAGGGCGAGGCCGAGACGGTCATGTCGCCCGGCGTGAAGTCGCTCGGGCGGTTCCACCTGATGGGGATCGCGCCCGCTCCGCGCGGCGTGCCCCAGATCGAGGTGGCGTTCGACATCGATGCGAACGGCATCGTGAACGTCAGCGCGAAGGACCTGGCCACCGGTAAGGAACAGGCGATGACCATCACCGGCGGCACGGCCCTGTCGAAGGACGCGGTCGAGCGGATGATCCAAGACGCGGAGAAGTTCGCCGCGGAGGATCACAAGCGCCGGGAGGTCGCGGAGGCCCGCAACCAGGCGGACCAGCTCGCCTACCAGGTGGACAAGTTCGTCGAGGAGAACGGCGACAAGATCTCCGAGGCGGACAAGACCGAGCTGGCGCAGAAGAACGACGCGTTGAAGGAAGCGCTGAAGGACGAGGCGGCCGAGGCGGCCACGCTGAACGCGGCCAACGAGGCCACGATGCAGGTCTTCCAGCGGATCGGGCAGGCGATCTACGAGAACCAGCAAGCGGCCCAGTCGGCGGAGGGCTCCGGAACCGGAGCGCCGGGTGGCGACGCGGGCTCCGGACCTCAGGCCGAGACCGAGTCCGAGGACGACGTGGTCGAGGGCGAGATCGTCGAAGAAGGGGGTGCCTCGTAAGTGGCCCCGGAGTTCGATGGACCCGAGCGTCCGCCGATCAAGATCACGGACAAGCGGCGGATCCGCGATGACGATCCGGCTCCCGTCCTTGCTGAAGAGGCCGGGACCGCTCCCGCTCCGGGGACACCCGATGAACGTGCGGAGGACGTCGACGCCGCCCGCAAGGAGGCGGCGGAGTACCTGGATCATCTGCAGCGGTTGCAGGCCGAGTTCGACAACTACCGCAAGCGCGTGTTGAAGGAGCAGACCGATGCGGTGGAGCGAGCGGCCGCCCCCGTGGTGCAACGGCTGCTCGAGGTGCTCGACGACTTCGAGCTCGCGTTGATCTCGGCGAACGACAAGCCTGACTTCGACCGGTTCCTGCACGGCGTCGAGCTCGTCTACGCCAAGCTCGCCGACACGCTCAAGGCAGAGGGGCTACAGCGCATCGACGCGCAGGGCGAGCCCTTCGATCCCGAGCAACACGAAGCGCTGATGCAGACGGGAGAAGGAGACCGGTTGATCGTGGCGGACGTGCTGCGGCCGGGATACAGGTTGCGTGGACGGGTGATCCGTCCGGCAGGCGTGCGCGTGAGCAGGGAGTGAGGTAGCCGATGGCTGACGAGGTCCGAAGGGAGTGGTTCGACAAGGACTACTACCAGGTCCTCGGCGTGCCCAAGAACGCGACCGCCGCGGAGATCAAGAAAGCGTATCGGAAGCTGGCACAGCAGTTCCACCCGGACGCGAACCCCGGGAACAAGGACGCCGAGGAACGCTTCAAGGAGATCTCGAGCGCTTACGACGTGGTGGGCGACGAGGAGAAGCGCCCGAGCTACGACCAGGTACGGGAGATGGCGGCGTCTGGGTACGGTCAGGGCGGTCCTGCGGGAACGGGTCCGGCCGGTTGGCCGGGGGGTCCGGGCGCGGTCCACTACGAAACCGCCGACTTCGACATCGGCGATCTGCTGCGTGGGTTCGGTGGCGTCGGCGGTCGCGGGCGGCAGCGTCAACAGCGACCGCAACGAGGGGCCGATCTCGAAACCGAGGTAGAGGTCGCGTTCGACGAGGCGATGGCCGGGACGACCGTGCCCGTCCGGATCTCGGGTCCGGCGGTCTGCCACACGTGTCACGGGAGTGGCGCGGAACCGGGCACCAGTCCGATGACGTGTCCCACGTGCGGTGGGGCCGGTTCGGTCAGCGTGGATCAGGGCTTCTTCTCGATGGAGCGGCCGTGCCCGGAGTGCCGCGGGAGCGGCCGCATCATCGAGCACCCCTGTCCGACGTGCCACGGGACGGGGGCGGAGCGGCGCACCCGGAAGTTCCAGGTGAAGATCCCGGCCGGCGTGAAGGACGGCGCCCGGATCAAGCTGGCCGGTCGAGGTGAGCCCGGACCCGCGGGCGGGCACGCCGGTGACCTCTACGTCAAGGTGCGTGTCGAGCGCCATCCCGTCTTCGGTCGCAGAGGTGACAACCTGACCGTCGACCTCCCCGTCTCCTACCCGGAGGCGGCGCTGGGCGCCAACGTCGAGGTTCCCACGCTGAACGGGCCGGTGACGTTGAAGGTGCCCGCCGGCACGCCCAACGGCAAGACGTTCCGCGTGCGTGGCAAAGGGGCCCCCAAGAAGGGTGGTCATGGCGACCTGATGGTCACCGTGAACGTGGACGTGCCGGACAAGCTCTCCAGGGAAGAGAAGCAGTTGCTCAAGCAGCTGCAGGAAGCCCGGAAGGATTCCCCACGGAAGCGATTGGGGGTGGCGTGATGACGGAGCGAGCGCGACGCGAAGAGGACGACGGCGAGCGCGCCGTCTACATCATCAGCGTGGCCGCGGAGTTGGCGGGCGTGCATCCGCAGACGCTTCGGATCTACGAACGGAAGGGACTGCTCCGGCCGAAGCGGACGCAGGGCAACACGCGCCGCTACTCCGACGCCGACGTCGAACTGCTGCGATCGATCCAGGCGCTGACGCAGGAGGAGGGCATCAACCTGGCGGGCGTGAAGCGGATCATGGAGCTGCGGGCGCAGATGGACGAATTGCGACGGCGGGTCGCGGAGCTCGAGGAGCAGCTCACGCACCGGCGAGCGATCGCGATGCCCGGCAAGCGGGCCGGATCCGAGATGGTGCCGGTCCGGACCGTCATCCGGATGCCGTGGCACGAGGGGGGTTCGCGTTGACCGACGTGCGCCTGGTCCGCCTCCGCGCCGGGGATGTCGACGTGTTGGCTCGCGCCCGCAAGGACGAGGCCGCCGCGATGGGTTACCCACATGCGTTCGGACCAGGGGAGCGCGCCGAGCTCGCCGAGCGGATCGATCGCTCCGGCGAGTTCGACGGGACCGAATTGCTCTTGGGGATCCAGGTGGACGGACGCCTGGCCGGCGAGGTGCAGGCTCGCCAGCCACGTATGAGCCTGCCGCCCGGCGTCTTCGAACTGGGGATCGACCTGTTCGACGAGGCCGACCGCCGGCACGGTCACGGTCGCGCGGCGTTGATGCAGCTCCTGCCACGGCTGTTCGAGCTCGAGGGAGCCCACCGCGTGCAGATCACGACGGATCTGGACAACGCCGCGATGCGAGGTCTGGCCGACCGCCTGGGGTTTCGGTTCGAAGGCGTGATGCGGAGCTTCATGCCCTCGGCCGACGGCCCGCGCGACTACGCGATGTACGCGATCACCACCGATGACTTCGATGAAGCGAGGAAGGCATGGACCTCAACAAGCTGACGATGAAATCGCAGGCGGCGCTGGAAGGCGCTCACCAACAGGCCGTCGCGCGCAACCACCAGACGATCGAGCCGGAGCACGTGCTGTTCGCGTTGCTCTCCGACGCCGAGGGAGTGGTCTACCCGCTCTTGCACAACATCGGTGTGACGCCGAAGACGGTCCGGGACCAGGTTGACCAAGCGCTCGACCGGATCCCAAAGGTGTACGCCCAGGGTCAGGCCGCCGACGTTCGGATCTCTCCCACCACCAGCAGGGTGCTCGACAAGGCGGGTCAGGAAGCGGAAACGCTCACCGACGAGTACATCTCGACGGAGCACCTGTTGTTGGGGCTGCTCGAGGTGGACTCGGGCGCCGCGCAGATCTTGAAAGGGGCCGGGCTCACGCGCGACGGCGTCTTGTCGGCACTCGCCGACGTGCGCGGGCGCCAACGTGTCACCGACCAGAACCCGGAGGAGAAGTACCAGGCCCTCGAGCGCTACGGGCGGGATCTGACCGAGCAGGCGCGGCGGGGCAAGCTCGATCCGGTCATCGGCCGGGATGAGGAGATCCGCCGGACGATCCAGGTGCTCTCGCGACGCACGAAGAACAACCCTGTCCTGATCGGGGAGCCGGGGGTCGGGAAGACGGCGATCGTCGAAGGTCTTGCGCAGCGCATCGTCGACGGGGACGTCCCCGAGTCGCTCAAGAACAAGATGGTGGTCGCCCTCGACCTCGGGTCGATGATCGCCGGATCGAAGTACCGCGGCGAGTTCGAGGACCGGTTGAAGGCGGTCCTGAAAGAGATCGCCGATTCCGAGGGCGAGATCATCACATTCATCGACGAGCTCCACACGATCGTCGGCGCGGGCGCCGCCGAAGGCGCCATGGACGCCGGCAACATGTTGAAGCCGATGCTGGCCCGGGGGGAGCTGCGCGCGATCGGTGCCACCACGCTCGACGAATACCGGCAGCACATCGAGAAGGATCCCGCGCTCGAGCGGCGGTTCCAGCCCGTGCTCATCGAGGAGCCGAGCGTCGAGGACACGATCGGCATCCTCCGCGGCCTCAAGGAGCGGTATGAGGTTCACCACGGGGTGCGCATCCAGGACCCCGCCCTCGTCGCGGCGGCCGTGCTCTCCGACCGATACGTCACCGGCCGATTCCTGCCCGACAAGGCGATCGATCTGATCGACGAGAGCGCGTCGCGTCTTCGGATCGAGATCGATTCGATGCCGGTGGAGATCGACGAGGTCGAGCGGCGGATCAAGCAGCTCGAGATCGAACGAGCGGCGCTGAAGAAGGAGACCGACGCCGCGTCCAAGGAGCGGCTCGAGCGGCTCGAGCGGGAGCTCGCCGACCTGCGGGACCAGAGCGCCGGCATGATCGCGCACTGGCAGCAGGAGAAGGAACGCATCGCCCGCATCCGCGAGCTCAAGGCAGACATCGAAGAGGCGCGGAGCGAGTGCGAGCGAGCCGAGCGCGACGGCGACCTGGAACGGGCCGCCGAGCTCCGGTACGGGAGGCTCGTGGAGCTCGACAAGGAGCTGGAGAAGGAGAATGCCGCGCTCGCGGAGCTTCAATCCGACGTCGCGATGTTGAAGGAAGAGGTGACGGAGGAAGACGTCGCCGAGGTGGTCAGCAAGTGGACCGGCATCCCGGTGGCACGCTTGATGGAGGGCGAGATGCAGAAGCTCGTCCATCTGGAGGAAGCGCTGCACGCTCGCGTCGTCGACCAGGTCGAGGCCGTCGAGGCCGTCGCGAACGCCATCCGCCGGTCCCGGGCCGGGCTGTCCGACCCCAACCGGCCGATCGGCTCGTTCCTGTTCCTCGGGCCGACCGGCGTCGGCAAGACCGAGCTCGCGAGAGCGCTCGCCGATTACCTGTTCGACGACGAGCGAGCGATCGTCCGCGTGGACATGAGCGAGTACCAGGAGCGGCACACCGTTTCGCGCCTGGTCGGCGCGCCTCCGGGCTATGTCGGCTACGAGGAGGGTGGGCAACTCACGGAGTCGGTGCGGCGCAGGCCCTACAGCGTGGTCCTGCTCGACGAGCTGGAGAAGGCGCACACCGACGTGTTCAACGTGTTGCTGCAGCTGCTCGACGACGGCCGTCTCACGGACGGCCAGGGCCGAACGGTCGACTTCCGGAACACGATCATCATCATGACGTCCAACCTGGGGTCGGCGGTGTTCGGTGACGCGTCCATCGGTCGTGACAAGCAGAAGGCGGCGGTGCTCGAGGACGTGCGCCTGACGTTCCGGCCGGAGTTCGTGAACAGGATCGACGAGATCGTGGTGTTCGAGCCGCTCGGCCGCGACGAGATCCGGCAGATCGTGGATATCCAGCTGCACGGGCTGCAGCGGCGGCTCGAGGAGCGCAAGCTCACGGTCACGCTGACCGACGCGGCCCGCGACTACCTGTCGAACAAGGGGTACGATCCGGCGTTCGGCGCGCGGCCGTTGAAGCGGCTGATCCAGCGCGAGATCCAAGATCCGCTCGCCATGAAGCTGCTCGCAGGCGAGATCCACGACGGCGCCGCGGTCGAGATCGACACGGGTGACGTCGGGCTGACGTTCAACCTCGTGAGTTAGAAGCCTCCATCCGGGCCCGAAGCGTCCGATACTTCTCGGTATGGGTGTCGTGCTCATCTTCGTCGGGTTCGTCGCCATCGCGATCGCCGTCGCCGTCCTCTCGTACCTGGCGAAGAAGAAGCGTCGCGAGGGCTTCGCGCTCGTGGCAACGCAGCTGGGGATGGAGTACTGGCCAGTCGATCCCTTCGGCCTGCTGTCGGAACCGTTCGCGCTGTTCCGAAGGGGCGACGGTCGCGGCATCGAGAACATGATCGCCGGTTCGTACCAGTCGATCGACACGAAGGCGTTCGACTACTGGTACTACGAGGAGTCGACGGACTCCAAGGGCAACACGAGCAAGACGTACTATCGGTTCGACTGCGTGGTGGTGCCGATCGACGCCGCGTGCTCACCGCTGACGATCGACAACGAGAACGTGCTCACGCGTCTGGCCGACGCGCTGAGCTTCCACGACATCCAGTTCGAATCCGAGGACTTCAATCGGATGTTCAACGTCAAGTCACCGGACAAGAAGTTCGCGAATGACTTCGTCGACGCCCGGATGATGCAATGGCTGGTGCAGAACGGGAAGGGCACGGCGTTCGAGATCATGGGCGACCGGCTGCTCTCGTACCGGCGCAAGCTCGCGCCGATGGAGATCGTCACGCTGGTCGGCCTCTCGAAGGCGTTCCTGGATCACGTTCCGCGCGTCGTGTACTCGCTCTACGCGCGCCCCACGCCGACCCCTCCGGATGCTCAGGCAGGGGTCGAAGCGGCGAACGAAGCTAGGTGGATGGCGGGTCATTACACGCCGCCGCCGACCGGTGGCGAGCCGATGCCGCCGCCACCGAGTTGACTCACCCGGGTGCTGCCCTCCGGGCGTCCTCGCGGCTAAGCTGACTCGACCTCTTCGAAAGGAACGCAACCGTGATCTTCGTCTGGATCGTCCTCGGCGTGATCGTGCTCATCGCGATCGCCGGCGTCATCTCCTACAACCGGTTCGTCTCGCAGCGTCAGCTGATCAAGGACGCGTGGGCGAACATCGACACGGAGCTCCGTCGACGGTACGACCTCATCCCCAACCTGGTCGAAACCGTGAAGGGCTACGCGTCGCACGAGCGTGAAGTCTTCGAGGAAGTGGCGCGTACGCGGTCGATGGCTGCCGGCGCCACCGGGACGCCCGCCGCGCAGGCCGCAGCCGAAGGTCCGTTCATGGCCGCCCTCGGCAAGTTGTTCGCGGTCGCCGAGGCGTACCCGGATCTGAAGGCGAACCAGAACTTCCTGGCGCTGCAGACCGAGCTTTCCAACACGGAGGATCGCCTGCAGACCGCCCGCCGCTTCTACAACGCGAACGTCCGTGAGTTCAACACGCGCGTCGGACAGTTCCCCTCGTCCGTGATCGCTGGGATGTTCCACTTCGAACCTGCCGAGTTCTTCGAGATCCCGGACGCGATCCGGGAGGCAGGCCCGCCGCAGGTTGACTTCTCGACACCGGCCGGCGGGACCGTGGTGCCGCCGGCGCCGGCCGCCTCGGAGGTCTCGGAGACGCCGCCGGCACCGCCGGCGCCCCCCACCGGCTGAGGCTCAGTCGGCGAGCGCCGGGGAGCCGGCGACCTCGAACGCCTCGGGGGGCGGTCCGCCGCAACCGTCGATGAGCGTGGCGCGGCGGACGTCGGTCGTCAGCAGCATCCACACGGCGGCCCAGACCACGGCAACTCCGCCCATCACGACCGCGGTCAGCTGCGGGTTGTGGAGGGTCTCCGCCAACCATCCGGTGAGCAGGCTCGAGGCGCCGAACGTGAGGGTCACGAGCATGCCGTCGAACGCGAAGATCCGCCCGCGGATGTGGTCGGGGACGATCTTCTGCAGGCCGTAGGAGGAGAGCATCCACTGCGAGCCTCCGCCCGTGTGCGCGATCATGATCGCCGGTAACGCCAGCCACAGTCCCGGGGCCAGGCCGAGGAGCACGTAGCCGGCGCCGAACACTCCCAACGCGAGTCCGATCGTGAGGAACAGCCGCCGGTCGTTCTCACCCAGCGCCGCCCGGCCGACGAACGGACCGATCAAGGCGCCCAGCCCGCGGGCGGCCAGCAGCAGGCCGATCCCCATTTCCCCGGCGTGGAACTTCCGTTCCGCTAGGAGCGGCACGAGGACGAGCACCCCACCGGCAAGGCCCCAGCCGAACTTCACCGCGAGGAGCGCGAACACGCGGTGGTCCCGGCGCGCGTACTGCACCGTCTCTTTCGCAGCCTCGAGGACGCGCGCCGGCGCCTCCTCGATCCGAGCCTCCTGGAAGGAGCGTTCGATCCGGATGATGAGGAGCGCCGACCCCACGAACGAGACCGCGTCGATCGCGATCGCCGCGTCGCGGCCGAGCGCGGCGGTCACGACGCCGCCGAGCGCGGCTCCTACCGTCAGCATCGTTCCCCAGAGCGACCCGCTCAAAGCGTTGGCGGTGGCGAGGTCATCGCCGTCGACCAGGTTGGGGAGCGCTGCGGCCGAGGCCGGCTCGAACGCCGCGCTGAAGCACGCCATCGCGGCCAGCAACGGGTACACGATCCACCACGTGCTCTCGGTCTGCGCGAAAAGGAACCCTACGCAGAGCACGGTCCTGCCGACGTCGGCCGTCACCATGACGTGCTTGCGGTTCAACCGATCTGCCAGGATCCCCATCACCGGCGACACGAAGAAGTACGTCAGGTCCTGGGCCGCGAGCAGGAACGCCACGGCGAGCGCGGAGTCGGTGCGGTCGAGCACCAGCCCGAACAGTGCGACCAGCAGGAACCAATCACCGCCGAGCGAGATCAGGCTGGAGAGGTAGGCTCGGCGGAAGTCGCGGTTCCGCCGCAGGAGCGAGACGCTCGCTCGTACGCCGCCCTCGGGAGATCCCTTCTCGGCCACGATTTGCCAGACTACCGTTGAGACGATCGAGGAGGCCGCCGTGCTCGAAGGCATCACGTGGTACCGACAGTCCGCGCTCAGGTTCACCGATGGCGAGCGGACCGTCTACATCGATCCCTGGGGGACGGACGAGGCCGCGCCGCAGGCCGACCTGATCCTGATCACGCACGCCCACGATGATCACCTGCGGCCAGACGAGATCGCGCGTCTTTCCTCGGCGGGAGCCAAGATCGTCGCCCCGCATGACGTCGCGGCCGCTCTGTCGGGTGACGTGACCCCGGTCGCACCTGACGAATCACACGAGGTCGCGGGCGTGAAGTTCACCACGGTGCCCGCCTACAACACGGCCGAGGAGCGCTTGCAGATGCACCCGAAGGCGAACCGGTGGGTCGGGTACGTGCTCGAGCTTCCCGGCGGCTCGTACTACCACGCCGGCGACACCGACCACGTCCCGGAGCTCGAGGACGTGAAGACCGACGTGGCGTTCCTCCCGATCGGCGGTACGTACACGATGGACGTGCCGGAGGCGGCCGGGCTCGCGAAGTCGATGGCGCCCGGGCTCGCGGTGCCCATGCACTACGGCTTCATCGTCGGTTCGCCGAACGACGGCGCGCGCTTCCGCGAGCTCGCCGCGCCGGTCGCCGTGCAGATCATGACCCCAGAGAACCCGTTCGAGCTGGAATGATCGCCACGACTTCGGGACGCGACCGTCGATCCATCCACCTGAGATCGCTGTTCGCGGCGGCCGTGGTCGTCGGCGTGGGTGTGTGGCTCGGCGCCCGGGCGTTCGCCGCCGGGTCGTGTCCGGAGCACGACGTGCTCGCGGTCGCGTCCAGCTGTCGCGCGCTCGTCGGGGCCTTGGCCGTGCGCGTAGGTGCGCTCGCGGGCGCGGCCGTCATCGTGATGGACCTGACGTCGGCCGGGCTCCGGCGAACCGCCGAATCCATGGACGAAGATCGCAGAACCGCCTCCCAGGAGCGTTGGTCCCGGTCCGAGAGCGGCTAGCATCCTCAGGGACGAGTGGGAGGGATCGGGATGATCGGACTCGGCTACGACGGCGATCTCTTCATCCTGGCGTTCGACCACCGAGGATCGTTCGTGAAGAAGTTCTTCGGGATCGAGGGCACACCGTCCCCGGCGGACGCGCTCCGCATCTCCGACGCCAAGACGGTGGTCTACGAAGGGTTCCAGGCGGCGCTCGAAGGCGGGGTGGATCGTGTCGCCGCCGGCATCTTGGTGGACGAGCAGTTCGGCGGCGAGATCGCGAAACGGGCCGCGCAGGAGCACCTGGTGCTCGCGATGCCGGTCGAGAAGTCGTCCCAGGACGAGTTCGAGTTCGACTACGGCGACGCGTTCGCCGAGCACATCGAGCACTTCGATCCCACGTTCAGCAAAGTGCTCGTCCGCTTCAATCCGGAGGGCGACGGCGCGTTGAACGCCCGCCAGGCGGAGCGTTTGAAGCAACTCTCCGATTGGCTGCATCATCACGAGCGCAAGTTCCTCTTCGAGCTGCTGGTCCCGGCCGAGCCGCTGCAGCTCGAGTCCATAGGCGGCGACGCGGCGCGATTCGACACCGAGCTCCGGCCGCACCTCATGCGGCTCGCGATCTCCCAGCTGCAGGAGTCCGGTATCGAACCCGACGTCTGGAAGATCGAGGGGATCGATTCGAAGGAGGACTGTGAGGCTGTCGTCGAGCAATGCCGGATGGCCGGACGCGATCACGTCGCGTGCGTCGTACTCGGTCGCGGCGCGGACCCGGCGGCGGTCGACCGATGGCTTCAGACCGCCAGCAGCGTTCCCGGGTATCAGGGGTTCGCGATCGGGCGTTCGATCTGGTGGAACCCGCTGAAGGCGTTCGTCGACGGGGCATTGGCTCGAGACGCGGCCGCCCGCGAGATCGGGGCCAACTACGCGCGGTTCATACAGGTCTACAAGGCGCAAGCGAGCTGAGGGAGGCACAGTTGTCCGTCATCAAGACGATCGACCTGGTGGGTGTTTCAGAGACGTCGTGGCGCGACGCCGCGCAACAGGCGCTGGCCGAGGCCGCGAAGACGATCCGCGGCATCGAGAGCATGGACGTCATCGAGACGAGCGCGAAGGTCGTCGATGCTCAGATCGCCGAGTACCACACGCACGTGAGCATCCGCTTCCGTATCGAGCGGTAGCTCAGCCTTCGACGATCACCACGACTTCGGTCTGATCCGAGGTGCGTCACCGGAGCGGGCTCGGCGTCCTCTAGACTGAGGTACGCCATGCCTGCCTCGATCGTGCTCGGGACCCAGTGGGGGGACGAGGGCAAGGGCAAGGCGGTCGACTACCTCGCCGACCGGATGGACTTCGTCGTCCGCTATCAAGGCGGCAATAACGCGGGCCACACGGTGATCGCCGAGGGGCGCCTGCTGAAGCTCCAGCTCATCCCCTCGGGCATCCTCTACGACCACATCACGTCCGTGATCGCCGGCGGCGTGGTCGTGGATCCACGGCACCTGATCAAGGAGATGACCGAGCTCCGTGCCTTGGGGATCGACGTGTCGCGTCTGGTCGTGTCCGGGAACGCGCACCTGATCATGCCGTATCACCTGGAACTCGAGAAGGTGACCGAGCGGTTCCTGGGCAAGAACGCGCTCGGGACCACGAAGCGTGGTATCGGGCCGGCTTACGGCGACAAGGCCGCGCGGATCGGCCTGCGGGTGCAGGACCTCTTCGACGCGAAGATCTTCCGCGAGAAGCTGGATGTCGTCCTGCGCGAGAAGAACCTGATCCTTACGAAGATCTACAACCGGTTGCCGCTCGACGCGGACCGGATCGTGGAGGAGTACATGGAGCTGGCCTCGCAGCTCGAGCCCCACGTCGCCGACACCGGGGCGCTGCTCCACAGGGGCCTCCAGGACGGCAAGCACGTGATGCTCGAGGGCGCCCAGGGCACGCTGCTCGACCTCGACCACGGGACGTATCCGTTCGTCACATCGTCGAACCCCGTCGCCGGATACGCCCTGGCGTCGGCCGGCATCGGCCCGAAGGAGGTCGACCGGGTCATCGGCATCGTCAAGGCCTACGTCACGCGCGTGGGCGCCGGTCCGTTCCCCACGGAGGACGTCGAGGAGGCGGGTGACCGACTGGGCGTGCGGGGCAACGAGTTCGGCACGGTCACGGGCCGCAAGCGCCGGTGCGGGTGGTTCGACGCCGTGCTCGGGCGCTACGCCGCCCGGCTGAACGGCCTGACCGAGCTGTTCGTGACCAAGCTCGACGTGCTGTCGGGGTTCGAGAGGGTCCGGATCTGCACCGGGTACCGCGCGGAGGGCCAGCTCTACGAGGACTTCCCGCCCCACCAGTCGCTCTTCCACAAGGCCGAGCCCGTGTACGAGGAGCTGGATGGCTGGATGGAGGAGATCGACGAGGCAACCTCGTTCGAAGACCTCCCGAAGGAGGCGCGCGCGTACGTGCATCGGCTGGAGGAGCTGGTCGGGGTCCCGGTTTCGGTCGTCTCGATCGGTCCCGCGCGCGAACAGAGCCTGCCGGTCGGATGAAGGTCCTCGTCGTCGGCGGGGGCGGTCGTGAGCACGCCCTCGCGTGGCGGCTGGCGCAGAGTCCGTTGGTCGACGAGCTGTTGGTCGCACCCGGGAACGCGGGCATCGCGGCCGTCGCCACATGCGTCCCCGTGAAGGCAGAGGACATCCCGGGGATCACGGATCTCGTCGAACGCGAACAGATCGACCTCACCGTCGTCGGGCCGGAGGCGCCGCTCGTGGCCGGCCTGGCCGACGAACTCACCGCGCGAGGACGCATCGTGTTCGGCCCCTCCGCCGCCTCCGCGCGGATCGAGGGCTCGAAGGCGTGGGCGAAGGACCTGATGCTCCGCCACGGGATCCCGACGGCTCGCGCGAGCGCGTTCACCGCGCTCGAGCCCGCGATCGCGTTCGTCGACGAGCTCGGCGGTCGCGCGGTCGTCAAAGCCGACGGGCTCGCCGCCGGGAAGGGGGTGACGGTCGCCGCGGACCGTTCGCAGGCGCTGGCGGCGTTGGAGGACGCGCTCGTCCGGGGTGCGTTCGGCGAGGCGGGGACGACCGTCCTGGTGGAGGAGGTCATGCAAGGACCCGAGGTCTCGGCGTTCGCGCTGTGCGATGCGACCACGCTGGTCCCGTTCGAGCTGAGCCAAGACTTCAAGCGGATCGGCGACGGCGACTCGGGACCCAACACCGGCGGCATGGGCGCGTACTCGCCCGTCCCGTCCGTCGGCGAGGAGATGCAGCGACGGATCTGGGAGGAGGCCGTCATCCCCACGTTCGAGGCGCTCCGTGAGGAGGGCCCGGGGTACCGCGGCGTCCTGTACGCCGGTCTCATGCTGACGGCGGACGGGCCTAAGGTGGTCGAGTTCAACTGCCGGTTCGGCGACCCGGAAACGGAGGTGGTGATCCCGCGCCTCCGAACCGACCTGGCCGAGTTGCTGTTGGCCTGCGCGACGGACGGGCTCGCCGACGCGAAGGTCGACTGGCTCGACGACGCCGCCGTCACCGTGGTGCTCGCTTCCCAGGGGTATCCGGGGGCGTACGCAACGGGTACGGAGATCCTCGGGTTGCCGGAAGCCGCTGCGGTGGAGTCCGTTTCCGTGTTCCACGCCGGGACAACCGAGCTGAACGGTAGAGTGGTCACCGCCGGAGGACGGGTGTTGGCGGTCAGCGCCCTCGGACCGACGCTCGGCGAGGCGCGCACCCGCGCGTACGAGGCCTGCGGCCGTCTCTCGTTCGACGGGATGCAGTACCGACACGACATCGCCGAAGCAGCGGCGGAAGAGGAGTCGAGGTGATCGAAGAGACGCCGAGGGTCGGGGTGCTGGCGGCCTCCCCATCCGAGTTGCCGATCATGCGGCAGGCCGGCCTCATCCTCGAGAAGTTCGGCGTCCCGCACGAGATCCGCATCATGTCTTCCTCCAGGAACCCCGACCTGGTGGACGAGTACGCCCGGACCGCATCCGAGCGTGGCCTCAACGTCGTGATCTGTTCGACCGGCATGTCCGGGCATCTTGCCGCGGCCGTCGCCGCCCGCACGATCCTCCCGGTGATCGGGGTGCCCATCGCATCGTCGCCGCAGATGGTCGGGAACGAGGCGCTCGCGATCACCGCCCAGATGCCGACCGGCGTCCCGGTCGCGACGGTGGGCGTGGACGCGGCCGTGAATGCGGCGGTGCTGGCCGCCGAGATCGTCGCCATCGGCGATCCGGAGGTGCAGAAGACGCTCTGGAAGTTCAAGGACGACCTGGGGGAGGGCCTCAAGCTTTGATCCCTCGCTACAGCCTTCCCGAGATGGCCGCCGTCTGGTCGGACGAGGCCCGTCTCGCGAACTGGCTGGAGATCGAGGTCCTGGCGGTCGAGGCGTGGTCGGAGCTCGGCAAGATCCCGCCGGAAGACGCTCGCGTGATCCGCGAACGCGCGTCGTTCACCGTCGAACGGGTGCTCGAGGTCGAAGCCGTCACGCGTCACGACATCGCCGCGTTCGTCCAGGTCGTGGCCGACTCGATCGGGCCGGAGGGTCGCTGGGTCCACTTCGGGATGACGTCCTCGGACGTGTTGGATACCGGGTTGGCGCTGCAACTCCGCGCCGCCGCAGACCTGCTGCTCGAACGGCTCGAGAAGCTGCTCGGCATCGTCAAGCGCCTCGCGCTGCAGCACCGGGATACCGTCATGATCGGGCGGTCGCACGGGATCCACGCCGAGCCGACCAGCTTCGGACACAAGCTCGCGGTGATGGCGTTCGAGCTGGATCGCGATCGCGAGCGCCTGCGCAGAGCGCGGGAGACCGTCAGCGTCGGGGCGATCAGCGGCGTCGTCGGGACCTATGCGGCCGTGGATCCGCGGGTCGAGCAACTGGTTTGCGCCAGACTCGGCCTGCGCCCCGAAGAGGCCAGCACCCAGGTGATCCAACGGGATCGTCACGCGGAGTTCGTGTCCGCGCTCGCCATCACCGCGTCGACGCTGGACCGCATCGCGACCGAGATCCGGCATCTGGCGCGATCCGAGGTCCGGGAGGTGCAGGAGCCGTTCGCCGAGGGACAGAAGGGTTCGAGCGCCATGCCACACAAGCGGAACCCGGTCGTCTCCGAGCGCGTCAGCGGGCTCGCGCGCGTGCTCCGCGGTTACTCGCAGGTGGCGTTGGAGGACATGCCTCTTTGGCACGAACGAGACATCTCGCATTCGTCCGCCGAGCGCGTGATCCTTCCCGACGCGACGGGGTTGCTGCATTTCATGTTGAGCGACATGGCGTGGGTGATGGGCGGGCTCCGGGTCGATCCCCAGCGGATGTTCGTCAACCTGGAGTCGACAGGAGGGCTCTTCTTCAGCCAGAAGGTGCTGACGGCGCTCGTCGATCACGGGATGGCGCGCGACCGGGCGTACGCGGCGGTCCAGCGCGCCGCCAACGACACCTGGGAGCGCGGTCTGCATTTCAGGGAACGGGTGTGGGACGAGATCGCCGACTCCGGCGTCCTGAACGAGAACGAGTTCACGGCGTTGTTCCTCGTGGAGCCGTACCTGGCGAACCTGGGCGGCGTCTTCGAACGGTTGGAGAAGCTCCCGGTGGAGGAGGCGTGAGCGCCGATCGCGGTGTTGCACGCGCGCGGGAAGGTACGCGACGTCTACGAGGCGGGTCCCGACCGGCTGCTTATCGTCGCGACCGACCGGATCAGCGCCTTCGACGCGGTGCTTCCGACGCCGATCCCCGACAAGGGCCGGGTGCTCACGGGGCTGTCCCTGTTCTGGTTCGAGCGGACGAGCGATCTGGTGGGCAACCACCTGGTGAGCGCGGACCCGGCCGATCTGCCCCCGGACTCCGGCGACGATCTGCCGGGGCGCGCGATGCTCGTCAAGCGTGCCGACGTCGTTCCCGTCGAGTGCGTCGCACGCGGCTACCTCTCCGGGTCCGGATGGAAGCAGTACGCCGCGGAGCGCGCGATCTGCGGGGTGGCACTCCCCTCCGGACTCGTCGAGTCCGATCGCCTGCCCGAGCCGATCTTCACGCCCACCACGAAAGCCGCCGCCGGTCACGACATGCCGCTCACGCTCGATGAGGCGCGCGATCTCGTCGGCGTCGGCCTCGCCGAGCGGCTCAGAGAGCTGACGCTCACGATCTACGAGCGGGCCGCGGCGATCGCCCTGGAGCGCGGGATCATCCTGGCCGACACGAAGTTCGAGTTCGGCTTCTGCGCCGGCGAGCTGATCCTGGTGGACGAGGTCTGCACCCCGGACTCGTCCCGCTTCTGGCCCGTCGACGGGTACGCGCCCGGGGGACCGCAGCCGTCGTTCGACAAGCAGTACGTCCGCGACTGGCTGGACGCGACCGGATGGGACCGCGAGCCGCCGGCGCCGGCGCTC
This sequence comes from uncultured Actinomycetes bacterium, assembly GCA_963775755.1. Classification (GTDB taxonomy): domain Bacteria; phylum Actinomycetota; class UBA4738; order UBA4738; family HRBIN12; genus JBBQVZ01. The sequence continues at coordinate 16,272 of CAVZKB010000010.1, read as the reverse complement.
CCGCCCGAGGTCGTCGAGCAGACGACCGGCCGCTACCGTGAGGCCTACGAACGACTGACCGGCGAGCCGTTCGTGCGCTACCGCGATCGGATGGGCGTTCCATCCGGCGCCGACCTACGGGAGCACATGTGACGTTCGTCTTCGAGGTGCTGGTGACGCTGAAGCCGGGCTTGTCCGATCCGCAGGGCAAGGCGGTCGAGAGCGCGCTGCCGACGCTCGGCTGGTCCAACGTCCGCGACGTGCACGTCGGCAAGCACATCCGGTTGAAGGTCGAAGCCGCCGACGAGGCAGCGGCGCGGGCGCAGGTCGACGAGATGGCGACCCGTCTGCTGTCCAACCCCGTGATCGAGGAGTACCGGATCCTCGAGACCGAGGAGGCATGAGGCCGTGACGTCGGGCATCCCGCGGGTCGGCGTCATCACGTTCCCCGGTTCGCTCGACGACCGCGACGCGCTGCGGGCGGTCGAGACGATGGGTGGCGAGCCGGTGTCGCTCTGGCATGCCGACCCCGATCTCCACGGTGTCGACGCGGTGGTGCTGCCGGGCGGGTTCAGCTATGGCGACTATCTACGGACCGGCGCGATCGCGCGGTTCGCGCGGGTGATGGAAGGCGTCCGGGGGTTCGCCGAGCGTGGCGGCCCGGTGCTGGGGATCTGCAACGGGTTCCAGGTGCTCTGCGAGAGCGGATTGCTCCCCGGGGCCCTGATCCGCAACCGCTCGCTCCGGTTCGTCTGTCGCGAGGTGCACCTGCGGGTGGAGACGACGCAGACGCCGGTCACGATCGACCTGACGCCCGGCGAGGTGCTCGACATCCCCGTGAAGCACGGGGAGGGCCAGTACGTGGACGGTGCCGAGGAGCTCGCCCGACTCGAGGGAGAAGGACAGGTCGTGTTCCGCTACTGCGCTCCGGACGGGACGATCGACGAGGCCCACAATCCCAACGGCAGCGCGAACGGCATCGCCGGTGTGCGAAACGCCGCCGGCAACGTCGTGGGCCTGATGCCGCACCCCGAGCACGCCGTGGATCCCGACGTGGGCCCCACCGGCGGCCAGCCGCTGTTCGCGTCGCTGCTGGCCCGGGCGATGGCGAGGGTCTAAGGGAACGTGACGGTCGTGGAACAGCCCCTGCACCGCGCCCTCGGCCTGACCGACGACGAGCTCGAACGGATCGTCCGAACGCTCGGACGCGAGCCCAACCGCCATGAGCTCGCGATGTACGGCGCGATGTGGTCCGAGCATTGCTCCTACAAGTCCTCGAAGGTCCACCTCCGCACGCTCCCGACCGAGGGATCGGCCGTGTTGGTCGGGCCGGGCCAGGACGCCGGTGCCGTCGACGTGGGAGACGGCGTCGCGGTGGTCTTCAAGATGGAATCGCATTCGCACCCGAGCGCGATCGAGCCGTACCAAGGGGCCGCCACGGGCGTCGGCGGCATCGTCCGCGACATCATCTCGATGGGCGCGCGGCCGGTGGCGCTGCTCGACCCGCTGATGTTCGGACCGCTCACCGACGAACGGAACCGCTGGCTGCTCGGCGGGGTCGTGGCCGGCATCGGCGGGTACGGCAACTGCATCGGCGTCCCGACCGTAGGTGGCGAGATCCATTTCGCAGAACCGCACTCGGCGAACCCGAGCGTGAACGTCATGTGCGTCGGGATCGCGCCCGCCGACGGCCTCATGACGTCCACCTCGCACGTGGCTCACGAGGGATCGCTGATGTTCCTGTACGGAGCGTCGACCGGCCGGGACGGGATCGGCGGCGTGTCCGTGCTGGCCAGCGCCACGCTGGAGGAGGGTTCGCAGGAGTCGCGACCGTCCGTTCAGATCGGCGATCCGTTCGCGGGGAAGCTCCTCATCGAGGCATCGCTCGAGATGGTCGGAGCCGGGCTGTTGGAGGGCCTCCAGGACCTGGGCGGCGCCGGTATCACGTGCGCGGTCAGCGAGTCGGCCGCCCGCGCCGGGATGGGGGCCGATCTCGACCTCGACGCGGTTCCGCTGCGCGAACGAGGGATGGAGCCGTTCGAGATCCTGACGTCCGAGTCGCAGGAACGCATGCTCGCGATCGTCGCCCCCGAGCGACTGGACGACGTTCGCGCGATCTGCGAGAAGTGGGGCCTGGCGTCGGCGGTGATCGCGACGCTCGTCGCGGGAGGCATCCTCACGATCCGTCACGGAGGCGATGTCGTGGCGCAGGTCCCGGCGTCGTCGCTCGCCGACGACGGGCCGGAATACGAGCGGCCCTCGGCACCCGACGACGTGGCGAGACACAAATGAGGATCCCGCGTTCATCCCGTTCGGAGGCGACCTCGGCGAGGCGCTCGTCGCGGTCCTCTCCTCGCCGAACATCGCGAGCAAGCGCTGGGTGTTCGAGCAGTACGACTCGCTGGTGCAGGGTCAGACGGTGGCATCGGCCGATTCCGACGCCGCGGTCATCCGCGTTCCCGGATCGCTGAAGGGTCTGGCGCTGTCGAGCGACGGGAACGGTCGGTTCGGCCACCTGGATCCGTACCTGGGCGCCGCACACGCCGTCGCCGAGGCCGCCCGGAACGTCTCGGCCACAGGAGCGAAACCGCTCGCCATCACGAACTGCATGAACTTCGGCGATCCGGAGCGACCGGTCGTGATGTGGCAGTTCGCCGAAGCCATCCGCGGCATGCGCGACGCGTGTCTGGCGTTCGACACCCCCGTCACCGGCGGGAACGTCAGCTTCTACAACGAATCGGGGGATTCGGCGATCTGGCCGACCCCGGTGATCGGGATGCTCGGACTCCTGGAGGACTATCGGTTGCGGGTCCCAACGGGCTTCATCCGCGCGGGGCTCTCGATCTGCGTGCTCGGGGAGACGTTCGCGGAATTGGGCGGATCGGAGTTCGCCGATGTCGTTCTCGGAGTGATCTCCGGACGTCCACCCGCCTTGGACATGGAGCGTGAACGTGCCCTCCACGATCTGTTGCAGGTGGCCGCGAAGAACGACGTACTCGCCTGTGCGCACGATTGCGGCGACGGCGGTTTGGCGGTGACGCTTGCGGAGCAGGCCATCCTGGGCGGGCACGGGTTCATCGTGTCGATCCCCGGCGATCTTCCTCCACATGTCGCCATCTTCTCCGAGTCCGCGTCGCGCGCGGTGGTCGCCGTCGCGCCGGAGCGTGTTGACGAGCTGGCCGACATGGCCGCGGTTCACCACGTGCCGTTCGCGATGGTGGGGGAGACGGGAGGACCGCGCGTCGTCTTCGACGAGCTGTTCGAATCGACGGTTCACGACCTCCGCGACGTTTACGAGGGCGCCATCCCCCGGCTGTTGGGCGAAGGCTCGTGATCCGGGCGGTCACGTTCGACTACTGGGAGACGCTCGTTTCCGAAGGCGCGGGCATCGACGCGGAGGAAGACGGCACCATGCGGGCGCGCCAGCTCAGTCGGTGGTCGGAGATCCTCGATGCGGCGGGCATCCCGTTCGGCCGCGACGCGATCGATGCCGCGTTCACCAAGAACTGGGAGGTCTTCCACGAGAACTGGCGCGCGAACGTCCAGCACGGTCCGGCCGACGCGACCTCGTTGATCTGCGACCTCCTCGGCGTGGACCCGACGCACGACGTGCGAGCCGCACTCCTGCGATCGTTCGACGAGGTTGGCCGGGAGGCGCCGCTCCGCCTGGCGCCGAACGCCGAGGACTGCATCCGCCGGCTGAAAGGGGCGGGGGTGCGGATCGGCATCGTGTGCGACGTCGGGATGACCGCGTCGCCGACGCTGCGCGAGCGATTGGACATGTTCGGCGTGCTCCGCTACTTCGATCACTGGTCGTTCTCCGACGAGGTCGGATGCTTCAAGCCGTGGCCGGCGGTGTTCGAGCACGCGCTCACGGGCCTCGGCGTCGACGATCCGTCGAGGGCCGCGCACGTCGGCGACAGCCGGCGCACCGACGTGGCCGGAGCGCAGGCGATGGGGATGACCGCGGTGCGGTACACGTATTTCGTCGATGCCGCCCCCGAGACCGGGCCCGAGGCGCACCACGTGCTCGACGACCACGCCAAGCTCGTGCCGGCGCTCGGGATCTCCTGAGCCGTCTCACACCCGGGCTCGCTCCCGCGTTGTTCCGATGACGACGGACGAGAAGGCGATGATGATGCTCGAGGACCGATGGTGGCGGTGGCGCGTGGTGGAACCGGATCCGGAGTACGTGAGAACGTCGTGGCGATGGCGGTGGTGGTGAGCTCCACCGTCCCCCCGTTCCAGGACTTCCTGGAGGCGAACCGCGCGACCGTCTACCGATTCCTCACGGTCGCGGTCGGCCCGGCCGACGCGGACGACTGCTTCCAGGAGACGTTCCTGTCGGCGTTGCGCGCGTATCCGCGCGTGACCCGCGGCGAGCGGTTGGACCGGTGGATCCTGCGGATCGCGTCGCGCAAGGCCATCGACCACCATCGGACCCGCGCACGCTCCGCGCTTCCGACGGCCGAACCGCCCGAGCGGACGGCGCCGGCGGTCGATCCGACCCCCGACGACGAGCTGTGGGAAGCCGTCCGCGCTCTGCCACCGCGCCAGCGGGTCGCGGTCGTGCACCGACACGTGTTGGACCGGCCGTATCCGGAGATCGCGGAGCTGATGGGCTCGACGGAAGAAGCCGCCCGGGCGAACGTGTCCCAGGGCATCAAGAAGCTGAGGGAGCTGATCCGATGAACGCCAACGATCTGAAGCGACTGGCGGCCAGGGCCGAGGCGGAGTCCCGATCGCGGACCGCCGCGGAGGCGTTGCCCGATGCGGCCGCGGCCGACGGCCTGCTCGACGTCGCCGTCGGCACGCTGAGCTCGCCGATCGGGGAGCTGTTCGTCGTCGTGACCGGCCGTGGACTCGCGGCGATCGTGTTCGAAGGCGACGAGTACCGCGACGAGCTCCTCGGTCGCGTCGCCCGGCAGATCTCACCGCGGATCCTGCCGTCGTCGAAGGGCACGGACGCCTGGCGACGAGAGCTCGACGAGTACTTCGCCTCGGGACGGACGGGGTTCGAGCTTCCCGTCGATCGCCGGCTGATCCACGGGATCGCGAGCGACGTCCTGAAGCAGACGTCGAAGATCCCGTACGGCGAGGTGTCGACGTACGGCGCGATCGCCAAGAAGATCGGGCATCCGTCTGCTGCACGTGCGGTGGGGCGGGCGTTGGGGTCCAACCCCATCCCCATCGTGATCCCGTGCCACCGGGTGATCGGGGCGTCCGGGAAGCTCACGGGATACGCGGGCGGCCTCGACCGGAAGATCACCCTCCTCGAGCTGGAGGGCGTGCTCGCCCCGACCTGACCTCGCGACCGGAAGGCGAGACCGCCGGACCGGGTCGTGCTCTCCGGCAGCTCGCGAACGCCTGATACGCTGAGGTCCTCGTGGGCGCCGAGTCACCGAAAGACGAATGTGGCCTCTTCGGCGTATGGGCTCCCGGCGATGACGTGGCCCGCCTCACGTACTTCGGTCTCTTCGCCCAGCAGCACCGGGGGCAGGAATCCGCCGGCATCGCGGTCAGCGACGGCGACAACATCCTCGTGTACAAGGAGCTCGGCCTGGTCAGCCAGGTCTTCAACGAAGCGACGCTGACCACGCTCCACGGTGACCTGGCCATCGGCCACACCCGGTATTCCACGACCGGCTCGAGCACCTGGGACAACGCGCAGCCCGTCTTCAAGACCGACGGTGTCCGCTCGATCGCCCTCGGTCACAACGGCAACCTGGTCAACACGCACGAGCTCGCGGAGCTCGCCGGGCGGCGAGGCAGCGCGACCACCGACACCGACGTCGTGACGTCGATGCTCGCCGAGCAGATGGCGACGAACGGCCTCGAGGACGCCGCGTTGAACCTCCTGCCGACGCTGTCGGGCGCGTTCAGCTTCGTCTTCATGGACGAACGGAGCGTCTATGCCACACGCGATCCGCTCGGCATCCGGCCGCTGTCGATCGGGCGCCTGCCCAACGGCTTCTGCTTCGCCTCGGAGACCTGCGCGCTCGACATCGTGGGGGCGACGCTCGTGCGAGACGTGGAGCCGGGGGAGCTGGTGCGGATCGACGACCGCGGCCTGCACTCGGTCAAGTTCGCGGAGATGCCTCGCTCCGCGCTGTGCATCTTCGAGTTCGTCTACCTGGCCCGGCCGGACTCCCGGTTGCTGGGCACGTCCGTGCACGAGGCGCGCCGTGAGATGGGCCGGCTGCTCGCGCAGGAGCATCCCGCCGAGGCCGACATGGTCATCGGGGTGCCCCAGACCGCTCACCCCGCGGCGCAAGGCTACGCGGAGGTCTCCGGGTTGCCGTACGGCGACGGGCTGATCAAGAACAACTACGTCGGGCGAACGTTCATCCAGCCGTCGCAGTCGCTTCGGGATCGCGGCGTGAAGCTGAAGCTCAACCCGCTTCCCGACTCGATCCGAGGCAAGCGGCTCGTCGTGGTCGACGATTCGATCGTCCGCGGCACTACCACTCGGCAGATCGTGCAGGCGCTCCGCGAGGCGGGAGCCACCGAGGTGCACCTCCGCATCACGTCGCCGCCGATCAAGTGGCCGTGCTTCTACGGCATCGACATGCCCACGCGCCAGGAATTGGCGGCCTCGGATCTCACCGTGGACGAGATCCGGGCGTTCCTCGGCGCGGACTCGCTCGGCTACCTGTCGCTCGACGGGCTGGTTCGGGCCGCCGGCTCGCCGAAAGACGACTTCTGCCGTGCGTGCTTCGACGGCGAGTATCCGGTCGCGATCCCGGAGCGAGCCGGGAAGTTCGTGCTGGAAGAGCAGTTGCAGCTCCCGACCCCGTGAACGCGCGATGAGCGACGCGTATCGGCGGGCCGGGGTCGACACCGAGGCGGCGGCGAAGGCCGTTACGTTGATCGCCGATCTGGCCTCGCGCGCGAGGCGTCCCGAGGTCGCCGACGAGGTTGGGGGGTTCGCGGGGCTCTTCAGGATCGGGGAGGGGCGCGTGCTCGCCGCGGCTACGGACGGCGTCGGCACCAAGCTCGAGATGGCGAGGATGACCGGGCGGCTGGACACCGTCGGCATCGACCTCGTCGCGATGTGCGCCGACGACGTCGTCTGCACGGGAGCCGAGCCCCTCTTCTTCCTGGACTACCTGGCCGTCGGACACGTGGTGCCTGAGCGCGTGGCCGCGATCGTCGAAGGCGTGGCGGAGGGATGTCGGCGCGCGGGGTGCGCGCTCCTGGGCGGAGAAACGGCCGAGCATCCCGGCGTCATGCTCGACGACCAGTTCGACCTGGCGGGGTTCTGTGTCGGCGTCGCGGACGAGAGGGCGCTGCTGGGACCGCATCGCGTGCGAGACGGCGACGCCCTGATCGGCCTGTGGTCCAGCGGATTGCATGCGAACGGATATTCGCTCGTCCGCAGCGCGCTCCTGGATCGGTATCCGCTCGACGCTACGCCGCCGGAGCTCGGGCGTCCGCTGGCCGAGGAACTGCTAGAGCCGTGCGTCATCTACGCGCCGCAGGTGCTCGGGCTGGCGAGGGACGGGTTGCTCCACGCCGCCGCCCACATCACGGGCGGCGGATTCGTCGAGAACGTGCCCCGGGCCCTCCCACCCGGATCCGGCGCGCTGATCCGGCGGGGCTCGTGGCCCGAGCCCGCGATCTTCGGGCTGGTGCAGCGCGCGTCGGGTGCGTCGGACGACGAGATGGTGTCTACCTTCAACATGGGGGTGGGGATGATGCTCGTCGTCGATCCCGGGGCCGTGGAGGAGATCCTGCGTCGCAGCGGGGACCGGGCATCCGTCCTCGGGGAGGTCAGAGCAGGCACGGGCGTGGACTTCGTTTGATCCGCGTCACCCTGACTACCCCGTTCTGGTCACGTATGGCTACGTACCCCTCACCCGTGTGCGGCGAACGCCACGAAGGCCTAGGTCCTGCGCCTGCGATCAGAAAGGGCGAACTGGCCTATACAGCCGGGTGCCGGAGACGCCGTACCTTCCTTCAGGTATGGAAACCATCACTGACACTCTCGATCACAGCGTTCTCGTCGTCGATGACGAGCCGCAGGTCGTCTGGGTCCTCCAGTACAGCCTGGAGGCCGAGGGCTACACGACGCTGTCCGCGCGCGACGGAGCTGCCGCGCTCGAGGCGGTCGACCTGTTCCATCCGAGGCTCATGTTGCTGGACATCATGATGCCGACGCTGGATGGGTGGAGCGTGCTCGAGGAGATCGGCAAGCTTCCCGACGGCAAGCGTCCTCGGGTGGTCGTCGTGTCGGCGCTCTCCAGTCTGCGCGATCGTGCGCGGGCCGCGGAGCTCGGAGCCGACGCGTTCTGCCCGAAGCCCTTCAACGTCGAGGATCTGATCGGGGTCGTTCACGACCTCGAGGAGCTCGACGACCTCGACGCTCTCACCGGCCTCACCGACTTCCCCGCCAGCTGATCCGTTCGAGGCGTGCCCCGGGCTGACTAGTCCAGGCCCCCCCGGACTGATGAGCCCCCGGCCGGTTCGCGTAGTTCCCGTGACCATGCGGGAAACCGCCCGCCCGACCGATTCCGCGCGACCCTCGGCGACCGTACGCTCTGCGGGTCATGACTGATGATCGAACGATCCTGCGGACCAGCGTCCTCGTCGTCGACGACGAGCCACAGGTCGTGTGGGTGCTCCAGTTCAGCCTCGAAGCCGAGGGATACACGACGTTCGCGGCTCGAGACGGTGTCCAGGCCTTGAGCGCGATCGCCGAGCACCATCCCCGACTCATGCTCTTGGACATCATGATGCCGACCATGGATGGATGGAGCGTGCTCGAAGAGATGATGCAGTTGCCCCGGGAGGAACGTCCTCGGGTCGTCGTGGTGTCGGCCATGTCGAACCTCCGCGATCGCGCGAAGGCGACCGAGATGGGCGCGGATGCATTCATGCCCAAGCCGTTCAACGTCGACGACCTGCTCGTCGTGCTCCAGGAGCTGGACGAGGCTTCCTGATCGACGCTTAACCCGCACCGGATCCGTGGGCGAACCGCTGGTGTTCCTTCGTCACGACGGTCGTTCCCGTCGCGCGGCACGTGAGGATCGGTGCATCCAGGAACTCCGCCGCCGACTCGCTGATGTCGCTCCGCGCGCCGCCGACCTTCCAGACCTCGAACTCGCACGTACGAGACGTCGTGCCCACCCGGACGATGCGCCCCGTCGCCTCGATCCAGTCGCCTGCGTACAGGGGCGCAAGGAACTCCACGGACCCGTACGCGCGGAACAGCCCCTCGTCGCCGTCGTAGCGCATCGCGAGCTCCGTGATGAGGTCGCCGACGACCTCCAGTTGCTTCGCGCCGGCGACGAGGTTGCCCCCGTAGTGCGCGTCCTCGCTTCCCAGGCGGCGCCGGATGAAGGCGGTGGGAAGCTCGTGCTCGCTCACGCCAGCGGCCCGCGCGGCTGCGCCGCCTCGACCAGTTTGCCGAATCGCACGCCGCGCGCCGGAACCCGGACGACCTCGCCCGTCTTGCGGCGCACGAAGTAGGTCTCGGCTCCCTCGTCGTAGCGTTCCAACACGCCGACCGCTTCGGACAGGTAGCCGTTCGGGAGCTCGAACTGGAACGTCACGCGTTTCCCGACGTCGGCGGGGGTCACCAGGTTCGCGGTCTTCATGCGCGGAGGATACCGAACGCGCGGGAGGGCGCTCAGCCGGCGGGAAGCTCCAGGCACGCCTCGGCGGCCAGTCGGAACAGCAGCTCACGTCCGCTCGCGTGCGAATCCCAGTCGCGATGGTCCCAGGCGTCTCCCGACAGGTCGTCCCCGGCGTATAGCAGTTGCCCGAAGGTCACGCCGCGGAACGCAGCCACCGCGAAGAACGCCGCCGCCTCCATCTCGACCGTGAGGCAGCCTTCCGCGACCCGACGCTCGAGCTTGCCTCGTGTCTCGCGGTAGAGCCCGTCGGTGGTCCACGTCTTTCCGGTCACATGCGGGACGTGGTGGCGCTCGAGGGTCGCGACGATCGCGGTGACGGCTTCGTGGGTGGGTGCAACCTCCCGCGCCGGTGGCAGGTAGTGATAGGAGGTGCCCTCGTCGCGGATCGCCGCCGTAGGGACGACGACGTGACCCAGGGCGACATCCGGAACCAGCACACCCGCACCGCCGCAGGCCACGAACGTCCGGCAGCCCCGGGCGATCAGTTCCTCGAGGAACCCGGCGGCGAGCGGCGCGCCGACGCCAGGATGCACCAGGGCGAGCCGCCGTCCGTCGATGACGAGCTCGTGGATAGGGTTCCGGCCGATCTCAGAGACGACGTGGTCGATGACCTTCCCTGCGTGCTCGACGACCACCTTCTCGATCACATCCTGGAAGAAGCACAGGACGGCGTGCGGTGGGATCCCCGTCTGCTCGTGATGATCCGACGGCTCGATCACCGCCGTGCGCGATGGGTCGAACTCGAGGATGGGGGCGTCGACGGGCGGACGGGACGTATCGCTCACGCGTCCACTTCCTTGCGCGAGGCGAGCAGCGCCCCCGCGATCACGAGCGCGACGCCGACGACGGACAGGACGTGCACCACCTCGTCGCGGAAGACCACCCCCAAGATCAGGGCGACGACCGGGATCAGGTACGTGGCGAACGAGGCGCGCGACCCGACACGCGCGACCAAGCGCCCCATCAGCACGAACGCGACCCCGGTTCCCATGACCCCCAGCACCGCGACCGCCAGGAACGACGGCCACGCGAACTCCGAGTCCGGGATGCTCACGATCCCGAACGGCAAGGTCCAGACGGCGGCGAGCCCGATCACGCGGGCCATCACCGGCAGCGAGCCGTACCGCTGCGTCAGCGGGGTGACGATGTTGATGGCGATGCCGTAGCAGACGACGGCGAGCAACGCCATCAGCACGCCGATCGCCTCGCTCGATCCCTCACGCATCGACGGCAGGGCGATCGCGACGATGCCGAGGAAGCCGACCGCGAGTCCGAGCGCCTGCATACGGCCGGGGGCGCGCCGGAGCATGATCGAGCCGAACACCACCGCGAAGATCGGCAGGGCGCCGTTGATCAGGCCGGTGACGCCCGAGGCGATGTGCTGCTCGGCGAGCGGGAAGAGCGTGAACGGGAGTGCGACCCACAGGACCGACACGGCCACGAGCCTGGGGAAGTCCTCGCGATGCACCTTCGGACGCGCGGCGGGAACCAGCCAGAGCGCCGACGCGCCGAAGACGATCCGGAGCCACGTCACGAGGCCGGGTGCGAACGCATCCAGCCCGACGGCGATCAGCAGGAACGACGATCCCCAGATCAACCCGATCGACAGGAACAGGACCCAGTCGAGCGGCGTGAACGCGCCCAGGTGCGTGCCCGCCGTCGTCGACATCACGCTCCGGCGTTGCGCGCCGGGTGCGGCGACGGACGGCTCGACCAGCTCGCTCACTTCAGTCGGGTGATCGACGCGGGCGGAGGCTCCGGGTACGCCTCGGGATGTACGGCCCAGGCCATGATCTCCAGGCCGTCCACGATCCGCGGTCCGGGGCGCGAGAAGAACGACGTGGCATCCACGGCGAAGACGTTGCCGTTGCGGGCAGCCGGCGTCTCGGCGAAGTCCGGCTGGTCGAAGAGCGCCGCTCCCTCCTCCTCGGCTTCCTCCAGGTAGTAGCCGCACGGCATGAACACGATGACCTCGGGGTTCTCGTCGCGGACCTGTCGCCAGGTCACGATCTTCGAGGGCTCGCCCTTGGCGTTCAGCAGGTTGACCCCGCCGACGGCCTCCACCATCTCGGGCACCCAGTGCCCGGCCACGAACGGCGGGTCCGACCAATCCAGCGCGAACACCCGGATCGTGGGGAGGCGCATCGCGATCTCCTTCACGCGCGCGACCCGAGACCGGAGCAGGTCGGCGATCTCCTTCGCGCGGTCGGCGCGCTCGAGCATGGCGCCGACGGCCTCGATCTGCCCGATCACGTCCTCCATCGTGTTCGGGTCGAGCGAGACGACCTTGGCATCCGACGTCCCCAGCTCGTCCAGCGCGCGCTGCACCTGACCGCTCGGCACGGCGCAGACCCGGCACAGATCCTGGGTCAGGATCACGTCGGGCTGCTCGCGGCGGAGCAGCTCCTTGTCCAGGATGTAGAGCGGCTCGTGCACGTCCATCTTCTGGCGGACGGCCTCGTCGATCTCCCGTGAGGTCAGCGGTCGTCCCTGGGGGAGCGCGCTCCGAGACACCACCGGCTTCGTGACCGCGTCCGGCGGGTAGTCGCACTCGTCCGTCACGCCGACCAGGTCGTCGCCCAGGCCGAGCGCGTAGACGATCTCCGTGGCCGACGGCAGGAGCGAGACGATCTTCATGCGGGCAAGTCTCGCAGGCGATCGCCGTCCTGCAGCAGCGAGACGAGGTGGGTGAGCGCGCGTCCTGCCGCGGCGCCGTCCAGCACCCGGTGGTCGAACGTGAGCGAGAGCGTGCAGGCGAGCCGGCCGACGACCTCGCCGTCCACGACCAGCGCCCGCGGCTGGATGACGCCCATCGCGATCGTCACCGCATTGCCGGGGTTGAGCAACGGGGTCCCGGCCTCGGACCCGTAGCTGCCGGTGTTGCTCACGCCGATCGTCGCTCCGTGGAGGTCGTCCGGATGGAGATGTCCGCCGCGGGCGGCCTCGGCCAGCCGCTTGATCTTCGCGCCGATCACCGCGATGCCCATCGTGTGGGCGTTCCGCAGCACGGGCACCATCAGGCCGCGCTCCGTGTCGATCGCGATGCCCACGTGGACCGACCGAGACGTGTGGATGCCGTCCGCCTGCCACGACGCGTTGATCAACGGGTGGTCGGCGCACGCCGGCGAAAGCGCCGCGATGAACACCGGGAGCGGCGACACGTCGAGCTCGCGCCGGAGCGCGTCGAGCTCGGTGCAATCCACGGTTCGGAACGTCGTCACCTGCGGGATGGCGGCCACCTCGGTCAGCCGCTTGGCGATCTCCCGGCGCACCGGTGTGATGGGCACCACGCTCGCGGGGTCCACGGACGACCCACCGACGATGTTCAGGTCGTCCACGGTGATCCGACCGCCGGGGCCGGTGCCGGTGATCGTGGCGAGGTCGATCCCCCGTTCTTTCGCGAGCTTGCGAACCGCGGGCGTGGCGGCGGCCTTCCCAGCCGAAGATGGAGTCTCTGTCGGGCTCTCGCCGGAGCTCGCGACGTACCCGTCCGCATCTTCCGCGGTGACGAACGTCACGAGCGGCGAGCCCACGGGGATCGCGTCTCCCACCACGCCGTGCAGCGACGACACGCGGCCGGCGAACGGCGACGGGATCTCGACCGTCGCCTTCGCGGTCTCCACCTCGACGAGCGGCTGGTTCAGCGAGACCTCGTCGCCGGCGGCGACCAACCACGCGACGATCTCACCCTCCTCCAACCCTTCGCCCAGATCCGGCATCGCGAACACCATCGTGCCCATCAGTACTTCACCGTCCGTCGAACGGCCTCGGCGATGCGCTCGACGCTGGGCAGGTAGTGTTGCTCGAGCGACGCGGGCGGGTAGGGCACGTCCCAGCCGGTCACGCGTGCGACCGGCGCCTCCAGATGGTCGAACGCCTCCTCCATCACACGCGCCGCGATCTCGGCTCCCATCCCGAGCGTCATCGGCGCCTCGTGCACGACGACCACCCGCCCCGTCTCCCGCGCGCACGCTCCGAGGAGCGGCACATCGAGCGGCGATAACGAGCGCAGGTCCACGACCCGCGCGGAGATGCCTTCGCCGGCGAGCACGCCGGCTGCTTCGAGACAGCGCGTGACCATCGCGCCGTACGTCACGACGGTGCACGCGTCGCCGTCCCGGAGTACCCGTCCGACGCCGATCCCCGGACCGTCGACCGTCAGCTCCCCTTCCTCCTTCGACCAGTACCGCGCCTTCGGCTCTAACACGATGACGGGATCGGGGTCGGCGATCGCCAGGCGCAGCAACCGGTACGCATCGAGCGCGGTGGAGGGCACGACCACTTTCAGCCCGGCCGTGTGGACCCAGTACGTTTCGGTGCTCTCGCCGTGGTGCTCCTTCCCGCGGATGCCGCCGAACGACGGGATGCGGATCGTGATCGGCATCTCCACGCGTCCGCGCGTGCGCTCCCGGTACTTCGCGACGTGGCTCACGACCTGATCCAGTGCCGGATACGAGAAGCCGTCGAACTGGATCTCGACGACGGCCTTCCATCCCGCGAGCGCCAGACCCACCGCGGCGCCGACCATCCCGGCCTCCGCGATCGGCGTGTCGAACACGCGGTCCACGCCGAACGTCGCCTGCAAACCGTCCGTCACGCGGAACACGCCACCGAGCCGGCCGACGTCCTGCCCGTACACCAGCACGCGTGGATCGTCGGTGAGCGCGTCGCGGAGCGCGGCGTTGAGCGCGGCCGACATCGTGAACTCAGGCATCGCCCAGTGCCTCCGAACGCTCTCGCAGGAACGGCTCCGGGGGGTCGGCGTACGTCCAGTCGAACATCCACTCGACCGGAGGCGGCTCGGTGGCGATCACGTCGGCTCGGATCCGCGCGACCTCCGCTTCGGCCGACGTGTCGCAGTCGGCGACGAACGCGTCGTCGGCGTGACCGCTCGCGAGCAGCCACGTGCGGAAGCGGTCGATCGGATCGTGCTCGCGCCACCGCTGGACCTCGTCCTCGTCTCGGTAGCGCCCCGCATCGTCGGCGGTCGTGTGCGGGCCGACCCGGTACGTCAGCGCCTCGATGAGCGTCGGCCCGTCGCCCGAGTGCGCGCGCGCGACCGCCTCCTTGGTCACGCGATACACCGCGAGCACGTCGTTGCCGTCCACGCGCACGCCGGGGAACCCGTACCCTTCGGCGCGCTTCCAGATCTCACCCGTCGTCTGGGACGTGGTGGGCACGCTGATCGCCCAGCCGTTGTTCTGGCAGAACAGGATCGCCGGCGAACGGAACAGCGCCGCCATGTTCGCCGCCTCGTGGAAATCGCCCTCGCTGGCCGAGCCGTCTCCGAAGTACGCGATCGCGCACGCGGAGATGCCGTCGAGCCGCAAGCCCATCGCATAGCCGACCGCGTGGGAGATCTGCGTGGCGGTGGGAACGCAGATGGGGCCGAACCGCGTGGCCCGCGGATCGTAGGGACCGCCGTGCCACGTCCCCCGGTGGTACTGCATGTACTGGACGGGGTCCACACCACGAACGAGCGCCACCGCCAGTTCCCTGAACGAAGGGAAGACGAAATCCTCGGCCCCGAGCGCGAACGCCGAGCCGATCTGGGCGGCCTCCTGGCCCTCGAACGGGGGGTAGACGGTCAGCTCGCCTTGACGCTGGAGCGCCATACATTCGCGGTCCAGGCGGCGGGCCAGCACCATCCAGCGCAACAACTCTCGCAGGTCGGTGGGGTCCAGGCCGACGTCGGTGTCGCCGACCGGGGTGCCGTCGGGCGCGATGAGGCGGAACGGCTCGCTCCCGCCCCGGGGATCGATCGTGGACAAGGCTTCAGCTCCAACGCCGGGAACGCCGAGAGCATAGGTGATGCCGCCGTTCGCTAGACTCCGCGACGTGGTTCCCAGCGCGTACCTCCGCGTGTTCCAGCCACTCGACGGGTTCGAGCGGCGGGAGCAAGCCCACTGGGAGCGGTACCTGGTCGAGGGCGCGCGCTCGACGTCGCTCCGGCGCCGCTATGCGGACCACGAGACCACCGAAGGACTGGGTGTCCTCGCGCCCGCGGAGGGCGAGCACGCCGATGTCCGAGTGATCGACGGGCGCACGTTCGTCAGCCCGTGGCGGATGCAGCTGCGGGTGCTGGCGGCGCTGCTCTCGTTCTCAGTCACCAAGCCGCTCGAGCTTTCCGACCGGTTCGTTCCGAAGCAGGACGCGAAGCGCGCCGCCAAGGAGCTGGCGAAGCTCCGCCGTCGCGACCCGGCTGCGGTGGCGTTCGTGCACCAGAGCCCGTGGCACGTGCCGATCCGCTGGTTCGTGCTGTTCGACGACGGCGAACGGTGGCTGGGAGAGGACGGGTTCGGCCATACCCGTTTGCGCTATCGCACCACGGCGCGTCGCGCGATGCGCCGCGCGGAGCGCGCCGTCCCGGTCCTGCGCCGGACCGACCTGGGTCCGATCTCCGAATTGATCCTGGACCTGCACCAGTGGCTGGCCGGGTTCGATCCCGCGTCGTTGCTGGAGCTCGACTACGCGACGCTCTGCGACTTCATGTCGTGGGACGAGCTGGATGACGATCGGTCCTCACGCGATCTGCACGAAGCGCTCGACGCGCTCGAGCGCGGAGAGTTCCCGCGGTCGGCGGATATCTACCAGGGCGTCCTGACGCACTGGGCCGAGATCCGCAGCCGCGAGATCATGAACTAGCCCCGACGCT
>CAVZKB010000009.1:0-20428 GCA_963775755.1 uncultured Actinomycetes bacterium | reverse complement strand
GGTGGAGTTGCCCCGCAGCGGGAGCGTCACGCTCGGCCCTGGGGAGTTCTTCGGCGAGCTGGCGATCTTGGCGTCGGAGCTCACGCGGACGGCACGGGTGCAGGCGGCCACGCAGGTGCGATGCCTGGCCGTCACGCGCCGCGACTTCGCGGCCATCCTGGAGGCCGAGCCGGAGATCGCGGTCGCGATGCTCCCGGTCCTCGCCCGGCGCATCGCGAGCCTCGAGACCCAGGCTTGACCGCATGGAGACGTTCGACGTCGGGATCGTCGGTGCCGGGGTCCACGGTGCCTCCGCGGCGTTCCACTTGACGTCCCGGGGGTTGAGCGTGGTGGTCTTCGAGCGGTGGACGCCGGCGGGAGGTCCGACCGGGCGTTCGAGCGCCGTGTGTCGTGCGTATTACACGAACACGTTCCTTGCCGAGGCGGCACGCGACAGCATCGAGATGATGACGCGGTTCCGCGAGATCACCGGTGTCGACGCCGGCTTCCACGAGACGGGCATGCTGTTCCTTCACCCCCCCGAGGACGTGAACGAGGTCGAAGCCTCGGCGGCCCGGCTGAACACGCTCGGGATCTCGATATCGTTGTTCGATCCCGGCCGGTTCGTCCACACGTATCCCTCGTTCCACGGTGGAGGGATCGGGGTCGCGGCACTCGAACGCGACGCGGGCTACTCGGATCCTCACGCGGTGACCGAAGGCCTCTACCGCCGCGCGATCGAGCTCGGAGCGGTGGGAAGGACGGGGGTGCGGGTCGTGAGGTTGGCGCCGTCGGAGCGCGGTGTCGTCGTTACCACCGACGACGGGGCGCAGCGGTCATGTGGCCGCGTGCTCATCGCCGCGGGACCGTGGACGCGGGCGCTCGCCCAACAGGTGGGAGCGGATCTTCCGCTTACCGTGGAACGGCACGTCGTGGCGACGTTCCGCTGGGCGGGAGCCCGACCCGTGCCCGCGCACGGCGACCTGATCGGCGGCTACTACTTCCGTCCGGAGGGGGAGCACCTCTATCTGGTGGGGTCCGTGCACCCGGCCCCGCAGGCCGACCCGGACGACTTCGACGGGGAGATCCGCGAGGACGAGGTCCGCAGGCTCGCCGAAGCGGTGGTTCATCGCGTGCCGCACCTGGAGCGCTCAGAGGTTCACGGCGGGTGGGCGAGCCTGTACGACGTCAGCCCCGACTGGCAGCCGGTCATCGGAGAGATCGCGCCGGGCGTCTTCGTCGATGCAGGAACGAGCGGCCACGGATTCAAGCTCGCGCCTGCGCTCGGCAAGCACGTGGCCGACCTGGTCTCAGGCTCCCCGGAGTTGGATCGTCGGCTCGAGGACTTCGATCCGTTCCGATCGGCGCGTGGGGATGCGCTTACCGCCGGGTATCGAGACGCACGGATCCTCGGCTGACGGGATCGAGACAAGCTCGGTCGTCGAACCGAACAACCCCGAGGAACGGAGCGCCTGTTCGAGGCGTCGTAGGCCGGCTGCGGATCGCTCGGCGAGTTCCGCGGGCGGCACATCGAGCCTCTCGGCGATCTGACGCCGAGAGAGACCCCGGAAGTACATGAGCTCGATCGGGGCGCGCTCGTCGGCGGGGAGGGACATCAGGGCCTTGAGCGCGACAGCCTGGCGTGCGCAGGTGCGCGGATCGATCCTTCGTCGAGGAGTTGCGCCGGCATCGACGATCGTGCGGAGCGCGCCGGGGGTGGTGCCGCGGGACATGACTTGTCCCCGGCGGACCATCTCGACCGCTCGATCGTGCGCGGTGGCGACGAGCCAGCTCTGGACTGAGTCCTCGAGCGGCGCGTGCAGCCGCCGGTTCCACAGGAGGAGGAACGTCTCCTGCACGATGTCCTGGGCCTGGGAGCGCCCGACCAGATGCGCGATGAGCGCGACCGTGAGCGGGGCGTGCCTGCTGAACAATCGTCTGAGGCTCTGGGCGTCGCCGGCGTCGATCCGCTCATAGAGGCGATCGTCGGACGGGACGTCGCTCATCTGATCGGTCCTTCGCCCATCCGCGATGCCTGGGAAGGATGCAGGAGCTCCGGGCGGCGCGGCACCAGGAAGAGTCCCGTTCGGGCATCCTCTGCATCGTGGGATGCGACCAGATCCCGACGAGCCGGCCGCTCCCGCGAGGGGCGCCGGTCGAGGGTGTTCTCGGAGAGCCGGACCTCGTCGACGATGTGCCCGATGTGACTGAGTACCCGTCGCTCGTCGCACTCGACGACAACGCGCAACGCCACGATGTCGAGCTGGTCGTCGTCGAGATCACCCAGGGGGACGCCCGCAACCTCGGCGAGAACCGTGAGCGATTCGCCGATGCTCCGTTGGGGTTCCACGTGGCCGGCCTCCCGGAGTGCCATGCCGGCCCGGGTGCCGGGTCGGCTCGGATCACACGGCCGGGATCTACGACCGGGGAAGGCCAAGGGCTGAGGCCCGTGTAACGAGGGGAGCCTATTCTGGGGATGTGTCGGAAGTCAATGACCTGGTTGAGAGGATCTGACTGGAATCGCGTTCTCGGGATGCGTCTCCGGTAATATAATCTCGCTGGGTATGAGCATCGAAGCCAGCCGACCACTCACGGTTCTGATCGGTCATGACCGGCCCGATCGACTCGCGCAGGTAACTCAGGCCGTAACCGCGCTCGGCCACGAAGTTATCCCACGCAACATCGGGATGACCGAGGTGGGGCGCGCGACCGTGGAGGCGCGGCCCGACGTGGCGATCGTGATCGTCGCCCCCGACTCGGAGCCCCAGGCGTTGCGATGGATCGAGTCGACCGTGAGGGAGGCGGCGTGTCCGGTGATCGCAATCCTCGACGTGCAGGATCTAGCGTTCATCAACGAGGCCGCGAAACGAGGCATCTTCGCCTACATCGCGGACGGCCATGACCCGGTTGAGCTCCAAAGCTCGATCGACATCGTGCTCCGGCGGTTCGCGGAGTATCACGCCCTGGAAGGGGCGTTCGGGCGCCGAGCCGTGACGGAACGGGCGAAGGGCATCCTGATGGAGCGCCACGGCATCGACGAGCAGGAAGCGTTCAACATGCTGCGGGACCACGCACGCCGGCACAACCGGAAGATGGTCGTCGTTGCGGAGGAGATCATCTCGACCCACCAACTCCTGCCTCGCGAGCCGCAGCCCGCAGTGCGGGAGGATCCCGAGTAGTCAGTTCTTCCGTGGATCGGAGTCGAGCGCGATCCGCGCCGGGACGCCCGGCATCTTCTCCACGATCGAGTAGCGTTCGTGCTCGGCGAGAAGGTGGTCGAGCTCGGGATTCTCGTGGTTGGCGGCGATGAAGAACCGCAACCCATCAGCTCGAACGGCTTCATACTCGACGCGGGTCAGGCTGACGATGTCGGCGCACAGCAGGTTGCTGCATTCGCAGCGATACTCGTCCATGGGGTTCTCGGCACCGAACCGGTCGTTCGCCGCCTCGATCCATTCGTTGGTTTGACGCGATCGGGTCTCGTTGATCGCTTCCTCGCGACGGTAGTCGCTCATGGCACTCCAGTCGTGAACGTGATGCGTGGCGGTCGCCGCCATCTGACAGGAGGCCGAGTGTTTGGGCCAGACGCGGAACGCCGAGTCCTGTCGGGCGCTCCTGTACATAGCGTACGAGTATCGGACACGCGAAACAAAACGCGGTGGAGCGTCGGGGGCAGATTGGTCAAATGGGACGTCATCCTTGCGTGACGCAGGCGTTCGGTTCGGTGGAGCCGCGCTCGGCTCGCGCATATGCTGCGACCCGCGTGGCGCTTCGCACGGGGCGGTAGCTCAGTCGGTCAGAGCAGCGGACTCATAATCCGTCGGTCGGTGGTTCGAGTCCACCCCGCCCCACCCGGCACCCGGTATCCCATGGTCCGACCCCCGGGAGTCTTCCCCCAGCCGTCATCTTGCCGCCGAGTGGCGTTCATCCGGGAGAGGAAGGGTCGACCCATCGGCGGCTTCGTCCTTCGTCGATCCGCGGGTGGAAGGAGGACTCCATGGATCGTCCCAGCGAGGTGAGGGTGTGGGCGCCGGCGGAGTCGGCCACGCTGGAAGGCGTGTTCCACCTCGAGGGAGGCCTCAACCCGACGGTTCAAGCCGAAGACGGCACACGCTGGCTGCTCGTGGCCGCGGCGGAGGAACAGCTGCAGGCGCTCGATCCGTTCGAGGGGCAGGTGGTCCAGGTGCTCTGCGTCCAGGACGGACACGGTCCCTCGACGTATCACGTCGCCCTCCACCGATCCCGCGTCAGCACATGTCGCGCGATAGCGACGGCGGCGCTACGCTGCAACGACGAGCGACAGGAGGAGGAGCCATGGCATCGGACCCGAAGACCACCGCCGTCGTGTTGATCGAGTTCCAGAACGACTTCACGTCGGAAGGAGGCGCGCTCCACGGCGCCGTCGAGGGCGTCATGGCGTCGACGAACATGATGGAGAACACGAAGAAGGTCGCCGACCATGCGCGCGCCGCAGGAGCCACGGTGATCTACGCGCCGATCAGCTTCGCCGACGGCTATCACGAGATCACGGACCATCCGTACGGCATCCTGGCGGGCGTCGTCGACAACAAGGCGTTCGTCAAGGGGACGTGGGGAGCGGAGATCGTCGATGAGCTGACGCCGCACGCCGACGACATCGTGATCGAGGGCAAGCGCGGCCTCGACACGTTCGCCAGCACGAACCTCGACTTCATCTTGCGCAGCAAAGGGATCAAGACCGTGGCGCTCGGCGGGTTCCTCACGAACTGCTGCGTCGAGTCCACGATGCGGAGCGCGTACGAGAGGGGTTTCGACGTCGTCACGCTGACGGACTGCGTCGCCGCCACATCACAGGCCGAGCACGACAACGCGATCCAGTACGACTACCCGATGTTCTCGAAGCCGATGACGTCGTCGGAATTCACGGGTTCCCTCCAGGGGAGCGACGAGCCCGACGTCAGCCGCGGTTACTAGCTCGAGACGACGATGAGGGTCTCGGAGGCGAACGAGGGCAGTTTCGAACGAGGAGATGACGGGCGCTTCTCCGGCGAGGTTTGGCTGCGGTCGACGCTCGCGGCGGACGACGGCACGAACATCGGCGTCGTGCACTTCTCACCGGGTGCCCGCACGCATTGGCATCAGCATCCGGGCGGACAGTTCCTCTACGGGCTCTCCGGGCGCGGGCGCGTCCGTTCGCGTGGCGAGGCCGGTCGCATCCTGGAGCCCGGTGACGTGATCCACGTCGGACCGGGCGAGTGGCACTTCCACGGTGGCACCCGCGATACTCCGATGGTGCACGTCGCCGTGAACGGCGGAGGGGCGCCCGAGTGGGGGGAGCCCGTGGCCGACGTCGATTACGACGAGGGCTTCGCCTGAGCGCGATCGAACGCGAGGTTCGTGAGCTCTACCGGGGCGCTCCCGAGAGGTTCATCGCCGCTCGGGACGCTCTTGTGAAGCGCCTGCGCGACGAGGGCCACGACGGCGAAGCCGTCGATGTGAAGAAGCTCCGTCGGCCGACGGTACCGGCGTGGGCGCTCGACCGGCTCGCCGACGAGGCGCCGGACGCGATCGCCGAGCTGCTCGAGGCCGGCGCGGAACTCGCGAGCGCGCAACGCGCCACGCTGTCGGGTCGCGATCCGCGAGCGCTCCGCCAGGCGGCCACCAGACGTCGCGACGCGATCGCGCGTCTCTCGCTGACCGCGGCCGGCGTGCTGCGCGACGCCGGCCGCTCGCCCGATCCGCACCTGGAGGACATCCGCGGCACGCTGGAGGCGGCATCGGTGGACGAAGCGGTTGCCGGGCGCCTGCGGAGCGGCACGCTCGACCGAACCGTCCGGCCTCCGTCCGGCTTCGGCGATATCGCCGGGCTGCAGCTCGTATCCCGCCGCGACGAGCCGGAGGAGGCGGAGGCCGCGCGACCCTCGCGATCCACGCGCGCCGACGAAAGCGCAGACCGCGAACGGGCACTCGAGGCCGAGGTCCGCCGTCTCCGTCGTGACCGCGACGCGGCGGAGGGGAAAGCCGCCGCGGCCGAGAGCGCCCGCTCGCGCTTGGCAGAGCAGGTCCGTTCCATGGAGTCGCGGCTGAACGACGTGCGCGCGAAGCTCCGCAACGCCGAGTCCTCCGCGTCGGAGCTCCGGATGCAGGCGAAGCGCGCGACGAAGGCGTTCGATGCGGCGGAGCGCAAGCGCAAGGGGCGAGGCCGCTAGCTCTGGACCTCGACCCGGTCGCCGACCCGGACGCGACCCGGACGTTCGACCTCCGCGTACATCCCGAAGGGGATGCCCTTCTCGTCACCCATCAGCGGCCGGTAGGACACGATGGTCTTCAGGGTGTCGAAGTCCTTCAGTCCCGTCCGGGGGTTCTGCGTCGTGACGACGCAGCGCGGGACCTGCCCGTGGATCCGCAGCAGCGCTCTGCCCATGCGGACCCGCCGCCCGGCCCACGAGTCCTCCTCGTGCGCGTCGCATCCGTCGAGTTCGATCGTCATCCGGAACCGGGCGGCGTCGAGCGGACCGGCGTGCCCGCCGTGTGCGGCAAGGGCTGCGACGGAGGCGTTCGAGACGATCGTCAGGTGGTACACGTCGATCCCTTCCCCGGCTTGGTCACAGCGCGCCAACCGCACCGGCGATCCCACGAACGCGGACAAAGCCTGCGTCCACGGCCCGGGGACGATGTGCGCGCGGACGGGACGTCCGTAGAAGTCGGTGATCAAGCCCTCGGAGAACACGGCAGCGTCGCCTTCGGCGACGCTGCCGTCGGGGAACGCCAACATCAGGTGCTCGAGATCGGGATCGTAGAGCGGCTGGATGGTCTGCAGCGGACCGAACCTGGAGCC
The DNA here is from genome assembly GCA_963775755.1 of uncultured Actinomycetes bacterium. Classification (GTDB taxonomy): domain Bacteria; phylum Actinomycetota; class UBA4738; order UBA4738; family HRBIN12; genus JBBQVZ01. The sequence continues at coordinate 13,632 of CAVZKB010000009.1, read as the reverse complement.
GGAGAGCAGGTTACCCTCCGCGTCCACGAGGTAGAAGACCCGGTCCTGCGGGACGCCGGCCTCGCCGAGTGCCGCCTCTTCGGGGTGTGAGAGGGCCATCGACTTGACCGGAGTGACGTTCATCCGAAGGACGTATGGCATCGGGTGAGCCTAACGGACCATGATGCAACGGCCGCTTGCTGCAGACTTGCCTCGAACGGGCGACCTGCGTACCATCCGCGCCGACGCGCCGGGGCCGTCTCGAGGACATCCGAGGGGGAGTGGATGAACGGAGATCGACCCCACGACGAAGTCGTGAGTGAACTGAACGCGATGCAGGGCCGGCTCCGAGGGGTGGCGCCGCTCGAAGCAGACGAGGCTCTCGACACCGTGACCGTGACCGAGGGCGACGTCTCGGTGCGCGTGAGCGCGATCGGGGAACGCCTCACCCGTCTGGAGCAAGATCTGGCGCGCGTGGATGCACGCATCGACCAGGAGGCGCCCGATCGGTACGTCGTGGTCGAGTGGAGGCATTTCCCCGAATTCAACTTCGCCCCACAGGTCTTCCAACTCACGCTGGACGACCAGATCGCGCTGTTGCAGGGCACCATCTCGGAGCGTTTGGAACACGAGGGTTAGCGTTTCCCACCAGGGTCGAGGACCCCGAGAGGTCTGCCGGAAAGTCTGATGGTAGCGTCGGTCCCATGGGACCGGAGTTGCAGGGCGGGCTCCAGCCGCGCGCGTTCCTGCCGGGGACGTGGCACGCGGAACTGCCGCGGACGGCGGACGCGTGAGACAGCCGGCGGTGTTGGCCCTCGACGAGCGCCTGGCGCCGCTCGCGTTCCTGCTCGGCACGTGGCGCGGAGAGGGCACGGGTGAGTACCCCACCATCGACCCCTTCGACTACGAGGAAGAGATGCGGTTCGAACACGTGGGCGACAAGTTCCTGCTCTATCAGCAGGCCAGCTGGTCGCCCGGGGACGGCGGCCCGATCCACTTCGAGCGCGGGTTCCTCCGTCCGGGCGAGCCGGGTCGCGTCGAGCTCACGCTGGCACATCCCCTCGGCCTGACCGAGATCGCGGAGGGAACGCTCGGCGGGACCGCGTTCGAGCTAACGTCGACAAGTGTCGGGAGGACGACCACGGGGATGAGCACGACCGCGCTGATCCGCCGATACGTCGTCGACGGGGATGTGATGCGCTACCGGACCGAGATGGCCACGGACGAGACATCGATGGCCCTGCATCTGGAAGCCGACCTGCACAGGGTCGGGCCGTGAGCGACGAACCCCGCCAGCCGCGGGACCTCACGTATCTGTGGCTCGCCCTGTCCGTTGTGGGTATCACCACGGGATCCGTCGTGTGGCTGGCGGGTGCCCACGACGCAGCGCATGTCGTGTGGGGCGTGACCACGGGGATCGGGCTGCTGCCGCTCACCTGGGAGACGGTGGCCGGGCTCATCCGGCGCGAGGCCGGCGTCGACCTGATCGCCCTGCTGGCCATGGCCGGTTCGCTGGCGCTCGGGGAGTACCTGGCCGGCGCCGTGATCGCGCTCATGCTCGCGAGCGGACACGCGCTGGAGACCTACGCGGACCGGCGGGCGCACCGTGAGCTCTCCGCCTTGCTGGACCGGGCTCCGCAGAAGGTGACGCGGTACGAGGACGGCGAGCTGGTCGTCCGGCCGATCGACGAGGTGCGGCCCGGCGACCGCCTGTTCGTCAAGACGGGCGAGGTCGTACCGGTCGACGGAGTGCTCCTGTCGGCGGGCGTCTTCGACGAGTCCGCGCTCACGGGAGAGTCCCGGCCGTCGGAGCGACCGCTCGGGGACCAGATCCGATCCGGCGCCGTGAACGGTGGGTCGGCCGTCGACCTTCGGGCGGTGGCCACCGTTGCGGAGAGCACCTACGCGGGCATCGTGCGCCTGGTCCAGGAAGCGGAGGAGCAGAAAGCCCCGTTCGTGCGGATCGCCGACCGCTACGCCGTGGTCTTCATCCCCGTCACGCTCGTCATCGCCGGCGCCGCGTGGGTGCTGTCGGGTGACGCCGTCAGGGCGCTGGCTGTGCTGGTGGTCGCCACGCCGTGTCCGCTGATCCTGGCGGTCCCGATCGCGATGGTGGCGGGTATCTCGCGCGCCGCGCGTCGGGGGATCATCGTGAAGGGCGGCGGGGCGCTCGAGACGCTCGCGCGCGGGACGGTGCTGCTGTTCGACAAGACGGGCACGCTGACGTCGGGCGTCCCGCAGGTCGCCGACGTCGAGGTGTTCGACGACATCCAGCCGGACGAGTTGCTGCGTCTGGCCGCGTCGCTCGATCAGGTGTCTCCCCACGTGCTGGCCACGTCGATGGTCCATGCGGCGCGCGAACGCGGGCTCGACCTCACGTTCCCGACGGACGTGGTCGAGCAGCACGGAGCCGGGATCGAAGGCAAGGTGGACGGCCGTCGTGTCGCGCTGGGGAAGGCGTCGTTCGTCTCGGGGGGAGGGCCGCTGCCGAAGAGGGCGCGCGACGTCCGCCGCCGGACGGCGCTCGACGGTTCCTCGTGCGTGTTCGTCGCCGTCGATGGCGCGGTCGCCGGTGCCCTGGTCATCGACGATCCTATCCGTCCCGACTCGCCGCGCGTGATCCGGACGCTCCGTCGGGCCGGGATCAACCGGGTCGTGATGGTGACGGGCGACCATCCCGACGTGGCCGAGTCGGTGGGGGCGGCCCTCGGGGTGGACCGGGTCCTGTCGGAGCGCGATCCCGCCGAGAAGGTCGAGGCGGTCGAGGCCGAGCGCGAAGAGGGCGTGACGATCTTCGTCGGAGACGGGTTGAACGACGCCCCGGCGCTCGCGGCGGCCGACGTCGGCGTGGCCATGGGGGCTCGCGGCGCCACGGCGTCGTCGGAGGCCGCCGACGTGGTGTTGATCGTGGATCGACTGGACCGGATCGCCGAGGCCATGTCCATCGCTCGCCGTTCCCACCGGATCGCGGAGCAGAGCGTCGTGATCGGCATGGGCCTCGCGTTGGGGGCGATGTTCCTGGGCGCGTTCGGCCTCTTGGTCCCGGTCGCGGGCGCCGTCGTGCAGGAGTGCATCGACGTGTTCGCGATCGTGAACGCGCTCAGGTCCCTCCGCGGCGACAAGCTGGTCCGGCGCGCCTCGCCGGCAAGCGACGTGGCGGATCGGTTCCGCTTCGAGCACCGGGAGTTCGCGCCGGAGGTCCTGCGGATCCGGACCGTCGCGGATCGCCTGGGCCAGATGACCGCCGCGGAGACGCGGGCGGAGTTGGAAGCGGTCCGCGTCTTCCTGTTGGAGCGCCTCCCCGAACACGAGGAGGAGGAGGAGGCCATCGTCTACCCGGTCGTCGCCCAGGCCATGGGTGGGGAGGATCCGATGTCCAGCATGGCCCGCGCCCACCTGGAGATCTCGCACCTGGGGCGGATCTTCCGCCAGCTCATCGAGGAGCTTCCGGAGGAAGGTCCGGGCCCCGAGGACCTGATGGATCTGCGGCGCGTGCTGTACGGGCTCCACGCGATCCTGCGCCTGCACTTCGCGCAGGAGGAGGAGGCCTACGCCTGGCTGGCGTCATCCGACGACGACCCATCCGCGTCCGTGCCGGTGTCCGTCTCGAGCTGAGGCGCCACCGGCCCGACCGGGCCCTCCTCCGACACGTCATCGACCGACCCCAACGTCGGCTCGGGCCGATATCCGGCCGGGTGCGTGGGAAGGAAGACCCGGAACGACGCCCCGCCCCCCGGACGCTCCTCGACCCAGGCCGCGCCGTCGTGCAGCTCGGCGAAGCGCGCAACGAGCGCGAGGCCCACGCCGACACCCGACAGGTGCGGCGACTCGGACTCGCCTTGCTGGAACGCCTCGAAGATCTTCTCGCGCTGATCCGCCGGCACGCCGGGGCCCTCGTCCTCGACGGCGATGAGCGCGCCGCCCTCCCAGGGTTCGACGCGCACCCAGATCCGCGACGCCGGCGGCGTGTGTCTGACGGCGTTGCCGATCAGGTTCTCGACGATCCGCTCGACCTTCGCGTTGTCGCAGGCGATCACGATCGGTGTGGTCTTCACGTCGACGATGCGTTCGGCGAGGAGCTCGGAATCGGCCACGAGCTGCCACACCAACGCGCCGACGTCCGTCGGCCTGAACAGCGGCTCCACGATGCCGCGCGTCAGCCGATCGAGGTCGAGCAGGTCCGTCACCAACCGGTCGAGCCTGCGGGCGTTCTGTGCGATCCGGTGCGCCAGGTCGCGCATCTCGTCCCGGTCGAGTCGCAGGTCCTCGCGCGCAAGCGTGACGGCGAGCCCGAGGATCCCCGCGAGGGGCGTTCGGAGATCGTGCGAAACGGCCTGCAGGAACGTGTTCTTCATCTCATCGACCACGCGCAGGCGTTGCGCCGTTTCGCGCTCCAGCGTCAGATCGTGCTCGAGCTCCTGCGTGTGCTCGTGCTCCGTGATGTCGATCAGCACGCCCTGCCAGTATTTCGGCTTGCCCTGCTCGTCCTCGATGAGCCGCGCCTGATCGTGGATCCACACCGTGTGGCCGTCCTTCGCGATCAACCGGTACCGGGCGTCGTGCACGCGCGCCGACTCGGGCGCGTGCACCGCTCGCTCCACGTCGTCGGGGTGCACCAGCTTGTCGAACAGGTCGTCGTCGTCGTACCAGTCCTGCGGCGTGTACCCGAGGATCGTGGTCGACTGGGGGCTCATGTACAGCGTGTACGGCGGACCCTCCACCGAGTCGAGGTACGTGATCGTGGGCGTCTGCTCGACCAAGGCCCGATAACGGGCCTCGGCTTCTGACAGGTTGACCTCCGCCTCACGCCGGGCGGTGATGTCGGTCATCACTCCCTGCCAGTACTTCGGCTCGCCGTGCTCGTCGCGGACGAGGACCGCCTCGTCGCGGATCCAGATCATGCGCTGGTCGACCGTGAACATCCGGTACTCGGCCGCGAACGGCTCACCGGTCTCCTCCGTCCGGCGGTTCTCCTCTTCCACCGCGGCGCGGTCGTCGGGGTGGATGCGGCCCGTCCAGTTGGCGGCGGGATCTGCCACCCATTCCTCCGCCGTGACGCCCACGATCTCGGCGACGCGCGAATTGATGTAGATGAGATCGAGGGAGTCGCCCACCACCGACTCGGAGTACACGATCACCGGGAGCTGCTCGACGAGAGCGTGATACCGCGTCTCGGTCTCGCGCGCCAGGGCCTCGCTCTCACGCTGTCGGGTGACGTCGTACATGATCCCCTGCCAGAACACCGGACGATCCTCGCCGTCGCGAACGAGGACGGCCTCGTCGCGGAACCACACCGTGCGGCCGTCGCGCGCGAGCATCCGGTACTCGGCGCTGAACGGTTCGCCGGCCTCCTCCACCCTCCGGCGTTCGGTTTGCACGCGTTCGAGGTCGTCGGCCACGAACCTGTCCGAGCGCGCGGCGGGGTTGGCCAGCCACTCCTGCGTCGTGAAGCCCATGATGGACTCCAGCTGCGGGCTGACGTACAGCAGCGGCCGTGGCGCGCCGGGATCCTCTTCGATCGCCTCCAGGTAGACAACGGCGGGCAGGCGTTCCACGACGGCACGGAACCGCTCTTCGGCGCCGCGGCGCTCCTCCTCCACCACCCGGTGCTTCGTGACGTCGACCATGAGGCCACGGAGCAGCGTGGGACGGCCGTCCACGTCGCGGACGACGTGGCCGAGATCGCGGAGCCAGACGTAGGAGCCGTCCTTCGCCATGAAGCGGTACTCGGCGTCGAAGCTCCATCCCGCCGTCGCCGCCCGGACGAACTGCGCGATCATCCGCTCCCGGTCGTCAGGATGCATGTGGTCGGCCCAGAACGTCGGCGCTTCGAGCCATTCCTGTGACGTATATCCGAGGATCCGCGTGGATCCGGCGCTCACGAACGTGAACAGCATCGTGCGGGCGTCGGCCTCCCAGACGATCCCGTCCAGGTCGGCGATCAGGCTGCGCACCCGTGGGAGGTCGCTGCCAGGGTTCGACATCGGGGGGTGATGGGCCATCTCCACGGGGAGTCTGGCGGTTCGCTCGTCAGAGCGCCAGCGCGCCCCCGTCCGCGCGCGGGTCGCTGCCGACATCGAGCGTCCCGTCGGACCGCGCCAGGATCAGGTGCGCGTGTCCCACCGCTTCGTCGACGTTGTCGAGCAGGTCTACCCGGAAGCCCGCCTCCTCCAGGCGAGCGGTGGCTGCTTCCGGCACTGTTCCCTCCGCCTGGACGACGCCTTGCCCCGGTTCGCCCCACACCGTCCAGCGGGGAGCGGCGATCGTGTCGCCGGCCCCCACGCCCATGTCGAACGCCCGGATAAGGTTCTGGGCGTTGATCTGGGGCTGCGACGCGCCGCCCATCGATCCGGCGACCGCGGCGAGCCGGCCGTCGCGATGCACGAGGACGGGCATCAGCGTGTGGAACGGCCGCTTGCCCGGCGCGATCTCGTTCGGATGGCCGGCCTGCAACGTGAAGCACCCGCCTCGGTCGTGCGCCACGATCCCGGTCTCGGGCTCCAGGATCGCGGAGCCGAAGCTGTCCCACAGGCTCTGGATCAGGGACACGGCCCAGCCGTCGGTGTCGGCGGTCACCATGGCGATCGTGTCGCCCGTCCCGTGGCGATGACCGGGCGCCGCCGGGGCCGCAGCGGCGTCGCGGATGCGGTCGGCGAGACCGGCCAGGTGCCCCTCGTCGAGCAGCGTGGAAGGATGCACGCGCATCGCGTCGGGATCGGCCAGGTGGTGATCCCGGTCCCGGTTCGCGGCCGCGAATGCGAGCGCGAGCACGCCGGCGTCCGGACCGAGCGGATCGGGATCGATCCCCAGGCGCTCCGTCAGGGCGAGCATCTCCAACAGCGCGAACCCCTGACTGTTCGGAGGCACGACCCGGACGTCGAGGTCCCGGTACCGTCCGGCGAGGGGAGCGACCACGTCCGCCTCGTGCGCGGCCAGGTCGTTCAGCGTGATGGGCGCGCCGGCCGTGCGAAGCCCGCGGGCGTACCGCTCCCCGATGTCTCCGCCGTAGAGCGCCCCCGGTCCTTCGGCGGCGAGCCGCTCCAGCGTCGCGCCGAGCGACGGCTGGCGGAACAGCGCCCCCCGGGGGAGCGGTGCGCCGTCGTGGAAGAACACCCCGGCCAGCCCGGGGTCGGCGGCGAGGATCGTCTCGCGCTCACTCAGGGCGCGCGAGAGGGATCGGGACACGGCGACACCGCCGTACGCGAGCGCGATCGCCGGGCCGAACGCCTCGGCCCACGGCAGCAACGCGCCCTCCCGATGGAGCGTCGCCCAGCCGCTGACCGCGCCTGGAACCGTGATGGAGTCCGGTCCTACCTCGGGCATGTCCGTGCCGTACCGGGCGCGGAGCGCATCGGGGTCGACCGACGCCGGCGCACGTCCGCTGGCGTTGATGGCGATCGTGGCGCCGTCGGGGCGCTGGACCAGCGCGAACAGGTCTCCACCCACCCCGCAGTTGTGCGGGTAGCTCACGGCGAGCGTGATGGCCGCGACGAGCGCCGCGTCGACGGCGTTCCCGCCGCGCTCGAACGCGACCGCACCGGCCTCGGTGGCCACGGTATGCGGCGTCGCGATCGCCCACTGCGAACCGGAGGCGTGGAGTTCCACGTCGGGAGTGTCGCAGGTCCGGAGTTCGAGCGCGGACGGCTGCGCGGTCGCTGGACCCGAACCGATCGACGGCCTCGCGTTTCAGCCTCGGAGCGTGAGGCCGCGGTAGCCGTCGGTGAACCCGGCGAGGCGGAGCCGGTCGGCGATGGGGGAGTCGTCTGCCGGCCCGCCGTCGATCCGCGAAAGCTCGATCTTCCGCAGGCGTCCGTCCTTGGGGAGCGACGCGAGCGCGTCGGCCCACTCCGATGCGTCGACCCCGAACGTGAGCAGGCTGCGGGCGCCGCGTTCGAGGAACGCCGCGAGCGCGCCGTCGGCCAACACGACGAACGCGCCCGCCTGCCGGGCCGGGCGGCCGGGACCCTCAGGCCAAGGCAGGGCGGCGCCGTAGGGCTGCGCGGGATCGGTGGCGGCCAGGAGCACCGCCGCCCGGTCTGCGGCGCGCAACGGCTCGCGCGATGCCCGGATACGGTCGACGGCGCCCGGCACCGCGAACTGCGCCGCGCCCAAGCCGTCGACGAAGTAGCCGCGCCGGACCTTTCCCGACATCTCGAGCGCCTTCAGGACGCCGTAGACCCCTGCGAAGCCACCCGGCACGCCTTCGGAGAGGACCGCCTCGCGGGTGAGCACGCCGTGGCGGTCGAGCAATTGGAGCGCTCGGGCGTGCGAGATCTCGGTCGGCGTCGGCTGCGGCTCGAGCAACGGGGCGACGAGCGACCAACGTCCGGCTCCGGCGGGTGGCCCCGTGCGCCGGAGCGCTCCGGGGCGTGGCCTGGAGCCGGGCCGCGGCGTGGCACGCGACCGCTTCGCGGTGAGCGCGCGGAGCGGCGCCAATGTGTCGTTCGTGACCTCGCCCGCCCAGACCAGGTCCCAGAGCGCCGAGAGCACCACGCGCTCGTCGCCGGTCCCGGCCGCCTGCACCAGGTCGGGCCAGAACGACGCGCCGTGTCGTGCGAGGCGCTCGCGGATCGCCGTGTGGATCTCACCCACGGGTGGCTCCTCCGAGGCCGGCGGCGAGAGCAGCCGCACCTGGTCACGGGTGTAGAGCGAGATACGGCCGTCGTCGGCCCCGAGCGGACCGGCCCCGATCCACACCAGGTCGCCGCTCGCGCACAACGCGTCGAGGTCGGCCGGACGGAAACCCCGCACCCGCGAGGGTAGGACGTCGTGCTCCAGGACGGACGCGGGGACGGCCGCGCCCTGCAGGCGGGCGATGGCATCCTGCAGCTGATCGGATCCGCCAGACGATGAAGCGACGCCCTGCCACATCGGGAGGAACCGTCCGAGCGTCGACGCGTCGACCGGCTCGACCTCCTTGCGGAGCGCGGCGAGCGACCGGCGCCGGAGGCGGCGGAGCACGTCGACGTCGCACCACTCGCGCTCGGCACCTCCCGGCCGGAACTCGCCGTGCGCCACGCGGCCGTTCGCCTCGAGGGCATCGAGCGCCGCGCGCACGCGATCCGCGCCGGCGCCGAGTCGAGAGGCTGCCTGGCTGGCCAGGAACGGCGCGTGGGTTCGCGCGTATCGAGCGATCAACGTCTCGAGCGGCCGCTCGGCCGGTTCGGTGAACACGCCCGGCAGGCCGATCGGGAGCGAGACGCCGAGCGCGTCGCGGAGCGCGGCGGCGTCCTCGACCGCCGCCAGACGCGTCTCGCCGGCCAGGCGGAGGCGGATCGCTCGTCCCTCGGCGAGGACCTGTTCGATCCACGGCGAGGGATCGTGCTCTGTGCGCATGGCGACCTCGGCCTCGGTGAGGTCGCCGACGCTCACCAGGAGGTCGTGGACGTCGTCGGCGTTCCGCGCCCTGCGCCCCTCGGCGAGCCCTTGCAGCTCCAGCTCCAGCTCGTCGAGCGCCGCCGGATCGAGCAGGTCGCGGAGCTCCTCTTCTCCCAGCAGCTCGCGCAGCAGGTCCCGGTCGAGGGAGAGCGCGGCGGCGCGCCGCTCCGCGAGCGGCGCGTCCCCTTCATACATGTAGATGGCCACCCACCGGAACAACAGCGATTGCGCGAACGGCGACGCCCGTTCCGTGTCGACAGCCACGAGCTTCGTCCGACGCGAACGCAGATCCGTCATGACCTCGCGGAGAGCCGGCACGTCGAACACGTCGCGCAGGCATTCGCGCGTCGTCTCCAGGAGCATCGGAAACGTCGGATGTTTCGCCGCCGCGACGAGCAGGTCCGCGGAGCGCTGCCGCTGCTGCCAGAGCGCCGTCCGCTGTCCCGGCCGCCGCCGGGGGAGCAGCAACGCGCGCGCCGAGGCCTCGCGGAACGCGCTCGCGAACAGCGCGGTGCCGGGCAGGGCGCGGACGACCTCTTCCTCGATCTCATCGGGATCGAACAGCAGGTCGTCGAGCGGGATGCGATCCTCGGCCTCTGGCAGGCGGATCACGATGCCGTCGTCGCTCCACAAGACCTGCGCGCCCGGGCCGACGCGTTCCGCGAGGCGCGCCTCGATCGCCAAGCCCCAGGGGGCGTGCACGCGCTGGCCGAACGGCGACAGGATGCAGAGGCGCCAGTCGCCGAGCTCGTCGCGGAACCGTTCGACGACGATCGTGCGGTCGTCGGGGACGGCGCCGGTGGCCTCGCGTTGGTCGTCAACGTACTTGACCAGATTCTCCGCCGCGAGCTCGTCGAGCCCGACGTCGTCGCGCAAGCGCTTCAGCGAGTCGGCCCGGCCTCCGGTGGCGAGCTCGCGTGTGAACGCGCCCAGCGCGCGGCCGAGCTCGAGCGGGCGTCCCGGCTTGTCGCCCTTCCAGAAGGGCATCTTCCCCGGCTCGCCGGGCGCGGGGACGACGACGACGCGATCGCGCGTGATGTCTTCGATCCGCCACGAGCTCGCGCCAAGCACGAACACCTCCCCGCGACGGCTCTCGTACACCATCTCCTCGTCGAGCTCGCCGACACGGGTCCCGTCGGGGAGGAACACGCCGTAGAGGCCGCGGTCGGGGATCGTCCCGGCGTTCGTGATGGCGAGACGGCCGGCTCCCTCGCGCGCGCGGATGATCCCGCTGTTCCGGTCCCAGACGAGGCGCGGCCTGAGCTCCGAGAAGTCGTCGCTCGGGTAGCGACCCGACAGCAGATCGAGCACCGCGGTGAACACGTCGTCGGAGAGGTCGGCGAAGTTCGCCACCTGACGCACGGTCGACCTCAGGTCGTCCACGTTCCACTCGTCGACGGCGCACATCGCGACGAGTTGCTGCGCAAGCACATCGAGCGGGTTCCGCGGGTAGCGGGTCTCCTCGATCAGGCCGGCTCGCATCCGGTGCGTGACGACGGCTGCCTCGAGCAGGTCCCCGCGGAACTTCGGGAAGATCTTGCCGCGGCTCGGCTCGCCGACCTGGTGGCCGGCGCGGCCGATCCGCTGCAAGCCGCTCGCCACCGACCCGGGCGACTCCACCTGGATCACCAGGTCGACGGCCCCCATGTCGATGCCGAGCTCGAGCGACGACGTCGCGACGATCGCGCGCAAGCGCCCTTCCTTCAACGCGTCTTCGACCTCGGTCCGCTGCTCGCGCGCGAGCGATCCGTGATGCGCCCGGACGAGATCCTCGCCGGCCAGCTCGTTGAGGCGAGCCGCGAGTCGTTCGGCCATCCTGCGCGCGTTCACGAACACGATCGTCGAGCGATGCGCACGGATCAGCTCGAGCAGCTTCGGATGGATCGCGGGCCAGATCGACGCCGCGGAGGGTGAGCGGCCGTCGGTCGAGGGACCCAGCACGTTGGGCATGGGACCGGCATGCTCGACGATGCCGCCGAGCTCGGCCATGTCCTCGACCGGGACGACGACCTCGATCTCCATGGGTTTGCGGTGGCCGGCGTCGACGATCGTCACCGGCCGTGGGCCGTCCGCGTTCTGTCCGCCGAGGAAGCGCGCGATCTCCTCGAGCGGGCGCTGGGTCGCCGACAGGCCGATGCGCTGCGGCGGCGTGTCCGTCAGGCGTTCGAGCCGTTCGAGGGAGAGCGCGAGATGCGCGCCACGCTTGGTCGCGGCCATCGCGTGGATCTCGTCGATGATGACCCAGCGCACGTTGCGGAGGGTCTCGCGCACCTGTGACGTCAGCATCAGGTACAGCGATTCCGGCGTCGTGATGAGGATGTCCGGCGGGCGTTTCAACATCTGTCGGCGTTCGTTGGCCGGTGTGTCGCCGGTGCGGATGCCGACGGTGGGTTCATGTGCCAACGAGACGCCCTCGCGGTCGGCGGCGTGCTCGATCCCGGCGAGCGGGGCGCGCAGGTTCTTCTCGACGTCCACGGCGAGCGCGCGGAGCGGCGAGATGTAGAGGACGCGGGTGCGTTCGTGAGCCGGCGGTGCCGGATCGGCGGCCAATCGGTCGATCGCCCACAGGAACGCGGCGAGCGTCTTGCCGGACCCGGTGGGCGCGAGGATGAGCGTGTGGTCGCCGCGCGCGATGGAACCCCAGCCCTCGCGCTGGGCCGGCGTGGGTTCGTCGAACGTGGCGTCGAACCACGTCCGAACGGCGGGGGAGAAGACGTCGAGCGTCACCGGAACACCGTACCCGCACGCACGGACATCGGGGGAGCCCCCGCTAGGATGCGGCCATGCTCGGTCCTTCCCGAACGCCGCTCCGGCGAACCGTGCTCGCTCCGCTCGCGATCATGCTCCTGGCGATGGTCGCTGCCGTTCCCGCGTACGCGGCGTCCTCCCCCTCGCCGTCGCCGGAGACGTCGCCCGGCCCCGCCCCCGGGAGTGCCGGCAACCAGGTCGTGCTGCTCGGACGGGTCGTCGTCCCGCAGGGTCAGTCGGTGGGCGAGGTGGTCGTCTTCTCCGGCCGGGTCGTGGTGGAGGGCATCGTCCGGGGCGATGTCGTCGTCGTCGATGGACCCATCACGGTCTCCGGCCAGGTGAGTGGCAGCGTCGTCGCGCTCGGTGGGTCCGTCCGGCTCCTGGGCACCGCGCAGGTGGGAGGCGACGTCTTGGCCCGTGACGGGGTATCGGTCTCCCCCGGAGCGGCCGTCCAAGGCCGGATGAGGGAAGGCGTCTCGTTCACGATCAGCCGGCCCTTGCGCGCCGTCGCGGCGTTCGTGTCGTGGCTCGCCGTCGCCATGTCCACCCTGCTGCTCGGCCTGCTGTTCGCGTTCGTGGCGCCGCGCGGGTTGGATCGAGCGGCAGACGCCGGCCGAAGCGCGGGATGGGCCTCGGCGGGATGGGGCCTTGTGCTCGCGTTGGGCGTGCCCGCGTTCTCGGTCATCGCGCTTGCCTCGGTGCTCGGCCTGCCGCTCGGGATCGGGCTCGCGCTGTCGGTCGTGCTCCTATCGCTCTTCGGCGTGGTGGTCACGGCGCAGACGGTGGGACGCGCCGTGGTCGACCGGGAGCGTCACACCATGGTCGCGTTCCTCGCCGGGTGGGCGATCGAGACGGTGCTCGGCGTGATCCCGTACGTCAGCGGCACGGTGTTCGCGGCGGCGGCGATCTTCGGGCTTGGGGCGGCGGCGGTCGCCGTCTGGCGGGCGCGAGGCTCGCGGGACGGCCGGCGACCGGCCGGGAAGCATCGAGCCGGCGCCGTCGCCTTGGGGGCGGAGCCGACCAGGAGCCGTGAGGCTCCCGGCCTGTGACGCTCGTTTCGCGGTGGCTTCGGGCGCGGCCTACCGGCCGCGCCCGAACGTTCCGCCGTCGATGAACCGGACGACCGTGCGGAGGTCGGCGAACCCGTGGCGGTTCCACAGCTCGAACGACCGACCGATCGAGGACACGCACGGCGGGCCAGTGCGGTGCCACCACCCTCCGCACGACGACAGCACGTTGCTCAGGCCCGTCGCATCGCTCTGGTACGTGACCTTGAACGGGTGCCAGGTCCGGCCCAGGATCGACCGGTCGTCCAGGAAAACCGCGGTGATCGGGTTCGATGCCCCATAGCCGCTCGGACGCTCACGTGGACCAGGCTTCCGAAGACTCCCTGCGCGTGACTCCAAGAAGAAGCGTCCGTCGGTCGGCGAGCCGTCATGCACGCGAACGGGGCGCCCCACACGGAAACTCGGCGACGACCACCGGCCCGCCGGGTCCGCCGCCGGGGATGCCGACGAACGCCACGGT
>CAVZKB010000008.1:0-51964 GCA_963775755.1 uncultured Actinomycetes bacterium | reverse complement strand
GGCCGTGACCAAGGCCGGCTGGACCCGCGACAACCTCAGGCACGGCGCGGCCATGCTCCGGTACGGACGACACCCCGCGGCGACCGTCTACGACAGCATCGGCGAGGACTTCTTCCTCGCGCTGGCGCCCGGCTGGCTGAACCTCGGTCTGTGGGAAGGGGACGGAAGGGATCCGGCGGAGGCGCCGGTCGCCGTCCGCCGGCTCGTGGAGGTGCTCGCTCGAGAGCTGCCCAAGGGCGCGGACGTGCTCGACGTCGGCAACGGCCTGGCCGTGCAGGACCCGGTGATCGCCGGAGTCGCCGAGACGCGCCGGCTCGTCGCGCTCAACATCACCCGGTCGCAGCTGGTGGCCGGCCGGGAACGGCTCGCTGAGGCCGGCGCACGGGCCGTGAACGGCGACGCCACGCTGCTGCCGTTCGCGGCCGCGACGTTCGACGGCGTGATCAGCGTGGAGGCGGCGTTCCATTTCCCCTCCCGCGCTCGGTTCTTCTCCGAGACGTTCCGCGTCCTTCGCCCCGGCGGCGTGCTGTCGATGTCCGACATCGCGACGTACCGGTACCCTCGCGGGCCGCGCGAGATGCTCGCTGCCATGTCGCAACTCCGGGTCTGGGGACTGGGCGCGCATGCGGCGGCGACCCCCGTCGAGATCGTGCGCCAGGTCGAGGAGGCGGGGTTCGTCGACGTGCGGACCGAGCTGGTGGGAGAGCGCGTGATCGGGCCCGCGCTGCGGTCCGTCCGAGACCGGCTGCGTTCGGCGCGCGCCGAGGCCGCGGGCTCTTACCGCCTCGCGGCCTCGATCATGCTCTCGCAGGTCGAGCTGCTCTGGGACCGCGGTATGGTCGATTACCTGCTGCTCCGAGCGACGAAACCGCAGGGATGAGACGGGGGGCGGTCCTCAGCCGGACCGTCGCGCGACCTGCGGCTCGGGCGATGGGCGATAGACGACCCGCCGGGACTGGCCCGTCAGACGCTCGAATCGAAGGCGGGACACGGCGTCGGCATGCGCGAAGCACAGATGGTCCGAGTTGTACTTGGACAACGTGGTCTTGCACCCGGGTGCGCTGCACCGACGCTCGGTGGTCGATCTCTCGTCGTCCATGCAGCTGACCCTAGCCGTTCGACGCGTGGACACGAATAGGCGGGTCGGCCATTTCGGGTCGACGAATGTCGACGCGTCCTACTTCGAAAGGCGGAGAGACCAACGTTCGACCGAGCGGTGTGGTCAGCTGCGACTGAACGGCAGCTTGACCGTGAGCCAGCCGATGAGGTCCGCGGGGCTGCGGCTCTGCTGCCACAGCTTGCCGGGTCCGGTGAACGTGGCGACCAGACCCTCACCCGACAGGATCGTCGACTTCCAGCCGCCGACCTTGTTCACCTGGTAGCCGATGCCCTCTTCGAAGGCGACGATGTGTCCCGTGTCGACCTTGTACGACTCGCCGGCCGGCAGGTCCATCTCGAAGATCGCCCCGTAGCTCGCGACGAGCATGTCGCCGGCGCCGCTGCACCGCAACAGGAATAGACCCTCGCCGCTGAAGAACGTCTTCGAGCCGCCCCACTTCGTGTCGATGGCGACGGTCGGCTCACCCGCGAGCCACGAACCCGACTGCACCATGATGGCCTTCGAGCCGTCGACCGGGAGATGGATGATGTCGCCGGGCAGCGCGGGCGCGACGATGACCTCGCCCGGTCCCTCGCTCGCCGTGAACGTGTTGAGGAAGAAGCTCTCGCCGCCCAGGACGGAGCGCTTCAGTCCGCCCAGCAGGCCGCCCTGCGCCTTCGTTTCGATCTGGATGCCCCCGGACATCGCGGTCATCGCTCCCGCCTCCGCCTGCAGCCCCTCGCCCTGGTTGAGCGTGACCGTGGCCATGGCGAAGGACGGACTGAACCTGATATCGACGTTGAGCAACGTGTTCCTCCTCGAGCGGTGGGTGGGCGAAGCATCGAGTCTAGCCTTCGTCGATACGACCGCTGAGCGGTCTAGCCGAGCTCGCGCCGCAGCGCCGGGAGCGGTAGCTGCCCGAGCGCGAGCAACCGGTCGTGGAAGTCGGACAGCGAGAACGCGGTGCCCTCGCGCTCCGTGGCCGCCTTCCTCGCGCGCTCGATCTCGATCATGCCGATCATGTAGGCGAGCGCCTGCGCCGGGATCGCGATGTACCGGTCGATCTCGATCACCGCATCGATGTGCGGTACGCCGATCGCCTGCATCGAATCGATCGCCTGTCCTCGCGACCAACCCAGCGCGTGGATCCCGGTGTCGGTGACGAGACGTGCCGCGCGCATCCCTTGCGCTTCGAGCATGCCCAGGCGCTCCCAGTCGTCCAGGTACAGCCCCATCTCATCGGCGAGGCGTTCGCTGTAGAGGCCCCAGCCCTCCGCGAACGCGCTACTCGCGAGGATGCCTCCGAACCTGCGGAGCGCCGGCCGGTCGGTCATCTCCTGTTCGATCGAGAGTTGGAAGTGATGGCCGGGGTTGGCTTCGTGGTACGTGAGGCTCGCGATGTGGTGCAGCGGTCGATGATCGAGATCGGACGTGTTGATGTAGTACGCGCCCCGCCGGGAACCGTCCTCGGTGGGCGGGTTGTAGAAGCCGAGCGGCGTGTCCCGCTCCCGGAACTCCTCCACCGGGCGCACGTCGCAGTTGTCGTTCGGCATCCGGCCGAAGAACGCGGGGGAGGCGTTCCAGCTCCGCTCGACCTGCTCGCGCGCGAGCGCGAGCAGGTCCTCCCGGGTGGCGGCCGTGTTCGCCCCGCTCGCCTGATGCGCATCGAGCGCCTCCGCGGCGCTCGCATACCCGAGGCGCTCGGCGATGGCGGCGCGCTCGTCCTGGATGCTCGCGTACCGCTCGAGGCCCAACCCGTGCACCTCGCGCGGATCGAGCGGCAGCGTGGTCCATGCGAGGACCAGCGCGGCGTAGATACCGTCGCCGTTCGGGAGGGCCGAGAGCCCGATCGTCTCGGTGCAGTGGGGCAGGTATCCGCGCAGGGTCTCTCGATAGCTTTCGAACGCCGGGTTCACGACCTCGCGCACCACGTTCGCGATCCGCTCCGCGGCGGCATCGTCGCCGGCGACCGGCGCGATCGCGGGGGAGTCCTCCGGCGCGAGCGACAGCAGGCGCTCCGTCTGGGCGACCGCGCGCTCCGTCACCAGTCGCGGCGACGTGACGCCCGTCTCGATCCCCTCGCGCGCCACGCCGGCCCAGGCATCCAAGTACGCGGGGAGCGCCCGCAGGCGCGCCTCGTAGCGATCCAGGCGATCCGGCGTGTCGGCCGCCTGCATCGCCGCGATCTCCGCCACGGTCTGCCCTGGTCCGAAGAAATGGGCGGCGGCCCGGAGTCGATCGGTGCGGTGTTCGAGCTCGGCGAGCGACCGCCGGGCGATCGCCTCCAGCACGTCGAGCGTGCCGCGCATCGTGAGGTCCAGGACGGTTCGGTCGATGGATGCCAGTTCCTCGAGCGCGGCACGGTTCACCGACTCGGATCTCGCGCGGCCGTCTTCGCCCGGGTCGCTCAGCCGGTCGTCGTAGCGTTCGTCGCCGATCATGGTGCCGAGCATCGGCTCGAGCTCGAGCAGTTGCTCCCAGTAGCGGTCGGCCAGCGATCGCGCGCGTTCTGTGTCGTCCATGTGCGGGTGCTCCTCGGGTTCGCTCGACGGGTGTCAGAGGAGGCCGAGGATACTGGCGCCGTCCACCTGGAGCGCGGCGCCGCTGACGAATCCGGCCGGCTGGGAACACAGGAACGCCACGACCTTGCCGAAGTCGTCGGGGTCGCCCATGCGTCCGCCGGTGCCGAGCTCGATCGCCCGGTCGGTGGCGTGCAGACCGGGCAGGGCCAGGTTCAGCGTGATGCCGTCGGCGATGAGATCCTGCGCGGCGGTCTTCGCCCACGCCCACAGGCCCGTGCGGGCGATGTTCGAATAGGCGAGCGTCGGGATGGGCTGTTTCACGCCGAACGAGGCGATCAGGCAGATCCGCCCCCATCCCGCTTCCCGCATGTGCGGGACCGCGGCCTGCACCAGGCGGATGGAGGTCAGCTGGTTCGCGTTGACGGCGGCCAGCACCTGCTCGTCCTCCACATCGAGGGCGCGCGCCGGAGGGGGACCGGCCGCGTTCGCGACCAGGATGTCGATCCCTCCGAACCGTTCGACGGTCGCCGCGACGAGACGGGCGGGGGCATCGGGCTCGGTGACGTCCGCGGGGATCGCCAGGACCTCTCCGGGCAGCTCGGCCGCGGTGGCCTCGAGGCTCTCGGCGCCCCGGGCGCAGATGACGACCCGTGCGCCGTCGGCCGACAGCGCGCGCGCCACGCCGCGACCGAGTCCTTTGGACGCGGCCGTGACCAACGCCACCTTCCCGGTCAATCCCAGGTTCACCGCGGCGCATGATACGGCGTCCGGTCCAAGTCGGCGGCCGCGCGTACCCTGGTCGCGATGTCTTTGCGTCGGATCCTTCCCCGGGTGGTCGCGTTCGCGGCCGTGGCCGCGCTCGTGGTCACGCTCCTGTCCGCCGCCGACGGTCGCGGACCGGGGCCGATGGTGCCGGCGCTCCGGCAGCATCCGAACCTCGCGCCGTTCCAGGGGATGGGTGTGTGGATCGACCTCTACGACGACTGGGCGTGGAAGCACCCGGCCGCCGCGGTGGCCGACGTCGCCGCACACGGCGCTCGCACGCTCTACCTGGAGACCTCGAACTTCAACCGGCCGTTCCCGTTCGCGGACAAGGAGGGGGTGGCCACGTTCGTCGACGCCGCGAACGCCGAAGGGATCCAGATCGTCGCGTGGTACCTGCCGAACTTCCTCGACGTCGGGCGGGACGCCGATCGGTCGAAGGCGGCCATCCGGTTCAGGACCGATGCGGGCAACGCGTTCGACGGCTTCGCGCTGGACATCGAGGCGGCCGACGTGACCAAGGCCGCCACGCGGACCTCGCGGTTGCTGGACCTGTCGGCGCAGCTGCGGACGTTCGCGGGTCCGACGTATCCGTTGGGCGCCATCATCCCGTCGCCCCGCGGGATCGTCGTGCACAAGGGCTATTGGCCCCACTTCCCGTACGCGGACCTCGCCGCGACCTACGACGTGTTGATGCCGATGTCGTACTTCACGTGGCATCACCCGACGGGCGACAGCACGCACCTGTACCTCACGCAGAACATCCGGATCATCCGGCGCGAGGTCGGGAGCGACCAGGTCCCGATCCACGTGATCGGCGGCATCGCGCAGGACGCGAGCCTGGCCCAGGCGCAGGCGTTCGTCGACGTCCTGCGCGAACGCGGGGTGATCGGCGGCAGCTACTACACGTACACGGGCGTGGACGACGCGGAATGGGCTGTCCTGCAGCAGATCTGGACCAACCAGGTCGAGTCGCCGGCGATGCCGGTGGCTCCGGGAGCCGCCGAGCTCGGCAACATCACCGGCTCCGACACGACGCACGCGACGGGCGTCGTCTACTCCGTCGGCGGCTTCACGGGGGATCGAACGCTCACGTACGACGCGTTCGACGCGCAGGACGGCGAGATCACCGTGTACGTGGACTGGGTGGCGGTCGCCACCGTTCCCGCCGGTCCCGACGGCGACTGGAGCGGCCCGCAGCAGCTGCTGATCCCCGACGACCTGCTCGTGGACGGCCAGACCAACACGATCGCGTTCGTGCCGTCCGATCCGACGGGAACGTGGGGCGTCCGGGGAGTCGGTCTGACGAAGGCCGCCTGAGGCGCCGGGGGAAGGACGGTTGCATCACCCTCCGGGCGTGGATACCCTCGACGAGGCCCAACCGGAGAGGACTCCCAGCTCATGCGTTCAAGGTTCGCTCGCGCCGCCGTCCTGCTCTGCATCGTTGTCGCGGCCGCCGCGTGCAGCAAGTCGCTCGACACCGGCGGGCTCGAGACGACGCTCGCGAGCCAGCTGAACGCGAAGCTCAACAGGACGGGGATCACGGTCGTCTGCCCCAACGACATCAAAGCTGAATCGGGGGGCGAGTTCGATTGCACCGGTACGGTCCCGTCGGAGGGGACCCTCACCGTCCACGTGACGCAGAAGGACAGCAAAGGACACGTCACCTGGGAGGTCACCGCCGTGGCGACCGGGCCCACGGGCTCGACATAGCGAAGGGCTCGACGTGCTGCTCGAGAAGAAGCGCCTGCTCATCACCGGCGTGCTCACGCCGCAGTCGATCGCGTTCGCCGCGGCGCAGGCCTGCCAGGAGCTGGGCGCGGAGATCGTGCTCACGGGATTCGGCCGGGGGATGAGCCTCACGCAGAAGGTGGCGAAGCGGTTGCCCGACCCCCCCGACGTGCTCGAGATGGACGCGAACGATCCCGCGCAGATCGAGGCGCTCCGCGACGAGCTCGCGACCCGGTGGGGCACCGTCGACGGATTCCTGCACGCGATCGCGTTCGCGCCGCAGGACGCGCTCGGCGGGAACTTCCTCAACACCCCGTGGGAGAGCGTGGCGACGGCGATCCAGACGAGCGCGTACTCGTTGAAGGCCATCGCGGCCGGGCTCCTGCCGTTGATGGAGGAGGACGGCGGCTCGGTCGTCAGCCTCGATTTCGACGGTCGGTTCGCGTGGCCGATCTACGACTGGATGGGGGTCGCGAAGGCCGGGCTCGAAGCCGTCACGCGCTACCTGGCCAGGGACCTCGGTCCCAAGGGCATCCGGGTGAACACCGTGTCCGCCGGCCCACTGAAGACCATGGCCGGCAAGGGCATCCCGGGGTTCGAGCGGATCTCCGAGTCCTGGTCGCGCCGTGCCCCGCTCGGGTGGGATACCTCGGACCCGACACCGGTGGGCCGGGCGATCGCGTTCCTGTTCTCCGACCTGTCGGCCGGGATCACCGGCGAGATGATCCACGTGGACGGCGGGTTCCACGCGATGGGCACCGACATCTTCACGTAGCGGCCGCGGCGGCGCCGACCGGCGCTACGGCACGCGGAGACCGAGATCGGCCGCGATCCCCCGCTGCGCCCGGGTGATCACGCCGAACGCCTCCTTGAGGCCGCGCCTCGTGACCGGTCCGAGCGTCGAGGGATCGACGAAGTCATCCGGCGTCTCACCGCCGCGCACCTGGCCGGCCTGATGTGTGAGACGCACTTCCCAGAGGAACCGGAACGCCTCGGACAGCTCGCTTGCGACGCCCTGCTCGAGCGTGCCCACGGTGGCCGCGCCGGCCAGCCGGTCGAGCGTCTCCTTGGCCGCGATCCCGGCCCGCACACCCTCGAGGCGCGCGACGTTGCTGATGATGGTGATGCCGCCGTGCTTCACGTCGAGGTGACCGACGTGCTCTCCCTTCCGCTCGACGACCAGGTCCCGGAGGAAGCCGGTGGGCGCCCGGTGATCGAAGGCCCGCCGGCCCAGGTGCCGAAGGAAGCCCGGATCGTTGCGGGCTTCGGCGATCGTCGCCACGAGCTCGGGCTCGGGATCCAACGGCCCCGCGACGAGGCGGAAGTCGAACACGATCGAGGACAGGATGCTCCCGGATGAGCCGAGATCACGCATCCACCCGTGCAACGCGTCGATCCACCCCTGAACCGATCGCCGCATGGCGGGATCCGCCGCCATCGCCCCGCCCTTGCACCGGGGGATGCCGGCCCGCTCCAGACCCTCCGTGACGAACTCGGCCAGCTCGGCGAAGTACGGGTCGACGTCCTGCACGTCCCGGTCTCGGAGGTCGTATGCGATCGCGTGGTCCTGATCCGTGGCGAGCGCCTGTTCGCGCCGCGCGGCGCTCCCGAGCGCGAGCCATGCCCACGGGACCGGAGGCTCGCCGAGGTGCTCGATCCCGAGCGTGAGCAGCCGAGTCGTCATGGCGTCCACGACGAGCGCCACCACGCGGCCGACGCTCACGGGTTCGGAGCTCGCGTCGACGAGAGCCAGGACCACCTGGGGGAGCTCGCGCCCGGCGGCCGCGACCTCGTCGCGCGTCCGCGCGCGCTCGATCGCGCCGCGGATGGTGAACGGGGTGTGGCGGCCGATGTCCATCAGGTCCGTGGCCGTGACGACGCCGGCGATCGATCCGTCCGGACGCGTCACCGGGAAGTGGTGCACCCCTTCGGCGAACATCGCCAGCAGCGCTTCGCCGACGAGGGCCCGCTCGGGAAGCGTCTTCACCGGGAACGACGCGACCCCCTCGACGGGCGTGCCGGGGTTCAGATGCGACGCGAGCACGCGCGAACGCAGATCGCGGTCGGTGACGATGCCCCAGCCGTCGCGCATCGAGATGAGGAGACAGGAGACGCGTTCCGCCGTCATCCGATCGGCGGCGCCCGCCACCGACATCCCGGGGTCGGCGGTGACGAGGCTCCGGCGAACCAATCCGCCGACCGGCCGGAGCTGGAGGCTCAGCGGTTCCATCGGCTCGCGTCCGGCCGCCAGGCGTTGGCGCATCCTCCCGAGCACGAACAGCTGGCCGGCGGACGTCCCGAGCACCTCGTCGGCGACATCCGAACCGATCAAGTAGCAGAGCGTGTCCTCGTGCGCACGAACGGTCGAGGTCGGGGTCTCGTGCGCCAGCAACGAGAACTGCCCGAACACCTCACCGTCGCTCAACAGGTCGTAGAGCCTGCCTTCAGCGATCAGCTCGACGGCGCCCTTGCGCACGACGTAGAGGTGTCCGGCGGGCTCCCCCGACTGCTCCAGGATCACGGTGCCGGCGGGGAAGTGTTCGATCTCGACCGAAGCCGCCACCTTCGCGAGCTCGTCGGGTGAGAGCTCGTCGAACGGTGGGTGCCTGGAGAGGAAGGTGGCAACGTCCACGTGGCGAGTATGCCGTGTCAGGCGAGGGGGAGCGCGACGTTGGCCGTCAGGCCCCCGCCGGGTGTCGGTTCGACCCACATCCGGCCGCCCTCGGCTTCGACCATGGCGCGCGCGAGCGCGAGGCCGAGGCCGGCGCCGCCCGTCTCGCGGGTCCGCGACGGATCGGCCCGGAAGAATCGCTCGAACGCTCGATCCGCGGATGCGGCGTCGAGCCCGGGACCGTGGTCGGCCACCGAGAGGATGGCCTCGGTGTCGTTGGCATCCCAGCGCAGCTCGGCGGCCCCGCCCCCATGGATCTTCACGTTCTCGAGGACCGCGTCCAGCGCGGCCTCCGTGCCGACGCGGTCGCCCGTCGCGATCAACGCGTCGGGACCCGTGAGCGAGAGCGAGGTGGCGTACGCGCCCTCGCTCCGGCGAGCGGCGGATCGACAGATGGCCGCCACGTCGACGGGGCCGCGCTCGAGCGTCACCGCGCCCCGTTCGGCGCGCGCGAGCAGCAACAATCGCTGCGTGAGGCCGGTGAGGTAGTCGACCTCCGACAAGACGTCGCGTCCCAGCTCCGGGTCGCGTTCGGCCAGCACCTCGACCCCCGAACGGATGAACGTGAGCGGCGTCCGCAGCTCGTGCGAGGCGTCGGCGGCGAATCCCGCCTGGGCCTCATACGCGCGCTCGACCGGGCGGACGGCTCTGCCCGCCAACCACCACCCCGCGCCCAGACTCGCGAGGATCGCGAAGGCGCCGCCGACGAGCAGCAACGAACGTACGCGCTCCACCAGCGCGTCTTCCGCGGCGAGCGATCGGCCGGCGACCGCCCACGCGACGGTCCGGCCGTTGATGACCGCCGGCTCGGCGACGACGCGGACGCGTTCGCCGCTGACGGTGATGTCGGTGATGTCCGTGGGGTAGTGGCGTAACCATGAGAGCGCCTCGGCACGTTCGCCGACGTAGACGTCGCCCGGCTCGGTGTAGACGGCCATCTGCAGCGACGCGGCGGACGGTACGTCGGAATCGAACGGAGGCAGGACCTGGTCGGCTTCTTCGATCCTCGAGGCCTGCGCGCGCGCCGCCGTTCGCAGCTCGTTCGTCACACCTCGGTCCAATCGCTGGGCCAGGACCAGCTGCAGCGCGAATCCGAGGGACATCAGGATCACCGCGAACACGAGCGCGTAGGAGAGGGTGAGCCGGGATCGGAGGGAGCGGAACATCTAGCGACCCACCGCGTACCCGACGCCGCGGACGGTCTGGATGATGTCGCCCTCCCGACCGAGCTTCCTCCGCAGGTAGTGGACATACAGGTCGACGATCTTCGTCTGCGCATCGAACGAGAAGTCCCACACCAACTCCTTGAGCTCCACCCTCGACAGGACGCGCCCGCGGTGCGCCATCAAGCACTCCAAGAGATCGAACTCCTTCGCCGTCAGTTCGACCTCATCGCCGCCGACGGTGACACGGCGCGCCATCGGATCGAGAGAGACGGCGCCGTAGCTGATCACGCGTTCCGCCGACGGCGGTCCCGCCCGGCGAGCGAGCGCATCGATACGCGCCAGGAGCTCCGCGAACGCGAACGGCTTGACGAGGTAGTCGTCCGCCCCAGCGCGCAGGCCGGTCACGCGATCGTCGACCGTATCCCGTGCCGTGAGCATGAGGACCGGGGTGTCCGCACCCCGTTCCCTGAGCGTCGCGGTGATGGCGATGCCGTCCATGCCCGGCAACATGACGTCGACGACGAGCAGATCGAAGCCGCCCGACTCCGCCTGAGCCAGGCCCTCGATGCCGTCGTCACACGTCTCGGCCTCGTGCCCCTCCGCGCGCAGGCGCTTGACGAGCAGTTCGGCCAGTCGTCGGTCGTCTTCGATCAGCAAGATGCGCACGGCTACATCGTCGCAGCCTCGGCGGGACAGGGCCCGGGTTCTAACCGACCTCAAACGTGGGTCCAATCGCGGGCAAACCCCTGCGCCTCACACTGTCTGCATGTCGACGAAGGCCGCGAGCGCGCAACGGGCATCGCGCCAAGCACCTCGTCGGCCGGACAAGAGCCGGGCATCGAGGCGTCGTAACCATGAACGGTCGCTCGCCGAGGGCTGGCGCGACATGCCGTGGGCCATGCGCATCCTCCGCGCGTTCCTGGGGGTCACGTTCCTGTTCGCCGGTGTGCAGAAGCTGTTCGATCCGAACTTCTTGCACGCGGGGAGCGCCACATTCGTCGGCAACCAGTTGCGCGGGTTCGCGCACGGCACGCCGGCCGGACCGCTCCTCGCGCTGCTCAACCGGGTACCGGTCGTCGCCGGCGTCGGCATCTCACTGCTCGAGATCGCGATCGGGCTGGGGACCCTGCTCGGCGTGGCGGCGATCGGCGCCGCGGTGGGCGGCGCCGCGGTCAGCCTGGTGCTCTGGCTCTCGGCTACCTGGCACGTCCATCCGTTCTTCCTGGGGTCGGACTCCATCTATGCGGTGGCGTGGCTGGCGCTCCTCGCGGGGATCTGGCAGGTGGAACGCGTGCGGTTCGGTCACGTGCCCGGCCCCGTCGAGGTCATCGATCGCATGGATCGACGGCAGTTCCTTCGCGGCGGCGTGGTCGCGGGCCTGACGATCGCCGTCGCAGCGACCGCGAAGGCGTTCGCCCTCCCGCTCGCGTCCACGACGACGAGCGACGGGCTCCAAGCGCAAGGAGGCGCCAGCGGGTCGACCGGGTCGACCGGCACCACCGGGAACGGATCCCCGACCGGGCGGACGATCACGACGCTCGACCGCCTGCCGGTGGGCAAGGCGATCGGGTTCACCGCGCCGGGCGTCGGCGCTGCCGTCCTGGTGCGACTGGCGAACGATCGGGTCGTCGCCTACAGCAGGACGTGCACCCACGCCGGTTGTCTCGTCGGCTACGACACGAGCAACCGGATCCTGTTCTGTCCCTGCCACGGCGCGGAGTTCGACCCGGCACGCGGGGCGGAGCCGATCGCCGGCCCCGCGCCGACCGCGCTCCAGATGATCAAGGTCGAGATCGATCCCAACACCCGCAAGGTGATCCTGCCCGTCTGAGGGCGACTAGTCCGTCGCGGACGAGAGGACGTCGACGTCGGCCTTGGTCAGCTGCGTGCTGTACGGGCCTCGCCCGGATGCGCACGCGGAGCCGGCTCGGGCCGCGAGCTTGATCGCGTCCGGGATCTCCCGGCCCCCGGCCAGAGCGTAGGCGAGCGTTGCGGCGAAGCTGTCCCCCGCGCCGTACGCGTCGGCGGGGGTGTCCGGATCGTCATCCGGCGTGAGGGCCGGGCTCTTCCATCGCCCGCTCTCCCCGTCGCGCTCCCACGTCCCCCCGGCGAGGCCGGCCGTACGGACGTACAGGGTCGTCGGGCTCGAGATCACGCTCGGATCGAACGCCTCGGCCTGGTCCCGCGCGCTGCCCACCAGGACGTCGGGGACGACGCCCGATGCGGCGAGCTGCCCGAGCGCCCGACTGGTCACGACCATCAGTCGCGCCTTCCGGGCCGCGGCGAACGCCCCGGGGTCGCCCGCCGTCACGTAGGAGACGTCTGCGCCTTCGAGCCGATCCCAGGGGAGCGGATCCGAACGATGCGGTTCCAGGCGTTCCCCGAGCGTCACGATCGTCCGCTCGTTCCCGTGGTCGATCAGGGTCACGGCCCGCCTGGTCTTGTCATCACGGATCGCCGCGTGGACCGTCAGCCTGAGCGATGTCAGCCCTCGCTCGCTGAGCTCGCCGACGTCGTCGTCGCCGAACGCCGTGAACAGGTCGCACCCGCCCGCGAGCTTCGCGAGCTGCACCGCCGCCACAGCGCCTCCGCCGGCGGGCTCCTCCCACGTCTCGGACGTGTTCACGATCTCGCCGGCGCGGGGCACGCGGTCGACCACACCGAACGTGACCCACTCCACGTGTCCCACCACCCCCACACGCATCCGCATAGTCTGTCAGGTGGAGCGGCGCTGTTCTCGTAAGCTCGCTCGATGCCCGCCGACGTCCGACTCACCGCGTTCAGCCACGGAGCGGGATGCGCGTGCAAGCTGGGTCCTGCCGACCTCGCCACGGTCATCGGGATGCTCGGATCCGCGGCGATGCCCGACGACGTGCTCGTCTCTGCCGCGACCGGGGACGACGCGGCAGCGTGGCGGATCGGCGACGGGCGCGCGTTGATCGCCACCGTGGACGTGTTCACGCCCATCGTCGACGACGCGTACGACTGGGGCCGCATCGCCGCCGCGAACGCGTTCAGCGACGTGTACGCGATGGGCGGGAAGCCCGCGATGGCGCTGAACGTGGCCGCGTGGCCGGTCGACGATCTCCCGCTCGACCTGCTGGCGCGCGTGCTCCAGGGCGGCCAGGACGTGGCGACCGTGGCCGGGGCGGTCGTCGTCGGCGGTCACACGATCACGTCGACCGAACCCATCTACGGCATGGTGGCGCTCGGGTTCGCCGACGCCGACCGGTTGATCCGCAACTCGACGGCTTCGCCCGGCGAACGGCTCTTCCTGACCAAGCCGATCGGGACCGGGCTGATCGCGACCGCCATCAAGCGGGGGAGCGCGGCCGCCGAGCAGGCGGAGGCCGCGGTGCGGACCATGACCACGTTGAACGCCGCCGCGGCCGGAGCGATGGTCGAGTCCGGCGCCGCCGCTGCCACCGACGTCACGGGGTTCGGCCTCCTCGGGCACCTGCGGAAGATGCTGGAGGCGAGCGGCGCGGCGGCGCGCGTCGAAGCGACGCTTGTCCCGATGCTTCCGGGAGTGCTCGACCTCGCCCAGCGGGGCGTGGTCTCGGGGGGCACCGGCCGCAACCACTCGTGGTTGAACCCCACCACGGATTGGGGCGCGCTCACTCAGCCGGAGCAGATCGTCCTCGCCGACGCGCAGACGTCGGGTGGCCTGCTGATCGCCACCCGCCACGCCGACGCGCTCAGGGTGGCGCTCGACGGGCGAGGCGTGGCCTACGCCGAGATCGGTGAGTTGGTCGCCGGCGAGCCGGGGCACATCTCGGTGGCCGGCCGGCTCCCCACCTAGGCGCAGTTCGAACCGACCGGAATATCCGAGTGCCTTGATAGGATTTGCACCTGCAACGGGCTCCACGCGCGCCCACGCACACCGAAGGAGCACATCGAGACGATGACCGAGCTTGACGGCGTCTACTTCAAAGAGATCGTGGAGCAGGGGCTCCGGGAGTTCCCGAACGAATGTTGCGGCGTGATCGCGGCCAACGGGGACGGTCGTCCCGTGAAGGTGTTCCCCATGAAGAACGCCGATGCGAGCCCGGTCACGTATCGGCTGGACGGCAAGGAGCAACTGCAGGTGTTCGACCGGTTGGACGAAGAGGGCTGGGAGCTGTGGGCGATCTACCATTCGCACACGCACTCCGAGGCGTACCCGTCCGAGACCGACCGCCGCCTGGCGTTCTATCCGGAATCGCGGTACATGGTGTTGTCGCTCGCGAACCGCGAACGACCCGAGCTGCGTTCGTTCTTCATCGAGGACGGCGAGGTCACGGAAGAGGAGCTGACGATCGGATGACGGCGCCCACGCCGAAGTTCACCGAGGAGCAGGTCCAGCGCTACTCGCGCCACATCATCCTGCCGAACATCGGCGGGAGGGGCCAGCGCAAGCTGCTCGACTCGAGCGTGCTGGTGATCGGCGCCGGGGGGCTCGGCTCGCCGGTCGCGATGTACCTGGCCGCCGCCGGCATCGGGAAGCTGGGGATCGTCGACTTCGACCGGGTGGATGTGACGAACCTTCAGCGCCAGATCCTGCACACGACGGCCGATGTCGGCCGGCCCAAGGTCGAGTCCGCCGTCGAGCATCTCCGCGCCATCAACCCGACGATCGACATCGTCGGGCACGACACGCTGCTGTTCAGCGACAACGTGTTCGACGTGATGGAGCCCTACGACGTCGTGATCGACGGAACCGACAACTTCCCGGTGCGCTACCTGGTGAACGACGCGACGCAGTTCATGGGCAAGCCGCTCGTCTACGGCTCCATCTACCAGTTCGAGGGGCAGGCCACGGTGTTCCTGCCGGGCCAGGAGGCGCCGTGCTACCGCTGCCTCTTCCCCTCGCCGCCGCCGCCGGGGACCGTGCCCAGCTGCGCCGAGGGCGGCGTGTTCGGCGTGCTCCCGGGAGTGATCGGTTCGATCCAGGCGACCGAGGCGATCAAGCTGATCACCGGCGAGGGCGAGTCGCTGGTCGGCCGCCTGCTCCTGTACGACGCCCTGCACATGGACTTCCAGGAAGTGAAGATCCGCTGGGACGCCGACTGCCCCGTGTGCGGCAAGGAGCCGACCATCACCGAGCTGATCGACTACGAAGCGTTCTGCGGCGTTCCCGCCCGACCCGAGTAAGGAGTCCGAGATCCGATGGCCGTCACCGTGAAGCTCCCCACGATCCTCCGCAAGCACGCCGCCGGCGAGGCGAAGGTCGGCGCCGACGGCGCCACGCTTCGCGACGTCCTGTCCGATCTCGAGGGCAAGTACCCCGGGATCACGAAGAACGTGCTCGCCGAAGACGGCGGGCTCCACCGCTTCATCAACGTCTACGTGAACGACGAGGACGTGCGCTACCTGGGCTCGCTCGAGACCGAGGTCTCCGACGGCGACACGGTCTCGATCCTGCCGGCCGTCGCCGGCGGCTAGCGGGCATCACCCGCCGAAGGGACGTCGCCCGAAGTACGCTTCCTCCGTGCCCCTGCTGGACCTCGTTCCGCGATCGCTCGACGAGTACGTCGCCGGAGGCGGTGGTCGCGGGCTCGAGGTCGCGCTCGGCGCCAGCCCGGAGGCCGTGATCGAAGAAGTGGCGAAGAGTGGACTCCGCGGCCGGGGCGGCGCGGGGTTCCCGACGGCGGACAAGTGGCGGTCGATCCGAACCACCGGAACTGGCGCACGGTTCGCGGTGTGCAACGGCGCCGAAGGCGAGCCGGCGACGTTCAAGGATCGCACGCTCCTGCGAACGAACCCGTATCAGGTCATCGAAGGGCTCGCGATCGCCGCGTACGCGGTCGGAGCGGAACGCGCGTACATCGGGATCAAGGAAGCGTTCACTATCGACGCGGACGCCGTGCGACGCGCGATCGGGGAGATGCGAGCGGCGGATGCGCTCGGTCCCACCCCCATCGACCTGGTGCTCGGTCCTGACCTCTACCTCTTCGGAGAGGAGACGGGGCTCGAGGAGGTCATCGAAGGACGCCCGCCCCTCCCGCGCATCGCCCGTCCGTTCATGCTCGGTCTCTTCGCGAAGCCTCCGAACGACAACCCGACGCTGGTGAACAACGTGGAGACGCTCGCCAACGTCGCGCACATCCTGAGCGACGGACCCGACTGGCTCCGCTCGAACGGCACCGACCGCAGCCCGGGAACCATGGTCTTCACCGTGTGCGGTGACGTCGTCCGTGAGGGTGTGTTCGAGCTACCGCTCGGGACGCCGCTGCGGCACCTGGTGGAGGAGCTCGCGGGCGGTCCACCGGACGGGCGGAGCCTCAAGGCGATCTTCCCCGGTGCGTCGAACACCGTCCTCGCTCCCGGAGAGCTGGACGTGCCGATGGACTTCGACAACCTGCGTGTGGTGGGCTCGGGCCTCGGTGCCGCGGGGTTCGCGGTCTTCGACGACTCCGCGTGCATGGTGAAGGCCGCACGGCTCTACTCGCACTTCCTGTCGGTCGAATCGTGCGGTCAGTGCCCGGCCTGCAAGTTCGGCACCGGTGAGGTCACGGCGCTCCTCGCGAGGATCGAGGAGGACGGAGCGTCGGAGCAGGACGTCGAGTCCATCCTGATGCGTGCCAGAGGCTCGACGGACGGCCAGAAGTGCGCGCTCCCCACGGGGGAGAGCCTCCTGATCCAGAGCCTCGTGCAGGTGTTCGGCGACGACTTCCGCCGTCACGCCGGCGACGCCTGTCCCTTCCCCCGTGAGCTCGCGTTCCACAAGATCGTCGACTGGGATGCCACGACCGAACGGTTCATCTACGACGAGCGCTACGCGACCAAGCAGCCCGATTGGACGTACGACACCTGACGGCAGGCGACCCGGATCACCGCCGGAGCAAGGTCAGCAACATGACGGTGGGCTCCTCCGCGAGGAGCGAGTGCGTGGCACCGGGTCCCATCGAGATCCAGGACCCCGGTCCAGCATCCAGCTCGTCGCCCTCGACCGTGAACCGCAACCGCCCCGACACGACCTGGACGATCGCGGTGCGCGACGCCGTGTGCTCCGTGAGTCCCTCACCAGCGTCGAAGCTGAACACCGTCACGTCGAGATCCTCATCCCGGTGAACCACCTTCGACACGACGGCGCCCGGCTGGATCGGGACGACGTCCGTCACGCTGGCGATCGCGACATGTGTCATGGGGTCTCCTCTCTGGTCCGAGACGCGGCGGCCATGTCGGCGCGGGCGACCTGGGCGAGGCTCGTACGCGCGAGCGATCGCCGTAGCGCCTCGGCCGCCCGGATCCACGTGTCGTGCACCGCGCAGCGATCCTCCCAACGACATGGACCACCTCGCATCGTGCATCGCTCGTTGACGAGCGACCCCTCCGCGGCCTCGACCACCTCGAGCATCGAGATCTTCCGCGGGCTCCGAGCCAGGCGATACCCGCCGCCGCGTCCCGGCTTCGATTCGGCGATCCCGGCTCGCGCGAGCATCCCGAGGACCTGCGGCGTGAACGTCTTCGAGGAAGGGACATCTGCTCGGCGACCTGCGCGATCGTCACGTAGCCGCCGTCCTGCCCGGCCTCCGCGAGGGCGAGCGCGGCGCGTACCGCGTAGTCGGCGGTCTTCGACAGCGTGATGTCCATCGACCCAGCGTAGCCGAACCTTGAGTCAGAGGGCTCAACGTTCATATGGGTCGATGGTCCCGATCTGGAGAGGACTATCGAGGACTGACGTGGCTAAACGTTTAGTGTCATACTCCATGTATCAGAGACGAAGCACGCCGCTCAGGAGGGCCGACGGATGAAGAAGATCGTGGTGATCGGGATGTTCTTCCTGTTGATCTCGATGGTGATCGGGGTCACGTGGATCGGACCGGTGGCGCGTTCGCACAGCGCCGAGGCCTCGACCCCTGCCTCGGATACCGTCGTGTACCGAACGGACGCCGCCAACGGCACGACGGTGAACGTCGATCTCACCGCCGTCGAAACGGTGCAGGAGATCGCGCCGGACGTGAAGTATCACGTCTGGACGTTCAACGGGACGACGCCGGCACCGGTGATCCGTGTGCGCCTGGGCGACACGATCCACTTCACGCTCACGAACGCGAGCACGATCGGGATGCAGCACTCGATCGACTTCCACGCGGCGTTGACCCCGTGGGCCGACCTTCCGGAGGCCGGATCGACGACCCTCACCGGCAACTACCAGCCGGTCAACCCGGGGGAGACCAAGACGTTCGACTACGTCGCCATGTTCCCCGGCGTCTTCCTCTATCACTGCGGCGTGCCCCCGGTCCTGCAGCACATCGCCAACGGGATGTACGGAGCGATCATCGTGGAGCCGGACAACCTTCCGGCCGAGCGAGAATACGTCTTGGTCTCGAGCGAGTTCTATCCCGGTGCGAAGCCGATCAGCGGTGTGTACGAAGGCGATCTCGACCGGATGCTCGCCGTCGACCCGGAGTACGTCGTGTTCAACGGCGTGGCCAACCAGTACCAGGCGGCGCCGCTCGAGGTCCGTCCCAACGAGCCGTTCCGCCTGTGGGTCGTGAACGCCGGACCCACCCTGACGAACGCGTTCCACGTGATCGGGACGCTGTTCTTCAAGACCTATCCGTCGGGGAATCCGGCCAACACGCTCTACGGCCTGCAGACGTGGGGCATCCCGCCGGGCGACGGAGCGATGTTCGAGTTGAACATCCCCGATCCGGGCTTGTACCCCTTCGTGACGCACGCGTTCGCCTACACGGGTCTCGGCGCCGTGGGTCTGATCAAGGTCGATCCGGAGGCGCCTGAGGCCCCGAGCGCCTACCCGCTCATGGGCGATCCGTTCTCGGCTGGGGTCAAGGCGTCCCACGGCTTGGAAGGATCCGGCGGCCAGCCGACCTCGACCCCGCCGACGCCGACGACCTCTCCGCCTTCGGACGGGGCCGCCTGTGCGCCATCGGGCAGCACGCTGCAGGTATCGGCGATGAACGCCGCGTTCGATGCGGATTGCTTGGCGGCAC
Source organism: uncultured Actinomycetes bacterium (assembly GCA_963775755.1). Taxonomy (GTDB): domain Bacteria; phylum Actinomycetota; class UBA4738; order UBA4738; family HRBIN12; genus JBBQVZ01. Next base: position 33,074 of record CAVZKB010000008.1, on the reverse strand, counting down.
CCGCCGGGTCACCGTTCAAGATCGTGTTCGACAACATGGACCCGGGGGTGGCCCACAACATCTCGATCTACATCGACGAGACGGCCGCGAAGGCGCTGTTCACGGGCGATCTCGTGACGGGTCCCGACACGGTTACGTACCGGGTCGGTGCGCTCAAGGCGGGAACGTACTTCTTCCGGTGCGACGTGCACCCGACGACGATGACCGGGACGTTCGTGGTGGGCTGAACGGACAGGGTCTCAGGCGAGGGCCGGCCGGGGTGACTCGCGAGCGGCGAGCCCCCTACCGGTCCGCGCCGGGAGCGCCGGTCCGGCTCCACATCGCCTCGCCCCTTCGACCCGACAGTCCCGCCGAGCCGAGCGCGGGGAACGCCCACGCTTTCACGAGCGCGATCGCGGCGCCGCCCAGCGTGAGGGTTACGCCGATCGATCCCGCCGTCCGACCGAGCCAGCCGGCCGCCCGCAAGCTCATCAGCGCGACACCGGCGTTCAGCGCGACGACCTGCACCCACGCGGCGAACTCGATGGCGACCAGCGCCGCGCGTCGCACGTCCGGATGTCCCGGACGGGTGTTGGGAAGGAGGAACGACCACGCCCCTAGCAAGACCTGCGCGATCCATCCGACGATGAAGATCGACAGGAAGACGAGCGAGAAGGCGTCGAATCCCGCGGCACCGTGCCATACGCTCACCGCGAGCGTCGCGCACCCGATCGTGAACCAAGAGACGCCGGCGACCAGGTGCAGGGCGGAAAGCGGCGCCGGCCGCGACCGCTGCGTGCGAAGGACCCGCAACACCATCCACGCGAGGCCGAACGCGCCGCAGAGCTCGAAGATACCGCCGACCGCCGCGACCGCCGTCACGCGCAACGCTAGGCCGAGAGCGATCGTCACCGCTCCGACGGCCAACGATCCGGCGGTCCATCCTCCATGCCACGCAGGCATCTTCACCCGCAGGGTCGTCGGCAGCAGGGTGATGAGCGTCGCCGCGATCGTGACGCTCACCCAGCCCAGCACGTTGATCGTCATGTGGGCGTGACGGAGCCCCAGGTACGTCGTCGCGTCGTGGACGGATCCGCTGCCGAGCAGCGCACCGAACGTCCCACCGATGAGCACGCAGCCTACGGCGAAGACGTACATCTGGAGTGGAAGTCGATGTCGTTGGTTCAGCGACAGGCGCCGTGCCCGCAGCACGAACCACAGGAGGAGGGCGGCGCCGACGACGAACGCGGCGCCGCCCGTCCCGATGAGCGACGGGACGGTGAGAAGCCTGCCCAGCGCGATCAACGTGACGCCGGCGTTCATCCCGATGAACTGCGCCCACACCCACACGGTGGGCGGCGGGCCGGTGGCCGTCAACGCCGCTGCGAAGGTCTGCATGGCGCCGGCGATCGCGACCGAGGCCGCTCCGGCCACCATGAGGTGCAGCGGCAACCAGATCCCCAGGCGGACGTTCCCCGGAAGCAGGAGTGAAAGCCCCGCGAGCGTGAACCACCCGCGCGCCGCCGTCTGATACAGGGTCATCGTCGCCCGGGGACGCATGTGCTGCCATCATCCACGACGTGGAGATCCGCGAGCTCGCGCCAGGTGACGAGGAGCTCTTGCATCGCGCCCTCCGCGCCTTCAAGGACGTGGATGCGGCGGCTCCCGATCTGTTCCTCGAGGATCCGCGGACACACGCGTTCGTCGCGCTCGACGCCGACGCGGTGATCGGATGGTGTTTCGGGTACGAGATCTTCCGACCAGAGGGTCGCTGGATGATGGTGCTCGACGGGATCGACGTGCGCGAGGAGTGGCGCCGCGCGGGTGTCGGCCACGAGTTGCTCGAACGGTTCGTGGCGCTCGCTCGCTCGAAGGGCCACGAACAGATGTGGCTGATGATGGACGCCGGGAACGACGTCGCGCGTCGTCTCTACCAAGGAGCGGGAGAGCCCACCGAAAAGCTCGGTTACTGGTGGGTCTTCGGATAGTCCACGCCAGCCTCGGCGGCCCTCGGCCGGCTTGCATGCGTCCACTGGGATAATCCGTCCGTGCGTTACGACAACATCCTCGAGGCGGTCGGCAACACGCCGCTCGTCGGCATGCCCCGCATGTCACCCAAGCCCGGCGTTCGTCTGTGGGCCAAGCTCGAGGGGAACAACCCGACCGGCTCCACGAAGGACCGCATCGCGAAGAAGATGATCGAGGTCGCCGAAGCCTCCGGCGAGCTCACGGCCGATCGCACGATCCTGGAGCCGACGTCGGGCAACACCGGGATCGCGCTGGCGATGGTCGCGGCACGCAAGGGATACAAGCTCACCGTCGTGATCCCGGACAACGCCAGTCTGGAGCGCGTCGGTCTGCTCCGGTTGTTCGGCGCCGATATCGTGTTCAGCGAGGGCGATAAGGGGACGAACGGCTCCATCGAGGTCGCCAGGCGGCTGGCTCAGGATCCGCGATACTTCATGCCGTTCCAGTACGGCAACGCGGCGAACCCGCTCGCGCACTACGAGGGGACCGCGGCCGAGATCCTCGCCGACCTGCCGACGATCACGCACTTCGTTGCCGGCATGGGTACCGGTGGCACCCTCACCGGGAACGGGCGTCGGCTGCACGAGCACGATCCGAACATCCAGGTGATCGCCGCGGAGCCCGAGCTGGGCGACCTGGTCTACGGCCTGCGTTCGCTCGACGAGGGGTTCGTGCCCCCGATCTTCGATCCCACGGAGGTGAACCGGAAGTTCCTGGTGAACTCCGCCGACGCGTTGCGGACCAACCGCGAACTCACGGCGAAGGAGGGCATCTTCGCGGGGATCTCCTCCGGCGCGGTCGTGTACGTGGCGCAGCGGATCGCCGGCGAGCTCGACTCCGCCGACATCGTCTGTCTGCTCCCCGACGGCGGCTGGAAGTACCTCTCGACCGAGGCGTGGGCCGAAGACATCGAGACCGCCGAGAAGGGCGTCGCGGAGTCGTTGTGGTGGTGATCGCCCCGTGAGCGATCCGCGGCCGATCGGCGTCTTCGACTCCGGTGTCGGTGGTCTCACGGTCGCTCGCGCGATCCTCGACCTGCTTCCGCACGAGCCGCTGATCTACGTGGGGGATTCCGCGCGGTTCCCGTACGGTCCCAAGCCCGTCGAGGAGATCCACCGCTACGCGGTCGACATCGCCGACTACCTGATCCACCGAGACGTGAAGATGCTCGTCGTCGCGTGCAACTCGGTCGAGGTCTCGGGGCTGGGAGACATCGCGGCCCGCGCAGGGGTCCCGGTCGTCGGGGTGATCGACCCCGGCACCCGTACCGCGGTCCACACCACGCGCAACGGCGTGATCGGGCTGATCGGGACCGAGGCCACCGTGAAGAGCGGCGCGTACGATCGAGCCGTCGCCGCGACCGGCGCGCCGGTCACGCTCCATTCCCGGGCCTGCCCGGTCTTCGTGGAGCACGTGGAGCGCGGTGACACCACGAGCGATGCGTTGCGGAGCGCCGCGCGGGGGTATCTTGTGCCGTTGATCGAGAGGGGCATCGATACGTTGATCCTGGGTTGCACGCACTACCCGTTGCTCTCGGGCCTGCTCCAGCTGGAGCTCGGCTCCGACGTCGTGCTCGTGTCCTCGGCCGAGGAGACGGCGAAAGACGTCTACGCCACGTTGTTGCGATCCGGCCTGGAACGCGAGGAGTCCCTCGCTCCGGTCCACGAGTTCCTCTCGACGGGGGACCCAGAGTTGTTCCAGCGCCTGGCCGAGGTGTTCCTCGGCCCCGAGATCCTCGAGGTCCGCGCCGCCCGGGCCCAACCTGTCGGGGGCGGCTCGTGGAACTGACCGTCCTCGGATCCAGCGGGACCTGGCCGGGTCCGGGGAGGGCGACGTGCGGGTACCTGCTCAGCCATGAGGGAGCGCACCTCTGGCTCGATGCCGGCGCGGGCACGTTCTCGAGGCTCCAGCGATGGATCCGCGTCGACCAGATGTCGGCGATCGTGATCAGCCACGGGCATCCGGACCACTTCTCCGACATGTTGATGTGCTTCTACGCCCGCCGGTACGGAGGCCTCGGCGATCCCGGCCTGCCCGTGTACTCACCACCCGATTTCACGGACAAAGCCGCGCTGCTGGTCGCCGAAGAGGGGATGAAGGTCCTGTACGAGGACTTCGCGTTCACGGCCGTGCACGACCAGGACGAGTTCTCGATCGGTCCGTTCGCGATCAAGGCGTTCGAGATGATCCACGTGGGTGTCGAGGCGCTCGGCTACCGCATCGAGGCCGGTGGAGCGACGTTCGCGTACTCGGGCGACGGGGGGCCTTCGGCCAACCTCGTCGAGCTCGCCAGGGACGCCGACCTGTTCCTGTGCGAGGCCACCTATCAGGATTCGAGCACGCTCTTCCCGTTCCACCTCAGCGCGCGGCAGGCCGGCGAGCATGCGGCGAAGGCGGGCGCGAAGCGGCTGATGCTCACGCACATCGTGCCCACGCTCGACCCGGCGGTCTCGGTGGCCGAGGCCTCGGCGGTCTTCGACGGTCCCGTCTCGGCGGCCGAGGAGGGCACCGTCGTGGAGATCACGCCGTGACGCGTCCCGACGGACGCGCGATGGACGAGCTCCGTCCCGTGACATGGGAGCTCGGGTACCAGGAATGGGCCGCCGGCTCCGTGCTGCTTTCCATGGGGAAGACGCGCGTGCTGATCGCCGCATCGGTCTCCGAGGATGCCCCACGCTGGCTGAAGGGCACGGGGAAGGGCTGGGTCACCGGTGAGTACTCCATGCTCCCCGCCTCGACGAACGAGCGTTCCCCGCGCGAGGTGAACAAGGGTCGCCCGGGCGGGCGCACGCAGGAGATCCAACGGCTGATCGGTCGGTCGCTCCGCGCCGTGACGGACCTCGCGAAGCTGGGAGAGCGGACCGTCACGATCGACTGCGACGTGCTGCAGGCCGACGCGGGCACACGGACCGCTTCCATCACGGGCGGGTACGTCGCGCTCGCGCTCGCCTTGCGCGGCCTGTCCGAACGCGGCGTCGTCCCCGACGATGTCCTCGGTGACAGCGTCGCCGCCGTGTCCGTCGGCATCGTCGGAGCCGAGTCCCGGTTGGATCTCTGCTACGAGGAGGATGCGGGCGCGGACGTCGACTTCAACGTGGTGATGACCGGTTCGGGCGACTTCGTCGAGGTGCAGGGAACCGCCGAAGGTATCCCGTTCACCCGCGCCGATCTGGACGCGCTGCTCGATCTTGCGGGCGCCGGCATCGCCGAGCTCACGAAGATCCAGCACGAGGCGCTCGGCGCCTGACACAGAGCCATGCCGCTTCCACCGCGCATCGCCGTCGCGTCCCGCAACGACCACAAGCTGCTCGAGATCCGACGGATCTGCGCCGACTGGCCGGTGACCTGGCTGACGATCCACGACCACGACGGCCCGTGGCCCGATGTCGAGGAAACGGGGGACACGTATCTGGAGAACGCCCTCCTCAAGGCGCGCGGGGTCGCCGCCGCGCTCGGGGAGCCGGCGATGGCCGACGATTCCGGCATCGAGGTGGACGCCCTCGCCGGGAAGCCGGGGCCGCGCTCGGCGCGATTCGCCGGCGAGACGGCCACCGACCAGGAGAACCTCCGGGCAATGATCCAGGCGGTCGCGGGCGTCCCGGCGGGCGGCCGGACCGCGCGCTACCGATGCGTGGCCGCGATCGCCTGGCCGGACGGTCACGAGGTCCATGCTGAGGGGGTGTGCGAAGGGTCCCTGGTCGGGAAGGCACGTGGGACCGGCGGGTTCGGCTACGACCCGATCTTCGTGCCGGCAGGTTGGGACGAGACCGTCGCCGAGCTCTCCGCGGAGCAGAAGGACCGGATCAGCCACCGCGGCAGGGCGTTCCGCGCCCTGAGAGGGGCTCTGGAGGGCTCTTCGGCGCCCGCCGAACGTCCCATGTAGGCCAGACCGATGCCGGACATCCGCCAACTACCCGACTCAAGGTAGACGCCCGACCCGCCGACGCATCTTCCGTGGGTGAAAACAGCCAAGCCGGAGCCGCGGCGCGCCCTGCGCGCCGCAAGCTGCAGAGCACGGAGGGGTTCTTCGATGGAAGAAGCCCCGGAGCGGTGTTCGCCGTCGGGCTGACGTTCACCATCGTCCTGTTCATCCTGGATTGGGTTTCGGGATCCCAGGTCTCGTTCGCGCTCTTCTACCTGATGCCCATCGGCCTCGTGACGTGGAACCTGGGACGGCGGGCGGGGATCGGCGCGGCGCTGATCTGCACGATCGCCACCCTGGTCGCCGATCTCACCGGGCCCGACGCCATCCACGATCTGGTCCCGTACTGGAACGCGATCGGACGGTTCGCCGTGTTCGTCGCGTTCGCGGTGCTGCTCGGCATCCTGAAGCACACCTTGGTGGCCCAGCGTGAGCGCGTCGAGCGCGAACACGAGGTGTCGAGTGGGCTGCGCGAGATGAACGAGGTCAAGGACACGCTCCTCCACGCCGTGTCCCACGACCTCAAGGGACCGCTCGCCGGCATCATCGGCGCCATGTCGACCCTCCGCCGCGGCAACGAGTTGCAGCTCACCGACGACGAGGTCGAGAGCCTGTATCAGATGATCGAGCAGAGCGGGCACAAGATGAACCGTCTCATCGACGACATGCTGGACCTCGAGCGTTTGGACCGAGGACAGGTGCAGCCCGAGCGCGAGCCGACGGACGTTGGCGAGATGGTCCGCCGTGTCGCGCGCGAGGCTCCCGGGATGGACACGCACCCCGTGCGGATCGACGGCGAGCAGCTGCTCGCGAACGTCGACCCCGCCAAGGTGGAGAGGATCGTCGAGAACCTGCTGGTGAATGCCGGTCGGCACACGCCGGGAGGTACGCCCGTGCACGTGAGCGTTCGCTCGAGCGGCGACGGCATCATCCTCGTGGTCGAGGACGAAGGTCCCGGCGTTCCCGAGGAGCTGAAGAGCACGCTGTTCGACCCGTTCCGACAGGGACCGACCGCGGCCGGTCGCGGCGTCGGCATCGGCCTCTCGCTCGTGCGGAGCTTCGCCGAGCTGCACGGGGGCAGCGCCGACATCGAAGACCGTGAGGGTGGCGGCGCCCGGTTCGTGGTCATGCTTCCCTGCGAGGTCAAGCCGCTCGAACCGGCCACGGCTCGTCTGCGCGCCGTCTAGCAGACGGTGCCGCTGCCGCGACTCGAACGCGGACGGGCGTGAGCCCACGTGGACCTAAACCACGCGTGTCTACCAGTTCCACCACAGCGGCGCGACCAGCAGCTTATCCCGTCGATCCGGTCTCTCCGACGTTCGCCGGAGTGACCTTCTCGGCCGACTAACCGATAATCACCAGATGCTCCCCCGTCGCCTCCTGGCCCTCGCCGTGGTCAGCGCGCTCGCGGGGGTCGCCTGCACGAGCGCATCGGCCACCCCCCCCGCCACGGCCCGGGTGGGCGTCGCCGCTTCCCCGGCCGCCCACGCGGTGATGGCCGATACCCCCGCCCCGGGGCCGGTCCTTCCGAAGGGGACGTTCGTCGCCCGGTCGAAGACGCGGTGGCTCACGATCTGGCGTGGTCCCTCGACGAAGGCGGGGAAGCGATGGGCGTTCGCGACCCGGAACCCGGTCGGGCAGACGATCGAGTTCCTCGTGGCGAAGACGGCGCGTGATCGCAACGGGGACCCGTGGCTCCGGATCTTGTTGCCGATCCGACCGAACGGCGCCGCGGGCTGGGTGCGGATGAGCGAAGTGACCGTGCGCAAGGTCGACCAACGCATCGTCGTCGATCTGTCGGAAAAGACGCTCCGCTACTACCGCCACGGTCATCTGGCGGAGGACTTCTCGGTCGGGATCGGCCGCCCGGAGACCCCCACCGCGGTCGGGACGTTCTACGTGTGGGCGCAGGTCCCGCAGGCGAGCCCTTCGGGCCCGTACGGGGTGTTCGCACTGGGGCTCTCGGGTTTCTCGCCGGTGCTGACGGATTGGCCCGGCGGCGGCCGGATGGCCATCCATGGGACGGCGAACCCCGCGGATCGAGGACTGATGGTGTCCCACGGCTGCGTGCGCGTCTTCAACGACGACATGGTCGACCTGCGTCGTGTCCCGCTCGGCACGCCGGTCGTCATCAGGAACTGACCACTCTAAGCAACTGAGGTTGACACGCCCAGCGTTTGTCAACTACGGTTGCTTGCATGACGACGAGACCGAACACCCAACCCGAGACCCCTGCCGAAGGGCTGGCCGCGGTCGTCGCGCTGCGCCGGCTTGCGGATCGCCTCGAAGCCGCGGAGGTCGAGCGCGCGCTCCGCCAGGGCTGGACCTGGAGCAGGGTCGCCGAGGCGCTCGGCGTCACGCGCCAGGCCGTGCACAAGAAGTACGCCAAACGTGTCGAGGCGGCCGGTATCCAGACCAGGAGGAGACGAGATGCGTGAACGATCGAAGAAGGACTTCCACGTGGTCGTCCTCGATGCCAAGACGGAGGCCCGGTTGCGGGCGGAAGCGAAGATCGAAGCAGAGCACCTGTTGCTCGCGCTCGCTCGGCGGCCCGCGTGGGACGCGGGTCGGCTGTTGGCCGAGGCGGGTCTGGACCATGACCGGCTGCTCGACGTCCTCGACGCGGACGCCGAGCGCACGCTCGAGGCCGTTGGCGTTTCGGTAGGGATGATCCGGATCCCGAACTCGACGCTGTCGATGGCGGGTGAGCCGCGATGGGGCGCGTCCGCGAAGACCGCCCTCCGTCGCGCCTCCACGATCGCCAGGGATCAGGGCCGCCGTCTCCTCGACCCGACCCATATCCTGCTCGGAGTGCTCCGTGCCGGCGAGGGCACCGTGCCGCGCGCACTGGCCGCGGCAGGGGTGGATGCGGATGCGCTCGCCGCCCGCGCCGAAGCGGCGCTCGGCGACGAGCGGTAGCGGTGGAGCGGGATCTCGGAACCTATGACTTCAGCCCGGCAGCGACCGCATCGTGGTGATCCCACGAGAGCCGGACGTGACCTCCTCGCATCGACAGGCGAACCCGGCAGGAAGGGCAGACGAATCCGCACGTGACGTCTCCGTGCTCCGGCACCATCACGAGGGCGCCACAGGCCGGACAGGGGTGGTGGATGCCGTCGACCTGCAGGATGCCGGTCGCGCCCGGCTCAGCCCCGGCGGCGAGCGCCGTGCAGTCACTGCAGAACGAGCGGGCGTCGTCCTCGCGACACGAACACGAGAAGATCAAGCCGCACCCTCGGCACGCGAACTCGTCGTCCATGACCTCGAAGGGTTCGGCCGGGGAGCCGTCCGAACCCGGCTCTCTGAACAGGTCTTCGACGCTGTCGAACTCGGGTCTGCGCTCGGTCGTCATCGCCGCTCCTCCTCGTCGATCACGTCGTGGCACGCCGTCGAGCAGGGTGCTCGATGCTGGCGTCGGGACCCGGGAACATGAGCCCTTCGTGTCCGGTATCGGACCACCGCACCATGTACGGCGGCGCCCCGTTGGCGCCGTGGACCTCGACGACCTCCCCCTCGCGACGGTGTTCGCCGACGTGATGCTCCTGCACGATCACCTTGTCGCCCACCTGCGCCTTCATCCCGATCCCTCCTTCTCGACCTCGGGTTCGGCACCTCCGCGTCTCAGCTTCGCACGACCCGGGTCCCGAACTGAGGCCGGAAGGGCCCGTCACGGGAGGGCCGATGGCCCCCCACGCCCGATCGGAGGGGGAGGATCGGCGCGCGGAGGGGCTCGTGGGCGAACGCACGCATACCGTCCTCGAAGCCGATCTCAGCACGGAACCCGAGATCTCGTCGCGCGCGGTCGGGTGACGCGAAGACGTGGCGCACGTCCCCCAGCCGGAACTCCCCGGTGACCGTCGGGGTGGTGCTCCCGCCGTGGGACGCGGCGAGGATCGAGGCCATCTCGCCGATCGTCCTCGGCGCACCGGTCGCGACGTTGAGCGGGCCGCTGACGGCGTGATCGGCGGAGAGCGCCAGCACGTTTGCGCGAGCCACGTCCTCGACGTGCACGAAGTCCCGCAGCTGCCGCCCGTCCTCGAACACGCGGGGAGGTCGTCCCACCTCGAGCGCGCTGCGGAAGATGCTCGCGACACCAGCGTACGGAGTGTCGCGCGGCATCCGCGGCCCGTACACGTTGTGGTAGCGGAGCAACGTCACCGGGACGTCCGTCTCCCGGGCGAACGCAGCGCACAGATGCTCCTGATGCACCTTCGTCGCCGCATAGACGTTGCGTGGGTCGAGCGGGGCGTCCTCTTCGACGGCCTCCGGCACGAGGTCCCTGCCGCAGTCCGGGCACCCGGGCTCGAACGCGCCGCTCGCGAGACGTTCGCTCGATCGCGGTCCGGGTCGGACGACCCCGTGCTTCGCGCATCGGTAGCGACCCTCCCCATAGACGACCATGCTGCTCGCCAGGACCAGTCGACCTCGGAACGACGCCCGGTGCATCGCCTCGAGCACCGCCGCGGTCCCGAGATCGTTGTGGGAGGCATACCGGGTCAGATCGCCCAGATCGACGCCAAGGCCGACCATCGACGCCTGGTGGCTGACGCCGTCCACGCCGCGGAGCGCACGCCGCACGGTATCGACGTCGCGGATGTCGCCGCGGACCGGTTCCGCGCCCGGGATCGGTTGGTCCCCCGGATGCGCGGATCCGACCCGAAGGTCCAACGCGACCACCTCGATGCCCTGCGCGAGGAGGGCTTGCACCACGTGCGAGCCGATGAAACCCGCACCGCCGGTGACCAACACGCGTCTCACCATGGCTGCGTCACCAGGATCTCGAGCAGGAGTGCGAACGCCACGTTGGCGCCCAGCCACATGCGGCGTGAGGCGGCGGGCAAGGAGCTCGTGGCGGCGAGCAACCAAACGGCGAACGGCAGCCAGATGCGCTCCACCTCCGCCTTGGACATCCCGGAGAGATCGGCGAGCGCCACGGCGGCAAGCGCCCCACCCACGAGCGTCCACGTGGCGCGGGCGCCCTCCGACGCGTGATCGTCTCGGGTGGCCAGGCCGGCGACGGCGGCCGGGCCGACGATCACCGCGAGCGCGGCGACGTTCGCAACCAGGAAGTAGCCGTACGGCCGGTACCGCGCCACGCTCGCGAGGTACTCCACCCTGGTCGCGAGCAGGCCGCCGACCCACCAGAACCCTGCGCCCAGGAACGCGAGGAACACGACGGCCGTCCCGAGCGCCGCGAGCGCCAGCGGGCGCGCCCGGCGTCGCAGGCGGGCGACGGCGAGCGGGATGACGCACAGCAGGACGAGGCCGTACGACAGGAACGCCGTGACGCCGAACAGGATGCCGCCGCCGAGCGCGAACAGGTCGCCACGACGGTCGCGCCGTCCCGTCGCCAGCACCACGAGCGTCACCGCCCAGGCGCCGACCCCCGCGAAGAACGCATCTCCGGAGGAGGCGATCGTGACCGCGAGCGGCGCGAACGCGAGGTACGGGGCGGCCGTCCGTGCTCTGTCCTCCCCGGCCGTGTCGCGGATCGTGAGCAGGACCGCCGGCACCGCCGACGCACCGACCAAGATCTCGAGCGCCGCGAGCCAGCCCGGTCCGCCACCCGCTCGCGAGATCGACCAGGCGATCAGGGTCATCCCCGGCGGATGCGCCCGCACGTGCACCGAATAGCGATCGATGTCGTCGGTGAACGTCCGCAGGAACGTCGATGGAGAATCGATCAGCGGTGCGTCGTGCAGGTAATCCTGCGGACTCGATGGGCCGCGGACCAGCCCGTCGACGCCTTCCGTGAGGGCGAGAGAAGCCGCCCACGCGGCCGCCGCGAGGAGCGTGACGGCGAGGAGGCGGCGCCACGTCAGCCGGGCGGCGAGCCCGGGTCCGAACACGACGGCGCCGAGCCCGAGCAGCGGCGCGCCGATCCCCGTCGCGGCCAGCCGCGGATCCAGCCGTCCGACCAGCGGTGGCAGGTTCACGAACAGGCGGTGGCCGCCCGCCTGCAGCCACCTTCCCCAGGTGTACGTCACCAGGACGAGCACGAACGCCGCGCCCAGCGCGATCGTCGTCCTCAGGACGGGCCCACGCGGAGACGCTCGCGTCGGCGCGTCGCGCTCGATGACGGCCGACCTCACGGCGAGCGCTCCGAACGCGCGCGGGCGGCGACGATCCAGATCACCGCGACGATCCAGGTCGCCGCGATCGCGATCGCCAGACCGGCGACGTAGTTCCTCGGCAGGATCGTCGGATTGCCCTCCGGGTTCCCCAGCAACGCGGGGAGCGAGATGAGCGCCAGCGCCCCGCTCACGATCGTTGCCACCAGGACGACGCCTCGTCGACGCGGAGGGAGCCGCGGCACTAACCAGATGGCGACCGCGGACAGCGTAGGGGCGACGATGAGGTCGTGGACGAGCGTCAGGCCTATGAGCCAGACACCGAAGCGCAGCGGATGCACGGCGCCCGCGTGATCGAACGCGCTCCATACCCCGAACCCGATCACGATCCACCCGGCGACGAACGAGGTCCAGAAGAACCAGCCACGCCTCTCGTCGCCGACGAGGTCGGTCGTGTTCATGCCACGATCACCTTCGTCACCCATTTCGTCTGCATGACCCCGGGCCGGTTGGGAGCGACGAGTCGAACGGGAAACCCGTGATCGAGAACCAGGGGTTCGCCGTTCAGCTCCAGGGCGAGCAGCGTGTCGGGGTCCGCGGCGTGCGACGCGTCGAGCTGAGACGTCGCGTAGGCCGACCCCGGACGCTGGAGCGACACGACCTCCGCGGCCCGTGACGGATCGACGCCGGCCATACGGAGCAGGTCCCGGACCGGGACGCCGCGCCAGACGCCTGTCGCGCTCCAGCCGTCCACGCACGTGATCGGCAAGGTCGCGGTCCTCTGAGGGAGGGCGCGGAGCTCGTCCAACGACAGCGACAGCGGCGTCGGCACGTCACCTTCGACGCTCAGCCGATACGCCGGGCTCGTCGCGGCGTCGGTCACCTTCACCGAACGTGCTGTGCGATTCACCGGCACCCCCTGTGGCCCGACGGTGGGGTCCCGTGGGGCGAGCACCGAGACCTTCCGTAGCGGACGGACCGTCTGGCCGAGCGTCGCGAGCGTGACGGCGGCGACGCTGGCGAACGCGGCGCCCAGGAATCCACGCCTCGTGAGCCCCGCGTTCGCAGAGTCCTGTAGGGGAGCGGTCGACGTCGACGAGCGCGCGAGCGCGCGAGCTGCGACATGGAGCTTGGCGCCGACGTGGACGATGAGCGCGCCGATCGCGATCCACGCTGCCGCGTAGTGGGCGGGAGGGAACGAGAACCCCCAAGGACGGAAACGGTCGATGCTTCCGATGCCGGTGAACAGCAGGAAGAGCGAGCCGCCCACCAGCGGGAACAAGCTGATGCGCTCGAGGAGGTGATCGAGGCTCCGCACCGGCGGCCATGTCCACAACCTGGGCGAGACGACCCACAGCTTCGCGATGAGCAAGGGGATCGCGGCGATGCCCGTGGCGATGTGGACCCCCTCCGTGACCCGGTAGAGCCAGACGGGTCGTGCCGGCCACGAGAACCACGAGGCCGGGTGCTGGATCAGGTGTGAGATGAGCCCCGTCAAGAAGCACACCGAGAAAGCGACACCGAGCGCGATGCCGAGCCAGCTCGCGTTGCGTTCGGCGTGCAGCGGGCTGCGGAACGCATCCTCCCGGAACGGGCCGACGCGCGGCGGCGCGAGACGCTGCAGATGCTCGTCGAGCGTCGACCCCTTCCGGTCGCGGTCGACGCCGGACCGTCCGCTATCGCTCATCGGTCGAGCCTTCCGAACCAGCGACCCTCTGCCGGCCACAGCTTCTGGAGACGCAGGCCGGCCCCGTCCGCCACTGCGGAGAGCGCGTCGGCGCCGACCGTCGCCCACGGGAACCACGAGCCGAACCCCACACCCTCGATCGTGGCTCGGAAGGATTCGGTCGGCGTCCCCGGTGCTCCGACCTCCACCAGGATCCGACCGCCGCGGCGCAACGCGCGCCGCAGGCGCGCGAGCAGGGCGGTGGGATCGCCGCCGATCCCGACGTTGCCGTCGATCAAGAGCGCCGTCCCCCACGAGCCCTCGTCGGGGAGACGGTCGAAGACGGACCGATGCAGGACGGGCGCGCCACGACCAGCCGCGGCGCGGACCGCTGCTGGTGAGATGTCGACGCCGAGCGCGGGGATCCCTTTGGCCAGGAGCGACAGGGTGTGACGGGCCGGGCCACATCCGACATCGAGGACGGGCGCGAGCGTGTGACGGAGCAAGCGGTGCTCTGCCGCGCTCGGCTCGGCGAACCACCGTTCGACATCCAACGGCAGCAGTCGCCCCCCGTCCGAGCGCAGGCCGACGGGTGCCCGGTCGGTCGCGTGCTCGAGGAGGGAGTTCACGAGGGAGCCCCGGCGGCCGACGGCTCGACGATGGCTCCGAACGCTCGCGCGAAATGCGTTGCGGGCGCCAGGGGCGCCACGCACGCCGCGTCGTCGAACGTGTCGACGTCTCGCAGCGTCGGGAGGTCGCGGACCGTCAAGCCGAGGGACCGGAGCCGGCGGCGCTGCGCCGCCAGCGTCCGGCTCGTGCTCATGGGGATCCCGAGGAACACAGCGGGATCGGCTTCGCGAAGACCGATGGCCCAGTACCCACCGTCGGGCGTCCCGCCGATGACCGCATCGACGCCGGGGCGAAGGAGCGTCTCGGCCGACATCGCGAGCAGCGCACCGCTCACCTGAGGCGTGTCCATCCCCACGAGCAGCGCGGGCCCGCCCGTGTCGGCGAACGCGTTCGCGAGCCGCTCGTCGAGCCCACTTCCGCGCTGCGGCACCACGTCCCAGCTCGGCGATCGCCACGGATCGGGTGCGCCGTCCAGCACGATGACGCGGCGGCCGCCGATCGGCGCGGCCACCATCGCCTCGAGCGTGTCGATGAGTGCGGCCTCGGCGATGAGTGCGGCCTGCTCGAGCGTGAGCGGAGGGCAGAGCCGGGTCTTGCTGCGACCCGGCGCGGGAGCTTTCGCGATCACGAGCAGCGACACACTCATCGCAGCACCTTCGCCATGTCGCGGACCGTCAGCGCGGTGCCACGAACGGTCCCGGTGACCTTCGAGCGCCCCGAGCGGGTCCGGTAGGGGATCGGGGTCTCGTCGATGTGCCAGGCGGCACCGGCCGCACGCACCACCATCTCGAGCGGCCAGCCGAAGCGACGGTCTTGGAGGCCGAGCGACAGGAGCGCCGTCCGGCGAGCCGCGCGCATCGGTCCGAGGTCACGCAGATCGAGGCCCGTCCGCCTGCGAAGCTCCCACGCGATCGCGCGGTTGCCCAATCGTGCGTGGAGCGGCCACGAGCCGTGCTCCGCGACGCGCCTGCCCAGGACGAGGTCGGCCCGTCCCCGCTCCACGGGTTCGAGGACGGCGGGGAGGTCCCTGGGGTCGAGCGAGCCGTCACCATCCATGAATGCCACCACGTCGTCCGTGGCGGCGAGGAGTCCCGCGAAGCACGCCGCGCCGAAGCCTCGCCTGGGCTCACGCACGACGCGGGCGCCCAGCGACGACGCAAGTTCGGCGGATCCGTCCGTCGATCCGTTGTCGACCACGATGGCGCGGCAGCGCTCCGGCATCCGCCCCAGGACCCAGGGAAGTGCCTCCGCCTCGTCCAGAACCGGGATGATCACTTCGGGCATGTCCCCAGCCTTCCTCGGACCGATTACCGAACCCTTACGGGGTCCGATCCATGCGATGAAATCCGCGGTGATGGCCCGCCCGTAAGACTTCCGCAACATCGGAGGCGCAAGGTTCGTTTGACACACCCGAACTCGGGCTCGAGGTTCCCCATGTCGACATGCCCATCCCAGATCCGAACGTGCGCGTCGTGCTGCCCATGGAGGTAGGCGTCGCGAGGGGCGGGGCCGAGGTGACCCTTCGCTCCGTCTCCCACGCGTACGGTCGCGGCGCCGTCCCGGTCCTGCACGACCTCGACCTCGACATCGAGGCGAGCGGCTTCGTCGCGCTCATGGGAGCCTCGGGCGCGGGTAAGAGCACCTTGCTCTCGCTGATCGGGGGTCTCGAGCCCCTGCAGACCGGCGCCATCTCGGTCGGTGGTTTCGACCTGGCGAGCCTCTCAGGCGACGCGCTCGCGGACTACCGGCGAAGCACCGTGGGGTTCGTCTTCCAGCACTACGGGCTCGTCGAGGTCCTGACGGCGCGTGAGAACGTGGAGCTGTCGCTCGCCCTTTCCAGGATGTCGCCCGTCGAGCGACGGGTCCGCGCTGCCGGGCTGCTCGACGGGGTGGGGCTGTCGCACCGGGCTCGGCACCGGCCGAACGAGCTCTCCGGGGGCGAGCGACAACGTGTCGCCATCGCGCGCGCCCTGGCGAATGGGCCCAGGCTGCTACTCGCGGACGAGCCGACCGGGAACCTCGACGACGAGACGACGATCCAGGTGCTGGCCCTGTTGGAGCAGGTCCACGCCGAGACGGGTTGCACGCTCCTCGTCGTCACCCATGAACGGCGGGTGGCGGAGCGGGCCCGCTCGGTTCGCCGGATGCGTGAGGGCAGGTGGGTCGAGGGGTGACGTGGCGGGACGCTCTGTCGATGGCGCTCGCGAGCGCGTCCCGGCGGTTCGGCCGCACGGCGCTCACCGTGCTCGCGGTCGCGCTCGCGAGCGCGCTGCTCGTCGCGCTCGCGACCATGGTCGTCACCGCGAACTCCCGCGTCATCAACCAGGTGAGCAAGGGCGGACCCATCACCGCGGTGAAGGTGCTGGCCGCCGGAGCCGCCCCCGGCCAGCTCGAGACGGACTCGTTGCGACCGGCCGCCCCCCGCGATCTCACCGAGACGGACCGGGCCCGGATCCGTGCCCTCCCGGGCGTCACGTCGACGGCGGGCGTCCTCACCGCCGACGTGCTGGTGATCCCACCGTTCGCGCCGGGTGTGCCGCACCGGATCTTCGAGCATGCGGTGGGCGTCGATATGGAGGAATCCGCCGATCTGCCCATCACCGTGCTGGCCGGCCGCTTGCCGGCAGCCGGGTCCCTCTCCGAGGTCGCGGTCACCCAGGGGTATCTCGACCGGATGAAGCTCGACGCCGAGCGCCCGGCGCAGGTCCTCGGGACCACGATCATGATGGGCGCGCCCCAGGTATACCGGCAGCTCGACGGCGCACTCGACTACCGGGGACGCTGGGTGCTGCTGAGGATCGTCGGCGTCGTCGCGCAGGACGCGGCCGCCGGTGAGTTCATCGTGCCGATCCAGCAGACCAGAGCTGATCGCGCATGGGCGCTGGGAGGGGTGGGGGACGGGGATCGCTTCCAGCTGCCCACGTCGGAATACTCGGGCCTGGTGGTCGTCGCCGACTCGCTGGACGATGTGCACCGGGTTCGATCGGCGATCGACGAGCTCGGGTATGCGACGAGCGCTCCGGAGCAGCTGGTCGCCAACCTCCGCAGGTACCTCCACGTCGTCGACATCGTGCTGGGAGGGATCGCGTCCATCGCGCTGGTGATCGCGTCGCTCGGGATAACCAACGCGCTGCTGGCCGCCGTTCGGGAGCGCCGCCGGGAGATCGGCGTGCTGAAGGCGATCGGCGCACGCGATCGCGATGTCATGCGCTGGTTCCTCCTGGAGGCGGCGCTCGTCGGCGTCACCGGTGGCACGGTCGGGACGGCGATCGGCGTCGCCGTCGCGTTCGCCGTCGGGTTGGTCGTGAACGGATACCTCACCGCGCAGGGCCTCGAAGGGGTTCGCGTCGTGGCGCCCGCGCTCGTCGTCGCGGGGGGGATCTTCGGGGCGACAGCGCTCGCAGTCATCGCCGGCGCGGTCCCCGCCCATCGAGCCGCCCGGCTACCCGCCCGCGAGGCGGTGGGCTCGCTGTGAGTTGGCGCCTTCGCCGATCGTTCCTGGCAGCTGTCGCGACCATCCTCGCGGCAGCCTGCACGGGCCCGGGGCCCGTCGCCCGGGTGAGCGGCTCGCCGGGGGCCGGACGTCCGTTGGTCTACGTGGCCGTAGGAGCGAGCGAGACGGCCGGCGTCGGGACCGACGATCCGATCGAGGACGCCTGGCCGCGCGTCCTGTGGCACACGCTTCCACCCGGTTCGGCCCTGTACGACTTCGGCGTCGGCGGAAGCACCGCCGATCAGGCGCTTCAAGAGCAGGTGGGAGCCGCCGCCGGTCTCGATGCCGACCTCGCGACCGTGTGGCTGAACGTCAACGACCTGTTGCATGGGGTCCCCGCGAAGCGCTACGGGGTAGCGTTGCGCCAGATCGTCCACGACCTGCGCGGGGGTGGGAACACCACGGTACTGGTGGCCAACACGCCGCGCCTGGACATGCTCCCCGCCTACCTCGCGTGTCGGACCCGCAACGGCCTCTACGTCGCTCCGCTCGGCGACGTCGTGCAATGCCCCCAGGACCTGCTGCACGCTGTGCCCTCACCTGTCGCCGTCAGGGCGGCGGTAGACGCCTACAACCGGCAGATCGCGCGCGTGGTGCGGGACGAAGGCGCCGTGCTGGTCGACCTCCATGCGCTGGGCGACATCCCGATCGAGCACCCCGATTGGGTGTCCGACGATGGCTTCCATCCCAGCACGGAGGGTGCCGTCAACGTGGCCGCCGCGTTCGAGCAGGTGCTCGGGCCGACGGGTCCCTGACGGCCGTCCGCGAGCGGAAGCCGGACGCAGCTATGCTGCAGGTTCGTGCGGACCTGTGCGCAGAGATGTCGACCAACCGCACGTTGAAAGAGCGGTTCGCCGACGTCGTGCCACGACGCCGTGTCGCGCTCAGGTCCTGGTTCGAGGAGGGCATCAACGATGGAGAGCTGGTCGATGTTGCGGCGAATGCCCTCGCCGCCATCCTCCTCGCGCTGGATGATGGGTTGATGTTGCACGCAGGGCTCGACCCGGCCGGATCCCGTTGGACCAACGTCCGGCGGGCGCTCGACGCCCTCCTCGATGGGATGGCCGTATCGTGAACCCGATGCGACGCACGATCGCGAACCTCACTACGTGAATCTCTCGGCTTCCACCGCTCGGGCCCTCGGGGGCGTCTCGGCGCGCCTGCACCGCACGGGTTATCTCCGCAAGTGGATCATCCTCGGCGCCCTGATCGGTATCGTGGCGGGACTCGGCGCCATCACGTTCACGACGGCGCTCGATTGGGCGAGCAGGTTCTTCCTCGGGACCCTCGCGGGCTATACCCCGCCCTCACCGTTCGGCGAGGGGAACGCGTTCGCGTCCGGGGCGCACTTCGCTCATCCCTGGGTGATCCCTCTGGTCGTCGGGCTCGGGGGGCTCATCTCGGGGATCCTCGTCTTCAGCCTGGCACCGGAGGCCGAGGGACACGGGACGGACGCCGCGATCGCCGCCGTCCACCACGGTCCTCGGGGCATCCGTGCACGGGTGTCGGCGCTGAAGATCGTCGCGTCGGCGCTCACGATCGGCTCGGGCGGGTCGGGAGGTCGTGAGGGTCCCACCGCGCAGATCAGCGCGGGCTTCGGCTCGATGCTGTCCCGTTGGCTCGACCTCACGCCCGCCGACGCCCGCGTCGCCGTGACCGTGGGGATCGGCTCCGGGATCGGGGCGATCTTCCGGGCACCGCTCGGTGGCGCGATCCTCGGCGCCGAGATCCTCTACCGAGACGACGTGGAGGTCGAGGCGTTGATCCCATCGATCGTCGCGTCCATCGTCGGCTTCGCCGTGTTCGGTGCCGTCGAGGGGTTCTCGCCGATCTTCGGCGTGCTGGGCTACCAGTTCAAGCGTCCGCTGGAGCTCGTCTACTTCGCGGCGATCGGGATCGCGGCGGGGCTCATCGGCCGTCTCTACGCGGCCTCGTTCTACGGAGTCGCCCGCATGATCAAGCGCCTGCCGGGCAAACGCATGCTGAAGCCTGCCGCGGCGGGACTCGTCGTCGGACTCATGGCTCTCGCCGTTCCCGAGATCCTGGGGACAGGGTACGGGTGGGTGCAGGTGGGGATGAGTCCTCGCCTCCTCACCCTTCCCCTGTGGATCGTGCTGGTGCTTCCGTTCGCGAAGATCCTGGCGACGTCGCTGTCGATCGGATCGGGTGGCTCGGGGGGGATCTTCGGCCCGGGCATGGTCATCGGCGGTTTCCTCGGCGCGGGGGCTTGGAGGCTGATGTCGGACCTCCCCGGCGTCCCGCATTCGCCGGCGCCGTTCGTGGTCGTGGGCATGATCGCCTGCTTCGGGAGCATCGCTCACGCGCCGATCGCGGTGATGCTGATGGTCGCCGAGATGACCGGGAGCCTGCAGTTGCTCGCGCCGGCGATGGTGGCCGTCGGACTCGCCGCGCTCATCGTCGGGGATGCCACGATCTACACGAGCCAGATCAAGAACCGCAACGAATCGCCGGCGCGGGGCTTTCGGTCGGCCCTCCCGCTCCTGTCCACCCTCGCCGTCTCCGACGCGATGCGAACACCGCGGCTGGTACTGGATGCCGGGGCCTCCGTCCGCGAGGGTCTCGACGAGCTGCTCGCGCTCGGGCTCGCCGGCGCTCCCGTCGGGGATGATCAGGGCCGGTTCAGGGGCATGGTCCAGACCGGACGGCTCACCGAGCTGGATCCCGGCGAAACGATCGGGCGGGTCTGCGATTCGCTTGCCCCCACCGTCGCGGACGAAGCGACCCTCGACGCCGTCGTCGACATCTTGGCCGTCGACCACGTGGCCAGGGTCGCGGTGCTCGACCGGGACCGTCGGATCGTCGGGATCGTCGCCGCCTCGGACCTGATACGCGCGTACCGGCGCTCGCTGGAGGGAAGCCTTGCGAGGCTGGGTTCGACCTTCCGCGGGGCCACGCTCATGGAGCAGGAGGTTCACGAGGGCGCCGAGATGGAGGGAAAGAAAGTGTCGGACGCCGCCTGGCCGGCGGGGACCGTCGTGATCGCCATCCAGAGAGGGGAGGAACGGATCTTCCCGGAGCGCGATACGACGCTGTTGGCCGGTGACATCGTGAGCCTCCTCGCGCCCGCCGGGAAAGAAGACATGCTCCGTCGGCTGGTCGCGGGTGAGGCGGAGACGGAGCCGGACCAGTCGAGCGCCGGCGACGACACGATGATCTAGCCGAAGATGGCCGAGCCGCGCCGACGTCCCGGCGGGCGCAGCGCCCGTATCCGCACCGCGGTCCTCGCCGCCACGCTCGAAGAGCTGACCGCTGTGGGGTTCGCCGGTCTCACGTTCGACCAGATCGCGAGCCGGGCGGGCGTGCACAAGACCACGCTCTACCGTCATTGGCACGGGCGGGAAGAACTCGTGCGCGAAGCCCTCCTCGCCCGTTCCGAGGTGACGGTCCCGGTCCCCGACACGGGCTCGGTGCGAGACGATCTCCTCGCGTTCGCCAAGGCGGTCGTCGCCAACATCACCGCTCCTGACTACGAGGCGATCGTGCGCGCCGTGGCCTCCGAAGCGCGCACGGAGGGAGCGCTCGGCCAAGCGGGTCAGGAGTTCTGGAGAGAGCGGTTCCGGCTGGCAGGGGTCATGGTCACCCGCGCCATCGCGCGCGGGGAGGTCTCCCCGGAGGTCGATCCCAACGTGATGCTCGAAACCCTCGTCGGGCCGCTCTATCTGCGGCTGCTCATCACGCGAGAGCCATTGGACGACGCGTTCCTGGAGAGGCTCGTCGACCAGGTGTTGCCGACCGCGTGAGGCTTTGGAAGACGAGCCCAGCGGCCGCGACCGAGCGCTCCGAGGGTTCATCCATACGACATGAACGAGCCACTTCGACTGCCCGCGGAGGCAGCCGCCTCCGAGAGGCTCGAGGCGTCCCGAAGCTTCGAGATCTTCTTCGACGCCGAGAGTCAAAGGCTGTTCCGTCGCCTATGGCTCGTCACCGGGAACCGCGCGGAGGCGGAGGAGATCATGCAGGACGCGTTCCTGAAGGTGTGGGAGCGGTGGGAGCAGATTGGAGCGATGGACGACCCCGTTGGATACCTCTACCGCACGGCGATGAACCTGTTCCGCAAGAGGTACCGGCGGGCAGTGTTGGCGATCCGCCGGACCATCGGGCTCGCGCCCTCGCAGGACGATTTCGCGGATGCCGACGAGCGCGACACCGTACGGCGGGTGCTCTCGACGCTGCCGCCGCGTCAGCGCGCTGCCCTCGTGCTGACCGAGATGCTCGGGTTCAGCCCCAACGAGGCTGGGCGCGCGCTCGGGGTGCAGGCCTCTACGGTCCGGTCCTTATCGCACCAAGGTCGTGAGTCGTTTCGCCGGGCGATGGAGGTCGACGATGCCTAGCGTCGCGGAGCTGCTCGAGCGCGAGAGTACGACGGTCGACCTCGAGCGCGGCCAATTCGAACGGTTGCTGCGCCGGCGCGACCGCAAGCGCCGGAACCAGCGGATCGGCGCGGCTGCGCTCGCGATCATCCTTTCAATCGTGACCTTCGTCGAGCTCACACGGGCCTTCAGCATCGCCGAGCGTCCGGCGGACGAGTCGCTCCTTCGTCGGGACGGGGAGGTCATCACGTACACGGGTTACGACGCTCGCCATTTCGGCGACCTCGTCGCGCATGATCCGGACACGGGTGAGGAACGCACGCTCGTCGTTCCCGACGCTCGGGACCTTATCGGCAGTGCCGCCTGGTCCGCCGACGGCCGATGGGCGGCGTACGAGGCCGTGGGGTGCCCGTCCGGATCCCCGCGGATGACTCCCGGCTCTTCCCATGCGGCCGAGGCGGCGGGGCTCTGGGTCACGAACGGGCAAGACGAGCCCCGGCAGTTGACGAGGCCCTGCTTCGAGGATCCGCAAGTGGCTCCGTTCAACGAGCTCTGGGCATGGTCGCCCATCGGTGCGCAACTCGTGGTCGCGCGCAGATCCATCGATGGCGACGCGCTGCTGCTCATCGATCCGGCAACCGGAGACCGAACGGACCTCGGGAAGACGGCTGGTGTCGTCACGACGCTCAGCTGGTCACCCGACGGGACACGCATCACGTATGGCGCGAGGGGAGGGGGAGGGTCGGTCTATTCGGTGGGCGTGGGTGATGGCGAGCAAACCCTCCTCGCGAGCTCGCTCGGAATTGTGAGCAACCAAGGGGTGGTCTTCGGATGGGGGATCCGGTGGTCGCCGGACGGTACGCACATCGTGGTCCAGACGTATGGAAACCAAGAGCCTCAGAACAGGTTGTGGCTCATGAACGCGGACGGATCGGATCTCCACCAACTTGCCCAGGACCTCGAGGTCCAGGGCGCCGACGGCGGCGACCGAGCGTCTTCGTTCGCCGCCAGGCGACCCTGAGCCGGTGTCGTTGCCCGCGAGGTCATCGTCACCTGGTGGGCCCCCGGGGATTCGAACCCCGAACCTGCGGATTAAGAGTCCGTTGCTCTGCCAGGTTGAGCTAGAGGCCCGGCGCAGTCTAGCAACTGCCGTCGGACCGTTCGGGATGGGGTGACCGAGGGGACTTGAACCCCCAGCCTCCAGGACCACAACCTGGCGCTCTAACCACTTGAGCTACGGCCACCACGTGCGGCTACACGATACCAACGGCCCTCTCGGAGCGAGCCCGACCGCGGGCTTCCCAGCCCCCGGGGCCCTCAGGTATCATGACCGCAGGTTTGAATCGCCGTTCAATCTAGGGCTCGCGGGTCGTCCCGTGGGGCACGGCGGTCCATCGCAAGGAGGCGGAACCCATGGTCGTCAACGAGACGATCGACATCGACCTCGATCGCGTCGACGAGCTGATCGAGGATGAGGAAGCGAAGCTCGAGCCGAAGCACCGGGCATCGATCGCGTATCGCGAGGTCGCCGCGCGCACCATCGCCGGAGGCGTCGCGTCGAGCTGGCAAGCGGCGCCGCCGCACGCGATCTACATCGACCACGGGCTGGGCAGCCGGCTCTGGGACATCGACGGTAACGAGTACATCGACTTCCATCTGGGCTACGGCGCCATGGTGGCCGGTCACGCTCACCCCAAGGTGGTCGAGGCGGTCAAGCGGCAGGTCGCGCTCGGCACGCACTTCGCGCAACCAACGAAGCATCTCGATGCGGTCGGCGACAGCTTGGTGGAACGGTTCGGGCTCCCGCTGTGGCGGTTCTGCAACTCGGGCACCGAGGCGACGCTCGAGGCCGCGCGTCTGATGCGCGCGAACACCGGCCGCGAGATGATCATCAAGATCGAAGGCACCTATCACGGCCACCACGACTCGTTGATGTTCTCCGTCGGGCCCGACCCGAAGAAGATCGGTCCGAGGGAGCACCCGAACTCCGTGCCGCAGGCCCTCGGGATCCCGAAAGCCCTTGGAGACCTGGTTCGCGTGGTCCCGTTCAACGACCTGACGGAAGCCGCCCGCGCGTTCGAGGAGAACGAGGGCAAGATCGCAGGCATGATCGTCGAGCCGGCCATGATGAACTGCGGCGTCATCCTTCCCGAGCCCGGCTACCTGCAGGGGCTGAAGGACCTGGCGCACGCGCACGGCGCGTACCTGGCGTTCGACGAGGTGAAGACGGGGGCGACGATCGCCTACGGCGGCGCCGTCGAGGCGTTCGGCGTGATGCCCGACATCGTGTGCCTGGCGAAGGCCATCGGCGGGGGACTGCCGTGCGGCGCGATCGGCGCGACCCGCGAGCTGTACCGCCCGGTCATGGAGGACGAGTACGACATGGCCGGAACGTTCAACGGCAACCCGCTCACCATGGCGGCGACCAAGGCGACCCTCACCGAGGTCTTGACGCGCGACGTGTACGACCACCTCAACGCGATCCACAAGGTGCTCGCCGACGGTTGCACGTCGGTGATCGAGAAATACCGGTTGCCCGCGTACGTCACCGGCATGGGTGCGAAGGGCTCGGTCATCTACAGCGCGACGCCGGTGCGGGAGTACCGCGACGCCGTGGGGATCGACGAGCGGATCACGTACGTCGCGTGGCTCTTCCAGCAGAACCGCGGGGTCTTCAAGTCTCCCTGGTCCAAGCAGGAGACCTGGACGACCTCGGTCTCCCACACGGACGAGGACGCCAAGCGCTACGTGGACAACTTCGAGGAACTCGCCGCCGCGATCACGGCGTAGGCTACGGCGTCGATGGACGTCACCGAGTTCTCCCTGGAGGTAGACCCCGGCCGAAGGCTCGATGTGCGCGTGGCCGGGCCCACGGATGGCATCGCGCTGTTCTCGCACCACGGCACCCCGTCTACGGGCCGTCCGTTCCGTCCCTACGTGGAGGCGGCCTCCGAGCGTGGTCTTCGGCTCGTGACGTACTCCCGGCCGGGGTACGCGGGGTCGACGCGCGTGCAGGGTCGTTCGGTGGCCGACTGCGCCGCCGACACCGCGCGGATCGCCGATCATCTGGGCGCCGATCGCTTCTTCACGATCGGCCAATCGGGCGGTGGACCGCACACGCTCGCGTGCGCGGCGCTGCTCCCGGAGCGCGTGATCGCGTGCGCGACCACCGCGGGCGTGGGGCCCTGGGGCGCGCAGGGCCTCGACTTCCTGGCCGGGATGGCGGATGAGAACGTCGCGGAGATGAGCGCGGCCGCCGAAGGCGGCGAGGCACTGCGGCACAACCTCGAGGCGCAGGCCGACAACCTGCGCGCGGCGACGGCCGCCGACCTGGCAGACGCGCTCGGCGGCCTCGTTTCCCCCGTCGACGTCGCCGCACTCACCGGTGAGTTCGCCGATCACGCCACCGAGATGCTTCACGAATCCGTCTCGACCGGCATCGACGGTTGGTTCGACGACGATATCGCGTTCGTGCACTCGTGGGGCTTCGATCTCGCCGATATCAGCGTGCCGGTGACGGTGTGGCAGGGGGGGCAGGATCGCATGGTGCCGTTCGCGCACGGGGAGTGGCTCGCCGCGCATGTGGCCGGAGCCAAGGCCCGGCTCTTCGACGACGAGGGTCACCTGTCGCTCATCGTCGGTTCGTTCCCGTCGATCCTCGACGACCTCATGGCCGTCTCGGGGGTGTGAGGGATGGCGACAGGAACCGATCGCGAGGTCGTCCGGTTCGACATGGATCTGGTCGAACGGCTGCTCCAGACCGAGACCGCGGCGCTCGACGAGAAGCACCGTCGGAGCCTGGCGTATCGCGCGGAGGCCAAGCGACGCCTGCCGGGAGGCGTGTCCTCGTCGTGGCAGTCCTGGCCGCCACACCCGATCTACGTCCGTCGCGGCGACGGCGCCCACGTATGGGACCTCGACGAGAACGAGTACGTCGACTATCACAACGGCTACGGCGTCATGGTCATGGGCCACGCGCATCCCAAGATCGTGGAGGCGGTGCGCGAACGGGTCGCGTTGGGGACGCATTTCGCACAGCCGACCGAGGACGGGCTGATCGTGGCCGACCTGTTGGCCGAGCGGTTCGAGCTGCCGTACTGGCGGTTCGGCAACTCGGGGACCGAGTCGACGCTGGACGCCACGCGCATCATGCGCGCGCTCACCGGTCGCAAGCTGATCCTGAAGATCGAGGGGACGTATCACGGCCACCACGACTCGCTGATGGTGTCGGTGTTCCCGCCGGAGGACAAGGCCGGCCCGCGCGACCATCCCGCATCGGTGCCGCAGACGCTCGGGCTGCCCGAGGAGTTCGTCGACCTGGTGATCGCCGTGCCGTTCAACGACGCCGGCGCGGCGGAACGCGCGTTCGAAGAGCATCCGGAACAGATCGCCGGCATGATCGTCGAGCCCGCCATGACCAACTGCGGCCTGGTGCTGCCCGATCCCGGCTACCTTCAGGCCTTGAAGGACATCTGCCATCGTCACGGCGCCTACCTGGCGTTCGATGAGGTGAAGACCGGATGCACGCTCGCCTGGGGCGGGGCCGTCGAGGCGTTCGGCGTGGTGCCCGATCTGATCTGCCTGGCGAAGGCGATCGGGGGCGGTCTGCCGTGCGGCGCGATCGGCGGGACCGAAGAGGCCATGGGCATGGTGATCCGTGGGGAGCTGGATCAGGTCGGCACGTTCAACGGGAACCCGCTCACGATGGCGGCCTCGAAGGTCAACCTGAGCGAGGTATTGACCAAGGACGCATACGGCGAGCTGGAACGGATCAACACGATCCTCGCCGGCTGCGAGGAGGTCATCGTCGCGCACCGGTTGCCCGCGAGCATGAAGCGCCTCGGCGCGAAGGGCTCGATCGACTGGCGCTCCACACCCATCCACGAGTACCGCGACCTCTGGGAGATCGACGACCGGGTGCCGCAGCTGGCGTGGCTCTGGCAGCTCAACCGCGGCGTGTTCAAGTCGCCCGGGTCGAAGTGGGAGAGTTGGACGACGTCGATCGTCATGACCGACGCGGATGCGCAGCGATACGTCGACAACTTCGCGTCGTTCGCCGTCGCGATCACGGGGTAAGCGTCCGCGTGGATCAGCCCGAGCGCAGTGACACGACGGGCGGCAACGGATCCGAGCTGCCGCCGTGGGCGCCCGCGCTCCTTCGCAAGCTGACGATCCGCGGGATCGTCGTGATCGTCGTCGGCGCGGTCTCCGCGCTCGCCGTGATCGGGCTCGCGGGCAAGCTCACGAGCTTCTTCGGCATCATCTTCACCGCGTTCTTCCTTTCGTTCGCGCTGGAGCCGGGCGTCAACTGGTTCGCGGCCAGGGGATGGAGGCGGGGAAGCGCGACCGGGCTGATCTTCTTGTTCGTGTTCCTGGCGGTGATCGGGCTGGTCGCGCTGATCATCCCGGCCGTCGTGACCGGAGCCAAGCAGCTGATCGCGGCAGCGCCCGGGTTGGTCGACACGCTCGTCAAATGGGCGAACAACCTCGGCTGGAAGATCTCGGCGACGAACCTTACCGATCAGATCCAGCAGAACGCGCAGGATCTGGCGGGGGCGGCGAAGAACCTGGCGGGCAACGTCTTCGGGATCGCAGCCTCCATCCTGGGCGGGATCTTCCGGTGGGCCACGATCGCACTCTTCACGTTCTACATCGTGGCGGAGGGCCCCAAGCTCCGACGGATCGTCTGTAGCGCCCTGCCGCCGAAGAGCCAGAAGAGCGTGCTCTTCATCTGGGAGCAGGCGATCGAGAAGACGGGCGGCTATTTCTATTCGCGGCTGTTGCTCGCCGCGATCAACGGCGCCGGGATGTACATCACGTTGCGGGTCTTCAGCGTGCCGTTCGCCGCCCCGCTCGCCATCTTCGAGGGCCTGGTGGCGGAGTTCATCCCGATCGTCGGGACCTACATCGCCGGCGCGGCTCCGGTGCTGGTCGCGGCGCTGTTCTCGTTGTCGGCCGGCATCGCCGCGCTGGCCTACGTCCTGGTCTACCAGCAGATCGAGAACTACCTCTTGAGCCCACGGCTCACGGCCAAGACCATGGCGTTGCATCCGGCGCTCGCGTTCGCCGCAGCGCTGATCGGCGGCGCGCTGGGGGGCGTCCTCACGGCGTTCCTCGCGTTGCCGGTCGCGGGCGTGGTCCAGGCCGCGGCCGGCGCGTACGGCACGCGGTACGAGGTGGTGGACTCCGATCTCACGAAGGAAGCCACTCGGCCGCCCAAGGATGACGGGCCGGGACGGATGGAGCGCGTACGCGAGCGGCTCAAGCGGGACGACACGGACGCCGACCCGACCGACGCGTGACCTCTGCTCGACAGCCTCCGACCTGACCTGAGGTCACTCCATGTGCACCTGCCCCGACATGGGCCGTCACTAGACTCCCCGACCGAACGCCATCTTCGAAGGGACGGTGCATCGACATGCCGAAGGGCATCCTGGAACGGCTCGCGGAGGGTCCGGTGCTGGGCGACGGCGGCTACCTGCTGGAACTGGAGAAGCGCGGGTACGTGCAGGCGGGGCCGTTCACGCCCGAGGTCGTGATCGAACACCCGGACGCGCTCGTCCAGCTGCACCGCGAGTTCCTGCGCGCAGGAGTGGACGTGCTGCAGACCATGACGTTCTACGCGAGCGACGACAAGCTCGCGACCGTCGGCCTGGAGGGCAAGGTCGACGACATCAACCGCAACGCCGTCCAGATCGCGCGGCAGGTCGCCGCCGAGGGCGACGCGCTCGTCGCGGGCAACCTGTGTCTCACCTGGGCGTACGACCCCGCGGATCCCGCGAGCGCGGACCACGTGCGGGCGCTCTTCGACCGGCAGCTCCAGGATCAGATCGACGCCGGCGGCGTGGACTTCTGGATCGGCGAGACGTTCTCGTCCCTCGGCGAGGCGATCCTGTTCGTCGAGCGCGCGAAGGCGACCGGGCTTCCGGTGATGGCGACGATGTGCTTCGAACAACCCGTGCCCGTTTCCTACGAGGGCGACTCACCTGCCGACTGCGCGCGCAAGCTCGCCGACGCCGGCGCCGACATCGTCGGGGTCAATTGCCTCAGCGGGCCCGAGCAGATGCTGCCGATCGCCGTCGAGATGCGCGGAGCGGTGCAGGGGTACGTCGCCGCGCAACCGGTTGCGTACCGCACCACGGCGGCGCAGCCCGACTTCACCGCGACCGGCAACTTCCCCTACGAGCTGGATCCACTGCAGCTCTCCCGCAAGGAGATGGGAGAGTTCGCCCGGCAGGCCCAAGAGGCCGGCCTCAACTACATCGGGTCGTGCTGCGGGTCGGTGCAGGGCCACGTGCGTGCCATGGCGAAGGTCCTCGGGAAGCTCTCCGCCGAGGAACGCGAGTGGAAGTCGGCGACGGGCAAGGCCATGTCGGCCTACGAATACCGCGAGCACTCCGAGACCGAGGTCTGACCTCAGTGAGCGAGCGGCGGGGATTCGACGTCGCGGTCATCGGGCTCGGAGGCATCGGCTCGGGCGCTGCGTACTGGGCGGCCAAGCGCGCCGGAGCCGGCGTGCTGGGCCTCGAGCGGTTCGAGCTCGGACACGAACGCGGCGCATCGCAGGACCACTCGCGGATCATCCGGCTCAGCTATCACACGCCGGCCTACGTCCGGTTCGCGCAGGACGCCTACGCGGCATGGGCGGACGTGGAGCGGACCTCGGGCGACCGCGTGGTCGTGAGGACCGGCGGCATCGACCTGTATCCACCGAGCGCGATGGAGTGGGCGCCCGAGTACGAGCGTTCGCTCGACGAGGTCGGCGTGCCCTACGAGTGGCTGGATGCCGGGGAGGCCATGCGCCGCTGGCCGCAGTGGCGGCTGGACGAGGACGTTCGCGTCATGTTCCAGGAGGCGTCGGGCATCGCAGCGGCGGCCACGGCGAACGCGGCCCATCGCCGGGTGGCCACCGAGCTCGGCGCGACCCTCGTGGACAACGCGAAGGTGACGTCGGTGCGTGAAGCCGGCGGAGGCTACGAGTTGGTCGCCGGCGGCGTCACGTATGCGGCCGAGCGCCTGATCGTCACCGCCGACGCGTGGACGAACGAGATCCTCGAGCAGCTCTGGCGTCCGATCAACCTGACGGTGACGCAGGAACAGGTGCACTACTACGCGTCGCGCGACCTGGAGGCGTTCGCTCCCGATCGGTTCCCGATCTGGATATGGATGGGGGATCCGTCCTTCTACGGGTTCCCCGCGTTCGGCGAGGCGGGAGCGAAGATCGGTCGCGACGTGGGCGGCCGCGAGGTCACGGGCGACACCCGCTCGTTCGACCCTGATCCCGCTTACGCGGATGCGCTCGATGGGTTCATGCGCCGGCATCTGCCCGGCGGCTTCGGCCCGTACCTCAGGCAGCGCACGTGCCTCTACACCATGACGCCCGACCGCGACTTCGTGATCGACCTGGTGCCCGGCCATGCGCGGGCGGCGGTCGGGCAGGGCGCCGCGCACGCGTTCAAGTTCGCGAGCGTGTTCGGCAAGTCCCTCGTCGAGCTCGTCTTCGACGGCAAGGCCGAGTCGGACGTGAGCGAGTGGTCGATCGATCGCGACGTGCTCACCGCGGATGACCCTCCGAAGCAGTTCATGCTCTAGCGACCCGCGGCTAGACTCCACCGCGTGGGAGAGCCGCAGGTGGGTGTCATCATGGGATCGCGTTCGGATTGGGAAACCATGCGGGTCGCGGTCGAGACGCTCGAGGACCTCGACGTTCGCTACGAGACGCGCGTGGTGTCGGCGCATCGCACGCCGGACCTGCTGTTCGAGTACGCGTCCACCGCCGCGGAGCGCGGGCTGAAGGTGATCATCGCCGGCGCCGGCGGAGCCGCGCACCTCCCCGGTATGACCGCGGCGAAGACCGAGTTGCCGGTCCTCGGCGTCCCGATCGAATCGAAAGCCCTGAAGGGGATGGACTCCTTGCTGTCGATCGTGCAGATGCCGGCCGGCGTGCCCGTCGGAACGCTCGCGATCGGAAGGGCGGGGGCGGTGAACGCCGCGTTGCTCGCTGCGGAGATCGTCGCGCTGGAGGACGAAGGCGTGCGCGACCGGCTGAAGCGTTTCCGGGCGACGCAGACGCAGAGCGTGCTGGCGCATCCCGATCCCGACGACCGGTAGCCCCTCATGCGCGTCGGGATCGTCGGCGGGGGCCAGCTCGGCCGCATGCTCGCTCTCGCCGGATACCCGTTGGACATCCGTTGCACGACGCTCGATCCGGCTCGCGATTCGCCCGCATCCCAGGTCGCGCCCAGCATCATCGGCCCGTACGACGATCGAGAAGCTCTGGCGAGGCTCGCGCAGTTCGCCGACGTCGTGACGTACGAGTTCGAGAACGTGCCGGTCGGCGCGGCGCGGTTCCTCATGGAGCTAGCGCCGGTGTTCCCGCCGCCCGAGGCGCTCGAGATCGCGCAGGACCGGGTCAGGGAGAAAGAGCTCTTCGACGACATCCGACTGCCGAGCGCGACGCACGAGGCGGTGGCGACGCCGGGTGAGCTGCGTTCAGCGGTGGAACGGATGGGGACGCCGGCGATCCTGAAGACGCGCCGGCTGGGATACGACGGCAAGGGGCAGGCGGTGATCCACGACGCGGTGCTCGCCGAAGACGCATGGCGCGCGATCGGCGAGGTGCCGTCCATCCTCGAACGCCTCGTCGAGTTCGACAGGGAGCTCTCGATCCTGGGCGTCCGGGGTCGCGACGGCTCGTTCGCGTTCTATCCGCTCATCGAGAACCACCACCGGGACGGGGTCCTGCGGCTGTCGGTCGCGCCCGCGCCCGCGCTCACGCCCGATCTCCAGGCGAACGCCGAGTCGCACGCGCGCGCAGTGATGGATCGGTTGGAGTACGTCGGGGTGATGGCGATCGAGCTCTTCCAGGTGGGGGATGAGCTGATCGGGAACGAGATGGCGCCCCGCGTGCACAACTCGGGGCACTGGACGATCGAGGGCGCGGAGACGAGCCAGTTCGAGAACCATCTCCGAGCCGTGACGGGGCTCCCGCTCGGCTCGACCGCGACACGGGGTTCAAGCGCCATGGTGAACCTGATCGGCAGCGTCCCGGACACGCCCTCGTTGGCCGCGGTTGCCGGAGCCCATCTGCACCTGTACGGCAAGGAGCCTCGCCCCGGCCGCAAGCTCGGACATGTGACCATCGTTGGACGGGAACCGGGATCGGTCGGTCGGGACCCGCTCGGGTCGTTCGGGTTCGAAGTCCCCTGAAGTTCGGTATCCAGGTCGGTCACTCGGATGACGACCCTTGAGGGGACATGGCCTACCTCACGTGCCCGGACTGCATGATGCCGAACCCGGTCGGCGACGACGCGATCACGTACGCGTGTTTCGCATGCTTCGCCGAGATCATCTTCGAGACCTGCCCCGGGTGTGGCTACCAGCAGGCCGTTCCCTCACGGTGGCAGGGCGCGTTCGCGTGCGGACACTGTTCGGGGAGGGTCGAGATCCCTCGCCAGCGGTTCTTCGCCACGTCGACGAAGGCGAGGCAGGTCGAGGGGTACGGCTACATGTACCCGCGGATGTGACGGCTCACTCGTCGAGCTCGACGTAGTCGTCCTCGTGATCCACGGCTCCCGGGGCACTGTCACGGATCGTCATCGCCGCGGTCTCTGCCGACACGAACGGATCACGATCGATGACCGCTTCTCCCACCATCTGGGGCTCGTGGTCGGGGGCGTCGAAGTCCTCGATCTCGATGTCGACGTCATCCGGCGGTCCGTCGGAACGTTCCTCCGCCAGTCGTTGATCCAACGTTTCGCCTCGAACCTGTTCCTCGGCGGTGACTCCGAACGATTCTGCCCCGAACGCGTGGTCGGCGAGCTCGATCCTGGCTTCCAGGTCTTCGCCGGGGTCGTCTTCGGGATCGAGGTCCGGGTCCAGCCGTTCGGGGTCTTCGGGCGTCATGTGGTCTCCTCATCCGTCGCGGTGCCTATCGGGATGGTACGGGGGTCGC
>CAVZKB010000007.1:0-142210 GCA_963775755.1 uncultured Actinomycetes bacterium | reverse complement strand
CGGGGAGGATTCGAACCTCCGACCCGCGGATTAGAAGTCCGCCGCTCTGTCCCCTGAGCTACCGGCGCCGGGACGGGGTCATCGGACGTAGACGGGCGACGACCCTCACGGCGCTCAATGCTACTCGCGGGGTCGACCGCCACCCCGACGTCAGGCTGTCGGCAACCCTCGGAGTCGCGCCGCGTGGAGCACCGCATCGATGTCTTCGGGGAGGAGATGTTGGCGATCGAGACCCGTGACCACCAGCCGCGCCTGCCGCCGGAGCGCGTTGACCCCGTTCTCGACGCCTGCACGCTCGAGGTCGGCGATGACACCTCCGATGACGTCCAGGATGGTGATCGAAACGGCCGATTGTGTCGCGGCGGCCTGCCGGATCTGGTCGCACGCGAGGTTGACGTAGTCGTCGAATCCTCGGTCGCGAGGTCGCCTCACTTCCCGCCCTTGGTCGTCGCGACCTTCGGCCGGCTCGACCTGCTGACGGAGGAGCTGCTGAAGCAGGCTGCCGATGTGGACGAGCACCTCCTGGGCGGTGGTGGGGTCGTTGATCCCCGGCGAGAGCGCGCGGAGCGCGATGTCGACGAGTTGTCGGAACACGAATGCCACATCCTGCTGTGTGGTCCTGGTCCGGCCGAGGTGGACCACTTGCCGGATCCCTTGCGCGACCATCTCCTCATCGTCGGTCGAGGGCGCGGGACGTAGGACGCAGAGCGGGGATCCCAAGCTGACGAACCCGCCGACGAACACCGTGAGCTCGCACGCCGTGTCCGGCGGGAGTGACTGCCTGAGCCGGTCGACGTCCAAGAGCTGCACCCACCCCTCGTCGTGCGCCTCGACCGTGAAGCCGGCGGTGTCCGGATCCGGCCCCGTCGGCAGGGGATCGCCGGACACGCCTTCCAGTCGGCCGTGGAGGGAGGCGATCTGCGTCCTGCCCTCGTCCGTGATGCGGCGGATGATCTCTCCGACCTGCATCGATCGAGCCGAATGGTTGATCAAGATGACCACCGCGATGATCGATCCGACGCCGAGGACGGTCGCGATCATCACGGAGATGTGCGGCACCACTTGCGGGGCCGCCGTCTCGCCCGGAGCACGCACGATCCGAAGGACCAACAGGCAGTACGTGAACGTGCCGATCACGATGCCCGTGACCCACTTCGTCACGGGGTCGCGGAAGAAGCCGTACAACACGCGCGGCGAGAATTGGCTCGAGGCCAGCTGGATCAACAGCAACGAGATCGATATCGAGACCCCTGCGAACGCGATGGTCGCGGACGCGATGACGCCGAGGAGTGCACGGGCGCTGTCGACCGTCGACAGCACCAGTTGCGGCAGCGGCACGTGATGCGCGCGGATACGTGCGTCGATCGCGGTCGTGATCATCGATAGCACGACCGCAGCGAGGACCAGAACGAGGGGGATGAAGAACAGACTCGACCGCAAGCGCTCGGTCCACACCCGGAAGCGGATCATCGACATCGGCCTCACGACGCGACCTACCCTATCGGTCGCGATGGGCAGACCGTCGTCGATCGCGCTCCGCGCTCCGATCTTGTTCGGAGCGGGTGACGGGAATCGAACCCGCATAGCCAGCTTGGAAGGCTGGAACTCTGCCATTGAGCTACACCCGCGTGGCCTCAGCGTAGCAACTGCGATACTGCCCACCGTGGAGGTCTCGTTCCGGCTCGTCGACGTGTTCGCTGAGGTTCCGTTCGCCGGGAACCAGCTGTGCGTCGTCACGGATCCGCCTGCCGGCCTGGACGCCGAGACCATGGCGATGCTGGCACGTGAGATCGGATTCTCCGAGACCACGTTCGTGACCGCGATCCGGGAGGGGGGCTACGACGTCCGGATCTTCACGCCCGACGCGGAGCTGCCGTTCGCCGGACATCCGACGCTCGGAACCGCCTTCACGTTGGCGGCCGAAGACCGTGTCGGGCCGCACGCCGTGCAGACGTCCGCGGCGGGGGATGTCACGGTGGACGTGGACATAGACGTCGCCGCGGGGACGGCGTGGATGCAGCAACTTCCACCCGTGTTCGGCGAGCCGTTCGAGGATCGCGCGGCCGTCGCAATGGCCGCGGGGCTGGAGCTCGACGACCTGGTCGAGGGCTTGCCGATCGTCGCCGGGTCGACCGGACTCGCGCATCTGATGGTGCCGCTGCGGGAGGAGGACGGGCTTCGCCGCGCCCGGCGCGACGACGCCGGATGCGGGAGCGTCTGCGCCGCCACCGGTGCGGAATCGCTCTACCTGTTCGCCGTCCGCGGCGACGGCGACGTGATGGCGAGGATGTTCGACCGCGGCGCGAGCATCGGTGAAGATCCCGCGACGGGCTCGGCGGCGGGGCCGCTCGGCGCCTACCTGGCCCTCCACGGGCTGGCGGGCATGCCCGGCACGGCGGTGATCGCGCAGGGCGAGATGATAGGTCGCCCGAGCTTCCTGCACGTGGAGGCCCAGCCGATGGGAGGATCGTTCTCCGTGCGCGTCGGTGGAGGCGTGCGGCTCGTCGGCGAGGGCTCGTTCCGCGTCTGACTAGGCGGAGACCGGCGAGCAACCGATGGTCGGCGAGACCACGGTGTCGTTGCCCTTGGTCACATCGACCTTGACCGACAGCGGGATGGTCTGCGCGGGGGCGATCGACGCCGCGCTCGTGTAGACCGGGTCACCGGAGAAGAAGACCGCCGTGGTGCCGTCCGCGGGGACCAGCTCGCAGCGCAGCTTCGCCGCCTCTGATCCGGTGTTCTGCACCAAGACCTGGAAGCACGCCGGGGCGCCTTCACCGGCCGGGCATGTGGTCGCGTTCACCGCCGCCACGGCGAAGGCCGGTCCGGAACCCGCGGGCTTGAGGGAGAGCACCGTCAGGACGACCCCGAGAACGAGGGCGACCATCAGCAACATGGAAAGGACGTTCGTCGCGTTCAGGCCGCGTCGTTGCGGTGAAGGCGCCTGCATGGGGGCACCCTACCGCCGCCTTCCGGCCGACGCATCAGCCGAACGACGGGGAGCCGACCGGACGAGTGCGCTGCAAGCACCATGGCCTCTTGCCTGGCGAAGCAGGCGGCGTTACGGTGCGCCGTCGGCGTGGGCGCGCCGCTAGAGGAGCTGATCCGAGATGTCGATCCGTTCGAAGAGGTATCTCGTCTGCGTTGCGGCGTTCGCGCTTGCACTCGCCGGCGTCACGGCAGCGAGTGGGAGTCCCGCGTCCGTCCGGGTCTCCGGTTCCCACCCGTCGTGGGCCCGGGCATCGAACATGATCAGGCGGGTCGATCCCGACTCGCAGGTCGCGTTCCTGGTCTTCCTGGGGTGGCGCGACCCCGCCGGTGTGACCGCGGTCGCGGGCGCGGTCTCGGATCCGAACAGTGCCTCGTACGGCCGGTACCTGACGGCAGCGCAGTTCCGAGCGCGCTTCTCACCCGCCGCTGCGGACGTGGACGCGGTACGGACCTGGTTGTCGGATTCGGGGCTCCGTGTGGACGGCGTTCCCGCCAGTCGTCTGTGGGTGGCGTCGAGCGGCAGCGCGCGCGACGTGGAGCGCGCGCTCGGAACGGGTCTCGCGATGTATCGCACCGGCGGCAGCGTGCGGCGTGCGACGACCGGGGATCCTCGCGTCCCGGCGGAGCTCGCCCGGACCGTGAAGGGGTTCGTCGGCCTATCCGACGTGCGCATGCGCACCGGCATCTCGAACCGACTCCCGAAGCCTCCGGCGTTCAAGAACGGACGTCCGTGCGGCACGTTCTGGGGTGAGAAGGTCGCCGACACCTTTCCTCCCGCCTACGGCGCGCCGGCGCCGTATGCCCCGTGCGGGTACACGCCCGACCAGTTGCGGAGCGCGTACGGGATGAGCGATGCGATCGCCGCCGGCGTGGACGGCACGGGCCAGACGGTTGCCGTGATCGATGCGTTCGCGTCTCCGACGATGGATCGCGATCTCCGCAAGTACTCGGCACGTCACGGACTCCCCGCGGCGGACCTCACCCAGTACAACGTGGCGCCCACGCCCGGCTCGAAGATCGAGAACCAGCAGGGGTGGTGGGGCGAGGAGACGCTCGACCTGGAGGCGGTCCATTCGCTCGCGCCGGGCGCCAAGTTGGTGTTCCTCGGAGCCCGCGACAACTCCGGGCGCGCCCTCCTCGAGCGCTTCGAGTTCGCCGTAGACGGGAGCCTCGCGCAGATCATCAGCAACTCCTACGGCACCGCCGGCGAGAAGATCGCGCCGAGCGGCTTCGCCGCGTGGGAGGCCGTCTTCCAGCAGGCGGCGGCGATGGGGATCGGTTCGTACTTCTCCTCGGGGGACTGCGGCGACAACAAAGATCCCGGCGGCTTCTGCGGAGGCACGGGCTACATCACGACCGACTACTCGGCGTCGAGCCCGTGGGTCACGTCCGTGGGAGGGACGAGCCTCGGGGTCGGTGACCAGGGCCAGTACCTCTTCGAGACCGGCTGGGGAACGACTGCGTCCTACGTCGGCAAGCACGGATGGAAGCCGAAGCCCCCTGGCCAGTACCGCTACGGCAGCGGCGGGGGCACGAGCGGGCTCTTCGCCGAACCGACGTACCAGTTCGGGATCGTTCCGGACGCGCTCGCGACCCGATGGAACGGGCGGAACCGGGTGGTGCCGGACGTGGCCACGGTCGGGGACCCGACCACCGGCTTCCTCGTGGGCGAGACCCAGGCGTTCCCGAGCGGCGGCCCGCGTTACGCCGAGTACCGGATCGGCGGGACCAGCCTGTCGTGTCCGTTGTTCGCGGCGATCATGGCGCTCGCCGACCAAGCGAAGGGGATCCACCATGGGTTCGCCAACCCGCTGCTGTACTCGCTCGCGGGGAGCGCCGCGTTCCGCGACATCGTCGATCCCCCCTCGCCGATGGCGGCGGTCCGGACGGACTGGGCAAACTACCTGAACCCGCATCGAGGCCGGCTGTTCACGCTGCGTTCGCTCAACCAGACCGGCACGCTGCACACGACGCCGGGCTACGACGACGTCACGGGTCTGGGTTCTCCGAACGGACAGGCGTTCCTGGACGCCATGTCCTAGAAGACGTTCGAACGGCGGATGATCCGGGCGAGCGGTCCGGGGTTCACGCCCCGGCCGCTCGCCTCGTTCGTCCCGGACCCGTACGCTAGGAGCCGACGGGGCGTAGCGCAGCCTGGCTAGCGCGCGTGCTTTGGGAGCACGAGGTCGCGGGTTCGAGTCCCGCCGCCCCGACCAGGTCGCTATCCACGATCCCCTACGATCCTGCGACCGCGGATGCGATGAAGGACTTCGCCGCATCGATCGAGATGGCGAAGCCGATGTTGTCCGCCGAGCTCACGCCCGCGGTGTTGATGCCGATGACCTGGCCCTGGAGGTCGACCAGCGGCCCCCCCGAGTTGCCGGGGTTGATCGCCGCGGACGTCTGCAGGACGTTCTCGTACGTCCGGACGCCACCCGTCACGTTGGGGTCCTGCGCCTGCACGGTCCGCTCGAGCGAGCTGATGATGCCGCTCGTCACGGACGGGCCGCCATCCAACCCGAGCGCGTAGCCGATCGCCACGACCGACTGCCCGAGCTGCAGCGTGGACGACTTGCCGAGCGTCACCGTGGGGAGGTCGGTTGCGTCGATCTTCAAGACGGCGAAGTCGTGCGTCGCGTCGGTATCGGTCACCTTCGCCGCGAACGAACGTCCGTCCGGCAACGTCACCTCGACCTTGGACGCGCCCTCGACGACGTGATCGTTCGTGAAGATCACGCCGTCCGAGCTGACGATGAAGCCGCTGCCCGTGGCTTGCTGCGTCGAGCTCCCGCCGAAGAACGGGTTCCTCACGGCGCTCGTGGCGGCGATGCTCACGACCGCCGGCTCGACGGCCTTGACGACCGCCACCACGGGATCGGCGCCCGCAGCGCTGCCGGAGCCCGCGTCGATCACCGACACGCCGGCCGGCGACGCGGTCGACGTCGAGGAGCCGGCGTTCCGACCGAACGTGAAGGAACAGGCGGAGAGCAGGACCGTCAGCGCCGCGACCCCGACGGCCGAGGACTTCCTCGTCGCGTTCCGTGTGGTCCACATCGTGCAACACCTTCCTTCTCGGGTCTTCTCGGTTCGTGGGGGAGGCCCGGCGGGCCTTTCGGCCCGCCGGGCACCGGTGCGTCAGGGCGTGGCGGACGGAGGGGGCTGATCCGTCGCGTCTGCCGCGACACCGCCGGGGGAGAGGTCCTGCGTCATCTGGAGGAACGTGTCCCTGTCGAGCTCGCCGCGCGCATAGCGCTGGCGGACGTGTTCCACGGCCGGATCGGCGATCGCGGCCGGGGAGGATCGTTGCGGACCGGTGTCGACCCCGCCGGCGGGGACGGCCCTCGGCTGTCGCGTGAACCGGACGACGGCCCAGACGACGACCGCGAGTACCAGGAGGATCAACACGATCGGAGCCAATCGGTCGAACGCCCACCAATCGGTGTGGAACGGCGGTTCTCGGTGCGGGAACATGCTCGATCACCTCTTCCTCGTGCTCGTTCTCCCAGAGTCAAGCGCTGGGGTCTTGGAGGAACGTGGGCGCCG
The DNA here is from genome assembly GCA_963775755.1 of uncultured Actinomycetes bacterium. Classification (GTDB taxonomy): domain Bacteria; phylum Actinomycetota; class UBA4738; order UBA4738; family HRBIN12; genus JBBQVZ01. The sequence continues at coordinate 135,676 of CAVZKB010000007.1, read as the reverse complement.
GCTGTGGCTTGGCTGTGCGTTCTGCCGCACGGGCCGGCTCCCAGCGGAGGCCACGGTGCCTCTCAGAGACTTCCCAGGGAACAGGGCTATCGTTCGGACATGGACCCGCAGCGGATCCTCGTGGTGGACGACGAGCCGCGCATCACGGACCTCGTCGCGATGGCCCTGCGGTACGAGGGCTTCGAGGTGGAGACGGCCGGCACCGGACGTGCTGCGCTGAAGTCGGTGGAAGCGTTCCGGCCGGCCCTGATCGTGCTCGACGTGATGCTTCCCGACATGGACGGGTTCGCGGTCACGGAGCGCCTCGCCTCCGACCGGGTGAAGGTGCCGATCCTGTTCCTCACCGCGCGCGACGCCGTCGAGGACAAGGTGCGTGGATTGACCCTCGGCGGCGACGACTACGTGACCAAGCCGTTCAGCATCGAGGAGCTCGTCGCGAGGATCCGTGCGCTGCTGCGCCGAACGGACCCCGCCGCGGAGGAAGGCCCGCTCGTGTTCGTCGACCTGGAGCTCGACGACCAGACCCATGAGGTCCGTCGGGCGGGCACGCCGGTCGAGCTCACCGCCACGGAGTTCCGGCTGTTGCGATACCTGATGCAGAACGCGCCGCGGGTCCTGTCGAAGGCGCAGATCCTGGACCACGTGTGGAACTACGACTTCGGCGGCGATGCGAACATCGTCGAGACGTACGTGAGCTACCTGCGACGGAAGATCGACGGGATCGGGTACCCATTGATCCAAACGGTGCGCGGTGTGGGCTACCGGCTCGCCGTGCCCCGTGATCGGGCGGCGGCCGGCCCGGGGGAGTGACGACGTGACGCTGCGGGTCCGGCTGACGGCCGCGCTCGTGATCTTGGTGGCGGTCGGGTTGCTCGTCTCCGACGTCGCCACCTACACGGCGCTGCGCTCGTACCTGCTCACCCGCGTCGACCAGCAGCTCAGCTCGTCGCCGCGTTCGGTGTTGTTCGCGATGAGCCAGCCGGACCTCCCCGGTGCGGGCCCCGGACCGGCGGGGGGCGATCAGAAACTCCCCGAGGGAACGTACGGCGTGATCGTGAACGCCTCCGGCCATGTGGTCGGCGGGCCGGTCGTCTTCGACTACGGCGGCTCGACGCCTTCCCCGCCCGATCTACCGGCCACCATCACCGTCGGGACCGTCCAACATCCGTCCTTCTTCAGCGTGAGGGCCAAGGGCGGCGGTTCCGGCTACCGTGCCGCCGCCTATCCGCTGACCGACGGCTCGACGCTCATCGTCGCGATCCCGCTGACGGAGCTGTCGAACACGCTCGGTCGGCTCTCGCTCATCGCCGGCGCCGTGACGCTCGTCGTGCTGGCGACCATGGCGATCCTGTCGTTGTTCACCGTGAGGCGGGGGCTCAGGCCGCTGGAGCAGATCGAGCAGACGGCGGAGGCGATCGCGGCCGGCGATCTGTCGCGCCGGGTCGAGGGAACCGACCCGCGTACCGAGGTCGGCAGGTTGGGCGTGTCTCTCAACGTGATGCTCGGCCGTATCGAGGAGGCGATGGACGAGCGGCGCGCGTCCGAGGAAGCGCTCCGGCGGTTCCTGGCCGACGCCTCGCACGAGCTGCGGACCCCGCTCACGTCGATCCGCGGATACGCCGAGCTGTTCCGTCGCGGGGCTTCGGACGATCCCGGCGACACCGCCCTGGCCATGCGTCGGATCGAGCAGGAGGGCGAGCGGATGGGCGTGTTGGTCGAAGACCTGCTCTTCCTGGCGCGGGCCGGTCAGGGGCGTCCGATCGCACACGAACCGGTGGACCTGGTGCGGGTGGCCGCCGACGCCGTCCACGACGCCGGGGCGGTCGACCCCTCACGGGCCATCGATCTGGACGCGCCGGACGCGCTCACCGTGCCGGGCGACGAGGGACGGCTGCGACAGGTGCTCGCGAACCTCTTGTCGAACGCACTCACCCATACCCCCGGAGGCACGCCGATCAGCGTGCGCGTGCGGTCGGCAGATGGCTGGGCCGAGATCGAGGTGAGCGACCGGGGGCCCGGCCTCACCGCCGAGGAGTCCGCGCAGGTCTTCGAACCGTTCTACCGAGCGGATCCCGCGAGAGGCCGCGTGCGCCCCGACCAGGGATCGGACGAAGAGCAAGGGACCGGACTCGGGTTGGCGATCGTCGCGGCGATCGCCGAGGCGCACGGCGGAGGCGCGAGCGTGGTGAGCCGGCAGGGAGAGGGTGCGACGTTCACCGTACGTCTCCCCGTCGAAGGGGCCGCGCCGCTCGAGGATCTTCCGCCGGAGGTTCCGGACGACGTCGACACGCAGGTCTAGAGCATCGCTCGCGCGATCGCGGTGACCGCGGCCGCGATCACCACCACGAGGAGCACGGGCGCCTTCCGCCAGACGGCGACCCCGGCCGCCGCAACGCCCAGGACGCGTTCATCCAACACGAGCGAGCGCGACGCTCCGAACGTGTTGATGGCCACGAGCGCGGCGAGCAACGCCGGTGCCAGCAGACCGATCAGTGGCGCGACCTTCGACGGCAGCTCGCGGCCGCCGAGCAAGACGGGGCCGATCGACTTGATCGCGATCGTCGCGAGACCGACCAGCACCACGACGAGCCATGTCTGCGTCATCGTCGCCATCCCAGCACGCACGCGGCGCTCGCGGCGATGATCGGAACGCCGGGCGGCGTGAACGGCGTGAGCGCCAACGCGATCGCAGCGCCGAGGACGGCGGCCTGCTTGGCGCGCGCCGACGTCAGCTGCGGCACCAGGAGCGCGAGGAACAGCGCGGGGAACGCGGCGTCCAGCCCGAGCTTCGCCGGGTCACCGATCGCGTCGCCGAACACCGCGCCGAGGGTCGTCCCGCCGACCCACGCCAGGTAGAGCGTCACGCCGGCGCCCAACAGGACGCGCATGTTGTAGCGTCCGCCGCCTTCTGAGGCGATCGCCCACGACTCGTCGACGACGAGCTGGCCATGGAGGAAGCGCGACCACCTCGCGCCGCGGAGCGACGGCGCGACGCTCACGCCGATGGGTGCGTATCGCGCGTTCAGCAGCACGGCGGCCACGACGGCCGTCGCGACACTCCCGCCGGCGTTCAGCACGGACGCCGCCGCGAACTGCGCCGATCCGGCGAACGTCGTCGCCGACATCACGATCGGCGCGACCGACCCCATGCCCGCGGTGCGCGCCAGGACGCCGAACGAGACCCCGAAGCCCAGCACCGCGACGGCGAGCGGCAGCGTCGCCCGAACCCCGTCGCGGTGGTCCCGCTCGCCCTGCCCCGCAGCATCCTTCGTCACCGTTCGCACTCTATCGAGCGGCCGCACGTACCCTTGCGGCCTCGTGCGCGTCACCTCCGCCATCGACGATCTGCCGCCCGACCGCGTCCACCGGGCCCTGTCCGGGCTGCCCGATGCGACCGGCTACCGGATCCACGTGAAGCCGCTCCGCTATCGAGACCGGCCGCACCTCTCGGCGTGGACCGACTTCGCCGAGCGGTCGATCACGCTGCAGGTGCCGCAGCCGTTCTTCCCGTTCGGCGAGGTCGTGCCGTACGGGGCCAAACGCCGGCCCGGTCGCACGATCCGGTTCATCTGGCTGACCGAGGGCGTCACGTTCCGTACGCCCCGTGAGGTGCTGCGGTTCCTGTATTGCCACGAGTGGATGCACTGGTACCTGAAGGAGCGGCTGGGACGGAAGTCCGCCGCGGAGACCACCTGTGACCGGTTCGCGCTGCGGAACTACCGGCGGCGCGTGGTGACGGTGGACGACGCCCAGACGGCGCTCCGCCGCGACGACCGGTAGCTAGCGTTCGCGCTCGACCCAGATCAGGCGGGCGGTCGAGATCCCGAGCGCCATCGTTCGATCGCCGATGTCGACGGTGACCGCGTCCTCGCTGGAGCCGTCGACGGCGACGACGACCTCCGCACCCGTGACCAGGCCGTTGCCGTCCAGCCGCCGGAGCAGATCGGGAGCGTCGTGCTCCGCCACTTCGGAGATCCGGCGCACGTGCGCCTTCACGCCCGGCGGCAGTTCCGCCAACGGGACGAGCTCGCCGTACGGTGCGGTGTTCCCCGGGATCACGTTCCCGTGCGGACATGTCGCCGGGTGGCCGAGGTGCTCGTCGAGGCGTTCGGCGACCGCATCGGACATGCCCGGCGCGATCTCCTGGGCATAGTTGTCGGCGGTCGCCCAGTCGAAGCCCAGCACGTCGGTGAGCCAACGCTCCAGGAGCCGGTGGACGCGGACCACGCCGCTCGCGAGCGCCACCCCTTCCTCCGTCAACGACACGGTCCGATCGCTCTCGACCGTGATCCATCCGTCCCGTTCGAGGCGGTGCAGCGTCACGCTCACGGTCGGCGGACGCAGGCCGAGCCACTCGGCGATCCGCCCCGGCCTGACCCGATCCTCCTCGAACTGGATGTAGAAGATCGTCTCCAGGTAGTGCTTGACGGTCTCCGGCCGAAGGGTTCCCTCGTCGGAGGATCTGCGGGGTTGGGTGGTGGCCACCCGGGCATCCTATCGAGGCGTCGTCGTCGACCGCTTGCCGATCGCGCTCTGCAAGACCTCGGCGAACTGCTCGACACGGGCCTTCTGTCGCTCCGGCTGCTTCTGCCAGCGATGGAACAGCCCGGGATCGAGCTCCTCGGTGACCAGAGCGTCCTGCAGCGAGCCGGCGAGCCAGTCGACCATGGAGACGATCATCTCCAGGTCGATGTCGTCGCGGATCTCGCCGCGCTCGATCCCGAACTCCACGAACTCGAGCGTTCCGTACGGGTCCTCGCTCACCAGGAAGCGGTTGATGTCGCGCTTCAGCGCGAGGTCGCTCCCGTAGTTGCCGATCAACGCGACCCGGTAGGGGACGAGGTCCTCGTGGATGAGGTGCTCGGTTCGCTCCAGCCAGTACATCAGCGTGGGGAAGAATCCTTCGTCCAACACGTTCTGCGGCGCGTCGAGCCACGCGGGGAGGGCCGTCACCGCACGTTTGTACGCCTCGAAGAACAGGCCGGCCTTCGACCCGAAGTGCTGGAAGATCGACCCCTTCGCGATGCCGAGGTCGTGGGCGACGTCATCGACCTTCGCGCCCTGGTAGCCGTCTTCCGCGAAGTGCTTCATGGCGCAGTCGACGATGCGGTCGCGCTTGTCCGCGCTCCGGCGTCCGCGCGCTGACTTCAAGTCATTCAAGAACGGTCCTTCCAGGGTCGAAGCTGTGGTACACAGCGTGTGTATGGTCGGTCGACGTGACTGACCCTGGGTCAGGATAGAACGGCGATGGCCATCGAGACAACCCCTTCGGCGGAGCCGACGACGGAGATGATGCGGACGCTCCCGCGCAGCGCCTACCTGTCCGAGGGGCATTTCGCCCGCGAGGCCGACCGCATCTTCCACCGCGAGTGGTTCGTGGTCGGGCGCCTGGAGGCGATCCCGGGGGCGGGCGACTTCCTGCACGTCGAGGTCGCCGGAGAAAGCGTGCTCGTCGTCCGCTCGAGGTCGGGAGGTCTGAGCGCGTTCTACAACGTGTGCCGGCACCGCGGCTCTCGCCTCGTGATGGAGGACCCGCGGTCCGACGAGGGTCCGAGCGGACACTTCAAAGGTGCGATCCGTTGCCCGTATCACGCGTGGACGTACGGTCTGGAGGGCGAGCTCCGCAACGCGCCGTTCCTGAGCGAGAGCGACGGCCTCCGTCGCGAGCAGCTGAGCCTCTACCCGGTGGCGGTCGACACGTGGGGGAGCTTCGTCTTCGTGAACCTGACGCCGTCCGAGCTCACGCCGGAGCGCTCCTTGCGGGCGCAGCTCGGCGAAACGGTCGAGCGGACACGGAACTACCCGCTCGCCGAGCTCCGCCTCGGGGAGGCGGGTGACGTACCACGTCGACGCGAACTGGAAGACGATCGTGGAGAACTACAACGAGTGCTACCACTGCGGCTCCGTGCACCCGGAGCTCTGCGAGCTGGTGCCGGCGTTCAAGCAGGACGGCGCTCGCGAGCTCGACTGGGACAGCGGGATCCCGCACCGCGATGGCGCCACCACGTTCACGTTCTCGGGGACGACGACCCGCGAACCGTTCCCCGGACTCTCGGAGGACGAACGCGTGCGGCACAAGGGCGAGCTGATCTACCCCAACCTCATGGTGAGCCTATCGGCCGACCACGTCGTGGCGTTCACGCTCTGGCCGCTCGACGCGGGTCACACGAGGATCGATTGCGACTTCCTGTTCCACCCGGACGAGATCGCGAAGCCGGGCTTCGATCCCGCCGACGCCGTCGACTTCTGGGACCTGGTGAACCGTCAAGACTGGGAGATCTGCGCTTCGGTGCAGAAGGGCATGTCCTCGCGCGCGTTCTCGTTCGGCTACTACGCGCCGATGGAGGACCTCAGCCTCGACATCCGGCGTTACCTCGCCGACACGCTGGGTGACGCTCCGGTCTGATCTTCTGCCTGGGTGTCGCGAGTAGCATCGCGCGCATGGAACGCCGTCGGTTGGGTCGCATCGGTCACATGAGCAGCGTGATCATCTACGGCGGCGCCATGCTCGCCGACGCGTCGCGAGACGTCGCGGACCGGTCGATCGAGCTCGCGCTCGCCTCAGGGATCAACCATTTCGACACGGCGGCGGACTACGGGGACTCCGAGCTTCGGCTCGGGTCGTGGATGCATCGGATCCGGGACCAGATCTTCCTCGCGACGAAGACCGGCGAGCGGACCGCGGCCGGGGCGTACGGAAGCATCGCGCGCTCGCTCGAACGATTGCAGGTCGAGCGGGTCGACCTGATCCAGCTCCACGCCGTGTGCGATCTCGACGACCTCGACCGAGCCACGGGTCGCGGCGGAGCGATCGAGGGCGTCATCCGGGCCAGGGATGAAGGGTTGGTCGGCGCGATCGGCATCACCGGTCACGGGATGCAGGCGCCCGCGGTGCATCTCGAAGCGATACGGCGATTCCCGTTCGAGACGGTGCTGACCCCGTACAACTATGCGTTCTCTCGTTACCCGGACTACCTCCGCGACTTCGAGGCCCTCGTTGAAGAGGTCAAGGCGCAGGACGCCGGTCTCATGCTGATCAAGACGGCGGCCAGGAACCTCTGGAAGTCCGGAGAGCCCCACCGGCGCACCACGTGGTACGAGCCGCTCGAGGAGCAGGCGCAACTCGACGCCGCGATCGCGTTCGCCCTGGCGCGAGACGAGGCGACCGGGCTCTGCTCGCCGGGCGACGTCGAACTGCTTCCGATGGTCGTGGATGCGGAGCGACGCGCCGGCGAGATGTCGATGGAGGATGTCGCGGCGGAGCTCGACAGCGTGCCGGACCTCAAGCCCCCGTTCTTCCGGAGCGAAGGGCACGAGGTACCCGAGTGGCTGGCGCCGCTGCTCGGGAGCGATTGATCGACAACCTCACCCCGTGATTCCAGCGCGCGCGCTTTTCGGTCGATGCATAGGGGTATCCGCCACGGAAGGGCGGTTGTTGGCCACGGAAGCTGTGATCGCCGCTGGGCCCACCCTCAAAGGGGCCGGTTCCTCGACGTTCGAGACCGACCGCCCTTTCCGGCAACTCTTCGCTCTGTCGCCGGACGCGATGGTGCTGATCGACGCGGACGATCCGACGGTGTCATGGCCGATCGTGGACTGCAATGAGGCGGCCTGCGTCATGAACGGATACACCCGGGAGGAGCTCATCGGGACGTCCATCGATGTGTTCAATGTCTCCGAGGGAACCCGCCAGGAACGTGCCGACTACTTCGCGCGACTTCGTCGGGAGGGGACCATCCTTCTGGAGACCTTCCACCGACACAAGGACGGCCACATCTTTCCGATCGAGGTCTCCACATCGCTCGTTTCACTCGGCGGTCGGGAGTTCGTGCTCGGTATCGACCGCGATATCACCCACCGCCGCAGGGCGGAGGAAGCGTTGCATCGTGCGATCGATTCCGAACGGTTGAGCGTGGAACGGCTCAGGGAACTGGATCTCATGAAGAACACGTTCCTCACGGCGGTGTCCCACGACCTGAGGACACCGCTCGCTGCCGTGCTCGGAAGTGCCCTCACGCTCCAGCGGCTCCGAGCCACCCTTTCCGACGACGATCAGATCCAGCTCATCGACGCTGTGGCGTCCAACGCGGAACGACTGAAACGCATGCTCGAGGACCTTCTGGACCTCGGACGGCTGACACGCGGCGTCCTCGAGCCCGTGCGGTCGCCCACGGATCTTGGAGAACTCGTCCGCAGGATGGTCGATGACTCCGACGCTGTGGGCGACCACGTGGTTCACGTCGAGGTTGAGCCGATCATCGTGGATATCGACGCCTTGAAGGTCGAGCGGATCCTCGACAACCTCCTGGCGAACGCTCACAGACACACGCCCCCTGGGACGGACATCTGGGTGTCGGCGCGCATGGTGGCCGACGGAGTGCTGATCGCCGTCGATGACGCCGGACCGGGTGTCTCCGAGGCGGATCAGCAGGACATCTTCGAACCATTCAAGCAGCTGCGTCGGCGCACGGAGCACACGACCAGTGTCGGCGTTGGCATCGGGCTGGCCCTCGTGGCGAAGTTCGCCGAGCTCCATGGCGGGCGGGCATGGGTGCAGGATCGACCGGGTGGAGGCGCTTCGTTCCGCGTGTTCCTGTCGACCCGCTGACGACGTCTTCATCGACCGGAGGGCATCCCCGCGAGCTCTACGTACCGGAAGCACGACGCCACGTGGTCGTTCACCATCCCGGTCGCCTAGGTTCGCCCGTACCGCCCTACTCCCCGCTCGACGCGAAGGCGCTGAACGTCGGCGAGCTTGTAGAGGATCCGTGTATGTCCTATCCCAGACACCTCAACGGCTACGAGCTTCCCCTCCGCCCGCAGCTGGTTCACACGCTGGTGAGAAACACCGAGGATGGTGGCGGCCTCGATCTCGCGGATCATGTCGTCAGGCACGGCGAAGAGACTATTCGTGATCGTTGACCAACGCTCAAGACCGGCTCGCCTGGTCAGTCTTCATGTGCGTCTAGAAGAGGCGTGCCTGCAGTTCGTAGATGTGAAGCGCTGTTGCGGGCCGGGCTACCGGCTGAGCGACGCTGCGCGGCCGGGTTCAGGCCACCGAGCCACGACGCGTCTGATCGTGCTCATGCAGCGGATCACACCGCACAATCCGACGTGATGCTCGCTGTGGCCTCGTCCCCGCCCTCGGTCTGGAGATCGCCGCTCCAGCTCACGCTGGTGCCGTCCACCACGAACTCCGGGGTACCCGGGCCCGCCCAGAAGTCACCGGCGATCGCGACCCTGACCAGACCCACGCCATCGTTCAGATAGAGCGTGACTTCGACGTCCCCGTTCTTCATGTTCACACTGAACGTCGACGCGTCCGTGACCCGGCAATCGGCCCCTTCCGTGAACGTGGTGGTCTCGCCATCCATCACGAGGTCGCCGCTCAAACCGACCGGTGCGACGAACCCCGTCGCTCCCGAGGCGTCGGCAGCGGGCGCGGCTCCATCGCCGGTCGGCTCGGCCGTACCGGAGGAACACCCGACGAGCACGAGCGCGGCAGACACCAAGAACGCGCCCCAGGCGGTTTTCGCTGGGCCCATGCGACGACCGTAGCAGCCCGGATAGCTACAGCTCAAGCTCGGGGTAGTTCCTCCGGTCGCCCGACGTCGTAATCATCCCCGGTCGCTTCGGTCGCCAGGGCGGCGGACGTCACCCCGCCCGCGGTGTGGTCCAAGCTCAAGGACTGAGCGCCGCTACCTCCGCCTAGCGGAAGCACGACGCCACGTGGTCGTTCACCATGCCGGTCGCCTGCATGAACGCGTAGCAGACGGTCGGACCGACGAACCGGAAGCCGCGACGCTTGAGGTCCTTACTCATCTCGCGTGAGACGGCTGTCTCGGCGGGGATGTCCGTCAGTGTCTTCCGATCGTTCAGGAGCGGCACGCCGCCCACCAGGCTCCAGAGATAGGAGTCGAGGGAACCGAACTCCTTCTGGACCGCGAGCGTCGCGCGGGCGTTCGCGACGGTCGACTCGATCTTCAGGCGGTTGCGTACGATCGACGGATCCTTCATGAGCCGTTCGATCTTCCGGGCGTCGAACCGCGCCACCTTCGCCGGGTCGAAGTTCGAGAACACCCTGCGATAGCCCTCACGCTTGTGAAGGATCGTCGACCACGACAGACCGGCCTGCGCGCCTTCCAGCGTCAGCATCTCGAACAGCCGGGCGTCGTCGTGCAGGGGGACACCCCACTCCTCGTCGTGGTACGCGAGGTAGGCGGGATCGTCCAGCGGCGCCCACGCGCAGCGCGAGACCGACGTCACGTTGCGCGGCCGGTGAGCAGGTCCTCCGCCCGCGCCAGTCCCTTCATCGTGTGCTCGATGTCGAACCCGAACCCATACCGGATGCCCTTGCCGAGCCCGAACATGTCGCCGGGCACGAGCAGGACCGACCGCCCGACGCGCACACGCTCGACCAGTTTGGTCGAGCGGACCGGCAGGTCGTACTTCACGTATCCGATCGCGCCCGCGACCGGTCGCACATAGGTGAAGACGTCCCCCTGCGCATGGACCCACGACTCGAACTGCGGGAGGTTCGCGCGGATGATGGCGCGCGTGCGCGCGAAGATGTTCTCGCGCACCACAGGATCCAAAGCGAAGGCCGTGAGGCGGTCGGAGATCATCCCCGGCGCGAGCGTGGTGTAGTCGTGGCGGATCCACGTCCGCTCGATCACATCCTGCGGCCCGAGCGTCCAGCCAACCCGCAACCCGGGCATCGCGAACGCCTTCGACAGGCCGCTCGTGACGATGACCTTGTCGTACCGGCCCCAGAACGTCGGCGACGCCACATCGGTGTCGACCTCGGCTCCGCGGTAGATCTCATCGGCGACGATCCACGCGCCGACGCGAGCGGCGGCAGCGATCACGGCGCCCATCTCGTCCTCGGTCAGGACGTGGCCCGTCGGGTTGTTCGGGTTGCAGACCATCACGGCCTTCGTCTTGTCGGTCACCGCTCGTTCGAGCTGATCCAGGTCGAGCTGCCAACGACCGTCGCGGAGCTTCAGCTTGAACGTGTCCGAGGCGTCGCCGTAGTGGCGGCCGAGTCCCCAACCCTGCATGTAGTTGGGGAGCATGAACGCCAGCCGGTCGCCGGGCTCGAGGAGTGTCCACAGGGTCAGGTGATTGGCCTCGGACCCACCGGTCGTGAGCGAGACGTTCTCGGCCGTGGCATCGGGGTACCACGCGGCGATGTTCGCGCGCGCTTCGTACGAGCCCTCGGAGAGCGGGTACCCGAGCGCGGTGTGCAGGAACGCCTCCGCGTCGGCCTCCGGCCCCAGCAGATCGCGGATCGTCATGGGCGTGACGCCGGACTCGGACAGGTCGAACTCCACCAAGTGCCAGTAGAGCGATTGCATCCGCTCCATCTGGAACACGTCGATCTTCATGTGGCCTCCTGGAGGGCGGGAGTCGGCTCGACGCTAGCAGGCATCCGTCACGCCTGCGCCATCGCCGGCATCTCGTATCCGGCGATCGCGGCGGGCAGGCTCTCGAGGACGGCAGCGAGGCCGCTGAGGTGGAGGTTCATGGCCACCGCGCCGACGACCTCCTCCCGGGTCGCGCCCTGCTCGCGGGCCATCATCGCGTGCCACGTGACGCCTCGTGGGTTCCGGCTCGCGGTTTGGATGGCGATGTTCAGCAACTGCTTCGTCTTCTGATCGAGCCCCGGCAGCGCGATCTGGGCTTGCACGAGCTCGTCGAACCTCTTGGCGAGTTCCGGGAGCTCCGTCTCGAACACCTCGAAGGGGTTCCGTTCCGTCTGCACCTTCCTCACCTCCCTCGGTCCCACCTTCCGGACCGTCCATCCCCAACCTAGCTCTGGCATCTAGGTGTGGTCAGGGGCGAGCGGTTCGGGAGGAGGGTGCCATCCGACCCGCTGTCGATGGACGACCGGCTACGCTCAGGTGATGGGTCGGTTCGCACGCGCCGTCAGGATCCTCCGGCAGGACGACGTGCGCGACTCGCTCGACATGGCGGCGTGCATCGATGCCTGCGACCGAGCGTTCGCCTCCTATTCGAGAGGGGGAGCGCAGGTGCCCGGAGTGATCCATCTGGACGTCCCAGAGCGTTCGGGAGAGATCCATGTGAAGGCCGGGTACCTCCACGGCTCGCCGTATTTCGCGGTGAAGGTCGCGTCAGGCTTCCCCCGCAACGTGGAGCTCGGCCTGCCCACGAGCGACGGCATGGTCGTGGTCTTCGATGCCGAGACGGGCGCACCGGCCGCGTTCCTGCTCGACCAGGGCTACATCACGGATCTGCGCACCGGGGCGGCCGGAGGTGTCGCCGCAAAGCACCTTGCGCCGGAGAAGGTATGGACCGTCGCCGTGATCGGGACCGGCGCGCAGGCGCGATATCAGCTCGACGCGCTCGCCATCGTCCGCCCGGGATTCACGACCGTGCGGGTTTGGGGGCGCAACCCCGAGCACGCGGCGACGTGTGTCGAGGACCTGCGGGCCCGGCCGGGCCTACCGGACGGTTGTTCGTACGAGGTCTCCGCATCCGTCGAGGAGGCGGTGGACGCCGCGGACGTCGTCGTCACGTGCACTGCCAGCCAGACCGCGCTGTTGCGCGGCGAGTGGCTGAAGTTGGGGGCGCACGTGACGGCCGTCGGATCGGACGGACCGGACAAGCAGGAGCTGGACTCGAGCGTCCCGGCGCGCGCCGACCTGCTGGTCGTGGACAGCCGCGAACAGTCCGAGCGCATCGGAGAACTGCATCACGCGCTCGCCGCAGGACTGATCGACCGACGCAAGGCGGTCGAGCTCGGCGAGATCTGCGCGCTCACCCACCCGGGGAGGACATCGGCGGGCCAGCTGACGGTGTGCGACCTCACCGGCGTCGGCGTCCAGGACGTCGCCGCGGCCAACGTGGTGATGGCGAACGCCGGAGATCGCGGCGAGACGATCGAGCTCTGAGCAGATGAGCAACCCCTCTCGAAGGACCATGGGGGTCATGTGGAAGCTCCACCGCTTCTGGTACCGCCTGTCCGGCGGACGCATCGGAACGAGGGTGGCGGGCCTACCGGTCCTGCAGCTCACCACGACGGGGCGAAGCAGCGGGAAGGCGAGGAGCGTGATGCTCACGTATCTCGACGATCCGAAGGGCTTCATCGTGATCGCATCGAACGCCGGCGATCAGCGCGACCCCGCGTGGTGGCGCAACCTCCAAGCGGATCCGGCCGCCACCGTTCGGATCGGCCGCACGACGTACGCGGTCCGGATGCGTCAGCTCGACGGCGACGAGCGGGAGCAGGCATGGCAGCGAGTCGTGGCGGCGTTCGAGGGATACGCGAAGTACGCGGCGAGCACGACGCGCACCATCCCGGTCGCTCTGCTCGACAAAGGTCACGTCGACGAGTTCACGGGCCGGATCACGTGGGAGTCGTGAGCGTCCCCAGCACGGCGTCGTGGACGAGACCGTTCGACGAGACCAGGCTTCCGCCGTGCACCGGCTGCGAGCCGTCGGCCTGCGTCACGCGCCCTCCGGCCTCGGTGACGATGACGACGAGCGGCGCGAGATCCCACTCCCAGAGCTCGGGTTCGACCATGACCTCGGCGGCGCCCCTCGCGACCAGCATGTGCCCCCAGAAATCGCCGAACCCCCGGTTGCGCTGCGCGCCGTTGACCAGGTCCAGGAACCGTCCCTGCAAAGGGGTTCCTGCCCAGAGCTCGATGTCGCCGAACACGATCATGCCCTCGGTCGTCGATCCGACCTCTGACACGTGCATCGGCCGGCCGTTCCAGGTCGCCCCGCCTCCGCGCACCGCGGCGTAGCGTTCGCCGAGCGCCGGCGCGTTCACCAGGCCCAGGACGTACTCGTCGCCGACCTTGAGCGCCAGCAGGTTCGCCCAGATCTGGATCCCGGCCGCGTAGTTCCGCGTTCCGTCGATCGGGTCGACGATCCACATGCGGTCGGACGACCCTTCGATCCCGCCCTCCTCGCCTCGGATGGCGTCCTCGGGGAACCGCCGCGCGAGCTCCTCGCGGATCATCGCCTCGACGGCCAGATCCGCCTCGGTCACCGGGGTGGCGTCCGGCTTCCATGTGACGGAGGGGTCGTTGCGGAAGTACCTGAGCGCGATCTCGCCGGCACGGTCGGCGATCTCGTGCGCGAACGCAAGCTCGTCGACGTAGGTCGGCTCACCCATGGCGCGCAACGATACCCGAAGGCTCCGGGGGCGCATCTACGGATGTCGGCTAGGCTGGACATCCATGCAGATCACGGTTGAGAACACCGACAAACACACGGTCAAGCTCACGATCGAGGTCCCGGTCGATGAGTTCACCAAGGACCTCGATCGCGCGTACCGGAGCATCGCGAACCAGGTCAAGGTGCCGGGCTTCCGCAAAGGGAAGGCCCCGAGGAAGATCATCGACGCCCAGATCGGCCGCGACGTGGTGCGCGAGGAGTTCCTGTCGAGCTCGGTGCCGGTCTATTTCCGCGACGCGGTGCGCGAGGAGGACCTGGCGCCGATCAGCGATCCGGACATCCAGCTGGAGCAGGTCGAGGACGACAAGCCGCTGATCTTCACCGCGACGGTGGAGGTGCGGCCGCGTCTGCAGCTCTCACCGGACGACTACCAGGGTCTCAAGGTCGAGAAGCCCCCGACCCAGGTGACCGACGAAGAGATCGACGAGTGGGTCGATCGCCTCCGCGAGCGGTTCGCAGAGCTGGAGCCGGCCGCTCGCCCGGTGCGCGAGGAAGACTTCGTCACCGTCGACGTTCGGACCACGCTGCACGGCGAGGACGTCGCCGAGGCCAGCAGGATCGACTACCTGTATTTCGTGGGCTCGGGCGAGTTCGGCCCGAACCTGGACAAGGAGCTCATGGGGACGAAGCCGGGCGACATCCTGAAGGTCAACGACGCGCTTCCCGACCGGTTCGGCGAGCTCGGCGGCGCGGACGTGAGCATCCAGGTCCTGGTGAAGGACGTGAAGCAGCGCAAGCTGCCCGAAGCCGACGACGAGTTCGCGAAGACGGCTTCGGAGTTCGACACGCTGACGCAGCTGCGTGAGGACCTCCGTGAGCGCCTGGCCGAGATGAAGGAACGCGAAGCCGAGGGCGAGATCCGCGATCGCGCGCTGCAGGCGATGGTCGACACGGTGACCGTGGAGCTTCCCGAGTCGCTCGTCGTCGAGGAGACCGAGCATCGGATCTCCCACGCCCGCGAGCGCGCGGAGCGCGCGGGCCTCACGCTCGAGGAGGTGCTCGAGTCCCAGGGCTGGGATGAGGCTCGCCTGCGGGAGGATTCACGCGATCACGCGATCCGCGCCATCAAGTCCGACCTGGTCCTGGAGGGCATCGCACGGGCCGAGAAGCTCGAGGTCACGGCGGATGAGATCGGAGCTCAGATATCCGTTCTGGCGCAGGCGTACGGCCGTGAGCCCAAGGAGCTGGCGAAGGCCCTGGATCGCAGCGGTCAGGTCGTGACGCTCGCCGGAGATATCATCAGAGGGAAAGCACTCGACCTGTTGGTCGAACATGCCGATATCGAACCGGAAGGCCCGGTCGAGCCCGTGGCCGATTCCGAGGCCGGAACGGCGGCCGACGAGCCGGACACCGAGACACCGTCGGAGGAGAGCACATGAGCGACATACAGAACTACCTGGTTCCCGTCGTGGTCGAGCAGACCAGCCGGGGCGAACGTTCGTTCGACATCTACTCGCGCTTGCTGAAGGAACGGATCGTCTTCCTGGGAACGCCGATCGACGACCAGGTCGGCAACCTGATCATGGCGCAGCTCCTGCACCTGGAGTCCGACGATCCCGACAAGGACATCCACCTGTACATCAACTCGCCTGGGGGCGACATCACGGCGCTGTTCGCGATCTACGACACCATGCAGTACATCAAGCCGGACGTGTCGACCATCGTGATGGGCCAGGCGGCCTCCGCCGCTGCGGTGTTGCTGCTCGCCGGCGCTCGCGGCAAGCGGTTCGCGCTCCCGCACTCCCGAGTCCTGCTGCACCAGCCGCACGGCGGCGCGCAGGGCCAGGCGGTGGACATCGAGATCCAGGCCAAGGAGATCACGCGCTACCGCAAGTTGCTGGAGCAGCTGATCTCCGAGCACACGGGCCAGCCGATCGAGAAGGTGTCGAAGGACACGGACCGCGATTACATCCTCACGGCCGACGAGGCGAAGGACTACGGCGTCATCGACGAGATCATCACGACCCGCGGTATCTCGGTGGAGCTTGCGGCCGCAGCGGCGGGTGGGGCGTAAGATTCGTCGGGTCGTCCGGGCTCGATGCGAGCCCGGTCACTCGGAGCAGGAGGACAGGGGCTGATGGCGAAGTTCGGAGATTCCGATCTGCTGAAATGCTCGTTCTGCGGGAAGAGCCAGAAGCAGGTCAAGAAGCTCATCGCCGGCCCCGGCGTGTACATCTGCGACGAGTGCATCGACCTCTGCAACGAGATCATCGAGGAGGAGCTGTCCGAGACCTCCGAGCTCCGTCTGGACGAGCTCCCCAAGCCCCAAGAGATCTACGCGTTCCTGGACGAGTACGTGGTGGGACAGGATCTCGCGAAGAAGGTCCTGTCGGTTGCGGTCTACAACCATTACAAGCGGATCCAGGTCGGGCAGAAGGATTCCGAGGTCGAGCTCCAGAAGTCGAACATCATGATCCTGGGCCCGACCGGCTGCGGGAAGACCTACCTGGCGCAGACGCTCGCCCGCATGTTGAACGTCCCGTTCGCGATCGCCGACGCCACGGCGCTGACGGAGGCCGGCTACGTCGGTGAGGATGTCGAGAACATCTTGCTCAAGCTGATCCAGGCGGCCGACTACGACGTGAAGAAGGCCGAGACCGGGATCATCTACATCGATGAGATCGACAAGATCGCCCGAAAGTCGGAGAACCCTTCCATCACCCGCGACGTTTCGGGTGAGGGCGTCCAGCAGGCGCTGCTGAAGATCCTGGAGGGCACCACGGCATCCGTGCCGCCTCAGGGCGGCCGCAAGCACCCTCACCAGGAGTTCATCCAGGTCGACACCACGAACATCCTGTTCATCTGCGGCGGCGCGTTCGCAGGGCTGGACAAGATCATCGAGAGCCGGATCGGGAACAAGGGCGTGGGGTTCGGCGCGGATATCCGCCGCGCCAACCAGAAGGACATGGGCCTGATCCTGGGCAAGGTGCTGCCGGAGGACCTGCTGAAGTACGGGCTCATCCCCGAGTTCGTCGGACGCCTGCCGGTCATCACGAGCGTGAACAACCTGGACGAGAGCGCGCTGATCGACATCCTCACCAAGCCGAAGAACGCGTTGGTCCGTCAGTACCAGCGGTTCTTCGAGTTCGACGGCGTGGAACTGGAGTTCACCGGAGAGTCGCTCCAGGCGATCGCCGAGCAAGCCATCTTGCGCGGCACCGGTGCCCGCGGCCTGCGCGCGATCATGGAAGAGGTTCTGCTCAACGTCATGTACGAGCTGCCCTCGCGCGAGGACGTCACGAAGTGCCTGGTGGATCGCGATGTGGTCCTCACCGGCGTGAACCCCACGCTCGTGCCGCGCACCGCGTCTTCCAAGAAGCGCAACCGCGGCGACGAGCCTCGCGAACGCACCGCGTGACGTTCAGAAGTTCCCTGAAGTCGCTGCCGCTCATCGCGTTGGTGCTCGTCGCGTGCGCGAACCCCGGGAGCGGGAGCGGTTCCGCAACCGACGTCGGCGATCTGCTCGGTGTCATGTGGACGCTCGATCGGTCGTCGATGGCGGGACTGGTCGACGAGGTCCCGTCGGGAGCGACGATCACCGTGTCGTTCGAAGACGGGCAGGCGAGCGGTCGCGCCGCGTGCAACAGCTACGGGGGCGCGTATCACGCCGGGGACGACGGCTCGATGTCGTTCGACGACTTCGCGGTCACCGAGATGGGGTGCGAGGCGCCGTTGATGACGCTCGAGAGCGCCTACCTCGAAGCGCTCGGCGGGGTGACGGGATTCGACGTCGATGCCGGGCGCAGCCTCCGACTGGTGAACGGCGACGTCACACTGTCGTTCTCCCCACGGGCTACGCTCGAGCCCCTGCCGCTCGTCGGGACGACGTGGACGCTCTCGAGCATCGCCGCGGGCGATGCGGTGATGAGCGTCGTATCGGGCACCGAGGTCACCGCCGTGTTCGCGGCCGACGAGACGGTCTCCGGCTCCGCCGGATGCAACAGCTTCAGCGGCACGTACACCTCGGCGGGTGATCGGTTGTCGTTCTCTCCGCTCGCCACGACGAAGATGGCGTGCGCCGGCTACGTGATGGCGCAGGAGCGCGTGTTCCTCGACGCGATGAGCGCCGTGTCGTCGCTCACGATCGATGGGGCGCAGCTGACCCTGCAGGATCGTTCGGGCGCCATGCTCCTCGGATTCGACGGCGCGCCGGACTGAGGGAGCCGTTTCGTAGACTCGGGCGCATGTCGCCTTCCGCGGATGAGATGCCACCGCAGTACGACCCGGCCGAGGTCGAGCCGCGGTGGGCCCGCGAATGGATCGAACGCGGCTACTTCAGGGCGGAGGTCCCCTCGGACCGGGAGCCGTACTGCATCGTGATCCCGCCGCCGAACGTCACCGGACGACTCCACGTCGGGCACGCCCTGGGTCGCACGATCGAGGACACGCTGATCCGGCGTGCGCGGATGCAGGGGTTCGAGGTGCTCTGGGTCCCCGGGATGGACCACGCCGGCATCGCCACGCAGGTCGTCGTGGAGCGCCAGCTGCGCAAGGAAGGCGTCGATCGGCGCGACATCGGCCGGGAGGCGTTCGTCGAACGCGTGTGGGCCTGGAAGGAACAGTACGGCGGCGAGATCGTCGACCAGATCAAACGGATGGGCGCCTCCCTGGACTGGTCGCGCGAACGTTTCACGATGGACGATGGGCTCTCCCGCGCGGTCCGCGAGGCGTTCGTCCGCTGGTACGAGGACGGCCTGATCTATCGGGGCGAACGGCTGGTCAACTGGTGCCCGACCGACCAGACCGGGTTGTCCGACTCCGAGGTCGAGCACGAGGACATCGAGGGCGAGCTGGTCACGTTCCGCTATGCGCTGTCCGATGGGTCGGGGTGGATCGCGTGCGCCACGACGCGCGTCGAGACGATGCTTGGCGACACCGGGATCGCGGTGCACCCCGACGACGAGCGGTACACCCACTTGATCGGCATGACCGTGAGGCATCCGTTCGACGGGCGGGAGATCCCGATCGTGGCGGACGCCGCGATCGACCCGGCGTTCGGGACGGGCGCCGTCAAGGTCACGCCGGCCCACGACCCCGTCGACTTCGAGATCGCGCAGCGGACCGGGCTGCCGCTCATGAACATCTTCCGCGCGGACGCGACGATCAACGAGAACGCGGCTGAGGAGTTCTACGGTCTGGGGCGCTACGACGCGCGGAGCGCGGTGCGGGAGGAGCTGGAGAAGCTCGACTTGATCGTCGAGGAGATCAGGCCGTACGTTCACTCCGTCGGGCACTGCTACCGCTGCCACAGCGAGATCGAGCCGTGGATCGCGGGCCTGCAGTGGTTCGTCGCCGTCGATCGCCTGCGCGGCCCGGCGAAGGATGTCGCCCTCGACGACCGCATCGCGTTCTGGCCGGAACGGTGGCAGCGGGCGTACGTGAGCTGGCTGGACAACCTCCGCGATTGGAACATCTCCCGGCAGCTCTGGTGGGGCCATCGCATCCCGGCCTGGTACTGCCCGGACGGTCACGTGACCGTGTCGCGCGAGGACCCCGATGCGTGCGCCACGTGCGGAACCTCCACGCTGGAACAAGACCCCGACGTGCTCGACACGTGGTTCTCGTCGCAGCTGTGGCCGTACTCGACGCTCGGATGGCCCGACGACACCGAGGATCTCCGGTTCTTCTACCCGAACGCCGTGCTCGTGACGGGCTACGAGATCCTGTACCTCTGGGTGGCGCGGATGGTCATGTCGGGCCTCTCGTTCATGGGCGACGTGCCGTTCCGCAACGCGGTGATCCACGGATTGGTCCGCGACGGTCATGGTCGCAAGATGTCGAAGTCGCTCGGCAACGTGATCGACCCGATGGACATGATCGACCGGTTCGGGGCCGATGCTCTCCGTTTCTCGCTGGCGCGATCGGCGACCGGAGGCCAGCAGGACATCCCGCTCGGCGTCGAGTCGATCGAGGGCGCCAGGAACTTCGCGAACAAGATCTGGAACGCGGCGAGGCTGGTGTTCCGCGTGTACCCCGGCGGCGAGCCGCATCTGCCTCCCGCCGAACGGCTCAGCGTGGCCGATCGTTGGCTGGTCTCGCGTCACGAAGCATGCATCGAGGAGGTCGACGCTGCGCTCGACCGCTACCTGTTCGCCGACGCTGCCCAGTCCATCTACCGGTTCCTGTGGTCCGAGCTCTGTGACTGGGGACTGGAGATGCAGAAGGGCAGGCTGGACGGAGAGGGCGCCGATCGTGCCGACGCGGCGAACGTGCTCGCGTGGGTGCTCGAGCGGACGCTCAGGTTGCTCCATCCGCTGATGCCGTTCGTCACCGAGGAGATCTGGCAGCGGTTCGGCATCGGGCCGTCGATCTCGATCGCGCCGTGGCCCGAGCATCGACCGGGCGATGTCGATGCGGATGCGGAGGCGGCGTTCTCGCTCGTCCAGGACATGGTCTCGGCGGTCCGGCAGTTCCGATCGTTGCACGGCATCTCGCCGGCCGTGAAGTTCGAGGCCGTCGCCGGTGTCCCGGCGTGGGGACATGCCGCCGTCGAGTCGCTGTCGGAGCGCATCCAACGCCTGGCGGGGGTGATGCCGTTCACCGTCGCGGAGCCGGGCGTGGAGAAAGCCCCGGGGTGGATCGCGCTCACGCTCGCGGAAGGCTTCGTCCACCTGCCACCCGGCCTCTTCGACGTCGAGGCGGAGCGTGCCCGGTTGTCGAAGCAGCGCGACGACGTCGCGACGCTGCTGACGCGAGCGAACGCGAAGCTGGAGAACCAAGGGTTCCTTGCGAAGGCCGCCGACGACGTCATCGCGTCGGAGCGAGAGAAGCAGGCCAAGCTCGCGCACCAGCTTGACGAGATCGAGGGGCACCTCGTCGAGCTCGGCGGTTGATGGGATTGAACTTCCGGGAGGCCGTCGCCGAACTCGAGGGACGGCGCGAGGGTCGCATGATCCCCGACCTGTCGCGGATCCTCTCGCTCGCGACGCTGCTGTCCGACCCGCAGCTCACGTACCCCTCGATCCACATCACCGGCACGAACGGCAAGGGAACCACGGCGCGCGTGGCGGCCGCGCTCACCTGCGCGCACGGATTGACCACCGGCCTCTACACCTCGCCGCATCTGGTCTCGGTCCGTGAGCGGCTCTCGGTGTGCGGCGTCGACATCACCGAAGCGGAGTTCGCCGAGGAGTACGAGCATCTGCTCCCGTTCCTGCTGCTCGTCGACGCCCAGGGTGAGGACCAAGTGACGTACTTCGAGGCGTTGAGCGCGCTCTCGTACCTGTGGTTCGCGGACAAACCGGTGGCGCTCGGCGTCTTCGAGGTGGGGATGGGCGGCACGTGGGACGCGACCAACCTGGTGCGCGGAGACGTCGCCGTGCTCACGCCGATCGCGCTCGATCATCCGGAGCTCGGGTCCACGATCGCGGAAGTGGCGGGGGAGAAGGCGGGCATCATCAAGGAAGGGAACATCGCCGTCAGTCGCGAGCAGGACGACGAGGCGTTGCGTGTGATCGAGGCGCGGTGCGCGGAGGTCGGAGCGGAGCTCAGGCTGGAACACCGGGATTTCGAGATCGAGGAGCGGCTCCGCGCGCTGGGCGGCCAGTCGCTGCGGATCCGCGGGGTCCGCGGGACGTACGACGACCTGTTCCTCCCGATGTTCGGCGAGCACGCGGCGCGGAACGCGGCGACGGCGATCGTGGCGGTCGAATCGCTGCTCGACAAGCCGCTCGACGAGGTCACGACACGCGAGGCGCTCGCCGACGTTCGATGGCCGGGCCGCCTGGAGATCGTCGCGCGCCATCCCACGATCCTGCTCGACGGCGCGCACAATCCCGCCGGCGCTGAAGCGCTCGCCGCGGCGCTCAGGGAGTTCTTCATCTGGGACCGGCTGCACCTGGTGATCTCGATCTCGGCGAACAAGGACGTCGGCGGGATCGTCCGGCCGCTCGCGTCGGTGGCCGATATCGCCTACGCGGCAAAGAACGCCAGCGAGCGCTCCGGTGACGCGTTGGTCATCGCCGAAGAGTTCGGCGTCCTGGACAAGCCGGTAGAGGTCTTCGACTCGATCGCCGCGGCGTTGGACTCCGCGCGCGCGTCCGCGGACGAAGCCGACCTCATCGTCGTGACGGGCTCTCTCTATACTGTCGCGGACGCGCACCGCGCGCTGGGGGAGCCCTTCTAAGAGATGGCGATCGAATCCACGCTGCTCATCGTGAAACCGGACGGGGTGCGCCGCGGCCTCGTCGGCGAGATCCTTCGCCGCGTCGAGGCCAAGGGTCTGGTGCTCGAGTCGATGCGCCTCGCGACCATCGATCGCCCGCTCGCCGAGCAGCACTACGCCGAACACGTGGACAAGCCGTTCTTCGCAGAGCTCGTGGACTTCATCACCGGGGGACCGGTCGTGGTCGCGAAGGTGACCGGTGAGTCCGCGATCGACGCCTGGCGCACGCTCATGGGTCCCACCAACCCGATCCAGGCGCCGCCGGGCTCGATCCGCGGCGACTTCGCCACGTTGATCGGCGAGAACATCGTGCACGGCAGCGATTCGCCCGTCTCTGCGGCGCGCGAGCTCGGGTTGTTCTTCCCAGAGGGATAGCGGTCGTCGTGCCCGGCCTCGCCGAAGCGTTCGACCGGATCGGTCTCGCGCTCGAGCATCACCTTCCGATGTCGCATGCCGGCGGTGCGGCGATCGCGGTCACCGATCGTCACGAGACGCTCGGTGTCGTCGTCCGCGGGTTCGCCGACGTCGCGAGCGGAGCTCCCGTCCGTCCCGAGACGCGCTTCATGATCGGCTCCATCTCCAAGTCGTTCGCGGCCATCGTCGTGCTGCAGGAGGTGGAGGCCGGTCGGCTGGATCTGCACGTTTCCGTGAACGAGCTCCTCCCGTGGCTGGAGCTGCCGGAGCCCTTCGGTCCGATCACGTTGCATCACCTGATGACGCATACCAGTGGTCTGGCGGCCGGGACCGAGGACGCGCCCACCGGGCTCGGCGCCGTGACGCGCCTGCGCGACGTTCCCCCCACGTTCGCTCCGGGAGAGCACTTCTGGTACTCCAACGATGCGTACAAGCTCGTGGGATCGGTGTTGGAGCAGCGGACCGGACGGCCGGTGCACGAGCTCATCCGCGAGCGCGTCCTGGAGCCGCTCGGGATGACGGCGTCCGTCGCGGCCATCACGGAGGACATCCGGACCGACCTGGCGACCGGCTACGAGCCCGTGTTCACGGACCGGCCCGCACAGCTCCGTCACCCGCTCGTGCCCGCGATCTTCACGGTCTCGAGCACGGCCGACGGCAGCATCGTTTCGAACGTGATCGACATGGCCGCGCACGCCCGGCTGCTGTTGAACCGCGGCGCGGGACCGGGTGGCCCGGTGCTGTCGGAGGCGATGTTCGACGTCCTCACGACGAAGTTCGTCGACCAACCGGACGATCCGGGGACGGCGTATGGCTACGGTCTGGACGTCGGTGAGGACGAACGCGGGCCGTGGATCGGTCACGGCGGGGGCATGGTCGGCTACACGGCGTTCACGGCGGTCGAGCCGCTGAGCGGGCTGGGCGTCGTGGTCCTGCAGAACGGGTCGGGGTCGAAGGAGGGCGTGGTGAACTACGCGCTCGATGCTGTGCGGGCTTGCATCACCGATGCACCGCTCCCCGAGGTGTGGTCCCCACCCGAGCCCACCGCGATCCCGGAGGCTGCGGCGTTCGTCGGGGACTACGCGGGTCCGGACGGCGAGATGCTCCGCGTCACCGCGGACACCGACGGGCTCCGGGTCGCGCTCGGCGGGGCCTCCGGCCGTCTGGAGCGCGATCCGTTGATCGCCGACGCCGGGAACCAGTTCCTCATCGTGCATCCCGAGCTCGAGCGCTTCCCGCTGCGGTTCGGTCGCGGTGCCGACGGTTCGGCGACCGAGGCCTTCTACGGCGACCGGTGGTTCCGCCACGATCGCTACGACGATGACCCGCCGGCCGAGCCGCCGCAGGAGTGGCTCGCGTACCCCGGTCTCTACCGCAACGACGACCCGTGGATGCCCACGCTCCGTGTGGTGCTGCGGAAGGGCCGGCTGGCGCTGCAGTTCCCGGTGGAGCTGAGCGACGAGGCAGGCGAGGCGGAGCTGCAGCCGCTCCGCGACGGGTGGTTCGCGGCGGGGGAGCCGTGGCAGCCGCGGCGCATCCGCTTCGACCGCTTGGTGGACGGCAAGACCGTGGTCGCGGAGTTCAACGCGGGACGCTGGTACCGCTCGTTCGAGTGCTAGTCCGGTGCGGACTAGTTAGATCACCGAGAAGATCCTGGTCACGTGGACCTCCGGAACGCGACGCACGTGTTGTGACCGCCGAACCCGAACGAGTTCGAGAGCGCGAGCCCGACGTCGAGCTTGCGGGCCACGTTCGGCGTCACGTCGAGCTCGAAACCCGGATCGGGTGTCGAGTAGTGGATCGTCGGCGGGATCCTGCCGTGGGTGATCGCCAGCGCGCACGCCGCGCCCTCGACGGCGCCCGCCGCGCCCATCTGATGCCCGGTCATGGACTTGGTCGACGAGACCGCCACCGTCGTCGCGTGATCGCCCAGGACTTGCGCGATCGCGGCGGCCTCGGACGCGTCGTTCAGTGGCGTCGACGTGCCGTGCGCGTTGATGTAGTCCACCTCGTGCGGCTCAGCGCCGGCGTCCGCCAGTGCCCACCGCATCGCGAGCACGGCGCCGGAACCCTTGGGGTCCGGAGCCGTGATGTGGAACGCGTCGTCGCTCGCTCCGGCACCGGCCACCTCGCAGTAGATACGGGCGCCCCGCGCCTTCGCGTGTTCCTCCGTCTCCAGGATCAGCGCGCAGGCGCCCTCCGACAGCACGAAGCCGTCTCGTTGGGCATCGAACGGGCGCGACGCCACGTCGGGGTCGGGGTTCTTCGTCAGGGCGGTCATCTGGGAGAACGCCGCGACCGTGATCGGGAGCGTCGCGGACTCCGACCCGCCCGCGATGCACAGATCCAGCGTGCCCTCGCGCAGCAATCGGGCGGCCTCGAAGATCGCGTGGTTGCTCGACGAGCACGCGGAGATCGTGGCGAAGTTCGCTCCGGTCAATCCGAACGTCATGGCGATGTGCCCAGCGGGAGCGTTCGCCATGAGCATCGGGACCATGAACGGCGACACGCGTCCGGGTCCCTTTTCCTTCAGCACGTCGTACTGCTTGAGCAGCGTCTCGATGCCGCCGATCCCCGTGGCGAAGATCACGCCACCTCTCTCGGACACGATCTCGGGCGAGCCCGCGTCGGCCCACGCGAGCTTGGCCGCGGCGATGCCGAACTGCGAGAACCGGTCGGTCCGGCGGGCTTCCTTCGCGTCCAGGTGATCGAGTGGGTCGAAGTCGACCTCGCCCGCGACGGTGACCGGAAGATCGTCGATCGGGAACCGGGTGATCGTGCGGACACCGTTCCGGCCGCTCGTGAGCCCCTGCCAGAACTCCTCGACCCCGGTGCCGACGGGCGTGACGGGCCCGAGTCCTGTGATGACGACCTTGCGACGTTCCTCAGCGGCGACCGTCTTATGAACCCCCCAGCTTCGACACGACCATGTCGATGGCCTGACCGACCGTCTTCACGCTCTCCATCTCGTCCTCGGGGATCTCGATGTTCCACTCCTCCTCGAGGGCGAGCACCGCTTCCACCAGGTCGAGCGAGTCGGCGTTCAGGTCCTCGGCGAACCGGGCGTCGGCGACGACCTGGGCCTCGTCGACGGCCAGCTGTTCCGCGAGCACCTTCTTGACCCTGACCTCGATCTCCGAACGATCCATCCGTTCCCTCCTTGACCCACGATCGCTGTATCCGCAGGAGCGTAGACGGCTGACCCCCACACCGACTACGCCGTGAGGCCGCCGTCGACGGGGATCACTGCTCCGTTCACGTAGGACGCCTCATCCGACATGAGGAATCGAACGACCGCCGCCACCTCCTCGTGTGTGGCCGTGCGCCCCACAGGCGTCTGGTCCACGTAGTGCGCGCGGGCCTTGTCGTCCAGATGGGACGTCATCTCCGTGTCGACCAAGCCGGGGCAGACGGCGTTCACGGTGATGCCTTTCGCTCCGACCTCGCGTGCGAGCGACGTCGTCAGGCCGATCAGTGCGGTCTTCGACGCGGCGTACACGGTCTGGCCGGCGTTGCCGTGCAGGGCGACGGCAGAGGACATGTTGACGATGCGCCCGAACTTTGCGCGGAGCATCCCGCGGAGCGCCGCCTGCGTGCAGAGGAATGATCCGCGCACGTTGGTCGCCATCACGCGGTCGTACGTGGCCATCGAGTACTTCACCAGCAGGCCGTCCTGCGAGAAGCCCGCGTTGTTCACCAGGCCCGTGACCGCGCCGACTTCGTCGCTGATGCGGCGGAATGCCTCCTGCACGCTCGATTCGTCCGTGGTATCCAGGTGGACGGCGAGACCCGGCATGCCGGCGGCTTCGAGCGCCGCGACGGTCTCCTTGGCGTCGGTCTCACTCGATCGATAGCCGATCGCGACGGTCCAACCCGACTGGGCGAGCGCGACCGCGCACGCGCGACCGAGCCCTCTCGATCCTCCGGTGACGACCGCCACGTGGCGCGTCACGCGGGCATCGGCTCCGGGATGTTCCAGCGCACCAGGTTGGCGCCCCAGGCGAGTCCGGCCCCGAACGACGTGAGCAGGATGAGATCGCCGTCGTGCACGCGCCCCGACCTCCACGCGCGATCGAGCGCGATCGGGATCGAGGCCGCCGACGTGTTCCCGACCTCCGCGACGTCCACGACCGCGCGATCACCGGTGATGCCGAGCCGCTCGGCGACCGCGAGCATGATCCGCGCGTTCGCCTGATGCGGGATCAACAGGTTGACGTCATCGGCCGTATAGCCCGACTTCTCGAGCAGTTTCCGGCAGGCGTCCGACATCTCGACGACCGCGCGCTTGAAGACCTCCCGGCCACCCGGCATCCGGATCGTGTGGTCGCGCGCCGCCACCGTCTCCGCCGACGCGGGTCGCGCGGAGCCGCCGGCCGGGATGATCAACACCTCGGCAGTCGTGCCGTCGGCGCCGAGCACCGAGTCGATCACGCCCGGCGCGTCTCCGGCCTGCAGCACGACCGCGCCGGCGCCGTCGCCGAACAGGATGCAGACGGTTCGGTCGCTCATGTCGAGCATCTTCGAGATCACCTCGGCACCGATCACGAGCACCGTGTCCGCCGCTCCCGACTCGATGAACGCCGTCGCGGTCGACACGGCGTACGAGAAGCCCGCGCACGCCGCGTTCACGTCGAACGCGGGGCACGTCATGCCCATCTTCCGTTGCACCCAGACCGCGGTGGACGGGATCGGGGTATCCCCGGACAGGGTCGCGCAGACGATCAGATCGACCTGCTCGGCCGGGATGCCGGCCGCATCGAGCGCCGCCTTGGCCGCCTCGACCCCCAGATCGGAAGCCGCCACGTCCTCGGACGCGAAGTTCCTGGACCGGATGCCGGTTCGCTCCACGATCCACTCGTCGCTCGTGTCGACCAGCGATTCGAAGTACGAGTTCGGGATCCGGTTGTCCGGCAGGAACGAGCCGACGCCGGCGATGGTGGCATGGCGGGTCACGACGCCGAGGATAGCGTGCCCGGGTCCACGCCACAGCAAGGCCCTAGTCCGTGGGTCGTCCGGCGCGAACTTCGAGGTAGGCGGCGCAGCGTTGGAGCATGGTCGGGCGATCCATGTCGCGGTCGTGCCCGGCGTGCACGATCCGCACCGGCAGATCCTGCAGGCGGCGCATCGTTGCCACGTAAGCGTCGACATCGGAGGTCGGGGCTTGATCGATCAGCGGGTCCTCCGCATAGACCACGTCGCCGCTGAAGAACGTGCCGTCGGCCTCGTCCCACAGCCCGATGCTTCCCGCCGTGTGTCCCGGCAGCCACAACACCCGGAACGTGCGGTCGCCGAGATCGATCGGATCGCCCTCGGTCACGAGGCGTGTCGGCGTCGAGCCCCGCGGCTCGAACGCGTCCGGGTCCCAGTCCGGGGTGGGCGCGGCCGTCACGAGGAGGTCGGTCACCGGGAACCCCTCTTGGGCCATCACCTCGGCGACGGCCGGCCACACGTCGTGGCCGTGGATCAACGGTGCCGGGTGTTCGATCTCGGGGGCATCCAGGGCGTGTGCCACGCGTTCGTCGAACTCCCAGATGCCTCCTGCGTGGTCCTGGTGTTGATGCGTCGCCACCGCTACGAGCGGCTTGGCGGCATCCTCACGCAAGGCATCCACGAACGGGCGGAGCGGAGCGATCCCGTTCCCCGTGTCGACGAGCAGGTCGCGTTCCCGGCCGCGGACGAGCCAGGCGTTGGCAAGGATGAGGGCGTGGGTGGCGGGCTCGGTGATGACGTGGACGCCCGGCTCCACCTCCGATGCCTCGAACCACTCCTCATGAACCGGCAGGGCCATCGAGTTCCTCACTTTCCGGCGAGCGCCGTCGCGGCTGCCGGATCCCCAACGGCCACCGCCGTCGCCTCGGGGACCACGCGCTTGGCCAGCCTGGTCAGCACGTCTCCCGGGCCGGCTTCGACGAACGTGGTCGCGCCGGCGTCCGACAGCGCGTGCACGCAGGACTCCCAGCGAACCGGCGACACGACGTGGCGAGCGAGGAGCGACCGCAGCTCGACGGGATCGTCCACGAGCGCGCCGGCGACGTTCTCGGCGATCGGGAACCTCGGCGTTCGGAAGTCGATCGACGCGAGGCGGTCGACGATCGGCTCGACGGCCGGCTCCATCAACGCGGAGTGGAACGCGCCGGCCACGTTGAGTCGCACCGCGCGGGTCTTCCGCTCCTTCGCGAGCGCTTCCGCGCGTTCGATGGCGGGGATCGAACCGGAGATCACGACCTGTACGGGAGAGTTCTCGTTCGCGACGACCAACACGTCGTCGCCGCGAACCTCGTCGCAGAGTGCCGACGCCTGCTCGGTGTCGACCCCGAGCAACGCGCTCATCGTGCCCGGACGTTGCTCTCCAGCCCGCTGCATCGCGCGGCCGCGGATCACGGCGATGTCCAGCGCCTCGGTGAGTCCGATGACGTCGGCGGCCACCAGCGCGGCGAACTCGCCGAGCGAGTGTCCCGCCGCCCCTCCGAACCCGACGCCTTCGGCCTCGAGCACGCGGAACGCAGCCACCGTACAGGCGAGCAGCGCCGGTTGGACGAACTCGGTCGTCGCGAGGGCCGCCTCGTCCCGACAACCCGCGGCGACCTCGCGCCCCATGGCCTCGGAGGCCTCTTCCAGGACGCTCATGCCGGCCGGATGCTGCGTCCACGGATCGGCCATCCCGATCGATTGCGAGCCTTGCCCGGGAAAAACGACGGCGGAGGTCTTCTCGATGTTGTGCATCCGCACAGGTTGCCACGGCCGAGGGACTCCTGTTGAATGGCCTCTGAGCCCATGGCCGATGGTCTCCAACGATCCTCTTCTCCCACGTCCCGTCAACAGGGGACGGAGGGAGTGCTCGGGTTCCTTGGTCGCGACATGGCGGTCGACCTCGGGACGGCGAACACGCTCGTGTACGTGCGTGGTCGTGGCGTCGTCCTGAACGAACCTTCCGTGGTGGCGATCAACACCCTTAGCGGAGCCGTGCTCGCGGTCGGGTCCGAAGCCAAGCGCATGATCGGTCGCACCCCGAGCCACATCCAGGCCGTCAGGCCGCTGAAGGACGGCGTCATCGCGGACTTCGACGTGACGGAGAAGATGCTGCGGTACTTCATCCAGAAGGTGCACAAGCGCCGGCTCCTCGCCAAACCCCGCGTCGTCGTCTGCGTGCCCTCCGGTATCACCGGGGTGGAACAGCGCGCCGTCGAAGAGGCCACGATCGCCGCCGGCGCGCGCCGCGCCTACATCATCGAGGAGCCGATGGCGGCCGCGATCGGCGCCGGGCTCCCCATCCACGAGCCGACCGGCAACATGGTCGTCGACATCGGTGGTGGCACCACCGAGGTCGCCGTCATCTCGCTCGGCGGCATCGTGACGTCGACCAGCATCCGCATCGGCGGCGACGAGCTGGACGAAGCGATCATCCAGCACGTGAAGAAGGAGTACTCGCTGTTGTTGGGCGAACGGACATCGGAAGCCATCAAGCTCGCGATCGCGTCGGTGTTTCCGATGCCCGAGGAGCTCGTCGCCGAGATCAAGGGCCGCGACCTCATCAGCGGACTTCCGAAGAACATCACGATCAGCGCGGAGGAGATCCGCCGCGCGATCGAGGAGCCGGTGAACGCCATCATCGACGCCATCAAGACCACGCTGGATCGAACCCCCCCGGAGCTTTCCGCCGACATCATGGATCGCGGGATCGTCCTCACGGGCGGTGGCGCGCTCCTGCGCGGCCTGGACAAGCGGTTGCGACACGAGACCGGCATGCCGGTCCGGATCGCCGATGCGCCGCTGCAAGCCGTCGTGCTCGGTTCGGGCAAGTGCCTGGAGGAGTTCGAGGTGTTGCAGCGGGTCTTGGTGAGCCCCTCCCGGCGGTAGCCCTCGTGGTCTCCCGGCAGCACCCCCGGAGCACGCGGCTCCTGGTCGTCGTCCTGGTGTCCATCTCGCTCGCCGTCATCACGCTCGATTACCGCGAGGGAGAGAACGGCCCGCTGGCGGGTCTGGGGCGCACCGCGCTCGCCGCCATGGCCCCGCTGCAGCAGGCCGTGACCACCGTGATCCGGCCGATAGGTGACTTCTTCAGCGGACTGGTCCACCTGCCATCACTGGAGAACGAGAACCAGCGGCTTCGACGTGAGCTCGCCGCGGCGCGCGCGGACGTGGCGGCCGGCACGGACAAGGAGAGCCAGCTCGCGCAGCTGTCGGATCTCCTGGGCTTGAAGGAGAGCCTCGCGCCGGCGTCCGTTCCCGCGGTCGTCATCGCGAACGGCCTGTCGAACTTCCGCTACACGATCACCATCAACAAGGGATCCGTCGACGGCGTGGCGATCGACCAACCGGTGGTGACAGGATCGGAGCAAGCTCCCATCCTCATCGGGAGGGTCACCAGGGTCAGCGCGATCTCGGCCGAGGTGGAGCTCATCATCGACCGGAACTCGGCCGTGGCCGGACGGCTCTCCATCTCCCACGAAACCGGCCAGGTCCAGGGTCAAGGCGAGGGCGATCTCCGTATGAGCCTGGTGACACCCGGCACGACGGTGGAGGGCGACGAGACGGTCGTGACACAGGGTTATGAGGTCAACGGCCAGAAGGGCCTGTACCCGCCGGGCCTGGTGATCGGGCAGGTCTCCCGCGTGATCCCGGGCACGAACGGTTTGCAGGAGTTCGTCACGGTTCGGCCGGCGATCGACTTCTCCGCGCTGGAGTTCGTGCTGGTGCTGCAGACCTCGCGGGGCGAAGGCTAAGCGTGCTCCGACGGACGCTGGCGCTCGGCGCCGTGATCGTGACCGCGCTCCTGCTGCAATCCACCGTCTTCTCGCAGATCAAGCTCCTGGGCGTGCGACCGGAGTTGATGTACGTCGTCACCATCCTGATGGCGGTCCTGGAAGGGCCGAGCGAGGGGGCGGTGATCGGGTTCGCAGGGGGCATGGGACAGGATTTCCTCCTCGATCAGCCGAAGGGCATCACCGCGCTCACACTCACGCTGCTGGGGTACACCGTGGGGCTGGCGCGCCAGTACATCGTGTCGCCGTCTCCACTGCTGCCGACCATCCTCGTCGCGGTCGGCACGTTCGGCGGCGTGATCTTCTTCGAGATCGTGTCGTTCCTGCTGGGCCAGGTCGACGAGCCGCTGCTCTTCCTGCTCCGGGTCGCGCTGCTGTCCGCGCTCTACAGCGCCGTGCTGACCCCGCTCGTCTATCCCGTCCTTCGTCGTATCTTCGAACGATCCCGACCCCGACGGGTGGTGCGCTTCTAGATGGAGAAATCGACCTCGCGGCTGAAGGTGCTGGCCATCCTCGTGGCGTTCATGTTCGCGGCGCTCACGACGCGGCTCTGGTTCCTCCAGGTGCTCACGTCCGCCTCGGCCGGGGCGCGGATCGATCGTCAGTCGGCGCGGTTCGTCGACACGGACGCGACGCGGGGACGCATCTACGACGATCGACATCGACCACTCGTGCTGAACCGCATCTCGCTCGAGGTCCGGGTGACCAAGGACCAGCTGAGCAGCACCGACGCGGAGGGGGAGCTCCTGC
Organism: uncultured Actinomycetes bacterium; assembly: GCA_963775755.1. GTDB lineage: Bacteria > Actinomycetota > UBA4738 > UBA4738 > HRBIN12 > JBBQVZ01. The sequence goes on along the minus strand of CAVZKB010000007.1, from coordinate 103,378 downwards.
GTCTGTCCGGCGTCCTCGGGATCCCCGTCGAGGAGATCCGCAAAGGGCTCGACAACACGGACTACTACGACTACCAATCGAAGCCCGTCGCGTACGACGTGGACAAGGACATCAGCTTCTACCTCTCGGAGCACAAGGACGAGTTTCCCGGCGTGGCGGTCGTCCCGGCCGCGGTCCGTGACTACCCCAACGGCACGATGGCGGCGCACGTGTTGGGGTGGGTCGGACAGATCAACGCGGAAGAGATCAAGAACAAGCGGTTCAAGGACTACGGTCCGAACGACCTCGTTGGCAAGACGGGTCTGGAGCAGCAGTACGAGAAGTACCTCCGGGGGCGCAAGGGGCGCCAGAAGTACCTGGTGGACTCGAACCAGCAGGTCGTGCGCCTCCTCGGCGAGCAGCCCGCCGTCCCCGGGGACGATCTCGTCCTCTCGCTCGACGAGGACACGCAGCGGATCGCCGAGCAGGCCCTGAGCGACGGGATCGCGAACACCCGCACGATCTTCGACGATTCGCAGAGCCCGCCCGCGTACCTGAAGGGGAGCTCCGGCGCCGTGATCGTCATGGATCCCACCACCGGCGGTATCAAGGCGCTCGCATCGTGGCCCACGTTCGATCCCTCGTGGTTCGTGAAGGGCCTGTCGAAGAAGAAGATCCAGACGCTGTTCGGCGACCACTCGGGAGCGCCGACCCTCGACCGCGCGACGCAGCTGTCCTTCGCGCCGGGATCCACGTTCAAGCCGTTCATCGCCCTGGCGGCCCAACAGAACGGCATCGCGAATTTCGGGAGCTATTACTCGTGCCCGCCCGAGTACGTGTACCCGGGCGACACGACGACCATCTTCCACAACTGGACCACCGCGAACCTCGGCACGATCTCGGTCGAGCGAGCGCTTCAGATCTCGTGCGACACCGTCTTCTACCAGTTCGGCGCCGACTTCTACGATCGGTACAAGGTCGACCCGCTCGGTCACGACGCGACGCTGCTGCAGGACAGCCTGCGACAGTTCGGGTTCGGAACCCCCACGAGGCTCGATGTGCCTCTGGAGACGACGGGCCTGATCCCCGATCCGAATTGGAAGCGGCAGTTCGCCATCGATCACCCGAGCGTGTTGCTCCCGGAAGAGCAGAGCTGGCTCCCGGGCGATGACATCCAGATGGCGATCGGCCAGGGGTTCGTGACCGTGACGCCGATGCAGTTAGCGGTGGCGTATTCGGCCATCGCGAACGGCGGGAAGCTCTGCCGTCCCCACGTCGTGGACCACATCGAGGACCCGAGCGGTGCGACGGTCCAGACGATCAGCGGGCACTGCAACAGCCACAAGCTCCCCTATAGCCAGGCCGTGCTCGACTACGTCAGGGGCGCGCTGGCCACCGTCACCCAGCCCGGCGGAACGGCATCCTCGGCGTTCGCCGGGTTCCCCTTGTCCCAGGTGCCGGTCGCCGGCAAGACGGGCACCGCCCAACGGCCGCCGTTCCAGGACACGTCGTGGTTCGCGGCCATGGTGCCCGCGAACGACCCGAAGTACGTGATCATCGCGATGGTCGAACAGGGTGGACACGGTTCGACGTCGGCCGCACCGATCGTGCGTCAGGTGATCGAGGGCTTGTACGGCATCGACAGCAACGGCGTGGTGAACGGGGGTTCGACGGACTGATGGACCTCGTCGCGGGACGCAGCTTCGCCAACGAGCGACGGCCCATCCGTCACCTGGATCCCGTCCTCCTGATCACCACGGCGGGTCTGTCGATCGTGGGGCTGCTGTCGATCTACTCCTCCACGCACCAGAGCTTGCAGGCATTGCACGAGGACCCGATGATCTACGTCAAGAAGCAGGTGGCGGCGCTCATCCTCGGCGTCCTCCTGCTGCTGATCATCGCGACGGTCGACTATCGCTTCTTCAAGGTGTACGCCGGATTCATCTTCGCGGCGACGGTGCTGATGCTGGTGCTCGTCCGCGTGCCGGGCATCGGCTCCTCGGCCAACGGCGCCCAGCGTTGGTTCCAGTTCGCCGGGTTCCAGCTCACGCCCTCGGAGTTCGCGAAGATCGCGCTCATCCTGATGCTCTCGGCGATGCTCTCCGAGCTTCGGACGTCGGAACCGACGCTGTCGGACGTGCTGCGGATCTGCATCGTGGCGGCGGTCCCGATGCTGCTCGTCTTCATCCAACCTGACATCGGGACGACGATCGTCCTCGTCGCGATCGTCGTCGGGATCCTGGTCGTCGCCGGGACGCGGCCCCGGCATCTCCTGGCGCTGGCGCTCACGTCGATCGTGCTCGTCTCGCTGGCGTTCCAGCTCAACGTGATCCAGGACTACCAGATCCAACGACTCACGGGGTTCCTCGATCCGCAGAACTCCACGGACGCCACGAACTACAACCGCAAACAAGCCGAGCTCGCGATCGGGGCGGGCGGATTGTTCGGCAGCGGCTACCTGGGCGGGACCCAGACCAACCTGGACTTCGTCCCCGAGCAGCACACCGACTTCATCTTCACCGTGGTGGGGGAGGAGTTCGGGTTCGTGGGGGCGGCGTTCGTGCTGATGCTGTTCGCGATCTTGATCTGGCGCGCGATCCGCATCTCGTACTTATCGAAGGATGCGTTCGGGACCTACGTGGCCGCGGGCGTGGGCTCGATGTTCGCCATCCAGATGTTCGTCAACGTCGGGATGGTCCTCGGCATCATGCCGATCACGGGGATCCCCCTCCCGTTCGTGAGCTACGGCGGTTCGGCGATGCTCGCGAACTTCGTCGCTGCGGGGCTCTTGCTGAACGTGCACATGCGCCGCTTCAAGTGAGGGACTCGCCCACCCGCTCCCCGTTGACGAGCCAGGTGAACGTGGAGCCCCCCGGTCCGGTCGCCTCCAGGACGACGTCGCCGTCCATGGCTCGAGCCGACATGCGGGCGATGGCGAGGCCCAAGCCCATGCCCTGGTGGACCCGGGAGTTCAGCGACTCGCCCTGCTCGAGGGGGGCGAAGATGCGTGGCAGGGATCTCGCGTCGATGCCCGGACCCTCGTCGATCACGCGGATCACGGGCGAGCCTTCCTCGATGTCGACCCGGACGGACACCGGGCGATCGTCCGGCGAGAACGCCAAGGCGTTCTCCACGAGCTCCTCCAGGATGCGGCAGGCGGCCAGGCGGTTCAGGCTGGCCATGGCGGGGGCGACGGGAGCTTCGACCCGGATCCGCTCGTTGGAGCTCGCCACCTCGCGGGCGACGTCGGTCACGTCGGCCCACTCGGTGAGGCCCGCCTCGACCGCAGCCTCGAACCGCTGCACCAGCCGAGCGAGGTCGTTGGCCCGCTTGACCAACCGTTCGAGCAGCTCCTCTCGTGCCTCCTCCGGCGCGGTCCCTCCGGCGAGCGTCTGCGCCATGCCCAGGATCACCGTGACGGGTGTGCGGAGCTCGTGACCCAGGCGTGAGACCAACTCGTGGCGGCTCGCCGCCCGCTCCAACAGCGCCTCCTGTGCGATCTCGAGCTGCCTCGTGCGACGGCGCTCCCGTTCGAGCGCCTCGGTCAGCTCCTCGATGACGGTCGGTGTCAGCTGGGGCGAGATGATCCCTCCGCCGGAGGCGGCCTCGCGGACGGCGTTCAGGATCTCGTCCCCGTCGGAGTCCTTCAGCACGTAGCCCGATGCCCCTGCGACCAGCATGTCGCGAACCGCGCGCTGGTCCTCCAGCCCGGTCAGCGCGACGATCCCGATCGTCGGGTCGAGCTCCTTGAGCCGCCGCGTGGTCTCGATCCCGTCCATCGTGGGCATGCGAACGTCCATCAACACGACATCCGGCCTGGTGGTGGCGATGAGCTCCAGGGCCTGAGCGCCGTTGCCGGCCTGGCCCACGACCAAGAGCTCTTGGGTGTCCAGGAGCGAGACGAGCGAGTCGCGGAACCCCGTGTTGTCGTCCACGACCAGCACGCGGACACGCTGGCGCGTGGTCGAAGGAGCGCTCTGCACCAACATGTCTCCAGTGTCACGGAGCGGCTCACGAAGCGCATCAGGCATACGTGCGTTTCACGGGCTCCCCCATGTGGGGGACAACGTACGTAGGAGGCGGACGATGAGGACGTCGCCGATGGGCCGCGTCCCCGTGCCGGGCGACCCCGCTGCTATGCTGAGCTCAGACCTGCTCGTCGAGCGCAGCTTCCCATGCGGCGCCCGAGCGAGATCCACATCGTCGAGGAGGCGCGCGAACCGCCGCCCGCCGGGCCCCGGAACCCCCGGAGAGCCGCGAGCGCGGGAACGCGAGCGCCGGAGAAGGACGTATCGGGTGCGCGATGACGCGCGCGACCCAGCGCGCAGCGGCAGTCGCCGTCTGCAGCGGGGCACGCACAACCGACACCGCAGCGGCTCCGCACGTGGGAGCCACGCCCCCCGTCCTGTCCCCACGTTCGCCCACGTGGCGCTCCCTCGCATCGAGCGAAGGGAGCTCATCAGATGAATCAGGACAGCCCGGTCGCCGCCGGCGGTGCCGCGACCACCGGCGCCGACCGACGTCAGTCGGACAGCGCGTCGCAACCCGAAGACGCAAGCGACCCCGGCAACGACGGGTCACCGGCTCGCGCGGGGAACACGCCGGGAGGAACCGCGGGGACCGGAGCGCCCAGGCGTCGCCGGCGTCGTGGCGGTCGCGGACGATCCAGGAGCGGTTCGGCCGGTTCCGGAGCATCGGCCCGCTCCGGCGCAGACGGCGCGTCGGGGTCCCCGGGCGCCGTGTCCGCCCCTGTGACGGCCGACGACGCGCCCACCGTACCGGCCCCGAGAGCACGCTCTCCTCGTTCGTCCACTCCCCGGGCGACATCGAAGACCGGCACCCCCAAGGCCGGAGCGACCTCGAATGCGGGCGCGCCGAAGGCCGAGGTTGACTCGACGACGCCGGCGAGGGCCGCCGAGGGAGAACCCAGTGCCTCATCGACCCCGAAGCGACGTTCCCGTCGCGGCGGCCGGGGTCGGGGAGGCGGTCGAGGCGCTCGTCCCGCAACCGCGAGCGGCCGCGGTTCGAGCGGAGCCGAGAAGGACGACGAGGGGAACGGAGACGCAGCCAACCGCGTGGATCGCCCGGCACCATCCGGCGGCTACGGCCGCAACAGGGCCTCGGTGTCCGCGTCGACCGGCAACCGGCAGCGCCGTCGGCCCGCGGTCGACGTCGGCGCCGATGACGAAGCGCCACTCGATTCCACGGCGGACACCCAGCGCGACGACGCGCTGCCCGACGGTGCGCAGCCGCCGTCCACGGGCGCGCGCAAGCGCCGCGGTCGGCGTGGCTCGGGCGCCACGAAGCGGGCGGCCGCGCCGACGAGCGACCAGGCCGCGGAGCCGGCGACGGAGCCGGAGACCCGGCGGCGGACGCGCGCCAGGACCAACGAGGAGCAGGTCGAGGCCGGAGGTCCCACGAGAGGGCTGCGTTCCAGCCGTTCGCGCACGGGCCGCGTCGGGGGAGGACGCCGCCGACGCGAGAACGCGGTCGTGGTGCCCCGGATCACCGACAAGGTCATGGTGATCACCGAGCACGGGGACCGCGACCAGATCGCGGTCCTGGAGGAAGACGTCTTGGTGCAGCACTACGTCACGCGCACCGGCGCGCACTCCATGGTCGGCAACGTCTACCTGGGGCGCGTCCAGAACGTCCTTCCGGGGATGGAGGCCGCGTTCATCGATATCGGCCGTGGGCGCAACGGCGTGCTCTACGCCGGCGAGGTGAACTACTCGCCGGAGGACCTGGAGGGTCCGCAGCCCCGGATCGAGCAGGTCCTGAAGAACGGCCAGCCGGTCATGGTGCAGGTCACGAAGGACCCGATGGGTGGGAAGGGTGCTCGCCTGACGGCGCAGATCTCCATGCCCGGGCGCTTCTTGGTGTTCGTGCCGAACGCGAACATCTCCGGCATCAGCCGCCGTCTTCCCGACGAGGAGCGGCGACGTCTGAAGACGATCATGAAGAAGGTTCGCCCCGAGGGACACGGCGTCATCGTCCGCACCGCGGCCGAGGGCGCGAGCGAGGACGCGCTGGCGGCCGACCTCGAGCGACTCGTCCGCGAGTGGGAGGACATCCAGAAGCGTTCGAAGAAGGCGAAGGCGCCGGCGGGGCTCTACGAGGAGCCGGAGCTTACGGTGCGTGTGGTTCGCGACCTGTTCACCGACGAGGAGTTCAAGGAGCTCGCGACCGACTCCCCGCGCGTGCACGAGAAGGTCATGTCGTACGTGCGGGACGTCGCCCCCGACCTCGAGTCGAAGGTCCATCTCCATCAGGGGCGGTTGCCCGTCTTCGAGGAGTACCGGGTCGTCGAGCAGATCCATAAGGCCCTCGACAAGAAGGTCTGGCTCCCATCTGGCGGATACCTGTTCATCGAACGAACCGAGGCGATGACCATCGTCGACGTGAACACCGGCAAGAGCGTCGGCAAGACCAACCTCGAGGCGACCGTCACGAACACCAACCTCGAGGCCGCGAAGGAGGTTGCGCGGCAGCTCCGGCTCCGCGACATCGGCGGCATCATCGTGATCGACTTCATCGATATGCTGCTCGAGAAGAACAAGACCCAGGTCGAGGCCGCCATGAAGGAGGCCCTGGCCGTCGACAAGACCAGGTCTCAGGTGTTCGAGATCGGGCCGCTCGGACTGATGCAGGTGACCCGCAAGCGGGTCTCCGGCGGTCTGGTTGAATCCTTCTCGGAAACGTGCCCCACCTGCGAGGGCCGGGGCATCCTGGTCAACTACGAAGCCTGAGCTGGAGGACGAGCGATGTATGCGGTGATCAAGACGGGCGGCAAGCAGCAGAAAGTGAAGGTGGGCGACGTCATCGAGGTCGAGAAGATCGTCCACGACGGCCAGACCATGACGTTCCACCCCATCCTGGTCGTCGACGACGACGGCAAGACCCACGTGGGAGCGGAGGCGGCCAAGGCCGTCGTCACGGCCAAGCCGCTCGGCGAGAAGAAGGGCGACAAGATCAAGATCTTCAAGTACCGGCCGAAGAGCGGGTACGCGAAGCGCGGCGGGCATCGCCAGCTCCTCACGATGCTCGAGATCGAGGACGTGAAGTTCGCTTCGGCGCCCAAGCGAGCCTCGGCCAAGGCGAAGGCCGAACCCAAGGCCGAGCCGCAGGATGCGGTGGAAGCTGCGCCCGTAGAGGCGACCGGAGCGGCCGACTCCGCCGAGTAACGACTGGTAGCCTGGGGGTCTTATGGCACACAAGAAGGGCGGCGGCTCGTCCCGCAACGGCCGCGATTCCAACGCGCAGCGCCTCGGCGTGAAGGTGTTCGGCGGTGAAACGGTGCCGGCCGGCTCCATCATCGTGCGACAGCGGGGGACGCGGATCCACCCCGGGGACGGGGTCGGAAAGGGCAGCGACGACACGCTGTTCGCCCTTCGTCCGGGCGTCGTGGAGTTCCACGATTCCCGTGGGCGCAAGTTCGCCTCGGTCCAGCCGGGCGAAGACGCCTAGCCGGCGCCCATCCTCGTCCCGATCTCCGCGACCCATTCCTGGATGGTTTGCTTGTAGCTCGTGTTCGCGGTCGTCAGGTAGGTCAGGTTCGTCCGCAGGTGGCGTCGTTTGGACGTTCGCCGGAACGCGCCCAACGCTCCCATCGGGCGGCCTCCGAGGTCGCTCTCGGGAAGTGCCGTCGAACCGGGTTCCGGAGGTCGCAGGGGCGGCGGCTGGGAGAAGTAGAACGCGACGCGGCGGAGGTCTCCGCCGGCGGTGTGGGCGATCATCAGGATCGGTGAGCCCTTCACGCGTTTGGGTGGTTGCATCGCCTGGATCGGGATGCGGTGTTCGAGGCCCGAGTGCGCTTCCGTGAACACGATGGCCTCGGGATCCAGCACGAGCGTGCCGCGCACGTCGTCCTCCACCTGTCCGCGGTCGAGCCGGACCATCCACACGATCGCCGCTTCGGGCATGCGCACATCTTGCCCCGCCGCCCGCGGGGCGACCACCTAAGCTGGTCGCCATGACGTTCGTCGACGAAGCGCTCGTGTACGCGAAGGCCGGCCGAGGGGGCAACGGCTCGGCCTCGATGCACAGCGAGCCGTACAAGCCGCACGGCGGCCCGGACGGGGGCAACGGCGGGGCGGGAGGCTCCGTGATCTTCGAGGTCTCGCGTGGTCTCCACGATCTGTCGTGGATCGCCGATCATCCACACCAACGCGCCCCCCACGGCGTCGCGGGGCGGAGCGCGAAGCGCGACGGAGCCACTGGCAAGGACCTGATCGTCCCGGTGCCCGACGGGACGGTCGTCTCCGACGACGACGGGTTGATCGCCGACCTCGTGGGAGAGGGCTCACGTGCGGTCGTCGCCCAGGGCGGCCGGGGCGGCCGCGGGAACGCGGCGCTCGCGAGCGCGCGCAACCGCGTCCCGCGAACCTCCGAACCGGGAGAGGACGGCGAGGAGAAGCGGCTGCGTGTGGAGCTCCGGACCGTCGCCGACGTCGGCCTGGTCGGACTGCCCAACGCGGGGAAGTCCACGCTGCTGTCGCGCCTGTCCGCCGCCAAGCCCAAGATCGCGGACTACCCGTTCACCACGCTCACCCCGAACCTCGGTGTGGCGGGCGGGGACGGGGATCGGTTCGTGGTTGCCGACATCCCCGGGCTCGTGGAGGGGGCGCACGAGGGTCGGGGTCTCGGCCACCGGTTCCTGCGGCACATCATGCGCTGCCGGGCGCTCGTGATGGTGGTGGACCTGTCATCCGCGGACCCGCCGGGGGACTTGGCAACGCTCCGCGAGGAGCTGTCCGCCTACGACCGCGAGCTGGGGATGCGTCGTTCGATCGTGGTGGGTACCAAGACCGACCTGGTCGACGACGTCGGCTCAGGGGTCCTCGCGCTGGGAGACGGTGCGCTCGGCGTCTCGGCGGTGACGGGCGAGGGGCTGGAGGATCTGCTGGCCCGCCTCGGCGCGATGTCGAAGGCGGCCGAGGCAGCGGAGCCGGAGCCCACGCCGTACGTCGTGCTGCGCCCCGGTCGTCCGCGTTTCACCGTGGCCCGCGAGGGCGCCGGCTGGCGCGTGAAGGGCCGCAACGTCGAACAGTGGGTGCTGGGCACGGACCTGGATGACGAGGTCGAGCTGGCGAAGCTCCAGAGGCGGATGGTCCGGGAGGGGATCGAGCGTCGCCTCGCCGAGCTGGGTGCGCATCGAGGCGACGAGGTCGCGATCGGGGACAGCGTGTTCGAGTTCCTCCCCGACACGCCGGCCGAGGCCGAGGAAGCCGTCGATGGACGCTGAGGCCGAACGGCTGGCGGCCGAGGAGGACGCGGCGTGGGCGGAGATCCATGCCGCGTTCGAGTCGATCCCCCCGGAGCGGTTGACCGAGCCGCGGCTCACGTCCGAGGGCTGGTCTCCGCGGGACGCGATGTTCCACATCGCCGCGTGGTGCGCCGAGGCCGCCAACCAGCTCGAACGGATGCGCTTGGGCACGTACGTCGACGTCCGGATCGACCCCGAGACCCAGAACCGCGAGTGGTTCGAGATCTCGAAGCACCTCGACGTGGCGACCGTGAGGGCCGAGCTCCATGCGTCCCGGACGATGATGCGACAAGAGTGGTGCGAGCTGTGTGAGACGGAAGCGCCCAGCCCCGACGCCGTCGAATGGTTCGAGGAATCGGGGCATCTCCACTACCGCGTACACCGCGAGGAGCTCCTCAGGTGGCTGGCGGAGAGCTGAGCGTCGGCCTGAGCGGATCCTCGGGGGCCCGGCCGTAGGATGAGCGGCGTGGGAACGCGTCTGGGGGTCATGGGCGGCACGTTCGACCCCATCCACTACGGCCACCTCGTGACTGCCGAGGAAGCCCTGGTGCAGTTCGGGCTGGACTCCGTGTTGTTCGTGCCCACCGGCCGGCCGTGGATGAAGGAGCACGAGGTCGTGTCTCCCGCGGAAGACCGGTACCTGATGACCGTGATCGCCACGGCCAGCAACCCGTTGTTCCGCGTCTCCCGGATGGAGGTGGACCGCGACGGCCCCACCTACACCGTCGACACGCTCCGCGGCCTCAAGGAGCTGTACGGCCCGCACGTCGACCTGTTCTTCATCACGGGCGCCGATGCGATCGTGGAGATCCTGGCGTGGAAGGACCACGAGGAGGTGTTCGAGCTCGCGCACTTCATCGCGGCCTCTCGCCCGGGATACGACCTCGGGGCCATCAAGCTGCATGCGCCGGACAGCCGCCCGGAGATCACGGTCATGAACATCCCCGCGCTCGCGATCTCGTCCACGGACATCCGCCGGCGGGTCGCCGCCGGCCTTCCGATCCGGTACCTCGTCCCCGAGGGTGTGAAGAGCTACGTGGAGAAGGCGGGGATCTACCGGTGAGCATCGGTCCGGCGCGCCCGTCGAGGACGCGCGCCTCCCGGCTCCGTCGACGCGAGCGCGAGCACCGCCGCCGGTCGATCGAGCTCGCGGTCACGATCGCGGTGGTCGCGCTCGGGTTGGCGTACGCGTCGACGCAGATCGGCGGCTCTGCGAACGCGGGGGTCGCTGGGGGTAGCCCCAGCGCGTCGCCGGGCCGGACGCCGGCTTTGTTGACCTTCGCCGTGACCGGCGCTCCCAAGCCGTTGCTGGCGGTGGTCGGCACGGTCGGGAGTCCGCCGGCCGCGATGGGCGTCCCGCAGGGCCTCACGCTCGAGGTGCCGGGAGCGGGTGCCCTGACGACCCGGCAGGTGGCCGCGCTGCCGGGAGAGGGTATCCAGGTGGCGCTTTCGAACGTGGTCGGCGCGTGGTCGGCGCACTTCGCGGTCACCGATCTCGCCCGTCTGGCGACCCTGATCGATCGCAACGACGGGTTGCGGGTCGAACTGCCAGCGGCCGTCACGGTGGACGAGCAGGTCATGGGTCCCGGTGCGGTCCGGATGACCGGCGTGCAGGTCGCGGCGTTCCTGGGTGCGGAGAACCAGAACACGTTCACGCGATGGGAGATCGTGCTGGCGGGGTTGCTCGCAGCGCCCCCGAAGCTGGAGCCGGGCGATCTCACGGAGACCGACGACGTCGCCGGCGTGCAGGCCACGTTGGACGGCGCGAAAGGGGGGCTGATCGAGACGCTCCCGGTGCAGGTGGCAGCCGCGACCGTCCGCGTGCCGAAGTACTCGGCGCTCGATCAGCTCATGGCCGACCGATTCGGCGTGAAGCGCACGCCCGTGCCCGTCATCGTGCAGAACGCGGCGGGGACGGCGGGCGTGGGCGAGGCCGTGGGGCGTCTGATCATCCCCCGGGGCTTCCGCGTCACGTTGTCGCAGAACGCGGAGTCCTTCGACAAGGACGTGACGCAGATCGTGGGGCTGGGGGAGGAGCACCTCCGTGACGCGCGACGACTGCGGGCCGCCCTGGGGGTGGGCCGCATCGCGGTGTCCCAGGTAGCATCGGGTATCGGCGACGTGCAGATCATCGTGGGGAAGGACTTCACGGCTTGACGGCAGGCGGAGGAACGGCAACGGGGAGCGCGATGCGAGGCGCGCCTCCGAGCCGCGAGGTCGCCGCCAGGGCCGCCCGCGCTGCCGCCGCGAAGCAGGCCACGGACATCGTCGCCCTGGACGTCCACGAGCTCATCGTCATCACCGACTTCTTCGTGATCTGCACCGCGTCGTCGAACCGACAAGTGAAGACCGTGATCGAGGGGATCGAGGACGCGATCCGAGAGCTGGGCGAGAAGCCCATCCGCCGCGAGGGCGAGGACGAAGCCGGTTGGTGGCTGCTCGACTACATCGACGTGGTCGTGCACGTCTTCGGCGTAGAAGAGCGCGCGTACTACGACCTGGAACGCCTCTGGCGCGACGCGCCGCGGCTCGATTGGCAGGAGCCCGACGCCGCCTCCTCCGGGTAGACTCGGGCACCCGAGGGCCCATAGCTCAGCTGGTAGAGCGCTTGGCTGGCAGCCAAGAGGTCCGGGGTTCGAGTCCCCGTGGGTCCACAACCAGGCGACAACACTCGTTGTTTCGTTGACATCACGGACTAGTCAAAGCCGCGAGTCGATCCGTTCGGCGAAACGCGGCGCATCCGTCGCGCCGACCCGACAGACGTTGCGCCGAGTGCGAGAAGAAGCACGAGCCAGCGAACAAGTTCACTCGCGCCGAACCCAGTGAATGCCGTACCGCCACCGGGGGTGTTACTCCCGCCTGTACCGCCCACTTGCCCTGAAGGGGTGGCTGGAGGAGAAGCGCTGGGTATCGGGTTGACGGTCGGCGATGGACTCAGACTTGGCGACGGAGTCGCAGTCGGGCTGGGACTCGGACTCGGACTCGGACTCGGACTCGGACTCGGACTCGGACTGGGACTCGGGCTGGGACTCGGGGTGGGACTCGGACTCGGCGATTCACCGGGTCGCGTCCGTAACCCGATCACCCGCGCAGGGACGAGGACCGCGCAGTCGCTCGGATACACCGACGACCTACCACCGGCGAGGTTCGTTTCCCTGATTGGTCGGAACCGAGGGAGGTGGGCTCGGCTTGCGCTACACGTCTGAGATCGGGCGGCACTTCCGATGTCAGCGTGACCTACTTCGTTGGTGTATCGGCGTGTCGATCAGATCTGGGCTCTGTCGCCCTTTCCGTCCGGTCCGGCTATCCTCCCGCAAGCAGTGTTCCCGACCCGGCTCTGACCGGTTGCGCGGATGGGATCCAACGAGGAGGAAGAGGTCTGATGAAGCTGCACGGTCCGCTTAGCCGCCTGGCGGCGATCCTGATGTCCGTGGCTCTCGTTGGGGTCGCTTGCTCGAAGGGATCCGGAACGGGCCAAGAAGGCTCCATGACGTTCTTGACGTTCGAGAACGCGCTGTTGCCTGAAGTGATCAAGCCGTTCACCGATGCGAATCCAGACCTCAAGCTTCAGGCGTCGACCTTCACCACGCAGGACGAAGCCATCGCGAAACTCCAAGCGGGTTTCAAGGCCGATGTCGTCTACGCCTGCCTGACCGACACTCAGCGGCTCGTGAGTGGTGGCCTCGTTCAGCCGATCGATACGAGCCGGCTCACCGCCTGGGACACGCTGTTCCCCTACTTCAAAGACAGTGCCCAGATCCGAGTCGACAACAAGGTGTACATGGTGCCGGCTTTCGGCGGCACCACCGGTTTGATCTACAACCCCGATGAGGTTCCCGGAGGGGTCACCTCATTCCGTCAACTGCTCGAGGACCCGGCGTTGGCGGGGAAGGTGGCGATCGAGGACAACCCCAAGTACGGGATCGCCATGGGAGCGCTCGCCCTCGGATTCGAAGACCCGTACGACTTGACCGACGCCGACCTCGCACAGGTGAAGCAGTGGTACATCGAGCACAAGTCCCAGATCAGGGCGTTCTACTCGAACGAGTCGGACTTCTTCGATCTGTATCAGAGTGGCGAGATCGTCGCCGGCTTCGGCTACAAGGGGTACGACGTAGGCCTCCTCAAGCAGGGCTCAACCGCCGACTTCGCTCCCGCATCGGAGGGTGCACTCACCTGGACGTGCGGGTATTCGATAGGAGCGAACGCCCAGAACCTAGACGCAGCCTATGCACTCCTGGATTGGTTCCTGACCCCGGAGGCCCAAGGCGTGTATGCGACGAAGTTGAACCAGATGGCCACGAACAAAGCGACGCTCGACTCGTTGCCGCAATCGGTAGTCGACGAGATCGGGCTGGCCGACCCCACAGAACTCGACTCCTCGATCCCGACGCAGGTGCCGGCGAACTACGACCGGTGGCAGGAGGTTTGGCAACAGATCACGTCGGCCTAGCCGATCTCTCTTCACGCGATCTCGAAGAGGTAGACGTCCACCTCGGTGAATCGGGCGAGACCTGCCAGTCGACCAGCGCCTTCGAGCGACGCGATCACCGCATCGGTGCTCGCTTGGGGGTGCCTGATGATCAGCCAGACGCGCGTACGCGTCCTCGTCTCCTGCAGGACGGTGAACGTGTCGTCCGACGTTCCCGCCAGCCCGATCTCGGGCACAGCGTAGCTCGACGGTGAGGAGTAGTAGTAGTCGAACGGGATCTGCAGGAAGCCGACGCTGAAGACGACCGCGTCACCCCGCCGCAGGTGTTGGTCCACGTAGGCCGCCGCCTGATCCCAGGCCTCCTTGTCGTGCAAGAAGTAGTAGCTCCGGAGGCCGAGGCCGCCGAGTGCGATGAGGGTGACGAGCACCGCGACGGTGAGCGCGCGCGGTCGCAAGCACAGCAGTCCCGCGGCGATCGTGACGTCGAGCGGCACCGCCGCCCAGATCAGCGTCTGCGTGAGGAAGATCGGTCTCCACACGCTGACGATCAACTCGCCGAGCGGCGCGGCGAGCCCGAACGCGAGGACGAACGCGATCCATCGCCGATCGTGCTTCCAGCTCCATATGCCGAGCGCACCCAACACCAGGATCACCAGAGCCTCCAACAGATACGGCGTTTCCCGGGTCACGCCCGCGTAAACGGCGTAGGCGCTGCTCACCACGGCACCGACGTTGGGACGGGTGATCCATGCGTACGACTCGCCATGAACGACCTGCTGCAGATAGGCGGGCAGCCAGCCGGCCCAGAGGGTGAGTACCGCGAGTTGCGCCAGCAGCCAGTTGCGGATGAATCCCTGCGGGCCGCGTCCGTGCGTCCACCACCAACCCAGCATCAGCACGTTCGCGCCGACCGGCAGGAACACGGCGGTGTTGTGCGCAAGGAGTGCGACCGCCGTTCCCAGCACGTAGGCGGCCCAGACCCAGCCGGTTCCGCGGAGGTCCGTTGATCGCTCAGGGTGACGAAGGAGGTAGGCGACGCCCAACATCGCCGACGTTGCCCCGAAGGTGAGGAGTGCATAGCCTCGCGCCTCTTGCGAGTACCAGACCTGGAGGGGTGAGATCGCGAACAGGAGCGCACTGACGATCCCGAGTCGATGGTCGCGGATCGTCCGACCGAGCGCGTATACGAGCGGGATCGTGAGCACGCCGAACAGGGCCGATAAGAGCCGCAGTCTCGTTTCGCTATCTCCGAACACCAGCCATCCGTGAAGGAGCGAGAAGTAGAGAGGAGGGTTCCCGGGATCGACGAGTGAGCTCCAGCTCCACAATCGGGCGAGGGATCCGCGCGCGAATCGAAGGCTCGTGGCCTCGTCCAACCAAAGCGGCTGCGCTCCGATCCTGTACAGGCGAAGGATCGCCCCCAGGGCAACCACCAGGAAGACCGAGATAAGTATGACCCTCGGGTATGGTTCCGCCGGATGGACGGGGGGATCAGCCGAGATCCAGCGCTTGACTCGCGACGGATCCCAACGCCCTTCGATCCTCGGGGAGCTTCCGCTCGCGTTGTTCGCTGCGTTGACCATCGGACTTCCTTATGCGAGTCGAAGCTTCGGAGTCAAGGCCATATCCCGATCCGGTCACAACGGACACCGATCCGAGTCCCATCATCGCCGACACCGCCACTAGGTCGAAGGTCGCCTTGACGGGTTTTCGACCAAGCCCTTATGGTCGGCCTTGGGGCAGGCCGGGCGATGGGAGGTCGCATAGGCGTGATCGTGTCTGAATCCGTCAAGGGGAGCGCCAGGTCGCCGGGCGATCGATTCAACGTGCTCATCGTGGGGGCGGGTGTCGTCGGCCACGCGGAGGGAACCGCCCTGCGTGAGCAGGGGCACCATGTTGCGTTCAGCGACGTCGATGGGGCTGTGCTCTCTCGATGCGAGAATGAGGGTTTCCCGACGACCCCCATGACCGGGCTTGGGCTCGTTGGCATCGACGTCGTGCTCGTCTCCGTGTCCACACCTACTTCGGCGGGAGAGATCGATCTGGGTAATCTCGAAGCGGCGGTGTCCACGATAGGCGACGCGCTCGGGAAGGCCTCTTCGTCAGAGCCCGGACGATATCGAGTGGTCATCGTCCGAAGTACCGTTCCTCCGGGAACGACCGATGACATCGTCATACCGTTGCTGGAAGCGGAGGCCGGGCTCCAGGCCGGCCGCGACTTCGGCGTATGCGTGAGTCCCGAGTACCTTCGTCAGCGGGAGGCGGTGCACGACTCGGTCGCTCCTCGGCTCGTCGTCATCGGACAACTCGACGATCGTTCAGGCGATGTCGCCGAGCGGTTGAATGCTGGGTTCGGATGTCCGATGCATCGCGTCCCCATCCGAGAGGCCGAGTTCCAGAAATACGTACACAACCTCTGCAACGCCTCGAAGATCGCCCTCTTCAATGAGATGCGACGCGTCGCGATCTCCATCGGCGTGGACGCCGAGCGGGTGTTCGCGCTGGCCGCTCAGAGCTCGGAGTCGATGTGGAATGCGGAGTACGGCACGCGGAACCTGGGTCCCTACGGAGGAGCCTGTCTGCCGAAGGATCTCGAAGCGTTCTTGACCTGGGCGGATCGTCAGGGTCTAGACCTCCCCTTACTGTCCGCCGTCAGGCAGAGCAACTATCCGGCGCAAGCACGATGATCCTATGCCCACGCTGATCCTCATAGCCTGGTTCACACCCGTGCTGTGCGCGGGGATGGTTCTGGCGGGGGCCCTGCGTGCTCGCCGCATGAGCAAGCGCGTACTCATCCCGCCCCCTCGGCTGTTGATCATCCAGATCACCACCGTGGGGAATGAAGCAACCGTCAACGAGATCATCCGCAGGATCCGCGGATACCAACTCGACATCCCCTACCGCATATGGGTCGTGACTGAGCCAAGGGTCGAGGCGAACTACCGGGGCTCGGACGAACTCATCGTGGTTCCGGAGGACTTCAAGTGTGAGGCGTCGTACAAGGCAAGGGCTCTCGAATACTCACGGCGCCTGAGGGTCGAACGAGGACTCAATGACTACTACGTCAAGGTTCTGTTCCTCGATGACGACGGTGTGCCGACCAAGAGTTACATCGAGAAGGTGTTCATCGCCGATTTCGACGTGTGCGAGGGCATCCCAGCACCTCGGATAGGGTATGGGCGCTTCCTGTCGCACATGGATGATCTTCGAACGATCAACTGCATCTACATGTGCTCCGTATTCCAAGGGATCGGTCATCCCATCCATGTGCACGGCGAGGGGCTGTGCGTCAGAGGTACGGCTGAGGCGCTCGTGACGTGGGACTACCAGATGTTCGCCTCCGAGGATCTGGTCTTCGGACACATGGCCGTCCTCAAGGACATGACCTGGGGATTCGTGTGGGACTACGTGGAGATCACCTCTCCGTTCACTTGGCGAGACTTCCTCACCCAACGACGACGGTGGGTCTGGGGAAACATCCATGCCGTCCGGCACGTGCTGCCGCTGAGATCGAGCGTCCTGCTGATCGGCCTGTATGTCTATGGGATCTTCACGTTCGTCGCCTCCACCACCGGGATCGTGCTGTCCCTTACCGGTGCGCTCCCGCTCCGCTCCGGCGTCATCCCGTGGCTGGTGGTTTCGATGGCGACCTGGTTCTCGTTGTTCGCGCTCGGTGGAGTGATCAACTCGGGAGGCGGCGCATCCAGAGGTGTCCGACGTGTCATCGACGTGGTCGTGGCGGTACTTCTCGCCTTCGTGACGTCTGCCGTCGCGGTCGGCGTCCAGATCGTCGCACTCCTCAAGGGGAATCCTCGCCGTTTCGAGGTGATCCAGAAGTCTGACCCGAAGCCAAGGAGTAGGAGCCTGGCCGCCACCCCGGATCATGGAGAGTCGACGTGGCCGGAACCTGTGGTGCGCATACCCGAGCCGGTGGTCCTCGTGCCCGAGCCTGTCGAATCGCTGCCCGACCTGTCGCGCAAAGCAGTGGACGGGAGATAGCGAAACTGGCTCGACAAGAGCGAGCTCATCCGTCGGGGCGCACCCCTCTGGGTTAGACCAGTCCCTGGAGCCCGGAGCCCGGCGGCTGTGGTCGAACATCCGTCGAAGACCCAATGACCGCTGTCGCCTCAGGTAGCGTCACCGGTGATGCACGATCTGGCGATCACGGGAGGCGTACTCCACGACGGGTTGGGCTCGCCGGGCTGGCGCGCCGACGTCGCGATCGATGGGGATCGCGTGGTCGCGGTCGGCGACGATGTCGGCGCCGCGCGGAGGACGCTCGAGGCGGGGGGCCGGTTCGTCTCGCCGGGATTCGTCGACGCGCACTCCCACTCCGACGCGCTGCCGATGATGGCCGAGCCGCAACCGTTCAAGCTGCTCCAGGGCGTGACGACCGAGGTCGTCGGCAACTGTGGGTTCTCCGTCGCGCCGCTCGACGGCGCGTCCGCGGCCTACGTCGCGGAAGCGTGGGGGGACCTCCTTCCCGGCGTGGCGGTCGCCCGGGGGACCTTCGCCGACTATCTGGACCGTGTCGAGGACGCCGGGCCCACCAACAACATCGCGCCTCTCGTCGGCCACGGCACGCTCCGTCTGACGGCCAACGGCACGCGACGCGAACTCGCGGACGGAGCGCTCGATGCGATGTGCGCGCTCGCGGAAGAGGCGTTCCGAGCGGGCGCGGTCGGGCTCTCGACCGGATTGATCTACGTGCCCGCGACGTACGCGGATACCGACGAGATCGTGGCGCTTGCCCGGATCGCGTCGAGGTGGCGGCGTCCCTATGCGACCCACATGCGAGATGAAGGAGCGCGCCTCGGCGAGGCGCTCGACGAAGCGATCGAGATCGGCCGCCGTTCGGGGGCTCGGGTGCAGATCTCGCACTGCAAAGCGTTCGGGTCCGACAACAAGGGGAAGAGCGCGCTCTTGCTCGACACGCTCCACCGGGCGCGGCTCGCGGGTGTCGACGTCCGCGGCGATCAGTACCCGTACACCGCGAGCTCCACGTTCCTGGTGACGCTCTTGCCGTCGGCCGCGTCCGAGGGAGGGGTCGAGGAGCTCAAGAGCCGCTGCGCGGACCCGGAGGCGCTTCGACGGCAGCTCACGCCTGGCAACTGGGGGCCGACGACGGCCGCCGACACCGTGATCATCGCGCACGCCGATCGCACCGCGATCGGGCGAACGGTCGCAGACGTCGCAGCCGATCGGTCGCTCGACCCGTTCGCGGCGGTCTGTGCGCTCGTCGCCGAAGATCCGGGAGCGATGGTCGTGGAGCACGGTATGCACGAGGACGACGTCATCGCCATCATGGCCGACCCGCTGATCGGCGTCGGCTCCGACAACGGCGCGCCGGTGGGGATGCAGCACCCCCGTACGTGGGGATGCTTCCCGGAGTTCTTCGGACGCTACGTGCGCGGACGCCGGGTCGTCGGTTGGGAGGAGGCGATCCGCAAGGCCACGTCGGCGACCGCGCTCCAGTTCGACCTCGCGCATCGCGGCACGCTGCAGCCGGGCTCGATCGCCGACATCTGCGTCTTCGATCCCGACACGATCGGGCATCCGGGCACCTATGCGGAGCCCGACGTGTCGCCGGTGGGGATCGAGCATGTCGTGCTCGGCGGAGCGGTCGTGGTCGATCACGGCGACTTCACGGGTGCTCGCGGCGGCGCTGTGCTCCGGGCCGGCCGGCGCCCGGGGACGACGTGATGTCCCCGACCGGGCCCCGGGTGGCGATGCTCGCGCCGATCTCGTGGCGGGTCCCGCCTCGTCACTACGGCCCGTGGGAGCAGTTCGTGTCGCTGCTCACCGAAGGGTTGGTCGAGCGCGGCGTCGATGTGACGTTGTTCGCCGCGGCCGACTCCATCACCTCGGCGCGGTTGGTCGGCACGATCCCCACGGGCTACTCGGAGGACCCCGATCTCGACCCGAAGGTGTGGGAGGCTCTCCATATCGCGACGGTGTTCGAACGAGCGGCGGAGTTCGACCTGATCCACAACAACTTCGACTTCCTGCCGCTCACGTACAGCGGCCTCGTCGACACTCCCGTCCTCACCACGATCCACGGCTTCTCGTCGGAGAAGATCGTGCCCGTCTTCGAGCGGTACGACGACGGCGGTCACTACGTCGCGATCAGCGACGCCGATCGCCATCCCCGGCTCCACTACGAAGCCACGATCCATCACGGGATCCGGATGGATACGTTCCCGCTGGTGACGACGCCGGGGGACTACCTCTTGTTCTTCGGGCGGATCCATCCGCACAAGGGCGCCGTCGAGGCGATCGAGGTGGCCGAGCGGGCGGGCCTGCCGTTGGTCATCGCCGGCATCGTCCAGGACCGGGAGTATTTCGAGCGCTCCGTCGAGCCGCGCGTCGACGGGGACCGGGTGCGGTACATCGGCTCCGTGGGGCCGGACGAGCGCGGCGCCGTGCTGGGTGGAGCGCGCGCCCTCCTGCACCTGATCTCGTTCGAGGAGCCGTTCGGGTTCAGCGTGATCGAATCCATGGCGTGCGGCACGCCGGTCATCGCGACTCGCCGGGGATCGATGCCCGAGCTCGTCCGGGACGGCGTGAACGGCTATCTGGTGGGGGCGTCTGGTGATGCGGTCGCTGCGATCGAAGAGGCCGGGCGGCTCGACCGGACCGCCGTGCGCGCATCGGTGGAGCGGCGATTCGACGTCTCCCGCATGGTCGAGGAGTACATCGAGGTCTACCGCCGGATCGTGGAACGTTCGGGCCCATGACGCCTGCGCCGCCTGCCGAGCCGTTCCGGCTCGGCATCAACTACTGGCCCGCGCGCACCGCGATGCGGTGGTGGACGATGTTCGACGAAGGCGAGACGGCCGAGGACTTCGCTCGGATCGCCGACGGTGGGTTCGACTCGGTCCGCGTCTTCCTGCTCTGGGAGGCGTTCCAGCCCGGGGCGGATCGCGTCGACCCCGTGATGCTCGAACGTCTGGTCGCGGTCGCCGATGCCGCCCAGCGCGCCGGGCTGGACGTCGTGCCGACGTTGTTCACCGGGCACATGAGCGGTGTCGACTGGATCCCGGGGTGGGCCCTGGGAGGTGCAGAGCGCGACACGCGTTTCCGTGTGGTGTCGGGCGGGCGCGTCGTCCAGGACGGGCTGCGGAACTGGTACCTCGACGAGGACCTGATGGGCGCGCAGGCGCTGTTGGCGAGCCGGGCCGCGGAGGCTCTCGCGGGACACGAGGCGTTGTGGGCGTGGGACCTTGGGAACGAGAACTCGAACTGCGTCGTCCCCGCCGACCACGTGCTCGCGCGACGATGGTTGTCGCGCATGACGTCGTCGATCCGCGCGGCCGATGCCGGCACGCAGGTGACGGTCGGGATCCATATGGAGGACCTGGAGCAGGATCGCCGGCTGGGTCCGCGTGAGGCCGCGGAGTCGTGCGACTTCCTCACGATGCACGGGTATCCGATCTACGCGCCCTGGGCGCGGAGCAGCACCGACGAGGCGCTCGTGCCGTTCCTCTCGCGCGTCACGCGATGGCTCGGTGGCGGCGCCGACGTGCTCTTCTCGGAGTTCGGGCTGCCCACGTATCGCGACGGTGATCCGGCGGGCGAGCGCGCGCGAGCGGCGAGCGCTTCCCCCCTGATCGAGGAGACCGAGGCCGCGGGATACGTGGGACGCGTGTTACCGGGACTGCACCGGGCAGGCGCGACCGGCGCGATGCTCTGGTGCTACTCGGACTACGAGCCGGCCACGTTCGCCTATCCGCCGTTGGACGAGGCGATCCACGAGCGATCGTTCGGCCTGTGGCGCGCCGACGGCACGCCGAAGCCGGCGGTCGAGGTCGTGAAGGCGTTACGCCGGCCGAACGCGCCTCGCACCTCCCGACGCCGAGCCGTGGATCGACATCGACGCCGAGCGCTACTGGCGACGGCCGGAGGTCGAGTTGCCGCGGCTGTACGAGCGCTACATCACGGGAACGGGGAACACGTAGAGCTTGCGCTTCATGCGTCCGCGATCCCCAGCAGCTCGAACCGGGGAGGCCGCTTCATCCTCTCGCTGTGACACGTCAGCTGCTGCTCGATCCCGACGTCCCGACGTACCGACACCCGATGAGATCCGAGCGGCGTCCGGAACGTGGCGGATGTCTCCACGCCGGCGCGGTCGACATCGGTGAGCGCCACGTCGTCGATCCCGGTGAGCACGAGGCGCTCCCTGAGGTGGTGCTCGGCGGCCTGCACATCCATCAGCCGGCATGAACGTCCCCGGAGATGGGTGAGATCGATCACGCCCTCGACGTAGCCGGATGCGACCCCTGCGCCTTCGGCGGCGCCGACCCGGCCGAAGTAGAACCCGTGGGGGAACGCGATCATGTTGCCGGCGAACCGATCGCCTCCGATGTGCGTCGACTCCCAGGTCTGCTCGGGGAACGCGTCGGCGATCGCAGATGCAAGCGGCCGCCCGCGCTCGGCACAACACGGATCGCGCCGGCCGTGCGTGCACACCACGAACAACGCGCCCTCGACGGGCGTCAGCCCCACGGAGGCGCCGCGACCGATCGCTTCGAGATCGAGCGCCGCCGCGTCTCGGACGTCCTCGAGCTCCGTCCGTTCCATCCACGCGCGGTCGGGCCCGGTGTGGATCGCGAAACATGAGCGCCGGCCGCCCGTGCGACGTCCGGGCCGGCGGATCAACAGGACCCTCATCTCCAGTTCGCGCTCGCGTTGACGGAGCACGTCGCCGAGCCCGGCGGGGAGGCGCGCATGCCGCAGGGCCTCCTCACCCCAGGGACCCGGATGCTCGAGCAGGAACCAGTTCGTGATGGTCGACGCGGTTCCGAGGAGCGGCTCGGCGGCCGCCTCGCTCGCGTGGGAGCACCGGAACGACCGATCGTTCACGGGTGGCCCGTCCAGCCTCAGGTCTCGAGCCCGGCCGTGTCGGAGAGCAGGAGTCCCTCACGGACCAGGCGGCGAGCGAGGATCAGACGCGACTGCGGATCGGCGAGCGTCGGCGCCAGGTCGTGGACCAGCAGGTGTTCCGACGACGCCACCACGCGCATCGCCGGTTCCAGCCATCCCGGCATGTCCAACCGCCGGTCGCCGAGGAGCACCGTCAACCGATCGCCGTCTCGACGGATCTCGCAGACGGAGCCCGGTCGTCGCGAGAGATGGGTGTCGTGACCGATCGCCTCGAGTGTCTGCCGTTGCACCAGCACGCCACGGAGCAACTGCGCGCGCGTCGAGAGGAACCGCCGGATCCGGGCGTCGGTCACCGCTTCCGCGTCCACGCCGCGGATCGCCGATCCGAGTGACTCCAGTCGCGTGCGGAGCAGGTCGGAGAAGACCGCCGGATCCTCGGTCCACCCCACCGGGAGCACCTCGTCGAGCGCAGGATCGTCCCCGAGGGACCGCCAGACGTCGGCGAGGACGTCCCGCCACCGGGTGACGTGGATCCCCACCGTCAGGTGGCCGGATAGCACGGAGCCGGTCGTCGCTGCATGTGGCGTCCCGGTGGGCATGTAGATGCAGTCGCCGGGCCCCAGGTCCGCAGGGATCGGGTCGCGATCGGATTCGTCCGGCGCCGCGCCGACCTCCCAGTGCTTCCGACCGAACGCCTGCAGCACGAAGACGTCGTGCGGGTCGGAGTGCAGGGCCAGGCCCTGCGCGCCCGGGGGCGTGATGTAGGCGTTCACCTGGCATGGGTGTCCCAACCGCAGTTCGAGCGCGCGACAGAACGCCGCGACCGGCTCCCAGTTGCGATGCAGCCCCTGCAACACGATCGTCGCGCCGTCGTCGAAGAGCTCCGCGATCCTCGCGGGGTCGGCCATTCCCGACACCGGTTTGGATCCGGTGCGCCCGGATCGCGTGTAGCTGGACTCCGGGATCTGCTCCCCGGCCTTCACCAGCCGGAACGAGGGCGTCCTGAGCGACGTGGTGGTGAGGATCCTGTCCACGTCGTCCAGCATCAGGAGATCCTCGAACCCCCGGGGCTCAGCCGGCGTGTGAACGGCGACCCGGGCGCCCCACGTGTCGCGGAGGAACGCACTCGTGTCTCCGACGCAGCGATGCAACGGATCCGTGCTCCGCCCGAGGGTCGCCCGGACGGGCTCAGGGATGCCGGAGATCACGAGGTGGCGGAACTGACCCCGTCCGTGCCGTCGGCGTCTTTGCCATCGGTTCCGTCCGCGTCGGATCCATCCTCAGCGTCCGTGCCGTCGGCGTCCGAGCTGTCGCCGCCCGGCTGTCGCCGTCCGTGCCGTCGGCGTCGTCCGTGTCGGGGTCCGTCTCGAGCTTCGTCCCGACCCCGCCCACCGGAAGGATCGTCCGGATGTCCTCGTCGGAGAGCGTTCCTTGCACCTGGTCGTCCATGAGAGTGGCCCCTTTCGTCGAGCGGTGCCATGGACTGTAGCCGCTCTGGCCGCAACGCAAACGTGCGCCACACCCGGATACCCGTCTCTGGGTAGCGATCCGTGCTCAGGTGCACGCCCATCGGTGACGACATTGAGTGGAATCGTCCTTCCGGGGAGGCACCTGGGCATGTCGTCAGACATCGTGGAAACCGAGCGGTCACGAGCTGCCGCGGCCCTTGGTCTGTCCCGTCTCATGGAGCCGGGATCCTTGTTGGAGGCAACTCCCGAATGCCTGGTGGTCGCGCACACCGACGGGCGCATCATCTTCGCCAACCGCCATGTCGAAACGCTGACGGGATTCTCGCGGGAGGAGCTGTGGGAGAGGTCCATCGACCGGCTCCTCGCGACGGATCCACGGGATCAGACGGCCGGCACCAGCGTCGAGACGCTCTGCCGCGACCGCGAGGGCGGAGCCATCCCGGTCGAGGTCAACGTCGGCGTCATCGAAGGTGTCGAGCGGTTCCTGGTCGTCACCCTCCGCGACATGACGGAGCTCCAGGCGGGGCGCGAGGCGCGGTTCGCGGCGGAGGCTAAGTACCGGACGCTCGTGGAGCAGATCCCCGCCGTGGTGTACCTGGATCCCGTCGATGAGAACCAGGGCAGCATCTACGTGAGCCCGCAGGTGACGGAATTGCTGGGCATCGAGCCCGCGGAGTGGCTGGAGGATCCGTATTGCTGGCGGCGCCACGTTCACGCGGAGGACATCGATCGTGTCTGGCAAGAGTACGAGGACTCGTACCGGACGCACGTCCCACTGAACCACGAGTACCGGATGCTCCACGAGGATGGCTCGATCAGGTGGGTGATGGAGCAGGCCTTCTCAGTCAAGGACGAGAACGGGGAGCCCTGGTTGATCCAGGGCGTGATCTTTGACATCACGCAGCGGAAGTTCGCCGAGGAGGAGATCGCGTTCCTCGCCTACCACGACAAGCTCACCGGCCTGCCGAACCGCGCGCTGTTCGAAGAGATGCTCGAGAGCGCGCTGGCGCGCGCCCGTCGGTTCGATCTGGGTGTCGGCGTGTTGTTCCTCGACCTCGACAACTTCAAGCTCGTGAACGACTCCCTCGGGCACCACGCCGGCGATCAGCTGCTGATCCAGCTGGCGGATCGTCTCCGCGTCTGTACACGTGAAACCGACATGGTCGCGCGGCTGAGCGGCGACGAGTTCCTTCTCTTGCTCGCCGACCTCGACCGCGGAGCCGGAGCGATGGGTGGGGGTCCCGACTCGGGACTGCTCATCGCCGAGTCGGTCGCCGCCCGCGTGCGTGAGGCGCTCGAGCAGCCCTTCGACCTGGGCGGCAGCGAGTTCTTCGTCTCGGCCTCGATCGGCATCAGCCTTTACCCGCAGGACGCGAGCGACGCCGAGACGCTCCTGCGCAACGCCGACGCCGCGATGTACCGATCGAAGGAGTTCGAGCGCGGGGGGTTCGTGGTCTACACCGCGAGCGATGACGACCCGGCACATCGTTTGTCGTTCTCCACGCGCTTGCGCCAGGCCGTTGCCGACCGGAACTGGGTTCTGCACTACCAACCGATCATCGACCTGGGTGACGGGAGCGTGCACTCTGTCGAGGCGCTGGTGCGGTGGCTGCAGCCGAACGGCGGGCTGGTGGCACCGGGAGAGTTCATCCCGCTCGCCGAGGAGATGGGGTTGATCCAGGCGATCGGCGACTGGGTGCTCGAAGAGCTGGCGCGACAGCACGCGGAGTGGCGGGCTCAAGGGGTGCAGGTCGCCATCGGCTACAACCTTTCCCCGAGGCAGATGTGGACCGCGCATCTGGCCGAGAAGCTGCTCGCCAAGCTCGCGATGTACGACGTCGAGCCGCAGGACGTGACGATCGAGATCACCGAATCCACGGCGATGGCCGATCCCGACCGCACCCAGCGCCTCCTCACCGAGCTGCATGCGTGGGGCTTCACGCTGGCGATCGACGACTTCGGCACGGGGTACTCGTCGCTCGCGCGCCTGAAGCACATGCCCGTGGACGTGTTGAAGATCGACCAGGCGTTCGTCCGCCACGTCGAATACGACCGCGATCTGGCGGGGATGGTTCGCGCCATGGTCCAGCTGGCGCAGAGCTTGGGGATGGTCCCGCTCGCGGAGGGGATCGAGACGTACGGCGAGTACGAGTTCCTTCGAGCCAACGGCTGCCGTTTGGCACAGGGCTTCCATTTCGCCTATCCGGTGCCCGCGGCTGATATCCCCGAGCTGGTGCGGAGCAAGGGCGGCCTCTCGCAACCCGCCGCCGCCGCTGCTCAGTTAGCTCAAGGAAACCTCTCCAGATACCGTTGACTATTGGTGCATCACTGACACCGTGATGCCATCGATGGCTGCTCTGGAAGAGGCGGAACCCGTGGTTGTGGAAGGTGCTGGCAGGGTCGCCGATGACCTGAAAGCAGATCGAGACGCTCGCTTCGCGGCCGAGGCGAAATACGTCGCACTCGTGGAGCAGATCCCCGGCGTCGTCTATCTGGATCCGGTGGACGAGGCTCTCGACAGCATCTTCGTGAGCCCGCAGATCCGCGATCTCCTGGGGATCGAGCCGGAGGAGTGGCTGGCGGATCGAACACTGCTGGGCCAATCACGTGCATCCCGGCGACTTCGTCCGCGCCTGGGACGACTACATGGTACTCGTACTCACACGACGAGCCGATGAGCCACGAGTACCGGATGGTGCACGAGGACGGCTCGGTCAGGTGGGTCCTGGAGCTGGCACGGCCCATCCACGACGAGCACGGCGACCCATGGATGATCCAGGGGGTCATCTTCGACATCACCGAACGCAAGGAAGCCGAGGTGTCACAAATCGCGCGGAGCGACCGTCTCGGGTCGATCATCGAGATCCAGCGAGACCTCGCGGCCGACGAGCTGGCCGTCGATGCCGTCATGCGACAGATCTGCGAGCGCACGCAGGAGCTCACCCACGCCGACAGCGCGACCGTTCTCACCCTGGCCGGGGATCGATCTGGTGATCCGAGCCGCGACGGGATTCTTGGAAGACAAGATCGGGACCCCGGTATCCGTCGAAGCTCACTTCCCGGCTGGTGGCACCGACATGACGAGTCGACGATCCTGAGCGACGCACAGGCCGACCCTCGGGCGGGCGCCTTGGCCCGAGAGCTGGGGATGCGCTCCCTCGCCGCCGTTCAGCTCCGACAGCGCGACGAGAAGACAGGGCAACTGATCGCGATCTCACGGAAGCCGAACGCGTTCACGCGAGGGCGATCTCGAAACGCTGGAGCTCCTTTCGGTCGTCCTCTCATCCGCCCTCAGCCACGCGGCCGAGTTCGAATCGAAGCGTCTACAGTTGGACGCGCTTTCTCGCTTCCAGACGATGTACCAGGAGGCGGCCATCGGCATCACCTTGGTGTCGCCCGACGGCCGGAGCATCGCTGCGAATCCCGCGTTCGAGCAGATGTTCGGCTACTCGGAGGCGGAGCTGCGATCGATGACGCTTCGCGACTACACGCATCCGGACGACCTCGACGAGAACGAGGCGCTGTTCCGGGAGATGATGGCCGGGCGAGCTGACTCGTATCAGCCTGAGAAACGGTTCCTCCACAAGGACGGCCACCTCGTGTGGGGGCAGGTGGTGGCCGCGCTCCAGCGCGATCGCCGACGGCGAACCGCAGTACTCCATCTCGATGGTCGAGAACATCACCCAGCGCAAGCTGGCCGAGGAGCAGCTCGCCTATCTCGCGTACCACGACAAGCTCACGGGACTGGCGAACCGCGCCAAGTTCGAAGGAGGTGCTCGAGGTGGCCCTCGCAGCGGGCCCGGCGGCACGACACGGCGGTGGGGATCATCTTCCTCGATCTCGACAACTTCAAGCTCGTGAACGACAGCCTGGGGCACAAGGCCGGGAGATCGAGATGTTCGATCGAGCTCGCCGGTCGGTTGAGCATCTTCAAGCGGGAGACGGACCTCGTTGCGCGCCAGAGCGGCGACGAGTTCCTCCTGCTGCTCTCCGACCTCGACCCCGGCCCGGCGGCGTTGGCGGGAGCCAACTCCGCGCTGCTCGCGGCCGAGGCGGTCGCCGGCCGGGTGCACGACCTCTTCCGGAGCCGTTCACACCTCGGCGGGGTCGACTTCTACGTGAGGCGTCGATCGGCATCAGCATCTTCCCCAGTGATGCGACCGACGCGTCTTCGCTGCTCAGCAACGCCGACGTGGCGATGTATCGGTCGAAGAAGCCGGGGATCCGGGGGGGACCGTGGCGTTCGTCGACCGACGAGGACGACCCGATGCTTCGCCTGCGTCTCACGACGCAGCTCCGGCAGGCCGTCGAGCGCGAGAGCTGGGTCTTGCACTACCAGCCCGTCGTCGACATGGTGCGACGGCTCCCTGCAAGGCGTGGAGGCGCTCGATACGCGGCCTGACCGAGAACGGCGAACTGATCCCGCCGTCTCGAGTTCATCCCGCTGGCCGAGGAGATCGGGTTGATCGAGCCCATCGGGGACTGGGTGATGGGGAGATCTGCCGTCAGCTCCAGGCCTGGAACGACGCCGGGCATGAAGTCACGGTCGCCGATTCAACGTCTCTCCGCGCCAACTCTGGTCGGCTCGCTTCCCGCAGAAGCTGGTCCAGGAGAGGTGCAGACCATGCGAGCGTGGACCCGCGTCAGATCGTGGTCGAGATCACGGAATCGACGGCCATGGCGGACCCGGACCGCACGCGCGAGATCCTGCAGACCCTGCACGACGTCGGGCTTCCTGATCGCGATCGACGACTTCGGGACGGGCTACTCGTCGCTCGCCCGTCTCAAGGACCTGCCGATCGACATCCTGAAGATCGACCGGTCGTTCGTGAGCGACGCCCACCTCGACCGTGACGCGGGGACGATGGTCCAGGCGATGGTGCAGCTCGCGAAGAACCTGGGGATGAAGCCCCTCGCCGAGGGGGTCGAGACGACCGAGGAGCTCGCGTTCCTCCGAGCCCTCGACTGCCCCATCGGACAGGGGTTCCTGTTCTCGCGGCCGGTGCCCGCTTCCGAGATCACGGAGCTGCTGACACGGGGCTCATCGTTGATCCCCCCGCTCGCCCCCGTCCGCTGAGGGCCGGCCTCGTCCCGGCACTTCCAACGGCGCGAACCGGGCGTTCGTTACCATGCACGGACCATGCGCAGGTACGACGCCTCCGAGATCGAGCCGAAGTGGCAGCGGGTATGGGAGGAGGAGGGCCTCTATCGAGCCTCTGACGACCCCGATGACCCGCGGCCGCGCTTCTACGCGCTCGACATGTTCCCGTACCCCTCGGGAGATCTGCACATGGGTCACGCCGAAGCGTTCAGCGGCGGCGATGCCGTCGCGCGGTTCCGTGCGATGCAGGGCTACGACGTCCTGCACCCGATCGGGTGGGACGCGTTCGGGCTGAACGCCGAGAACGCGGCGATCAAGCGCAAGATCCACCCCAAGGAATGGACGTACGCGAACATCGATCAGCAGGCGGCGTCGTTCAAACGCATGGGCATGTCGTTCGACTGGTCCCGGGTGGTACGGACGTGCGATCCCGAGTTCTACCGATGGACGCAGTGGCTGTTCCTGCGGTTCTTCGAACGCGGGCTGACGTATCGGAAGAACGCTCCGGTCAACTGGTGCCCGCACGACCAGACGGTGCTGGCGAACGAGCAGGTGATCAACGGGGCGTGCGAGCGATGCGGCACGATGGTCGAGCGCCGCGACCTGACCCAGTGGTTCTACAAGATCACGGACTACGCCCAGCGGTTGCTCGACGACATGGAGACGCTCGAGCAGTGGCCCGAGCGGGTCCTGACGATGCAGCGCAACTGGATCGGCAGGAGCGAGGGCGCGAAGGTCACGTTCACGATCGAGGAGACCGGCGACACGGTCGAGATCTTCACGACACGACCCGACACGCTGTGGGGCGTCACGTTCTTCGTGTTCGCGGTCGAGCACCCGCTCGTGAAGCAGCTGGCCGAGCTCGGCGGCACGTGGTCCGACGTCGAGCCGCTGGTCGAGAAGGTCCGGAACACGCCGCTCACGTTCCGCGAGCAGGCGGACACCACGGAGGGCGTGGCCCTCGGCGTGCACGCGGTCAACCCGGTGAACGGCGAGCGGGTCCCGTGCTTCGTCGCGCCCTACGTCCTGATGGAGTACGGCACCGGCGCGATCATGGCCGTGCCCGCGCACGACGAGCGGGACTTCGCGTTCGCCCGCGCACACGGCCTTCCGATCCGTCCGGTGATCCGGTCGGAAGGCGAACCCGTCGATCCCGACGCGATGACCGAGGCGTACCCCGGCGAGGGCGTCATGGTGAACTCGGGGCCGTTCGACGGCGAGCCCACCCCCGCGTCCATCGCGAAGGTCGCCGCTTGGCTCCGCGAGGAGGGACGTGGCGAGCCGGCCGTCACGTTCCGGCTGCGCGACTGGTTGCTCAGTCGTCAGCGGTACTGGGGCGCGCCGATCCCGATCGTGCACTGCGGCACGTGCGGCGAGGTCGCCGTGCCCGATGACGAGTTGCCGGTCCTGCTTCCCGACGACGTCGACTTCCAACCGGGGGGAGAGTCGCCGCTGGCGCGTCACCCGTCGTGGTCCAAGGTCGCGTGTCCGACGTGCGGCGGCGACGCCCGGCGCGACACCGACACGATGGACACGTTCGTCGATTCCTCCTGGTACTTCTTCCGGTACTGCTCGCCGGGGTTCGAGGACGGGCCGTTCCGCCGCGAGGACGTCGACCGCTGGATGCCGGCGAACCAGTACACCGGCGGCGTCGAGCACGCGATCCTGCACCTGATGTATGCCCGGTTCTTCACCAAGGCCCTCTACGACTTCGGGCTGGTCGGGTTCATCGAGCCGTTCCCGCGCCTGATGAACCAGGGACAGGTGATCTACGGCGGCGCGTCCATGTCCAAGACGAAGGGGAACATCGTCGAGCCGATGCCGCTCGTGGAGCGCTGGGGCGCCGACTCCATGCGGTTGATCATGTTGTTCGCCGGACCGTTCGAGGACGACATCGACTGGAAGCTGATCGCGGGCGACCCGAACAAGCGTCCCGGTGTGACCGCGTGGCTGGGTCGCGTGTTCGCGGTGTCGGATGAGGCGGTGGCGCGCGGCGCGGGTGTGGCACAGCCCGACGCGCTGGAACGTCTCACGCACCGCACGATCAAGGGCGTGACCGAGGACATGGAGCGGTTCCGGTTCAATACCGCGGTCTCCAAGCTGCAGGTGCTGACGAACGAGATGCGGACGGCGTTGGACGCCGGCGGGGGAGCGTTGGGCGCGGCGAGCGCGCTGGCGCAGATGCTCGCCCCGTTCGCCCCGTTCGCCGCCGAGGAGCTGTGGAGGGAGGTGCTGGGGAACGGGTCGTCGGTCCACGTGTCGTCGTGGCCGAGCTATGACCCGTCCCTCGCCGCCGAGGACTCGGTGATGCTGATCGTGCAGGTCGACGGCAAGGTACGCGACAAGATCGAGGTGCCGGTGGACACGTCCGACGACGTCGCGCTGGAACACGCGCGGGCATCCGAGTCGGCGCGACGGGCGATCGGCGAACGAGAGATCGCGAAGGAGATCGTGCGAGCGCCGAAGCTCGTGAACTTCGTCACGCGACGCTGACGTCGTCGTTGGTGTGACTCCGGTCACGGAAGGCCGGCCCGGCCCGGCTTAGCGTCTGCCGCATGTCGATCCGGGAACGGCTCGACTCGCTGTCTCGCGGCGAGCTCGCAGGGTTGGTGTTCGTGGTCGTCGCCACGCTGCTCGGCGCCGGCCTCTGGTACACGCGGTCGCTGCCCCGCCCGGTCGACATCGCCGCGCCCGCCGATGCCGCCTCGCCCGTCGTATCGCAGGCCACCGGCGCCACCGGGTCGCTCTCACCGAGCCCGGCGCCGATCATCGTCGACGTCGCCGGATGGGTGCGCGACCCTGGCGTCTACGAGTTCGCGCTGGGCGACCGCGTGATCGACGCCGTGAACCGCGCCGGCGGCGCGAGGAAGGGCGCCGACCTCACGTCGTTGAACCTCGCGGCCCCGCTCACCGACGGCACGCAGATCGTCATCCCGAAGCCCGGAGCGACGGTGCCCGGGGGAGCCGTGCCGTCCGCAACGTCGTCCGGCAGCACCGCGCTCATCAACGTCAACACCGCGAGCGAGACCGAGCTCGAGGCTCTTCCCGGCGTGGGTCCGGTGACCGCGGCGGCCATCATCGACTATCGGACGCAGAACGGGCCGTTCTCCACCGTGGACGACCTGATCGACGTGAGCGGCATCGGTCCGGCGACGCTCGAGCAGATCCGGCCCTTCGCCACGGTATGAACGCCTGGGCGCTGCCGGCGGCCGCAGCGGCGTTCTGGGCAGGACTGCTCGCGTGGGAGATCCACCCGTCGTGGGCCCGTCCGTGGATGGGGATGGCGCTGGGTCTCGCCGGCCTGGCCGGTGCGTGGCTCGTGGCTCCCCGAGCCTCGAGGGACCGCGATCCGCTGCTCGCGACCGGGCTGGCGGCGCCGCACCCCGCGCCCGTCTCGGCCGTCGCCGCACCGAGAGCGGTCGGTGGTTCGCCTCTCACGGCGATCGCGCTCGCGATCGCCGGTCTGGCCCTGCTCGGCGCCGGGTGGTCGGGTGTGCACGCTTCCTGGCTCGACGGCTCGCTGCTCGCGCGGCTCGCTCCCCGCCGGGTGACGGTGGTCGGAACGCTCCACACCGATCCCGGGGCCGGCGCGTTCGGATGGCACGCCACGCTCGACGTCACGCGCGTGGAGTGGTCCGGCGGCGCCGCCTCGTTGCGCGCGTCCCTATGGCTGAGCGCCGACGACGACCCGCCGGGCTGGGTGCGCGGGGACGTCATCAGAGCGGAGGGCGTGATCCGCCGGCCCGACGATCCCGGTTTCCGCGACGCGCTCGCCCACAAGGGGATGGTCGTCGAGCTGAACGGCGACGCCGTCGAACGCGTCGGTCCTTCCCCGAGTCCGGTCATCCGTGCGGCGCAGGTATTCCGAGCGTTCGTGAGCCGGTCGATCGCGCGGCTCTTCCCTGCGAAGGAGGCGGGGCTGCTCCTCGGATTGGCGTTGGGTGACGCGTCGCGACTGGACCCGGGCATGATGCGCGACTTCCAGGCGAGCGGGCTCGGTCACCTGCTGGTCGTCTCCGGCGAGAACGTCGCGATGGTGTTGGCGCCCGTGCTCGGGCTCGCCTCGCTGCTGCGCCTGACGCGATGGCCGCGCTTCGGCTTGGGGGTCGGTACCGTCGTGTTCTTCGTGGTGCTGACCGGAGCGGAGCCGTCGGTGATGCGGGCCGGCGTGATGGCCACGGTCGCGCTCGTCGGCGTCCTGATCGGCCGACCGCGCGCGACGGGCTCCATCCTGGCGGCGGCCGTCCTGGCGCTCCTGGTCCTGGACCCGTGGCTCATCTGGTCCATCGGGTTCCAGCTGTCCGTCACCGCCACGGCCGGCATGGTGGCGCTGGCGTCCCCGATCGGGGAGTGGCTCCGGCGATCCGTCCCGGCGCCGGTCGCGCTCGCCGCGGGCACCACGCTCGCCGCGCAACTCGGCGTGACTCCGCTCCTGCTGTTCCACTTCCATGAGGTGCCGGGCGTCACGATCATCGCGAACCTCTTGGCGTTCCCGGCGGTCTCGCCGGCGCTGCTGTTGGGGCTCGCCGCCGCGGCGATCGGCCTCGTCTCCGTCGCGGCCGGCCAGCTCGTCGCGGGCCTCGCCCTGATCCCGATGCGCTACCTCGGATGGGTCGCTGATCGGCTGGCGAAGGCCCCGGTCGGCCATATCACGTCGGGCGGCGGACCGTGGGTGCTCATCCTCGGCGGCGCGTCGGTGCTCGCGTTCGCGTGGGCGTTGCATCGACGATGGCGCCCGCCGCGAGCGGTGATCGTGCTCTCGTTGGCGGCGTTCCCGCTCCTCGTCTGGTCGACCGCGCTCGGTGTCGGCGCGCCGTCTGGTCTGGTCGTTCGGTTCTTCGACGTGGGGCAGGGCGACGCCGCGCTCGTGACGTCGCCGGGCGGTGTGCACATGCTCGTCGACGGCGGGCCCGACGAGGAGGATGTCTCGACCGACCTCGCGGCGCTGGGCGTCAAGCGCCTCGATGTGCTGGTGGCGACGCATCCCCACGCCGACCACATCATCGGGTTGCCCAACGTGCTGGGGCGTGTCCCGGTCGGACTGGTGCTCGAGCCTGGCTGCCCGGACACGTCCGCGATCCAGGCCGACCTCGACATCGCGATCGCGGACGAGGACGCGCCGGTGCGGTATCCACGGGCCGGCGACTCGATCACCGTCGGCGACGTCCGTCTGGAGGTGCTGTCGCCGGATCGTTGCTGGACGGGCACGAACTCCGATCCGAACAACGACTCGCTGGTGATCATGCTGCACTACCAAGAGGACACGGTGCTGTTCGGCGGTGAGCCCGAGCAACCGGCGCAGCAGCTGCTGCTCGACGAGAACGCGCCGCTGCACGCCGAGGTGTTGAAGGTGCCGCATCACGGCGCGGCCACCTCGCTCCCCGAGTTCTTCCAGGCGGTCGACGCCGACCTGGCGGTGATCTCCGTGGGCCAGCCCAACGACTACGGCCATCCCGTGCCGTCGACGCTGCAGGCGATCGCCGCCACCGGCGCCCAGATCTGGCGGACGGACCAGCACGGCGACATCGTCGTGACGTTCGGGGGTCAGGGGATCTCTGTACGATCCGACCGATGAGCCCCGCCACGCACGCGTCCGTGACCCTGCTCTGGGGGGAGGACGAGTTCCTGCTGCGGGAGCGGGCGCTCGAGCTGTTCGGCGATCGCCGGCCGACCGAGGTCGACGCCGCCGAGTGGCGCGGGAACGAGCTCCAGGATCTGGCGACGCCCTCGCTCTTCGGCGAACCCCGGGCGCTCTTGATCGCGGACGCGAAGAGCCTGCCCAAAGAGGCGTTGGCCGAGCTCGCGGCCTACCTCACCTCACCGGATCCGGATGCGCCGCTCGTGATCTGCGCGCAGGTCGGCGATCGCGCCAAGGTGCCGGCGGCGCTGGACAAGCTGGTCAAGCCGGTCGGGCAGGTGCTCGAGGTGAAGATCGCCCGCAAGGACCTGGAGCCGTGGCTGATGCAGCGCGCCAAGCGCGACGGGCTGGACGTGACGCCACCCGCGGTGCATGCGCTCGTCGGGATCCTGGGCGAGGAGCCGGGGCAGCTCGTCGCGGCGCTCCGACAGCTCGGATCGGCCTTCACCGGGCAACGGGTCACTCCGCAGATCGTCGCGAGGCAGTTCCGCGGGCTCGGCGAGCAGAAGGTGTGGGACCTGTGCGACCGGGCGTTCGCCAAGGACCTTCCGGGAGCCATCCGCTCGTGGCGTTCACTGGAGGAAGGCCGCGACGACGCGCTCATGGTCCTTGGCGGGATCGCGAGCCGGCTGCGCGATCTGATGAAGGTCCGGGCGTTGCCCGATCGGATGCCTCCGGCGGAGCTGGCGCGCGCGGCGGGGCTCCGGTTCGACTGGCAGGCCCGGCGGTACCAGCAGCAGGCCAGGAACTACTCGATGGGGCAGCTCATCAACCTGCACGAACGCCTGGTCGAGGCGGATCGCGCCATGAAGAGCGGTGCGAGCGCCGACGTGGTCATGCCCACCCTGGTCACGGCGATCGCCGCGCAGGCGTGAAACGACGCGCCGCCCGTTCGGTGGCCGCTTCAGGGCCGATCTTCCGCGCCCTGCAAGGGCAGGAGCTCGATGTATCCGTCCGTCCCATGCACGCGGATCCGCTGCCCATCCCGGATCAGCTCGGTGGCATGCTCCACGCCCACGACGGCCGGCAGGCCGTACTCGCGTGCGATCACGGCGCCATGGGTCATCAAGCCACCAACCTCCGTCACCAGACCCTTGATCGCGACGAACAGGGGCGTCCAGCTGGGGTCCGTGTAGGCGGTGACCAGGATGTCGCCCGCCTCGAGATCGGCCCCCGCCATGTCCAGGATGACCCGGGCCCGCCCCTCGATGGTGCCGGCAGAGACGGGTAGGCCGACCAGCGCGCCCGCCGGCACGTCGTCGCGTCGGTACGCCCCGGCGATGCCTTCGCCGTCCGACGTGAGCACCCGGGGCGGCGTGAGCGCTCGATACGACCTGAACGCGTCCCGACGCTCGCGGATCAGCTGGTCATCCACCTGGTCCGTGCGCACGACGTCGTGGAGCTCCTGGAACGTGAGGTAGAAGATGTCTTCCTTCTCACGAAGCACGTGGGCCCGCACGAGGCGCTCGGCTTCTTCCAGCAGGGCCTGCTTGTAGACGAAGTAGCGGCTGATCATGCCGTACTTCGGATATTCGCGGTACCCGATGAAGGTTCGGACCAGGTCGATCTTCCGCTTGACCTCCTCAGCCTTCTGTTCCCCGTCAGGCAGGCCCCGCAATCGCTCCAGCACGTCCCGTTCCTTCGTCAACGCCTCCTGTCGCCCTTGCTCGAAGCGTCGCCCGCCGGCGCCGTGCTCGAAGTTCCTGACGTGGTCGAGGATCAGGGGCACGAGCGTGGTGGGGCGCTCGCTCCAACGCGGCCTCGTGATGTCGATCTCGCCGGCGCCGCGCATGCCGTACGTGTCGAGCCAGGCCTGGATGGCGTCGCGCGCCTCGCCCCCGCCGGCGAGCCCGGGCATCTCGTCCAGGAAGCCCTCGTCCTCGACGCCCTGCAGGAAGGCCACCACCTCCGGATGCGGGCGGATCACGTCGGCGACGTCCAGGAGCGCCAGCCCCATCTCCGACGTGACGTTGTGGGGGACGGACCGCGTGAGCGTGTCGGCCGCGTTCTTCTCCCCCAGCCACGCCTGCAGCTCGTCGTTGAGCCACCACGTGGCCTCCATCGCCGTCATGAACACCTGATGGCTCTGCGGATCGAACAGGATCCGCCGCAGCTCCTGGATGTCCGCCAGGATGAAGTCGAGCAGCGCCGATCCGGACTTCGTCCGGATGTTGCGCTTCAGGACGGCGATGGAGGCCAGGCTGCGCTGGATCAGCTCGTCGACGATGACCGGATCGGTCTCGATCGGGCCTGGCGCGCCGCCGGGGGGCGCCCATCCGGGACCCTCGTCCGGCAGCGACGGGATGAAGTCGCCGCGATCGAGGATGGTCTGCAGTGCGTCCCGGATCAGCGGATCCCCTTTCCCCATGACCTCCAGGAGGCTCGCGCGGCTCGCCGGCGCAGCCAGGATGCGGGTGACGTCGACGAACAGCCTCCCGCCGGCCTCGGCCATGGGCCGGGGGGTCGTCATCTGCCAGAACGAGAGCCCCAGGGGCTTCATGGGGTCGGTCATCATCTGCTGATGACCGACGGAGACGTAGACGTGGTTCTCGCCGTCGTCGGCTGGGGGGATGGGGAACAGCGCGGTGATCGGCCGGCTCTGGACGATCTGGAAGCCATCGTCGACCAGGCACCACTCGATGTCCTGGGGGCGGCCGAAGTGCGCTTCGATCCGCCGGCCGAGCCGCGCGAGCCGCACGACCTGCGCGTCCGTCAGTGCCGGCTGCTCCTGCTGTGCCGGCTCGAGCGCCTGTTCCCGCGTCCCGCCAGCCGGCGAGGCGTGAGACGGCACGCTGCTTGGTGGCGATCGCCCTGGCGACGACCTCGCCGTCGCGCACCTTGAAGACGTCCGCGTTCACCCGGCCTGAGACCAGGGCCTCGCCGAGGCCGAAGCTGGCCTCCACGGAGGTGACCTTCCGGTTGCCCGTGACGGGGTCCGCCGTGAACAGGATGCCGGCCGCGTGCGGGAACACCATCCGTTGCACGACCACGGCCATATGGACCTTCCGGTGGTCGAAGCCGTTCCGCAGGCGATAGGTCACGGCCCGCTCGGTGAAGAGCGAGGCCCAGCACCGGCTGACGTGCTGGAGGATCGCCGACGGCCCCACGACGTTCAGGTACGTGTCCTGCTGGCCTGCGAAGGAGGCCGTCGGCAGGTCCTCCGCCGTCGCGCTGGATCGGACGGCGTACGCGGCTTGCTCGCCGAGCCGGGCGAGCGCGAGGGTGATCGCCGCCGCCAGATCCTCAGGGATGGCGATCCCTTCGAGGGTACGGCGGACCTCCGCGCTGAGCGTCCGGATCGCCCCCCGGTCGTCCGGCTGAAGGCGCGACAGCCGATCGAGCCGATCGTCGATCGACGGCGCTTCCGCCATGAGCCGCCGGAAGGCGTCCGTCGTCAGGCAGAAGCCAGCCGGCACGCGGATGCCTTCGATCCGCGAGAGCTCCCCAAGGTGCGCGCCCTTGCCGCCGACGACAGCGATCTGCGTCTCGTCGATCTCCTCGAAACCCCGCACGTAGCTGCCCACTCGAAGTCCTCCGGCGCCACCGGTGGCGGTTGTTCGAAGCATCGTTGGCCGAGACGATCGGAGCGTTCTTGACGGGGGAGTGATGCGGGGACGAACTACTCGGCGGCGGCCGAGGCGCCGACCCTGTTCGCGGCCTTCGCCAGGCGGGACTTGCGTCGGGCCGCGGTGCGCTTGTGGACGATGCCCTTGGATGCGGCCTTGTCCAGCGCGCGAGCGGTCTCGAGTGCCATGGCGGTCGCGGCCTCGGCGTCGCCCGATGCGACGGCGGTACGGACCTTCTTCGTCGAGGTCTTGAGCGACGTGCGGACGGCCTTGTTCTTCTCGGCGCGCTTGTCGTTCTGCTTATTGCGTTTGATCTGGGACTTGATGTTCGCCATGAGCAACCGATGCTACCAGCAGCCTCCGAACGTGCCCGCGCGCAGGTCGCGGGCCCTGCTGCCCGTACCATGGAGGTCTCGTGACGGACATCTCCCACATCCGCAACTTCTGCATCGTGGCGCACATCGACCACGGCAAGTCCACGCTGGCCGACCGTCTGCTGGAGCTGACCCACACGGTCGAAGGCCGCGACATGCGCGCCCAGTACCTGGACAAGATGGATCTGGAGCGCGAGCGCGGGATCACGATCAAGGCCCAGGCCGTCCGGCTGCTGCACGAGGGCTTCGAGCTGAACCTGATCGACACGCCGGGTCACGTTGACTTCACGTACGAGGTGTCGCGGTCCCTGGAGGCCTGCGAGGGAGCCGTTCTGCTGGTCGATGCCGCGCAGGGGATCGAGGCCCAGACGCTGGCGAACTTCCACCTGGCGCGCGACGCGGGGCTGGTCATCGTCCCCGCCCTCAACAAGATCGACCTGCCGGCCGCCGAGCCCGATCAGCGAGCGAAGGAGCTCGCCGACCTGCTGGACCGCGATCCCGAGGACATCCTTCGGATCTCGGCGAAGTCGGGCGCGGGTGTGAAGGAGCTGCTCGCGGCGATCGTCGCGGAGGTCCCGCCGCCGGTCGGGGATGCCGAGGCGCCGCTCCGGGCGTTGATCTTCGACTCGATGTTCGACCCGTACCGCGGGGTGATCACCTACATCCGCATCAAGGACGGCACGCTGCCGTCGCACGAACGGATCCGCTTGATGGCGACGCGCGTCGAGTCCGAGGCCGAGGAGGCGGGCGTCATGGCGCCCGAGGCGACGCCGGTCGATTCCCTGGGGCCCGGCGAGGTCGGCTACCTGGTGACCGGACTGAAGGAGGTCCATCAGGCGAAGGTCGGCGACACGATCACGCTCGCCGGCAAGCACGGTGCGACTGAACCACTCCCGGGCTACCGCGAGCCGAAGCCGATGGTCTGGTCGGGGCTGTTCCCGGCCGAGGGCGGCGACTACGCCGAGCTGCGGGAGGCCCTGGATCGCCTGAAGCTGTCCGACGCCGCGCTGCAGTACGAGCCCGAGACGTCGATGGCGCTCGGGTTCGGGTTCCGTTGCGGGTTCCTGGGATTGCTGCACATGGACATCGTCAAGGAGCGGCTGGAGCGCGAGTTCGATCTGGAGCTGATCGCGACCGCGCCGAACGTGGAGTTCCGCGTGATCCGGGGCGACGACGTGACCGTGGTCCACAATCCGGCGGAGATGCCGGTCCCCGGCACGTACGACCGGGTGGAGGAGCCGATCGTGTTCGCCACGATCATCACGCCGGCCGACTTCGTGGGCACGGTCCTGGACATCTGCGAATCGCGGCGCGGCGAGCAGGTCGACATGTCGTTCCTCACGCCGGAACGGGCGGAGATCCACTACGTGCTGCCGCTCGCTGAGATCGTGTTCGACTTCTTCGACGCGTTGAAGTCGCGGACGCGCGGCTACGCGTCGCTCGACTACGAGCCGTGGGGATACCAAGAGGCCGATCTGGTCCGCGTCGACGTGCTGCTGCACGGCGAGCCGATCGACGCGTTCAGCTCGGTGGTGCATCGCTCGAAGGCGCCGACGTACGGTCGGCAGATGGTGGAGCGGCTGCGCGAGCTGATCCCTCGGCAGCTGTTCGACGTGGCGATCCAGGCCGCGATCGGGTCACGCATCGTGGCGCGCGAGACCGTGAAGGCCAAGCGCAAGGACGTCCTTGCGAAGTGCTACGGCGGCGACATCACGCGCAAGCGCAAGCTGCTCGAGGAACAGAAGCGCGGCAAGGCGCGGATGCGGCGTGTCGGTCGAGTCGACGTGCCGCAGGAAGCCTTCATCGCCGCGTTGCGCGTGGACGACGGCGGCGCCAGGGAGAAGAAGAAGTGAGCGACGTCGGGATCTACGTCCACGTGCCGTTCTGCCTGACGCGCTGCGGCTACTGCGACTTCAACGCATATGCGGGCCTCGATCACCTGGCGCCGCGATACGTGCGGGCGCTCCTCGCGGAGGCCGGTCTGGCCGCGAGCGCGTGGGGAGACGATGAGGTCGTGTC
Source organism: uncultured Actinomycetes bacterium (assembly GCA_963775755.1). Classification (GTDB taxonomy): domain Bacteria; phylum Actinomycetota; class UBA4738; order UBA4738; family HRBIN12; genus JBBQVZ01. The sequence goes on along the minus strand of CAVZKB010000007.1, from coordinate 62,652 downwards.
CATCTTCTTCGGGGGAGGGACGCCGACGACGCTCGACGTCGCGGACCTGAAGGGCGTGCTCACGCACGTGCGCGACCAGTTCGTCGTGCGCGACGACGCCGAGGTGTCCATCGAGGCGAATCCCGACACGGTCGACGTCGCGAAGCTCGAGGGGTTGCTCGCGGCCGGGTTCGACCGGTTGTCGATGGGCGCGCAGTCGTTCGATCGCGGCGTGCTCGAGGCGTTGGAGCGCCTGCACTCGCCCGACAGCGTGCGACGGGCGTTCGTCGCCGCCCGCGCCGCCGGCTATGAGAACGTGAACCTCGACCTCATCTACGGCGCGGACGGCGAGGGCCTGGACTCGTGGGAGCGGACGCTGGAGCAGGCGATCGATCTGTCGCCGGAGCACATCAGCGCGTACGCGCTCACGATCGAGCCGGCGACGGTGCTCGGCCGCAAGGTGTCGGCGGGATCGGTGCCCGCGCCCGATCCGGACCTGCAGGCCGACATGTTCTCGGCCGCGTGCGACCTGCTGCGCGATGCCGGCTACCAGCACTACGAGGTGTCGAACTGGGCGAAGCCCGGGTACGAGTGCCGCCACAACCTGGGCTACTGGGAGCGGCGCTCGTACGTCGGCCTCGGCGCGGGCGCGCACTCGTTCCGCGACGATCGCCGCTGGTGGAACGTCCGCCCGCCTGAGGAGTACATGGCACGCGTGGAGGCGGGACAGCCGCCGACCGGCGGCGACGAGCGTTTGGACCCGTCGGACGCCTACCTCGAAGAGGTGTTCCTCCGGCTGCGGATCCTGCAGGGCATACCGTCGTCGTGGGTCGACGCCGCCATCGCGCTGCCGTTCCTGGAGAGCGGCCTGCTGCAGGAAGACGATGGCTCGTTGGTGCCGACGGAGCGAGGCCTGCTGCTGCTGAACGAGCTCGTCCTGGCACTCGCTGCGAACTAGCCGGTGGACTGCACCGGCGCGCCGCACATCGTGTCGCCTCCGCCGTCAGGGAACGCCGTCTCCTCGCTCGGAACGTCGTAGCTGTCCTCGAACGAGGACCGGAGGTCGGTGCCGACCACGTGGTACCCGTGCTCCGAGATGTGCCAGCTGCCGGGGCCGGTAGGGATCGCCCGCCACTCCGTGACGAGCGGCGGCGACGTTCGGCTCGTGCACGACACGCCGAAGACTTCCGGCCCATCGCCTCCCCAGTTGTTCACGGTGCCCCAACGGAACGTCGCAGGGTCGCCGTTCCGGACGATGAATGGGATCACCGCGAGCTCCCCGCCGGGCGGGGTCGTGACGCTCCACAGCTGGATGCGCTTCGTCCCGTCGCCGGGTCGGTCGACGACGATCGCGATCTCCGGTAGCCCGTCGCCGTCGACGTCGGGCGTCGCGAACGGCTCGCATCCGCTCTTGCAGGCGAGTGGGCCGCCGACAGCGTCAGCCTTCCCGTCGGCGTTCAGATCGACGACCAGAACCTCGGTCGACGTCCCAGGCGCGGGACACCCTCCGACGTCGCTCATCTTGGTTGCGACGGACGCGGTGTCGGACGTTCCGTTCCCGTCGAAGTCTGCGGCCACGCTCAGCACGTCGCACACCGGGAACGCAAGCCCCATGTCGATCGGAGTGGGAGGCGTCGTGATCGTGGCGCCCGGGGTGGGGGTGAGCGAACCTCCGATATCCGTGCGGCCGTTTCGGAACGCGTCCGAGAGGAACATGAACCCGCCGACCGTGCCCAGCAACACCACCACGACGAGGCCGGTGGACTGGATCCTCCGCCGGAGGTGCAGGCGTGACCGCCGCCGGTCCACTCGCTCGAATGCCTGCGCCGGGTCGGCCGGACGCGCGATGCGCTCCAGTTCCTGCGTCAGACGGTTATCCAAGCGCGACATGATCGTTCTCCTCCTCGACCGCCTCACCGAGCGCAGCGGCCAACGCGGTCCGCGCCCGGAACAGCGACGTCTTCACGGTGCCTTCGTGCAGTTCGAGCGTGTCGGCGATCTCGGCCACGTTCAGTCCCAGGTAGTAACGCAGGACCGTGACCTCGCGTTGACGCTGCGGAAGGCCCGCCAGCGCGCGCGCCACGTCGATGCGGGTGTCAGACTCGCTCGCGGTTCCGTCCGACAACCCGTTCGAGAACTCACGATGTCTCGCCTCCACACGCATCCGCCGCAGCCGGCTTTTCGAAAGGTTCACCGCCACCCGCGTCACCCACGCGGGGAGCGACTCGATCCGCTCGCCGCGCTCCGATCGTTCCCAGGCGCGCGCCAAGGCCTCCTGGACCGCATCCTCTGCGGCGGCCTGGCTGCCGGTGATCAACGTCACCCCGGCAACCAGCCGCGGATACGTCGTCACCAGGAACTCTCGGATCGTCGAGTCGTCCAGCGATGCACCTCCGTCTCTACCGGACTGACGCTCCAAGCGTCCCAGAGGTTGACCGAGCAGGGCGGTACGGTCAGATCGTCTCGAGGTCGGTGGACGGCTTCACGGTGGAGACACCGACGACCGTCGCGATGGACGGGCGCGACACGATGCTCGCGATCTCGATGAACGGCCTACGGTCGTCGTCGTGAGCTGATCGAGGCACCTGTTAGCACTCCGACCGCGGGAGTGCTACGTATCATGGAGCCATGGTGGAACGCGCGGAGCTCGGTTCGCGGAAGTCCGCGGTCCTGCACGCGATCGTGGAGGAGTACGTTCGCACGGGCGAGCCGGTGGGGAGCGAGACCATCGCCGAACGTGCGGGCATCGGGGTGTCGAGCGCCACCATCCGCAACGAGATGGCGGCCCTCGAGGAGCTCGGATACCTGACACATCCCCACACCAGCGCGGGGCGGATCCCCACCGACATCGGCTACCGGCACTACGTCGACTCGCTGCCTGCGGGCGGGCGCCTTCGCGACGCACAGCGACGTGCCATCGCGAGCTACTTCGCCGAGGCCATCCTCGACCTCGAAGAAGTCCTGAAGGGGAGCGTGCAGCTGCTGTCGCGATTGACGCAGTACGCGGGCCTCGCCGTGCCGCCGTCGGTCGCCGAGGAGCCCATCGTGCGGCTGGAGCTGATCGACATGGGGCCGACGATGATGGTCCTCGCGGTCGGCCAGCACGGCCGCGTGGACAAGCGGATCCTCGACCGGCCCGAGTCTCTGGACGATGGCTCGTTCCGGGAAACCGAGCGACGCTTGGGCGAGCTCCGCGGCCTGACGTACACGGAGGCGCAAGCTCGGCTGTTGAAGCTCGCGGCCGAGGACGCCCGCGAGCATCGAGACCTGCTGCTCGACGTCGCGGAGACGCTCCGCACGGCGCAGCACGGCGAGAGCGGCGGGCACGTGGTGGTGGGCGGCGTGTCGAACCTGGCCGACGAGGCACAGGCATGGCGTCGGGAAACGCTCCGGCGCTTGTTCGAAACGCTCGAGCGCGAACAGGAGATCATGCATGTCCTGCAGGACGTGAGCGCCGGTTCGGCGGGGCTGGCGGTGACGATCGGCACGGAACACCCGAGCACGGGCGAGTGGGACGCGTCGCTCGTGACGGCGCCGTTCAACGTGGGGGACGCGACCATCGGCACGATCGGAGTGGTCGGGCCGACCCGCATGGACTACCTGTCCGCCATGGCGTCGGTCCGAGCGGTGGCGCGCCGCCTGTCGGAGCTCGCCACGGACCTCGACGGGTAGCCGATGGCTGCGGTCCGCGACCTCTACGAGATCCTCGGCGTCCAACGTGACGCGACCGCCGATGAGATCAAGAAGGCGTACCGCACGCTGGCTCGCGAGCATCACCCGGACGTGAGCTCGGCGCCTGAGGCGGAAGAGCGGTTCAAGGAGATCGTGGGCGCGTACGAGATCCTCTCGGACCCGCAGAAGCGCCAGCGATACGACACGTTCGGCGCGTCCGGCGGACCGGCGGGCGCTCCGTTCAACGACATCCAGGACATCTTCGACATGTTCTTCGGGGGCGGGTTCAGCGGGAGCCGCCGGGGCCGTCGGCCGACCCGCACGCGGCGCGGCGAGGACCTGTCGACCGTGCTGACGCTCTCGTTCACGGACGCGGCCTTCGGCGTCCGCACGGAGCTGAACCTGGAGCGGATGGCCCGATGCGAGACGTGTCTGGGCAACGGCGCCCAACCGGGCACCGCTCCCGTCGCCTGTCGCGCGTGCCACGGGAGCGGCGAGCTCCAGCAGATGCGCCGCAGCATCTTCGGAACGGTGATGACCGCGTCGCCGTGTCCCACGTGCGAGGGCACCGGCCAGGAGATCCCCGACAAGTGCGAGACGTGCTTCGGCGAGGGCCGCGTGCGCACGTCGGAGACGGTCACGGTGGAGGTTCCGGCCGGGGTCGCCGACGGGATGGAGCTCCGCGTCGGCGGATCCGGCAACGAAGGCCGCGCCGGAGGACACCCGGGGGACCTGTTCGTCGGCATCCGGGTCGAGCCGTCAATGGCGTTCGAGCGGCGGGGACAGGACCTGTTCGCGATCGCGGATCTCTCGGTCACCCAGGTGACGCTCGGCGCCGACGTGGAGCTCGAGACCCTCGACGGTGTCGAGCACGTGCGGGTCGAGGCAGGGACCGAGTCGGGAACGGTCATCCGGTTGCGCAGCAAGGGGGTGCCGAACATCAACCGGCGGGGCCGCGGCGACCTCTACGTCACGGTGCACGTGATGACGCCGACCGACCTGTCGCGAGAGGAACGCAAGCTGGTCGAGCGGCTCGCCGAGCTGCGTGGCGAGCACACCTCCAAGCGTCAGCCGGCCCGGACGGAGCTTCGGCGCCCCGATGCCTGAGCTCACGATCACGTGAGCCGCTAGGCTCTCACGCATGGGCAACGAGATGGCGATCGACGCCACATGCATCTTCTGCAGGATCGCGGCGCGAGAGGTCCCGGCCGAGATCCTCCACGAGTCCGACACCGTGGTCGCGTTCCGGGACACGAACCCACAGGCGCCGGTACATATCCTGCTGATCTCGAAGGAGCACATCCCTTCGGCGGCGGAGGTCGAGGGCAGGAATGGCGGGCTGCTCGCCGACATCGTGCAGGCGGCCTCGCACCTCGCCGACGCCGAGGGCATCTCCGCGGGAGGCTGGCGTCTGGTCACGAACGTCGGCGCCGACGGCGGTCAGACCGTGTTCCATCTCCACTTCCACCTGCTCGGTGGGCGCGCCATGACTTGGCCCCCCGGTTGAGGGACCGACCCGTCCAACCGCTAGAATCTTCGGAAGGTCGAAAGAGGCAGTCGCTCGACACAGGAGGGAACGGGGCTCCGCCCCGAGAGAGACGTACTTGGCGAACGCCACCAACCAAGTGAAGATCCTCGTTCCGGGTCACCAGCCGATGGTGGCGCTCCTCGGCCAGCGTGACGCGTTCCTCAAGCTCATCGAGTCCGCGTTCGACTGCGAGATCCTGGTGCGGGGCAACGAGATCACCATCTCCGGACCGCCCGCCGAAGCCGAGAGGGTCAGCAGCATCTTCGAAGAGCTGCTGACGCTTCTGGAACGCGGGAACGAGCTCTCCGACTCGGCCGTTGGCGAGGCCATCCAGATGGTGAAGGGCGGGAGCGACGACGGCGGAACGCCGATGCGTGCGAGCGAGGTGCTGGGCGACCGGCTGCTCACGGCTCGCGGCAAGGGCATCACGCCCAAGACGATCGGGCAGAAGCGGTACGTGGACACCATCCGCTCGTCGACGGTGACGTTCGCGATCGGCCCGGCCGGCACCGGCAAGACATACCTGGCGGTGGCGACCGCCGTCCGCGCGCTCCAGGAGCATCAGGTCTCCCGGTTGATCCTCACGCGTCCGGCGGTCGAGGCGGGTGAACGCCTCGGGTTCCTGCCGGGCACGCTCTACGAGAAGATCGACCCCTACATGCGCCCGCTCTACGACGCGCTGTTCGAGATGACGGGCGCCGACACCCTGTCACGGTTGATGGAACGCGGCACCGTCGAGGTCGCGCCGCTGGCCTTCATGCGGGGGAGGCCAACCCTTGTCGAGGAACGTGCTCACCCCGACGGGGTTCAGACCCATCGGAGACCTGGCCGTCGGCGATCTCGTCACGGGGTCAGATGGACTGCCCACCGTGGTTCTGGGTGTGTACCCACAGGGCCGCAAGCCGGTCTTCCGGGTGAGCGCACAGGACGGCGCGTCCACGGTGTGTTGCGGGGAACACCTCTGGTCCGTGACGACGCCCAGCGACAAGCGGCGCGGCAGACAAGCGCGAGTGCTCGAGACGCAGGAGATGGTCGGGAGACTCCGGGGTGCGCACGCACACCGATTCGAACTGCCGCTCATCTCCGGACCCGCGGAGTTCGAGCCGCACGAGGTCCCGCTGGATCCGTATGCCCTCGGGCTGCTCCTCGGTGACGGATGCATCACCACGTCGACCACGCCTTCCTTCTCGACGGGTGACCCGGAGCTCGCACTGGCCCTCGAGATGGTCCTCGACGGGATCGAGTTGGCGCACAAGGGTGGGGTCGACTACGTGCTCCGGCATCGGGCCGGCGGACGAGGTGGGACGAGGATCGCGAACCCCGTCACCACAGCCCTGCGCGGGCTCGGTCTGGCCGGCACCCGTTCCGCGACGAAGTTCGTGCCCGACAGCTATCTCTACAACTCATCCGAGGTCCGTCTCGCGCTGCTCCAAGGCCTCCTGGACACGGATGGCGGTCCGGTCACGCAACGTCGGCGCAGCTGCCGGATCCAATACGCGACGATCTCCCCGCGATTGCGCGACGACGTGGTGTTCTTGGTCCGCTCCCTGGGGGGTGTGGCGTACTGGAGGACTCGGCGTGCCGCAGCGCGGAAGCCGGGTCGTGCGAACGGACGCCCGGTCGGATATCGAGCCGATGCCTTCGTGCTCGACATCCGTCTCCCCGAAGGGGTCGAACCGTTCCGTCTGACGCGGAAACGATGGACGTATCGTGCGTTCGGCGGCGGACGTCCGATGCGCTTCGTCGACAGCATCGAGCCGGCGGCGTGGAGACACCATCTGCATCCAGGTGGCGGCGGCGGACTCGCTCTACGTCACGGACGACTTCCTCGTCACGCACAACACGCTTAACGATGCGTTCATCATCTTGGACGAAGCGCAGAACACGACCCCGGAGCAGATGAAGATGTTCCTCACGCGTATCGGCTTCGGGTCGAAGGCCGTGGTGAACGGCGACTCGACGCAGACCGACCTCCAGAGTGGGCAGGCGTCGGGCCTCGGCGTGGTGCAGGAGATCCTCGAGGGCATCGAGGGCATCGAGTTCTGTCACCTCGGCGCCCGGGACGTGGTTCGCCACAAGATCGTGCAAGACATCGTGGAGGCCTACCGGCGTTTCGGCGAACAGCGCGACGCGGCGGCCGCCGAACGTCCGTGACGACCATGAGCGACGACGAAGGCAGCCATCCGGCGGTCCTCATCTCCAACCGCCAATCCCTGTCGATCGATGAGGACGCTCTGACCGCGCTCGCGCGCCAGACGCTCGACGCCGAGGGAATCACCGGCGGGGTCGAGCTGTCGGTGTCGTTCGTGGACGAGACCGAGATGGCCGACCTCCACGTGCGCTACATGGACGAGGAGGGGCCGACCGACGTGTTGTCGTTCCCGCTCGACGACCTCGACGACCGGGGCGTACGGTTGCTCGGGGACGTGATCGTGGCCCCGTCGGTGGCGGCGCGGAACAACCCGGACGACCCGTTCGGCGAGGTGCGCCTGCTCCTGGTCCACGGCATCCTGCACGTGCTCGGCTACGACCACGAGGAGGACGCCGAGCGCGCCGAGATGTGGGCGCGACAGGAGCGCTACAGCGGGGTGCGGGTGCCGTGAGCCCGACCGATTGGCTCGAGATCGGGATCATCCTCGTGCTGATCCTCGTGGTCGCGTTCAACGGCGCCACGGAGGTCGCGATCACCCGCACGAACCGGGTGCGCGCGTTGCGCCTCGTCGAGGACGGACGTCGAGGTGCGGGTGCGCTCTCGCGGATCACGGAGGACCCCGCGCCGTACCTCAACGTCGTGCTCTTGCTCACGTTGCTGGCCACGATCGGCGGCACGACGATCGCCACGACGCTCGCCGTGCGGCACTGGGACCGAGCCGGCGAGATCATCTCGACGGCCGCCATGACGATCCTGCTGTTCATCTTCGCGGAGGTGACGCCCAAGACGTTCGCGATCCAGCAGACCGACCGCGTCGGCCTCTTGACGGCGCCGATCCTCGTGTTCCTCACGCGACTGGTGGGGCCGTTCGCCAAGGGGTTGCTGCGACTCGCCAACGTGATCATGCCGGGCAAGGGCCTGAAGCAGGGGCCCTACATCACCGAGCAAGAGCTCCGGGCCTCGGCGGAGGTCGCGTCCGAGGAAGGAGAGATCGAGGACGAGGAGAAGGAACTGATCCACTCGATCTTCGAGTTCGGCGACACGATCGTGCGCGAGGTGATGGTGCCGCGTCCCGACATCGTCGCGATCGAAGACGACCAGTCGTTACGAGACGTCCAGGCGCTGGTCCTCGAGCACGGCTACTCGCGGATCCCCGTCTACCACGAGGAGCTGGACGACGTGCTGGGCATCATGTACGCGAAGGACGTGCTCAAAGCGCTGCACCAGGGCAAGCACGATGCCCCGCTGAACGAGATCGTGCGGGAGACCCACTACTTCCCCGAGACCAAGAAGGTGGCCGAGCTCCTGCGCGAGATGCAGCGTGACAAGTTCCACATCGCGCTCGTCACCGACGAGTACGGCTCGGTGTCGGGCCTGGTGACGCTCGAGGACCTCCTGGAGGAGCTCGTGGGCGAGATCGCCGACGAGTACGACCGCGAGGAGCCGGAGCTGGTGGCGGTGGGCGAGGGCCTGTACCGCGTCTCGGGCAAGGCCTCCGTCGACGACGTCAACGAGTTGCTCGATACCGAGCTGCCGGACGAGGAGTGGGACACGGTGGCGGGCCTGCTGCTCGAGCTGTTCGGACACATCCCCAAGAGCGGCGAAGAGGTCGAGTTCCAGGGACTGACGTTCACCGCGGAAGAGGTTCAGGGGCGCCGCATCTCGAAGGTGTTGATCGCCGTCCGGCAAGACGCCGACCCGGAGCGCAACGGAGAGGTGACGCCGGCGTGAGCCCGTTCGGCGAGGACATCCTCGACGACCTGGTCGCGGCGGCGCGAGAGGCGCGGGAGCGCTTCTACGCGCCCTACAGCGGGTTCGCGGTCGGCGCGGCGATCCTGGCGGAGGGTAAGACGTACATCGGCGTGAACATCGAGAACGCCAGCTACCCGCTCTCAGTCTGCGCCGAGCGCAACGCCGTCGGCGCCATGATCGCCGGCGGCGAACGACGGATCGAGGCCGTCGCGATCGTGGCCGGGGGCGACGACGGCCCGGCCTCGCCGTGCGGCGGGTGCCGCCAGGTGCTCGCGGAGTTCGCCGGCGACGACGTGCCGGTGATCTCCGAGCACGTGTCGGGGGAGCGTGTCCAGTGGACCGTGGGCGAGCTGCTCCCCGCGGCGTTCCGACTGAGGCCGTGACCGCGTTCCACTCGGGCATCGTGGCGGTCGTGGGGCGGCCGAACGTCGGCAAGTCCACGCTGGTGAACGCGCTCGTCGGCCGGAAGATCGCGATCGTCTCGGACAAGCCGCAGACGACGCGCCGTCACATCCGGGCGATCCTCAACACCCAGGACGTGCAGGTCGTGTTCACGGACACGCCGGGATTCCACAAGCCCTCGACGCTCCTCGGCACGCGGCTCAACAACCTGGTGCGCGATGCGGTCGAGGGCGTGGACGCCGTGGTGCTGGTGGTCGACGCGGCAGCCGGCGTGGGTCGCGGCGACGCGTACGTCTACTCCCATCAGGTCGGCGAGACGTCCGGCCTCAGGATCTGCGCCGTGAACAAGGTCGACGGGTTGTCCCATCACAAGCTGGTGCCGCAGCTCGCTGCCGTCCAAGAGATGGGGGAGTTCGACGAGATCGTGCCTGTCTCGGCGCAGTTCGGCGGGGGGATCGACGCGTTACGCGACCTCCTCGTGTCACGCATGCCGGACGGGCCGCCGCTGTATCCGGTGGATACGGATACCGACGAGCCCATCGAGATCACCCTGGCGGAACTGGTTCGTGAACAGGCGTTGCGCGTGACGCGCGAGGAGGTGCCGCACTCGATCGCCGTGGTGGTCGACGAGGTCGAGCGGGAAGGCGACCTGACGAGCATCCACGCCTCCCTCGTCGTGGAACGCGACTCGCAGAAGGGCATCGTCATCGGTCATGGCGGCGAGACGCTGAAGGCCATCGGTACGGCCGCTCGCATGCAGATGGAACCGCTGCTCGGTACCCGCGTCTTCCTCGACCTGCGCGTGAAGGTCCTCAAGGAATGGCAACGCGACCCGCGCGCGCTGGATCGGTTGGGGCTGTAGCCGCCGTCGTTACGAGACGATCACCGTCCCGGTCATCGTGGTGTGGATCTTGCAGTGGAACGGATACGTCCCGGGTGCAAGTCCGGCCGACACGCCGTTGAAGATCGTTCCGCCCTCGATCGTCACGTCGACCTGCGTGCCGTCGATCGTGAACGTGTGCGTGACGGAGTCCTTGTTCTGGATGGCGATCGCGGATGCGGACCGGGCCGCGAAACAATCCGGATCGAACGCGCGCCCCTGGATCGTCAAGGTGAATGGGTCATCGCCGGTGAGATCGACTGCGGTGGCCGCGGTGCATCCTGCATCGGTGGCCCCTGAGGTTCCCGTCGCCGCCGCGCTCGGAGAGTTGGCCGAGTCCCCGCCCTTGCTGCCGCACGCCGCGCCGGTCAACGCGCAGTGCTACCAGCGCGATGAGCATCTTCCGCATGTCGGTTCCTCCATGGTCAACGATGTCGCGGCGAGCATAGCGGCAGGTCGGCGGCGGCGGAGGCGGGTCGGCTACGATGGTTCGCGGAGGTGCCGTCCGTGTCCCGCTCTGCCGAGATCCAGCTCAGCGACCGCCGTCCCGTACTTTCGGGCGGGTCCGAGGCGCAGCGGTTGATCGCGCGGACGGTCGGCGTCGATGCCGTCGGGTTGGAGGAGCGGGCCACGTCCCTCGCGAAGCGCTCGATCAAGAAGTCTTCCAAGCTCTGGGCGCTGGACCTGGCGATCCGCTGCATCGATCTCACGACCCTCGAAGGGACCGACACGGTCGGCAAGATCGTCGCGATGTGCTCGAAGGCCGTCCGACCCGACCCCATCGACCCGTCCATCCCCTCGGTTGCCGCCGTCTGCCTGTACCCGCAACTCGTGCCGGTCGCCGTCGAGCAGCTCGAGGGTTCTGGCGTCAAGGTCGCGAGCGTCGCCGGGTCGTTCCCCTCAGGGCTCGGTCCGCTCGACTCGCGGCTCCGCGAGATCGCGGAGGTGGTCGCGTTCGGCGCCGACGAGGTGGACATCGTCCTCAACCGCTCGCTGTTCCTGGGCGGTCGCTACGCGCAGGCCTACGACGAGATCGTGGCGGCACGCGAGGCGGCCGGGACCGCGCATCTGAAGGTGATCCTGGAGACCGGCGAGCTCGGCAGCTACGACCGGATCCGGCAGGCGTCGATGCTCGCGATGGCGGCCGGCGCGGACTTCATCAAGACATCCACGGGCAAGATCGGTGTCGGCGCCACGCTCCCCACGGCGCTCTGCATGATGGAGGCCGCGCGCGACTTCCATCGGCAGACCGGCGTGGCCGTGGGTGTCAAGGTGGCGGGCGGTGTTCGGAAGTCGAAGCAGTCGATCCAGTACCTCACCGTCCTCTACGAGACGCTCGGCGCGGATTGGATGACGCCCGACCGGTTCCGGATCGGCGCGTCCACGCTGCTGAACGACGTGCTCATGCAGATCGACAAGGAACGGACCGGCCGGTACCAGGGCCGCGACTACTTCACGGTGGACTAGGGGCAGACGATGAGCGACGCGATCCAGAAGGCGGTGCCGTGGGAGTACGCCCCGGCCCTGGAGTCGACCGACGTCGTGCGCATCGACGAGACGTACGGCCTGTTCATCAACGGCGAGTTCGTCGAACCCAGGTCGGGGAAGCGGTTCGTGACGATCAACCCGGCGACCGAGGAGCCGCTCGCCCAGGTCGCCGAGGCCGGTCCCGAGGATGTGGCCCTGGCCGTCGACGCTGCCCGCGACGCGTACGAGCACCGTTGGCGGGACGTGCCCGGGTCGGAGCGCGCGAAGTACCTCTACCGGATCGCGCGGCAGCTCCAGGAGCGCGCTCGCGAGTTCGCCGTGCTGGAGACGTTGAACGGCGGCAAGCCCATCAAGGAGTCTCGCGATATCGACATCCCGCTCGCGGCCGCGCACTTCTTCTACTACGCCGGTTGGGCGGACAAGCTCGAGTACGCGTTCCCGGGGCGGAGCGTTCGCCCCATCGGCGTTGCGGGGCAGATCATCCCGTGGAACTTCCCGATGCTGATGGCAGCCTGGAAGCTCGCTCCCGCGCTCGCGACCGGCAACACCGCCGTGCTCAAGCCCGCCGAGACGACCCCGCTCACCGCGATGCTGCTCGCCCGGGTGATCCAGGAGGCCGAGCTCCCTCCCGGCGTCGTGAACATCGTGACGGGAGCGGGGGAGACCGGGGCGGCGCTGGTGGATTCGCCCGTCGACAAGATCGCGTTCACCGGGTCGACGGAGGTCGGCAAGCGCATCCAGCGTTCGGTCGCGGGGGGCGGCAAGCGCCTCACGCTGGAGCTGGGCGGCAAGGCCGCGAACATCGTGTTCGAGGACGCGCCGCTCGACCAGGCCGTCGAGGGCGTGGTGAACGGCATCTTCTTCAACCAGGGGCACGTGTGCTGCGCGGGTTCGCGGCTGTTGGTGCAGGAGCCCGTGTTCGACGCGCTGATCGAGAAACTCAAGGCGCGGCTGCAGACGCTCCGCGTCGGCGACCCGCTCGACAAGAACACCGATGTCGGCGCCATCAACTCGCGAGCGCAGCTGGACAAGATCGAGGAGCTTGTCGCCTCCGGGGTCGAGGAGGGCGCCGAGATCTACCAGCCGGAGTGCGTGCTCCCTGAACGCGGGTTCTGGTTCCGCCCGACGCTGTTCACGGGTGTCTCGCAGTCGCACCGCATCGCGCGCGAGGAGATATTCGGGCCGGTGCTGTCGATCCTCACGTTCCGCACGCCCGAGGAGGCCGTGGAGAAGGCGAACAACACGCCGTTCGGATTGAGCGCAGGCGTGTGGACGGAGAAGGGTTCGCGGATCCTCTGGATGGCCGAGCGCCTGCGCGCCGGCGTCGTATGGGCGAACACGTTCAACCGCTTCGATCCCACGTCGCCGTTCGGCGGGTACAAGGAGAGCGGCTTCGGCCGGGAGGGCGGCCTGCACGGCCTGGAGCCGTACCTCGAGCTGGAGCCCGTCGACACATGAGCACGGAAGAGCGTCTGCCGGTCAAGCGGACCGCCAAGCTCTTCATCGGCGGGAAGTTCCCGCGGAGCGAGTCGGGCCGGTCGTACGAGGTCGTCGCGGACGACGGTCGCTCCCTCGGGTACGCGGCGCGCGCATCCCGCAAGGACCTGCGCGACGCGGTCGTGGCCGCCCGCGCAGCGCAGCCGGGATGGGCGAGCATGACCGCGTACAACCGAGGGCAGATCCTGTACCGGGTCGCCGAGCTGATGGAAGGCAGGCGGGAGCAGTTCCGGGCGGAGCTGGCCGACGCGGGGGCCGCCGATCCCGGTCGCGGCGTGAACGCCGCGATCGACCGGTGGGTGTGGTACGCGGGCTGGTGCGACAAGGTGCACCAGTCCCTCGGCGCGACGAACCCGGTGGCCGGCCCGTACTTCAACTTCACGATCCCCGAGCCGACCGGTGTGGTCGGCGTCGTGGCGCCGCAGGACCAGTCGTTGCTTGGCCTGGTCTCGCGCCTGGCACCGGCGATCGTCTCCGGCAACACCGTCATCGCGATCGCGAGCGAGCGCGCCCCCATCCCCGCCGTGTCGCTCGCGGAGGTCCTTTCGACGTCAGACGTCCCCGGCGGGGTGGTGAACCTCCTTACCGGACGCACGAAGGAGCTGGTCCCGTGGCTCGCGGGTCACATGGACGTCAACGCGATCGACGTGACCGGCGTCCCCGACGACCTGCTGCTCGAGGTCGAGCAGCTCGCCGCCGAGAACGTGAAGCGCGTGCATCGCGCTCCCGACGCGGAACCGTTCTCGGCTGCCGCGCAGAGCCCGTACGAGATCACGGCGCTCATGGAGTTCAAGACGGTGTGGCACCCGATGGGCGCCTGAGACCGGGCAGGCGTCACATTGCGCCTTTCGGTTGCAACGGAAACGCCACACATCGAATCGGGGTTCCGTGACAGTCGGGACAGTACGATTCGATCATGCCCCCGTACAAGGAGCAGGGCGTCGTCCTGCGTTCGATCAAACTCGGCGAGGCCGACAAGATCGTCACCATCATGACCCAGGGGTCCGGCAAGGTCCGGGCGGTCGCGAAGGGGATCCGCAAGACGACCAGTCGCTTCGGGGCGCGCCTCGAGCCGTTCACCCACGTGTCGCTGATGCTCTATCACGGGCGGGGACAGCTGGACACCGTCACGCAGGCCGAGATCATCGCGCCGCACATGGCGATCCGCGAGGACCTCGGGTTGTTCGCGGCCGGCGAGACCATGCTCGAGGCCGTCGACAAGGTCGCCGAGGAGCACGAGCGAAACCTCCGGCTGGCTCTCCTCCTCCTCGCGGGCGTCCGCGCGCTCGAGACCGAGCCCACGGATCCCGGCGCCGTCGCCGAGTCGTTCATGCTGAAGCTGCTCTCGCTGTCCGGGTTCCACCCGTCGCTCTCGGCGTGTGCCGCGTGCGGCGCGAAAGACCCGCAACTGTTCTCCGCCGGCATGGGTGGGGCCGTCTGTCCGAACTGCGCGGAGGGCGGCGTCGTACCGGTCTCACGTGACGCGCTCGCTCGCCTCCAGCGGCTGGCTGTCGTGAACCTGAGCGACGCCGGCGACGTGGTGGAGGAGGACCCACGGGTCCGCAAGGACTCCCGCGGGCTGCTCTACGGGTTCGCCGAGTACCACCTGGAGCGCCGGATGCGATCGCTGCCGATGCTCGCCAGGACCGCGCCGTGAGCAGCTTCCTGCCCGACATCGATCCCGATCGCGTTCCCGCGCACGTCGCCATCGTGATGGACGGCAACGGCAGGTGGGCGACGCAGCGCGGCCTGCCGCGGACCGAGGGCCATGCGGCGGGGGAGGAGGCGCTCGCCGACACGGTCGAGGGTGGCGTCGAGGTCGGCCTGCGGTGGCTCACGGTGTACGCGTTCTCCAGCGAGAACTGGCGCCGTCCCGCTCCGGAGGTCCTCTACCTCATGAACTTCAACCGGACGTTGCTGCGCCGTCGGCGCGACCGCTTCCACGAGTTGAACGTCCGCATCCGGTTCACGGGCCGGCGCGATTGGCGGGTCCCGCGCTCCGTGCTCCGTGAGATCGACGCCGCCGAGGAGATGACGCGCGACAACACCGGGATGACGCTGACGATCGCGTTCAACTACGGAGGGCGCGTCGAGATCGTCGACGCCGTGAAGCAGATCGTGCGCGATCACGACGCCGGCAAGCTGCGCACTGAGAAGATCTCAGCCGACTCCATCCTCGAGCGCCTCTACTACCCGGACATGCCCGATCCGGACCTGCTGATCCGGACGAGCGGCGAGCAACGCATCTCGAACTTCCTCCTGTGGGAAGCGGCGTACGCGGAGCTCTGGTTCACGCCGGTGTTCTGGCCCGACTTCGACCGCGAACACCTGTACGAGGCGATCCGCGACTTCCAGAAGCGCTCGCGCCGCTTCGGCAACATCGGCGACGACTGATCATCCGAGGTCGAGCCAATGGGCGAGGGCGGTCCCGAACGCCACCATCAGGATGATCGCCAGGCCGAAGAAGCGATGCAGGTCGTCACTCGATCTGAACACCGTGTATCCGAGAACACCGAGCAACGCGAGGCCGATGACCCCGAGGACGAGCTTCGGTACGTGGATCTCATGGCCCAACCGAGGATGGCGGTTTCGGAAACCACTCGATCGATGAACTTCTTCCGTTTCATCGGGGCCGACGGGCATCCGACGCCAGACACTTTGCAGCACCACCGCCGACAGGATCGAGTACCCAAGGAGGAACCAAAGACCGAGCCCCCAGAACGCGGTGCCCATCGTCCAGAACGCGATCGGGAGGCCGAGGGCCAGCCCGACAGTGATCACCAGGCGCCCCGCGGGCCCGAAGGTGAGTGGTCCGCCGCGCCAGCGCGTGTACCGCACGTCATGACGAGGTACGTCGACGAACCCACCGGGGGACGCGATTCTCTGCTCGAACTCTGTCACCACCGCGAAGCAGAACGTGCACCAGCGGACGTCGAGGGCCAGGTCGGCGCCGCAGCTCCTGCAGACGCGCGGCGCCGTCATGTCACTTGATCCGTTCGGGTTTCCAGACGCGGTTCAGCATGTACGCCCCGCCGGGAAGAGCCACGCACGCGTACATGATGACGAGGCCCTTGCCGGGGATGTCCATGCCGCCGACCGCGTAGATCAGGCCGCGCAGCAAGGGGTAGCCGACGATCAGCATCACGATGACGCCGAGCGTGAGCATGATCCGTCCGACCGGGCCGAAGCTGGTGGCGCCACCCCGCCAGCGAGAGAACTCCGGCATGTGCTTCACGTCGGGTTGGCCGATGTTCGAACGAACCCAGAGCGGGCGCTCGCCGGGGATCTCCGCAACGGCGGTCGGTGCCTGCGAGGCGGGCAGCGCCGAGTAGCACTGGTTGCACCACTCGAGTTCGTCGACGACGTGGGCGCCGCAGGTCGGACACGTTCGCATGGCCGCTCCTCTCCCACGAGGTATCGGGCGGAGATGCCGCCGTCTTGACGCGTGGAGGTTGTGTGACCTGGGCGTTCTTCGGGGCCGGCCCCGGTAGCATGGACGTCACGCCAGCGGCCGTATCCAGCGGCCGGGAGGAAGGAGTCACCGTCATGACCGACCTCATGGAGGCCGTCACCGCCCTCGCGAAACGCCGGGGGATCGCGTTCCAATCGTCGGAGATCTACGGCGGGCTGCGTTCGTCGTGGGATTACGGCCCCCTCGGCGTCGAGATGCGCCGGAACATCCGCAGCGCCTGGTGGCGTTCGATGGTCCAGCTCCGCGACGAGATCGTGGGTCTGGAGGCCGCGATCATCATGTCGCCGCGCGTCTGGGAGGCGTCCGGTCATGTTGAGGGCTTCCACGATCCGCTGGTCGAATGCGAGAGCTGCCACCGGCGGTTCCGCGAAGACCATCTGGATCAGCCGCCGGTGTGCCCGAACTGCGGCGGAACGGTGTTCAGCGAGCCCAAACAGTTCAACATGATGTTCAAGACGCACATGGGGCCGGTCGAGGACGAGTCCGGCGTCACGTACCTGCGTCCCGAGACCGCGCAAGGGATGTTCGTCGACTTCCCGCTCGTGCAGACCGTGGCCCGCAAGAAGCTCCCGTTCGGGATCGCGCAGATCGGCAAGGCGTTCCGCAACGAGATCACGCCCGGGAACTTCATCTTCCGTACGCGTGAGTTCGAGCTGATGGAGATGGAGTACTTCGTGGAGCCGGGGACCGACGACGGATGGTTGGCGTACTGGGTGAACGAGCGGCTGCAGTGGTACCTGGACCTCGGCGTCTCGAAGGACAAGCTCCGCCTGCGGCCGCACGAACCGGACGAGCTGGCGCACTACGCGAAGTCCGCGACCGACATCGAGTACGAGTTCCCGTTCGGCTGGTCGGAGCTCGAGGGCATCGCGAACCGGACCGACTTCGACCTCAAGGCGCACCAGGAGACGAGCGGCGAGGAGATGACGTACTTCGATCAGGAGCAGGACCGCCGGTACCTGCCGTACGTGGTCGAGCCGGCGGTCGGCGTGGACCGCGCGATGCTGACGTTCCTGATCGACGCCTACACCGTTGACGAGGCGCCGACGGCGAAAGGCGACACGGAGAAGCGAACGGTGCTGAAGCTCCATCGCGACCTGGCGCCGATCAAGGTCGCGGTCCTGCCGCTTTCGCGGAACGAGACGCTCGTGCCCGAGGCGCGGCGCGTGTTCGACCTGGTCAAGGGCGAGTGGATGTGCCAGTACGACGACGCTGGGGCGATCGGTCGTCGGTACCGGCGGCAGGACGAGGTCGGCACGCCGTTCTGCGTGACGGTCGACTTCGATTCGCTGGAGGACCGACAGGTCACGGTCCGCGAGCGGGACACGATGGCGCAAGAGCGCCTGCCGATCGACGGTCTGGTGGGGTACCTGCGGGAGCGGCTGTGAACGATGCCCGCGCGCGACCGCCGCGCGGATCGTTCGCCCTCTACGTGGTGGCGCTCGTCCTGATGGTCGCCGCCGCGGCAGCCTTGGTCGCATCGGCGAAGGGCCTGCTCGAGTCCACGCGGCTGCTCTGGGCATCGAGCGCCCTCTCGGCGGCGGCGATCGTCGTGGCCGTCGTCGGTCTGTTCGTCCCTCGACGCCGGTGAACGTCCGCCGCCGGCTGTCGGCGGGCCTGTTGGGCCTCGCGCTCGCGACCGTCGCGTGCACCCTCACGTTCGGGACTCCGCCGTCCGCGGCGCCCGTGCGCTCGCCCGATCCCTCGCCGTCTCCGGTGCCGACCGGTCCGGGGTCGGCCGCCGCCGCCATGGCATCGCTCTGCGAGTCGCCCAAGACGGGCAGCGGCTCGGGCGTCACACCGGAGGGGCCGACCCCTCCCGCGATCGCGACGGTGGAGCAGCAGGTCGAGGCCGTCAGGGGTCTGCGGTACACGTCGCACGTGGACGTGAAGGCGATCAGCCAGGAGCAGATCGATCGGCGCCTGACGAAGAACTTCGACAAGACGTACCCGGTCGACTTCTACGCGCGCCGTTCGCAGGCATGGGCGACGATCGGCGTGGTCCCCGCTGGAACGAGCATCCGCGACGCGCTGCTCGCGTTCCAGACCGGCCAGGTGGTCGGCTTCTACAACCCGGCCAACAAGCAGCTGGTCTACATCGGTGACACCGACCTCAGCCTGACCGAACGGTTCATCCTGGCGCACGAGCTGACGCACGCGATCGACGACCAGCACTTCGGTCTGGGGCGGCTGGACTCGATCGCGGCGCGATGCGACGACGAGGCGTTCACGGCGGGGTTGGGAGCGATCGAGGGGAGCGCGCAGTTCTTCGCGACGCAGGTGATCATGCGCTTCCCATCGGATGCGCCCGTCGGCGGAGGTGGCGGGGGCTCCCTCGACGGCGTGCCGCCGTTCATCTCGAACCTGGAGCTCTGGCCGTACGACGCGGGCATGGCGTTCATCAAGGCCCTCGACGAGCGAGGAGGAACCGCGCTCGTGAACAAGGCTCTGACCACGTTCCCGGTCTCGTCCGAGCAGATCATCCATCCCGATCGGTGGCCGGGCGACACGCCGCAGCCCGTGGACGTGCCGGATCTTGGCCCGGCGCTCGGAGCCGGCTGGCGGGACCTCGACGTGATGACGGTCGGGGAGGTGTGGCTCCAGCTCATGTTGGAGCTGCGGCTCGATACGGGGGTCGCGGACCAGGCGGCCGCCGGGTGGGACGGCGGCATCTATCGCGCGTGGACCGACGGCACCCATACGGCGGTGGTCCTGCGCACCGAGTGGGACACGCGACTGGACGCGCAGGAGTTCGCCCATGCCATGAGCGACTGGATCGGCGACGATCATGCAGAGGTCATCGATCCGGTCGGTACGCAGGTGGACGTGCTCTTCGCGAGCGATGCCGCAACGTTGGATGCGCTCTCCGGCGTTCGCGTCTAGACGCTGGGACGGTTGCACATGAACGGTGGCCGGACTCGCGTCGGCGGTCGTGCTCGAAAGGGCCGAGGAGCCCTACAGGTTTCGCGGTCGCCGTGAGTTGAGGAACGATGGGGGAGATGGCTCGGCTTTCGGGCAGGCAGGAGATTCCGGAGGAGGTCTCGTCGCACGCGGGGCTCACGTTCGACGAGTTCTTCGAGACCGAGAAGGATCGGCTGCTTCGGGTTCTCAGCGTCATCACGGGGAGCCTGGCCGAGGGCGAAGACCTGGCCCAGGAGGCGTTCACCCGGGTGTTCGAGCGGTGGGATGCCGTCGGGTCGATGGAAGACCCAGCCGGCTATCTGCATCGCACGGCGATGAACCTCTTCCGGAGCCAATACCGGCGCGCCGCGCGTGGGCTCAAGCGAGCGGTCTGGCGCGACGCAGAAGATGACGTCTTCCGGCACGTCGAGGACCGCGACGTCGCGGTGAAGGCACTCGCCGGGCTCACGCCCCGACAACGAGCCGCGCTCGTGCTGACCGAAGGACTGGGCTACACGGGCGAAGAGACGGGCCGGCTCCTCGGGATCCGGGCTTCGACGGTCTATGCCCTCACGCACCAGGCCCGTGCAGCGCTGCAGACGAGCCGGGAGGTACGCGATGTCTGATCGCCGTTCCATCATCGAACGAGGGCTCGAGCGGGTGGAACTCCGTCCGTTCACGATCCACACGTTCCACCGACGCAGGGAGCGGAAGCGCCGGCGGCAACGCATCGCGGCCGCGGTCGTGGGGGTCGCAGTGGGGTTGGTCTCGGTGCTGATCGGCTCGAGCATCGTCCGCTCGCACCCCGTCCCGGCCGGTCCTCATCCTGGACCACCACCTGACCGACAGGTCGAGCTGACGTACTCGGATGATCCGGGGGTGGGTACGATCCAGCCGAGTGGTCGACGGCACATCGTCGCGCCGGGCCTGTCGGTCTCCGCACTCGCATGGTCTCCGGACGGAACGGCATTCGTGTACGAGTCCGGGACCAAGCGATGCTACGTGGCGATCCGGAACGTCGATACGGGAGACGATCGCGTCCTGGCCCGATGCGGCTCGTTAACGCGTTTCGGAGCGAGCGTCGACTGGTCCGCGGACGGCGCATGGATCGCGTTCTCGACGTCGTCTGACGACGGGCCGGGGAGCCTGGGTACGCAGATCGTGCTGATCCGCCCGGACGGTATGGGGGAGAAGCTGCTCACCGATCCCGACGGCGTTCCCGTCGACGCGGGTCCCTCCTCGCTGTCGCCCGACGGTTCGGCGATCGTCTTCGAGGCGGGCCGCGAGATCGACGTGATGAACGTCGACGGGACGGGACGCCGTTTCCTGGCGAACGGAACGCGGCCGGACTGGTCGGACGATGGCTCCAGGATCGCCTTCGCTCGTGATCCGTACCTGCCGTCCTCGGAAAGGGGCCATGGCGATCCATTCGTCTGGCAGTACTGGTCGATCCTTCCGGACGGCTCAGGCCTCACGAAGCTTCATGGCTGGAAACACTGCTGCATCGGAGGATGGGTGACGGGACCCAAGTGGTCGCCGGATGGTTCACAGATCGCTGGGGTCGCGCTGTTCCGATTGCGGGTGATCGACGCAGACGGCAGCGGCGCCCGGACGATCCCTGGTCTCACCATCTCGAGAGGCTCCATCGCTTGGCGTTCGCTCCCGTGAACATCGCGCGACGGCACGTGGAACGCTCAGCCGCTCTCGTCGTCCTCGTCGTCCTCGGGGGTCTGGTCGCTTGCGACGGCGGCCGGCCCGCCGGCACCGCATCGGGATCGCCGACGGCGACGTCCCCGGTCGCGTCGTGTCGCGGACGAGCCGATCTGAGCGGTTGCCGGTCGTACGCGCGCAACGCATCCGCTTGCGGGTGGCCCGCAGCTCATCCTTGTTCCGGGCGCCGGCGAGCAACTCCATGATGACCGGCTCGGTCACCGCGATCTCCGAGCCCATTCCAAGGTGACGCCTCAGCAAGAGATGCACCGAGCTGCCGGTCTTCCTCAGCTCCTCGACCCAGGCAGAGGTGTCGGGAAGGATCATCTCGGAGGTCGTCCCGCGTTCGGTCCGTCGGGTACTTCGTCGCCCCAGATCTCGCGAGCTTCTTCGTCGGTCATGTCCGCCCACATGCCTTCGAGCTCCAACGCAGCCTTCCACGGATCGGTGATGACCTCGTCGTCGTCATCGTCACTGAGCACTGCGTGCAACGCGAAGTCGATCGCCTCACGCTTGCTCTTCAGCCCGAAGCGCCGCTTGACCTCCTGTACCAGCGTCTCGTCGACGACCACGTTCGTCCGCACCATCCGGCCCATCGTCCCAAGATAGCGCACTCTACACAGTGATGTGTATCACGACGACTGGAGAGGGCGTGCTCCCCGCGTGTCGTCGAGATGAGGGACGAGCCGTTCGACGAAGATGTTGGATGTCAACAGGTTCCGGCGACGATGCGAGTTGAGCATCCGATGGAAGGGGTAGCTCGACGGTCGGGGAGACATCCGACGCCGCCGAAAGCCTCGTCACGCACCCTGACGTTCAACGAGTTCTTCGAGGCAGAGAAGGAACGGTTGCTCCGCGCGCTCAGCATCATCACGCCCATTGCCTCTTCGAAGGCACCCTCGTTCCGCGACGGAGCAAGGACGATGAGCCCTGGATGGAACCATGGGTCGGCAGCGCGGGCTGCCCCGAGGACGATCGTGCTCACGTTCGTGTTCGTGTTCGTCATGGCCAGCTGCAGCCAGGCCGAACGATCGAGTTCCTCATCGTCACCGGGATCGCCGTCTCCGGCCCCCGGGCGGTCGTGTTCATGGATGATGCATCCGCCTCCGCCTGGGATCAGATCCCCGATCGCATCTTCGTTGTGGATGTGGACGGAGCGGGTCTCCATCGACTCATCCCGGACGGCTGTCCCGAGCAAGACCGGTGTGGGGATGCGGTGGAGGGCCACCCGTGGTCACCCGATGGTCAGCAGATCGCCTTCACGCGCGCCATCTACCGGGGAGCCGAGGCCGTGCCGTCCAACGTAGGGATCTGGATCATGGATGCCGACGGGAGCGGCGCGCATCAGATAACGAGAGCTGGCGTGTTCTGTGCCGATCCCTGCACCGAGGGCGCGCAGGACGGCAACGCCGGCTGGTCGCCGGACGGTGCGCGGCTGGTCTTTCGCCGCTGGATGTATGGCGCGCCGGATCGATTCGGGATCTTCACGGTCGCGACGGACGCCACCGACCTGCGCCGCGTAACGCCGCCGACCCTGGATGCTGAGGACCCCGCATGGTCGCCGGACGGGACCACGATCGTCTTCCAGTCGCCACCCGATCCCTACGTTGCCGGGTGGGGAGACCAGGTGCTCTACGCGATCCGCCCGGACGGAACGGGTCTGACGCCGCTGACCGCCCATCTCGATGGACCCGCGACGAACCATCCCTCCTGGTCTCCGGACGGCAGCCAGATCATCTTCTCCCACGCTGCAGCCGAGGATGTCGCGGACCTGTGGGTGATGGATGGCGATGGTTCGCACCTCCACGTGCTCGAGACGACCCCGCTGAACGAGAACGCCCCGTTCTGGGGGATCGCAGCGGCCGCCTGAGTCTTCTGCCACGCCTCGTCGTGGGTCCACCCGGCCGTCGCGCCGCCGTAAACTGAAGGTTCCGTTCCCGACCTGTCCGGAGGCATGCGGTGACCAAGTACGTCTACGACTTCTCCGAAGGCAACAAGGACATGAAGGACCTGCTCGGGGGGAAGGGCGCCAACCTCGCCGAGATGACGAACATGGGATTGCCCGTCCCGCCGGGGTTCACCATCACGACCGAGGCGTGCCTCGACTTCCTGGCGCGCGGCGGAGCGGCCCCGGAGATGCTCCAGGAGGCCGGCGAGCACCTGGTGAGGCTCCAGGAAGCCATGGGCAAGAACCTCGGGGACGCCGACGATCCGCTGCTCGTCTCCGTGCGTTCCGGCGCGAAGTTCTCGATGCCCGGCATGATGGACACGGTCCTCAACCTCGGTCTCAACGACGCATCCGTGAAGGGCCTCGCGAAGCAGATGGGCGAGGACGTGCGGTTCGCGAACGACGCGTACCGGCGCTTCATCCAGATGTTCGGCAAGATCGTGATGGACGTCCCGGCGGAGGCGTTCGAGCACGCGCTCGACGATGGCCAAGGTTCGCAAGGGAGCCGGCACGCAGGACACGGATCTCGGCGCCGACGATCTGGCCGACCTCATCGTGCGGTACCGCGCGATCTACCAGGAGCACACGGGCGAGGAGTTCCCCCAGGACCCGAAGGACCAGCTGCGTCTGGCGATCGACGCCGTCTTCAGCTCGTGGAACGGCCGGCGCGCCGTTGATTACCGGCGCCAGAACAAGATCTCGGACGATCTCGGCACGGCGGTGAACGTCCAGGCGATGGTCTTCGGCAACCGCGGCGAGGACTCCGGCACCGGCGTCGCGTTCACGCGCGATCCCGCGACCGGCGAGAAGGTGCCGTACGGGGACTACCTCCCGAACGCGCAGGGCGAAGACGTGGTCGCGGGGATCCGCAACACGCTCCGTATCGCCGAACTGGAGCAGTTGGATCCGCCCGCGTACGCGGAGCTCCGCAGGGCCATGGACACGCTCGAGGGGCACTACCACGACATGTGCGACATCGAGTTCACGATCGAGAAGCGGAAGTTCTGGCTGTTGCAGACCCGCATCGGCAAGCGGACCGCGTTCGCCGAGTGGGTGATGGCCTACGACATGATGCAGGAGGGCCTGATCGGCGCCGACGAGGCGTTGCTTCGCGTCGACGCGAACCGCCTGGAGGAGCTGTTCAAGCGGCGGGTCGACGACGAAGCCTGCGCCGAGCAGGGGATCGAGCCGATCGCCAGAGGTCTCAACGCGTCGCCCGGCGCCGCGAGCGGCAAGGTCGTGTTCAGCGCCGATGAGGCACAGGCATGGGGAGCCCGGGGCGAGTCCGTGATCCTGGTCCGCCGCGAGACCACCCCCGACGACTACCACGGCATGATCGCGTCGCAAGGCATCTTGACGAGCGCGGGTGGCACGAACTCGCACGCGGCCGTCGTCGCGCGCGGCGAGGGCATCCCGGCGGTCTGCGGCGCCGATGCGATCAAGCTCGACTTCGAGGCGAAGCTCTTCTCGGCCGACGGCACGAGCGTCGCCGAGGGCGAGGTCATCACGATCGACGGGTTCACCGGAAAGGTCTTCGTCGGCGAGCCGCCCGTCAAGGAATCGGAGCTCGAGGAGGCCCGCTCCGGCGACACCGCGGCCCGAGAGCGGAAGATCTGGAAGGCGTTCGAGTCGCTGATGGCGCACGCGGATCGCTCCCGGCGCATGCGCGTTCGCGCGAACGCCGACACGCCGGACCAGGCGACGAACTCGCGGGAACGCGGTGCCGAAGGCATCGGCCTGTGCCGCACCGAGCACATGTTCCTGGGCTCGGAGCGTGTCGTAGCCGTGCAGCAGATGATCTTCGCGGAGACCACGGACGAGGAACAGGCCGCGTACGACGTCCTGCTCCCGCTCCAGCGCGAGGACTTCGTGGGCATCTTCCGCGCGATGAGCGGACTGCCGGTGACGGTGCGCCTGCTCGACCCGCCGCTGCACGAGTTCCTGCCCGATCAGGTGGATCTGGCGGTAGAGGTCGCGGTCGGCGAGGAGCGCGGCGAGGACGTCTCCCAGCAGAAGCGCGTCCTCCAGAAGGTCAACGAGCTCCACGAGATGAACCCGATGCTCGGTCTTCGCGGTGTCCGGCTCGGGATCGTGAAGCCCGGCCTCTACGCCATGCAGGTTCGCGCGATCTGTGAGGCGGCCGCCCGGGTGAAGAAGGAAGGTCTCGACCCGCAGGTTGAGATCATGATCCCGCTGGTCGCCACGGCCCCCGAGCTGCGGCAGATGCTCGACGAGCTGCAGCCGGTGGCCGCCGATGTCCTGCAGCGCGAAGGGGTCGAGCTCGAGCACCTGGAATGGGGAACCATGATCGAGCTCCCACGCGCGGCCGTGACCGCCGGCGAGATCGCCGAGATCGCCGAGTTCTTCTCGTTCGGCACGAACGACCTCACGCAGACCGCGTTCGGCTTCAGCCGCGACGACATCGGCAAGTTCGTGGGGATGTACGAGGCGCGAAAGCTCGTGCCCGCGAACCCGTTCGTCACGGTGGACAAGCCCGGCGTCGGGCGACTGATGTCGATCGCCTGCGAGGAGGGCAAAGCCGCGAACCCGAAGCTGCACCTCGGGATCTGTGGCGAGCACGGTGGCGACCCGGCGTCGGTGGTCTTCTGCCACCAGATCGGCCTGGACTACGTGAGCTGCTCGCCGTTCCGCGTGGAGACGGCGCGCCTGGCCGCCGGACAGGCTGCCGTCGGGGAGTCGGAGTCCGCGTCGAAGTAGGCGAGCCGCGCTCGAGCTACCCGCGCCGGCCGTGAACGGCCGGCGACCGCTGAGGCGGCTCGATGGCCACCAGGTCCACCGTACCGTCGCGCTTCGTCAGGCGGTATCGCTCCAGGACGAACGATGAGTACGCCGCGTCCGCGATCGCGATGGCGGCCGTGTGTTCCGGGAGTGCGGCCGCCTCACGGGCGCGCGCCCGCTGCTCCCAGACGCACATCGACAGGCAGCGGCGCTCGTCGTCCAGCTCCCCCATGAAGTAGCAGAGCAGCCCGCCATGACGGGTGGCCTCCTCGAACGCGCGCCGGTCGAACTCCTCCATCAACGCGTCGTCGGACCCGAGCCGGCGCACCGACCGGAACGCCACCACGTACCACTCACCGCGCTGGACCGGATCGAGACACTCGCTCCAGTTGAACGCCTGCTCGGTCGGGACCACCGCGTAGTCGCGTCCCAGCGGGACGAGCGCGGCGAACGGCCCCGGGACCACCGCAAGCGTGCCGTGCATACCGAGCTTCCTTCCGCGATCGCGAGCCTTCAGCGATGGTGCGGCGTCGTGTGACCTGTACCCCAGCCGCTCTCGGCGCCGGTCGCACGAACGACCCTCACCATATAGGCTCGCGGGAATCCTGTCCCGCTGCCCGAGGTTCCTTCATCGGAGCCGGCTTCGATCCAAGGAGGAGCGCTCATGGATGTGAACCCCGACCGTGTCGACCAGATCCGTCGTTCGCGGAGCGAGGTCGAGAACCACGTGATCGACGAGCTGTTCGCCGGCAGGATCACTCGTCGCGACTTCGTCCGGCGGATGACCGTGCTCGGGATGTCGGCGTCGCTCGCCGGATTCCTCGCCGCCTGTTCCAGCGGGAACGGCGGTGGCGGATCGTCGCCTTCGGCCACGGGCGGCTCCGGGGCCACGGGAGCGGTCACGCCGGGGGGAACCCTGAAGACCGGGATCATCGCTCCCGCGACGGCGCTGGACCCGCTCGCCGTCTACGACGAGGGGGGTCTCGCCGTCCTCGGGCAGTCCGGGGAGTACCTGACGTGGTCCAACGACCAGCTCCAGCTGGAGCCCCGCATCGCGGAGAGCTGGACGCCGAACGGCGACGGCTCGGTGTGGACGTTCGCGATCCGGCAGGGGGTCACGTTCCAGGACGGCACGCCACTGACCGCCGCCGACGTCGTGGCGAGCATGGAGCTCCACGCAGATCCGAAGAACAAGTCGAACGCGCTCTCCGCGTTCACCGGGGTGCTCTCGCCCGGCGGGGCGAAGGCGGTCGACGACGCGACGGTCGAATTCACGCTGGACGCGGCGAACGGCAACTTCCCGTACCTGGTCAGTTCCGACAACTACAACGTCATCATCCTGCCGAAGACGTATTCCGGGCACTGGGACAAGACGTTCATGGGGACGGGTCCCTGGAAGATGCAGACCTATACGCCCGATGTCGGCGTCACGTACGGCAAGAACCCCGACTACTGGGACCAGAGCCGGCAGCCGAACGCCGACACGAACCAGATCACGTTCTACAAGGAGGACCAGGCCAAGGTCCTGGGGATCCAGGGCGGCGAGGTCAACATCCTCAGCCAGTTCTCGGCCGTCTCGGGACAGGCCCTGCTGAACGACCCGAACATCGACGTTATCTCGGTGCGAGCGTCGCAGCACCGTCAGGTGCACATGCGCGGCGACCAGGATCCGTTCAAGGACAAGCGCACCCGTCAGGCCGTCGCGCTCATGCTGGACCGACCGTCGATCATCCAGGGCCTGCTGGACGGGAAGGCCGACCTGGGTAACGACAGCCCGTTCGCGCCGGTCTTCCCCTCGACCGACGCCACGGTGCCGCAGCGTGCGCTCGACGCGGAGCAGGCGAAGCAGCTGTTGTCCGACGCGGGGCAGGCCGGAGGCTTCGATGTCACGCTCTACACCTGGGACAACTACGAGATCCCCGATCTCGCCCAGGTGATCCAGCAAGCGCTGAAGCCCGTCGGGATCAACGTGAAGCTCAGCATCACCGATGCCGGCACCTACTACTCGAAGTACTGGCTGGACTCCCCGCTGGGGATCACCGACTACGGTCACCGCGGTGTGCCGAACGTGTTCCTCACGGCGCCGCTGACGAGCTCCGGCACCTGGAACGCCGCCCACTTCGCCGACCCGGCGTACGACCAGGCCGTGGCGGACTACGTGGCGGCGCTCGACGTGGGCTCGCAGAAGACGGCCGCGAAGAAGATCGAGGAGATCCTGCTCGACGAGACACCGCTCGTGATCCCGTACTTCTACTTCCACCTCTCGGCGGTGCAGAAGGGGTACAGGGGCGTACAGGTGACCGGGATGGGGCACATCGACCTGACGCAGGCCGGCGCTACCGCGTGACGAGCGAGGGGTGAGGCAGGCTCTGCCTGCCGGGAGGGACCGAAGGAACTGATGGGACGGTTCCTGCTGCGCAGGGTGGGGTTGGCGTTCGTCACGCTGTTCGTGTTGTCCGTGATCGTCTTCTCGAGCGCGCACGTCCTCCCCGGCGACGTCGGGCGTCGCATCCTCGGTCCGTTCGCCGACGCCCGAGCGGTCGAGCAGCTGGACCGGGAGCTCGGGACGGACCGGCCGCTGATCGCCCAGTACGGGGACTGGATCGGGGGGGTCGTGCACGGCGACCTCGGGACGTCATACGCGTTCCGCCGGCCGGTGTCCGACATGCTGAAGACGGCGCTCGCGAACTCGGGGAAGCTGGCGCTGCTCGCGTTCCTGCTGGTCGTCCCGCTCGGTATCCTGGGAGGCGTGGTGGCGGCCCTGCACCACGGGCGGATCCTCGACCGCGTGATCTCGGTGGGAGGACTGTCGATGACCGTGATCCCCGAGTTCGTATGGGCGGTCGTCCTGATCTTGGTGTTCGCGCTCTGGTGGCACGTGCTGCCGGTCACGGCCGCTGCGCCCGCGGGGTCGGGACCGCTCCAAGAGTTCAAGTACCTGCTGCTGCCGTCGCTCTGCCTCGTCTTCGTGCTTTTCGGGTACATCGCGCGGATGGCGCGGGCGGGGACCGTCGAGGCGCTCGACGCCGACTACACGCGCACCGCCATCCTCAAGGGCCTGCCGCGCCGCACGGTCATCTGGCGGCACGTCTTGCGGAACGCCTTGCTCCCCACGATCGCCGTCGTCGCGACCCAGGCCGGCTACCTGATCGGGGGCCTGGTGACGATCGAGCTGATCTTCAACTACCAGGGGATCGGACAGCTGCTGTTCCGCGCCGCGCAGCAGAAGGATTTCCCGCTGCTCCAGAGCGCCGTGCTCGTGATCGGCATGATCTACCTGGTGGCCACGCTCGTCGCCGACGTCTCGTACGCGGCGCTGAACCCGCGCATCCGGTTGTCGGGGGAGCGATGAGCGCCGTCGACGACGCCGTGAAGGCCGAGCTGCCGCCGCGCGGCCCGAGCGCGGCGAGCGTCGCGAGGCGGGAGCGCCTGCGTCTGCTCGTCCGCTCGAAGACGTTCCTGGCCGGCGCGGTCATCGTGGGCTTCTGGGCGCTCTGCGCGCTCTTCGGCTCCGCCGTGGTCCCGAAGGACCCGTTCGCCCTCGAGCTGCTCGGCAAGCTGAAGAGCCCGTCGGGCGCGCACTGGTTCGGGACAGATCAGCTCGGTCGCGACGTGTTCGCGCGCGTGATCGTGGGCGCGCGGGACATCTTGATCGTCGCCCCGCTCGCCACGCTGCTCGGGACCGTGCTCGGCGCCGCGCTCGGACTGGTGACCGGCTATTTCCGCGGGGCCGTCGACGACGTGCTGAGCCGCGTCATCGATGCGTTCCTGGCCGTGCCGGTCGTGATCGTCGGACTGCTGGCGCTCGTCGCGCTCGGTCCGTCGCGACTGACCGTGATCGCGGTGATCGGCATCGTGTTCACGCCGATCATCGCCAGGACCGTCCGCGCCGCCGTCCTGTCCGAGCGCGAGCTCGACTACGTGGACGCCGCGCGGCTGCGCAACGAGCGCGCTCCCTACATCCTGTTCGCGGAGATCCTCCCGAACGTCGCGGCGCCGATCCTGGTGGAATTCACCGTTCGCCTCGGCTACGCGATCTTCGCGATCGCCACGCTCAGCTTCCTGGGGTTCGGCATCCAGCGCCCGTCGCCGGACTGGGGCCTGCAGATCTTCGAGAACTACGGCCTGATCAGTGCGGGGTTCTGGTGGGCGACGCTGTTCCCGGCGCTCGCGATCGCGAGCCTGGTGGTCGGCGTCAACCTGATCTCCGACGGCGTGAACCAGGTGTTCGAGCGATGAACGCGACGCCGCGGCAGCTCGATGAGGCGGTGGCGGCGCTCGAGCTCCGCGAGCTGGACGTGGCTTACCGCGTCCGCGGGATCGATCGCCGCGTGCTGCGCGGTCTGTCGCTCGCGGTCGGGCGCGGCGAGTCGTACGGCTTGGTGGGCGAATCGGGATGCGGCAAGACCACCGCCGCGTTCGCCGCGATGCGCTACCTGCCCAGGAACGGACGCGTCACGTCGGGCTCCGTCCTGTTGGACGGCGAGGACCTATCGCGCATGAGCGAGGGCCAGGTGCGGGAACGCCGCGCGAACGTCGTCTCGATGGTCTACCAGAACCCCGGTTCCGCGCTGAACCCGTCGATCCGCGTGGGCAGGCAGGTCGCGGAGGTTTTCCGCATCGCGGGCTCCTCGAACGACGAGGCACGGGACCGCGCGCTCGAGATGCTCCGGACCGTGCAGATCGCCGACCCCGGCCGCGTGATGCAACGGTACCCGCATGAGCTCTCGGGCGGGATGCAGCAGCGCGTCGTGATCGCGATGGCGCTCGCGTCCCGGCCGGAGCTGCTGATCCTGGACGAGCCGACGACCGGCCTCGACGCGACGGTGGAGGCCGAGGTGCTCGACCTGATCGCCGGGCTCCGCACCCGGTTCGGGACGAGCGTGCTCTTCATCAGCCACAACCTCGCGGTGATCGCGAAGATGTGCGATCGGGTCGGTGTGTTGTACGCGGGTCGTCTGGTGGAGGAGGGCCCGGCGCGGGTCGTCTTCGACGACCCGCGCCACCCGTACACGGTCGGGCTGCTCCGCTGCATCCCACGTGGAGGCGCGCGGAAGGACCGGACGCGGCTGTCGACGATCCCCGGGTCCCTGCCGCCGCTCGGCGCCGAGATCGCCGGCTGTGTCTTCGCCGACCGGTGCGCACTCGCCGACGATCGCTGCCGTCGCGAGGAGCCGATGCTCATCCCGCTCGGCGCCGGACACGCGAGCCGCTGTCATTACCACGACCGCGCGCAGTCGCTGCCGATGACGTCTGCCCCGCCGGGGGGGTCCGCGGCCGCCGTCGCGACCGCGGACCCGGCGCGCCCCGTCCTCTCCCTCGCGGAGATGTCGAAGACGTTCCACCAGAAGGGACATCTGGTCAGCGCGCTGTCCGGCGTGTCGATCGACGTCCGTCCGGGCGAGACGCTCGGCCTGGTGGGCGAGTCCGGGAGCGGGAAGACGACGCTCGCCCGGATCGTGCTGGGGCTGACCGCTCCCGACGCCGGATCGCGCGTCGAGCTCGACGGGACCCCGCTCGCCGCGCGCGTCGGCCAGCGTGAAGCCGGGCAGGTGCGCGCCGTCCAGATCGTGTTCCAGGACGCCGATACCGCGCTGAACCGCCGTTCCTCGGTCCGCCGGATCATCGGACGTGCCGTGACCAAGCTCCTGGGCGTGAGTCGTGCGAGGCGCGACGAGCGGGTCTTGCGTCTTGCGCGCGAGGTGCGGTTCGACGAGCGGTTGATCGACGTCCGTCCCGGCCAGCTGTCGGGCGGGTTGAAGCAGCGTGTCGCGATCGCGCGGGCGTTCGCCGGCGAGCCGCGCCTGGTCGTGTGCGACGAACCGACGTCGGCGCTCGACGTCTCGGTGCAGGCGGCGATCCTGAACCTGCTCGCCGACATGCAGTCGGACGAAGGCGTTACGTACGTGTTCATCTCGCACGACCTCGGGGTCGTGCGGTACCTGGCGGACCGGATCGCCGTCCTGTATCTCGGTCGGCTCATGGAGCTCGGGGACGCCGATCGCGTGTTCGAGGGTCCGCACCACCCGTACACGGAGTCGCTGCTGTCCGCGGTGCCGAAGCTCGGCGAAGCCGAGAGCACCCGCATCCGGTTGGAAGGCGAGGTTCCGAGCGCCGTGTCGCCGCCGTCGGGCTGCGTCTTCCACACGCGCTGCCCCAGGAAGATCGGCGAGATCTGCGAGCAGCAGGAGCCGCCGCTGTCCGAGCCCGAGCCGGGGCACCTGATGCGCTGCCACATCCCTATCGACGAGCTGCGGCGCATGCAACGCCCGTCCTGAGCAGTGGCTCAGCGCACGCCGGTGCGGACCAGCTCCACGACGGGCTCCAGGCCGTGCGAGGCGAGGTCGCCGTCCTCCAGGAACGGGTAGCGCTCGCGCACCAACGCCATGATGGCTCGCGTCCCTCGTCCGAGCGGCGCGGGCTCCCGGAGCTCGACCGCCTGGGCGGCGACCACGAGCTCGGTGGCCACCACCAGTCTGGCGAGCTCCACCATCTCGGCCAGGCGCCGGGCGGCGAGCGGCGCCATGGTCATCCGGTCCTCGATCCCCTCGGCGTGCGACGTCGACACCAGCTCGAACGACACGGGTTGGGCCAGGAGTCGTGCCTCCGCGGCGAACGATTGGACCGCGATCCCCATCATCGCGAGGCCGGCGTCGGCGCGCTCGACCGCCGCGGTCAGGCCCGTCGGCAGTCCCGACCACGCGGTCTCCAGGAGCTTGACCGACCGCTCCGAGGACGCCGACACGGCCGTCGCAAGCGCGATGCGGACCAGGTCGAGCGCGAGCACGAGCGGCAGCACCTCGAAGTTCGCGACCGAGATCATCCGCTCCTCGGCCTCGACGACGACGGGGTTCCCCTGGGACGAGTTGAGCTCGATGGTCGCCTGCCGTTCCGCGAACGCGAGCGCGTCCCGCACGGCCCCCAGGATCTGCGGCAGGTTCCGGAACGTGAGCGGGTCCTGGAGGTGACGCGGCTCGCCGGGGTCGAACAGGTGGCTGCCGTCGAGATGCTCGGCGAGCCGGGCCCGAGAGCTGGCGAGCCCCGGGTAGGGACGGATCGCGTCCGTCACCGGGTGGATCATCGTGAGGTTGGCACCGAACGCCTCGAGCGAGAGCGCGCCCGCCGCTTCCATCGACTCCACGAGGCGCCGGGTGTCGGCCAGGGCGAGCGCCGCCCAGGCCGAAGAGAACGCGTTGTTGTCCAGGAGCGCGAGCGCCTCGCCGGGCGCGAGCTCGAGATCGCGAACGATCTCGAGGGCCAGATCGGCCATCGCCGCCAGGTCCGCCTGCCCGATCGAGCCGAGGACGCGGATCGCGGGCACGGCGTCGGCGTTCAGCCGATCGAGCACGCGCTCCACGAGGACCGGGCGAACGCCGGCCGCCCCCGTGGCGAGCGTGTTCGCCAGGCAGACCATCGTGGCTCGGGCGACGTCGGCGGGAGCGTCCGCACCGGCGGACACGCGATGCGCTCGGACCACGGCGAGGTTGAACGAGGCCAGCGTCTCCGCGTGCGCCGGCACACCGACGCGCTTGAGGACGCCGACGCCCGTGTTCAGTCCGTAGACCTCGTCGCCGCGCTCCAGGGCCCGCTCGAGGATCGCGCGGGTCGCCGTCATCCGCGAGGACGCGCCGGCGTCGAGCGTCACCGTGTCGTGCGCACGCGCCACGTCGACGACATCGTCGATCGAGAGGTCCGAACCTGTAAGGACGATCGGCATGCGCGAACCCCCGTGTTCGATGCGCTCTCAGCGCCGGCCCGAGGCTAACAGCCCTTCGGGTGATACCGGTCACCGGGAATCCTCCGATCGCGCACCGACTCCCCCCAGGTCGGCGATGTGGCCCAACGGCCGTGCGGGATAGGTTCCGAGGTCCTCCCACCTCCCCCCCGGACGTCAGGAGGTGGTGATGGGGAAGCGATCGTCTCGGCCGCTCCTCGCCCGCGGATGGTGGTGGGTGGTGGTCTGCCTCACGAGCGGATGCCTTTCCGGGCTGCTCGTGGTCCCGTTCGCACGGGCCATGCCCCCGATCGGGTGGACCCACGATCACTCGGCGGCGGGGATCCCTGCTCGACCGCACGGGTACAACGCGCTGGTCGCGAAGTTCGGGCAACCGTGCAGCAGCGCGGCGAACGCTGCACGCTCGTCCTGGCCTTCGCAATCGACGCCCGGCGTCGACGGGTACATCAACTACCACCCGTACATCGACCGCGACGTCAGCTGGAACATCCGCAACCACATCAGCGCCGACCTCAAGGAGAAGGCGCTGTACCCGGGCATCGGGGGATACAACTGCCGCTACGTCGCGGGGACGACGAGCTGGTCGGTGCACGCCTTCGGCGCCGCGATCGACATCAACTGGCAGCGGAACCCTCGCGGCGCCTCCACGTGGAACGGCGTCGG
Organism: uncultured Actinomycetes bacterium; assembly: GCA_963775755.1. Taxonomy (GTDB): domain Bacteria; phylum Actinomycetota; class UBA4738; order UBA4738; family HRBIN12; genus JBBQVZ01. Next base: position 28,134 of record CAVZKB010000007.1, on the reverse strand, counting down.
CGCCGACGGTCGCAACTACAAGAAGTACCTGCCCAAATTGTGGAAGGGCGCGTACCCGGGGCACAACTTCTATTGGGGGCTCAACTTCAGCACCATCCCCGACCCCATGCATTTCCAATACGTCACGGGCTACTGAGGAGGCGACATGCGTCGGAAGGGAGTTCTCATCGCGGCGTCGCTCATCGCGAGCGTCGTCGGAGCGTTCGTCGGCGTGAACCTCAGCCAGGCGTCACGCGCCGCGGCGTGTGAGCCCGACCACACCCGTGCGCTCACGTCACACATGGGGGCCGGGTGGGGGATCGGCATCACGGCGATCGTGGGCGGACGCTCGCTGGTCGTGGTGGGTCGCGACGGCGTCCGCGACGCGTTCGATCCCCAGGAGGCGGGGACCGGCGTGCTCCGCGACGTGGCATCGCGTCCGGGCTCCGGCACCGCGTACGTGTTGGACCGTCGAGGACCCGACATCGTGGTCATCGTGAACGGTCGCGAGCGGATCCACCTGCCCCAGTCCACGGAGGCGAGGGACCTCTCGTGGTCTCCCGACGGCCGTCTCATCTGGTCGCTCGGATCGCATCTCAGCACCTGGTCGCCCGACACGGCGCCGTCGCTCGACATCGCGGCTCCTCCTCGGGCGATGGGTGTGTTCTCGCCGGTGTTCGCGACGGATGAGGCCATCGTGGCGGTCGTCGCCGAGCCCGAGCCCGGTTTCGCGCGTGCGGAGGACGAGGGGCTCGACAACCTCTGGCGCTATGACCTGCGGACCCACCGCTGGTCGCGGGTCACCGCGTTCCACGCGTCCGGGGATCGTTGGATCGCCGTCCGGACGCCGGTTCTGCGCGACGACGGTTCGGTCGAGTTCGTGGTGGTGCGGGGTATGGCCACCGCGACCCACATGCCGGCGTTCGAGCTCTGGCGCGTGCCCGCAGGCGGCGTTCCCTCCAAGGTGCGCGGCCTTCCGAGGGAGATGTACCTTGCCGGGAGCCTGGACGGCCGGCGCGTCTGGAACATCTACGACCAAGCGAGCGGGGAGTGGCGGCTCTACGCGGAGACATCGGCCACGACGTTGGTCGATCTCGGTTGTGGCGCGGCCCTGGTCGATCCTCGCTCGGTCCCGGACCCGGACCTCGCCCCACCCCGGTCCGATCCCATCCCGACACCGACCGTCACTCCAACCTCGACGCCTACCGTCTCGCCGACGCCGACGCCGACGCCGACGCCGACGACGGTTCCCACGTCCACGTCTAGTCCCACGTCCACTCCCACGCCCACTGCCGCTCCGGACCCCACCGACAGCTACATCGCCGGGATCCTCGTCGGGGACTTCGCGAGCCCGGAGGCCGCGGATGCAGCGGCGCAGACGATCCTCACCACGTTCGGCGACGGAACGCATGTCGAAGTCGTGAACAGCACGACGGCGCCGAACATCGTGCGACCCGGCGTGTTGGCGGTCGTGATGCTGTTGCCAGGCGACGCGGACCCGCTGGCCGCGCTGGCCGACTTCCGATCCCGCTTGCCCGAGTATCAGGACTGGAGCTGGGTGGTCTCGGTATGAAGCCGGATCGTCGAGCCCGGCTGGCGGTGGCGGCGGCGGTGGTGGTGCTCCTGCTCGCCACCGCGGGCTGTTCGGAGGCGGAACGCGACCGGACCCTCGACCTGGGCCGGTCCGACGACCCGTCGCCCGCCGCGACGACCGGTTCGTTGCAGGAGTGGATCGCCGTCTTCCGGACGGAGGCCGACCCTCGCGACATGCGCAAGGACACCGCCGTCGTGGTCTCGATCGTGGGGGGCTCCATCGTCGTGTCGCCTGTCGCATGCTTCGAAGGCTTGCCGGCCGAACTCCCGCTCGACGCCTACCTGCTCGGGGTCGTGGCGCCGACGAAGGATGCGCTCGACGAGGTCGTCGCCGACGTTGATCGGACGGCGATATTCGTAGGACAGGTCCGAACGATGTGTCTGGACTGAGGGCTTCGAGGGGCTCGTTGCTAGCCTGGACACGTGACCCGCATCCGTCGGCACCCGATCCTCGTCGGGGTCGCGCTCGTCCTCGTGGTCCTGCTGGCCGTGCTCGGCGCGAGCGCGATGACCGTGTGGCGAGCGGCCCACGACGATGTCGCCAGTCGAGTCGAGCACGCCGATCTCATCATCGTGCTCGGGGCGGCGCAGTACGACGGAACGCCGTCGCCGGTGTTCGAGGGGCGACTGGATCACGCCGTCCTGCTGTTCCGGCAGGGCCGGGCAGACCGCGTGATGGTGGTGGGCGGAAAGGCGCCGGGCGACACGACGACCGAGGCGCAGGCGGGAAGGGACTACCTCATCTCCCAAGGGGTTCCGGCCGGCTCCGCGGTGGCCGAGCCCGTGGGGCGCACGACGTTCGAGAGCCTCGAGGGCGCGGCGAAGTACATGAACGGACACGGCATGCAGACCGCGTTCCTGGTCTCCGACCCCTGGCACAACGCACGCATCACGCGGATGGCCTCCGACCTGGGGATCCGGGGGTACGCCTCCGCGACCTGGACGTCGGCGGCGAGGAGCGAGGATACGCGGTTCACCGGTTACGCGCGCGAGACCCTGGCCTACGTCTACTACCGGGTCTTCGGTCGCTGAACGGCGTTCGCCGGACGATCCGTTCCCTCCGGCCCTGTCCGCCCTCGGCGCTAGCATGATGATGATGCCGACGCCACGCGAGCGCACCCAAGAGATCGAGCGGGACACGCTCTCGCCTGCCGCGACGCTCGCCGAGGAGTCCAAGGGCCGCGAGCGCGACGAGCCCGAGGATCCGGTGCGCACGGTCTTCCAGCGCGATCGCGATCGCATCTCCCACTCCAAGGCGTTCCGGCGGCTGAAGCACAAGACGCAGGTGTTCCTGGCGCCCGAGGGTGACCACTACCGGGTCAGGCTGACGCACACGCTCGACGTCTCGCATATCGCCCGGACCGTGGCGCGAGCCCTCCGTCTCAACGAGGATCTCGCGGAGGCGATCTCCCTTGGGCACGACCTCGGGCACACACCGTTCGGCCACCTAGGGGAGCAGGCGCTCACGCCGTTCCTCGGCCGGCCGTTCCGTCACAGCGAGCAGAGCCTGCGGGTCGTCGACTACCTGGAGGACGACGGGAAGGGTCTGAACCTCACGTGGGAGGTGCGCGACGGCATCGTGAACCATCCGTGGTCCATGCCCGTGCCCGCGACGCTCGAGGCACAGATCGTTCGGTTCGCGGACCGCATCGCCTATATCAACCACGACCTCGACGACGCCATCCGCGCGGGTGTGCTCGACGCGGGCGAGCTCCCACGCCAGCCGCTCGACGTGCTCGGGAGCACGCACGGCGCGCGGATCAACACGCTCGTGCTCGACCTGATCGATCAGAGCGCCGACCAACCGGAGGTCCGCCTGTCACCCTCGGTCTTCTCGGCGCTCGACGCGCTCCGCGATTTCCTGTTCGAGCAGGTCTACACGCGCGAGGGGGCGCGGATCGAGCACGAGAAGGCGGTCAGGCTCATCCGCGACCTCTTCTCGCATTTCCTCGAGCATCCGGAAGAGATGCCGCACGAGTACCATCAAGCCCCGGGGGACCTGCCGACCCGCGTGGCGGACTTCATCGCCGGCATGACGGATCGGTACGCCCTGCGGACGTACGAGCGGCTCTTCCTTCCCCAGGGCTGGCTCATCTAGAGCCGGGAGCACCCGTGGCGGGCAGGATCAAGCAGGAGGACATCGAGGCGGTCCGGGAGCGGACCGACATCGTCAAGCTCGTCTCGCAATACCTCACGCTGAAGAAGGCCGGGGGCGACAACATGACCGGCCTCTGCCCGTTCCACCAGGAGAAGACGCCGTCGTTCAGCATCTCGCCGGCCAAGCAGCTGTTCTTCTGCCATGGGTGCGGCAAGGGCGGGGACGCCATCGGGTTCCTGCGCGAACTGGAGCACCTGGGGTTCACCGAGGCGGTGGAACGACTGGCCCAGCAGGCCGGCGTCACGCTCCACTACGAGGGCGACTCTCCCGCCGAGCGTCGCGCCGCCGCTCGGCGGATCGCCCTGATCAAGGCGAACGAGGAGGCGGCACGCCTCTACACGGCGATGCTGGCCGAGGGGCGAGAGGCCGAGGAGGCTCGGAGGTACGTTGCCGACCGCGGCATCTCGGCGGAGTCCGTCCAGCGGTTCGGGATCGGGTACGCGCCCGGATACCCGGACTTCTTGCTCAAGCGGATGAGCCGGGAGTTCTCGCCGGAGATCCTGCTCGAGGCGGGCCTCGCCACTCGCGGCGACGAGGGGTCCGTGATCCGAGACCGGTTCCGGGGACGGATCACGTTCCCGATCCACGACCTCCAGGGACGTGGGATCGGGTTCGGAGCCAGGATCCTTCCGACCGATCCCCGCGCCAACGAGCAGGCCAAATACCTGAACACGGCCGAAACGCCGATCTACAAGAAGAACGAAGTGTTGTTCAACCTGGCCGGAGCGCGGGGGGCGATCGCGCGCAGCAGCGAGGTCTACGTGGTCGAGGGCTACACCGACGTGATCGGACTGACGCAGGCCGGCATCGAGAACGCGGTGGCCACGTGCGGCACGGCGTTGGGGGAGGCGCATTTCCGCCTGCTCAGCCGGTTCGCGCAACGCGCGATCCTGGCGTTCGACTCCGACGAGGCCGGTGCGCGCGCGGCCGAGCGCGCATACGCGTTCCAGGAGACGTACCCGGTGCAGGCGGTCGTGATGATCATGCCGCAGGGGCTCGACCCGGCGGACTTCGTTGCGAAGCACGGCGCCGACGGTGTGCGCGCGGCCGCGACGCAGTCGCGGCCGCTGGTCGAGTACATGGTGCGACGCACGGTCGCGCGCCACGAGCTCACCACCGTCGAGGGGCAGTCCGCGGCGGTGGCCGATGCGCTCTCCATCCTCGAGGGCTTGTCGGATCCCGTGCGCCGCAGCCAGTACGGTCACATGTTGGCCGATCTGGCGGGTGTGTCGGAGTCGTCGGTGATGCAGGCTCTGGACGGCCGGCTGGGAGGGCGTCCCCAAGAGGTCGCCAAGACCATGAAACGCGCGTCGGCACAGGAGAAGGTCGAGCGCGAGATGCTGAAGCTCTTGGTTCGCGACACCGCAACGTACCGAGCGTTCGTCGACGAGCTCCGGGAGGAGCACTTCCGCGATCCATCGCATCGACGCATGTTCCTGGCGATCACCGACGCCGAGGGCAACGTGTCGAAGATCGCGGGCGGGGAGGATCCGAAGTTGGCAGCGGCGGTGTCGTCGCTCGCCGTGGAGCCGCTCAACGGCGACGGGCCCGACTATGCACGGAGCGTGTGGGCGCGTCTGCAGGAGTTCTGGCTGAAGAGCAAGAGCGACGCCATCCGCATCCGGCTCCAGAAGCTCAATCCGATCACCGATAACGACTACGACGACCTGTTCCGTCAGTTGGTCGCTCTGGACGGCGATCTCCGCCGCCTCGCCCACGGGGAACAAGGAGTCGACTGAGCGGAGGCAGTCCGCCAGACAGGGGCCGGGTCACCGCGCCGAACGTTTCGTACACTCGGTTCACCGTGGCTCACGTCCTGAGGAGTACCGTTGGCTGAAGCGGCGCGCACCGATGAACCGCCGATGAGTCTGGACGAAGTCAAGGAATCCATCACCGCCAAGGGGCGGGAGCGTGGCTTCGTCACTTCCGAGGACCTCCTCGAAGCCGTCCCCGTCGACGACTTCACCCCCGAGCAGGTCGAGGAGTTCCTGACGCAGATCCAGGAGCACCTGTCGGCCGAGGCGATCGAGGTCATCGAGGTACCCGGCGAGGACTCGGACCCCGCCACCAACGTGCGGATCGAGGTGGACCTGCTCAAGGCCCCCACCAACGATCCGGTCCGGATGTACCTCAAGGAGATCGGCAAGGTCCCGCTGCTGAACGCGGCGCAGGAGGTGGACCTGGCCCGCAGGATCGAGGCCGGCGAGCTCTCCACCGACCTCCAGCAGCATTTCGAGGAGGATCCCAAGGCCGACCCGAAGGCCGTCAAGCTGGTCGTGGAGAAGGTCTGGGAGGTCCGCGATCATCAGAAGACGGCGTTCGGTAAGGTCGAGGGGATCGGCCGCGAGAAGATCGCCAAGTCCTACCGGCCCAAGACCGAGCAGGAGATGGACGACTGGCTGCGGCGGGTCGAGCGCGACGGTCAGCTCGCCAAGAAGAAGCTCATCGAGGCCAACCTCCGGCTGGTGGTTTCGATCGCCAAGCGCTACGTGGGACGCGGCATGCTGTTCCTGGACCTGATCCAGGAAGGGAACCTCGGCCTGATCCGCGCGGTCGAGAAGTTCGACCACTCCAAGGGGTTCAAGTTCTCGACGTACGCCACGTGGTGGATCCGCCAGGCCATCACGCGCGCGATCGCCGACCAGGCGCGGACGATCCGGATCCCCGTGCACATGGTCGAGACGATCAACAAGCTCGTGCGCGTGCAGCGTCAGCTGCTGCAGGACCTCGGGCGAGAGCCCACGCCCGACGAGATCGGCAAGGTCATGGGCATCAGCGCGGAGAAGGTGCGCGAGATCCAGAAGGTGTCGCAGGAGCCGGTGTCGCTCGAGACGCCGATCGGCGAGGAAGAGGACTCACACCTCGGGGACTTCATCGAGGACTCCGACGCGGTCGTCCCGGTCGACGCGGCGTCGTTCATCCTGCTGCAGGAACAGCTCGAGTCGGTGCTGCATACGCTCAGCGAGCGCGAGAAGAAGGTCATCCAGCTGCGGTTCGGGTTGGTCGACGGACATCCACGCACGCTCGAGGAGGTCGGGCGCGAGTTCGGCGTCACCCGCGAGCGGATCCGCCAGATCGAGTCGAAGACGCTGTCGAAGCTCCGGCACCCCTCGCGGTCGCAGAAGCTCCGCGATTACCTGGAGTAGTCCGCCTCGGACTAGTTCCAAACCGCGTCGTCGCTTTCGTACTCGCTCATACGGTCGCGGAGCGATCCACGCGCGCGCTTGATGATGTCGAGGCTCTTGTTCGTGGCCTGCTCGGCGATCCGCTGCGCCTGCGAGGAGACCGTGCGCGCGGTGCGGCTGGAGCCGAACCTCTCCTGCCGGCGCTGCGGGCCCCTGACGACGCTCGGGTCGTCCTCGCGCATCTTGGCCGCGAGCTTGTAGCCGATGAAGATCCCGAGTGCGATCAGGATCAGGTTGCGGAGCTTCACGTGGGACCCCCTGGCGTCGTTGGGCCGACAGCCTATCGCGATGTTCAGATGCGCGCGGGGCCGCTGCTAGACTCCCTTGCGTTCCTTCCGGGGTAGCTCAATCGGCAGAGCGGCGGACTGTTAATCCGTAGGTTGCGAGTTCAAGTCTCGCCCCCGGAGCCATCTTTCCGCAGTAGAGCGTAGATGCAGCTCGCGTTTGCCGTCTGCCCGGCGAACCGCGTGATCGCCAAGAAAGGACGGGAAGGAACTGGTCCGATCGATCAGGGGAACCTGTAGCCGGGCGGCGGTGGGTTGCACAACTGGATGGCCCTTGCCCGCATCGTCGAGAGCAGGGTCGTCTGCGATGGATCGGTCGCACGGTTGATGAGCTCGTACGGATCGGAGGCCAGCAGGTAGAGCTCCTCCTCCCCGGTGTTGTACCTGACGTATGTCGCCGACGTGCTTCGCACGGCGCAATACGACGGCAGGTTCGTGAGGTGATGTTCGACCAGGAAGTCCGTCCGCCACGGCGCTGAGGGTGTCGTGAGCAACGGCAACAGGCTTCGACCCTCGACCCCGGGTGCCACCGCATCAGCCAAGGCAGCGAAGGTCGGCGCGAGGTCGATGTTCAGCACGAGGTTGGGATCGGTCCGACTCGTTGACGTGAGCGGATCGTAGCGGACGATGTACGGGACCCTGATGCTCTCTTCGTAGGGCACCTGCTTGTTCATCGCGCCCGTGGTACCCCACCGGTGCTCTCCGTAGAGGAACCCGTTGTCCGACATGAACACGAGCATCGTCTGGCTCAGCCGGCCCGTGTCCGCAAGCGCCTGCACGATCGTGCCGACCGCGTCGTCAACGCTGAGGAGCGTCTGCATCTGCTTGCGGCCTGATCACGTTCTCGCGCGACACCTGTGCGGACGTGAGGCGGGGGATCGCTCGGATATAGGCCGGCTTGTCGGAGACGTCTGCCTCGTCGAAGCTCGGCGGCCGGAACGGCGCGAGGTTCGGGAACGCGGAGAGATGTCGTGGTGCCGCCGTCGCCGGCTCGTGCGGGCCGTACGGCGTGAAGTAGAGGAAGAAGGGAAGCGCCGGATCTGCGGTCTGATGCTAGTCGGCGTACCGAGCCAATACATCGGCTCGTGTATCGCAGCTCTTGAGATGCGAGAGGAGCGTCCCTCGACGTCACCCCGTTCGTGAAGCGCCCTCCGCCCACTCGGTGTGGCGAAGGGGACCCAGCGGCTCCAACCGGGAGGGACGTACGAGGCACGGGTCTCGTCGTAGGCGTTGAAATACTTGCCGATCAGCGCCGTCCGGTATCCGGCTCCCTGGAGCCACGTCGCGATCGTCGAGCGATCGTCGAACACGACGAAGGGGCTGTACGGCCCTAAGTTGTTGTAGACGCCCGTCGAGTGCGCGTACGCGCCCTTGAGGATCGCGGCGCGGCTCGGGCAGCAGAGCGGATCCACGACGAAGCCGTTCGAGAACGTGACGCCGTGAGCGGCGATCAGCGACTGCACGTTCGGCATCACGGACAAGGAGTCCCAGCGTTGATCGTCGGTCAGGATCAAGACGATGTTCGGACGTGTCGTCGGTGGAGGAGGCGGCGGCGGCGGAGCCGACACCGAGAACCTCACCCAGGTGATCGACTTGTCGTACTTCATGGTGGCGTCGCGGCCCTCGCCGCCACCGTGTACAGACCGGTGGAACCCTGGAACGTGAACGTCCACGTGGTCGATCGAGCGTTCGGCGACGCCAACACGGTGGAGATCCACACGAAGGCGCCCCAAGAACCGTCGGCCCGGAGCCACAAGCCGGTCGTGCGATCCTTGATCGAGACATCGACCTGAGTGACCCCAACGTCGTCCGTCGCCGCTCCCGAGAGGGTGAACGGGCCCGCCCCTTGGAGCACCTGGTTCTGCACCGGAGAGGTGACCCATCCTTCCGGTGGAGCGGCATCCGCCGCGACGGCGGTACCGGCGAAGGTCGCGAGGAAGAGCAAGGCCGTGATGAACATGGTCGTTCCAACGGCCCTTCTCGGCCAGCCTGGCGTCTTCATGGTCCGTCACCTCCGACAGTCGCTCACACGAGCGGGCACGGACCTTCCGCGATGCGTGTCGACGAGGTCAGCGTATGAAGTACCCCCAAGCGGTCCAGGGCCGTTCTACCCGCGAAGGTTGGGCCATTCAGACCTCGGTCGGCACCCAGAGCCTTAACTGACGAGCGTTTCTCGCCTGAGGGCTGGCAGCGTGGCAGAGCCGAGTGCGGCCGATGGTCTACGACGCTCACCGAGGAGGTCCATCCGGCGCGTGATGGTTACGGTGGCCAAGCAAGGGCTGCGAAACCCTCCTATTCGCTCGGCAGCAAGTAGCCGGGCCTTCTGCTGCAACGAATTCGTCTTCAGTGAGCAGACCCTCATCGCGGAGCGCCGCGAGGTCCCGTAACCGGCTGCCGAGATTAGCGACGGCAGGAGCAGAACTTTCTTCACGAGATCCGATGCCCGCTCGCCTGAGGAACGGCGTGAGCTTCGCTCGCAGCCAGGATGGCGAGACGTCGACGAGGTACCACGCCGTCTCCCCATCGCGGCACTTGACCCCCAGCGTCGATTGGTCCTTCGAACCCTTGGCGCCGAGGCCCAAGAGTCCGAACAGCAACACGTTGGGTACTTTCGACGTTGCGACTTGGCCGCCGGTGATGTCCACGCTTGCGACCTCAGAGAGAGGAACCCTGGCCACCCAGGAATCCCCTGCCGCTATCCCGATCCCTTCGCGATCGACCCAGAGGATGCCCTGGCGCTCCTTGTCGAGCGCCGGATGTCCCCCCAGGTACCGCGCCTGACCGAGAGGCTGTTGATCGAGTGTCTCGCCCACGCTCGGTATCCTCCCATGGTCGCCCTGCCACGTGACTCGCCGAAGCAGGACGGTGCGTTCTCCCCCCGTGAGGTTCGGGTCATGGGCGGCGACGAAGATCGGGTGCACCGTTCTCCACAGCGGCGCCGGTCACACCTGCCGAGCGGCGCCGTCAGCTGGTCGAGGGCGCGTTCCCGTACATCGCCGCGATGGTGAGGAGCCGCTCCTCGGGGAGGCCGGTGTCTTCGGAGAGCTTGGTGACCGAGACCCGCGTCAGGCACTCCCGGATGATCTCGACCTGTTCGCGGCCCGCTTCCACGATGTGCTGGACCCCGAAGTCTCCCGGGAAGAGCGTCGTGCCGGCATGGGAGTAGCTCTCACGGAACGCCAGCTCATCCTCGGGATCCATGCCGCCGAACACGGAGATCTCGTCCCCCAGGCCACGGATCAAGGCGACGAGTTGCTCGTAGTCGCGCTCGTGCCAATCCATGTGCGTTCCTTCGTCGTCGGATGTGACTGCTCGTACCAACGTATGCCCGATGCCCGTCGGCCGGGTCACGAAGGGCAACTCCTGTCACTCTTTCTTCCTCGATCGCGCGCTCAGCGTGCGCGCAGGCGCGGGCTCAACACCTCATCGAGCGCGTAGCCGACCATCGTGAACGAAAGCGTGACGGCCAAGATCGCGAGACCCGGCGGGATCAGCCACCACCACCAGCCGGCCGAGAGAGCGCCTGCGGTGAACGATTCCTCGATGATCCGGCCCCACGAGATCGCGTTGGGGTCGCCCAACCCCAGGATCGCGAGCGTCGTCTCCGACAAGATCGCCAGCGCGACCATCAGCACGGCGTTCGCGAAGATCACCGGGAAGACGTTCGGCAGCACGTGCCGGGTCACGAGATGCCAGTGCCCCGCGCCGAGCGCGCGGGAGCGTTCGATGAACGGCCGTTCCTTCACGCTCAGGGCCTGCGCCCGGACCAGGCGCGCCGTGCTCGCCCACGATGTGATCGCGATCACGAGGATCACGTTGAACAGCGTGGGCCCCAGGATCGCTGCGAGTGCGATCGCCAGCGCGATCCACGGCAGCACCAGGAACCAGTTCGTGAAGGCGTTCAGCGCGGCGTCGATCTTGGTGCCGCCGAAGTAGCCGGAGGTCACGCCGACCGCGGATCCGATCAAGATGGCGCCGAATGCGGCGGTGAACCCCACGAGGAGCGAGATCCGGGTCCCGACGACCATCAGCGATAGCACCGACCGGCCGAAGTTGTCGGTGCCGAGCGGGAAGGCGAGCGATGGGGGCGACAGCGGTATCCCGGGAGCGGTGGCTGGATCGATCGACGACGCCGACACCAGGAACGGCCCGATGATCGCGAGGAGCACGAAGAAGACGAGCACGAACAGTCCCGTTCGGCCCTGACGGTTCTCCATGAACGTGCCCCAGTGAGCTCGGACCGACGCCCGACGCCGGGCACGAACCATGGCACGCGCGGATCGACGTTCCACGACCGCCATGTCAGGCCTCCCTGACCCGAGGGTCCATGGAGCTGTATGCGACGTCGGCCAGCAGGTTGAACACGATCACCGCGGCGCTCGACAGCAGGAACACGCCCTGGATCACGGGGTAGTCCAGCGTCTGGATGGCGTTGTACGTGAGCAGTCCGATCCCCGGCCACGAGAACACCGCCTCGATCACGACCGCGCCGCCCAGCACGAACCCGATGCTCAGGAAGATCAGCGTGAACGTGGGCAGGAAGGCGTTCGGCACGACGTGCTTGCGCCGGATCAGCGACTCGGGAACGCCCTTCGCCCGGGCGATCGAGACGAAGTCCTCGTTCACCGTGTCGACCATCGAGGAGCGCATGATGATCGAGTACGACCCGATGTAGCCGAGCGTGAGCGTGAGGACCGGCAGGAACAGGTGGTCGGCGACGTCGACGACGCGGGCGGTGCCGGTGAGCCCGCCCGATTCGAAGCCGCCCGCGGGGAACCACCCCAGGATCCCGGAGAACGTGATCAGGAGCAGCATCCCGAGCCAGCCCTCGGGCATCGAGTACAACGCCAGCGACCCGTACAACGTCGACGTGTCGAAACGGCTCCCTCGCTGCCATCCGCCCTTGATCCCGATCCAGATGCCGAGCACGGTGGACAGGAGCGTGCCCAGTCCGACCAGCAACAGGGTCGGCCCCAGGCGCGACGCGATGATCTCGGTCACCGGTTTCGCCGTGCGCAGCGACACCCCGAGGTTCCCCTCGACGGTTTGCCGCAGGTACGTCACGTACTGGAGCGGCAGGGGTTGGTCGAGCCCCAGGATCGCGCGTTGTTCGGCGATGTCCGCCTCGGTCAGTCGCTGGCTCCGTGCGAGCAGACCGATCGGGTCGCCGGGCAGCACGCGGAAGAGGAAGAAGTTGAACGTGAGCACGAACAGGAGCGTGATGAGGGCCTGGACGATCTTGCTCAACAGGTACCGGCGCGTGCCCACCCCGTGCGGCCCCTCGCCCGTCCGGCTCAGGCCTGGTCGAGTTCCCGGCGTCGCCCGCGGCGCACGAAGACGATCGTCACGAGCGCGATCGCACCGATCACCGCGAGCCACAACCATCCGGGAACGCTCGACGAACCAGCCGGCGCGGCTCGTCGATGTCGCGACGGGGTGGACGGAGACCAGCGAGTCGTAGTTGTAGGCGGGCATCAGATAGCCGTTCGGCCCCGGTGCGGGGGTCCACCCCGTGAACCGATCGCTCCGGTACGCCTCGACCCTCCCCGGGTACGCGAGCACCACGCCCGGCACCTGCTCGTACTCCTCGCGCTGCGCCTCGAACACGATCTGCTGCCGCTTGTCCCGATCGAACTCGTTGCGCTGCTGCCTGTAGAGCGCGTCGAACTTCGGATCGCTCCAGCACCCGTCGCTCCAGGAGCCGCACTGATCGGAGGTGAACACGAAGAGCTGGTAGTTGGGATCGGGGTCCCCGCTCCAGTACCAGATGTAAGCGTCGAAGCTCCCCGCACCCCAGTAGTCGTTCATCTTCGCGTCGGTCACGGGTTTCAGGTTGACCTCGATCCCGATCGCCTTCAGGTAGCCGACGATCAGCTGACCGGCCTCGACGGCACCCGTGGTGTCCTGCGAAGCGGGGATGAGCATCCGCAGAGGGTCCCCGGTCGAGGGATCCTCGCGGATGCCGTCGCCGTTGGTGTCGATGTAGCCCGCGTCCTGCAGCATCGATGCGGCCTGCTGGGGGTCGTAGGGGAACTCCTCGTCGGCGGGGATGTCGAGGTGCCAGAATGCCGACGCCGGACGGATGATGGTGTCACCGGTCGTCGCCGTTCCCTGGTAGACCTTGTCGACGATCGCCTGCTTGTCGATCGCCATCTCGATCGCCTTGCGCACCGTGAGGTCGTGCAGCGCCGGCAGGGGATGGGCGTCCGGGCCCTGGCCGCCGAAGTTGAACGCGAGGTTGAGCCACCAGTCCGAGACCACGTTCTGGACCGTGACCCCGTCGGTAGGACTCGAGCGTCTTCACCAGCGAAGGTTCGATGCCGTCGGCGAAGTCGATCTCGCCGTTGCGAAGGGCCTGGGTCATCGCCTCCTGGTTGGAGTAGAGCCGGAACTCGATGGTGTCGACGGCGGGCCCTTCGCCCCAGAAGTAGGGATTCTTCTCCATCGTCCAGCCCTGTCCCTGGTCCCACTGCGGTGAGCGTGAACGGTCCGCTCGCGATCGATGGGGTGTTGGACTGGGCCTTGATCTGCGGGAGTCCCTTGCCATCCACGCCCTTCCACACCTTCTCCGGCACGATGTAGGCCCACGGCGGGGTCTCGGGCGCGAACGTGGGCTTCTCGGCCGTCCAGATCAGCGTCTTGTCGTCCGGCGTCTGGAACGTCGGGTTCGACGGGAACTAGCTGCGGTACTGCGGGATCTTGTTCTCGATGATGAATCGGAAGGAGAACGCGACGTCGCGGGAAGTGAGCGGCGATCCGTCGCTCCACTTCAGGCCGTCGCGCAGCGTGCAGGTCCACACGGTGGAGTCGCTGTTCGGGTCGCAGCCCGTCGCGAGGCTGGGTGCGGGGGAGAGCGTCTCGCTGTCGAACTTCAACAGCATGTCGTATTGGGCCGTCACGACCGACCAGTCGCTTCCGGCGCTCACGGCGAACGGGTTGTCCGTGATGAGGTCGACCGTGGTGCCGACCCGCAGGACGATCGGCGCGTCGGCCGAGCTCGGCGTCTGCGCCTGTGCGAACGGCCCGGTCGCCGCGAGGGCCACGGTCGCGAGCGCCGCTGCGACGCCGATCCTCCTCAGCCCCGTCCGACGTCCCCGAGTCCTCATCGGCCGGAATCTACCCTTCGGATCGAGGGCTGCAAGACCCGGCGTGCCGTGAGGGCAATCCGGCTCCATGCGTTCACGTTGCGTTCTCCCAAGCGTCCGGTGTCAGATCGGATTCGACCACGCCTTGCGTCCTGTGTCGTCTTGGATCACGAGCCGACGGTAGGGGAGCCCGGCCGGGGGCGTGAATCGTGCCCGGACGATCAGCTCGCGGTCGTTGCGCTCCAAGATCCTGGAGTCGGACTGCATGCCGCGCTGGCCGGCGCCGACCGACCAGCCGTGCTCACGGTGGGACATCAGGTGGATCGTGCGAGCCGGCGAGCACCGGACCTCGAGCGCTTCGCCGTCACGCTCGACGCCCAGGATCTGCGGGCCGTTCGATGCGTAGAAGTGGCCCAGCCGCAGGGCCTCGAGGAACGCCTCCTGCGACCGCTCGGCGGCGCACACCATCGTCCAGGCGTCGCCGATATCGAATCCCGGGTAGTGGCAGTCATCGGTCGCGAAACCCCAGAGCTGCTTTCCGCGTTCGAGCGCCAGGTCCCAGACGTAGCTCGAGTCGCCGCGGCCGTTCTCGCGCTCGGAGCTCGCGTTCCACACCTCGAGGCCGACCGGACCCTCCGCGGCCAGGATCACCTCGTGGGGCATGCCGCTCCAGTAGGGGTGGGCGATGAACGGCACGCCGCCCTGCGCGGTGATGTTCGCCGCGGCTGCCGAGAGGTCGGGGAACGTCTTGTAGTGGTATGCATCGACCGGCCCCCACTTCGTGCGGTCGCCGCCCGGGTCCTCAACGATATCCGAGATGCCGATGGCGAGGATCTCGACGTCGTTGTCCATGCCTGCGCCGGGGTCGGCCGCGAGCTCGGCTCCGGTGATCACCAGGATGTGCTCGTTCGACGGCTCGTGCGTCAGGGTCCAGTGGTCGGTGATCGCGCACACGTCGAAGCCCATCCACTCGTGATGTCGCACGTGGGAACCGGGGTCGAGCTCGCCGTCGGAGCGGGCCGTGTGCGTGTGCAGGGCGGCCTTCAGCCACGACCCGTCGACATCGAATGGGAACCCGTCCGTCATGCGCTCATCTCCCAGATCGCGCGCTGCCCACCGAGCGGACGCTAGCGAAGCGAGACCCATCGCCACAAGCTGGGGCGTGCCCTGGTGGCAACACCCGCTCCACACGGTAAGCTCCGCGTCGTGCGCGCGACCGACTCGGCAGAACGGGTGGTGCACGTGCTCGACATGCTCGGCGCCGCACGGGATGGGCTCGCGGTGTCGGAGGTCGCGCGCGAGCTGGACGTGCACGCATCGACGGCATCGCGACTCCTCGCGACGCTCGCCGCCAGCCGCATCGTCGAGCGTGACGAACGCTCGGCACGCTACCGGCTCGGCGCCCGGATCGTCGGGCTCGCCGCGAGCGCGGTCGCGCGGCTCCCGGTGGTGAGCCAGGCGCGCCCCGACCTCGAGCACCTCTCGGTCACGTCCTCGGAGACCGTCAACCTGTCGATCCTGGACGGTGCGCATGTGGTGTACGTGGACCAGGTCACGCCGGCCCAGACGGTCGTGATGGCGAGCTGGGTCGGGCGCCGGAGTCCCGCCCATGCCAGCTCCAGCGGCAAGGTGATGCTCGCCTTCGGCGATCCCGCCGTACGGGAGTCCGTGCTCCGCGGCAGGCTCGAGGCCGTCACGCCGAAGACCGTGACCGACCCCGCGAAGCTCCGGACGATCCTCGATCAGACGCGTCGGCGGGGGTTCGCGGCGAGCACCGGCGAGCTGGAGGCAGGGCTCGTCTCACTCGCGGCGCCGGTGCTCGTGGACGGCCGGGCGGTGGCGGCCGTCAGCCTCTCCGGTCCCTCGAGGCGCATCCCCGCCCGCGACGTCTCCCGGCTCGCCCGCCTGCTGATGGATGCGGCGGCGGGTGTGAGCCGCCGGATCGGACCGAGCGCGGCCCGTGACACCGTGACTTTACTTCTCTTTTTGGCTCCTGACAGACCCTACCTCTGCGCCTTTTCTCCCCCCCCCCCCCCCCCCCCCCCCCCCCCCCCCGCGCATCGCCCCGCACACCGCACCCCCCCTGCGCCTCGGCCCTACCGCTCCCCCCTCCCTCCCCCCCCCCACCCCTCGCCGACCGAGTCGACGATGTACTGGGTGAGCTGCTGCTCACGCGCTGTAGCGGCCCGTAGCCGGACATCGGGAACTCGATCGCGAGGTCATCGCCCGAGAAGGGGATGGCGATGTCCAGCAACCGCTCGTGCGCGGCGATCAGGCCGCCTCGGAGTACCCGGGTTGCGACCGCACCTCGTGCCGTTGTTCAGCTCCGCCCAATCCTGTCCGTACCACGCAGTGAGCAGGTGGTACCACCTCCTCTCGCGGGGAGAACTCCAGCGCGGCCTCGGTGACAGCGTGACCCTGCCGCCTTGGCGCGTCGGAACAGGTCGCGCGCGGTCGTAGCTTCCGGTGTCGTCCCTTGCGGTGGGCCCCTGCCGGTCGGTCGCCTTGCCGGCGGCGTCGGCGTCGCCTTGCCTTCGTCCGCGCGTCGGTCTGGCGTCCCACGCCACGCCGCTCCCCGGACGTCGGTTCTCGGCCCGGCTGTGGGCTGCCACAGCCGGCTGTGCTCGTCGGTCACCTGCCGCACCCAGTTCCGGTCACGCTCGGACCCCATCGCCGACGGGGCGCTGTAGGTGTGGGTGGCGGGGGTTGTGGGGGGGTGGGGCGGTACGTATTGTGTCGGAGGTCCCCCGTCGGGTTCCGGTGGCGGCTCGCCGGGAGGTTGTGGTGGCTGGTTCCCGTTCCCGCCGTTCCACCACCAGCCGTTGCCACCACGCCCCCCATCGCCGTCCGCGTTCTGACCAGCCGCCTCCGCCTCTCGACCATCCCGGTCGGCTGCTGTTCCCCGGCGCCCCGGTGGCACTCGTGACGACGCCGGCGTGATGATCATGGACAGGGCGGCGACCGCCGCCATCGTGATCCGTCTCCTCATATCTGCCCTCCCTCTCTGGGCCCTGCCGCACCCTCCCGGTCGGTCGGCATCCGCCCTAGGCCGCTCACCCTAGCGGCGTGTCAACCAGCCCACCGATCCGGGAGGCTTTCTCCCGCGCAGGAGATGTCGCCGTTCAGCCCAGGTCAGTTGCGCGCCAACGATCGACGCTCCGACGTAGATGCCCAGACGCAACCTATTCGGCAATGCGCCGTCACGGCGCCGTCGTCTTTCACCAACCACACAGTACGAACGCGTGTTCGAGGACCTGCGCCACCCGTCGACGTGCAGTGCACAGGAGGTACCAGCACGCAGCCGCGTGCGACCACATCTCCCGCTCCTCCCAACCATCAGCATCGCTTCCAGATGATCGCGCCGTCGTCGCCGACGTCGACGAACGACGCTACGAGCGACTGAGACCCGGCCGTATGGCCTAGCGCGGCTACACCGTTCGCCATGCGGATCTGGCCGATCGGCGCTTCGGTACCGCGCCTCCGTCGTCTAAGGTTGCGCGATGGATGCGAAGCAGGGAGCGCCGCCCGGATCGCCCGCCGGCGACACGTACGACCTCGCCGTCGGCCTTCGACAGCGGCTCGCGGAGACCAAGCGGCCGCGAGCGGCATCCGTGACGACGCAACTCCAGTCAGCCGCCCGAGCGCGCCTGGGGTCGGATCGGGGCAGGGGTCGCTTCCGGCTCCGGGACCTTCGACCTAGGAAGACCTGAGACCTTCGCGACCCGGAATGGCCGACAGGTCGATGTGGCGCACCGCCTTCCTCGGATACCGTGACCCCTGCGACGACGAGAGGAATGGCCTGGTGGAAGCGCTGACCGACAAGACGACAGAGATCTCCTCCGCATTGCGATGCCGCCTCTCGGAGGTCGAAGCGCCGAGCGCCATCGACCCGGACGCTCAGAACCGGCACCTGATCCTGATCGGGCTCGCCCAGAACGTCGAGCTCGATGTGCAGTCGGTGAGCCGGCGGCGCCTGTTCCGCC
This sequence comes from uncultured Actinomycetes bacterium, assembly GCA_963775755.1. GTDB lineage: Bacteria > Actinomycetota > UBA4738 > UBA4738 > HRBIN12 > JBBQVZ01. Next base: position 9,867 of record CAVZKB010000007.1, on the reverse strand, counting down.
GCGCCCGCTAGTCTCGACCGGCAGGAAGTCGGAACCTTCGCGCAAGAGTCCGACAACCCTTGGCAAGGAACCGAAGTCCCACGTCACGAGCCTCCTCCGTACGCGTCGGTAGGGATCGACGCATCCGACGCGATCCCGGAGGAGGACGAGATGTCGAGGAGATGGATCCTCACCACGCTCGTAGCGGCTACGGCCGTGTTGGGCGCCGCGTGCGGAGGTGGTTCCGGAGGCTCCACCGGGGGGTCGCCGTCATCCAGCACGCAGCCCAAGCAGGGAGGTACGTTGCACATCGCGCTCATCAGCGATGTGCAGGACGCGTTCGATCCACAGAAGGAGTACTCGTCGGTGACGTGGGAGTACTTCCGGTGCTGCCTCCTGCGTACGTTGCTGTCGTACAGCGGACAGACGACGGATCAGGGCGGAAGCGAGCTCCGGCCCGATCTGGCGGCCGACATGCCCGTCGTTTCCGATGACGGCCTCACGTGGACCTTCAGCCTGAAGCCGGGCATCACCTACGCCCCGCCGCTGCAAGACGTGACGGTGACGTCGCAGGACTTCGTTCGCGCGCTGGAACGTGAGGCGTGTGGAACGTGCAACGTCGGCGGCTACTCGTTCTATTACTCGGCGATCAAGGGGTTCGACGAGTTCGCAGCGGGAGACGCCGACTCGATCTCGGGCCTCCAGACGCCGGACGACTCGACGCTCGTGGTGACGCTGAACGATCCCACGGGCGACCTCGGCTATCGCCTGGCGATGCCGGCCTCGGCCCCGATCCCACCGATGCCGGACGATCCGAAGGCCCGGCTGGGCGCGGCGACGGGACACGACGCCGACTGGGGTCAGTTCCTGGTGGCGACCGGGCCGTACATGTTCGAGGGCTCGGAAGCGTTGGACTTCTCCAAGCCCGCCAAGGACCAGACCGCCGTGTCCGGCTACGCTCCCGGGCGTTCGATCGTGCTCGTGCGCAACCCGTCATGGGACGCGACGACCGATGAGCTCCGCCCCGCATATCCGGATCGCATCGAGACCACCATCGGGGGAACGGCCGAGGACATCGCGCTGAAGATCGACTCCGGCGACATGGACATCGGTCTTGACGCGGTTCCGCCCGCGAACCAGGTGCAGCAGTACACGACGGATCCCGACCTGAAGGATCGGATCCACGCCGATCCGTCGGACGCCGTCCGCTTCCTGGAGATGAACCTGGCGAGCCCGCCGTTCGACGACATCCACATCCGCAAGGCGCTCAACTGGGCGCTGGACAAGCAGGGCTTCTTGCAGCTCCGCGGGGGCCCGATCTTCGGCGAGATCGCCGGCCACATCATGGTGAACAGCCTCGAGAACAACCTACTCCAGACGTATGACCCGTACGCGACTCCCGACGGAGGCGGCGACATCCAGAAGGCGAAAGACGAGATCGCGCAGTCGAAGTACGACGCGAACCAGGACGGCGTGTGCGACGCGCCCGAGTGCAGCGACGTGCTGACCATGAGCGACAGCGCCGATCCGTATCCGAAGCAGCTGGCGTTGCTGCAGCAGGTGCTTGAGCCGCTGGGGATCACGTTGAACCCGAAACCGCTGGAACGTTCGACGATGTACGCGCGCTGCGAGGACCCGAACTCTCACTGGGCGCTCTGCACGGGGCCCGGTTGGGGCAAGGACTACCCGGACGGGTTCACGTTCGCCCCGCCGCTGTTCTCACGGAGCGCGATCGGTCCCGAGTCGTGCTGCAACGACACGATGGTGGGTGTCACGCCGGAGATGCTCACCGAGCGCGGCTACGCCCTCACCGACGTGCCCAGCGCCGAGACCCAGATCACGAAGTGCATCCCGCTCACGGGCGACGAACGGCTGCAGTGCTGGGCCGACCTCGACACGTACCTCATGGAAGACGTGGTGCCGTGGGTGCCCTATCTGTTCGACAACGACGTCGTCATCCTGTCGGCGAACGTCACGAACTACTCGTTCGACCAGTTCGCGGGACTACCCGCGCTCGATCACCTCGCTGTCGAGGTCGCCTGACATCGGTCGAGGGGTCGCCCCGCTGCGGGGCGACCCCTCGCCACCGCGTGCCTCGCAGGATGTCGCAAGCACTCGGCAAGGAGCCGAAAGGCATGGCGATGGCGAGGGGCGTAGGAATAGGTGGGCGCGGTCGTCGCTTCAGTCGGTACCCCCCGGCGGGGACTTCGGTTCCAGCTGCGGCGATCGGAGGGGCCCGGGGATCCGCCGGCCAAGAGCCACACCTCTCTCGGCGGGACCCCGGGCCTTTCGTCCTGTCTAGAGGCTCATCCGCTTGTTCGGCTGATGCACCAGACGGTCGGTGATCGGACCGAAGCGGAAGGCTTCCTGCTCCCAGTCCCGGCGGCGCCGGTAGGCGGAGGGACTGAAGCCGGTGTGCTGGCGGAACGTCGTCGTGAAATGGCTGAGCGAGTTGAAGCCCACACGGTGACAGATCTGGGTGATCGTCAGTTCCGAATCGCGCAACAGGTCCTTCGCGCGCTCGATCCTGAGCCCGATCAGGTACCGGTAGGGCGGCACGCCGACGTGCGCGGTGAACTGCCGGGTGAAGTAGTAGGGGCTGAGCGAGGCTTCGCGGGCGATCGCCCGCAGGTCGACGTCTCGATCCAGATTCTCCTCGAGGAAGACCTGCACCTCTCGGATGCGCCGCTGCAGGTGCGGGCTGGGTGCGACAGCGTCGGACAGGGTCATGCCACCCCCCTCTCTCTCCTCAAAGGGTACGCCCACCGGGGGCTCCTCGTTTACGGAATCCTGCGCGATTCACGCCCGAGACTGAACGACCGTTCAAGGTTCGCGATGGAGGGTCCTCAGGCGGCTCCCAGGTGTGCCTGGTGAACTGACCGCTCGACAGGCGAGGGAGACGGACGTGGCACGGTGGAGTCGAAACCGATGGATCGCGGCCGGGGTCGCCGCGATCGTCGTGATCGCCGGCGCCGGATACGCCGCCTTCTCCGTCGTGGCCGGCGGCGGCCCGCCCCCAGTCGGCCTAATGCGTGACGAGCGCATCCATACGATCGGCCTGGAGACGGACGCGTTCCCCGAGGCGACGTTCACGCTCACCGACCCGATCGCCTTCGATGCCCAGCCGACGGACGGCGAGACGGTGACCGCGGGCGCCACCGGCGAGCTCACCCTCCACGGCGTCACGAAGTCGGTCTGCGTGCCGGTCCAGGCGACACTTGACGGTGACACGATCGAGGTGCTCGGCAGCGTCGACGTCGTGTTCGCCGACTACGGCATGCAGGCGCCGAACTTCGGGTTCGTGACGACCGAGGACCACGGGACGATCGAGTTCCGGCTGGACTTCGCCCGGTCCTAGACCATCTTCTCGGGGCGGACGGCCTCGTCGTACTCCTGCTCCGTGAGGAGGCCGAGCGACAGCGCCGCCTCCTTGAGGGTCGTCCCCTCGTGGTGCGCCTTCTTCGCGATGGCGGCCGCGTTGTCGTAGCCGATCGTCGGGCTCAACGCGGTCACGAGCATCAGCGACCCGCGCACCAGCTCGTCGATCCGCTCCCGGTTGGGTTGCAGGCCCTCCACGCAGAACTCACGGAACGTTCCGCACACGTCCGCCAGGATCTTCGCGGAGTGCAGCAGGTTACGGATCATCACCGGCTTGAAGACATTCAGCTCCAGGTGCCCTTGGGAGCCGGCGAACGTGACGGCGGCGTCGTTGCCGAACACCTGGCATGCGACCATCGTCATCGCCTCCGACTGTGTCGGGTTCACCTTGCCGGGCATGATCGACGAGCCGGGCTCGTTCTCGGGGAGGATCAGCTCACCCAGTCCGCTGCGCGGCCCCGACCCGAGCAACCGGATGTCGTTCGCGATCTTCATCAACGAGGCGGCGAGCGTGGCGAGCCCGCCGGAGGCGAACACGATCGCATCGTGGGCCGCGAGCGCCGCGAACTTGTTCGGTGCCGATACGAACGGCAACCCGGTGAGCTCGGCGATCTTCGCGGCGGACGCCTCGGCGAAGCCCGCGGGGGCGTTCAACCCGGTCCCTACGGCTGTGCCGCCGATCGCGAGCTCGTACAGGCCGGGGAGCGTGAGCTCCATCCGCAGGATGTCGGCGTCGAGCTGCGCGACGTACCCGCCGAACTCCTGGCCGAGCGTGAGCGGGACGGCGTCCTGCAGGTGCGTCCGTCCGATCTTCACGATGTCGGCGAACTCCTCGGCGCGCGCCGCCAACGCGTTCCTCAGTTGCATCACGCTCGGAAGCAGGCGGCGGACGATCATCTCGGCGGCCGCGACGTGCATCGCCGTCGGGAACGTGTCGTTGGAGGACTGCGACATGTTCACGTGATCGTTGGGGTGAACGGGCTTCTTCGAGCCCATCTCGCCGTGGGCCATCTCGATCGCGCGGTTCGAGACGACCTCGTTGACGTTCATGTTGGTCTGCGTCCCGGAGCCGGTCTGCCAGACGAAGAGCGGGAAGTGCTCGTCGAGCGTGCCGTCGATGACCTCATCGGCCGCGGCGACGATGAGCTTCGCGAGATCGGGGTCGAGACGGCCTCCGGCTTCGTTCACCAGGGCCGCGGCCTTCTTCAAGACCCCCATCGCGTGAACGACCTCGAGCGGCATCCGCTCGGAGGCGGGATCACCGATCGAGAAATGGTGGAGCGACCGCTCGGTCTGCGCCCCCCAATAGCGGGTGGCGTCGACCTGCACCTCGCCCATGCTGTCCGACTCCGTACGGAACGTGGTCACGGCGCCGGCATCCCCGACCTGCTCACGGCGTCATCCTCCCAAATCGCGGAGGCATACGCGGCGGATACGCCGCCCGGGTAGGCTGCCGGCATGGAGGACACGCTGGTCGCGAAGCTCCGCGCGATCCCGATCTTCGCCGATCTCGACGACGACGCGCTCGCCCGTGTCGGCGCGGTCGTGACCGAGTTCGAGGCGCCTGCCGGGCACGTCCTCACGCAGTCGGGCCAGGAGGGATCGGGCATGTTCATCCTGGAGGAGGGCGTCGTCACGGTGGAGGCCCCGGCGGCGACGTCGCGCGTCAAGCTCGGCACCGAGGTCGAGTGCATCGGGTTCTCGAACGTCTCGATCATCCTGCGAGGCTCGTGGCAGGGCCGCAACATCGATCACGGCGGCCTCGGTGGCGGCGGTGGCCTGGGGTTCTACTGGTGAGGGCGACCATGCACCCACGTGTCCTGCCGTTCGCGCTGCTCGCCTTGCTGGGGAGCCTCCGCGTCGCGGGCGCGGCGCCGATCCGCCACGTCCCGCCGGCGGGCGTCGTCGCCGGGTCGAGCCTCGAGCTCGTGGCCGAGGCACCGCCGGCGACACCGAGCTGGTCGCCCACTACCGCAACATCGGGATGGGTCCGTTCGCGGCGGTCGAGCTGGTGCGGCAGTGACGACGCACACTGGGTCGCGGTCGTCCCGGCCGAGCGGTCGTCGCGCCGGGCATCGAGTACTACCTCGACGCCGACGGCGAGCCCGTGTTCGCGTCGCCGCAGTGGCCGCACACGATCCCCGTCAACGCGAGCCCGGAGGCGGAGCGCCGGCTGCGCGACCTCGCGCGGATCGAGAACCACCGGTCCCGGATCCACACCTCGGGTGAGTGGGTCGACTTCGGGACGCGCACGGTCGGCGGCACGCCGCTGGTCGATCGGTACTACCGGCTCGACGCGGACTTCTCGTACCGGCTGCTCGCGTACCCGCTCGAGGAGATGCGCGTCGGGTTCACGCGCCTGCTCGGCGACACCGAGACCTCCGATCGATGCTGTGCACGCTGCCGTGCACCGCCGAAGCGGGCTACAAGGTCGGCGGCTGGTTCGAGCTCGGGGTCGCCGCGGTCGAGGGCGTGCGGTTCGACGCCCGCGTGATCGTGATGGCCACGCAGACCGGGTTCAAGGTCGGCGGCCGGCTCGAGGCGCGGCTCGGTGTCCTCGACGGGAGCCACGTCGCGCTCGGCGTCGAGTCCATGGCCGACGTCGGGATGAACGGCTTCTTCCGGCTCGGCTGGGCCACCGTGCCGGGGTTCCCGATGGCCGCCACCGTCGAGATCACGGACATGCCCGACGAGCGATCGCCCCACCGGCGTGCGCCTGTACTACGACATCGCCCGCTATGTCGGGCACGGCGTCCGCATCGGCCTCCGCGCCGGCTACGCGGCTCGCAACCAGCGGTCGCCGGCTTCACGAGCGGCGCCAACGCGATGGTGGACTTCTAGATGCGCAGCCACGCCTTGCTCGTCACGCTGTTCGTCGCGGGGGCCGCCCGGCTCGCGGCCGCCGAGCCGGTCGTGCTCGCCGTCGATGGCGCCGACATCTACGTCGATCTCGGCGCGAAGGACGGCGTCGGCGCCGGCACCGAGCTCGAGCTGCTGCACGAGATGATCGCCAAGGATCCTCGGAGCGGGAGGACGCTCGAGGACTCGTTCGCGCTCGGCACGCTCACGGTGGCGCAAGAGCGGCGACAAGCTCAGCGTCGCGCACGCCGATCCCGAGCTCGCGAAGCGCGTGCTCGCCGGCGACCACGTGCGGCTCGCCTCGGCGCCCCGTAAGTTCGTCGATCCGTGGGCCGCGCAGGTCGAGGCGAGCAAGGTGCTGTCCAGCGCGCCGGTGACGGCCGCGCCACCCGGGCCGGGGGCGCCCGCGATCGATCATGTCGCGCTCGCCCAGCGGGCGTGGCAGGACACGCTGGGCAAGCCGCCCGAGCAGCGCATCCAGCGCTGGACCGAGCTGCTCGCGGCGGATCCGCAGAGCCCGTACCGGAAGGTCATCGACAACGAGATCCAGTCGCTGCACCGCCAGATCACGGAGCGCGAGGACGCGCTCGCCAGGGCGAAGAGCCAGCGCACCGGCGATCGCAACCCGCGGATCGCGCGGCTCGCCGCCGAGCTCGCTGCGGAGACCCAGACCGCTCGCGCGCGATCCTCGCGGTGGCGCCGCTGACCCGCGCGGCGCCGGGGCAGCCCCTCCAGCTCGCGTTCCTGGTCAGGATGCCATCGGCGATCGGCCAGGCGTGGCTGTTCGTGCGGCCGCCCGGCGATCCGGGCTTCCGCCGGATCGAGCTGGTGCCCGATGGCGATGCGTACCTGCGGGCGACGATCGAGCCCGCGATGGTCCGCGCGCCCCGGCTCGAGTGGTACGTCGAGGCCAAGGGCCGCGGTGCCGACGCCGAGGTCGCGTCCGTGCTCGGCTCGCAGGAGGAGCCCAACGTCACCGCGATCGACGAGGTGGTCGCGGAGGCGCCGATCGCGCAGGGCCGCTCGCACATCGATGCGCACGTCGACTACGTCGACTTCGACGGCAAGCTCGACAAGGGCTTCGACCAGTACTACCAGGCCGAGATCGACTTCACGTACCGGTTCCTCGAGCCGGTCTACGCGGTCCGGCTCGGGTTCGGCACGCTGTCGGGCACCGGCGGCCCGAAGGACGTCATCGACGCCGACACCACCGGGCAGTGCCTCGACGACACCGGCGACCTACCGCTGCCGCAAGGTCACGTTCTCGTACGTCTACACGGAGTTCGAGTACAGGCTGCAGCCCGAACATCGCGGTGATGCTGCGGCCGCAGGCGGGCCTGCTCACGACGGACTCGATGCCCGGGAACGAGAACAACCGCTGCACCGAACGCGATGGACCTCGAGGGCTGCGGGTTCCACACGCGGTTCGGCGGGCGCGGGCGGATCCGGTTCGGGCAGCGAGGAGGGCACCAACCTCGTGCTCGGCGCCGGCTTCACCAAGGGCGTCGGGACGCTGCTCGAGGCCGCGTACCACTGGCTGCCGCAGCCCGGTGGTGCCGGTCCAGCTCACGGTGCAGGTCACCGACATGCCGGTCCCGGAGAACTTCGGCGTCCGGCTGATCGGCGACGTCGGCTGGCGCAGCCTGTCCTGGTTCTACCCGTCGCTTCGCCTGTCGTACCAGGCGCGCGACATCGACCACGCGGGCTTCTCGGGCGGCCTCGCGATCAACTTCGACTGGTGAGGACGACCATGAAGCTCATCACCCTCACCACCTTCACGCCCTCGCCATCGTCGGCGTCGCCGCGAGCGCGCGCGCCCGCGCTCGCGGGCGATCCGGCGTCGCCCGCGCCCGCGCCGGCCGCGGTCGGCGCCGGTCGCGCACGCGCTCGTCGTGCACGTCGCGCCGCTGTCGAGCCCAGCCGGCGCGCCCGTCGAGCTCGAGGCGATGATCGACGCACCGTTCGCCGAGACGCTGACGGCACGCTGGCGCGCGATCGGCGAGACCGACTGGCACGACGTCCCGTTCGAGCGCTCGAGCGCCGGCGGCTGGTTCGCGAGCCTGCCGCCGGCGGCCGCGCCGGGCCTCGAGTACTACATCCGCGGGATCGACGCGAACGGGGCCGAGGTCGCGCACTTCGCGTCGGCGGCCGCGCCGCACGTGGTCCGCGTCGATCCGTCGCTGTTCGACCGGCTCGCATGATCTCGACCGTCGCCGGCAGCTCGGTCGGCGCGATCAGATCGCGATCGATGTCGTCGGGCACAACTTCGGCAACCGCTACGGGCTGCCCGACCGGTTCGTCCGCGGCGAGGTCACCTTACCCACCGGCTGTGGCGGCAGCTGCACCACATCGCGTTCGGGTTCGGCACGATCACCGGCAAGACGCCCGTGTCGTCCACCCAGGACGATCCATGTCGGGCTACCTGAACAACGGCCATGCGCTACGGCTTCGGCGAGGTCCGGCTGCGCGTGCACCCGTCGGTGTTCTTCGATGGCCGCGTCGGCGCTCGGGGTCAGCCAGGACGGCTTCGACGCCGCGGTGCGCGGGCAGATCATCTTCGGCAAGCCATGGCGATCGTCGCTGTTCGATCGGTGGCGAGGCGATCGGCGACCTCGGCGCGACCGCGTGGGTCCGGCTGCAGTGGGACACCGCGCCGCCGCTGCTGATGGGCGCGTCGATCGTGCGGACCAACCTGCCGGGCGTGGTGATCAGCCAGGCCGGGCTCTACATCGCCTACGACGTGCGTACGTGATCGCGAGCCGGTACACGCTCAAGGCGCAGGTCTCGTACGGCGCGCGCGATGGCGCGGCGCACGTCGGTGGCGGGCTGGGCACCGCCGTCGCGTTCTGATCGGTCGGCGAGCCCCCTGTCGATCGGTGGTATGACGCTGGCGTGCCGATCAGCCTCTCGGTCAACCTCAACAAGGTCGCGCTGCTGCGAAATTCGCGCGGCGGCGAGAACCCGTCGCCGAAGATCGCCGGCCAGGTCTGCCTCGACAGCGGCGCGTACGGCCTGACGCTGCACTGGCGCCAGGACAACCGCCACGCCCGCGCCGACGACGTGCGCGCCCTCCGCGCCCTGTGCGACCAGCGCGGCGCGGAGTTCAACCTCGAGGGTGACGATCGCGAGGAGCTGATCGCGCTGGCGATCGAGCTGCGCGTCAGCCAGTTCACGCTCGTCCCGGTCACGCCCGGCGAGGTCACCAGCGATCACGGCTGGGACGTGCCGCGCCAGCACGCGGTGATCGCGCCGATCATCGCGCGGCTCAAGGTCGCCGGCATCCGCACGGCGATGTTCATGGACTGCGATCCGGCCACATGGCGGCGGCGGCGGCCACCGGCGTCGATCGGGTCGAGCTGTATACCGAGCCGTACGCGGCGTCGTTCGGCACGCCGCGGTTCAAGGACGAGCTCGAACGCGTGCAGGCGCACCGCGCGCGCGGCGGCGGCCGCCGGGCTCGCCGTCAACGCCGGCCACGATCTCAACCTCCGCAACACGCCGCTGCTCGCGCGCATGGTGCCCGAGATCGTCGAGGCGTCGATCGGTCACGCGCTGCTCGCCGACGCGCTCTACCTCGGTCTCGCCGAGGCGGTGCGCCGCTACGTGCGCGCCTGCAACGGTGAGGCAGTCGATGCTCCGCTCACCCAGTAA
>CAVZKB010000006.1:0-182199 GCA_963775755.1 uncultured Actinomycetes bacterium | reverse complement strand
AAGCCGGCCGGCGGACTTCCAGCTATCCCAGATCTTCCTGGTTCTCCAGCGCCTCCAGGTCGGCCAGACGTCGTTCCGCCTGGGCGACCAATGCCTCGTTGTCGATCGCGAGCGCCTCAGCTCTGGCCTGCTCGAGCAGCTCGCGTGCCTGAGCGGCCCGCAGGTCCCCCTTACCGGGCTTCGCGTACTTGACCTTCTCGTCGGCCTTGATGATCAGCTCGAAGATCTCGTTCGGCTCCAATCGTGACCTCCCATCGGCTTCGCGGTCGTCGAGCCCGCGTGAGCTAGTGTGCAGTCCGCACCGTCTCACGTTCCGGTACCCGTGACAGGAGCGCGCCACGCCCAGGATCATCGACGTCACCCTGCCGATCCGACCGGGCATGCGCATCTATCCGGGCGATCCCGAGGTCACGATCGAGCGGACGTCCGACATGCGGAACGGCGACGTCTCGAACGTGTCCATCGTGTCGATGAGCACCCACACGGGCACCCACGTAGACCCGCCGATCCACTTCGTGCACAACGGCGCGACGATCGACCGGGTGCCGCTCGAGACGCTCGTCGGTCGGGCGCTGGTCGTCGACATGCGCGGCGTCGCGACGATCGGAGCCGAGGAGCTGGAGTCCCTGGAGCTCCCATCCGACCCGGAACGTCTGCTGTTCCTCACCGACTGGTCGGCCAGGTGGGGGGAGCCGTCACCCCCGTTCCCGGACGCCGCGACGTGCCTGTCGCTCGAGGGAGCGCATTGGTTGATCGCACGCGGCGTCCGCGTGGTGGGAACGGACTTCCTGTCCATCGAGGCCACCGACGATGCCACGTTCCCCGTGCACCGGGCGCTGCTCGGCGCGAACATCGCGATCGTGGAGGGGCTCGACCTGCGGGAGGTGCCGGCGGGCCGATACGTGCTCTGGTGCCTGCCGCTCAAGATCGAGGAAGGCGACGGTGGACCCGCGCGCGTCGTCCTGGTGGCCGACTGACGTGCGTTTCCGCCGAGCTCAGGCTCGAGGCGAGGAAGGATCCACCATCAGCCTCGCGAACGCCGATGACGACTTGCCGAACTCCCACCACCCGCGCACCCACGGTTTGACGAACGCCATGCTTCGTCCGTAGACGAGCGGGATGAGCGCGACCCGGTCTGCCACCACCATCCGGTCGGCTTCATGGAACAGCTCCAGGCGCGAGCGGTCGCTCCGTTCGCGCCGGGCTCGCTCGATCAGGTCGTCGAACGGCGGGTAGGAGAACCCTCCCTCGTTGGTGCGGCTGTCCGATTGGAAGAGCAACCGAAGGAAGTACTCGGGATCTGCGTAGCCGGGCAACCACCCGGTGAAGACGATCGGGGCAACCTCGCGGAGGTTCTTCAGCGTCAGCGCGCGCTCGAGGTTCCACGACTCCACCCGCACGTCCAGTCCGAGCACGTCGTGCCACGCAGCCGCAACGCCTTCGAGGAACGGCGCCACCCACGTCTCGATGCCCGCGATCGCCACGCTGCGCTCCTGGATGCCGCTCGCCTCCAGGTAGCGACGAGCCATGTCCGGTTCGAACCGGAGCACGATGTCCGGTGTGTGCCCCTGGAGCGCAGGAGGGACGACGCCTCCCGTCGCAACCACCACGTTATCGGGCACCATCTGTTCCAATGCATCCCGGTCGATCGCGTGCGCCAAGGCGCGACGGAAGTCCAGGTTGGACAGCAACGGGTGCGCGTGATCGAAGCCCAGGTACCCCGACCACGCTGCCGGTCCGAGCTGCGCGTCGTCACGCACAGTCGGCACGAGGTCGGCGAGCTTCGGCGTGTACCGAACCGTCACGATGTCGAGGTCGTCTCGTTCGTACGGGTCAACGGCGTCGCCGACCGAGGAGCGCACGAACTCTACCCGGCGGATGTTGCCCACGCGCGAGCCGACGTCGTTCGGTTGTCGTTCGAGCGTCAGCAACTCGTCCGTCTCCTCGATCACGTGGAACGCGCCGCTGACCACCTGCCGGCCGGCCTCCGTCCACGGCCCGTCCGCGCCTTCGATGGCATGTCGCGGCTGCGGACCGCCGTCCGGGCGGTTCATGACGCTCATGAAGTACGGGGCGGGCGCGACCAATCGGAACTCGACGGTCCGATCGTCCAGCGCCGTGACGCCGACGCGGTCGGCGTCCGCGTTGCGACCGAGGTAATAGTCCTGACCGTTCTCCAGGACGAAGTAGATCGCCACGGACGAACCGGGCGTGACGGGATCCAGGACGCGCTTGATGCCGAACTCGACGTCCGCCGCCGTGAGAGGCGTGCCGTCCGACCACTCGAGCCCGTCTCGCAGATGGAACACGTACCGCAAGCCGTCATCGGATATCTCCCACCGGTCGGCGAGAGAGGGCACGATCGTGCGCTCAGGCCATTGCTCCACCAGCCGGTCGAACAGCTGCATGCAGAGCTGGATGTCGGGCCACGCGATCGCCGACCGGGGGTCGTGATCCCGCGGCCGGTAGCTCGTCGCGACCCTGATCGTCGCCGTCGGTGAGCCGGAGAACGGCTCGGGGGGAGTCCAGAACGTGAACGCCCGCTGATACGTGTCGTTCGCCTCCTTGAAGCGGAGCGACATGTGCAGCGCGAGGGCGAGCTTGAAGAGCACCAGCGCGATCTCGCGATCTTCGCCGCGTCGTTCGAGGATCGGAAGGAGCTCGCGGTAGTCGCCGATCGCCTCATCGAGCGCGTACTCCTGACGCGCGCGGTCGCCGGCGATCGTCAGGTACGTGACGGCCTTGTCCTCGTCGTCGGCTGCCAGCCAATGGTGAGCGAGCAAGCCGGCGACCTCCTCCTCGCGGCCGTCGTACCGCGCCTCCAGCCATCGGGCGGCATCGCGATGCAGACGGTTCCGGTCGGCGGTCACCAACGTGCGGTAGGCGGCCTCCTGGATCAGCGCATGCTTGAACCGATACTCGGGCTCAGGCCAACGACGGCCCTCACGGATCAGGTCCAGCCGCATCAGGCCGAGCAGCGACTGCCGTACCGCTCCCTCGTCGCCGCCCACCACCGCCCCCAGGAGCGGCAGGCCGAACTGCCTGCCGAGGACCGACGCGGCGACCAGAGCGTCGCGTGCCCCGGCGTCCAACCGGTCGATCCGCGCAAGTATCACCTTCTCGACGGTCGGCGGAACCTCCAAGGGCACGTCGTGCACGAACCGCCATCCGTGCTCGTCGTGCGTCAGCGCGCCGGCATCCGCGAGTGATCGGATCAGCTCCTCCAGGAAGAACGGATTGCCTTCGGCGGGTTCGAGGATGCGATGCTCCACCTCGACGGGGAGCGTGCCCGCACCGATGAGCGCGTGGAGCAGTTCCCGTCCGGCGTCGCCCGACAATGCCTCCAGGGTGATGTCGGAGATCCGATGCGGCAGCCCGCGGGACACCTCTTCTTTCACTCGCCACCAAGGGTGGTCGCGTTCCAGACGCGACGTGAGCACGAGCAGGAGCGCAGTGGCCTCGGTGTCGGCGAACAGCCGCTCGAGGAGCTGAAGCGACGTGGCGTCGGACCAATGCAGGTCCTCCAGCACGACGGCCACTGGCCCATCCACAGCGAGCCGCGAGATGAGCTCTCGCACGACCTCGAACGTCCGGTACTGGAGCGCTTCGGGCGAGAGCTCGGCCAGGCGCCGCGCCGCGTCCGCCTCGAGGGTCAGGCCGAGGAGCGCCGCGAGATACGGAGACAGCTCATCGGCTCGTTCCCCGAACAGCCGCTCGACCATCCGTCGGAGCGCGACGCGGACGCGGAGCTCCGGCTCGTCCGCGAGGACGCCGATCCAACCGCGCAGCAGGTCCCGGAACGGCCAGTACGGCATCGACTCGCCATAGGAGACGCATCGCCCCTCGATCCACATCGCGCGACCGTGCTGTGGCGTCCCCGCCTCGAACACCTCGCGCAACTCGGCCACGAGTCGCGTCTTGCCGATCCCCGGCTCCCCCGTCACGAGGAGGATGCCCCCGGAGCCGGCGAGCGCGCCGGCAACCGCCTCGCGTCCGGCCTCGAGCTCGTGCTCGCGACCGATCATCCGGGCTTCAACGCCTTCGAGCCCGCGCGCTCGACCGTGCGTTCCCGTCGGGGCCTGCGCGACCCGGGCGACGACCGGTGCGGATCTCCCTTTGAGCTCATGCTCCGTCGCGGGACCCCAGTCGAACATCGGCTCAACCAGCCGGAACGTCCCCTCGCCGACCAGGACCTCTCCTGCCCCGGCGGCGGACTGGAGCCGAGCGGCGGTGTTCACGGCGTCGCCCACCGCCGCGTACTCGACGCGGTTTCCCGCGCCGATCGCTCCGACGACGACGGGACCGGTCTGGACCCCGACGCGCACGCCGAACCCCTGGACGCCCCACGCGTCCTCGACCTCGTGGGCGTAGTCCGCGATCTCCTCGACGATCTGCAACGAAGCGCGGACCGCACGTTCGGGATCGTCCTCGTGCGCCGTCGGGGCCCCGAACAGCGCCAGCACCCCATCGCCCGCCAGATCCTTGACCGTGCCCCCGAACGCCTCGACCGATCCGATCACGCGGGCGACGGCATCGCCCACGATGACCTTCAGCTCCTCCGGATCCAGGCGCTCCCCCAGCGCGGTCGAGCCCGCGAGGTCGGCGAAAACCGCCGTGATCACTCGCCGCTCTTCACGTACCTCGCGGGGATCGGCTCGTTCGGTCATCGGCCTATTCTGCCCGACCCGTCAGCCTCGGCGCTCGGCGAGCTCCGCGAGCATCCCGGCCTCCGCTTCGATCGAGTCGCGGTCCTGCAGTCGGTCGAGCCATCCCACCGGCAGGCCGGACGTACCGTGTGCCGCCCCGAGGAGCGCCCCCGCCACCGCGGCGTTCGTGTCCGTGTCCCCGCCGAGTCCGACCACGTACCGCAGCCCCTCCTCGAACGCCGGGCGCTCCGCCGCGACCCGCAGGGCCAGTCCGGCAGCGAAGAACACGAAGCCCTGGTCGGGGCCATCGATGGGTCGCGCGCGTCCAGCCGCTTCGACCAGATACTCCAACTCCTCGCCCCCCTCGCGCTCCGCGACCGCGGTGACCGCGTCGATCACCGCGCGGCCGCTCGGCTCTCCGCGGACGAGACCCGCGACCGCGAGCGTGACCGCGAGGCACGCCGTGCGACAGCGTTCGTCCCAGTGGGTGACGGCGGAAAGCGCGGGCGCCAGTTCGAACAGCTCGCGCGGACGGAACGAGTAGGCCACGCCGAGCGGCGCGCAGTACATCACCGATCCGTTGCCCGCGCTCACCTCGGGACCGCGCTGTTCCACGTAGTCGCGAGCCGCTTCCGGCGCGCCCTCCGCCGCCCGCGATAAGACGATGCGCGTGAGGTTGCCGACGTCCGGCGGACGCGTGGCGAGCCACGCGACATGACGCGCGAGCACGTCGTCCGTGTCGAGCGCACCGCGTTCGACGAGCGAACGGACCAGGTTGCGGGCCATGTCGGTGTCGTCCGTCGTCGTGCCGGGTGGGAGCCCCATCCATCCGAGCTCGAACGCGGGGACGGGGTCGGGGACCTGGGCCGCACGCCGGAACTCGAACGGAGCCCCCAACGCGTCCCCAAGGGCGAGACCGACCACGCTCCCGACGGCTCGCTCCGACGTATCCATGACCCGGCATCCTCGCAGCTCAGGCGCATCGTCGCAGGTCACGAACGCAGAACCTTTGGTACGCTGAGCGACCGCATGGATAAGATCGGACCCAAACACAAGATGTGCCGGCGCGTCGGCGAGCCGCTCTGCGGCCGGCCGAACTGCCCGTCCAACAAGCGACCCTACCCGCCTGGGCAGCACGGGCGCGGTCGCAAGCGCATCTCCGAGTACCAGACCCGCCTGGTCGAGAAGCAGAAGCTCCGGGCGATCTACGGCGTCTCGGAGGCCCAGATGCGCCGCTACTATCAGAAGGCGTCCAGCAGCATGGACGTGACCGGCGAGGAGATGATCCGCCAACTCGAGACCCGTCTGGACACGGTCATCCTGCGGCTCGGGTTCGCGCTCACCACGCGGCAGGCGCGCCAGCTGGTCTCACACGGCCACGTGAAGCTGGACGGCAAGCGCATCAACGTCCCCAGCGCGCGGGTCAAGGCCGGACAGACGATCGAGCTCTCGGCCAAGGCGAAGAACTTCATCTCGGTCCGCGAGGCCATCGAGATCACCCCGGATCCTCCCGGCTACCTCTACCGCAACAAGGACGACGTGCAGGGCGTGCTCTCCCGCCTGCCCGATCGCGAAGAGATCCCGCTCCCGGCCAAGGTCGAGGAGCGTCTGATCGTCGAGTTCTACTCCGGCCGCTAGCGGGCCGGCGGATACGGCGTCACCGAACCGCGTCCCCACCGTTCTGCGGTCGTCGACCAGAAGTGTTGCGCGTACGAGGCGTCGCCCTGCACGGCCTCACCCGACAACGCGTGCGTGAAGAACGTCCATGGGGGCAGGATCCGCACATGGGTGCGATCGGATGACTCGAGCACGCTCGTCAGAGCGCCCGGACCCGTCAGCCGCCACATCGGGCGCAGGGTCGTTACCCGCGATACCACCTCCTCGTACCGCGTCAGGACCTCGTGTCCTGGCAGCGCTCCCATGAAGGCGTTGGTGACGAGCCCGGGGTGGTCGACGTTGGGTTCGAACGGAGCGAAGAACCCGGCGTCCATGAACGGCGCGTCGCCCAACGGGCGGAGCGCCACGGAATCGGCGTCGGCGTACACACCTCCGAAACGGAGCAAGATCTCGATGCGCGCGACGTCCGCCGCGCCGTCGTAGAGACCCTCGACCACGTACCGGCGATAGATGTCGTCGTTGTGCAGTTCCAGCTCGTCGATGGCATCCTCGTCCCACAGCCGATACGTGAAGTCCGGATTCATCTCGCGCCACGTCTCGGTCCACACCAGAGGCGCTGGTCGCGGTCCGAGCCAGATCTGGTGCAGCAACCTTGGGATCATGCGTCGAGTCGGGCGAAGAGACGGCATCAGCTCTCCCTCGCCGGCGGCAACAGCGCCGCTCGCACGAACGCGATCACCTCGCGCTCCCGGCGTTTCAGCGACGCGCGGCCCTTGTCCGCGCCCACCACCACGTTCAGCACGCTGGCCTCGGTGAGCGAACCGACCACGCCCGTGTACAGCGTGAAGAGCAGCATGGCAGGGTCCTGCTTGCGGATCTCACCGGTGTCCATCCCGGACTGAAGGAAATCGATCGCCCGAAGCCGCAACGGATCGAGCACTACGGCGAACCGCGCGAACGCGTCCGGACCGAGGCGGCCGGCCTCGCGGATGAACATGGGGAACTCCGGCCACTGCTCGGCCAGGGAGAACACCGAATGGATCACCGCCTCGGCGCGGTCCCAGTACGTCTCCTTGCCCTCGAGCGCCTGCGCGATCTCGAGCACGAGCCGTTCCCCGGCCGCGGACAAGCATGCCTCCAGCAGCGCGTCCTTCGTCGGGAAGTAATAGAGGAGGGTCTGCTTGCGCACCCCGACCGCCGTGGCGATCTGGTCGAGGCTGGCGCCGTTGTAGCCCTCGCGGCCGAACTGACGGATCGCCTCTTCGACGAGCGTGGTCTTTCGCTTCTCGCCACCGGTCCGGGGCACGGAGCTACTCCCAGGTCCTCGGCTCGCCTCGACCCGACAGCGGTCGTGAGCCTTCCCACCGCTTCAGCCAATCGGGGCCTCGAGGGCCCGTGAGCGACGGCGTGTCATCGGTCGCCGCCCGTCGCAGCGAATCCCACCACGTGGTCCGGTCCTCGTCGAAGAGCCGGGCTACCGCCTGTGCCATCCGGCGAGAGAAGTCCTGATGGGTCTCCCCCTCCGCCGGATACAACGGCGTGCCGTAGCGAACCGTGACGGTGGGACGGCCGGCCTTCGGCCAGAACCGCCCCTTGGGCATGGCCTGGTGCGCCCCGAGGATCGCGATGGGCGCCGCCGCGATGCCGTGCTCGAGGCACAACCTCGACGTGCCGTGACGGAACCGCTGCACGTGACCGTCCTGCGATCGGGTGCCTTCGGGGAACACGACCAGGCTCCACCCGTCCTCGATCAGCTCGCGGGCTTTGTCCACGGCGCCGCGGCCGCCTCGCGAGCGGTCGATCGGGAAGCCGCCGTACACGAGGGCCGTGAACGCCTGTCGCCACCACACGTCGAAGAAGTAGTCGCGCGCCGCGCCGACGGCGGTCTTCGCCTGCCACACATCCGGGAGCGTCGTCAGGATGAGCGTGGCGTCGAGGTGGCTCGAGTGGTTCGAGAAGAACACGACGGGCGCGTCGACCCCGTCCAGGTTGTCCAAACCGAACACGCGCAGCGAGAGCTCGTTCTTCAGCAGCGGGTGCATCAGTCCCTTCAGGATCGCCTGGCGTGTGGCCGTTCCCGCCTTGGTGCGTGCCCAGTCGGTCGGGAAGCCGGGGTCATCCTTCTCCTCTGTGAAGGGCTCGGCCGACCGAGGCACCAACGGCCGGCGACCCCACCGGAATCCCCGGGACATCTCCTTCAGCTCTTCACGCAGACCACTCACGGCTCTCTCCTCACCGCACGTCCGCGATCGAGAGCGGAGGCGTGTGCATGTACGTGATCGACGGACTGGAACCGACGGTGTCCTTGGCCATCTCGAGCGCATCCCGGAACGTTCCGGCCGTGCGGTAGCCCAGACGCGCCACCGACTTCGGTTCGCCCCCGACGAAGATCACGTCGCCCGCGTAGTCGCGACCGTGCGCGCCCCAGTACCACATGTAGAACGGGTGGACGCCGTGGTACGCGTGGCTCGTGCGGTACAGGTGGGTGTACCAGGGGTCGGTCGCGTAGCGCTCCTCGTACTTGGACTCGAGCGTCGCCGGATCGGTCGTCTCACGCAGCACCTCTTCGAAGAAGTCGATGTAGCTCGGGTGATGGATCTGGTGGAACTCCCACGGAACCGGATGGAACATGATCACCACGCCGCCCGGCTTCACCAACGGCTTGTTCCGGTACATGTTGAACAGGTACCCGAGCCCGAGGCAGTGGACGAGGATCGGGTTCAGGATGGAGTTCACGTTGTACGGGCACACGTACGGCAGTCCGAACACCAGGACGTCTGTCTGCCCCTGCACCTCGACCAGCTGCTGGCGATGGAGGTTCTCTAGGGTCCGCTCGTGCACGGCCTCGACCTCGCCGGCGTTGATGCCGGTGAGCTTGTAGGGAGCCTCGATCCGACGATAGAACTCACGGCGCACGCGCGGCGGCGCGATATCGTTCGCCTTCTTCGCGGTCATCATCAGCGCCTGGTCGTACGTCGACCATTCCCACTCGCGCTTGTTCAGGAAGCCCAGGTTCGACGGGAACGTGTCGTTGTTGACCGTGGTCTCGATCTGGAAGATCTTCACGCCGCTCGCCGCCAGCAACCGGCCCATCCGCGTGGCGGAGTCGTTGATGGCGCTGTGACCCGGGCGTGGATCCATGTAGGACTGCGAGTGCATCATCGTCTCGACGTTGTGGTGATGCTTGAGGCTCCGGTAGCTCGCCAAGCCCACGGCCACGGACTTGTGCCCTCCGTCCATCGCCACGAGGTTGATGTTGACGTACACGATCAGATCGGAGTCCGCTGCGCGCTTCGAGATCTCGACCACCTCGTTCTGGTCCGTGACGCCGACCTCGGTCAGCTCGTCGCGGTCCTCCGCGTCGAAGTTCGCCAGGTCGTCGGGCCAGAACGAGCGGAAGACGCGCTCGCCCACCATCCGCTTGATCTCGTCGGCGGTCATGCGCCGGTGCAGCGCGTTGGCGACGATCAGCTTCACGTCTTCGACGCCTTTGCGCGCCGCCAGCTCGACGACATGTTCGATGATCCGCTGACGGAGGTCGGGCGTGGTCATGGGCGGCAGCGGCAGCGAGATGTCGTCGATCGCGATCGTGAGCTTCATGCCGGGCGTCAGCAACTCGGTAAGAGGTTCAGCGTCGACGGGGTTCAGCAAGGCGTGCCGGATCGCCGCGTTCACGTCCTTGATGCCCGGTAGCGAGTCCGGCGAGTAGACCACGCGGGAGCCGAGTGGGAACCGCTGCAGGCGGAACCCCTCCCCTTGGTGCACCAGCAGGGGTGGGGTCCGTTCGTCGACCTCCAACACGAATCCGGGTCTGGGCATCGGTCTGTCTCCTGTCAGGTCTCTTGAGGCGCGAACGCCACTTTGAACGTGCCGAGCCGGCCGGCGCCCAGCGCGTGATCGACGGCTTCGCGCCAGCGCTCCAGCGGGTACGTGGCGCCGACCATGTCCGCGAGCATGGGGAGGCCGCTCGCGAGCTCGATCGCCATCTCCATCGTGGGCTTGTCGACGGCGCCGACGCGCTCAGTGCCGCTGGTGTACGCACCGGCGAGCTCCAGCTCGCGGAACCACACCGGTGTCAGATCGGCGCCCGGCCCGGGGATCCCGCTCAGGACGACGCGGCCGCCGGCTTTGGTGGTGCGGAGCGCCAGGTCGAGGGCGCTCGTGGACCCCGTGGACTCGATCGCGACGTCCACGCCGCCGAGCAGGAAGTCCATCCCGCGTTCCGGTGTGAGCTTCATCGCGTGCTCGGACCTGCGCACCGCCTTGACCGCGTGTTCGGGGAGCACCACGACGTCCGCGCCGGCCAGGCGGGCGGCAACGCGTTGCGCCGGATGTTTGGCCGCCACGATCACGTGGTCCGCGCGGGTCAAGAGCTTCACCGCGAGCAGTGTCAGGATGCCGACGGTTCCCGCGCCGACCACGAACACCGAGCCGCCGTCGGGGATGTTCGCGCGGAGAGCCGCATGGATCGCGCAGGCGAACGGCTCCAACAGCACCGCGACATCGTCCGCCATCGAGTCGGGGACGAGATGCAGCTGCGATCGATGCGCCAGCATCATCCGGCTCCACCCGCCGCCGGTGTCGTTGCAGTAGCCCGTCTGCAGGCCCGCCTTCAGGTCGCCGGTCGTCACGGCGTCGCATCGGTTGAACGCGCCGGTACGGCAGTTCGGGCAGGGCTCCAGACCGCGGGTCGCACAGTTCAACACGCTCGAGAGCACCACGCGGTCCCCCACCGACAGGCCGTCGACCTCGTCGAGCACCTCACCCACCACCTCGTGACCGGGGACGAACGGCAGGGACACCAACGGCGAGAAGTAGAACGACGACTTGCCGGCGAGCGTGGACAGATCGCTGCCGCAGATGCCCGAGAGCATCGGCTTCAATCGGGTCCACATCTCGTCGCGCGGCTCCGGATCGGAGCGGGTCGCCAGTCGGAGCGGCGCGAGCGGACCGGCCACCAACCCAGGGATCTTCGTGCCCACGGCGCGCGCCGCGAGGTACCGAGGGGCCGACCGGAAGAGTTCGAGGGCGAGCGCCATCAGGCCATCACCGCCGATCCGTCCATGGGCCTCATCGGACCGCCGGCTTCGGGAACCGGACACGCGGCATGCCCTTCGACATCTGCCACGCCTCGATGGGCCAACGGCGACGTCGCGCATATCGGTACAGCGCCGAATCGGGCGAGACCGCCACGGGGTTGCCGACCGCGCGGAGCAGCGGAAGGTCGGAATACGAGTCGGCGTACGCGTATGACTGCTTCAGCTCGACACTCTCCTGGAGGGCGTACCGGCGGAGCCACGCGGCACGAGCCTCGCCCACGAGCGGCGGCGACGCCATGAACCCGGTGTACCGGCCGTCCCGTACCTCCAGCTCGCACCCGATCACGATGTCGAACAGCGGAGCCAAGGGTCGAACGAAGATGTCCGCGGCGGCGGTGATGAGGATGGTCCGGTGCCCGGCGGCGCGGTGCTCGCGGATCCGGCGGATCGCAGCGGGGCTCGCCTTCTGCAACATGAACTCGCCGACGTGATGATCGATCAGCCGTTCGACACCTTCGACGGACGCGCCCTCGTACCGGCGGAAGAACGTACGGAGGAAATCCCCCCGGTCCCGCCGGTCGATCTGCAGGTACGCAGGGATCTTGCCGAACACGCTCACGAGCTCCCTCGGCCACTCGTCGGATGGAAGGTCGGCCATCTTCGTCCACACGTAGGACTCGACGACGTTCGACGTGATGATCGTGCCCTCCATGTCGAAGAGCGCGACGACGGGTTGTTCGCGTTCGCGGATCTTGACGCTCGGCGTCTCGCGGGCGCGTTTCGACAACTCGCGGAGGCTCTGCGTCACAGCCGGTGAGTGCACGTCCTGCAGGTAGTACCGCCAGTCGACGATCGCCGCATCGAACGGGAACCGCTCCCGGTCTTCGGGTGTCAGCGATTCCGACAACGCGAGCATGCGATCGTCGGTGTAGATGACCTCGGCCTCCGTGTACGCGCCGTACAGGTCGGAGTAGCGCTTCACGAAATCGACGCGTGCCTTGTCGCGATCCACGCGGGAGACCAGGTCGCGCATCCGCTTCGACTTCGGCAGGTGTGTGACGACCTTGTCGGCCACGTCCGTGAGCTTCTCCGCACGGTCGATCATCCGCTCGACGCTCAGGCTCCCCGGGAACGACCATTCGGGCACCTTGTGCTCGCCGCGTCCCCGTTCAGGCAAGGGATGCGCCTCGAAGTACTGGCGGACATACCGGTACAGCTCGTGGTACTGGAGCGGATTCCGGTTGCCAGAGCTGACGTGGTAGTAGGCAGGATGCCGCGGTTCGGGAGGGGTGCCCGCAACTGCCAGGATCGCGTTCACCACCATGTCCACCGGGATGATGTCCGAGATCCCCTCCGGGATGCCGGGAAACTCCGGGATCTGGCCCAGGCCGTACGCGCGGATGATCGGGTCGGCCATCTTGAACCCGTCGATCCATCCGGGCGCGGGATGGAACAGCGCGCTCTCGATGATCGACGGGCGGACGATCGACAGCGGCAGCTCCTCGAGGTCGGCGAGCTCCTCCACCGCCCGTTCGCCCATCGCCTTCGTGAACGTGTAGACGTCGGGCCATCCGAGCGAGCGCGCGCGCGAACGACCGTAGCGCGTCAGGCGTTTGGATACCCAGTCCTTGCGCCGCTGCTCGGCCTCCTCGGCCACCGTGCTGGGACCGGCGCGCGAGTGCTCCTTCGACGCCTTGTCCATGAAGTCGTCGAGCATCTCTGGACGCCGAGATTGCCCCTCGACGTCGCGCCGCGCCTGCAGGGCGAGCTCGCCCTCGGTCCGCCAGTCGACGCGATGGTCCAGGGTGTCCTCGGGGACGACGCCTTTCGCGACGCCGGCGACGTACGCGGTCGAGATGTGCACCAGCGACGGGCGCGAACCGCTCTCGATCACACCGCGGTACAGGTTCATGGCCCCGAACAGGTTCGTCTGGAACCCCTCGTCGATCGGGGGGTCGAACGCCACGGTCGCCGCCGAGTGGATCGCGATGTCGATGTCGCCGGGAAGCTCCGGCACGCCGCGCGAGAAATCGCCGTCCACGATCGTGACCCGCTCGTCCAGGAGGGCGCGGAGCCCGTCATCACCGATCCGGCCGCGGAGCACGTCGAACGCGGGCTTGCGGAACAGGTACTCGACGCGCGCCCGCGACGGGGAGCCCGTCTGGGAGCGGACCAGCAGGATGATCCGGCCCTCGGGCACATCGCCGAGAAGCCGCTCGAAGATCACCTGTCCGAGGAATCCCGTCACGCCGGTCAGCAGGATCGTCTTGCCCATCAGGCGATCGACGATCGAGCTGGCCCTCGCGCCCGCCGGGTTGTCTACCATGCGGCAGATTATGAGCCATCTACCAGTTGGTAGACAACCCCGCGTCACCTATGCACCGCGGCAGACGCGTGGGAGAGCTGCAGGGCGAGCTTCGACGCATGGGCACCTCGACGCCCTCACGCGGCTGATGAACCGACGCGGCTTCCTCCCGACCGCCGAGCACCAGCTCAGACCAAGCGAGGACGCAGTCGCTGAACATTAGACTCGTCGGCTCCATGGAGATCCACGACCTACAGGAGACGATGCGCGCCACATATGTCGAGCGGGATGCCGCGCGCGGGCGGGACGCCACGTTCCGCTGGCTCACCGAGGAGGTCGGCGAGCTCGCGAGGGCGCTCCGCACCGGCGATCGAGACAACCTGCTGCACGAATTCGGCGACGTGTTGGCATGGCTGGCCTCGCTCGCGAACCTGGAGGGCGTAGATCTGGAGCAGGCAGCCGCCCGCTACGCGGACGGATGCCCCAGGTGTGGACGGCTGCCGTGCGGATGTGAACCTCGATGACGACCATCGTCCGCACGCCGCTCGAGGAGGATCGCGCTCAGATCGTCGAGCTGCTCCGCGCATCCCTCAACTTCACGCGAGCCTGGGCCGAGGACCGAGGCCCCGTGATGCCTCTTGCCGACTACCGCTGCGCCTACGACGGCGGCCGGATCGTGGCGGCCGCCGCCGGGTTCCGATTCCGTCAGTGGTTCGGCGGTCGCGACCTGCCGATGTCCGGCATCTACGCCGTGGCGACGCTGCCCGAGCATCGCGGGACGGGGTTGGCGAGCGCCGCCGTGCTGCAGGTCCTGCGTGATGCCCGCGAAGAGGGCATGTCGGTCAGCGCGCTGTTCCCGGCCGTCCTCGGCCCCTATCGCAAGCTCGGCTTCGAGCTGGGCGGAACGTTCAGCGAGCATCGCCTGGACCTGGACGCGATCCCACCGGACCCCGCGGAGGACCTGCCCCTCGTCGAACCGCTCGACCCCGGCCGCGACCTCGACGCATTGAAAGCGTGCTACCGGGACTGGGTCCGGCACGGGAACGGCCCGCTCGAACCAACCGACGATATCTGGTGGACGCGACGGATCCTGAGCCCGTGGGGTGACGCCCATTCGCGGGCCGTGGTCGTCAGGGGACGCGACGGGTCGGTCGAGGGGTTCGCGGCGTTCCGCTATGCGCCTGCCGAGGGCGGACATCTGGATATCGACTTCGGCCTCGAATGCCTCGCGTTCGCGTCGACAACCGAGCGTGCCACCCGCGCGCTGCTCTCGTACTTCCGCTCCTTTCGCGGCGTGGGCCTCTGGGTTCAGTGGTGCGGGGCACCGGAGGATCCCATGGCGCTGCTCGTACCGGAACAGAGGATCTCGACGCCGTTCCGGTTCCGTTGGATGCTCCGGTTGCTCGACGTCCGCAGCGCCCTCGCGGAACGTGGGTACCCGGCCGTCCACGCGGAGGTCGTGATCGCGATCGACGATCCGCAATTCCCCGAGAACGCGGGACCGTGGCGGCTGGTCGTTCGCGGCGGAGAGGCGACCGTCGAACCTGCGCGAGACGCCGACGTCCGTCCGCTGCCGATCGGCGTCGTCTCGAGCTTGTTCAGCGGGTTCCTCCGCGTCCCCGACGCCGTTCGGCTGGGCCACGTCGCACACGACGACCCGGCCGTCCCGGCCCTGCAGCAACTGCTGGCCGGGCCCGATCCCTGGTGTCCGTTCTTCTTCTAACGACGGTGAGGACGGACGAGCGATGGCCGTGACGGTTCGCCCCGCGAGGCCCGATGACTGGAGCGCCGTGGCCGCGTTGCTCGTGGAGCTGGGACGAGGCGTGGCCGCCGGCACGGCCGAGGATCCGACACACCGCATGCAGTTCGGCGGTCATCTGCGAAGGCTGGACAGCGTGACGCTGGTCGCCGAGGTCGGCGGAGAAGTGGTCGGCGTCGTGGACATGGAATACCACCAACGGCTCGGTGATCATCGCCCGCAGGCGCGGGTGAACGACCTGGTCGTGACCGAACGAGCGAGGCGCGAAGGGGTTGGCACCGAGCTGCTGGGCCGAGCCGAAGCGCTGGCGCGCAAGCGCGGCTGCTTCCGCATGGCGCTGGTGACGGCGGGGTGGCGCGAGACGACCATCGCCTTCTACGTACGGGAGGGTTGGTCCGACTACGGCCGATGGTTCGTGAAGCCGCTCATCGAGGGCGTCGGGCCCGGGGGCCAGCCCGCCGACGACAACTAGTCCAGCTCAGACGAGGTCCGACCCGGGTCGCCGGCGTCAGCGGAGGAACAGATGCTCGGCGATCTGCACGGCGTCGAGCGCCGCGCCGATGCGGAGGTTGTCCGCGCAGCTGAACAACGTGAGCGCGTCGTCGCGATCCGGCACCTGGCGGATGCGGCCGACGAGCGCCACATCGAGTCCGGCCGACTCGAGCGGACTCGGATACACGTCGCTCGCGGGGTCGTCGCGGAGCTCGACGCCCGGAGCGGAACGCAGGAGTTCGCGCGCGTCATCGGGGGTGATCGGCCGGTCGAACTCCGCCACCAGCACGACCGCATGACCGACCGGCACCGGCACGCGGACCGCCGTCGCCACCACGTGGAGGTCGGGGAGACCGAGGATCTTGCGCGGCTCGGCCATGATCTTGGCCTCCTCGCCGGTGTAGCCGTCGGAACCGAACTCGCCGATCTTGGCCACGACGTTGAAAGCGATCGTCTTGCCGAACACCTCGCCGACGGGCAGCTCGCCGGCGTCGGGGCGGCCCAACTCCTCGACCTGCCCCTGCAGCTTGCCCACCTGCTCGACGAGCTCGCGCGTCCCCTTCCACCCGGCGCCCGATACGGATTGGTACGACGAGATCATCAGCGAGCGAAGGCCGGCCGCGCGATGGAGCGGGCCGATCGCGAGCAACGCGGTGATGGTGGTGCAGTTCGGCACCGACACGATCTTCGGGTGTCCCTCCAGCGCCTCGGGGTTCACCTGCGGGATCGCCAACGGCACGTCCGGGTCCATCCGGAACGCGCTGGAGTTGTCGACGCAGGTCGTTCCCGCTGCGGCCGCCTCCCGGATGAAGGACCGGGCGACCTCCGCACCGGCCGAAACCAACGCCACGTCGACACCGTGGAGCGCGTCGAGGGAGAGCTCGCGGACCTCGTGATCGTCGCCGTCGAAGCGCACGGAGCGCCCCTCGGAGCGCGACGAAGCGAGCGGGACGAACGCGTCGACGGGGAAGCGCCGCTCTTCCAAGATGCGGGTCATCTCCCGGCCGACGGCACCGGTGGCTCCGACGACCGCGACCTTCATGGTCGTTCCATCGTACCGGGCGAGAGGCGATCGTCAGCGGAAGTGCCACGATCGGAGCATCAGGTCGAGGTCGTGCACATGCACCTCGAACGCCTTCGCCGAGTCGGCGAACTGGAGCCGCCACGCGATGCCGTCGCGTTCGAAGACGACCGTTCGCGCCATGACGGCTCCGGACGGACCGAGCGTGGCATCCCACTGCAGCGCATCGACACCGGCCACGGTCAGCGCCTGCGTGTCCTCGGTCTTCAGACCGCTGTCCGTCTGCAGCCTTCGAACGTCGTCGGCGAACGCCGCCAGGCTCCGACCGGTCTCGACCGCCTGGATCATCAACGTCGTGTCGTCGTGCGGCCGGAAGAGCTGATCGGCGGGAGGTTGCCCCGTGACCGGCTCGGCCAAGCGCCACCCCGCGGGCGCCGTGATGCAGTAGCCGAACCGTTCGGAGGTGATGTCGGCATCGTCACAGATCGCCGGTCGCGTCGCCCATGACCAGAGCATCGCTCCGCTGCCGAACACCGCGACGACGAGCAGGACGCCCAGCACCAAGGGGACGCGCGACGGCCTCGTCTCGTCGATGTTGGGCGAGGAGGCGGTATCGGGATCGGGAGGCGGCGGGATCGAAGGTGGCCCGGGTGCGGGGGGAGGCGGCGGCAGGCTCACGACGTGCCGGCGGGCCTGGTTCCGTCACGGTCGAGCCCGAACCGCGCGTGGATGGTTCGCACGGCGCGCTCGGCGTCGGCCTTGCGGATCACGCACGAGATGCGGATCGGCGAGGTCGAGATCATCTCGATGTTGATGCCTTCGGCGGCGAGCGCGTCGAACAGGTCCGCCGCCACGCCCGGATGAGCTTTCATGCCCGCTCCCACGAGCGACACCTTCGAGATCTGGTCGTCGATCGAGAAGCGCGTCGCGTCGATCTCCTTCACGACCCGTTCCATCACCGACTGGAGGCGCGGGATGTCTGCGAGCGGAGCCGTGAACGACAGGTCGGTGGCGCCGTCGTGCGACACGTTCTGCACGATCATGTCGACGCTGATCGCCTCACCGGCGATGGCGCGGAACACCGTGGCCGCCACGCCCGGCCGGTCGGGGACCCGATCGAGCGTGACCTTTGCCTCGTCGTTGTCGAGCGCAACCCCCGAGATCAGCACGCCTTCCATCTGCCGCTCATCCACCTCCTGCACCCACGTGCCCGGCACGTCCTCGAACGACGACCGCACGTGGAGCTTCACGCCGTAGCGCCGAGCGTACTCCACCGACCGGGAGCTCAGGACCTTGGCGCCGGCGGCGGAGAGCTCGAGCATCTCTTCGTAGGAGATGATCTCGACCTTGCGTGCCGCCGGCTCGACCCGTGGGTCGGCCGTGAACACGCCTTGCACGTCCGTGTAGATCTCGCAGGCTTCCGCGCCGATGGCGGCAGCCATGGCCACCGCGGTGGTGTCGGACCCCCCGCGGCCGAGCGTGGTGATGTCGTAGTTGGTGGAGAGGCCCTGGAAGCCCGCGACGATGACGACGTTGCCCTCATCCAGTGATTCCAGGATGCGCTTGGGCCGGATCTCCACGATGCGCGCGGCGCCGTGCTGGTTGTCCGTGATGATGCCGGCCTGCGATCCCGTGTACGACGCCGCTTTGCACCCGCGCGCGTTGATCGCGATCGCGAGCAGCGACATCGCGATGCGCTCGCCGGCCGTGAGCAGCATGTCCAGCTCGCGAGGCTCCGGGACGGGCGCGATCTGATGTGCCATGGCGAGCAGGTCGTCCGTCGTGTCGCCCATCGCCGAGACCGCCACCAGAACGTCGTACCCACCTTCCTTGGCGCGGACCACCCGGTCGGCGACGGCCTGGATCCGCTCGGTCGTCCCGACCGAGGTTCCGCCGTATTTCTGCACGATGATGGGCACGCGGGAACGCCTCCGGTCGTGGTCGAGGCCAGCGTAACAGCGGGTTCAGGCCGGCTCTCGTAGCCCGAGTGCGTTGCGCAAGAATCGCACCTGGAGCAGGAGCAGGTTCTCGGCGACCTCCGGTTGGCTCGGCGCGTGCGTGATGCCCGAGAGCGGGATCACCGAATGCAACCGGCCGGCCTCCATGAGCGCCCTCGACAGGCGCAACGTGTTCGCGACGTAGACGTTGTCGTCGGCGAGCCCATGGATCAGCAGGAGGGGACGCGTCAGGTTCGGCGCGTCGTCGAGCAGCCGATACCGGGCGTACGCTTCGACGTCGGTGTCGGGCATCCCCAGGTAGCGCTCCGTGTAGTGCGTGTCGTACAGCTCGCCGTCCGTGACGGGCGCCCCGCTCACCGCCGCGTGGAACACATCGGGTCGACGGAGCACCGCCATCGCCGCGAGGAACCCGCCGAACGACCAGCCGCGGATCGCGACGCGCTCGAGGTCGAGGAACGGATACTGCTCGGCCGCAGCGTGGAGGCCATCGACCTGATCCTCCAGGACGGAGTCGGCGAGGTCACGGTAGACCTCTCGCTCCCACGCCGGACCACGGCCCGGGGTGCCGCGACCATCGATCACCAGCACCCCGAACCCTTGATCAGCGAACCACTGCGATTCCAGGAACGCGGTCCCCGCCTTGATCACACGGCCGAAGTGCGGTCCGCCGTAGGGGTCGAGGAGCACCGGGAGGGGTCCCTCGGGCTCGGTCCCGGCGG
Source organism: uncultured Actinomycetes bacterium (assembly GCA_963775755.1). Classification (GTDB taxonomy): domain Bacteria; phylum Actinomycetota; class UBA4738; order UBA4738; family HRBIN12; genus JBBQVZ01. The sequence goes on along the minus strand of CAVZKB010000006.1, from coordinate 162,643 downwards.
GCGTCAGGAGGGCCGTCCGCAGCGCGCGCGTGCCGCCGAGGGAGAACCTCGGGCTCGCAGCGAGCAGCGGCTCCTCGGCGAACGAGGAGAGCACACCGACCTCGGCACCGTCGCGGACGACGCGCGAGATCGGCAAGCCGTCCGCGAGTGCGGACGACACGACCATGGTGCCGCCGCCGCTCGCGACCGTGTGGATGCCCGGCTCCTGCGTGATGCGGGTCGGTCCGCCGTCGGCGTCCACTCGCCAGACGTGCAGCTCCGTCGGATCGTCCGTGGCGCGCAACAGCACGTGGTCGTCGCCGACCTCGATGACCTCCTCCACCTGGAGCCCGACCGGCGTCACCGGCACGTCGTCGAACGTCAGCCGGCGCGTGTCCTGCGAATCGAGCGTCCGCACGAGACGCCCGTCGGCGAGGTACCCGGGGACCCCGACCAGGATGTGGAGCCAGCGGTCGTCGTGGTCCTCGCGGACGAGCGTCGTCTCCCCGGTGGCCAGATCCGCGCTGAGGATCTGCCACGTCGTCTGGTCGCGCGATTCGACGACGAACGTCAACGGACCGTTCGCGTTCCACACGACCGTGACGAGGTACGGGAACGCGTCGACATCCCACGCGATGTCGACGCGGCCACCGTGCATGTCGAACAGTTCGAGCGTGACGATCGCGTTGGGCGTCCCCGCCGCCGGATAGCGGACCGCGCGCGGGACGGCCTCGGGATCGACCGGCCCGGCGATGTGCCAGATGCGGACGGGCCGGTCGTCGACGCGCGCGGCGACGATCCGTTCACCGTCCGGCGACCACCAGTAGCCTCGCCGGCGATCCATCTCCTCGGCGGCGATGAAGTCTGGCAGACCCCACGAGACGTCGGGATCGTCGTCGTGCGCGAGCTCGCGGTCGTCACCGCTCGCGACGTCGAGCACGCGGAGCGCGCCGTCCGCGACGTAGGCGACGTGCCGCCCGGTCGGATCGGGCCGCGGGTCGAACGGCGGGCGGGCCGCGGGCTCCAGCTCCCGAGCGCCGCCGCCGACCAGATCAGCCAGGAACAACCGATCCCCCATCGCGACGGCGGCCGTCGTGAGCGCACGATCCGCCGCGTACGCGGTCACCCCGATGAGGGTTTCTCGCAGCCGTTCGCGGCGGTCGCGCTCTTCGTCGGGGATCTGCTCGTCGCCCTCCATCTCCGGACCGAAGACCAGCCGCTCCTCCGCGCTCCCGACATCGAAGACCCAGAGATTCCCGGTTGGATCGCCGCCCGAGCGCGACCGGAGGAAGGCCACCCGCGACCCGTCGTCGGCGACCGTGATCGAGCGTGGCCGGCCGAGCGTGAAGTGCCGCGTCCGCGCGGACTGCCGCGGGAACGTGTCGTCGGGGAACTTCCTGGCGGTCATCAGGCGTCTCCTCCACGGTCCGAGTTGGGTGTCACAGCCCAGGATGTCTGCGGCATGGTACGGGCAGAACGGCCGGACCATCCGCGGTGAGCCGGACGAGAGGGAAACCGTGAGCACCGAGCGCACCGATAGCGAGCTGCTCCTGGCCTCCCGCGAGGATCCCGACTCGTTCACCGAGCTCTATCGGCGACACGCCGAGGACATCCTGCGGTACTTCGCGCGCCGGACGCTCGATCCGGAAGCGGCCGCGGAGCTCACAGCCGAGACGTTCGCCCAGGCGTTCGCCTCGAGGCAGACGTACACGGACACGGGAGTGAACGGCGTGGCATGGCTCTACGGGGTCGCGCGGCACCAGCTCGGGCGGTTCTTCCGCGCCGGGCGCGTGGATTCCGACGCCCGCCGCAAGCTGGGGATGCCCGAGCGGTCGCTCGCGCCCGAGGACTACGAGCGGATCGAGGACCTCGTCGACTTCGCCCCGATCAAGGACGCGCTCGTCGAGGCCCTGGAGACCCTCTCGAACGATCAGCGCGAGGCGCTGAAGCTCCACGTGATCGGCGGCATGGCGTACGCCGAGGTCGCGCGGCGGCTCGCGTGCACCGAGGACAACGCGCGCCAGCGCGTGAGCCGCGGCCTGCGGCGACTGGCGATCGTGCTGCAGGAGCGCGGGCTGCGGCCCGCAGCGGAGGTGGAGACCCCATGAGGACCGACATCGGATACCTCCGCGCGCTCGATCGCGATCTGCAGCAGGCCGCGACGCGCGAGGAATGGATGCAGGCGGCGCCTCCGGTCCGTCGCGGTCGCTCGTGGGGCGGCCGGGCAACGGTTGCCGCCGGCGTGATCGGCCTACTCGTGATCGCGGGCCTCATCGGGATGATGGTGACGAACGGCGGACTCGGGAATTCGGACAGTGCGGGGGCGAAGCGGGGGAGCCTCTTGCCGAGCGCGACGCCCGCCGTCGCCGGCTCGGGAGACGCTGCCGCCAACGGTGCGACCGGCGCCTTCGAGGCCGTTCCCGGACCGACCGTACCGACCCCGGGGATGTCTCACCACGTCGGCGACGTCTCGAAGATCGCCCGCGACGGGACGATGTCGATCCAGGTGGCGAAGGACGGCTTCTCCGACGGCTTCGCGGCCGTGACACGCATCGCGCAGAACAACGGCGGCTTCGTGCTCGCCTCGCAGACCCACGGTCAACGAACGGGAACGCTGACACTCCGCATCCCCGCCAAGCGCTTCGACGACGCGATGCTCGCGCTCCGCGACATCGGCGTGGTGCAGGCGCAGTCCGTCACCGGCAAGGACGTCACCGCACAGTTCATCGACCTGCGCGCCCGGCTCCGCAACGCGATCGGTCAGCGAACGGTGCTCCGCGGTCTGATGGCACAGGCGACCACGATCCAGGAGACGATCACCGTGCAGAACCGCCTGAGCGCCGTGGAGCTCCAGGTCGAGCAGATCCAGGGTCAGCTCAACTTCATCGACGACCAGGTCGCCGAGGCGACGGTTCGCGTCGAGATCCACGAGAAGGACGCGGCGCCGGCCCAGCAGACGAACGAGGTGGAGAACCCTAGCCTCAGGACCGCGTGGGACCGTTCTATCCAAGGGTTCCTCAACATCGTCGCGGCCGTCGTGATCGGGCTCGGCTACCTGCTTCCGCTCGCGGCGCTCGGGCTGGGTGTCTGGCTGCTCACGGTTGCGGTGCGTCGGCGTCGCGGAGCCAGCTGAGCGCCCGGTAGCGTTCGGCGGCGACGGACGCGATCGTCGCGTCGTCGCCGGCCCGGCCCTCGGTCGCACCGAACCACGCGTCGGCTTCCATCCAGGCGAGATCGAGGTCCCGCCCGTCCCGGAGCAACCCCTCGCTGCGGAAGACCGACACCGACCCGTACCGCATGATCGCGTCGTCCAGCACCGTCTGATCGAACTCGCGATCGAACGGAGGCATCTCCGCGACGTGCTGGAGCGCCCAGAGGAGCGCGCCAAGAGATTCCTTGCGCCACATCGCGTCCGCGGTAGCTTCCGCAGGCCAGGAGCCGGACGTCGCGTCGAAGAGACCTCTCTCGGTGTCGGTCAGCTCTTCGAGCAATCCCTCCCGTTCGAGCCAGCGATCGGTCTCCCGGCGGGCCGCCTCACCCTGCCGGATGCGCACGGGATCTCCGTCCGTGTTCGCGATGACGTGCTCGATGTACCCGCGGCGCACGAACGCGTAGAGGACGAGCGCGCGGTTGGCGACCTGGACGGCGGTCGGCCGCGCGCCCGACATCACATCTCGCGGCGGCCTTCGAGGGCCTGGGAGAGCGTCACCTCGTCGGCGTACTCCAGGTCGCCCCCCACCGGCAGGCCGCTCGCCAACCGCGTCACGCGGATGCCCGACGGCTTCAGCAGCGCGGCGACGTACATGGCCGTGGCGTTCCCCTCGAGGTTCGGGTTCGTGGCCAGGATGACCTCGGTCACGTGGTCGCGCTCCACGCGATCGAGCAGCTCCTGGACCCGGAGGTCCTCGGGTCCGATCCCGTCGAGCGGACTGATCGCGCCGCCGAGGATGTGATAGCGGCCCTTGATCAGCGAGGCCTTCTCGATCGTCGCGGCGTCCTTGGGCTCTTCGACGACACACAGCACGGTGGCGTCGCGCGACGCGTCTCCGCAGACGCGACAGAGGTCACCCTCCGCCACGTTGCCGCATTCCCGGCAGAACGCGATGCGGTCCTTCGCCTGGACGATGGCGGCGGCGAGACGCTTTGCGTCCTCGGCGGGCGCCTTCACCAACCAGAACGCCAGCCGCTGCGCGGACTTGGGCCCGACGCCGGGGAGCCGGGCGAGCTCGTCGATCAGCTCCTGGATGGGTCCCTCGTACGCCACCCGTTAGTCCCCCGGCTCCGATGCGTCGGCCGTCACCTGTGCGCCGAACATCTCCTGCACCCGACGCAGGGCTTCCTCATCCGACGGCGGGTCCTCGTCGTCGACGATCTCGAGCAACGTCGGCTCCTCGGCCGAGACCTTGTCCCGTGCCTCCCGAACCACGCAGACGATGGCCGGGCGGATCCCGAACAGATCCGCGAGCGCCTGCTGCAACTCCGCGGTCTTCCCCGTGACCTTCTCCACGATGAACGTGCTCGCCGGCGGGAACGCCAGCTCCAACCGGTCCCCGTCGTACGTCGCGACGGTGGCGCTCTCGAGCAGTGCCTTCAGGATCGCCTGGCGCGTCGACTGTAGGTGTTCCATGAGCGACGGCCACCCCCGTCGCAACATCGCGACATCGACCGACCCGGCATCCGCGGCATGTGCCTGCGTCTGAACCCCTTCGACGTCCTCGGCAGCGACGGTCGGGGTCACCTTCGGGGCGACTATTCCGGTGCTCGCCGCTTCGCGGCTCCGCTCCTCAGGGTCGCCCCTCTGCGCGACCCCTCCCTCCGCCACCGAAGGCTCGGATGCGGCCTCCTCCGGAACGGAGACGGTGGGCGGTGCGTCGGTAAGCGGCGACCCTGAGGACCGGAGCTCCGAAGGAGCGAGGACCGGAATAGTCGCCGTGTCCGACGCGTCGCCCGCCACAACACCCAAAGAGGCTACGTCGAGGTTCGCGAGGCGTTCGAGGCGTTCGAGTCGAGCGACGACCCCGGCCGGGTTGGGGTCCGTCTCGGGGATCGTGGCACGGACCAGTGCGAGCTCGAGAGAGAGGCGGGGCGATGTGGTCCAGCGCATGTCGTTCTGGGCGGCCAGCAACAGCGAGATGACCCGGGCGATCTCGCCCGGCGTGAACTTCTCGGCCTGCACCCGCAGCTGCTCGTACCCGTCGGCCTGGATGTCGAGGAGGTCTTCCTGTCCGGGGGCGGTCTTGACCAGCAAGAGGTTCCGGAAGTGCGCCAAGGATTCCGCGGTCACGTTGCGGATGTCCTGGCCGTCCTGCACCAGGCGACTCACGATCTCGAACGCGGTACGGGCGTCGCCGACCGCAACGGCGTCCGCGAGCTCGTGCTGCACCTCGCCGCGCGGCGCGCCCAGGAGCGACTGGACCACGGCGTCGTCGACGGTCTCGCCGCCCATGACGCTCGCCTGGTCGAGGAGCGACAGGGCATCCCGCGACGAACCCTCCGCCTGGCGGGCGATCGCGAACGCGGCGGAGTCGGTGATCGTGCCGCCCTCGGAGGCCGTGATGGCCTGGAGCTGAGCCGCGAGCGTCTCCATGGTGAGCCGGCGGAAGTCGAACCGCTGGCAACGCCCGACGATGGTCGCCGGCATCTTGTGCGGTTCGGTGGTCGCGAGCACGAATCGAACGCCTTCGGGGGGTTCCTCGAAGACCTTCAGCAGCGCGTCGAACGCCTCTCGCGAGAGGCGCTGGGCCTCGTCGATGATGTAGACCTTCTCGCGGCCCATCGCCGGCGCCGTCGGAGCGCGTTCGCGGAGCTCACGGGCATCCTCGACTCCGCCGTGCGACGCGGCGTCGATCTCGACGACGTCGAGATGCTGGCCTTCGCGGATGGCGACGCATTGGGCACAGACCCCGCACGGCTCGGCCGTCGGGCCGTTCTCGCAGTTGACCATCTTCGCGAGGATCCGGGCCGTGGACGTCTTGCCCGTGCCTCGCGGTCCGCAGAACAGGAACGCGTGGTTGAGGCGGTTCTCGCGGATGGCGCCGGTCAGGGCACGGATGACGTGGTCCTGCCCCAGCACCTCCGCGGGGGTCTGGGGCCGGTACCGCCGGTACAACGCCTGGTGTTGCTTGTCCTCAGCCACGTCGCCCCCACACTAGAGAAGTGACCGTGCACCCGTCGTCGACCACGGGCGACTCGGGCGCTTCCCGGGCCGGTAGCTCCGGTCAGGCACCCCTACGGCACCCGCCAGCGCCCGCTTACGGCTGCTTCCTTCCGGATCTGACCGGGTTCGCAGGTTGGCGTCGCGTAGGACCCGAACCATCAACGCTCCGTGCCCAGAGCTGCCCCGGACCATCCGGGCCTCGGACGGGGATTCAGCCCCGCGAAAGCGGATTTCGGGTACAGGGCACCGCTGGCTCCCCGCCTAGCACGGTCACGCGGGCGAGTATACGCGCGGCCCCGGACAGCCAGGTCGGGCCGTCAGCCGGACCGGACCCAGACCTCCCACTCGACGATCTCCCGGAAGCCGAGCCGTTCGTACACGGTGCGCGCCATGTCCGTCGCGTGGAGCCACGCCAGGTCGGCAGGGAACGCGCGCGCGGCGATCACCGACAGCGCAGAGGCGATCCCTCGCCGGCGCGCGCCCGGAACCACGCCGACACCGAAGATCCCGACGGCGCCCTCACGCACGTGAGCGGACGCGATACCGACGGGCTCGTCACCTTCCCAGGCGACGAACGCTCGTGCGCCCTCCACGCCGTACGAACCGGGTCCGTAGAAGCGTTCCGCGGTGTCGGTGGCCTCCTCGAGCTCGCTCGGGTCGGCGAGGGCGGTCTCCACCCGAGTCACGGCCGACGCGCCTCGCGCGTCGGTGACCGGCTCCGCCCGGACGCCTTCGGGCAGCGATCGCTCGGGAAGATCGTCGACGCTGACCGCCATCGCGGGCCACGAGAACAGCAGCGAGAGTCCCGCGGCGCGGATCGCCCGGTCGACGCTCGGGTGTCGTCCCACGGCGACGTCCATCCCCAGGATCCGGTCGCGCTCCCGGAACGCCGATCCGGCGGCGGCGAGTGCGGCGGGAGGATCACTCGGCTCCGAGATGACGAGGACCGAGTTCACCGGCGGAGCCGGGACGTTCGCGAAGGCGAGGAGGAGCCCGTCGATCTCCATGACCTCGGCGCCTGGGATGTTGGCTCGGCGCTGCCGTTCGGCTTCCACGAATCCGAGCGCGATCCGCTCGCCGACGTCGTCGCGAGCCGAACCGGTCACGGGACCGCCTCGTGCCCGGCCGACCCGGAGCCGACGAGCACGCATGCCGCCCGGTGCTCGGCGGACGTCTCGACCAGCCGGGGGTCGATGGATCGGCAGCGGTCCTCGACGACCGGACAGCGAGGGTGGAATCGACACCCGGGAGGCACATGCACGGGGTTCGGCGTCTCCCCGGACAGGATCTGCGGCGTCGAGCGATCCCTCGGGTCGCGCTTGGGAACGACCGACAGGAGGGCCTTCGTGTACGGATGCTGTGGGTCGCGAACCACGTCGCGCGCCGGACCTTCCTCGACGATACGGCCCAGGTACATCACGGCGATGCGATCGGCGAAGTGAGCCGCCGTGGACAGATCGTGCGTGATCATCAAGATGCCGACGTCGCCGCGCCGGCGCAGGCCGTCCAGCAGCGAGAGCACGCCGGCGCGCACCGACACGTCGAGCATCGAGACCGGCTCGTCGGCGACCAGGAGCTCGGGCCCCAGGACCAGGCTCGCCGCGATGGCGACGCGCTGCCGCTGCCCGCCGGACAGCTCGTGGGGGTAGCGGTCGAGGTAGAGCTCGGGCGGGGTGAGTTCGGCCCTGCGCATCGCGTCGACCGCGCGATCGCGTCGGTCTGCCCGCGACGAGCCGACGTGGTGCACGACCATGGGTTCCTCGATCGCGCTGCGGACGCGTAGCCGTGGATCGAGGGATTCGTACGGGTCCTGGTAGATCATCTGCATCCGCCGGCGCAACGGGCGGAGCTCGCCGACCGAGAGCCGAGTGATATCGGCGCCCTCGAAACGGATACTGCCGGACAGGGGATCGGCCAAGCGGAGCACCGTCTGTGCCGTCGTCGTCTTGCCACATCCGGATTCGCCCACCAACGCGAGCATCTCTCCCTTGCGCAGGCTGAACGACACGCCCTCCACGGCATGGACCGCCTCGCGGGGCCGTCGTCGGACGGCACCCACGATGCCGCGGGAGATCGGGTACCTCACGACGAGATCCTCGACCTCGAGCAGCGGCGCGTTCGCGGTCATGCCGTCACCGCACCGACGTCGTTCAGGTGACACGCCGCCCGCCGCCCGGCCGAGAGCTCCCGAAGCGCGGGGCGTTCGCGCTCGCATCGTTCGAACGCGCGATCGCAGCGTTCGCGGAACGGGCATCCCACGATCGCGCGGTCCAGGCGCGGAGGCGAGCCCGGGATCGACACGACCTCGTCCTCGCCGAACAGATCGGGCGTCGCGGCGAACAGGAGCCGCGTGTACGGGTGGCGCGGGTCGTGGAAGAGCTCCTCCATCGCGCCCGTCTCGACGATCTCGCCCGCGTACATCACGGCGGCGCGCTCGCAGACCTGCGCCACAACTGGTAGGTCGTGCGTGACGAGCAGCAGCGCGAGTCCGAGGTCCTTCGTGAGACCGACCAGCAGTTCCAGGATCTGCGCCTGCACCATCACGTCGAGCGCGGTCGTCGGTTCGTCGGCCAGCAGCACCTTCGGGTCGCAGGCGAGCGCCATCGCGATGGCGGCTCGTTGCCGCATGCCGCCGGAGAACTCATGCGGATAGCGCGCGGCGGCGGCCGGCGCGATCCCGACCAGGTCCAGGAGGTCGCCCGCGCGCCGTCGCGCCTCGGCCCCCTCCGCGATGCCGTGCAGCTCCATCGGCTCCACGATCTGGGCTCCGACCGTCTTCACGGGGTTGAGCGCGTTCATCGCGCCCTGGAAGACCATCGCGACGTCGCGCCAGCGGTGCGGGCGGATCGTCCGTTCCCCGCCGGCCATGATGTCCTGCCCACCCAGCTCGACCTGTCCCGCGACGGATGCCGACGGGGGCAGGAGTCCCATCAGCGCGAGGATCGTGGTGGTCTTGCCGCATCCGGACTCACCCACGAGCCCCATCCGTTGGCCGGGATCGAGCGAGAGGCTCACGCCCTGGACGGCGTGGAGCTCGCCCGCGTGGGGTAGGTCGAACCACACATGGAGGTCGTGCACGTCCAAGAGCGGGCTCATCGGGCGTCCGGTCCCCTGCCGACCAGTGGCCGCAGGCGGAACCCCTTGACCGACAGATGCGCCACCTTCAGGCGCGGGTTCAGCGCGTCCTCGATCGCCTGCCCCAGGAGATAGCAGCCCATGATGACGAGCGCGACACAGATCCCCGGCGGCACGATCGCCCACCACGCGCCGCTGCTGATCGCCGTGCGTTCGAAGGCGTGCTCGATGACCGTGCCCCACGAGACGGCCGAGGGATCGGACAGGCCAAGGAACGCGAGCGCGGTCTCGTCGAAGATCGCGATGGCCACGCTGAGGACGACGTTCGCGATCAGGAGCGGCGCGATCTGCGGAAGCACGTGGCGGAAGATCACCCGCCAGCGCCCGGCGCCGAGCGAGCGGGCGCGCTTCACGTAGACACGCTCGCGCACGCTCTTCACCTGCGCGCGGATGATGCGCGCGGTGCTCGTCCACAGCAGCACGCCGATCACGACGATGATGTGGAACAAGCTCGGGCCCCAGATCGCCGCGACGACGATCATGAGCGGGACGTCCGGGATCACCAGGAAGTAGTCGGTGATGCGCATCAACGCGACGTCGGCGGCGCCTCCGAAGTAGCCGGACACGATCCCGATCCCCCCGCCGATCACGGTCGAGACCAGCGCCGCCGCGAAGCCCACGACCAGCGAGATCCGTCCGCCCTGGATCAGGAGACTGACCATGTCGATGCCGCCGTCGTCCAGGCCGAGCCAATGGTGCGCCGAGGGCGGGGCGTAGACGGCGCCGACCTGCTCGTGCACGCCGTACGGTTCGAGCACCGGTGCGAATATCGCGATCAGGATGAACCCGCCGAGCAGGATCGCTCCGACGGCCGCCGAAGGCCGCTCCTTGATCACGTCCCACAGGACACCGCCGCGCGATCGCCGAGGTCTCGGCGCGTCGGCGACGACGCCCGGCTCGTTCGCGATCGCGCTCATGCCTTGATCCGTGGATCCAGCCGGAAGTACAGCAGGTCGGCGACGTAGTTGAAGAACACGACGGAGAGCGTGAGGATCAGGAACGCCCCCTGCAGCATCGGGTAGTCCCGGTTCACCACGGCCTTGTACACGGCCTGCCCGATCCCCGGCCACGAGAACACGGTCTCGATCAGGATCGTCCCCGCAACGATGTAGCCGAGCGAGAGCGCGATCAAGGTGGTGATCGGGAGCATCGCGTTGCCGAACGCGTGCTTGCGCACCACGCCCCAGGATGAGAGCCCCTTCGCGCGCGCCGTCAGGACGTAGTCCTCCCCGAGCGTCTCGAGCATCGACGAACGCACGATCAACGTGTACTCGCCGTAGAGCGTGAGCGCGAGCGTCGCCGACGGCAGCGCCATGTGCTTCAGCACGTCGATCGTCTTCGCCCAGAACGTGGGAGCGATGAGGAACGGATCGGACATGCCGTTCGCGGGCAGGACCCCCGCGAACAGGATCAGGAGCATGAGCCCCAGCCATTGCGTCGGGAACGCGTAGAAGGCGATCGCGGCGTTCGTACTGACCTGGTCGAGCACCGTGCCGCGGCGCCACGCGGAGAGCACGCCCGTCCCGATCCCGATCACGATCGCGACCGCGGTGCCCAGGGTCACCATGGGGATCGTGTTCGCGAGCTTGTTACGGAGGTTGTCCCAGACCGGCTGCTGGTTCGCGAACGAGACGCCCAGGTTCAGGTGCGTCAGCTGCCCCAGGTAGCGCACGTACTGCCGCGGTTTCGATTCGTCCAGGCCGAACTCCTTCGTGAGCGCGTCGCGGAGCTGCGGGGTCGCGCGGGGCACGCGGGCGAGGTTGGAGACCGCGTCGCCCGGCAGCGCACGGAACAGGACGAAGTTCAGCGTGATCGCGACGAAGATCGTCGCGATCGCGAAGAACGTTCGCTTGATGACATAGTCGGCGCCGCGCATGCCCGATTGATCACACCTGGTGGGCCGAGATCAAGCTCAACTTCGTCAGGGCAGAGAACAGTCCTTGCGGCGACTGGATGAAGCCGTCCCATCCCTTGCTCCAGGCGTCGATCGTGTCGTTCTCGACGAGCACGATGTAGGGGCGGTCGTCGTAGACCATCTTCTGCATCTGGTAGACGATCTGCTGCCGCTCCTGCGGGTCCACGGTGCGCCCCTGCTTCGCGTAGAGCGCGTCGTAGGCCTTGTTGCAGTAGGCGGAGTCGCTCCAGTCGCCGAACGACCGACATGTCATGACGGACAGGATGAAGTCGGGGTCGATCGGTGGCGTCCAGTTCCACATGGCCAGATCCCAGTTCTCGTACTTGTTGTCCGGCGCCGTCATGTACGCGTACGCACCGGTGGTCGGCTGCTGCACGAGCTTCACGCCGATCTGCGCGAAATCCGCCTGGATGATCTGGAACGCGCGGTCACCGGCGCCCCGCTCGCTTCCCGGGAAGACCACGCTGTACTGCATGGGGTGACCGTTCGCGACCCGGATATCGCCGCCGCCGCGCGCGTAGCCGAGCTGGTCGAGGATCGCGTTGGCTTGCGTGAGGTCGAACGGGAGCGGCTGGATCGAGGAGTCGTGCCACGCGCCCGTCGACGACGGAACGATCGTGGTTCCGGGCTGGGCGAAACCGAGCCACGCGGTCTGCACGATCTTGTCGCGGTCGATCGCGTACTCGAACGCCTCCCGTACCTGCGGATCCAGCAGCTCGAGGTTCGTCGTCTTGTACGGGCTCGAGTTGATGATGAACGTCCGGTACGTGAGGCTCGGGCCGTTGAACAGGTTGAGGCCGGCGCTCTGGATCGTCTGGACAGATGTCGCCGGAACGTTCTCGATCACGTCGATGTCCCCGGACTTCAGCGCCGTCACCTCGGCGTCCTCGTTCGAGAAGTACTGGAGACCGAGACCCTCGATGTGCGGCGGCGTGCCGTAGTAGTTCGGGTTGCGCGAGAAGAGCGTCACCGCGTCCTGCTGGTACTGCGTCACCATGAACGGTCCACCCGACACGACCGGCTGTCCGTCGCTCGGCGTGTTGGGGTAGGTCTTGAGCGCCTTCCCGTCGCCGACCGCGTACTGCGACCAGACGTGCTCCGGCAGGATCGACACCTGTTGGAGTTGGGCGAGCGCCGCCGGCACGGGGGTGTCATACGTGAAGACGGCGGTGGTGGCGTCGGGTGCATCCACACCTTGGAGGTGTTGCGCCGAGCCGGCGGCGCTCCCGGTCGCGCCGTCCTGGAACTTGAGGATCGTGTCGTAGGTCCAGGCCACGTCTTCCGCCGTCAGCGGTTGTCCGTCGGACCACTTGGCGTCCGCCTGTGTGTGGAACGTCCACGTGAGTCCGTCCGACGATTGGCTCCAGTCGGTCGCGAAGTCGGGGACCAGCTCGAGGTTCGCGTCGTACTGGACGAGCTGCGGATAGATGTACTCGTAGGCGGCGTAGCTGTCGTCGTTCACGCCGACGAACGGGTTCAGCGAGTCGATGCCGTCGAACGCCGCGACGCGCAGGACCCCGCCCTCCTTGACGGCTGCCGGTCCTGTCGTGCCACTCGGCGCTGCGCTCTTGCCCCCACCTCCGCCCCCACCGCACGCGACCCCGACCAGCGCGGCGACGAGCGCCGCGACCACCGCCGACCTCTTCATGTGCTCCCTCCTCGGACGCCGCGAGGGTGCATCCCCACGAGAGAGACGACTGCGGGCCCCGGGCCGGCGTATGGTCCCGCGAAACACCCGTCCACCGCAAGGCCGCCGGATCCCGAGGGACCGCCCCAGCCGTCACCACCCACGTGCCGGCCGCATAATGGCCAGCCATGTGCGTCTGCCAGCGGACGATCGATGCCTGAACGACCGCGGTTCGAGGTGTCGGCCGCCACCGCCGACGGCGTGAAGACGGATCTGTTGGTGCTCCCGATGTTCGAGGGGCCCACGCTCGGGCCCGGCGGCCGCGAGACCGGCGCCGCGCTCGGTGTCGACCTGGTGGACATCCTGCGTCGCAACGGTATCCGCGGGAAGGCGGCCGACACGTTCTCGCTCGAGACGCTCGGGAACGCGGCGAGCCGCTCGGTGCTCCTGGTGGGTGTGGAACGCGGAGCCGGCGACGATGCCCTCGGCCTCCGTGAGGCCGCCATGCGAGCTGGCTCGGCCGCCCGCCCCCATGCGCGGGTGGCGACGACGCTCGCGCAGCTGGGGACCGACGTGGAACGATCCGCGAGCGCGATCGTGGAAGGATTCCAGCTCGGCGCGTATCGGTTCGACCGGCACCGGACCGCTACCGAACCAGCCCGGACGAAGGTCGTCCGCGTGCTCGTCCCCACGGGCTCGACGACCCGGGCCCGCCGCGGCGCCGGGCACGGCGAGATCGTCGGGAGCGCCACGAACTGGGCGCGAGACCTGACGAACGCGCCCGCCGCCGAGTCCACGCCTGCCCTGCTCGCGGACGAGGCCAGAGGCATGGCGGGACGGCTCGGGTTGTCATGCAAGGTGTGGACCCGGGGCGCGCTCGAGCGTGGCGGATTCGGCGGCATCCTCGGCGTCGGCGCGGGGAGTGCCAACGAGCCGCGCTTGGTTGAGCTTTCGTATCGCGGCGGGGGACGGTCTCGGCCGATCGCGATCACGGGCAAGGGCGTGACGTTCGATTCGGGCGGCCTGAACGTGAAGCGGCCGTCGGAGATGTCGTGGATGCGCTCGGATATGGCGGGAGCCGCGGCCGCGCTTGCGACGATGCGCGCCGTCGCCGAGCTCGGCGCCCGGGTCAACGTGGTCGCGGCGATCCCGTTCGCGGAGAACATGTCGGGTTCGGCGGCCATGCGACCTGGCGACGTGCTCCGGCACCGCGGGGGCCGGACGTCCGAGGTCGTCGACACCGACAGCGAGGGACGGCTGCTCCTCGCCGACGCGCTCGCCTACCTGTCCGAGAAGGACCCCGCCCTGATCCTGGACAGCGCCACGCTCACCGACGCGTCCGGCCTCGGCCCCGATCTCTGGGCCGTGATGGGAACGGACCCGGAACTGGTGCGCGACATGCTCGCCGCGGGCGCACACGCGGGGGAGCCGGGATGGGAGATCCCGCTGTGGAGCCGGTACCGCGCGGCGCTCGACTCCACCGTCGCGGACGTGAAGAACCTGGGAGATCACGACTTCGACTCCGCGATGATGGCCGGGCTGTTCCTGCGCGATTCCGTCCCCGACGGCATCCCGTGGGCGCATCTGGACACAGGCAGCTCCGCATGGGCCGAGCATCCGAACGGTCCCTGGCCCGAAGGCGCCACGGGAGCGCCGACCCGGGCGTTCATCCGGTTCATCGAACAGCGAGCCAACCGCACCGGTGCGTGACGCCGAGCCCGTCGGCGCGATCGTCGTCGACTTCGACGGGACGGCCTGCACGTCCGACGTCGTGGTGGTCCTGCTGGAGGAGTTCGGCGAACCGGGCTGGACCCAGCTCAACGACCGCATGACCGACGACTCGATCGGCCTGCGCGACGGAACGGGCGGCCAGGCCGAGCTCCTCACCGGCACGCGCGAGGAGATGCTCGCGTTCGCGATCGAACGGTGCCCGATGGCGCCGACGTTCGCGCGGTTCGTGGAGTGGGCCGAGGGTCTCGCGATCCCCGTCACGATCGTGTCGGACGGATTCGGGTTCTACATCGAGCCGATCCTGGTGAACGCGGGTCTCGGGCGGTTGCCGGTGATCTCGAACGAGCTGGTGTTCGATCCGGGACCGAAGCTGCGCCACCCGAACGGCCATCCCGTCTGCCTCGGGTGCGGCACGTGCAAGATGAACGCGGTGCTCGGCGCCCGCGAGACGCACGGCAGCGTCGCGTTCATCGGGGACGGCCAGTCGGACCGGTTCGGCGCGCTCTACGCGGACCTGACGTTCGCGAAAGGCGACCTGGTCGAGCATTGCCTGCGCGACGGTGTCCCGTTCGTGCCATGGGGCGACTTCGACGACGTGCGACGTTCGCTCGAGACGACGACTTCGACCCTGGACCCCGTGGCCCCGATACCCTGTCCGGGATGGACGACCTCCTCACGCAGCTCGAAGGGCTGACGGTTCGCGCCCTCACCGTCGACGACGTCGACGACGTCGTCGCGCTGGCGAACACGTGCGAGTTGCACGATGTCGGGTACCCGATGTGGGAGCGCGAGGACCTGACCTCCGATTTCCGTCTCCCCGGTGTCGATCCCACCCTCGACTCGGTGGGCCTGTGGGACGGGATCGCGCCTGATCGGCTGGGCATTCCTCCCGAGCGGACGCAACGCCTGGGTCGACGTCCACCCCGATGCCCGCGGCCGCGGGATCGGCACGTGGCTCCGCCGGTGGACGGAGCGCCGGGCCGGCCAGCGAGGTGCGGCGCGCGTGGGCCAGACGATCAACGACCGGGCCGACGGAGCGACCCAGCTGCTCGTCGAAGCCGGCTACACACCGCGCCGCACCGCGTGGATCCTGTCCATGGAGCACGCCGAGCGACCGCCCGACCCGGCGCTCCCCGAGGGCATCGCGCTCCGTCATCTCCGTCCGGAGGACGAGGACGAGGCGCTCGGCATGTTCGAAGACGCGTTCAACGAATGGGAGGATCGGCAGCCCTCGACGATCGCCACGTGGCGCGCCATGACGACGGAACGGGATGGGTTCTCACCCGGAGGACTTCATACTCGCCGAACACGACGGCGAGGTCGTCGGCGGCGCGTTCCTGATCGATTCGGACGAGATCTGGGTGGACAAGCTCGCGGTGCGCCGCGACCATCGTCATCGGGGCATCGCGCGCGCGTTGCTCCAGGTCGCGTTCCAGCGAGGGTTCGATCGGGGATACACCGCGACGACGCTCTCGACGGACTCGAACACCGGCGCGCTCACGCTCTACGAGCGGATCGGCATGCGGGTGCGGGAGTCGTACACCCACCGCGCGATCGACCTCTGATCGACCTGGCTGGCGGTGGCCGAGGGATTCGAACCCTCGGGAGAGTTGCCCCCCCACGCGCTTTCCAGGCGCGTCCCTTCGGCCGCTCGGGCAGGCCACCGAGACGAGTCTAGCGGGCGCTCTCACCCGGCCTCGGCCGGGCCGGCACTTCAGACGCTCCGGTCGAGCAGCGCGGCGTACTCGTGCCGCCCGACGGGCCGCAGGTGGTAGCCGTCACCGTAGAACCACGCCCGGTGGTACCGGCTGAGCCCGTACCAGTCGATCACCGAGACGTTGTCGTGCCGGTGCGCGCACGCGCGGATCCGCGCGTTGTTCGCGTCGCGGTACGGGCGCGGCACCTTCACCGTCACCAGGTACACGTGGCGGTCCCTGCCCGAGACGCGGACGAGCGCGTCGCAGTCGGCGCCGTCGATCAGCCCATTCGTCCCCAGGTGGACGATCACGTTCACGGGCAGGTGTCCCCCGGCCGCGAGCTGCCGGACGAGCGGGACCACATCGCGGAACTGCCTGCTGACCTGCGCGTTCACGCGGAACCCGCGCGCGATCAGGGCGTCGCGGGCGCCGAGCATGACGGAGTCCCCGATCGCGTAGCGCCCCGACGGGATGCCCGCCATCGCGGGAGAAGCGAAGGACGCCGCCAACGCGACAGCGAGCACTGCGAACACGACGCGGGAGCGCGGGGAAGGTCGCATGGCCACCCATGGTAGGCGTCGAACGAGCGAAGAGGCGGGCCTAGAGGCCGCCCCCTGCTCATCCTTCCAACTCCTCCTTCAGCGCCGCGATGCGATCCCGCCAGTAGGACTTCATCCGCTCCGCCTCCTCGGCGTCGGCCAGACGCGCATGCTCGAGCGCCACGGTGCTCTTGTCCTCGCTCTTCGCCACGAAGCCGACGTTGACCCGGGTCTCGCCGTCGCCCCAGTCGAAGCGAGCCGACCTCGGCTCCAGGGTGGTCCGCTCCCGGAGGGCGCCGTCCGGCAACCAGCGCTCGCGCACCGACGCATCGACGAACGCCTCGTACAGCCGGACGACCGGCACCGCCATGGTCTTCGAGACGGTGATGCTGAAGCCGTCGGCGTGCTGGCCGACAGCACGCCGGCCGCTGGCGCGCTCGAAGCTGACGGTGATCGCCTGCGCGTCCCAGCCCTTGACCGGATGTTCCGAGGCGACCCAACGCGCGATCTCCGTATGCGTCCGCTCGGCCGCACCCCAGGTGTCGAGGAGCTCGAACCACTCCTCCCACCCTCGCCCGGTCCGCCGTCGGATCGCCTCCTCCGACATCGACAGCGCCGGGGCGTCGGTCGCCTTCGGCTCCTCGGCGGCCAGCAGCGAGGCACGCGCGGCCGTGTAGCTCTCGCCCGTCTTGTCCATGCGAGCTCGGACGAGGCGTTTGAAGGACTTCTGCGTGGTCATCCCGTGCTCCCCTCATGGCGGCGGCGCCCGGGACTCACGCTCGCGGCACCCCGCCGGCAAGGGCAACACTCGACCGGCGTCTCGACGGCTCGAGGCCACCTTTGCCCCCGCGTGGCCGGCGGCGTGAGCACCGGGACCGGAGGTTCGGCGCGAGACGGCGCCGCGCAGCACGATATCGGGGCGATGTCCGGCGTGCAACCGACCGGGAGACGCGAACGGGTGCGCACCGCGAGATGCGCACCCGTGCGTTCCGTTCCGGCGGAGGCGGCGTGATTTGAACACGCGAGGGGCGGTTTAGACCCCTAACCGCTTTCGAGGCGGTCCCGTTCGTCCGCTCCGGCACGCCTCCGTCGCCGAGTCTAGCAAGTGGCCTGTGCGCGCCCGAGCCGGGTGGCGGGAGGCATCCCACCGTGGCAGGATGCCATCCACGAGAGGGGGACCCGATGGACGCGAAGCGCTTGGAATCGCTCCCGTTGTTCCGTGATCTCTCGCGCAAGGAGCGCGATCAGATCTCGCGGTGGACCGATGAGATCGACGTGCCCGCCGGGTACCAGCTGCTCGAGCAGGGGCGCATGCCGCATGAGTTCTTCGTGCTCGAGAAGGGGACCGTGGCGGTGACGAAGGACGGCGAGCACTTGGCGGACCTGGGCCCGGGAGACTTCTTCGGCGAGATCGCGATCATGGAGCACGAGCGACGGACCGCCTCGGTGGTGTCGACCACGCCGGTCACCGCGATCGTGATGCTCGCGCGCGACTTCAAGTCGATGGCCGACGTCATGCCGCACGTGGCCGAGCAGATCCACGCCGCGATCCGCGAGCGCATGCGGCGCTGAGCGTTCCGACGCGGCCCTGCTAGCGGCGGTCGCGGAAGAATGCCCGCAACAGCTCGCCGCACTCCTCTTCGAACAGGCCCCCCGTGAGCTCCACCCGGTGGTTCAGGCGCTCATCCTGGAGCAGGTTGCCGAGGGAGCCCGCGAACCCCGCCTTGGGATCGAGCGCGCCGAACACGACACGGTCGACCCGCGCGAGCACGATCGCGCCGGCGCACATCGCGCAAGGCTCCAACGTGACGTACATCGTGCATCCGTCCAGCCGCCACGAATCGGAGATGTCACTGGCTTCGCGCAACGCCAGCACCTCGGCGTGCGCGGTTGGATCCTGCATCTTCTCGCGGGAGTTGCCGGCGGCGACCAACAGCTCGCCATCCCTCGCGATCACCGCGCCCACCGGAACGTCGCCCGAGTCCAGGCATGCCTCCGCCTCCTCCAGCGCCGCTCGCATCATCCGTTCGTCGAGGTCGGTCAGGTAGTCTGACACAGATTAGTACGCCCCGATCTCCCGCAACCGATCGTCGCTGATCCCGAAGTGGTGCGCGACCTCGTGCGCCACCGTGTGGGCGATGATGCGCCGCAACCGGTCGTCGCTCCCCCGAGCGAGCTGCTCGATGGGGACCCGGTAGAGGGTGATGTGATCCGGCAGCGCTCCCGCGTAGTGGGTTCCCCGCGCCGAAAGCGGCACGCCGTGGTACAGCCCCAGCAGGCCCGGCTCGTCCGGCGGGGGCAGGTCCTCGACGAACACCTCCACGTTGTCCATCGCGTCGTGGACCCACTCGGGCAAGCCGTCGACCGCGTCGGCAGCCAGCGCCATGAACCGCTCCTCCGATGCCGACATGCTCAGCAGATGCGTGGAAGCTGATCGCCAGCGAGCATGACGAGCGGGCGAGTGGCGCCCAGTCCGGTCCTCACGCGGACGGCGACCGGGGGCTCGCCGACCTCGCCGATCACGGCGGCTCGCGCGCCGAGCGGATCCGCTCGCGCCGCCGTGACGATCGCTTCCGCGTCGCCGGGCGCCACGATCCCGACCGCGACGCCTTCGTTGGCGACGTACAGCGGGTCGAGCCCCAGCATCTCGCAGGCGGCGTACACGGCAGGCAGGACCGGAACGTCGGCGCCGACCACGGTCATCGAGACGGCGCTCGCTTCGGCGAGCTCGTTCAGGACGCTCGCCACGCCTCCGCGCGTCGCGTCGCGCAGGCATCGCACGTCGCCGGCAGCGAGCATCGCACGCACGAGCGACGTGAGCGGCGCCGAATCGGAGACGACGTCCGTCTCGAACGCGATCCCTGCCCGCCGGGACATGACCGCGACGCCATGCGAGCCGATGGGGCCGGTCACGACGATCCGATCTCCCGGCCGGGCACGCTCGGGACCGATGTCGACACCGTCGGGGATCAGCCCGACGCCTGACGTCGTCACGTACAGACCGTCCGCCGCGCCGCGTTCGACGACCTTCGTGTCGCCGGTGACGAGCCGCACGCCGGCTCGTTCGCACGCGTCGGCCATCGACATCACGACCGCGCCCAGACGGTCCATCGCCAGGCCTTCCTCGAGGATCAGCGCCACCGAGAGGGCGAGCGGCTCGGCCCCCATCATCGCGAGGTCGTTCACGGTCCCGTTCACCGCGAGCTCGCCGATGTTCGAACCCGGGAAGAACGCGGGCGTCACGACGAACGCGTCGGTGGTGAACGCCAGGCGGGCCCCGTCGGGCAGAGGAAGGACGGCGGCGTCGCCCATGCGCGCGAGCTCGGGGTCGGCACCGAGCGTCGGCACGAACAGGTCGCGGATCAGCTGTTGCGTCAGCTTCCCGCCGCTTCCGTGGCCGAGGAGCACGGACGCGCCCGGCGCCAGCGGAACCGGACAGCGCATCGCGAACTCCCGCACCTCGCGCTCCTCGACGTCGCTCACGCCGTCGCTCCCTCGCGGGTCCGCCCGGCCAGGAAGTACGCGGCGCACGCCCCCTCGGTCGATACCATCGGCGCACCCAGCGGGGTTTCGGGCGTGCAGAGCGTGCCGAACGCGGGACAGTCGTGCGGCTTGGCTCGCCCGCGGAGGACGTCGCCGGCGATGCAGATCTCGGACTCGCTCGCCGGGACACCGCCCTCGTGGGGGAAGAGGCGTTCCGCGTCGTGCATCGCGTAAGCCTCGCGCAGGCGCAGGCCGCTCGCGGGGATCACGCCGATACCGCGCCACGCGCGGTCCGCCACCTCGAACACCTCGTCCACGATCGCGAGCGCGGCCGGGTTCCCGTCGCGCTGGACCGCGCGCACGTACTGGTTCTCCACCTCGGTGCGGCCCTCTTCGAGCTGCCGGACCAGCATGCGGATGCCCTCGAGCAGGTCGACCGGCTCGAACCCGGTGACGACGAGCGGGACGCCGAAGTCCCGAGCGATCGGCTCGTACTCGCGCCACCCCTGGATCGCGCAGACGTGCCCGGGCGCCAGGAACCCCTGCACGCGGTTACCCGGCGAGACCAGGATCGCCATGATCGCGGGCGGCACCAGCACGTGCGCCACGAGCAGCGCGAAGTTCGTCACGCCGAGCAGTTTCGCCTGGCGGACGGCCATCGCGTTCGCGGGCGCGGTCGTCTCGAACCCGACGGCGAAGAACACCACGGTCTTGTCGGGGGTCCGCCGCGCAACCTCCAGGGCGTCGAGAGGCGAATACACGACGCGCGCGTCACCGCCGGCCGCGCGGGCATGGAACAGGTCCTCGGACGAGCCGGGCACGCGCAACATGTCCCCGAACGAGCACACGATGGTGTCTGGCCGCTTCGCGATCGCGATCGCCTCATCGATCATGGCGACGGGCGTCACACAGACAGGGCACCCGGGCCCGTGCACCAGCTCGACCTCGTTCGGCAACAACTGGTCGATCCCTTGCCGGATCAGCGTGTGCGTCTGGCCGCCGCAGACCTCCATGATCGTCCACGGTTTCGTCACGATCCGCGCGATGTCGTCCAGCAACGCGCGCGAGACGTCGTCGTCTCGGTATTCGTCGAGGTACTTCATGCGATCGCCTCCGGCCGGACGCCGTCCGGATCCTGCGGCAGGTCGATGTTCTCCAGGTTGTCCATCTCCTTCAGGAGCGCGTAGGAGCGAGCCGCCTCCTCCTCGTCCACCACGCTGATCGCGAACCCGACGTGGATCACCACCCAGTGGTCGAGCCCGACCTCGGGCGCGTACTCCAGGCACGCCTTGCGCTGGATCCCTCCGAAGTCGACGGTCCCCATGCGGATCCCGTCCTCCTCGAAGACCTCGATCACCTTCCCCGGAACGCCGAGGCACATCTAGACCGCCTCCCTCCGTGCGTTCGCGACGAGCACCTGGCCGAGCGCGACACCACCATCGCCCACCGGAACCTCCCTTGGTAGGAACACACGGAACCCCGTTCCCGTCAACCGGCCGACCAGCTCCGAGGTGAAGCGGTCGTTGTGGAACACCCCGCCACCGAGCACCGCGCGATCCAGGCCAGTGCCCTCCCGGACGATCGCGCACGCCCGAGCGGTGGCCTCCGCCAGCATGTCGTGGAACCGGCCGGCGACCGACGGCGACGGCCCGTCGTGATCGACGAGCGCCGCGAACAGCGCATGGGTGTCGATCTCCACGAGGCCGCCGTCCGCGACGGCGACGGGCACGCGGTCGTTGGCGGTTCCGGACGACCCGGCGCACTGCTCCAAGAGCATCGCGGGCTGCCCTTCGTACGACGCCTCGCGGCAGACGCCGAGCAGCGCGGCGACGGCGTCGAACAGGCGGCCGGCCGAGCTGGTCCAGGGGGAGCCGAGGCCCGAGCGGAGCTGGCCGCGAACGACCGAGGCCTCGGCCTCCGGCGGCCGCAGACGCTCCTCGACGTCGTCCAACACCCCCGCCGCCTCGGCGAACGCCATCGCCATCCGCCACGGGTGCCGCGTCGCCGTGTCGCCCCCCGGCTGCCGCACCGGTCGCAGGCGCCCGACCCGCGTCGAGCTCGTCGATGAGCACCGCAGGAGCTCTCCCCCCAGATCGTCCCGTCGTCCCCGAGGCCGAGCCCGTCGAACGCGATCCCGAGCACCTCGCCCTCCAGCTCGCACTCTGCCATCGTCGCCGCGATGTGCGCGTGATGATGCTGGACGGCTACCCGAGGGATCCCGAGCTCCTCGGCGAACCGCGTGGTCGCGAAGTCCGGGTGCAGGTCGTGCCCCACGATCTCCGGCTCCACGCGGAAGACCGCTCGGTAGCGTTCGAGCGCGTCACGGTAGGCGGCCATCGCCTCCTCCGTGTCCAGGTCCCCGATGTGCTGGGAGAGGAACGCCCGCCTGCCGCTCGCCAGGCAGAACGCGCCGTGCAGCTCCGCCCCCGTGCCCAGCGTGGGGACCCGGAGCGGCGAGCCGAGCTCGATCGACGACGGCGCGAACGACCGGGCGCGTCGGGCCACGGACGGCCCAGCGTCGCGCGGCCGGATCCAGACGACCGGATCGTCATAGCGCGCGACGATCGGGCGATCGTGCACGACGAAGGCGTCGGCGATGCCCGCGAGACGATCGAGCGCTTCGTCGTTCCCGATGCAGATCGGCTCGTCGCTCCGGTTGCCGCTCGTCATGACGAGCGGCATCGAGACCGCGCGGAGCAGGAGGTGGTGCAGCGGCGTCGCGGGCAGCATGGCGCCGCTGCGCCGATGGCCCGGAGCGACGCCGGGCGCCAGCCGGTCGCGGTCGGCCACCAGGACGATCGGGGCACGCCACGAGCCGAGCGCGGCCGTCTCCTCGCTCCGTCGGGTCGAACCACTCGCGCGCCGCCACGAGGTCGGCCACCATCACCGCGAACGGCTTGTCCGGCCGGAGCTTTCGCTCCCGGAGGCGCCGCACCGACCGTTCGTCGGTGGCGTCGCACGCCAGATGGAAGCCCCCGAGCCCCTTGATCGCCACGATCGCCCCATCCCCGAGCATCGAGGCGACGCGATCGACGACGTCGCCGTCGACCCGCCGCCCCTCCGCATCGCGGAGCTCCACGTGTGGACCACACGCGGGGCACGCCACGGGCTCGGCATGGAAGCGACGATCGCCCGGATCCTCATACTCGCGCCGGCATGTTTCGCACATCGGGAAGGCGTGCATCGAGGTCCGAGCCCGGTCGTACGGGAGGGACTCGATGATGGTGAACCTCGGGCCGCAGTCGGTGCAGTTGATGAACGGGTACCGGTACCGTCGATCGTCCGCATCGAAGAGCTCACCGAGGCACGCCGCACACGTGGCGGCATCGGGCGGGACGAGTCGGTCGCCGCCACCACCGTCGACGCTCAGATCGACGTCGAACCCGGGGAACCCGCGGACGTGGGCGGCCGCCCAGCTGACGTCGTCCACCACGGCGAGGGGCGGTGGGGAGCCGCCGATCTCCAGGGCGAACGCATCGAGCGCGGCCGGCGCGCCCTCCGCGTGGATCTCGACCACGCCGTCGGCGTTGCGGACCCAGCCCGTGAGGCCGTGCCGCTCCGCCAGCCGCCAGACGAACGGCCGGAACCCCACACCCTGCACGACGCCCCGGACCGAGATGCGCCGAGCTTCGGCCTCGGGCGTCATCGGGTCCCCGTTCCGACGCCGGCCTCGCGGACGATGGCCTCAACGAGGGCCGGCAGTGCCGCGTCGACCGCGGGGGAAAGGTCCCTGCCCATCCGCACGTCGCCGACCTCGACGCCCAGGAACACGACGCGCGGTACCGGACCGAGGGCCGCGGCCAGTCCGACGGCTTCGGCGAGACCGAGCCCGTGCGAGGAGAGCGAGGATCGCAGCACCACTGGGAGCCCGTCGTCCCCCGACTCGACCCGGACTACCTCGCCCGGAGGACGGGCGGCCCCGGCCGTCCGCGTCGCGTCCACCAGCAACACGATGTCGGCACCTTCCAGCAGGTCGAGGACGTGCAGAGCAGTGGGTGCCGTCACCACCTCGACGTCGGTCGGAACGAGCGGCCGTGCCCGTTCGACCGCAACGAGACCGGCCGCGTCGTCACCCGCATCGGGATTCCCGCAGCCGACGATCCGAACGCGCGGCACGCCAGGCCTCAGAGGCGCTCGACGTCTACCTGCAGGAAGTGGGTCGCGCAGGAGATGCACGGGTCGTAGTTGCGCACGACCATCTCGCACAGGCGTGTGAGCTCGTCCTCCGGCTGCTCGAGCGCCCACGGGAGGAACTCCCGCAGGTCCCGTTCCATGTGCCGCAGGTTCTGGGAGGTGGGCGGAACGATCTTCGCCTCCAGGATGGTTCCGTCCTCCGCAACGTCGTAGCGGTGATACAGGGTGCCGCGCGGTGCCTCCGTGGTCCAGGTCGCCCGCCCCGCGCGCGGATGCACCGGGACGAGCGGCGGCGTCGGCGCCACGTAAGCGCGGATCAGGCGGAGACCCTCCTCGAGCGCGAGCGCCGTCTCGGCGACCCGCGCAGCCATCGACCGGAACGGGTCGGGATCGGGCAACGCCGCGAGGCCCGCCCGGCGCGCGGCATCGCGCGCCACTGGGGTCAACGTGGCTTCGTTCAGGTTGATCCGCGCGAGCGGCCCGAGGAAATATTCCGCCCCCGTGTCGGTGAACACCGAGTGCAGCGCGTTCGAGTGCTCGACGTGGAGCTCGTGCGTCTCGTCCTCGTATGCGTCGGCCGGCCAGTGGCGCCCGGACGACGAGGCCATGTCGCCCACGTTCATCGGGTACTCGCCGGGGTTGACCATCGATACGAGCTCCGCCGCCCGCGGGAACGACGGGTACGTGAGCGTGCCGACCCAGTCCGCGACGTCCAGGATCTCGGCGAGTGCCGCCTCGAACCGAGGCTCGAGCGCCCGCAGATCTCGCACACGCGGCGCCTTCGAGAACCCGCCCACCATGGGAGAAACCGGGTGGATCTCCCGGCCACCGATCAACGCCAACAGGTCGTTGCCGAGGCGTTTGATCCGCAACCCGCGTTCGACCTCGGCCTTGAAGCCGCGCTGCGCCATCTCGATCGCGCTGTCGAACCCAAGGAAGTCGGGCGCCGCGAGCAGATGGACGTGCAACATGTGGCTCTCGATCCACTCGGCGCAGTACAGCAGCCGGCGGAGCTCGTGCGTGCCCTCGGACACCTCGACCCCGAACAACCGCTCGAGACCGTAGATCGCGCTCATCTGATACGCGACGGGGCAGATCCCGCAGATCCGCGGCACGATGTCGGCCACGTCGGAAAACGGCCGCCCGCGCAGGAACGACTCGAAGAACCGCGGCGGCTCGTAGATCTGCAGGCGGAGGTCGACGATCTCGTCGCCGTCGAGCGTGATGTGCAGCGCGCCCTCGCCCTCCACGCGAGCGATCACCGGAACCTCGACCGAGCGATGCGTCACGTCGATGCCTCCCGTTCCAGCCGGTCGGCGACCTCGCGGAACGCCGGCGCGTACCCGGTGATGAACCGGAACTTCTCGGCGACGAGCGATGGCGACATGCCGAGCTCGATGAACCGCCGCGCGAGCGCCTCGGTGTTCGGCGGCTGTGACGGTCCGAAGCATCCGTAACAGCCGCGGTCCATCCCCGGACAGAGTGCGCCACAGCCGGTGCGCGTGACCGGGCCGAGGCACGGCTCTCCGCGCGCCACCACCACGCAGACGTAGCCGCGCCGCTTGCACTCGATGCACACCGGGGTCGTGGGCGGCCGCGGCACCGAGCCCTGCAGGAGCCACGCGAGCGCGGCGAGCAGCTGGCCGCGGTCGACGGGACAGCCCGTCAGTTCCAGATCCACGTCGACGTGGTCGGCGATAGGCGTGGAGTCGGCGAGGGAGTCGATGAACGACGGAGTCGGGTAGACGTGGCGGATCGTCACGCCCAGGTCGTGCCCGTTGCGGAGCGCCTGCACGCCGCCCGATGTGGCGCACGCGCCGATCGTGATCAGGAAGCTCGAGGCCTCACGGATCGCGCGCAGTTGCTCGATCTGCTCGCTCGTGGACACGGAACCCTCGACGAGCGTCACGTCGTACGGCCCCGGCTCGTCGCGGGAGGTCGCCTCCGCGAAGTTCACGATCTCGATGGCGCCGGCCAGCTCGAGCAACGCTTCTTCGGCGTCCAGGAGCTGGAGCTGGCAGCCGTCGCAGGAGGCCATCTTGAACACGGCAACCCGGGGCTTGGCGGGCGCGAGCGGCACGGTCCCCTCGGTGAACTCCGCCAGCACGCTCACAACTCGTCCACCTCCATCAGGTCGCGGACCTCGTCCCAACGGAAGATCGGCCCGTCGGCGCAGACGAACCATGGTCCGAGCTGGCAATGCCCGCAGAGCTTCACCGCGCAGTGCATGTTCCGCTCCATGGTGAGCCATAGCCGCTCATCGGGCACGCCCATGCGCTCGAGGTCGCGGAGCGCGGAGGTCATCATGATCTCCGGCCCGCACGTGAAGACCGTCGTCGAGCGGGGATCGATCCCCAGGTCCGGGAAGAGCGCGGTCACGAGCCCTTCCCGGTATGGCCACGCGTCGTCGGCTTGGTCGACGGTCAGGCGGACCTCCAGGCCCTCGAACCGCGCCAAGCGGAGCCACGTCTCGATCTGACGGCGATAGAGCATCTGGCTCGGGTCACGGGCGCCGATCGCGAGCACCACCCTGCGATACATCTGACGGTGGCGGAGCGCGTCGTACACGGCCGAGCGCAGCGGGGCCAGGCCGAGCCCGCCGGCGACGATCAACAGGTCGCCGCCGCGCGCCTTCGCGACGGGCCACGGCCGGCCGAACGGTCCGCGCACGGTGATCCGGTCACCCGGATGCAGCCCGGCGAATACGTTGGTAACGCGACCGCACGCACGGATCGTGTGCCCCAGGAGCATCGGACGGGCTGGATCGGACGAAACGCTGATCGGGACCTCGCCGACGCCGAAGATGCCGACCATGCTGATCTGCCCGGGGGCGAACGAGAAGCCACGACGCGTCTCCGGGTCGTCGAACGTCGACCAGAACGTGAACGTGTCGGCGGCGTCCTCCACGATCCGGTGGACGGTGGCGGAGAGCGTCGCAGCCCCCGCGATCGACTCGCCGGTGTGAACCGCTGTCGCCGTCATCAGAGCATCTCCCCCGCCACACGGACCTCGCCGTCGGTCATCCGGATCGCGGCGATCTCCTCGGTGACGTCGATCCCCACCGGACACCACGTGACACAGCGGCCACAGCCGACGCATCCGCTCGTACCGAACTGGTCGATCCACGAGGAGAACTTGTGCGTGAGCCACTGCCGGTACCGGGACTTGGCCGACGACCGCACCTCACCGAAGGACATGTGCGAGAACTCCTCGCTGAAGCAGCTCGCCCACTCACGCTCCCGGGTCGCCTCCATCCCGTCGAGCGAGATCTGATCCGTGAGGTCGTGGCAGAAGCACGTGGGGCACACCATGGTGCAGTTCGTGCAGGTGAGGCACCGCGACGCGACCTCGTCCCAACGCGGGTGCTCGCGGTTGCGGTACAAGAGACCCGGCAGGTCCGCCGTCTCCAGCCGGCGTCCCATCCGCTCGGCGGCGCGCTCCGATACGGCGTTCGACGCGGCGACCTGCTCGTCGTCTGCCTCGACGGTCGCGAGGGCAGCGATGAGATCGGCCCCGGCGTCCGTCCCCGCCTCAGCCGTGAAGCCGTCCTCGAGCTCGGTCAGCGCGATGTCATAGCCGGTCGTGCAGCGCGGGCCCGTGTTCATCGATACGCAGAAGCACGTCTCGCCGGGTGTCGAGCAGTTCACGCCGATCGCGATCGACCGTTCGCGCCGTTCGCGGTACGCCGGGTCGGCGATCATGAACACCTTGTCCTGGATCTCGATGGCATGCAGGTCGCACGCGCGCAGTCCGACGAACGCGTAGCGAACCTCGGGCAGCGGCGCCGGTGCGATCCGCACGCCCCCATCCGCGTCCTTCGTGCCGTTCTGGATGGTTTCGCGCGGAGGGAACAGGTACCGCTTGCCGGAGTCGGGTCCGTGCGCCCACTCGAACAGCCGGTCGTCGCCGGTCTGCTCGAGGCGATAGGTCCCGGGACCCTGGATCTCACGGATCCCCCGTGGAAGGTCGTCGACGCCGTCGATGCGGTCGAGGACGATCGCTCCGTCGCGGACGGTCGGGCCGATCAACTCGAAGCCCCGCTCGACCAGGAGATCGAGGAGCCGGCCGAACGCGTCGCGCTCGAGGTATCGGGCAGACATGTTCACACCCTCAGCCTCCTCGACGCCCACCTTCGTTGTCCGGTCCGGTCGGCACCCCATCGGTGGGCCGTCCGGCGCTCGTCTCGGTCCTCACGTAGCCTACCCGGATGCCTGGGGCGCTCCTGACGGACCTCTATGAACTGAACATGGCGGCGAGCTATCTGCGCCGCGGCATGACCGCTCCGGCAACGTTCAGCCTCTACGTCCGCAACCTGCCGCCGAACCGCGGATTCCTGGTGGCTGGAGGTCTCGAGGCGTGTCTGGACGCGCTCGAGTCGTTCTCGTTCGACGAGGACGAGCTCGGGTACCTCCGGACCATCGGGTTCGACGAGCGCGACATCGAGGCGTTCCGCGAGGTGCGGTTCGACGGAGAGGTCTGGGCGGCGCCCGAAGGACGTGTCGTGCACGCGGGCGAGCCCATCATGGAGGTCACCGCCTCGCTCCCGGCCGCGCAGCTCGTCGAGACGCTGTTGCTGAACCAGGTGACGCTCCACACGACGCTCGCGACGAAGGCCGCCCGGTATCGCATCGCCGCGCCCGGCAAGGACCTGGTCGACTTCGCGTTCCGGCGGACCCACGGACGCGAAGCGGCCATGGCCGCCGCCAGGGACAGCGCGATCGTCGGATTCGCCGCGACCTCGAACGTAGAGGCCGCGCGCAGGTACGACCTGCGGGTCGCCGGGACCATGGCGCACTCCTTCATCGAGGCGTTCCCGTCCGAGATCGAGGCGTTCCGGGCGTTCGCCGAGGACCATCCGGAGCGAACCACATTCCTGGTCGACACCTACGACACGTTGCACGGTGTCCGCAACGCGATCGAGGTCGTGCGCGAGATGCGCCTGACCGGCGGGATCGGCGTGCGCTTGGACAGCGGCGACGTCGACGCGCTCTCGCGCGACGCGCGCACGCTGCTCGACGAGGCGGGGCTCGCCGATGCGCGGATCTTCGCGAGCGGCGGCCTGGACGAGCTCGAGGTGGAGAAGCTGGTGGCGGATGACGCCCCGGTGGACGCGTTCGGGATCGGGACGCAGATGGGCGTGTCGGCCGATGCCCCGTTCGTGGACTCGGTCTACAAGATGACCGAGAGCGACGGACGTCCGGTGTTGAAACTCTCCACGGGCAAGGAGTCGGCACCCGGACGGAAGCAGGCCTGGCGAGGACCAGACGCCGACGTCCTCGGGCTCCGCGACGAGCCGGCCCCGTCGGGCGCCGAACCGCTCCTCGAGCCCGTGATGCGCGACGGCGTCCGGACGGGATCCGCGCCCTCGATCGTGGAGATGGGCGCGCGGTTCGAGGCCGATCTGGCCGCGTTGCCGACGGCGGCGAAGCGGCTGCGCGACGCGACGTCCGTGGAGGTACGCCACTCCGACGCGCTGGTGGCGCTCACGGACTCCGCACGCGAGGAGGCGTTGCGGCGGTCGGGCGGTAGCTGAGGCTCAGGCGGTCGGGAGCCAGGACCGCCGTCGCGACTCGTACGCCGCGATGTCGTCCAGGTGGCGCATCGTGAGCCCGATGTCGTCCAGGCCCTCGAGCAGACGCCACGCCGTGAACTCCTCGATGTCGAACACCTCGTCGAGGCCGGGGGCGGTGACGCTCTGATGCTCCAGGTCGACGACGATGCGGGTGGCCGGATCGTCCAGCACCGCGTCCATCAGCGCGCGCACCGACTCCAGCCGGAGCTCGACCGGCAACAGCCCCACCTTCGTGCAGTTGTTCCGGAAGATGTCGGCGAAGCTCGGCGCGATGATCGCGCGGAACCCCGCGTCCTCGATCGCCCACGGCGCGTGCTCGCGGCTGGAGCCGCACCCGAAGTTCGCGCCGGCCAGGAGGATCCTGGCTCCCGCATAGCGCGGATCGTTGATCACGAAGTCGGGATCCTTGCGCCACTCCGCGAACAGGAACGGCCCGAACCCGGTGCGCTCGATGCGCTTGAGGTATTCGGCTGGGATGATCTGGTCGGTGTCGACGTCGGAGCGGTCGACGGGCAGGGCGGTGCCATCGATGACGCGTATCGGTTCCATCTAGAGGTCCTCCGGGGTGCAGAAGTGGCCGGCGATCGCGGAGGCGGCGGCGACCGCGGGGCTGACCAGGTGTGTTCGTCCGCCCTTCCCCTGCCGGCCTTCGAAGTTCCGGTTGCTCGTGCTCGCGCTCCGCTCGCCGGGCGACAGGATGTCGGGGTTCATGCCCAGGCACATCGAGCAGCCGGCGCCGCGCCACTCGAACCCGGCGTCGGAGAACACGCGGTCCAAGCCCTCGCGTTCGGCCTGCTCCTTCACCGCGAACGAACCGGGAACGACGAGCGCGCGCAAACCGGCCGCGACCGTGCGTCCCCCGACCACGCCGGCCGCGATCCGGAGGTCCTCGATGCGCGAGTTCGTGCACGAGCCGATGAAGACCGTGTCGGGGCGGATCTCACGGACGGGCGTGCCGGGAGCGAGCGCCATGTACGCAAGCGCGCGGACCGCCGCCTCGCGCTTGCCCGCGTCCTCCATCGCGTCGGGGTCTGGGACCGCGCCGTCGATCGTGACGCTCTGACTCGGGTTCGTTCCCCACGTGACGTACGGCCGGAGCTCCGCTGCGGAGATCGAGACCTCCGTGTCGAACGTGGCGCCGTCGTCCGTCGGCAGCGATCGCCAGTCCTCCAAGGCGCGCTCCCACTCGTCGCCTTCCGGCGCGTGCGGACGACCCTGGACGTAGGCGAACGTCGTGTCGTCGGGCGCGACCATGCCGGCTCGCGCGCCGGCCTCGATCGACATGTTGCAGATGGTCATGCGGCCCTCCATCGAGAGCGCACGGATGGCCGAGCCTCGGTACTCCACGATGCGACCCACGCCGCCGTTCGTCCCGATCCGAGCGATGATCCCCAGGATCACGTCCTTCGCCGCGACGCCGGCGGGAAGCTCGCCCTCCACCGTCACGGACATGGTGTCGGGCTTGGTCTGCGGCAGCGTCTGCGTCGCAAGCACGTGCTCGACCTCCGAGGTTCCGATGCCGATCGCGAGGGCTCCGAACGCGCCGTGCGTCGACGTGTGCGAGTCGCCGCAGACGATCATCAGACCGGGCTGCGTGTAGCCCTGCTCGGGACCGATCACGTGGACGATCCCTTGGCCCGGCGACCCCATCGGGAACAGCGTGATACCGAACTCATTGGCGTTCGACGACAGCGCGTCCATCTGCCGCTTCGAGATCGGGTCGGTGACGGGACCGATCGTCGTCGGAACGTTGTGGTCCATCGTCGCAACGGTCAGATCCGGGCGGCGCACGGGGCGGCCGTGCAAGCGCAGCCCGTCGAATGCCTGCGGGCTGGTGACCTCGTGCACCAGATGGAGGTCGACGTAAAGGAGGTCTGGCTCTCCCTCCGCCCGATGGACGACGTGGCGCTCCCAAACCTTCTCCGCGAGTGTCTGCGGCGGCATCGCTCCTCCTCGTTCCTCTCCCTGAGGGTTGTCCCATATGATGGGACGTGGTACCAATATACGAGACATGAGCTTAGCACCACGATCCCGACCGACACCCGACGGGAGCGGCGTGGGCGTGCTCGACCGGGTGATCGCGATCCTCGACGCCGTGGAAGGCGGCAACGGACGGAACCTCGCTGAGGTGACGCGCGCGACGGGCTACTCGCGATCGACGACCCACCGGCTGCTCCAGGCGATGGAGGCGCACGATCTGCTGGATCACAGTGATCTCCGCGGTTATCACCTCGGTCCGCGATTCCTGCGGCTCGCCAACCGCTCCCTGCATGAGCTCCCCCTTCGCGATCTCGCGCATCCCGTCCTCATCCGTCTCAGCGAGACGACCGGCGAGAGCGCGCAGCTCTACGTGCGCTCGCTGGATGAGCGGATCTGCATCGACGCGGTCGAATCTCCCAACGAGCTCCGTACGATCGTCGCCGTCGGAGCCGCGCTCCCGCTGACGAAAGGGTCTGCGGGGAAGCTCTTCCTCGCCTGGGGTGCCCCGGGCGACCACGACCGCGTGACCGCCGACCTCACGCCGGCCGAGATCGATCGACTCGATCAGCAGGTCCGTACGGCGCGGCGACGCGGGTGGGCCGAGAGCCTGGGGGAACGGGAGCCGGGTGTCGCGTCGGTGAGCGCTCCGATCATCGGAGCCCACGAAGCGCTCGTCGCGGTGATCTCGATCTCGGGCCCCGTGTCACGGCTCGGTCGCGGCGGTGCCAAGCGCCACGCGCCGGCCGTCACGGCCGCCGCGAGGGACGTGGAGAGGGCGCTCGGCTACCAGGCGTAGGCCTCGGGCGCGGCGCCGCCCGGCCCGGGGAAGATCTCGTCGAGCTTCGTGAGCACCTCGGCGTCCAGGCTGATCTCGAGCGCACGCATCGAGGCGTGCAGCTGGTCGGGCGTCCGCGGTCCGATGATCGGGGACGTGACGCCCGGCTGCGCCAGCAACCAGGCGAGCGCGACGTCCGATGGTCGTTCGCCGAGCTCCGCACAGAGCGCCTCCCACCGCCCGAGCTGGTCCCGGTGCTCCTGGATCTCGCCCCGCAGGTACTCGCTGGAGCGACGTCCCTCCTCGACCTTGGACAGCGCGCCGGCGAGCAGGCCGCCCGACAGCGGGCTGTACGGGATCAGGCCCATCCCGTACTCCCGGACGGCGGGCAAGACCTCGAGCTCGATGGTCCGCGCGCTGAGGTTGTACAGGCTCTGCTCCGACGCCAGGCCAAGGAAGTTGCGCGCCCGTGCGATCTCGTTCGCACGGGCGATGTGCCACCCGGCGAAGTTGCTGGAGCCGACGTAGAGGATCTTGCCCTGTTGCACGAGCAGCTCCATGGCCTGCCACACCTCGTTCCACCACGCGCCGCGGTCGATGTGGTGCATCTGGTACAGGTCGATGTGATCGGTGCGCAGCCGCTTGAGCGACGCCTCGCACGCCTTGCGGATCGCGAGAACCGACAGGCGGCCCTCGTTCGGCCAGTCGCCCATCTGTCCGTAGACCTTGCTGGCAAGCACGATCTTGTCGCGCCGTCCGCCGCCCTTCGCGAACCAGCGCCCGATGATCTCCTCCGTGGCCCCGACGCCGAGATGACGCCCGTATACGTTCGCGGTGTCGAAGAAGTTGACGCCGTGGGCGACCGCCGCGTCCATGATCGCGTGACTGTCAGCCTCCGAGGCGTGCGGCCCGAAGTTCATGGTGCCGAGCGTGAGGCGACTCACCATGAGACCGAGCCTGCCGAGGTGCGTGTACTCCATGACCCGTGAGTTTACCGGCGCTCGCCGAGAGGCTCGCCCGGAGGCTCGGTCGCAGAACCCGCGTCGAGCGAGCCGTCGCGCTCAGGATCCCGCGCGCCCGGGATGAGCATGAACAGCAACACGACGCCCGCGCCCGAGACGCCCGCCGCGACGAGCGTGGCGCGGGCGCCGATGACGGCGGCCAACGGGCCGACGATCGCGAACGAGAGTGGGACGCCCCCGAGCGAGATCATCCAGTCCAGGCTGAAGACACGCCCCAGGAGCTCGGTCGGCACCAAGCGTTGCACCAACGTCACCCAGATGATGGAGAGCACCGTGATCGAGCCCTCGGACACGAACGCCACGGCCATCGCCTGCCAGATGGTGTCGACGACGCCGAACCCGGCCGTCATGAGCATCCCGAGCGCCCACGCGACGTACAGGATGGTCACGGCCTGCCGCGGCAATCCGATCTGCCCCATCACGATCGCCGCTAGGACCGACGCCACGCCGCCGGCGCCGAACACCAAGCCGAGATCGGTTGCCGTTCCCCTCAGGTCGTTCTTGACCACGAACGGGACCAGCGTTTCCCACGGTCCCCAGACGCAGAGCAGGCTCACGAACGCGCCCGCCATGGCGACCCAGATCCACGTCCGCTGCCGGACGTACCGGATGCCCTCCTTGGCCTCGACCCAGATCGACGTGTCGTTCTCCGGCTCCCGTTCCGCCCGCCGCACGCGCAGGAGCAGGATCATCAGCGCCGAGAACGCGAACGTTCCGCCGTCGGCGATGAAGGCCCACCCGGCACCCACGCCGCCCACCAGGAACCCGCCGATCACCGGACCCACGAGCGTCATGGCGATGGGCCGCACGAACATCCCGAGCGAGTTCGCTTCCACGAGCATGTCGGGCGGAACGATGCTCGGCACGATCGATGAGAACGCGGGACCGAACACGGCCTGGCCCACGCCGTACACCGCCACCAGGCCGACCAGGATGGGGATCGTGAGGGTGCCGGCGATCGAAAGGGCGCCCACGACGCCGATCGCGGCGAGCCGGATCACGTCGCCGCCGATCATGAGCCGCCGCCGGTCGACCCGGTCCGCGAGCGCGCCGCTGCCGAGCATCAACAACACCTGCGGCAGGCTCCACGCGAGTCCGACCATCGCGAGCGCCGTGGGCGTGTTCGAGATCTGGTAGACCTGCCACGCGATGGCAAGGGTGTAGATCCCGTCGCCGACCAGCGAGACGGCGCTCCCCGTCCACAACAGCGCGAAGTCCCGGATCGACAGCGGCCGCAGGATGCCGACCCGCCCCAGAGGGGTCCGCGGTTCGCTCATCCGCCGAGCATACGGAGTGCCCCGGACCAACCGGCCCTTTCGCGCGTTGGTAGGGTCCGCGCATGAGCGAGATCGGCGAACAGGTCAGGTGGGGGATCCTCGGAACGGCGGGCATCGCGGTCAGCGCGTTCCTGCCGGCACTCCGCGAGACTCGCGACGGCGTCGCGGTCACCGTCGGGAGTCGCGACCTCGAGCGAGGGACGGCGTGGGCGACCGAACACCTCGTCGACCGCGCGGTCCAGGGCTACGACGCGGTGATCGCCGACCCCGACGTGGAAGCCGTGTACATCCCGTTGCCCAACGGGCTGCACGCGGACTGGACGATCGCCGCGCTCGAGGCCGGCAAGACCGTCCTGTGCGAGAAGCCGCTCTGTGGAACGGTCGAGGACACGGAACGGGTGCTCGCCGCGGCGCGCTCCGCGTCCGGTTCGCTGTGGGAGGCGTTCGTCTTCCCGTTCCACGAGCAGATGAACCGCGTCACGGGAACTGCTCGCGGACGGCACGATCGGCGAGGTCCGCGAGATCCAGTCGCGATTCCACTTCGTCCTCGACGATCCCGGCGACATCCGGTTCTTCGCCGACCTGGCAGGGGGCTCGATCCAGGACGTCGGCTGCTACCCGATCCGCCTGGCGCGCCTGCTCTTCGATGCCGAACCCGACCTGTCGCGCGCGCTCGCCGACGCCGGATGGACGCCCGACGGCGCCGACACGGAGCTGTGGGGCGCGTTGGTCTTCCCCGGCGATCGCCGGCTCGTGTTCTCATGCGGCTTCCGGAGCGCGTACGACACGCTCACGCGGATCCTGGGCACGGAGGGAGAGATCCGCTTGACGGGCCCGTTCCATCCGGACGCCGACGACGAGATCTCGATCGTGCGAGACGGCCGGATCGAACGAGAGCCTGCGCCGACGTCCGGCGAGATGTCGTTCACGCCGGCGATCCGCCACATCCATCGCGTGGTGCGTGGGTTGGAGGAGCCGCGTCATCTCGCCGTGGACGAGGCGATGGGCAACGCGACGGCGATCGCGGCGTTGCTCGGTTCCGCGAGATCCCGCGGCTGATCGGCTATCGGCAGTTCCGGCAGACGCTCTCGCTCGCCCCGAACGGGTCTCTCCTCGAGATGGGTCCGTCGCAGCGGCGACATGGCTGCCCGACCCCGAATCCGAGGTATGCCTGGATGATCTTCCATGTGGCTTCCACGAGGTGACTCTCCTCCTGCTCGACGCTAACGCAACGATTGTTGCTATACGTAGCGTACCAGCTGGGGTGTAGACGCAATTTTTTGTTGCGTTACCATCACGCTACGCATGCGCGTCGATGAGCGATCTCGAGGTCGATCAGTTGATCGTCTCAGCCGGCCACCCGATAGAGCTGCCAGAGGTCGGGGACTCCTTTCAGCTCATGCGCACCGGCGTCTTCGAAGACGAGCCCGCTCCCGGCGACGAGATCCTTCACGGTCCGCGACACCAGCACGTGTCCGGGGGCAGCGATCGCCGCGATCCGGGCGCCGATGTGGACGGCCACGCCGCGGATATCATCGCCGGCCAATTCGACCTCGCCGGTATGTACCCCGGCACGGATCTGGAGCCCGAGAGGACGGACGGCCTCGCCCGCGGCGATCGCACATCGCACGGCCCGCGCCGGACCGTCGAAGCGAGCCAGGAAGCCGTCGCCGGCCGTGTCGACCTCGAGGCCCTGGAATCGGTTCAACTCATGCCGGATCGCGGCGTGGTGCCGCTCGAGCAGACCCGACCAATCGTGATCGCCCATCTCCGTTGCCTTGGCGGTCGAGCCGGCGATGTCCGTGAACAGCACGGTCGTGAGGACCCGATCGGGCGTGGGCCCTCGCCGGACACCGGTGAGGAAGGCTTCGATCTCGTCGAGGAGCACGTCGGCGTCTCCGGCCCACATCAGATGATCGGAGCCTGGAAGCTCCACGAAACGCGCGTCCGGGATCCTCGAGGCTATCCAGCGGCCTTCGTCGACCTGGACGTCGGTGTCACCGGTTCGGTAGAGAAGGAGGGAGGGCACGCGGATGGCTGGCAACACGTCTCGCGTGTCGATCTCCGTGTTCATGCGCAGCACCGCCGCGGCCGCCCGTGGGCTCGCGGAGAACCGAAGGTACCGCGAGAGCCGATCGCGGAACTCCTGGTCTCCGACGAGGGACGGGGCGAGGGTGGGGGTCGGGTCCACACGCCCCCACGTCCGCTCCGTCTCGACGATCTCGCGCTCGCGTTCCACGGGATCGGGCGCCCACGGGTAGTCGTCGCTCCGGGATCGCTTCGCGTAACACCCCACGAGCACCAGGGCGGACGTGCGCTCGGGGAACGTCGCCGAGAACACGATGCACATGTTCCCGCCTTCGGAGTGGCCGAGCAGCGCCGCCCGCTCGGAGCCGGCCGCGTCCATCACCGCACGGACGTCGTCCATCCGGCGTTCGAGGCTGGGGAGCTCGGCATCGGGGACGGGGTCGGATAGTCCCGTGCCGCGCTTGTCGAACACGATCAGACGCGCGAACGACGCCAGCCGCTCGAGGAACGACGCCAAACGCGGCTCCTCCCACATCATCTCCACGTTGGAAACCCATCCGGGGACGTAGACCAGATCGAACGGACCCGAGCCCAGGACTTGATAGGCGATGTTCACACCGTCGCTCACGGCGTAGCGGGTCTCCGGACGGTCCACGCTCGCATCCTTGCACGGCTCTGGAGATGTTGACGCCTCCGCCCACCGCATCCAGACATACCTGGAACTCGCGGCTCAGGTACCGAGGCCCAGACCAGCGTTCGCTCGGGTCGCTGGCTACGCTTCAGCGATGAGAACCATGCCGGAGGAGTTCGAGGTCGGCGCTTTGGTCGATGCCCTCGCTGATGGTTGGGGGCTAGAAGTCGCCACGGCCGACTACGCCGCCGTCGGAGGTGGCAGCTATCACTGGGTCGTCCGCGACCTGGACGGAACGGATCGCTTCGTGACGATCGACGACCTGGACCAGAAGCCGTGGCTCGCGGAATCTCGGGACTCAGTGTTCGTCGGGCTTCGACGAGCGTTCGACACGGCTGGTGCGCTCCACGACCTCGGCCTGGCCTTCGTGGTCGCGCCGATCCGCACCGGCCGCGGTGAGTCGGTGCGTCGGATCGGCCGGCGCCACGCGATCGCGCTGTTCCCATTCGTGGACGGACACGCAGGCCGGTTCGGCCACTATGAGGACGCCGCAACGCGTACCGCGGTACTCGAGATGCTCGCCGAGCTCCACCGAGCGACAGCTGCAGTGACGTCCTCGACACGCGAGATCGGTCTCGAAGTTCCCGGTCGTCGCCACATCGAGGCAGGGCTTCTCGAGCTTAGCCAGACGTGGTCGGGCGGGCCGTTCTCCGAGCGGGCACGCCAGGCGTTGGCCGCTCACGCGTCCGACGTGGCCGAGCTGCTCGCACTCGCGGACCGTCTCGCTGCCGACGTCGCGGGCCGCAGGAGCGGGTGGGTCGTCACTCACGGGGAACCGCATGCCGCCAACGTGATCTGGACCGGTGAACGCCACGTGCTCATCGACTGGGACACGGTGGGGCTCGCCCCACCAGAGCGAGATCTCTGGATGGTCGTGGATGGAGATGGGGATACGGCGCGCATGTATGCCGCTGTGACGGGCCACACGATCGACCGGGTCGCGATGGACTTCTACCGACTTGCTTGGGACCTCGACGACCTCGCCGCCTACATCAGCGAGCTTCGATCACCGCATACCCACAACGAAGACACCGAGAACGCGTACTTGGGCGTGACGAGGTGTGTCGCGAGTCGAGATCAGTGGGCAGCGCTACTCGGATAGCCCAGGCCCGCGGGGAGCGGCGCGCTTGACTCCGGAGTGCGAGCGCGCCGGGAGGGAGTCGAACCCCCAACCTTCTGATCCGTAGTCAGACCGGACTGAACGCTGTGCTCGCCCACAAAAGCCCAGGTCGCCCTCGAGCGCTCAGCGATGAGTTATCCGCTG
Organism: uncultured Actinomycetes bacterium; assembly: GCA_963775755.1. Taxonomy (GTDB): domain Bacteria; phylum Actinomycetota; class UBA4738; order UBA4738; family HRBIN12; genus JBBQVZ01. The sequence continues at coordinate 123,637 of CAVZKB010000006.1, read as the reverse complement.
AGTCGCCGAGGCGTGATGAGCTCGGCCTAGGTCCTTCGTAGCTTGCGGGAGTGTCAAGTTAGCTGTAACGTAACCTCCGTGCATCGCACACTCCCCGCTTTGAGGCTGGGGCGCAGCCCGCTCGCCTTGAGCCTGGTCGAGGTCAGGATTAGCCCTGTCCTGGTCATGGCAGATTACATTCCAGCGATTCAGGAGCGACTCCGTAAAGTCGGATATCCCGGTTTTGCGACGTCACAGATCAGGACCATTTTGATGGTGCAGACAAAGACAGCACCAGAGATCGAGTCGGGCTTGCGATGGTTGTTCTTTGACGAGGATCGACGTAGCGCGGCCGTCGTATCGCCTAGTGCTGTGGTGTTGGAGACGAGTTCCTACGAAACGTTTGACGACTTCGTCGAGCGGTTCAGCGTCGTCATCGACGTGGTGGGAGCTGTAGCTGAGATTGCTTTCTCAGATCGGCTCGGTCTGCGATACGTGGATGTCATCCGGCCATCTGAGAGTGAAGTGATTACCGAGTACTTGGCGTCTGGTCTGCACGGGCTGCCCGAAGACGAGTTCGGCGGACGGGCGTTATCTGCTCGGTCGGAGGTAAGGGCCGAGACCGACAAAGGCAACCTCGTCGTTAGGATGACGAAGGCACACGGTGCTACTCCTTGGCCACCCGATCTGTCACCCATAGATATCGAGGCGCCCGACGTCATGGAAGGAACTGGTGACGTGGCTGTGCTTGATTTCGATCACTTCTCCCAGGTCACACGCGACTTCAGCTCAGACGTCTTGACTGAAGCTCTTTGGGATCTGCACGACAATATCGATAGAGCATTCAGGTCGGCTGTAACTCCGGTTGCCCTTGATCGCTGGGAGGCTAGACCCAGATGACCGCATTGCCGAAAGATGTCGCGTACTACCCTCCGGGAAGCGCTGCCGAGACTTTCCCGCTGGACAGCGGTGATATTGGGAGCTGGGGTCTGGGTATGCAGCGTCTCGCCTGGCCACGCGTCCCGGACGAAGGCGAAGACACGTGGTTTGGAGTCACGAACCGCCAGCTAGCTCCGACAGGAGCGCGCTGCATCGTTGTAAACAAGATGCACCATGAAGACTCTCGTCGAAGCACGATGACACCGATCCCAGAATCCATCGCCTTGGTTCGATCGACTCTGGGACTCAACATGACTGAGATGGCCCGAGTGCTGTGTGTCGAGCGTCCGACCGTTTACGCATGGCTAGGGGGTAAGTCGCATCCGCGGCCTGCGAACTATCTTCGCCTTTGGCGTATTTCGTCGCTGATTCGGCGTTACGTCAATCACTCCGAGGGACTCTCGCAGTGGGTGCGCGCTCCCGACGACGCAGGGCGGTCATTGATCGACCTTCTTGCTGAGCCATCCCTTCCGGAGGCTGATCTGCTCTATCCATTGAGACTAGCCGGCACCGACGCCGCACAAGGCAATCGGCCACCCACCTCTCGACTTCACCAACTCGCGGAGGCTCACAGCGTCCGCATGGTCGAACAGCGAGGCGAGATTGACCGAGTCACAGGGAAGCGCATCGCGCCCGAGGAACGTTGACGCATCCATCGAAGGCGTCAACGGGCTGGGCTGGCGGCAACTATCGGTGCTTCCCCCGGGTCTGGCGGCGCGGGCACGAGAGGCGGCCGGTAGTCGCGTTGGAGTGAGCGATGACGAACTTGTGGTGATAGCAAGCCATGACTGCGATGTCTGCGCGAGGAACGAGAACACCGAGCCTGATGTCGAGTTGCTCGCGATTTCATTGCTACGGCGTGATCATCTCGACGGTAGCTTTGCCCACCTCAAGAGCCCTCGCAAGATTGTCTTCATTGCTGACCTGAACGGTGAAACGTTGCCTTGCGAGGCGCGCGCAAACCGGCGCTGGTGGATTCCTCGACGTGATTTGCTAGCCGACAGACCTTTGGGACAGCTGCTTCCGGAGCCGCCCGACTTGGTCGCCCGCTGGCTGGGCAGACGCTACGATCGGAGCGCTCTTCCTGATGCCTTCAACGAGCGAATCGCTGGGGTTGATGCCGCCATCGAGTCGGCAGTGAGCGAACACGGTCACTTGATCACGGGGCTCTACGTGACGCTATCGGACGAGGCCGAGCTAACTACTGCTCAGCCTTACGAAGTGATTCTCACCGCAGCCATACGTCCCGAGGTTGCGGGCACAGATACGCGGCGACACGTGCAGCGCGTGGTCGATGAACTCGGAGGCCACTTGTCTAATTGCGCGGGAATCGATCTTCGGGATTCAATCGTCCTTACGGAAGAGGAAATCACTCTGCATGATCTACGTGTACTGCGGCGGTTGGACATGGAGGCCCTGAGCTACGCAAGCACCCCGCCGGAGGTTGTCCCACCACACGCATGAAGGCGTTCGTCTTCCCCTCGAGATCGATCAGCAACTCCGCCAGCCACTCGCCGTCGGCGCGGAGCGACAGCAGGTCACCAAGGGTAGCTGACGAGGCTCACTCCGCGAGCATCTGACGTGGACCATCTGAGAAGGGTATTCCGCATGGTCCAAACGCGTATGTAATGCTTGGCACAGACGGGCGCTCGGGACGGCGCCGGACGAGTACTCTCTGCTACGTGGATGAGGGTCTTGGTCTCGCGACCATTGAAGCCGCAGGCATCCTGAAAGGAGTCGCCATGCCAGCGCGTCAAGCAACTCAACGACGGCGGAAGCTCAAAGACGTCGCGGTTCAACCGAGCATCGACCTGTTCGACGGCCTCTATCGCCTTCTTTCAGACGACGCGCGTCTTCGAGTCTCCGCGCGGAGTCGGACGCACGGGCGAACGTAGGCTGGGACAAGATCGGCCGACGTCGATTCTTGCTCGCGATGAGCAGGCAACGGGCAGACAGCCGCGTGTCCGCCGGGCGGGACAGTTGATCACCGGCTCAGGAACGGGTCTTGGTTCGGACTTCACCCACTTGGCCGCATCGAGGAGTAGCGTGCTGTCCGACCGTACCTGAGCCACGTTGGAGGTCCCGAAATGGGTTTCATACGGCGGTTGCTTGGGAGGGACGAGACGGCGGCTGAGCCAACCAAGAGCCGCCAGCAGGCCGGCCTCGCGGAAGCGATCGATAAGAGGCGAGCCGGGACCGAGGCCGTCGTCGTTCGACTAATGCCAGATCTCGCCGTGGGGGACGTTCGGTTCAAGGGCAAGGAGGACATATGTCCGCAAGAGGACTCGCAGCGAGGTTCGAAGGAATTCCTGACGTCCACTTCGGAGAGGACCGGCATTTTGTCTGCGGCGATAGAGGTGCATCGGAATGGACGTTGACGCGGCTCGACGACCGGACGGACGTTCGTCTTGAGGTGCGCGGATGCGACCTTTGACCGACAAACGGACTCGGAACTCAGTCCCGTGTCGCTAGTCTCGGGGCGATGTCGATGACGACCTGATCACCATGAAGGCTGCGGCTGCCATCTTGAACGTCTCCTGGAAGCGGGTGCAGCAACTCGCTGCCGAGGGAAAGCTCGACGTCATCGGAGACACAAAGGGACGCTCGCTCATCCTGTTTCGACGAGCAGACGTCGAACGGCTACGCCTCGAGGTGGAGTCGGACGTTACGGGCGGACGTAGGCGATGGAGGCGACACTCAGCCAAGATGGTCGGGATAGTTCTGCTCATCCGTAGCAGCCAGCGGAGGACATCTTGTCGTTGATGTAGCTCATGAGGTCTGCGTTCCCATCGCCAGTCCTGGCTCGCTGTGCGTCATCGTTCGCATCAGCCGTATCGAACTCGGCTTGAAGTCCGGCGCAATCACTGGCGGAGGCAAGCGAGTCTATCTGCGCCTTCACGCTCGGCGCGTAGTTCTCCCAGTCGACGCCGCTACCGCTTGAAGAGCAAGCGACGGCGAAGGTCAGCACCATCACGATGAGCACCAACTCACGGCGCATGTTGCCCCCCGTTGATGAGCATGACCTCGATGATGTGCCGTGTCAGTGTCGCATGGCAGGCTTCGGAGCGGTTGCAAAGATGGACTCATCGATCTCGGATATGGATCTACGTACTGGAAGTTGTGTCGAGAGAGGTTCACCACAAGCTCGAACGGCTGGCCCTGCTGCGCGGAGACGCCGATCCACGACACGTTCCACGAAGTGACCGCTCGCCGGATTTACTGCATCGGGTCGAGATGCGCTGGGCGAGTCCTGGACCTAAGTAGTCACCCCAACAGCTGAGAGAAACGTAGCTAAGGGGTAGCGTCGAAGCTGGGAGATGGCGGGCGAGAAACTGCATCCAAGTCGGGGATGTCGACTCGCTCTGTCGCACCTGCGATGCCCTCAGGCCGCGTCATGTACTCCTCAAACGATCTGTCATGATCGGTGACCCACACTACCCGTATCTCCCAGTCGAGAGCCTCTACGAGCTTTTCCAATGCGCCCAACCTGCCCGTCCGAGCCGAAGACGTGCTCGGGTGCTCAGGCCGAAGCTGTTTGCCTTCGATCTCAGTCTTCATCAAGAGAGCCACGCTAGCCCAGTGCTGGCGGTTGCCAACGAGGTGCTGGACCTTCCAGGGCTGGGCACTCACCCATCCATCCAGCTCTGCGATTCGGGCCAGGACCTTCTGCAGCTCGCCAGGATCCGACCCGTCTTTCAGCTGAGCGTGGCGCAGCCCCAGGTCCCTCAACTCATCGAGCCGCTCTTTCAGTGGTTCGATCACAGTGCGCTCCTTGCGCTCCTCGGTTTTCGCTGAGGATAGGGCGTTCCCCCATTCGCGGAAATAGGTCTGGAGGCGGACTTTGCAGGTTTGTGGCTGGTGGGGAGTTCCGTGGAGCTCCCGACAGACGCTGTGCGTCAAGCGCTTGGAGCGTTTGCGCTGCTAGCGCGCCGGGAGGGAGTCGAACCCCCAACCTTCTGATCCGTAGTCAGATGCTCTATCCATCGAGCTACCGGCGCGGAGCCATCAGTCTACCGAAGCCGGCCGATGGCCCAGAGCGTCCCGACGGCGCCTTCGTCAGGCGATCGCGGAGCGTGGGAGATCGTCGGCCGATAGATGCGACGGATCCGGCGCCGCCAACTCGACGATCACTTCGGTGCCCCCGCCCGGTCGGGCCTCGAAACGGATCGTGCCGTCGAGCACGGCGGCGAGTCGTGACGCGGCGAAGAGCCCAAGACCGAGCCCCTGCGTCGTTCGCGTCATGGACGGGTCGCCCTGCGTGAACGGCATAGGCGATCGCAGCAGCGACTCATCGATACCCGGGCCTCGGTCGGCGACACGGAACTCGAGTCTGCCCCGCTCGCGACTGGCACGAACCTCGACCTGCTCGTCGGGCGGAGAGAACTTCACGGCGTTCTCCATGACGTGCCGTAGGAGTTGATTGAGCAGCTCGCGATCCGAGATGAAGATCTCGGCGTTCGCATCGACGTGGATCGACACGCGGTTCCGTGGATCTCGCACACCCAGATGGTCCAGCACATGCTCCATAAGGTCCCTGAGGACGACGGGCTCGAGCCGCACGAACGTCTCGTCGTTGGAGCCATCCAGTACGGCACTCACGGTGTTCACCAGGTCGGTGAGCCTGCGCGACGCATCCATCAAGCCGGAGAGCAGCGGGACACCTTCGTCCGACACCATGCGATGCACATCGAGCGTCCTGGCGACCCCCGTGATGACCGTCAACGGGGTGCGGAACTCGTGGGAGACGGTCGCGATCACCGCCGCCTGCCGCACCGCGAGGTCCCGCTCCTGCTCAGCCAGCTCGAGCTCGCGTTCGCGTCCGGCGAGGATGCGCTCGATGAGTGCGGCCGTCACCAGCCCTACGAACAGGAAGACCAGCCCGCGCCCCATCCACAGCGTCGAGCGTTGGGGGAGGCTCCCTTCGGTCATCGGCCACAGCGGGCCCGCCAGTATCGTCGCGGCCGCCGACGCGGCCAGCGCTCCTCGGTATCGGAAACGGGCTGCGCTCACCAGGATCAGCGGGGTGTACCACGTGGGCGTCACCGACCCCGAACCGAACATACCCGCGAGGCCGTAGCAGATCCCGAACCCCAGGCAGATGGCTCCGACGCTCAGCCACGAGGAGAGCGGTCCTTGCGGCGCGACCAACCGGTCGATCCAGCCGTGCAGCGCAGCGGCGGACAAGCGAGGTCCGACAGGATCCTCCATCTCCCCGATATCGGCCCGTCTGCCGGAGGCATTGAGCGCTCGGGAGAAGCTCAGCGCAGCGGCTGGGTTGCCCGGATGAGCCACCGGCTGCCGGTCGGCCGGCTCAACACGAAGGTGAGGGCGAACGGAGATGTCGCCGTCTCCGCCTGATCACCGCTGGCGTCATAGGTGATCTCCGCCAACGTGCCACGCGCGTCGATCCCCAGGCTGAGCCCGCTCTGGCCCGCGGACCGGATCACGGAGGAGATACGGAGGGAGTCGAACCGATAGTCGTCTACGACGGTCTCGCCCGCCGAGATCGCATCATCGACCCGCTGCCGCATCTCGATGAGGCGGTCGCCGAAGGCGACGGCCGAAAGGAGGTCCTTGTCGGCGGTCAGCAGGGCCTGTGTCTCGGTCGCGAGGTCCTCGGCGAGGTTCACGGCGACTTCCTGTCCACCGGGGCCGGCCAGATCGCTGCTCGATCCCGCGACGTCGGCGTCGACGGTGACGCGGGGAAGCGTTGACGGATCGATCTTGGCCGTTACCGCCTGGAACGCCCGTGGCTCGGTGCGGGCAACCCGAGGCAACCCGCGGGACGGTATCCCAACGACGACGATGCCGGTCACCAGGAAGACGCCCGCCGCACCGGCGATCGCGCCGTGTATGAACGAGCGTCGAGGGGCGACGTTCACGCCTCCGACCGTCGTGAGCCGCGCCGCGAAGACACCCACCTGGTCCTGGTCCGAGTTCGCAGCCGGGAGGAAGCGTTCGAAGGGCAGGCGGACCGCGCACATGACGACGAGGCCGGCCAGCAACCCCACCTTGGCGCCGAACTCGGTCGTCTGAGGCGCGATCAGCAATGTACTGACCAAGGCGACACACGCGGCGAAGACGAGCCGCGCCACGCGTCCAGCCGGCACCGTCTTCGGGTCGGTGATCATGTAGAACAAGAAGATCAAGACTTCCGGCGACATCACGATCGCCCACCAGAGATGGGAACCGCACACGGGCGCGAACGCCCAGCGCGCGGTCATGCAGTGTCCCGAAGCCGCCACCACGCCGATGCCGACGGCCAGGGTGATCCAGAACGCCACCGACATAGCCAGCAGATGCAGGCGCCGGGTGATGAGCACGCCTCCCACGACGATGATCAGATACGCGGCCACCATCCAGACGCCGAGCGGCGCCCACCAGAAGTCGAGGGGTTCCACCCGGGTGCTGCCCAGGACCACGAAGGCGGCGACGAGGCCAACGTTGGACGGGTTGAACACGTGTGTGCCTCGGTACCGGATCACGTACTTCGTGAGCAGCGAGAGCCCGGCCACGATGGCGAACAGGTACCAGCCGTGCCAGCTCCAGTAGTCACCGTTCTCGGTGCCGATCACCCGGAAGATCAACGCGACGCCGCTTCCGGTCAGCATGGCGCTGGCCGGCCACACGAGAGATCGGGTGCTGATGAACGTCCACGTCACTTCGATCGCGGCGCACGTCAGGATGGCGGCAAGGATCTGCACCACCGACACCCGGAATCCGAGAGCCGTCTGGCCGAGGACGTGGATCGAGATGATGGCCGCCGCGAGATGAAGGCGGGGGTCGCGGATGCTCGGGAGCACGACCGGGTACCGGTGCCTGCCGAGACGGACGGTGCGTGGGAGCACGGTCTTCACCGTCGGCTCGACCTCGCGCGGTAGCTGTCCCGGAGCCTGGACGGTCCCCGCGTCTCGTCCGGACGGAACCCGCTGTCCCATCCGCGCAGCTTCCCATAGAGGACCGTTCGGACGCAGGTGAGGCGTGCGCGAGGTGCCGAACGGTCTCCCCCGGTACGATGCGCTCTCGTCCATACTCATACCCGACGGGAGGAGCACGGCATGATCCCGACCGAACCCATCGGCAGCATCCCGCGGCCTCAGGCTCTGATCGACGGCATGGGCGCGTTCGCCGCCGGCGCGCTCACGCTCGACGAGCTGCGTGCGCTCCAGGACGAGGCGCTCCGCGATACGATCGAGCGCTTCGAGGAGACAGGTTCCCCGGTGATCTCCGACGGTGAGCAGACGAAGTCGAGCTTCGTGACGTACCCGTTCGAAGGCCTGGAGAACCTGTCGCCGGACGGCGCCGTGATCCCGTTCGCCGACGGGCACACGCGACAGCTCCCGGCGCTCACATCGGGGCCGTTCCGGTTCGGCCGGTACGCCGACGAGTACCTGATCACCGCGAAGCGCTACGCGCACACGCCGGTCAAGCAGGCCGTGATCGCGGCCTCGGTCCTCAGCCTGGCGTACCCGCAGGACGGGATCGACGGGTATCCGCGGGAGGCGTTCATCGACGACCTCGTGGCCGAGTGCGAGACCGACATCCGCCGCTCGCTCCAGCAGGGCGCGCACCGCGTGCAGGTCGACTTCACCGAGGGCCGCCTGTCACTGAAGCTCGACCCTTCCGGGCAGCTCCTACGCGACTGGGTGGCGCTGAACAACGTGGTGCTCGATCGCTTCTCAGACGAAGAGCGGGAGCGGATCGGTGTGCACACGTGCCCCGGCGGCGATCACGACTCGACGCACAGCGCCGACGTCGACTACGCCCTGTTCCTGCCCGACCTGTTCCAGATGCATGCAGGCAACCTGTACATCGAGCTCGCAGGCGAAGCAGATCGCGGCCGCGCGCTGGAGCTGATCGCCGAGCACCGCCGCCCCGAGCAGAGGGTCTTCGTCGGCGTGATCGACCCGATCGACCCGCGTGTCGAGTCGCCGGAGGAGGTCAGGGACCGGGTCGTCCAGGCCGCCTCGTACGTCCCCCTGTCCCATCTCGGCACGACCGACGACTGCGGCTTCTCGCCGTTCGCGGACGATACGTCGACCTCGCGGGATATCGCGTTCGAGAAGATCCGCGCGCGGATCGAGGGCACCCGGCTCGCCGAAGAGAAGCTCGGCGCCTGATCCCTTACCGGCGGAGACGCCGGGATTCGAACCCGGGAAGGAGTGTTACCCCCTTAACCGCTTAGCAGGCGGCTCCTTTCGGCCTCTCAGGCACGTCTCCGCGAAGGATTCTAGAAGATGGAGACGCGGGAGCCGCAGGTGGGGGGGCGGTGGCGCGACCGAGCCACGGTCCCGGGCCCGCCGCTAAGCGGCGGGCCCGGTGTCGGGCAAGGAGCGTGTACTTAGAAGTTGCGCCACCCCGCGCCTGCGGCCATCAGGAAGACGGCAACAGCACCCAGGGAGAGCAAGGTTCGCCGAAGGCGTTCCATTCAGTGCTCCTTTCCTCGATAGTTCCTGTCCCCCGGTATGTCGGCAGTTTCCGACGGCCCTTTAGGGGTGATTTCGTCACCCGTTCAGCCGACAGCTCAAGCGACCCCGGACGCGCCCCGATACCGCTAAGGGGAAACCGGCCTGCGGGAGCGAAGATTGCGCCTGATCATGTTCACGGTTGTCGCGGCGATGGTCGCCGGCCTGCTCACGGGCGGCACCATCCGTGACTTCCCGTCTGTGAAGATCCGGGCCGCCTGGCTCGCCCTGGCGGGCGTTGTCCTGCAGTTCATCCCGTTCGGAGGAGCGATCGCGACCGCGGTGCTCTACGCGTCCTTCGCCATCCTGATCGCCTTCTCGATCATCAACATCCGTGCTTCAGGGTTCGCGCTGATCATGATCGGCCTGGCACTGAATGCCGTGGTGATCGTCGCGAACCAGGGGATGCCGGTGACGCGTAACGCGCTCGAGGGCTCCCATCAGTCCGCCACGCTGGATGACCTGGTCGCGGATGGAGGCGCGAAGCACCATCTTGCCGACGCGGGAACGATCCTCCTGCCGCTCGGAGACGTCATCCCGCTCGGAACGCCGTTCGACCAGGCCATCTCGGCCGGAGACGTGTGCGTGCAGTTGGGCGCCGCATGGTTCATCGTTTCGACGATGCCAAGACGCGGTCAGCGCGTGATCCAAACCAAGGCGGCAACCTGATGGACGTGAAAGACGTGACGGCGAAGCCCGATGCCCCCGAGAACGCCGAGCCGCCGACCGCCTCCGTCGGTGGCGCAGCCGTCACCGCGCTGGAAGCGGTCCTGATCATCCCCTTGGCATGTTGGCTCTGCTGGCAGGCCATCGGCGTCGACTGGACCACGCTCGGGTGGGGAGCCCTGTTCTTCGTCGTCTGCATCGTGGCGGTCGACCTGATCCCGATCCCCGCTTGGGAGGACATCGAGCTGTCCCTGTCGTTCCCGATCATGATCGGGGTCGCCATGCTCTACAGCCCACCGGTGGCCGGGATGATCGCGATCGTCGGTTCGTCGGACATCCACGAGCTCCGCCGGGAGATCCCGTTCCTCCGCGCCATGTGGAACCGGTCCCAGATGGCACTCGCGATCGTGGCGGCGAGCCTCTCTTTCCATCAGCTCACGGACGTGACCGCGCGGTGGTGGATCCTCGTCCCCGCCGCTCTGGGCGCCACGGTCGTCGCCTACTCCTTCAACGCGATCATGGTGGCGCTGCACGCCGCCCTTCAACACGGCCTCACGGTGCCGCAGGTCCTACGGAAGATGCACGGTTCTCGACCGGCCGAGTTCCTGCTCTCCTATATCGGATTGGCGCTCTTCGGTGTCGTCATCGCGCGGTTCTTCATCGAGGAGGGCGCCTGGTCGGTGGTCGTGTTCCTCGCGCCGCTCGTGTTCGCGCGCCAGATGTACTTCCGGAGCCGGCTGATGGCCGACCGTCTCGCGGAACAGAACGAGCTCCTGACGGCACAGGCCCAGCGTCTGGAGAACCTCCTGCGCAAGGAGAGCGCGACGGTCGACCAGCTCAGGGAGCTGAATCGGATGAAGGGCGAGTTCGTGGCGGTCGTCTCGCACGAGCTGCGGACCCCGATCACGGCGATGACCGGGTACGCGAAGACGTTGCGGCTGCCGCAGTTCAAGGACGACGCGCTCCTTCGAGAGGAATTCCTGGAACGGATGGAGCGCCAGGGAAACCGCTTGATCCGGCTGGTCGAGAACCTCCTGACCACTTCCCGTCTCGAGAACGATCAGCTGTCCATCTCGGTCGGGCGCGTGTTGTTCGAGGACGTCTGCCGCGAAACCGTCGAGGGCCTCGGCGCCGACGTGGAGCGGATCGTGACCACCGTTCCTGACGATATCCCCGTCCTGCACACCGACCGCCAACTGCTCTCGCGCGTCATCACCAACCTGTTGGACAACGCGCTCAAGTACTCACCTGAGGAAGCCATCTGCGAGCTGGAAGCCCACGCGAACGGCGACGAGCTGGTGTTCTCGGTTCGCGACCACGGGATCGGGATCGAGCCGGAGCAGATGGGGCGGATCTTCGAGCGCTTCTATCAGATCGACTCCTCGTCCACTCGCCGTTTCAGCGGGGCCGGGCTCGGCCTGTCCATGGTGCGCGACCTGGTCCTTCACCTCGGCGGGACCGTCTCCGTGGAGAGCACGCCCGGGGAGGGCAGCACATTCACCGTTCGGCTGCCGATCCAGGCGCCCGAAGAGGCCGAGGCCACCGGATAGCACGCTAGTCTGCCATCGTGCCGGACGTCGCGGTCGTTGGTGGCGGGATCGTGGGTGCCGCCTGCGCGTACGAGCTGGCACGTGCGGGTGCGAGCGTCACCCTCATCGAACGCGACGAGCTCGCGGCGGGCGCTTCCGGCAGGAACCAAGGGTGGTTCGTGCTCCCGGAGGACCCGATCCTCGAGGCGATGGCCCGCGCCACGCTCCCCAGGTACCTCGACGTCGCGGCCTCGGCGGCGCTCCCCGTCTGGATCGACCTCGACCCCGTCGGCCATCTGCTGGTGGCGCTCGAGAGCGCCGACGTCGATCGAGCGCAGCCGGCGTTGACGTCGGCGGCGGCCCAGGGCGTGGCGATCCGATCGCTCGACGCCGCGGAGCTGCATGAAGCCGAACCCGCGATCACGCTCGACGCCGTGGCCGGCTGGCTCCTCGATCAGGGACGCCGGCTGGACCCGGCGGCGCTGACCGTCGCACTCGCGTTGGCGGCGAAGGCGACGGGCGCCGAAGTCCGCCATCACCTGCGCGTCAGAGCGTTGATCGAGGAGGGGGACGCCGTCCGAGGCGTCGTCACCGATGAGGGGACGATCAGGGCCGACGACGTCGTCGTCGCCGCGGGACCGTGGTCGACGACGCTGCTGGATCCGATCGGCATCCGGTTGGCGGTGAGCGGAGCTCGAGGCTGGATCGTCCGGACGTCGGCGCCGACCGTCCCGCTCCATCACCTGATCGAACACGCAGGGTGGCGGGATGCGCCCGATCGGCTCGAAGCCGTCAGTCGTCCGTCGACGGCGCGAGTCGCGACCGACGCGGAGCCGAGAGCCGAGGTCGGAGCGATCCTCCATCGACACCCGGACAGCACGGTGCTCGTCGGGTCCTCGCGTCAGGCGTGGATCACGCCCGAGCCCGAAGATCCGAGCGTGCCCCGGCGACAGCTCGCCGCGGCGATCGCGCTCGTTCCGTCGCTCGCCGAGACGCGGGTCCTCTCGACGTGGTGGGGGCTGCGGCCGATCACGCCCGATGAGCGGCCACTGGTCGGCCGGCTCCGTGACGGCCTGATCGTGGCGACCGGACACGGATCGGAAGGCGTCATCCTGGGCGCGGGAACGGCCACGCTGGTCTCGTCGATCGTCGCAGGCGGCCCCGCTCCGTTCGACGCGACTCCGTTCGACCCCAACCGGTTCGCCGCAACGTAGCGCGGGCGGTTCAGCGCGGCGCGAGCCTGCCCGCCCGCTCCATCAGCGGGAGCACGCGGTCGACCGGCATCGCGAAGAGCGTATTCCCATCGCGGCCGACCGTGGTCTCGGCCGCGACGAGCGCGTTCACGACCGCTTCGTCCGTGGCCTCGATCGTCGCGGCGAACAGCTCGCCGAGGAGCCAGGGCTCTCCGGGCCTCGCGTCGGCGACCACGCGAACGTCGACGACCGGATCGGCCGTCCGGACCGGGATCCGATTGGCCGTTGAGAACGCGAGCATCTGTTCCCCCGAGCCGTTGGAGGCGGTCGAGCCGGTCCGAGCGAGACCCATCCCGGCTCGCTGCGCCACGCGGCGGAGCTGGTGCGGCAGCAGCGGCGCGTCCGTGGCCACGATGACGACGCACGACCCCTCGGTGTGCTCGACGGGCATCAGGTCGGTGATCTGCTCCCCGACCCGCACGCCGTCGATCCGAAGGTCCGGCCGGCTCCCGAAGTTCGTGAGCACCAGTGCACCCACCGTGTACGAGCCGGCGGCGGCGGACAGCACACGCGAGGAGGTGCCGATCCCACCTTTGAAGTCGAAACACTGCATGCCGGCGCCGGCGCCGATGCAGCCCTCGGAGACGTCGCCGTCGATCGCGCCGTCGAGCGCCGCCGCCACGTCTTCGTCGGCGAGCGGGAAGGAAAGGACGTCGTTCAGGCTCGAATCGTCACATTCGGACACGACCGGCATGACCTCTTCGCCCGCCGCGCTGTCACGCCCGGCGAGCCACTTGACGGTGGCGTCGTAGGCCTTGCCGATCGCGAGGCTCGACGTCAGCACGATCGGCGACATGAGGACGCCCCACTCCGCGATCTGGTTGATCCCGATGAGCTCCCCGTAGCCGTTGAGGATGTGGGTGGCGGCATAGACCGGCTCACGCCAGGGGTCGCCCTCGTGCGGCAAGACGGCCGTCACGCCGGTTCGGACCGCATGCGGGTCTCCGTCGGCGCCTCTGACGATCGTCCGATGCCCCACGCGGACCCCGCTGACGTCCGTGATGGCGTTCAAGACGCCGGGCGCGAGTCGCCCGATCTCGATCCCTAGATCCCGTGCCCGCGGTCTCGTCATGGGCGGCTAGGATACGGCCGATCGTTCCATGCCCATCCTCACCCTCGGGATCAGTTTCCGACGCGCATCGATCGAGCTGCTGGAGCGGCTCTCGTTCGCCGACGACCAGCTCGTCAAGGCCTATCGCCACGCGCTCGACCTCGACGCCGTCGACGAAGCGGTCATCCTGTCCACCTGCAACCGCGTCGAGATCTACGCGAACGTGCCCACCTACCACGCCGGATTCCTGGCGCTGAAGCGAGTCCTGACCGAGACGCACGGGGTGGCGCCCGACGAACTGGCGGAGCCGCTCTATTCGCATTGGGAGCAGGACGCGGCGGACCACCTGTTCGCTGTCGCCGCCGGTCTGGACTCGATGGTCATCGGGGAGACGCAGATCCACGCGCAGGTCCGGGAGGCGTTGCGAACGGCTGAGGCCGAGGGAGCGTCCGGACCGGCGGTGCGCTCGCTCTTCCACGCGGCGGGGCGGGCCGGGCGGCGTGCGCGCGCCGAGACGTCGCTGGGCGCCGCACCCGACGCGTTCGTCGCGTTGGGGACCGACCTCGCGTCCGAGGTCCTCGGAGATCTGCGGGGCCGCGATGTGGTCGTCGTGGGTGCGGGCCAGATGGCGGGACTCGCGGTCAGGCACCTGCGCGAACGAGGCGTCGGCACCATCCGGGTCCTGAACCGCTCGCTGGAGCACGCGAGGGCGATCGCGGAACGGAATGGCGACGTCTACGAGAGCCTCGACTTGCTGCCGGCGGCGATCGCGGGGGCGGACCTGGTGGTCTCGGCCACCGGCGCCGCCATGACGGTGATCGACGCCGACACGATCCGACCTGCGCTCTCGGGCGACCGCCCGAACCCGCTCGTCCTGGTGGACCTGGCGGTCCCCCGTGACATCGACCCCGACGTCGCTTCGCTCGACGATGTGCGCCTGATCGACATCGGCTCCATCCGGGAACGGCTGATGGCGCACGAAGACGCCACCACCGACGAGATCTCGCGCGCACATGAGATCGTGGCCGAGGAGGTCCGTCGGTGGGCGGTACGGCGCCGTTCGGATGCGCTCGCACCGTTGATCCGAGCGGTACGGGCGCGAGGCGATGAGGCCGTGCGCTCGGAGCTCGCCCGTCACGCCGGCCGTCTGTCCGACCTCACACCGGAGGAACGCGCTGCGGTCGAGGCGGTCGCGCGAGGCGTTGCCGCGAAACTCCTTCATAACCCCATCGTCGAGTTGAAGGAGCGCTCCGTGCCGGGAAGCGACGACCGGCACGCGAAGCTGCTGATCGAGCTCCTGCGTCTCGACACCGACTCCGACACCGACTCCGAGTGACGCTTCGGATCGGCACACGCCGCTCTCCGCTCGCCCTCGCCCAGGCGGAGGAGGTCCGCAGACGTCTCGCCGAGCGTGGCGAGGATTCCGAGATCGTCCCGATGTCCACGTCGGGCGACGAAGGGGCGCCCTCCGTCGACGCGCCGGCCGGCCTGAAAGGGCTGTTCGTCGACACGATCCTCGACGCGCTCGAACACGAGGCGATCGACGTGGCGGTCCACTCCGCCAAGGATCTTCCGGCCGAGGACGACGACGGGTTGGTCATCGCCGCCGTCCCTCCCCGGGCGGACCCTGCTGACGTCCTGGTGCTGCGCGATGCCGGCCTGCGAACGGGAGCCGTGATCGGGACCTCGAGCATCCGCCGTCGGGCGCAGTTGCTCCGAGCGTTCCCCGGCGTGACCGTGGAGGATCTGCGCGGGAACGTCGACACGCGGCTCCGCAAGGTGACCGAAGGAGTCGTCGACGCCGCCGTGCTCGCGCTCGCGGGACTGACGCGCCTGGGCCTCACCCCTTCCCACTCCGCGCCGCTCGGGCTGGACGTGATGGTTCCCGCGCCGGGACAGGGCGCGCTGGCGCTGCAAGCCCGAGAGGACGATCTGGCCACGCGCACCGCGCTCGCGCCGCTCGACGACGCCGAGAGCCGAGCGGCGCTCGAGGCCGAGCGGTCGTTGATGTGGCGCATCGGCGGTAGCTGCGCGCTGCCGTTCGGGGCGCTCGCGACCGTCGACGGATCCCGTATCGAGATGCTCGCCGTCGTCATCTCTCCGGACGGTTCTCGGCTGGCACGGGTCGAAGTCGCGTCCGATACCCCCGAGGAAGTCGCGGCGCTGGCGACGAAAGAACTCATCGCCGCGGGCGCAGAAGAGATCCTCGAGGCGCTGGACGACGCGGGATGAAGCCGCTCGCCGGCAGGACGGTCCTGGTGACGCGTCCAGCCGATCAATCCCTGGACCTCGTCCGCCGTTTGCGACGTCTGGGTGCCGAGGTGATCGTCGCGCCCGTCATCGAGATCTCGCCGGTGCGATCCGCCGCACTGACCCGCGCATTGCATGACCTCTCCCACGGCCGCTTCGAGTGGATCGTGCTCACCAGCCGCGCGACCGTGGAGATGCTGGCATCGAGGCTGGCGCTACCGTCGGAGGTTCGCGCGAAGGTGGCGGCGATCGGCGACGGGACAGGCAAGGCGTTCCGCGCGTGGACGCGACGGACACCCGACCTCATACCCGAGACGTTCACGACCACCGGGTTGGCTCGCGCGTTCCCTCGAGGCCAAGGCCGCGTGCTCTGCGCGCGAGCCGACATCGCCCCGGCCGGATTGGAGGACGCGCTCGCTGCGAAAGGCTGGGCGCCGGTCCGTGTCGACGCCTACCGGACGCGCCTTGCGCGCTCCTTGCCCACGGAGGCACGCGCGGCCCTCCGCGACGGGCGGGTCGACGCCATCACGTTCACCAGCGCGTCCACGGTCCGCGGCTTCGTCGGAGCGATGGGCGTCGTCCGCGGCGACCCGAAGGTCGTCAGCATCGGCCCGGTCACCGCGAAGGAGGCCCGGGAGCACGGTCTCCGCGTCTCGGCCGTCGCTCGCCCACACACGATCGAGGGACTGGTCGCTGCGCTCGAACGGGCCCTCCGCGCCTCCCGTTAGGCCGAGGCAGCCCCGATGTCATCCGTCGGTCTTGCGCTCACCCCTGGCGAAGTCCGGAGCCTCATCCGGGGTCGGCGTCTTGCGCTCACCCCTGGCGAAGTCCGGAGCCTCATCCGGGGTCGGCGTCTTGCGCTCACCCCTGGCGAAGTCCGGAGCCTCATCCGGGGTCGGCGTCTTGCGCTCACCCCTGGCGAAGTCGCCCTTCGCGGGGCGCTTCTTCTTGGTCATCGCTGACCTCCCTTCGTAGGCGGCGCTCCTGCGCGGCCCCAAAGGCGGGCCTCGAGGGCGCCGACGCATCGAACGCCACCTCGAACTCCACTATCCGACCGATCGCGCCGAACCGCAAGGCACCTCGCGGAGTGGGAGTGGGTCTTCCTCACCGCACGACGAGGACGGGGACGGTGGCGAGTTGCAGGACCTTGTGCACCACGTCGCCGAGCAGGATCCCGGTGAGATTGGAAACGCCGCGCGACCCCAGAACGATCAGGTCCGCACCGGAAACATCGGCGACAGCAACGATCCGGCGAGCGGTATGGCCGAAGTAGTCTCCGAGCACTTCGCCCTTGGCGGTGAGCCCGGCGCCCTTGAGTTCACCCACGGCAGCCTCGACGAGTTGTTCGGCTTCCTTCGCTCCCTCGTCGAATGGGCCACCGGACCCGAAGATCCACTCGCGGACATGCAGAACCGTGACCTCGGCTCCGAACTTCTCCGCGATCTCGGCCGCGAGGGGAACACCCCTCTTGGAGTATTCCGACGTATCGATCGCCAGCAGGACCTTCTTGATCATCTGCGCTCCTCTCGTCGTGCCGAGACAGCCAGCCCGGATAGCCCGCCGCGTTGACCCGTGGATCGAGTGCGTGCCGACGGCAACCATCGTTCACAGATGCCTGCCTCGAGGAGAAAGTACTGCCGGCCATCGTCACGGGAGACCGGTCCACGCACGATGTAGCTCCGCCGGCTCACACCTCGGCCAGCTCCGTGGTGGCCCAACCCCGCCTTTCCAGGATGCGGTAAGTCGTCACCTTGACCTGGTCGAGCACCACCATCCAGACGAGGGCGTAAGCCCACGCAAGTCCGGCGAGCCCCCAACCGATCGGCTCCATGAGGACGCCGAAGACCGCGATGGTGGTCGCGATGATCTGGGTCCCGATCACCGCCCCGACGAGGATCCACGACGGCCGGAAGCTCCAGAGCCGACCGTGCGTGCGTGCCACGAACACTGTGAGATGTCCCGCCACCGAGAGCTTCAGATACAGAAGCGTCTGCACCTTCGCGTCACTCAGGCTGAGGGATCGATGCGCGATCCACAAGAATCCGAGGGAGGAGACCAACCCGACCAGCCCGAGCACGGTAGCGATGGCCAGGATCTCGCGCAGGTCCCAGCGCACCGGACGAGACGAGGCCCGAACCCGGTCGTATGCGATGGACAGGATGGCCCCGTCGTTCAGGATCGCCAGGAGCACGACCTGGATCGGCGTGATCGGAAAGAATCCGACGACGAGGATCGCCACGGTGACGAAGAGCACGACCCGGATCGTCTCGGTGATCCGGTAGATCGCGTAGTTCTTCATCCGCTGGAAGACCTCGCGCGCCCGGTGGATCGCTTCGACGATCGTCGAAAGGCCCGGCGCGAGCAGCACGATGTCGGCCGCGGCTCGCGCCGCGTCTGTGGCACCGGAGACGGCGATGCCCGCGTCTGCTCGCTCGAGCGCGGGCACGTCGTTGACCCCGTCCCCGGTCATCCCCACGATGTGGCCGAGCCCTTGGAGCAATTCGACGATGTGGTACTTGTCCTCCGGGACGACCTGGGCGAATCCGTCCGCCTCCTCGACCCGTCGGGCGACCTCGTCGGCGTTGCCCTCCCGGAGACTGTCGGCACCGAGGATATGCGTGCCCATACCGACCATCCCGGCGATCTCGCCGGCGATCTCCACCCGGTCCCCCGTCACCATCTTGATCTCGAGGCCGAGGCGCTCGGCTTCGCCGAGCGTCTCCCGCGAGTCTTCCCTGGGTGGGTCTTGCAGACCGACGATCCCGGTGACGCGCCAACGGCCACCGTCGGCTCTCGCCACGGCGAGCGCTCGATAGCCCTTCTTCGCGAACGCGTCGGTAACCTGCGAGACGCGGGCTGAGGTTCCGGCTTCTGGCTCCGCAAGGTCGAGGACGGCTTGCACGGCGCCCTTCGCGACGTCGAACTCGGCGCCGTCCGGCCCCTGGACGCGCGCCTCCGCCCGCTTGCGCGTCGGGTCGAAAGACTCGAGGTGCAGGATCCGGAAGCGGTGCAACTCATCCTCGTCGACCCCCTCGAGGATGGCCCGATCGATCGGGTCGCCGCTCCCCGGCTCTGTCGTCAGCGCGGCTTGGAACCGGACGTCGTCCTTCTCTTCGTCTCCAAGGACCACCACGTCTGCGACGGCGAGCTCGTTCTTCGTGATGGTTCCGGTCTTGTCGGCGCAGAGGATGTCGACGCCCGCCATCTCCTCGACGGCCGGCAGGTGGCTCACAAGGGCCTGGCGTCTGGCCAGGTGTCGGGCACCGACCGCCATGGTCACCGACAGCACGGCGGGGAGGGCCACCGGGACGGATGCGATCGTCACCACGAGCGCGAACTCGAGCGTCGTCGTAACGCTGGTCCCGCGGAGAAGCGAGACCACCACGATGATGGACACGAGGAAGAGCGCGACCGCGATCAGATACTTGCCGATCGAAAGGATCGCCCGCTGGAGGTGGCTGGGCGGAGACTCCCTCCCCGCCAGCTCGGCGGTCCGGCCGAACACCGTTCGCGAGCCCGTGGCGAGCACGCGGCCGATCGGTCCCCCGCGGGTGACGATCGAGCCGGAGTAGATCTCGTCCCCCCCATGTTTCTCGACCGGCAGGGACTCCCCGGTGAGTGCCGATTCGTCGGTCTGCGCGGTTCCGTCCACGATCGAGGCATCCGCTGGGACGATGTTGCCGCGCTCCACGGAGACGAGGTCTCCCGGAACGAGCTGCACGGCACTCAGCGTCGTCCAAGCGCCGTCGCGCTTGACCTTGGCCACCTTGGCCATGCGCTCCTTCAGCGCCTCGATGGCACCCTTGGCTTGGTGCTCCTCCCAGAACCCGACCACGCCGTTCAGGACCAGGAGCGCGAGGATGATGGCGAAGTCCGTCCACCGGCCCGTGACCGAGGTGAGGACGAGTGCGACCTCGATCATCCACGGGATCGGGCCCCAGAAGTGGGAGCCGATCTCGAGGAGCAGGCTCTGTCGAGCCTCCTGGATCGCGTTGGGTCCGTACCGCCGCAGACGTTCCTCGGCCTCCTCGGTCTGAAGCCCCTGGTCGTCGTGCCGCGCCTCGTCGGACCGTCGGTCCTCCTGGGTGCGCTGATCCTCGACCCGACCCCTGTCATTCATGGTTTCCGGCCGCTCCCACGGAATTGACCGCTCTCCTCGTTGGACACAGGTTGCCTCACATATCCTGATGACTGATCCCGCGGCATGCCCACGATCTCACCGGTCTCGCTAGGCATTCGGCGCCGCCGCGCCGTGGGTTGGCCATAGGTCCGGGCGGCTGCATGTCCGGGGACCGACCGGGAGCGAGGTGTCCGGACCGGCCTGGCTGCGTGGGTAGAATCGCGCGCATGAGCTTCCCCCAGCAGCGACCGCGCCGGATGCGACGCACGCCGGCGCTCCGGGCGATGATCCGGGAGACCGAGCTGGCTCCTCGACAGCTGATCGCGCCGCTGTTCGTGAAGGAGGGCATCGCGGACGCTGCCCCCATCGCGTCGATGCCGGGACAGTTCCAACACACGCTCGAATCGCTCCGCAAGGAGGCGGCCGAGATCGCGTCGCGCGGCGTGAGCGCATTCATGCTGTTCGGCATCCCGGAACGCAAGGACGCCGAGGGCTCGGAGGCCTGGAACCCGCACGGCATCGCCCAACGCGCGCTCGAGACGCTGCGCCGGGAACTCGGGGACGATCACGTCGTGATCGCCGACCTCTGTCTGGACGAATACACCGACCACGGACACTGCGGCGTGCTCGCCGACGACGGCAACGTGGACAACGACGCCACACTCGAGCGCTATCGGCGGATCGCGGTGGCGCAGGCCGAGGCGGGCGCCGACATGGTCGGGCCGAGCGGGATGATGGACGGGCAGGTCGCCGCGATCCGCGACGCGCTGGACGCGACCGGCCACGACCGCGTCGGCATCGTGGCCTACGCCGCGAAGTTCGCGAGCGCGCTGTATGGGCCGTTCCGCGACGCCGCGGAGTGCGCTCCCCGGTTCGGCGACCGCACGGGCTACCAGATGGATCCGGCCAACGGCGACGAGGCCATCCGCGAGATCCGCACCGACATCGACGAGGGCGCCGACATCGTGATGGTGAAGCCCGCGGTTCCCTACCTGGACGTGATCCGCCGCGCGAAGGAAGCAACCGCGTTCCCGATGGCCGCGTATCACGTCTCCGGCGAGTACGCCATGATCAAGGCCGCCGTGCAGAACGGATGGTTGGACGAGCGCCGCACCGTGCTCGAGGTGTTGACGTCGATCCGTCGCGCCGGCGCCGATCTGATCCTCACGTACTACGCGAAGGACGCCGCGGACTGGCTCTCGCAAGGCTGAGGCGACGGCACCCGTCGGGCGACTCGCGACGACCTCGACCCGACGAAGAACGGAGGACAGATGGCTCTTGCGATGCAGGTGACGTTCGATGCGGCGGATCCGGCGGCGCTCGCTGCGTTCTGGACCCAAGTGTTGGGCTACATCCTGGAGCTGCCGCCGGAGGGGTGGGCATCCTGGGAAGACTGGGCGCGTGAGATGAAGATCCCCGAGGAACACTGGAACGACCGGAGCGCGATCGTCGATCCGGATGGGGCCGGACCGCGGATCTTCTTCCAACGCGTTCCCGAAGGGAAGACGGCGAAGAACCGCGTGCACCTCGACGTCCGAGCGGCCGCGGGACTCGATCCCGGGGCCCGCCGCGTCCGTCTGACCGCGGAAGCCGAACGGCTCGTCGCCGCGGGTGGGACGAAGCTCTACGAGTTCGAGGAGCGCGGCCAGTTCTGGGTCACGATGCAGGATCCCGAAGGCAACGAGTTCTGCCTGGACTGACGCGGGAGGAACCGGCAATGTCCGACGACGTGCGTCGCATCGACCTGCGGGCCGACTGCACCCGCTGCGCCGGGCTGTGCTGCGTCGCGCCCACGTTCTCGGTCTCGGCCGATTTCGCCATCGACAAGGAGGCCGGGCAGCCGTGTCCCAACCTGGAACCGGACTTCCGTTGCGCCATCCACGCCCGCCTCAGGCAGGAGGGCTTCCCGGGATGCGCCGCGTACGACTGCTTCGGGGCGGGGCAGAAGGTCACCCAGACCACGTTCGCGGGGCGGGACTGGCAGCGGACCCCACAGATCGCGGCGCGGATGTTCGACGTGTTCGCGATCATGCGGCAGCTCCACGCAACGCTTTGGTACCTGGACGAGGCCATGTCGCTGCCGCGAGCCGAACCGTTCCGCGACGAGCTCGGCCTCGCCCTCGATGCGATCGAACGGCTCACGCAAGGGAGCCCCGACACGTTCGCGGATCTGGACATCGCGGCGCACCATCGAGAGGTGGACGACCTCCTGCGACGCACCAGCGAGCACGTGCGAGCCGCCATCAACGGTGACCCGATCGATCACCGTGGCGCCGACCTCATCGGGGCCGACCTCCGGGGCGCCGACCTGCGGGGCGCCGACCTGCGAGGCGCCTTCCTCATCGGGGCGGATCTGCGGGGCGCCGACCTGCGAGGCGCCGACCTCATCGGGGCGGATCTGCGGGGCGCCGACCTCAGGAGTGCCGATGTCACCGACACCATCTTCCTCACGCGGTCGCAGCTCGATTCGGCGAAGGGCGATCTCAACACGAAGGTGCCGCCTACGCTCGGTCGCCCGGCGCACTGGCTGTGACCCGGCGCCTCGTGCATCGGGGCGTACACCCGAAAGCGTGCCGCCCGCACGTACCATCGTGCGCGTGAGCAGGTCGCAGGAGCTCTTCGCGCGCGCCTCGAACGTCATCCCGGGAGGCGTCGACTCCCCCGTGCGCGCGTTCGGGGCGGTCGGCGGAACCCCGTTGTTCATCGAACGAGGCGAGGGCGCCTATCTGATCGACGTGGACGGCAACCGGTACGTGGACTACATCCAGTCATGGGGAGCCCTGCTGTTCGGGCATGCCCGGCCCGAGATCGTGCAGGCGGCGTCGGCCGCGGCGGCACGCGGCACGTCGTTCGGCGCGCCGACGCTGGGCGAGGTCGAGCTGGCTGAACGGATCATCGATGCGGCCGAAGGCGTCGACATGGTGCGTCTGGTCTCGTCGGGCACCGAGGCGACGATGAGCGCGGTCCGGCTGGCGCGGGGCGTCACCGGTCGCGACCTGCTGGTCAAGTTCGAGGGCTGTTATCACGGTCACTCGGACGCGCTGCTGGCGAAGGGAGTCGGCTCCGGCGTCGCGACGCTCGGCCTCCCCGGCTCCCCCGGCGTGACCGACGGGGCGGCGAAGGACACGATCACCGCGCCGTTCAACGACCTGGACGCCGTGCGAGCCATCTTCGCGGAACGAGGCGGCGACGTCGCCGTCGTCGTGGTGGAACCGGTCGCCGCGAACATGGGAGTCGTTCCGCCCGAAGCGGGGTTCCTCGAAGGGCTCCGCTCGCTCTGCGACGAACACGGCGCGCTGCTCTTCTTCGACGAGGTCATCTCGGGCTTCCGCCTCGCCTACCGCGGCGCGGCGTCGGTGTACGAGGTGACGCCCGACCTGACCACGTTGGGCAAGATCATGGGGGGCGGGTTCCCGTGCGCGGCGTTCGGAGGGCGCAGGGATGTCATGGAGCGGCTGGCGCCGACGGGTCCGATCTATCAGGCCGGCACGCTGAGCGGGAACCCCGTGGCGGTCGCCGCAGGCATCGCGGCGTTGGACCTGGCCGCCCGAGAAGACCCTTACCCGACGCTCGAGCGTCTCTCGGTCCTCCTGACGCAGGGCATCGCCGAACGGCTGCGCGACGCGGGCATCGCCACGACCGTCAACCGGACGAAGTCGATGTTCAGCGTCTTCTTCACGGACCGACCGGTGCGCGACTTCGACGACGCGAAGGCGACCGATCACGCGCGGTACGCCCGATTCTTCCACCACATGCTGGCGCGCGGCGTGTACCTGCCGCCTTCCGGCTACGAGCTCTGGAGCCTCTCGGCGGCGCACGACGACGCCACGACCGAGCGGACGCTCGAGGCCGTGGCGTCGTTCTCGGGCTGACGGACCGTCAGGCGACGGCGGGACGCTCGATGTCCTCGCGAACGTCGACGCCTTCGATGTGCAACGCGACGCAATACGTTCCCGAGGGCTTCCCGATCCCGTCGGTGACGGGGCCGACACGACAGCGGACGCTCACGCGATCCCCTCGCAAGGCGAACGTCGCGGCGTCGCCGCCGAGCGCCGCGACATGGGCATCCAGGAGTGACGCGTTCGGCCCAACGAGCCCGAAGACCTCCAGCAGATCCCTACCCTTGCACGTGTCGGCGGGCCGTCCGATCACCTCGGCAGCGGCATCGCTCACGCTCTGCAGCCGCAGCGCCCCGTCCGTGGTCCAGAAGAAGACCGGCTCGTCTGCCGACGGTTCGGTGAGCTCACGCGTCGCCGAGCGCGACACCGGTTGGCTCATGACCGGTACCTGGTCGGTGATGCCGATCAACTCCCACTGACGCATGCACATCCCCCTCGTTCGGAGTCGATCTGATTGTGCGTGGACGGGCGGGTGCGGTGCATCGGGGAGGCGGCCGATTCCGGCCCGCGTCGAGAGGGACACTCCATCGAGGGAGGCGCCGTCCCCGGGTGGACTACACCGGACGACCGTGGATGCCCACGCGGCCGGCCGTTCCACGATGCGCAGCGTCGGCGAACGGCTGAGGACGGTCGTTGGTCGTTACCGCTTGCGTCTGCGGACGCCCTTGTCCTTCAGGATCTCGCGCACGCAGTGGTGACCGGGCATCCCCGTCACGCCGCCGCCCGCGTGGGTGGCGCTCGACGCCTGGTACAGCCCGGAGATGGGCGTGCGGTAGTCCGCGTACCCGGGCGCCGGCCGCATGTGGAACAGCTGGTCCACGGTCAGCTCGCCGTGGAAGATGTTGCCGCCGATCAGGCCCCAGTCCTGCTGCATCTGCCGTGGCCCGATGATCTGGCGATGCATGATCGAGCCTTTGAAGTTCGGCGCGACCGTGTTCATCCGGTCGATCAACCGGTCCGCGTACGCCTCCAGGTCGGCCTCGTGGCCGTCCTCGTCGGCCCACTCGGCCGGCACCCACTGCGTGAACATCGACATGACGTGCACGCCTTCCGGCGCGAGCGTCTTGTCGAAGACCGTGGGGATCGCCGTGTCACTGAACGGCAGCGTCGCCGCCTGGCCGAACCGCGCCTCCTGGAACGCCTTCTCCAGGTAATCGAGGTCGTCCAGCACCTGGATCGCTCCGCCGTGGATGTCTGGGTCGAAGCCGGGGTCGGCCGTGAACTCCGGGAGCTCGGCCAGAGCAAGGTTGATCTTCACCGTGCCGGAGCGTGTCCGCCAGCTCTCGATGTCTTCGACGAACGTCGTGGGGAGTTGCGATCGCTCGATCTGCTCCAGGAACGTGATCTTCGGGTGGATCGCCGTGACGACGAGCGGCGCCGACAGCTCCTCGCCGCCGTCGAGCGCCACGCCGACGGTCCGCCCATCACGGATCAGCACCCGTTCCACGCGCGCGTTCGTGCGGATCTCGGCGCCGAACGATCGCGCCGCGGACGCGCACGCGTCGCCGACGGCGCCCATCCCGCCCTCGGGATACCCCCAGCTCGCGATCTCGCCGTCACCGATGTCGCCGACGGAGTGGTGCATCATCACGTAAGCCGTCCCCGGTGCATCCGGCCCGGACCACGTGCCGATGATCCCGTTCACCGACTGCAGCCCGATGAACACCTCGTTCTCGAACCACCGGCGGAGCAGGTCCGTAGCGCTCATCGTGAACAGCCGCGTGATGTCGGCCACGGTCTGCTGGTCGACCTCCTTGCGGAGCTGCCAACCGAGCTGTGCGACGTCCTTGATGTCGCCGGCCTTCTTCGAGCCGAGGCGCGGCGGCGTCTCCATCAAGAGCGGCCCCATGATGTTCGCGATCCGGCCTATCCACGCTTCGAACTTCGGCCATCGATCGGCGTCGTGCTTGGAGAACTTCGCGATCGACTCGTGGTCTCTGGCCTCGTCACCGGTCTGCAGGATCGAGCCGTCGGGCAGCGGCAGGTAGCCGTGTCCCTGCGGGAAGACCTTGTATCCGAACCGCTCGAGCCCCAGGTCGCGCTGGATCGACGGCGGCATCAGGCTCATCACGTAGCTGAGCGTGGTGACCTTGATGTCGGGCGCCTCCGGCCACGGGGCCATGGTGTCGGCGGCGCCACCCGTCTTGTGGCGGGCCTCCAGGACGACGGTCCGGGCGCCGTATTTGGCCAGGTAGGCCGCGGCGACCAAGCCGTTGTGGCCTCCGCCGATGACGATCGCGTCGTAGCTGTTCGCAGACAAGATTGAATCTCCATTCAAACCGGGATACGCGAAGCCTAGCAGTGCTCCCGGCTCGGACGGAAGCCGGCAGGCGCGAACCGTGCAACGTTCCCGCCCTTCCCTGACACCATAGTGAAGAGCGAAAGGAGCACGGATCATGACCACACAGACCGTGACGTTCGGGGCCGGCTGTTTCTGGGGTGTCGAGTACGTGTTCCGGCGGGTGCCGGGTGTGACCGGGGTCCAGGTCGGCTACGCCGGCGGCATCACGCCGAACCCCACCTATCGGGAGGTCTGCTCCCATACGACGGGCCATGCCGAGGTGCTGCAGGTCCAGTTCGACGACGAGCAGGTGTCGTTCGATCAGCTGCTCGAGGTGTTCTGGGCGATGCACGACCCGACGCAGGTGAACCGTCAGGGCCCGGACGTCGGCGACCAGTACCGGAGTGCGATCTACACGTCGACCGACGAGCAGCTGACGGCCGCGACCGCCTCGAAGGAGCGGGCGCAGGAGCGGTTCGATCATCCGATCGCGACCGAGATCAAGCCGGCGCCGGAGTTCTACCCGGCCGAGGACTATCACCAGGCGTACTACGAGAAGAACGGCCACACGCCGTACTGTCACGTGGTCCCGGTCAAGGTCCTCGAGGAGCAGGGACTGCTCCCCGTACGTAGCTGACGCATAACGCACGAGGGCCGCGTCATCGGGTATCGACTCCTGAGGACGCGGCCCTTCGCGCTGCGAGCGGTTCGTTAGAACGTACGGACGGCGACCTCCGCCGGGGCCTCGAGCAGCGAGATCAGCTCGTCGTCGAGCTTCACGAGCGTCACCGAGCAGCCCGCCATGTCGAGCGACGTGCAGTACTCGCCGACGTAGCTGCGGCCGACGTTGATCCCGCGCGACGAGAGCTGATCGTGGGCCCGTCCGTACAGCAGGTACAGCTCGCTGATCGGCGTGCCCCCGAGCCCGTTGATCATCAACGCGACGTTGTCGCCCTTGCTGAAGGGCAGGTCCGAGGCGGTCGCCTCGACCAGCTCGTCGACGATCGCGTTCGCGTCCGCGAGCTTCTCGCGGCGGCGTCCCGGCTCGCCGTGGATGCCCACGCCCATCTCCATCTCGTCGTCGCCGAGCTCGAACAGCGGGGAACCCTTCGCCGGCGGGGTGCACGACGTGAGCGCCATGCCCATGGTCCGCGTGACCGAGTTGACCCGCTCGCCCAACGCGACCAGGTCCTTGAGCTCGGCCCCCTTCTCTGAGGCCGCGCCGATCGCCTTGATCACGAAGAAGTTGCCCGCCACGCCACGACGTCCGACGGTCCACGTCGAGTCCTTCACGGCGACGTCGTCGTCGACGATGACGGTCCCGATCGTGATGCCTTCAGCCTCCGCCATCTCCTTGCCCATGTCGAACGCCATGCGGTCGCCGGTGTAGTTGTTGATCAGATGGAGCACACCCTTCTTCGAGTTGAGGAGCTTGGTGGTTTCGAGGACGTAGTCCATCGGCGGCGCCGCGAACACATCGCCGGGACACGCAGCATCGAGCATCCCCTTGCCGACGATCATCACGTGGGCCGGCTCGTGCCCCGAACCGGAGCCTTGCACGACCGAGACCTTGTTATCGCTCGGCGCATCGGCCCGCATGATCAGGTTGTACTCAGGCACGTACTTCAACGTGTCCGGATTCGCGAGCGCGATGCCCTTGAGCATCTCGGGCACGAACTCCTTCGGATCGTTCACGAACTTCTTCATGCTTCCCTCCTTCTCACTCGTCGGCCGCCCACGCGTCGGCGACCTGCTCGAACATGACCGCGACGGCGATCGCCCCCGCGTCGAGGGTTCCGATGCTGCGCTCGCCGGTGTATGCCGCGCGACCGCGCATGGCGATCATCTCCTTGGTCGCCTCGGCCCGTTCGCGGGCGACGGTGGCCGCCCTCCGGATCGCGGCACCAGCGTCGTCTCCCTCTTCGAGCGCCTCCTCCAGCTCGTTGACGGCGGGGATCAAGGCGTCCAGCAGGGTCTTGTCACCCAGATCCGAGTTCCCGCGGCTCTTGATGCCCTCGATGGCCGCACGGAGCATCGCGATCGCTTCGTCCGCCGTGAGCTCGGTCTTGTCCCCGGCCACCGCTCCCGCTCGGATGAAGGCCGTCCCCCAGAGCGGACCGGACGTGCCACCGACCCGGCTGGTGATCACGACCGCGATCTTCTTCAGGAACGTCCCGAGGTCCGTGCGGTCGAACGAATCCCAGTCGGACAGCACGATCTCGAACCCGCGAGCCATCGAGTAGCCGAAGTCGCCGTCACCCACGACCGCGTCGAGATCCCCGAAGTACTTCTCGTTGTCGACCGCGGTCTGCGCCATGGTTCGGACGACCAGCTCGACCTTGTTCGGTGTCGCTTCTCCCATCCACACCTCCTGATCGCTTAGGCTGATCGCTTAGGCTGATCGCTTAGGCTGATCGCTTAGGCTGATCGCTTGGGTCCCGTGCACGCTTCGAACCGTCAAGCACGACTGCAGTTCCTCTAGGCCGATGGCGTCCCCAGGATCGGGGACGCCTCGGTTGGCGAAGACCGTGATCCGTTCGCCACCGGGGTCTCCAAGGGACGAGACGACCAAGACGGCCTCCGAGAAGTCTTCGTTATGGGTGTAACTGCTGACGGTGACGACGCACGACAGGTCCGCGCCGGCCGCCGCGAGCAGCCCGTTGCGGGAATCTTCGATGACGAGCCCTTCGTCCGACCCGACATCGAGCCGCGCGAGGGCGAGCTGATAGATGTCGGGTGCGGGCTTCTTCTTCTCGACGACGTCCCCGGCCAGGACCAGCGCGAAGCGAGCCGCCTGGTCGGCACCGACCACGTGGTCCAGCACGGCCCGGACCGAGGCCTCCGACGACGTCGACGCGACGGCCAGGGCCCACCCGGCGTCGAGGGCCGCCGCCGCGACCCGTGACACGCCCGGGCGTCCCGGCAGGCGACCCGCGGCAACCATCTCGGTGTAGATCTCGGTCTTTCGCCGGTGCCACTCGGCCAGCATCTGACGCTGTGCCTCGGGATCGGTCGGCAGGCCGGCTGCGCGGACGAACTCCTCCGTCAGGAGACTCGCCATCCGTTCCTTGCCGCCGGCGATCTTGAGCTTGACGCCGTACTCCTCCTCGGACCACTGCACGGGGAGCCCGAACTCCTCGAACATCTGGTTGAACGCGGGGAGATGGCCGTCACGCTCGGTATCCGCCAACACCCCGTCGCAGTCGAAGATGAGGGCGGTCACCAGGCCTTGCCCTCACTCCCGAACCGCTTGATGTGGTCCCGGGCCATCTCGACGATGTCGGCCCGAACGTGCTTGAACAACGACGGCGGGTCCCACTTGTCGGCCGCCTCTGTCTCGCGAAGGAACTCCAGGTTGGACTTCATGTATCGCCGCTTGAGCGCGGTCGAGATGTTCACCTTGGCGCACCCGCGCGCGATCAGGTCGGAGAACTGTTCGTCGGTCATACCGCTGCCCCCGTGCAAGGCGATCGGGATCGGCTCGGCCTCGACGATGTCCGTCACCCGTTGGGCATCGAGCGTCGGCACGCTGGCATACATGCCGTGCGCGTTGCCGATCGCCGGAGCGAAGCAGTCGATGCCGGTCGACCGGATGAAGCCCAACGCGACCTCGAGCGATTGGCGCCCCGAGTCCTGGTCGGAGCCGACGCCGTCCTCGACGCCCTTGATGCCCTCGATCTCGCCCTCGACATGGGCGCCGTACCGCCGAGCCTCCGCCACGACCTCCTTCGTCTGTCGTTGGTTCTCCTCGACCGGCAACGAGGAGGCGTCGAAGAGCACCGAGTTCCAACCGGCCTCCAAGCACGAGGTGATCACCTCGCGCTCGGGGCAGTGATCGAGGTGCAGCGTGACGGGAACCTCGATACCGGCCGTCATCGTCCGCCACATCCCGTAAAGCACGTCACGGCCGACCGACTTCACTGTCTTGACCGAGGTCTGGACGATGACCGGCGCGCGGAGCTCCACCGCGGCGGCGAGGACTGCTTCGAGCGTGAGGTCGTTGACGATATTGAATGCGGCCACGCCGTAGCGTTCCTTGAACGCACGATCCAGCAGATCCTTCAGCGGGACGACAGGCATGACACCCCTTCCGAGGTCGACTGCGAGCAGGACCTCAGGGTAGGAGCCTCCCAATCGGTGATGCATCGGGGAGATCCCCCGTCCGGGGATCGGGGATGTCCCTACCCCGCGACGCGCTCGCGTGCGAGCGACACCGCCTGCGTCCGGTTCTGGGCGCCGAGCTTGCGGAGGATCGAACCGACGTGCTTCTCGACCGTCTTGGCCGAGATCGTGAGCGCCGCGGCGATCTCGCGGTCGGTCGAGCCTCGTTCCAGGAAGACGAGCACCTCACGCTCGCGCTCGGTGAACGCGATGCCCTCGCTCAGCCCGTTGAGATGGGAATAGAGCCGTTCGACCGCCGTCCCGGACACGACGACATCCCCCCGCGCCGCGGCGCGCACCGCCCTGGCGAGGTCGATCCCGGAAGCCTCCTTGCCGATGTATCCGCGGGCCCCGGCCCGGAAGGCGCCTGCCACCAGATCGTCGCTCGCGAACGCCGACAGGGCCACGACGCTCGCATCGGCATCCTCCGCCCTGATCCGGACGATCGCGTCGATCCCATCGCCGCCGAGCATCTGGAGGTCCATCAGCACGACGTCGGGACGCAGCGTTCGCCATGCACTGATCGCCTGTCCTCCTGACGAGGCCTCACCCACGACGTGCAAGGAAGGATCGGAATCTGACAGGAGCCGAACGATGCCGGCCCTCGTCACCGCGTGGTCGTCGACGACCAGGACGCGGATCGATGTCGCACCATCGGGCGCCCCCGTTGCCTCGGAGTTCGATGGGATCCAGGCGCGTACCCGCGTGCCCCATCCCGGCGTCGAGTCCAAGTCCAGGGTCCCGCCCAGCAACCGGGCTCGCTCGGCCATCCCGCCGAGCCCGAAGCCATGCCCCTCACCGTCCCGCTCGATCTGGCTCCGGTCGAACCCCGCGCCGTCGTCCTGTACGAGCAACGTCACGCCGGTGGGCGAATACACCAACCCGACCCGGACGGACGCGGCTTGGGCGTGCCGGATCGCGTTGGTGAGCGCTTCCTGCGCGATGCGGAACAACGTATGGGCGACGTCGGACGACGGCACGACCGGAACCCCTGCCGTCACCAGGCGGGCGTCGATCACACCCGTCCGGTTGGCCCATGCGAGCTCGAGCTCGAGCGCCTCTTCGAGCGAACGTCCTTCCAGCGGCGAGGGGGCCAGACCGAGCACGCTCCGCCTCGTTTCCTCGAAGACGGCTTCCGCCGCCGTCCGGGCCTCGGCGAGCGCGCCGGTCGCCTCGCCGGGCCGGCCGCCCGCGATCGCCTCCTGGGCCGCGCGGAGCTGCCACAGCACCGACACCAGCCCCTGCGCGAACGCGTCGTGTACCTCACGAGCCATCCGGTTTCGCTCCGCGGCCGCCGCCTCGGCGCGTGCGTTCGACTCGGCCGCCTCGTGGAGGCGCGCGTTGGTGATCGCGATCGCCGCGTGCTTGGCGAACAGCTCGAGCAGCTCGGCATCCTCATGGACGAACGCACGGCTCGGGTCACGCGTGAACACCACCAACGAGCCGACGATGGCGCCGCGCCACCAGATGGGGACGCCGATCACACCCTTGAGCGCCCCCCGATCCTCGGGACGAACGTGTCCTCCGGGGACGTCGGCGTAGTTCTCGAAGATCACCGGTCCACGAGCGGCGACGAGCGCGCCGGTCGTTCCCTCGGTGAGCGGGAACACCTTGCCGGACTGGCACGAGATGCCGATGTCGGCCTCTTTGCGGTAGACGCCGGCGGGTTCGTCCACCAGGCAGATCGACCCCGCGTCGCAGTCCAGCAACTCCGTCGAACGCTTGAGGATCCGCTCGAGCAGCGGGCTTAGCGACAGTTCGCCGGCAAGGTCCTCGACGATCGCCGTGAGCGCCGCAGCCGGTTCCCACGCGTCCGGCGCGTCGCCCCGGCGTGCTTCGCCGTTCGCAGCGATATCTTCGGTGGCGACCATGTCAACGGGGTCCGTTCGGGAAGGGTCTCGCTAGGCACCCTATGAGCTTTCGCCCGATCGGGCAATCGGACGGTCCCTGCGTCAAGCTCGCGGGTCGTCGCGGAAGCCGACCTCCTTGTGAGTGCCGTCGCAGAACGGCTTGTTGTTCGAGTGGCCGCAGCGGCAGAGGGTGACTCGGTTCCGGACCTCGTAGGTGGTGCCGTCGGCCGACTCGACCGGGATACCGCCCCGTATCCAGAGCGGTCCGTCGCGGATCACGGCGATCGACGGCTCGAACTCCGGCTCGGCGGGATCGGCTTCTCGCGTAGGAGCGTGGGCGAGGCGTCCGGAAGGACAGAGCTCGATCATCCCCTGCAAACGCGCTCGGACGGCGGGATCGGACGTCTGACGGATCATCTCCCAAACATCGGTGAACCGATCGGCGCAATGGCCCGCGTGCGTGCAGAGCGAGACGTCGTCTGTCATGACCACACCCTCGCCGGCCAGGACCCGGGCGCGCGCGGCGCGCGGCCGCCGATCGGCCACCTCGGCCCCGTCGAACCCCGAGGTCTCGTGCGACGAGTCGCAGAATGGCTTGCGGCCGGAGCGGCCGCAACGGCAGAGGTCGAACTCGCTCGGAGCGTCGATGGGCGTCGGTTCCTCCCACCCGATCGGCTCGCCGAACTCGGTCTCCACCTGCGCCGTTCGCACGAGCGGCGGCGACCCGGTCACCTCATAGGGACCGTCCTCGCGGATCCGGACTCGGTAGGGGTGGTCGGACACGCGAAGGAGCCTATCGCCTGACGAAAGAACGGTTGGACCGAGCCGGCGCCGCGCCGCACGCTTCGTGGACCCCAAGTGGCTGGGGATGTAGGCTTCGAACACATGTTCGACGACCTCAACCCGGAGCAGCGATCCGCCGTGCTGTTCGGCGATGGACCGCTGCTGATCGTGGCCGGTGCCGGGACGGGCAAGACCACCACCCTCGCCCGTCGCGTCGGACACCTGGTCGAGCGCGGCAGTCGGCCCGAGCGGATCCTGCTGCTGACGTTCAGCCGGCGCGCTGCCCGCGAGATGCTCTCGCGGGCTCAACGGTTGACGGGACATCGCGAGACCGAACGCGTCTGGGGCGGCACGTTCCACGCGGTCGCCAACCGGCTGCTCCGCCTCCATGGCCGCCCGCTCGGCCTCCGTCCCGACTTCACCGTCCTCGATCAGTCGGACGGGGCCGACGTGATGAACCTGCTGCGTGAGGAGCTGGGGTTCGCCACGCGCGAGCGGCGGTTCCCACGCAAGGACACGCTCGCCTCGATCTACTCGCGGACCGTGAACGCCCGCGAGAAGCTCCCCGACGTCCTGAAGCGGCATTACCCATGGTGTGTCGACGAGATCGACGCCATCCGGCAGGTGTTCCAGTCGTACACGGTCCGCAAGCGCGACCAGAACGTCCTGGACTACGACGACCTCCTGCTGTTCTGGAAAGCGTTGGCGACCGCGCCCCAGACGCGCGGCGCGCTGGCGTCCATGTTCGATCACGTGCTCGTCGACGAGTACCAGGACACGAACGCGCTGCAGGCCGACATCCTGGAAGGGATGCGGCCACCGGGTACGCCGCGCAACCTCACGGTGGTCGGCGACGACGCGCAGTCGATCTACGGGTTCCGCGCCGCGACCGTGAAGAACATCCTGGAGTTCCCGGCGCGGTTCGAGGGTGCCGCCGTGATCCGGCTCGAACAGAACTACCGGTCGATCCCGCCGATCCTCGCCGCATCGAACGCGGCCATCGAGCTCTCGCCGCAGCGCCACGAGAAGACCCTGTGGTCCTCACGGGAGGGAGCACGACGGCCGGTCCTCCGTACGTGCCTGGACGAGGCCGAGCAATGCGACTTCGTGTGCCGGAGCGTGCTGCGGCATCGGGAGGAAGGCGTGGCGCTCAAGCAGCAGGCGGTGCTGTTCCGCGCCGCGCACCACTCGGACCTGCTCGAGGTCGAGCTGGCACGACGCAACATCCCTTTCGTGAAGTACGGCGGATTGAAGTTCCTCGAGGCGGCGCACGTGAAGGACGCGCTCTCCCTCCTGCGCGTCTTGGAGAACCCGTTCGACGAGGTCAGCTGGTTCCGCGTACTGCAGCTGCCCGAGGGCGTGGGACCTGCGACGGCGCGACGGCTGATGGACGAGCTGGGCGTCCGGCGGATCGACGACGATCAGCCGTCCCCGTTGCGACGGTTCCTGGAGGAACCGGTGGCGGTCCCGAAGGGGGCCGTGAGCGGCGTGAAGGAGCTGCGCGCGGCGCTCGGCGATTGCCTGGCCGACGAGACCGTGATGCCTCCCGCCGCGCAGCTCGACCGTATCCGTGCGTTCCTGGAACCGATCTTCGCGCGACGCTACGACGCGGCCGGCGCGCGGGGGCGCGATCTGGAACAGCTGGAGCTGCTGGCGAGCGGATACGACACGCGCGGCCGGTTCGTCTCGGAGCTCACGCTCGACCCACCGTCGTCCACCGGCGACCTCGCCGGCTCGCCGCTCCTGGACGAGGACTGGCTCGTGCTCTCGACGATCCATTCCGCCAAGGGGTTGGAGTGGGACGTCGTCCATGTGATCCATGCGGCCGACGGCATGATCCCGTCCGACATGGCGACCGGCGGCGACGACGAGATCGAGGAAGAGCGCCGTCTGCTGTATGTCGCCTTGACGCGCGCGCGCGACACGCTGATCGTGTCGTTCCCGCAGCGCTACTACCGCAGGCCGCGCGGCCTGGAGGATCCTCACAGCTACGCGCAACTGACGCGGTTCCTTCCCGAGCAGGTCCGCGCGCATTTCGACGAGGTCGCGCCCGACGTGATCCCGCTCCCGGACGCCGACGCGATCGACGGCACGGCCGACGTCGACGCGTTCCTCGCCGGGCTCTGGGCCGACTGACCGGTACGCTACGCGGCGTGCCGGAGCCCTACGCCGCCGTCCTGATCGACCTCTACGACACCATCGTATGGAGCGAGTGGTTCCGGCTTCGCGACGCCATCGCTGCCCGGATCGGCGACGACATGGAAGCGGACCAGCTCCAGAGGGCGTTCGAGCAGACCCGTCCGGCGCGGGGTGTCGGGGCGTTCGGCAGCGTGGAGGGAGACATGGCTGCGGTCCTGGACGCCGCGGGGGTGGCGTACGACGCGACGCTGGTCGACGAGCTCGTCGAGCTGGAGCGCGCGCACCTGCAGAACGGCGTCCATCTCTACGACGACGTCTTCCCGGCTCTCGCATCGCTGCGTGAGCGGGGAGTGGGTACGGCGCTCGTCAGCAACTGCTCACACTCCACCCGGCCCGTCGTGGAGCAGCTGGGGCTCGAGACCGCATTCGACCGGGTCGTGCTGTCGTTCGAGGTCCGCGCGATGAAGCCGGATCTGGCGATCTACCGCGCGGCGCTCGAGCAACTCGGCGCCGTCCCACCGGAAAGCGCCGTGTTCGTGGACGACCAGCCCACGTACTGCGACGGCGCGACGGCGGTCGGGATCGAGGCGCGGCTCATCCTGCGGAAGAACGAGGACGCCCCGGCCGATCGACACGACCACCAGGTCGTGACCGACCTGGGGTGGCTCCTGTAACGTCGGGGCGTGAGCGACACCGCCCCGGACCGGCCCGAGAAGTTCCCGCGCAAGCTCTACGAGAAAGAGCTGGAGCGGCTCCAGGTCGAGCTGGTGAAGATGGAGGAATGGGGCGCGTCCACGGGCGTGCGGATCGTCGCGATCTTCGAAGGGCGCGATGCCGCCGGCAAGGGCGGCGCCATCAAGCGGATGACCGAGCACATGAACCCGAGGATCACCCGACACGTGGCGCTGCCGAAGCCGACCGAGCGTCAGACGACCCAGTGGTACTTCCAGCGATACGTGGAGCAGCTGCCTGCCGCCGGCGAGGTCGTGCTGTTCGACCGAAGTTGGTACAACCGCGCCGGCATCGAGCGCGTCCTGGGATTCTGCACGGCCGCCGAGTACTACCGGTTCCTGCAGCAGTGTCCGATCTTCGAACGGTTGCTCGTCGACGACGGCATCATCCTGATCAAGTACTGGTTCTCGGTGAGCGATGAGGAGCAGGAGCGGCGCTTCGAGACACGGGTCACCGATCCGATGCGCCGATGGAAGCTCTCGGAGACCGATCTCTATTCGCGGACGAAGTGGGTCGACTACTCACGGGCGAAGGACGAGATGTTCGTGCATACGGACATCCCCGAGGCACCGTGGTACGTGGTGGACGCGGACGACAAACGTCGCGCTCGACTGAACTGCATCGCGCACCTGCTGTCGAAGATCCCGTATCAGGACCTGCCGGACCCGGCGATAAAGCTCCCCCGCCGCCAACGCGACGACGGCTACGTTCGTCCGCCCCGCGACCTCTACACGTACGTCCCCGACCATGCGGGAGAGGTGCTGGCCGAGTATCAGAAGAAGCACCACTAGTCTGGGTCAGACCAGCAACGCTGTGCGTCGCAGGTATCAGGACAGGTCGACGAGCGCGAGGAAGCGCTCGAGCGCCGATCGATCGCCCTCGACCTGCACGTCGTCCGGGCCGATCCGACGCCACAACAGCAGGAGCAGGTCGGACGAAGGCCCGCGCGCCGTGACGCCGGCATCCGCGGGTTCTGCGGCGAGATCGATCAGGCCGTCTCGCACGCCGACGACCCACGTCGCATCCTCATCGGTCGGAGCGAGCTGTACGGTTACCGAACCCTCGGCCCCTGCCACATCCTCGGGGCCGAACATCCAGTCGAAGAACTCGGCGATCCCGTCGGCGGCCAACGCGGAAGCGATCGGTTCCGGCTCGCCGACGGAGCGTTGTGCATCCCACCGGTGGACGGCGGCTTCGTGCGCCTGCCGACGCATCACCCAGGTGACGTCCTGCCGGCCGCCGGCCCAGCTCCAGACCCGCATGCTGGGGTCGGCGGCCTCCAAGACACCCACCAATCCGACGCTGACGTCGTCGAACCACGAGGGCAGCCCGTCGTCCGGCGGATCGAGCGGTTGCGCGATCCCCTCCCGCTCGGTCGCCCGCGTTCGGACGATCTCCGACCAGAACCATTGCACGCCGCCTAGATGCCAGACGAGGTCGCCGAGCGACCAGTCGGGGCACGAGGGGACACGCGCGTCGAGCGGTCCGCGAGCTGCGCGTCCGAAACGCTCGCTCTCCAGCCGAAGCGCTTCCAGATGCGCCCGAGGTTCCAAGGTCAGGCCAGGTCTGCGAACGTGTCGGCCACGCTCTTACGGATCCCCGTGATGAACGGGATCTCGACCTTCGTGTAGAGACGAGCCTCCGCGTCGCGGAGCCGGCGGATGCAGTCGACGATCGAATCAAGCCGGTCCGCCTCGAACGCCAGGATCCACTCCCAGTCGCCGAGCCCGAAGGCGCTCGTGGTGTTCGCCGAGACCTCGGGGAACTCCCTGCCGGCGACGCCGTGCTCGGCGAGCAACGCGCCCCGCTGCTCCCGCGCGAGCAGGTACCACTCCGGCGTCCGCACGAACGGGTAGACACACAGGAATGTCTTGGGCGGCACGCCCTTGACGAACGCGGGTTGGTGATCCGGCGTGAACTCGGCCGGCTTGACGACGCCCATGAACGTCCACACGAGGTCCGTCAGCCGGCCCGCCTGCGTCCTTCGGAACTCCGCGAGGAAGGCCTGGACGTCCTCGACGGCGCTCCCGACGAGCCACAGCAGCAGGTCGGTATCGTGGCGGAACCCTACGGTCGAATAGGTTCCACGGACCTCGACCCGTCCTTCGAACGCCTTGTACAGGTTCTCGACCTCCTGCACGACGTCGGTCAACGCGTCGGCGGAGAGATCGCGGAACCCATCCCGCGCACGGAACGACGGATACAGCGCGAAGATCGACTCCGGCGCGTCGATCGGCTGAGCGGTGTGCTGGTCTGAGTCGGTCATCGAGCGGTCTCCTTTTCGGTCGAAGCGCGATCGAGGTGCGCGAGGACGTCCTCGGCGGTCTCACCCGCAGCCCTCACGCAGTCGGGGATCCCGACGCCATCGTAGGCCGAGCCCACGATGAAGACACCCGCGGGCAGGTTCCGGCGGATCGTGCGGACGCGTTCCACGTGCCCGACCTCGTACTGCGGCATCGCCCGCATCCATCGCACCACCGACGAGGCCTGCGGCCGGGCGGGAAGGTCGAGCGCCGCGGCCAGATGTCGGGCGCACGCGTCGACCAACTCCTCGTCGGGGGCCTCCAGGACGTCCTCATCCCCCACGCCGCCCACGTAACAGCGGACGACCGCCCGCGAGCCGAACGAGGGATCCGGCCACTTGCTGCTGATCCAGGTGCACGCGGTCATGGGCGCCTTGCCACGGGGGACGACGAACCCGGTTCCGTCGGGCAGCGCGGCCTGCGTTCCTTCGCCGAAGACGAGGAACACCACGCCCGTCGACGCGTACGGGATGGCGTTCAGCTCGGCGGCGGCCGCCGGGGCGGCTGAGGCCAGCAGGCGTCCCGCTTCGAACGCGGGCACAGCCAGCACGGTCGCACCCGCGTCGCTCTCGGCGAGCTCCGCCAGCGACCCGACCGGTGCGCCGGTGACGACTCGATCGCCGAGCGACGCGGTGAGCGCGTCGGTCAGGCGTCCGACGCCGCCCTTGGGCTTCACGAACATGGGCGTAGGGGTCCCGCGCCGGACGGAGCGCATGGCCGACTGCGACCCTCGGATGAGACTTCCCTGTGTCGCCTCCCACGCGGGGAGCTCCGGGAACGTGGCTCGCGCCGACAGCCGATCGACATCGCCCGCGTACAGTCCGGCCAACAGAGGCGCCACGGCCGTGTCGGTCGCCTCGTCCCCCAGCCGCCGCCGCAGCAGGCCGCCCAGGGTCTCCTCGGCGCCATCCTTGCGCTTGGCGCGCAGCAGATCCTGAGCGGCGCGGCGCCGGCCGGCTCTCGACAGGCCGGG
Source organism: uncultured Actinomycetes bacterium (assembly GCA_963775755.1). GTDB lineage: Bacteria > Actinomycetota > UBA4738 > UBA4738 > HRBIN12 > JBBQVZ01. The sequence goes on along the minus strand of CAVZKB010000006.1, from coordinate 84,264 downwards.
CCAGCGGAGCACGTCGCCGATGTCACCGGGGATCCCGAACGGCGCGTCCTTCGGGAACGCGACCAGGCCGTGATCGGTCCACAGGTATGCGCCCTTCGCGCCGGGCGCCACGAGCTCCGGGGCCAGGCCCAGGTCTCGACAGAGCTCCACCGCCCACGGCTTGCGAGCGACGAACGAATCGGCGCCGGTCTCGAGCCGTAGGTCGCCGACCTGCGTCGTCCCGAGCTTTCCGCCCGGCCGGTCGGACGCCTCGAGAACGGAGACGTCGACGCCGGCGGCGGCCAGCCGGTAGGCCGTCGTCAAGCCGGAGACGCCGCCTCCGATGACGACGGCACGACGCGCGTGGCTCACGAACTCACCCCGCCCGGAACCTCGGCCAGGTGCTCGCGGACGACGGCCGCCAGCACGTCCAGGTACGCCGGGTCCGCGTTCGGCATCCGCGTCCGCTCGAACCGCGTTCCGGCGCGCTCGGCGATCCCGCGGGCCTCGATGTCTAGGTCGTAGAGGATCTCCAGATGGTCAGCGACGAAGCCGGCGGAGCACACGACCACGGCGTCTCGCCCCTCTGTCGCGAGTTCCTCGATCACCGCCTCGATCGGCGGCCCCCACCACGGGTCGTTCGTGCGACCGGCGCTCTGCCACGCGATCAGGTAGTCCTGCAGACCGAGCAGCCCCGCGACCAGGTCCGCCGTCTCCCGCAGACCGTCCCGGTACTGGCACGAGTCGTCACAGTCGCACGTCTTGCACCGTTGCGTGCCGTCGTCGAGCGTCCGCACCGGGAGCGAGTGCGCCGAGAAGATCACCGTGGCGTTCGCGCGTTCGTCTTCCGTCAACCTGGCAAGCGCCTCTGCGACGCGCGCACTGAGGAACGCGATGAATGCCGGATGGTCGTGATAGGAGCGGACGAACGTGAACGCGGGACCCCCGCCGTCATCGTGCGTTGCCTCGATCACCCGCTCGATGTAGGTCTCGACCGACATCCCGGACCAGTGGGGCGCCATGACGATGCCGACCGCGCGCTCCACACCGTCGGCGCGCATCGTCGCGATCGTCTCCCGGATGAACGGCTGCGAGTGCTTCATGCCCAGATATGCGCGGAAGGAACCGGTCCCCTCGTTCAGGCGCTCGACGATCCCCTCCGCCTGGGCCCGGGTGGTGTCTAGGAGCGGGAACACGTTGCCGATCGCGACGTATCGATCCCGCAGCTCTGCGAGGTGCTCCGGTGAGGGCGACCGCCCTCCACGGATGTCCGTGTAGTAGCGCTCGATGTCGTCGGGGCCGCTCGCGGTCCCGTACGCCATCACCAGCACGCCGACGGGCGCGTCGCTCAACGAGGGGCCTCCGGTCGCTCGGTGCGTTCGTGGACCAGATCCACCAGCCGACGCAGCGTGTCGGGGTCGGTGGTCGGCGGCACGCCGTGCCCCAGGTTGAAGATGTGCCCGTCGCGCGAAGCGGCCCGCGAAAGGACGAGGTCGGTCTCGGCCTCCACCACGTCCCACGGCGCCGACAGCACCGCCGGATCCAGGTTGCCCTGCACCGCCGTGTCCGGCCCTACGCGTTCCCACGCGATGTCGAGTGGGGTGCGCCAGTCCACGCCGATCACGTCGCCACCCGCGCGCCGCATCAGCGCGAGCAGCTCACCGGTCCCCACGCCGAAGTGGATCGTCGGGACGCCGAGGTCCGCCAAGCCGTCGAACAACCGTCGCATGTGGGGGAACACCGATCGCTCGTACGCGTCGGGACCGAGTGCACCGACCCACGAGTCGAACACCTGCAGCGCCTGCGCCCCGGCTTCGGCCTGCGCACGGAGATGCGGCAAGACGATGGCGACGAGGGCGCCCAGCAGCGCATCCCACACCGCCGGCTCACCGAGCATCAGCGCCTTCGTCCGCTCGTGTGTCCGCGATGGCCCTCCCTCCACCAGATAGCTCGCGAGCGTGAAGGGCGCACCGGCGAAACCGAGCAACGGCACGTCGAGCTCCTTCCGCAGGAGCCGGATCGCCTCCAGCACGTGGGGCACGTCCGTCTCAGGCTCCAGGGGTCGCAGCCGCGTCACGTCATCGGCGGTGCGGATGGGGTCGTCGACGACCGGCCCCACGCCGGGCTCGATCCGGACGCGCACGCCCACCGCCGCGAGCGGAACCATGATGTCGCTGAACAGGATCGCGGCGTCGACCGCCATCCGGCGGAGCGGCTGGAGCGTGATCTCGGTGACCAGGTCAGGGTGCAGGCAGGTGCCGAGGATGTCGCCGTCCCCGCGGACCCCGCGGTACTCCGGGAGGTAGCGCCCCGCTTGACGCATGAACCAGACCGGCGTTCGATCGACCGGCTCACGATGGCAGGCGCGGAGGAACCGGTCGGAGGAGGGGAGGTCGCTCACCCCCACAGGATACGGACGGCCGCGGCGAGAGCGGGAGCTACGGGATCGTGAGCCGGCCGTCCTCCCCGATGGGGAAGTCCCGGTTGAACGCGACCTCCCAGGGATAGCCGTCGGGATCCGCGAAGTACCCCGACCGGCCGAAGGGCGCGTCTGTCCCCGCCTTGAGGACCGAGCCCCCGGCCTCCACCGCCGCCGCGATGGCCGCGTCCACGTCCTCGGACCGCTCCACGTTGATGGCCAGCGTGATCCCGCCGAACGAGCCGCGCTCCGGGGAGCCGATCTGCGCATCGTCGGCCAGGTCCTGATAGGGGAACAACCCCAGGTTCGTGTCGGCGGTTCCGAACCAGTGGATCACGCCCTCGATGGACGAGGAGCGATGCTCCCAGCCGAGCGCCCGGTAGAAGGCGACCGAGCGCTCTAGGTCGGCGACACCCAACGTCACGATGCCCAAACGAGCGGGAACCATCGCCCACGACCTCCTTTCTCGACGGAAGACCGACCCTACCCGGGCTAGACGACACGCGCCCTGTATGAGAGAACTGTCACTTCGGGGACATCCGCGGCCGACTATCCAGGGCTGGAGGTCGTGGTTACTGTATGCGGCGAGGTGGGGGCATTGACGTCGTGGGCTGAAGGGTTCGAGGTCGAGCTGGCTCCTGTCGGTCGCATCTTGGTGATCGACGACGAGCAGCGGATCCTCAATTTCGTCCACCGTGGGCTCGAGGCCGAGGGCATGGCGGTCGATTCGGCGCGTGAGGGGGAGCAGGGCCTGCGGCTCGCGCTCACCAACACGTACGACCTGGTCGTCCTCGACCTGGTGATGCCGAGCGTGGACGGCCAAGCCGTGCTCCGACGCATCCTCGAGCGCAAACCCTCCCAGCCGGTCCTGATCCTCTCTGCCCTGAACGACACCGCCTCGAAGGTCAGCTGCCTCGAGCTGGGTGCCGAGGACTACATCTCGAAACCGTTCTCGCTTGAGGAGCTCCTCGCCCGCGTCCGAGCGCGTCTGCGGACCGCGGCCCGGTCGAACCCGACCCGCCTGCACACGGGCTCGCTCTCCCTCGACCTCATCCGCAGACGGGCCGACGCCGGTACCGGGCCGATCCCGCTCGCCGAGCGCGAGTTCCTGCTGCTCGGCGAGCTGATGCGCAACGCCGGCCAGACGGTCTCGAAGGAGCGTTTGCTCTCCTCCGTGTGGGGGTACCACTTCGACCCAGGTTCGAACGTCGTCGACGTCTACGTCCGCAGGTTGCGCGCGAAGTTGGGAGCGGAGACCATCGTCACGGTCCGAGGCGTCGGATACCGGATCGATGCTGACTGATCGCCTCGAGTGGCCGAACCGGGTCCGCTGGTTCGACGTCGCGTGGGTGCTGTTCTCGCTCGCGAACCTGGGGGCCATGCTCCTGTTCCCCGAGTGGGAGACGGTGCCGTTCCACTTCATCTGGGTGAGCCTCACCATCCTCTACGGATTCCGCGTGTGGAAGGCACGTCCCACGTTGGTGATCCTTGCGTTCGTGATGGTGTTGACCGGCGCGTTGATCTGGATCGACGTGTCGAGGGACTTCACGACGCCCGATGAGCTGACCGAGGTCCCCTTGATGGCGGCCATGTTCCTGGCCATGGTGTGGCATGCGAGACGGCGTCTCACCGCGATGGAGGAGACCGAGCGCGTCTCCATGGAGAACCTCCGTCTCCTCGAGCGGGAACGCCGGTTCGTGCAGGACGCCTCTCACGAGCTGCGGACGCCGATCACGGTCGCGCTCGGACACGCCGAGCTGATCCAGCGGAACGCGGTGGATCCAACGGTCGCGGACGACGCCGCGGTGATCGCCGACGAGCTGATGCGGCTACGTCGCTTGGCCGATCGGTTGCTCGTGCTGGCCGGGAGCGAGGACCCAGAGTTCCTCCATCCCACGGTCGTGGACCTCGAAACGATCGTGATGGATGCCGTTCGCCGATGGACGGCGACCCCGCGGCGATGGCTCCTGGGCGCGGCCGAGGAAGCCACCGCGATCGCCGACGCGGACCGGCTCGAGGTGGCGCTCGACGCCCTGATCGAGAACGCCGTGAACCACACACAGGAACAAGACACGATCGAAGTGGGCATCCGCCGCAGCGGCTCTAGGGCGGTGATCTCGGTTCGTGACACGGGGGCGGGCATCGCGGCCGCCGACCTCGATCACATCTTCGATCGGTTCGCGAGGGCCGACCCGGGACGGAGCAGGCACACCGGCGGCTCCGGCCTGGGCCTTTCGATCGTGAAGGCGATCGTTGACGCCCACGGCGGCGAGGTGCGCGTCTCCAGTGCCGTCGGGGTAGGAACCACGTTCGAGATCCTTCTTCCGCTTTCCCCGCTGCCACCCGGCCCACCGGGGCGCACGCCGACGCAAGTGCGGACGGAGCTGGCCCCCGTTTCGACGCGCGCGTTCGGAGCGCTGGAGACCGATGCTCGCGAACTGGACATTTGACCCCGCGGTCGTCTTCGGCCTCGGCGTGACCGGGGTCCTGTACGTACGTGCGGACCGGCGTGTCCATCGCGAACGAGGCGACCGGCGCTTCCCGCGTGCCCGCCGACGGGAGTTCCTCGCAGGGCTGGGGATCCTCTTCATCGCGCTCGAGTCTCCGATCGATACCGGTTCAGCCACGTCGTTCTCGGTGCACATGGTGCAGCACCTGCTGCTCACGATGGTCGCGGCGCCGCTCTTGGTGCTCGGGGCTCCCGTGACGCTCGCCCTGCTCGCATCCTCGCCCACCGGTCGACGGCGCCTCTCCGCCGCGCTGAGGCGTCCGCCACTCCGGACGCTCTCCGAGCCGACCGTGGCGTGGGCCCTGTTCTTCGGCGTCCTGTGGGGATCGCATTTCACGGGCCTGTTCGAGGCGTCACTCAGGAGCGACGGCATCCATGCGCTCGAACATGTCGCATACGTGGTGACCGCCGTCCTCTTCTGGATGCCGGTCATCGGTCGAGATCCTTCGCCGGCGGGACTCTCGCATCCTGCGCGGATCCTCTTTCTCTTCTTCGCGATGGCGTCGATGGCGTTCCTGGGCCTGGCCCTCTTCAGCGCGAACCACGTCCTGTACCCAACTTATGGAGTCATGGAAGGCGCCGCGAAAGCGCTCGCGGACCAGCGGATCGGCGGCACCCTCATGTGGCTCGGGGGCGTGGTCAGTATCGTGCCGGCCCTCGCGTTCGTGATGCTCGCATGGATGCGGGCCGATGAGCGCGAAGCGCTGCGCGTCGATGCCCAGCTGCTCCGCGACCGGATCACCCCTGAGACCGCGGGAGAGCCGATCCGGTGAGCGTCTCCGTCGGCCGGGCCTCACGCATCGGCGAGCTCGCCGCGACGGTCATGGACTACGTCGCGCTCACCAAGCCACGGGTGGTGTCGCTCCTGGTGGTGACCGGTGTGTGTGGGTACCTTGCCGGAGCCGCCGGACACGTACGGATCACGATCCTCCTCGCGGTCGCCGGTGGAGGCGCGCTCGCTGCCGGAGGCGCGAACGCCCTCAACTGCGCCTTCGACAAGGACCTCGATGCCGTGATGGCCCGCACGCGCAGCCGACCGATCCCCGACGGGCGCATCCCGATGCTGAACGCAGTGATCTTAGGCATCGCGATGAACGTCGCCGCCGGGCTCTGGCTGGATCGGTCCGCGAACCTGCTCGCCGCGGCCCTGGCTCTGGCCGGCACCGCCTGGTACCTCGTGATCTACACGGCGTGGCTCAAGCGCCGTTCGACCCAGAACATCGTGATCGGTGGCGCGGCAGGCTGTTTCCCTCCGCTCGTCGGGTGGGCCGCCGCGACGGGAGGTCTCGATGCGACCGCGTGCACGCTCGCGGCCGTGATCTTCCTGTGGACGCCGCCGCATTTCTGGGCGCTCGCCACGTTGCTCCGCCGGGACTACCGGCGGGCAAACATCCCCATGCTCCCGGCCGTCATCTCGGTGCAGCGAACCGCGAATCAGGCGTTCGTCTACGCGGTGGCGACCGTCGTCGTGAGCTTGGGACCGGCCCTGTGGAACGGAGCAGGGGCGCTGTACACGGCGAGTGCCGCGGGTCTCGGAGGCGTGTTCGCCTGGCGCGCGGAGGCGTTCCGGCGGGACTCTGACACCGCGACCGCCCGGAGGCTGTTCCGCTACTCGCTCGTCTACCTTGCAGCGCTATTCGCTGCGCTCGTGGTCGATCGGATGATCGCTGCGTGAACCCGATGCGAAGGAGGCACCGACGATGAAGGGAACGCGGGACAGCTACGACCGCTGCATCCGATGCAACGAGCGCGTCCCCTGGGGCGAGTCGGTGTGTCGTCGCTGCAACCCTGCCAGACTTCCCAGTCCGAGCCCGTCGCAATACCACGCCACGGTCTTCTTGGCCGTCATCGTCGCACTCATCGCGGTCGCGGGCTGGGTGATGATCCGCGCCTGACGGATCTGGGCTACTGGTGGTGTCCGATGTTCGCCCTGGAGCGGGCGACTTCGCGGAACCAACCGGCCGCCGAAAGCGCGAACACCACCGCTCCCAAGATCAGGATCCATGCGTCGACGATCAATCCGAGCGCGATGATCACCGAAGAGACCGCGAAACCCAACGGCCAGATCGTCGGGCCCACATGCGGCTCCTCCTCGCTGCTCGCCCCTTCAGCCTCATGACGTGCCTCCTTGCGCGCGACGAGACCGAGGAAGAGGAACGTCGCGCCGGCAACGAGCAGGAGCGCGGTACCTCCTCGCTCGTGGCTGGTGGACCCGTACACGAGTGCAGCGATCACGAGGAAGACCGCCAGCGCCACGAAGATCCGGGCGATCGTGCTCATCGCTTCACCTCGGTGTGAGGAGGTAGAACGTCGTGAACAGGAGCAGCCAGACGACGTCGACGAAGTCCCAATAGATCGCCCCGGCCGCGAGCGAGTCATGGTTGGAAGGGGTCAGCACGCCGCTCATCCCCTGCCCGAAGACGAGGCCAAGGAACGCGACGCCTCCGAACACGTGAGCCATATGGATTCCGGTCATCACGTAGAAGAGCGTGCCGAACGTCCCGTCCTTCACGCCGAAACCGAGCTGCGAATAATCGTAGAACTGGAGGAGGAGGAAGACGATCCCCAGCGCGATCGTCGCCCCGAGGAAGACCATCGCCTTGCGCGCGTCACCGTTCCTGATCGAGCGGAGTGAAAGTTGGATCACCACGCTACTCAGCACGAGTATCACCGTGAGGATCGAGGCGATGGTGATCTCGAGGTGGGGGATGCCCGCCGGTGGCCATTCCTTCGCATTGGCTCTGATCGTGAAGTACCCACCGAAGAACGCCGCGAAGAACATCGCCTCGGATGCGACGAAGAGCACCATCCCGAGGACCGGGCCGCTCATCTCTCGCGGACGACCCGGTTCGTGCTGCACCGCAACCGTGCTCATGACTCTGCCTCCATCTGCGCCATGCGGAGGTCATACACGGGCCTGTCCGAGTGGATCGGAGGCAGTGAATCGAAGTTGTGCGCCGGGGGCGGGGACGTCGTAGCCCATTCGAGCGTGTAGGCATCCCACGGATCGTCGGGCGCAGACCGAGGCTTCCGAAGGGTCAAGAAGATGTTCACGAAGAAGAGGATCATCGCGATCGCGATCACGAAGGCGCCGATCGTGGCGATCAGGTTCAGGAAGCTCCACCCGCGATCCGGCGCGTAGTCCGCGATGCGCCGCGGCATGCCTCGCAGTCCCAAGATATGCATCGGGAAGAACGTGAGGTTGAACCCGATCAACTGTATCCAGAACTGCCAGATGCCGAGCTTCCGTGACAGCATCCGTCCGGTCATCTTCGGGAACCAATAGAACATCCCCGCGAACACTCCGAAGAGGGTCCCCCCGAACAGCACGTAATGCAGGTGCGCGACGACCCAGTAGGTGTCATGGATCGCGAAGTCCATGGCGGGGGACGCAGCCCATACGCCATTGATGCCACCGATCAAGAACATCGCGATGAAGCCGAGCGCGAACAACATGGGCGGCTCGAACCGGATCTTCCCCTTCCAGAGCGTGCCCAGCCAGATGAAGAACAGGACGCCAGTCGGGATGGAGATCAACTCGGTGGTAACGCTGAAGAACGGGAGCTCGACGCCGCCCGTCGCGAACATGTGATGCGCCCACACGCTGAACGAGAGCGCCGCGATCAGCAGGAACGAGAGTACGACGCCCCGGTAGCTGAAGATGGGTTTGCCTGAGAAGACCGCGATGATCTCAGTCACGATGCCCCACGCGCCGAGGATCAGCATGTACACCTCTGGGTGGCCGAAGAACCAGAAGACATGCTGCCAGAGCAGCACCACGCCACCTTGCGTGGGATCGAAGAACACCGTGCCGAGTCGTCGATCCGCGAACACCATGACGAGCCCCGCCGTCAGCACCGGCGCAGCGAGGATGACCAGGAGCGATGTCGCGAGGATGCTCCAGCTGAAGATCGGCATCCGCATCATCGTCATCCCGGGTGCCCGCATCCGTAGGATCGTCACGATGAAGTTGATGCCGCCCAGGATGGAAGCGGTTCCGACGATGATCAGCCCCGCGGTCCAGAGGTCCTGGCCGGTGCCGAGCTGTTCGGAGAGGGGCGGGTAGCCGGTCCAGCCGGCAGCGGCCGCGCCGCCTTTCGCGAAGAAACCCGAGAGGATCGTGAGTCCCCCGACGGGCAGCAGCCAGAACGAGAGGGCGTTGATACGCGGGAATGCCATGTCGAGCGCACCGATCTGCAGCGGCACGAAGTAATTCCCGAACCCGGCGAGGAGCGGGAAGATCACGAGGAAGATCATCAGCGTGCCGTGCAGCGTGAACAGCTGGTTGTAGGCATGGGGTTGGAAGATCTGTGTCCCGGGACGGGCGAGCTCTGTGCGCATGAGGAGTGCGAACACGCCGCCGACCGCGAAGAACGAGAAGCTGCTGATCAGGTAGAGGATCCCGATCTTCTTGTGGTCGGTCGTCTTCAGCCAATCGAGGAGATGCCCTCGTTCCGGTTCGGGCGCAAGCTCTCTGGAAGGAGCTTCGGTCACGGCCATGTCGGGTCTCCCATCCGCATCCTCATTTGACGATGAACGCACCCGACATCGCGGGGCCGTGGACGTCGCACTGGAAGTAGTAATGGCCGGGAGGCAGCCCCGTCGCATTGAGCGTCTCTGACGTGACCCCCGTGATCTTCGGCGACGTGTAGAACTGCGTCTTCTGGAAGAAGCTGTCGTAGATCGAGAAGTTGTGCTCGATCCCTACGTCCTGGTTCATGATGTTCAGCGTGAACGGCGTGTTCGCGGGGACCGCGAGGCAGAAGCTGTTCCATGAGATGTCGTGCGCGACGAGCGAAAGGTTCGTTCCGTTCGGATCGCAGGTGATGCCCGATGCCGCCTTGCGCTGCTGATCGATCCATGCCTGATAGTCGGGGGCAGAGACGACCTTCACCACGAACGTCATCTTCGAATGCCAGAGACCGCAGAACTCCGCGCATTGCGACTGGAACGTCCCGAGGACCGTCGGCGTGAACGTGAACGTGCTGGTGCGACCTGGGATCGCATCTCGTTTGAAGAGCAGCGCGGGGATGAAGAACGAATGGATGACGTCACGTGACGTCAGCGTGATCTGCACGGGTTCGTCGACCGGCAGAACCATGACCGCCGGGCGAACCAGCGTCTTGCCGCTCACGAAGATCCCTTCGGTCTTATAGAGGAACGTCCATTCCCACTGGAACCCCTCCACATTGATCTGCACCTGCGGTGTCGTCTGCTCCTCGATGTGCATGAGCGTTAGCTCACCGAACGGGAACAAGGCCGCCACGATCAGCGACGGGATCACGAAGAAGACCGCGAGGGAGCGGGTGCCTCCGACCGATTGCCGAGCGGCAACGTCGTCGCGCTTGCGGTACTTGAAGACACACCACAGGAGCGCGGCATAGACGCCGATGACCACGGGAGCGGCGAGCGCCATGATGATCAAGTAGAGGGAATGAACCTCCTCGGAGTGTGGCGAGATGCCGCTCTGCGCGCACCCGGACAGGAGCGCGGCGGCCCACACGATCCCCAGGCGAAGGAGATCGCGGTGGCTCAGGAGGTGCCGGTTCGATCGAGGCCGGCCGCCGCTCACGTCACCGTAAACGCTTGCACCATCCCGAGGGATGCGTGAGGCGGTCCGTCTTCCCCACCGCTCTGGGTGCCGGTCTGCCAGCAGGCGAACGCGTAGTTCCCCGGCGGGAGGTTCAGCCATTCGATGATGCCCGCCCCAGTGTCGACAGCGCCCATGTCGCCGCCGATGTGCAGCCAGTTGTCCTCGTCGGCCGCGCCGTTCGCCTTCGCGCCGTCGATCACGTCCTGTGCGGTCTGTCCCGATCCCAGCGCGATCGGGATCATCTCGTGGGTGATGGTGAAGGATTCCTTGTTCTGGAACAGGAGCTCGTTGACGCCGGAGGGCAGCGTGTCAGGAACGCCGTGGAACTTGAACTGCTGAACGAAGATCGTGGTGGGCGAGCTCGAGCTGTCCGAGGACTTCGAACACCCAGTGGCGACGAGTAACAGCACGCTGACGAGCGCCGTCGCGAGCCATCTCCAACGACCGTCCGTAATGCCCATGCACCCCTCCCCGTCGAATACCACTCCCACCCGTGCAGGCGCACCCTCCAACGGCTCGCGTCGGGAAACAAGAGGGATGACAGGACTGTCACGTCGGATGGTTGACCGGCGTTCCGTGACGGTGCGGATGTCGCCGCGACATTGCACGGTTGTCATGTTCTTGCGGGAGGAGTGGGATTCGAACCCACGGATGAGTCACCCCATCAACGGTTTTCAAGACCGTCGCCTTCGTCCGCTCGGCCATCCTCCCGCGCCGAGTCCAGCGGCGGCGTCCTACCGCGGAAGCGACCGGATCGACCGCGCTCCATTCCATGGCGTGGACATCACCTTCCCTTGAGCATGGCTTGGAGAACCGCTCCGTAACGTGGGCTTCGTCACCAGTTCGTCCGACCTGAGAGACGAACCGAGGAGCGGAAGGAGAGCACGAGATGGCCTACGTGATCGCTGAGCCGTGTGTGGACGTTCACGATCGGGGGTGCGTGGACGAGTGCCCCGTCGACTGCATCTACGACGGCCTACGGAAGAGCTACATCCAGCCCGATGAATGCGTGGACTGCGGCGCATGCGAACCCGTGTGCCCAGTGACCGCGATCTTCAGCAAGGACGATCTGCCGGACGAGTGGGGTCGGTATGCGCAGATCGAGCGCGAGTTCTTCGAACCCGGAGTCACCGACCTCGGGAGCCCCGGCGGCGCGGCCCAGATCGGCGATGGACACATGGACCATCCGGTGGTCGCCGCGCTCGCTGTCGTCGTCGACGCATGACCACTGGTGGTGGAGCCGTACTCGCGGGTCTACCCTGATGTGATGGATGCTCAGGATTCCGAGCCGACCGAGGCCGGGTCGGAGATCCCCGACGATCTGTACCGCCACGTCGTCGAATCGGTGCCCGCGGTCACGTTCGTCTTGCCGTACGGACAGGCTGATCAGCGCTTCCTCTACGTGAGCCCTCAGAGCGAAGCCGTCTTGGGCCTGACCCGCGCCGAGATGATGGCCGACGGCGCCGATCGGATCCGGATGATCCACCCGGACGATCGCGGCCGCATCCTTCAGAACGTGGCGCGGCTGGGAGGAACAGGATCGTGGGACGATGAGTACCGGATCCTGCTGCCGGACGGGTCGGCGCGCTGGGTACACGACCGGTCTCGTTTGGTCCCGGCCACCGATGACACGCCCGCGATGTGGTTCGGCGTGATCACCCCGCTCGACAAGAAGGAAGCGGTCGATCCCTCGCTGGACGACGCCGAATCGCGCTACCAGGCCCTTGTCGAACAACTTCCCGCCGTGGTGTACATCGACACCCACGAGGAGCGGCCGATCACGCTCTTCGTCAGCCGGCAGATCGAGGAGTTGACGGGATACCGGCCCGAGGAGTGGATCGCGGACCCGGATCTCTGGCTCCGCGTCACCCACCCCGACGACCGCGACGCGACCGGCATGCAACCCGACTGGCCGCTCCACGTCGATGGTGGAGAAGAGCTGTCGGTCGAGTATCGCCTGGTGCACCGGGACGGGCACATCCTGTGGGTCAGGGATGTCTCCCGGCTCGTACACGCCGCCGACGGCACCCCGCTGTTCTGGCAAGGCGTGGTACTCGATGTGACGGAGCAACACCGAGCCGAAGACGAGCGGGTCCGATCGGAGGCGCGGTATCGCGCGTTGGTGGAACAGGTTCCGGGGATCGTCTACATCGATACGAACGAGGCGGACCCCGCGCCGATGTACGTGAGCCCGCAGGTGCTCGAGCTGACGGGCTACACCGTCGACGAGTGGATGGCTGACAGAGCGCTGTGGCTGAAGGCCACCCACCCGGATGATCGCGACCGGGTACGCGAGGAGTGGCTGTCGGCCGTGAGCCGGCGAGCGCCGTTCTCGATCGAGTATCGGTCCGTCCACCGGGACGGTCGCGTGTCGTGGTTCCACGACACCGCACGTCTGGTGCATTCCGAGGACGGGAAGCCGCTCTTCTGGCAAGGACTGATCCAGGACGTCACCGAGGCGAAACGGGCCGAGGTGATGGTGGAGGAGTCCGAGCTGCGGCACCGCAAGCTCGTCGAACAGGTGCCCGCGGTCGTGTTCATCGACTCGCACGAGGAGTCCCCCGTCTGCTACTACGTCAGCCCGCAATCGACCGAGATGCTCGGATACACCCCGGCGGAGTTCCAGGACGACCCCACGCTCTTCTTCCGGATCATGCATCCGGACGACGTCGAGCGCGTCGGCAACGCCTGGGTTGACGCGGTTCGGCATCGGGATTCGTTCTTCTGTGACTTCCGTCTGTTCCACCGCGACGGCGCACTCGTGACCGTCCGGGAGGCCGCGGTGCTGATCCGCGATGCCGATGGCAACCCCGCGTACTGGCAGGGGCTCATCCAGGACCTTACCGACCGCAAGCGTGCCGAGGACGAGCTCCGGGCGTCCGAGGCCCGATACCGCATGCTCGTGGAGCAGGTTCCCGCCGTGGTGTACGAGATGGACCCGGACGACGAGCGACGCACCCTCTTCGTGAACCCGCAGGTGGAGGCCCTCTTCGGCTACTCACGCGAGGAGTGGCTGGACCAGCCGGACATCTGGATCGAGCTGCTGCATCCCGACGACCGCGAGATCGAGCTCGCCGCGCACGACCTCCACAACGAGACCGGTGAACCGTGGATCCAGGAGTACCGGTTGATCGCGAGCGACGGCCGGATCGTCTGGGTGCGCGACCAGGCCCGGCTGGTCCGTGACGAGGCCGGGAACGCCTCCACGTGGCAGGGCATCATGCTCGACATCACCGGGCAGAAGGACATGGAGGAGCGGCTCCGTCGATCGAACGATGACCTCGAGTTCCGCGTGCTTGAACGCACGGCCGAACTCGAGGAGGCGAACGAGATGATGACGCTCGAGATCGGCGAGCGGAAGCGGATCGAAACCGAGCTCAGAGAGGCGCGCGAGCGGTACCGGCGACTCGTGGAGGACCTGCCAGCCGTCGTGTACATGTGGGAGGCCCGAGAATCAGAGAACGGTTCCCAGCTCTACACGAGTCCCCGCATCGAGAAGCTCCTCGGCTATTCGGCGGAGGAGTGGAACAGCAGCGACATCTGGATCGACCGGCTCCACCCCCACGATCGAGAGCGCGTGCTCGCAGCCTCCGAGCGGAGCGAGACCACCGGCGAGCCGTTCAGCGAGGAATACCGGGTCTTCGCCAAGGACGGCAGGCTCGTCGTCGTGTTCGACCACGCCACCCTGCTCTCGCGTGATGGTCAGGGCCGCCCGCAGCTGTTCCAGGGCGTGCTGATGGATGTGACGGACCAGCATCGGGCGCAGGAGTTCGCAGCGCAGTCCGCACAGCGCTACCGGGAGATCGCCGAAGACGGACCCGTCGTCTTCCTCGTGCTCGAATACGACCCCGATCTCGAACGGCGGCTCCGGCTCCGGTACATGAGCCCACAGATCCAGGAGATCCTCGGGTACCCGGCCGCGCGCTTCTACGCGGACCCGTGGGGGATGCTCGACATCGTGCACCCCGACGATCTCGCTTCGGCCCAAGAGACGACTCAACGGATCATGGACGGACAGCCATGGGACACCGACTATCGGATGATCGCGGACGACGGTCGGGTCGTGTGGATCCATCTCGAAGGTCGAACCCTCGAGCGCGACGACGACGACCGGCCCCGCCGCCTCCAGGGCATCATGCTGGACGTCACCGATCGCAAGGAGAAGGAAGAACGCGCCACCGAGGACGCGACGCGGCTGCGATCGCTCGTCGAGCACATGCCGGGGATCGCGTGGACATACGCAATCGACGACCCCATCAACTGGCAGCCGGTCTACATCTCTCCGCAGGTGGAGCAGGTCCTCGGATACACGCAGGCCGAACTCATGGCCGAACCCCTCTTCTTCCAACGACTCGTGTATCCGGACGATCTCGCTGAGACCCTTGCGCGGGGAGCTCGCTGCGCGCGTCGGGGCGAACCGTGGCTGTCGGAGTTCCGGATCGTCGCCCGGGACGGCACGGTCCTGTGGATCCGGAGCAGGGGGAATCCCGGCCGCGACGACCAAGGCCGCCCGGTGATCCACGGGATGTGGCTCGACATCACGGCGGAGCGAGAACGGATGGACGCCCAGAGCCGCGCGCCGGCGGAACGACCCGAGCGCTGAACCCGCGGTATCAGCCCTTCGGCCGCAGCACCCGTGCCGACTCCGGCAGATATGGATGCAGCTTCGCGGGAAGCACCACCGATCCGTCGGCCTGCTGGTGGTTCTCCATGATCGCGATCAAGGTGCGTCCGATCGCCGTCGCCGTCCCGTTGAGCGTGTGGAGCGGTTCCACCCCCCCGCCGGCCCTGCGCATACGTGTCTTGGCTCGACGTGCGCCGTAGTCCGTGTAGTTCGAGCACGAGGTCAGCTCCCGATAGCGCCCCTGTCCGGGGAGCCACCCCTCGATGTCGTACTTCTTCGCGGCCGATCCGCCGAGGTCACCCGCGGCGATGTTGACGACCCGGTAGGGGAACTCGAGGTTGCCGAGGATCTCCTCTTCGACGGACACGAGCAGCTCGAGCTCGTCCCAGCTCGACTCGGGTGTGCTGAACGAGAACATCTCGACCTTGTCGAACTGGTGAACGCGGAACATGCCGCCGAGATCCTTGCCGTAGCTCCCCGCCTCTCGTCGGAAGCAGGTGGAGTAGCCGGCATACCGCCTCGGCAGGATCTCTTCATCCAGGATCTCGTCCATATGCAGAGCTGCGAGCGGCACTTCGGACGTTCCCACCAGGTAGAGGTCGTCCTGCTCGGTCTTGTAGATGTTGACCGCCTCCGTGGGCAGGAACCCGGTGCCGTACATCGCTTCCTCGCGGACGAGCACCGGCGGGATCACCGGCGTGAACCCCCGGGCGATCAGGACATCCAGCGCGTTCCTGACGAGCGCGAACTGCAGCAGCACGATGTCGCCCAGCAGGTAGACGAAACGCGATCCGGACGTCCGCACCGCGCGCTCGACGTCCAGCACGCCGAGCAGCTCTCCGAGCGCCGCGTGATCTCGTGGTTCGAAGTCGAACGTCGTGGGCTCCCCGTGACGGCGTACCTCCAAAGCGTCTTCATCCGTGAAGCCATCGGGCGCGCTCTCGTGTGGAACGTTCGGGGTTTTCGCGAGCAGCTCGGTGAGCGCAGCCTCGGAGGCCTCCAGCTCGGGTTCCTTCGCCTTCAGCTCGGCGGACACCTTGCTGACCTCGTCGATCAACCGCTGCTTCTCGTCGCCTTGCGCGCCACCGATCGCCTTCGATGCCTGGTTCTGCGCGGTGCGGAGCGCCTCGACGCTGCCGATCAGCGCGCGGCGGCGCTCGTCGGCGGCGAGGAGCGCGTCGACCGCGTCGGCGAGGTTCCTGCGAGCCAGGCCTTTGCGGAACGGTTCGGGGTCTTCTCGGATCGCTTTGATATCGAGCATCTAGGGCACCTTCACTTGCTCCGTCTTCTCGGTCGTGGACGCGCCGGCCGGGTTCGCGGCTTGCGCCTGCGATCCGGCCTGACCGGACGACGACGAGCCCGTGGCGGTCCCGTCCATGATGCTCTGCCCGTGGAAGATACCGCCCTCTTCGACGACGAGCGTCTTCGACGTGATGTTGCCGTCGACGCGTCCGCCGCGGGCAAGATGCGCCTTCCCCTTCACGGCGATGTTGCCCTTGAAGCGTCCGGCGACGGAGACGTTCTGTGCGCGGATGTCGGCCTCCACCTGGCTCTGCGGCGAGAGCGTGACGTCGCCGTCGGCGTTGATCTGTCCCTTCACCTGCCCGTCGATCCGCAGGCTGCCGGCGGAGACGACGTTGCCATCCAGACGAGCACCGACACCGACGACCGTGACCTCACCGTTCTCCGCCATCTGCCTCTCCTTTCCCTTGTCGGGGCGTTCCTCGGTTACTCGACCCTGCGGCGCCACGACGCTCGCGTCGTCCAACGGGGTCTCGTCGGCCTCGTCCTTCTTGAAGATCATCGGGCCTCCACCGCCTCGACCGGCTCGGCGAGCGCCTGCCGGATGGCCTCGTCCTCTTCCGAGGAGAGGTTGTAGCTACTGCGTCCGTCTGTGATGGGTTTCGCGTAGACCCGCGTCTCCTGTCGGCCGTTGATGGAGGTGAGTACCACGCCGGTGCCGTGGTCGTCGAGCATGGCGCACGAGAACGAGAGACGCCCGCCCACGTCCTCGAACGCGTCGTACCGCAACATCGCGACGTGACGAACGCTGCCGTCGATCAGCCCCTGCTGCTGCTTGTCCATCTTGTGGAGCGTTCGCACGGCCTGCTCCAACCGCTCGATCTTCTTGGCCTGACCGTCCAGCACCCCACGGAGCGCATCGTCCAACCGGATGGGCCCCCCGGGCTCGCGGTGTCGTGTCCGTCCCCCGGACGCGAAGACCGCGAAGAGCACACCGAGCGCGCCGACCCCGAGCGCGATCAGTACCAACAGCGTGTTCGTGTGGTCCGAGAAGGTCATCGAGAGGATCAACGGGGACTCCCGGGTCGCGGAAACGGGCATCTACCTGCGGGTTCGGTGCGGCTTCCTGAGTATACGATGGGGCCCCTCGTGGACGAACGAACCCTGGCCCGGCTGCTCGACGACGTCGCCGCCGGCACGACGCCCGTGGCAGACGCTGTGGAAGCGCTGCGGATCCTCCCGTATGAGACCGTGACGGACGCGCGCGTCGACCATCATCGCGAGCTCCGCACCGGTCACCCGGAGGCGATCTACGGTCCGGGCAAGACCGTCGCGCAGATCCGCGAGATCGCGGCTGCGCTCGCATCGCGCGCGAACGGAGCCGTGCTGCTCACGCGGGCGACGCCGGAGCAGGCGGCGGCGGCGATCGACGCGGTGCCGGGTGCCCGGTACCACGAACAGGCTCGGCTGGTGGTCGTGAAGGCCGCCGACCGGATCATCGACGCGACGGTGGCCGTGGTCGCGGCAGGAACGTCGGACCTGCCCGTCGCCGAGGAGGCGGCGATCTCGGTCGAGGCGGACGGCGCCACGGTCGAGCAGATCACCGATGTCGGCGTCGCCGGCGTCCATCGCGTGCTCGAGCATCGCGCCGCGCTCGAGGCGACGGACTGCGTGATCGTGGTGGCCGGGATGGAGGGTGCGCTCCCCTCTGTCGTCGCCGGCTTGATCTCGAAACCGATCGTCGCCGTCCCGACCAGCGTCGGCTACGGGGCCTCCTTCGAGGGGCTCTCCGCCCTGCTCACGATGCTCACGTCGTGCGCGCCCGGGGTGGCGGTCGTGAACATCGACAACGGGTTCGGCGCGGCGCAGGTGGCGCATCGGATCATCCGCTCCCGCCGGCCGGCGGCCGACGGATGAGACTCCTCTATTTCGACTGCATCGCCGGCATCTCCGGTGACATGGCGCTCGGCGCGTTGATCGACGCGGGCGCCGACCTGGAACCGATCCGCCAAGGGCTCGAGGGCCTCCCAGTCGAGGCCTTCGAGCTCGACGTCGAACCGGTGGAGAGCGGGGGGATCCGCGCCACCAAGGTCCACGTACGAACGTCCACAGGAGGTCTGATCCGGACGTACGCGAGCATCCGGTCGCTGCTCGAGATGGCGGAGATGCCGCTCGACGCGAAAGCCATGGCCCAACGGATCTTCCGTCGCCTCGCCGAGGCCGAGGCCATGGTGCACCGGCGCGATCTCGATCAGGTGACGTTCCACGAGGTGGGCGCCGTCGACTCCGTCGTCGACATCGTCGGGACGTCGCTCGCACTCGCCTCGCTGAAGGTGGATCGCGTGTTCGCGTCAGCCGTGCCGACCGGGATGGGGATGGTCAAGACCGAGCACGGCCTCTTGCCCATCCCCGCCCCGGCGGTCATGGAGCTCCTCCGCGGCGCGCCCATGTATTCGCGCAACGTCTCGGTGGAGCTCGTCACACCCACCGGCGCGGCCATCCTCGCCGCGCTGGTCGAGGGGTTCGGGGAGCTCCCGCACATGACGGTCGAACACGTGGGATACGGCGCCGGGAGCGCCCGATTGGACTTCCCCAACGTGGTCCGCGTCATCGTCGGTGAGGCCGACCCCGATGCCGTCGCCCCTTCGGGAGAAACCCCATCGGGGACCGAGCTCGTCCTCGAGACGAACGTCGACGACCTGAACCCGGAGCTCTACGCATACGTGCTCGAGCGACTGTTCGCCGCGGGCGCGCAAGACGCGTGGCTCACCCCGATCGTGATGAAGAAAGGGCGACCCGCCGTCACGATCAGCGTGTTGGTCTCGCAGTCGCGGCAGGAGGCGGTCCGTCAGGTGCTCTTCAGAGAGACGGGCACGCTCGGCATCCGCGCCGCCGTCGTGGACAAGCAGGCGCTCGAGCGCGACTGGGTGGAAGTCGCCACCCGGCACGGGTCGGTCCGAGTCAAGGTCGGCCGTCTGGAGGGCAACACCGTGACGGTCGCGCCCGAGTTCGAGGACTGCGTGCAGGTCGCGCGAGAGGCGGGCATCCCCGCGCGCGAGGTGTATGAGGAAGCGACGCGGCTCGCCCGAGAGGCGCTCGGCGAGTGAAGCTGATCCTGCTCACGGTCGTCGCCGCGATCATCGTGGGACTCCTCGCCGGCGGCAGCTTCCGCTACTTCCCGTCGATCCCGCTCGGGTGGTGGTCGCTCGCGATCGCGGGCGTCGTCCTGCAGTTCCTGCCGGTCACCGGCGACGTCGGTTCCTGGGCGTTGGTGGCCTCGTTCGCGCTGCTGCTGGCGTTCGCGTTGCTCAACATCCGCGCTCCCGGCTTCATCCTGATCTTCGTCGGACTGGTCCTGAACACGGTCGTCATCATGGCGAACCACGGGATGCCGGTGTCCCGAGAGGCGCTCGTGCGCTCCGGCCAGGAGTCGACGCTGTCAGATCTCCGGGAGCACGGCGGATCGAAGCATCACCTGGCCGACGACGGCACCGTGTTGTTGGTGCTGGGCGACTCGATCGTCGTGCCCGATCCCATCGGCGAGGCGGTGAGCGTCGGTGACCTCTGCGTCTACGTCGGCGTAGCGTGGTGCCTCGCCGCGTCGATCCGGCCTCGCGAACGAGGCACCGCCCGGATCTGAAGGTCACCCGACCGGGTCCGCTCCCCACCGCTCACGTTCCGGCTCGTGTCCGCCGATACGTCATCTATGGCGGAGTCCGTCCAGCTTCCCGATGACATCCAGCGCCGACTGGATGCCTTCAAGGCGATCGGCGCCCTCGGAGTCTGCGCGATCTACGGGTGGTTCGCGATCGTGAAGGACACGCAGGTCCCCGTGCTCGTGTTCCTGGACATCGCGGTGCACGAGGTGGGGCACAAGCTCTTCTCCCCGTTCGGGAGCCTCATCATGCTCGATCATGGGGACGGGCTTCCAGATCCTGTTCCCGTTCCTCGTAGGCCTGGCGTTCGCGGTGTGGAAGCGCGACCTCATCGCGTGGGGGGTCTGCTGGGCATGGTCGGCGAACGCGATGTGTGACGGCGCGCGATACATCTTCGACGCTCCGCGTGGCGAGCTCATGTTGATGGGCGCCTCCGACGGGCTGGGCGACTGGTCGAAGATCCTCGGCCCGGAACACTTCGACAAGCTGTATCTCGCCGATCGGCTCTCCGCCCAGGTACGGACCGTCGGCATCCTCACATGGTTCGTCGCCGTGGGTCTCGTGGTGTTCGCCTTGGTGCGTAACGTCCGAGACGGGCGCCGCGCGGCGACGGCCGAGAGGGTTCGCGCGACCGCCAAGCCTTCTGGGGTTCTCACGCCGGTGGGCGACGTCGACATGTGGCGTCGCTGACGCGTCCTTTCACATCCTTGCCTTCCGGTTCCCCGCGTCGGCGCCACCGGCTACCTTGAGTCCGTGGCCCGTCGACTCCGACCGTTCGTCGAGCGCGAGGCGACCTGGGCGGTCGCCCTGGCCGCGCTCGGATGCGTCTCCATGTATGCGACGTTTCCCGCGGCCACGTTGCTCGGCGTTCGTGCGATCCGAGGTCGTCGCGGCGGCGACGGATCCGAACCCGCTCTCGGCATCCTGGCGTTCGGTTTCATGTGGATCTCGTTCCTGCTGGCGTACCCGGCGATGCGCGTCATCGTGATCGCCGCCCGGCATCCCGGTGGATGGGGGCCCAGGGCGTTCCTGGGCACGCTCGTCGTCCTGGCCGTGGCCATCGTCGTGCTCGCGACCTTCGCCGTGCGCATCCACCCGGAGCGTTGGGTCGCCCGCAGGTTCCTGCTCGCCGCGATCGGGCTCGCGATCGTCGTCGCGTTCACCCAGGCGATGGCGCTCGTGCTGGGTGGCCTTCCGGCCTGGTCGTTCGCCTCCTAGGTCGCGGCGCTCTCCGGCTCCGCATCGAGCCGGAGGATCACTTCGACGACCCGCTCGCCCGACTCCTCGAACGTCTGCTCCCCCACGATCCGGAACCCGCACTTCTCCAACACGCGGATCGAGCCGGCGTTGTGCCTCGCGACGTGCGCGTGGAGCGGACGCGTGTCCACCTCCGCGAGGAGCAGCGTCAGCGCGCGTGTCGCGATGCCCTTCCCCCAGTGCTCGCGCCCGATCCAGTAGCCGACGAGCGTGTCCCCGAGATCCGCCCAGCTCAGGATGTTCCCGACGACCTCGCCGTCCAGCAGGATCGTCCACTTCCCGGCGGTGTCGTCACCGAGCACCTTCGTCATCCAGTGCTCCATGAACGCGTCACGACCCCTTGCCGGGAACGCCGCCATGCGGTTCGCGACCGGATCGCGCTGATGCTCGAAGAAGATCGGCAGATCTTCGGCGGTCACGTCCCTGAGCCGCACGTCGCCCGTCGATGCCGTCATCCGTTGCGCCCCTCCTCCTGATGGCCGGTCGCCGTGCTCGCCGGACCCGGCGCCTACTTGGGAGCGATGCCGTCGAGCACGAGCGCGACGATCTGTCGCGCCAGCCTCGGCGTGACCGGCGCGCCGGTGATCAGCGTGCGCATCAGGATGGGTCCACCCAGCAGATCTGCGACGACGTCGACGTCGACGTCAGACCGGATCTCTCCTCGCGCGATCCCACGCTCGATCAGACCGCAGACGGTCGTTCGGCGACTGGAAACGAGCCCGGCGCGCACCGCCTCGGCCAGTTCCGGATCCTGCGACATCGCACCCACGAGCCCGGCGAGGATCCGGTCCGTCGGCAGGCTCCCGTGCGCGCGAACGATCTCCGACAGGAACCGCGCGAGCGCGTGGCGCGTGTCGGCGTCTTCCGGTATCGGCGTGGCGAGCGGCGACTTCAGGTGGGTGAGGACATCGACCACGAGGGGGATCTTGGACGGCCATCGCCGGTAGACGGTGGTCTTTCCGACACCCGCTCGCGCCGCGACCGCCTCGATCGACAGCCCGCCGAACCCTTCCTCCGCCAGGAGTTCGACCGTGGCCCCGAGGATCGCCCGGTCGACCTCAGGATCGCGAGGCCGACCGGGCGTGCGTGGGATGACCGGGGCGGGGGGAGCCGCCCCGGTCACTCGGCACGCTCGACGACGGTCGCGAGCTCGCTATCCGGACGCCGTACCTCCAGCTCGATCGCATCCCGGTCGGGGGCGCGGTGGGGCAGCCAGACCAACGCGACGATCGCGCCGAGCAACGCGATCGCCGCGCCGACCACGAGACCCCGATCCATCGCATGGATGAAGGAGCTCCGCGCGGCCGCGACGATCGCCGCTCCTTGGGTACCGCCGATCTTCGTACCGATCGCGAGCGCGGCGCCGACCGAGTTCGTGGCTGCCGCCGCGGTCGCGGCGGGCAGACCGGTGAGCGACGCGGCGATGTGGGTCGCGTAGGCCGAGGAGAAGATGCTGCCCAGGATCGCGACGCCGAGCGCGCCGCCGATCTGCCTGGTCGTGTCGTTCATGGCCGATCCGACACCGGCCTTGTTGAGCGGGAGGGACCCCATGATCGATTCCGTGGCCGGGACCATGGCCGTCCCCATGCCGAGTCCCAGGATCAAGAGGGCGAGCACCACGTGCCCGTAGCCCGAGGTCACGCTGAGCGTGCCCATGTACCAGAGCCCGACGGCGACGACCCCCATCCCGGTCGACACCAACAACTTGTTCCCGAAGCGGGCGGTGAGACGTCCGGCGATCGGTGCGCCCACCATCAGCACCAGGGCGAGGGGCGCCACACGAACCCCTGCCTCGAGCGCGCTGTACCCGAGCACGAACTGCAGGTACTGCGTCAGGAAGAACAGCGAGCCGAAGAGGGCGAAGAACACGAGCACGATCGAGATGTTGGCAGCGGTGAAACGCGGGTTCTCGAAGAACGTCACGTCGAGCATGGGGTGGTCGCTCCGCAGTTCCCAGATCACGAACGCGACCAGCACGACCGCCGCCGCCGCGAACGTCCCAAGGGTCCCCGGGGATGTCCACCCGTGCGCCGGCGCCTCGATGATCCCGTACACGAGGCTGACCAGCCCCGCGATCGACAGGACGGCGCCGACGGGGTCGAGCGCGCTGGGCGACGGATCCTTCGAGTTCGGCACGATCAGCCGGCCCGCGATCAACGCGAAGATCACGACGGGAACGTTCACCAGGAAGACGGAGCCCCACCAGAAGTGGTTGAGCAGGTAGCCACCGACGATCGGGCCGATCGCGATCCCCAGGCCCGAGACACCCGCCCAGACGCCGATGGCGCGACCGCGCTCCTCGGCGGGGAACACGTTCGTCAGGATGGACAGGGTCGACGGCATGATGAGCGCGCCGCCCACTCCCATGAGCGCCCGCGTGGCGATCAGCACGCTCGCCGATCCAGCGAACGCAGACAGGACCGACCCGATGCCGAACACCACGAGACCGGTGGCGAGCGCGTAACGGCGGCCATACCGGTCGGAGAGGCTCCCGGTCGTGAGGAGCAGTCCGGCGAACACCAGGACGTACGCGTCGACCATCCACTGCAACTGGCTCGTGGACGCGTGAAGGTCACGAACGAGCGTGGGCAACGCGACGTTCAAGATGGTGTTGTCGAGTCCGATCACCAGCAGGCTGAGGCAGAGGACCCCGAGGATCCACCATCTCCGCTCGTACCCTTCTGAATGCTCCATGGGGATGCGATTCCTTTCCGCTACGGCAACGTATCGGAAAGGATACCCGGAGGATCAGCATTCCGCAACCCTTCCGTATCGAAATGCGGGTTGGTCAGCTCGGAAGGAAGCCGCCGGCCATGACCAGCGCATCCACGGCGGTCGGCGCACCGGGGGTCGCGAGCAGGAAGCCTTGCGCCTGGTCACAGCCGAGCTCGGTCAGGGAATCGAGCTGTTCCCTGGTCTCGACACCTTCGGCGACGACCTCCAGCCCGAACGCGTGCGAGAGGCCGATGATCGCATTGACGATCGCGTCCTCCCCCGATCCGCGCGCGAGACCCTGGATGAACGACTTGTCGATCTTCACGAAGTCGAGCGGGAACTGTCGGAGATAGGCGAGCGACGAGAATCCCGTCCCGAAGTCGTCCAGCCCGACCTGGATCCCGCCCTCGCGAAGGGCACGCAGTCCGGCGAGCGCTGAGTTGGAGGCCTCCATGAGCACACGTTCGGTGACCTCGACCTGGACGCTGTCCCGAGAGAGACCGTTCGAATCGAGAGCGCAGACGACGGCGTCATAGAAGCTCGCGTCGGCCACACGTCGCGAGGTGACGTTGAGGTTCAACCTCGGGCAATAGGTCGAGCCGAGACGATCGCACCAACCGGAGGCTTCTCGGAGACCCTCCGCGAAGACCCACTCGTCGATGGTCGCCAACAGGCCCGTCTCCTCTGCAACCTCGAGGAACGAGTCGGGTTCGAGCAATCCGACCTGTGGATCGAGGACGCGGACCAGCGCCTCGACGCTCACGACCCGACCACTCTGTAGGTCGATGATCGGCTGGTACTGCACACGCAACCGCTCCTCCTCGATCGCACGCCGCAGCATCCGCTCGGTGCCCAGACGTCCGACGGCGGTCGTTCGGAGATCCTCGTCGAAGACCTCCGCCCGATTCCTCCCCCGATCCTTCGCTCGGTACAGCGCGAGGTCGGCCTCCTGGAGAAGCCTCTCGGGAACGTGGTGCGTATCGGAGGTCGTCGCGACGCCGACGCTCACCGTGCACACGAATTCCTCGACGCCGATCCTGAACGGTTTCCGACCGGCCGATGCGATGCGGTCGCCCAACGCCACCGCTTCACTCTCGTCGGTCAGGTCTTCCGCCACGATCACGAACTCGTCGCCCCCGAGGCGAGCCAGGGTGTCCGCCGGACGGATGAATTGCTGGAGACGCTCGGCCATCGCCGTGAGCACGCCGTCGCCGATCTGGTGTCCCAAGGAGTCGTTGATCACCTTGAACCTGTCGAGGTCCAGGAACAACACGGCGAGGACGCCGGAAGAACGACTCAGTCGGTGAAGGGCGTGCTGCAACCGATCCATCAACACCGTGCGGTTGGCGACCCCGGTGAGCGGATCGGTGGAAGCCCGGTGCTGCAGGATGATGTCGGCCTCCTTGCGTTCGGCGACATCGCGGACCGACCCGACGACGAACGATTCCCCCCCGGCGTTGACACGGTGATACGTCGCCTCGATCCAGCGGAAGGAACCATCTCCGCAGCGGAACCGATAGGTCATCGTGAAGAAGCCGTCGGTCGAAAGGCTCGCCTCTCGCGGCGGACCGCATCGACGGGATGTCGTCGGGATGCGCGAACCGTTCTTGGTTGCTGCCGATGAGCTCGACCGGATCCCACAAGAACAGTCGCGTGGCGGCGGGGGAGACGTAGCGGTAGACGCCCTCGTCCGTGGCGACCGTGATCATGTCCGCGGACGCAGCCGTCAGCGCGTCGACGTCGTCGACGACATCGAAGTCGTCGACGCGGACGTCTTGGTGAGCCTCTCGCACGAGATCCCCAGGGGTCTTCGTACCCGATCGGCCGATAGCTGGGGCCGCCACGGTGCGGCCGGACTGCTGGGGCCGCAGATCCTCCGAAGCTCGAATATCCTGATCGTTGCTCCAGGATACACCACGCGAGAAGGCCATGGAAGTCTCTTTTGCCTCGTAGAAGTCCCACGGTCCTCGGTCGCCCATCCGCGGATGTTGCGCATCGAGACACCGAACGGAGGGAGGCGAGCAACGCTTGAGCCTGCGCTCGCCGTGTCGAACCGGATATCCGTCTCGCGGGGAGCTGAGCAGGCGGTTACGATCCTGCGGTGCCGCGACCTCAGAGCACCCTTTCGGCTACCGAGCGGAGCGCTCTGGATCGGTGGGTCGCGAAGCTCGAAGACGCCGACCGGCACCGGAAGAGCGTTCGGGCGGAGTTCGCGGCGTGGGTCCGTGAGGTTGGTCCGGCAGCGGTCGCGCATGAGCTCGGGATCTCACGCGGGGCGATGAACGAACGCCTCAAGTCGTACGAGGGCACGTACAAGCGGAGGGGCACACAGGGGGCGCGGCGAGTCATCCCGCCGCATGCAGGATCGCGCTGACGTATCGACGGACCGCCGTCGACGACAAGGATCCGCTCGGCAGTTCGACGACGAACGCCGACGCTTCGGGATGCCAGTGGTTCTGCCAGCTCGTCACGCTGCCCGGATAGCGTCCCGTGAGTCTGACCAACGGCAACCCGACGCGTCGGGCGAATCGACGCTGGATCGTGATGTCTCCCCCGGACCGGACCACCAGGCCGAGCGGTTGATGGAACCAGATGCTCACGTCGGGATGCACGCGTGCGATCAATCGCCTCGCGATCCGGTCCTCCGGCTCGGACAGCGGACGAGGCCCGGAGTACTCCTTGTCCCACGGCCGTCCGACCAGGCGCCATCGGTACGGGAAGTTCCGGTTCAGGTCCACCCCATTTCCGTTCTGACGGGTTCCGGCTCGGAACCCGTCGGGGTTCAGGTTTCGGATCACCCAAAGGTCGACCTGCACGTGCGGCGTCGCGATCAAGCTCCGGGCGATCGCGGTCCCGGCGCACTCGTTCCCGTGGATGCATCCCACGACGAGGATCGATATCTCACTCGAGGGATCCCCCAGGCGGAACGCGACGATGGGACGGTCCAGCACGGAATACCCGAGGACCATCCGTCGAACGACGGACGGAGTCGTCGGCGACCGCAGCCGCACGGCGGAGGGGCGTTCCCTTCCTGCCGTCGCCGTGGGGAGGCCCACGAAGAGTGTCAGCGGAACCAGCAGGATCGAGGCGACGATGAACCATCGCGTCCGCCGGTCGCCGATCACGCCACACCCAGAGGCGGGCTCGAGTCGCGGAACACATTGCCGCCGCTCTCGGTACCTCTCCGGTCTCGATGGCCGGAGGACCCGTCCGCGTGTCGCGGAGCCAAGGGAGAGCCAAGGAGACATATCCGGCGAGGTGCTGCTGCCTGATCCAGAGTGGCCTCCGACGCTATCGAGCTCGCGGGGACGGTGTTGAGCGAGGAGCGATCAAGCTGGAAGCAACGCTCGCGAACGAAGCAGCAGCCTCCCTTTGCGCAAGGCGAGGATCAGGACGAAGTCCTTGATGCGCGCTCCCTCGAAGGGTCGGAGCGAATCAGCGGCGATCTGTCGTATCTCCTTATCGGGGACCTGGTCGCCGAACTGCTGCGTGAACTCGGACTCGAGCTGACCAAGGAAACCACGTTCATCCCTCGGCGCAGACGCCGAGGACTTCATGGGGGACGACTGAGCCTTCATGGGGGTCACCTCTTGGTGGGCGCTTCTTGTTGGTGGTCGCTCAACAACACCCTATCGGTCGCAAGAGTCCATCAGGTGTCCAAAGTTCGAGAGTCTGATGCGCGAAGACGAGCGACGGCGTTCACATCGCCCAACAGGGCGTTGGCGAGCGTCGCCGCGTAACCACGAGAGGCTCGATCGACGATCTGCTGTTGCCCCGCCAGACCCAAGCCTCGCAGGTCAGAGGTAGTGGGCGAGGGGGGAGTTGAACCCCCACGTCCTTTCGGACACAGGAACCTGAATCCTGCGCGTCTGCCAATTCCGCCACTCGCCCAGTGGGGGCGTCATGGTAACAAGCGCGACTCGAGGGCCATGGGCACGAAGGCTTCAGGTGACTACCCCAAACGGTAGGACGCCGTAGTCAGATGGGGTGACCGGTCCAAAGGGGCCGGCTAGCCGATGGACCGCGGCCGGCGGCGCATCGAGACTACGGCCCATGGCGACCAGAGCGCGGACCGACCTCGACACGCTCCTGAACGACCTGACCAAAGCCGCGTTCGCGGTCCTGACCGCGTGGTCGATCTTCGGCCTCTACGGCACACTCGGCGGTTACCTGGAGGTCAACCGTCCGGCGACGCTCCGGTTCCTGCTCGCGATCCTGGTGCTGGTGTTCGCGCATCACCTGACGGTCCGCGTGAACGAGCGGCGCCTGCGGCGTCTTCCGCCCGACGAGCGCTACGGGTGGGTCGGAACGGCGTCGGACGCCGCAACAGAGCCGCAACAGACCGACGGGTAGAATCGCGCACGGGAAGCGCAGGGCATGCCACCTGCGCGAACGTTGACGCGTGTCGATCCTTCGCGAATTCGAACGACGACTCGGTGGTCTGGTCGAGGGCCTGTTCGCCAAGACCTTCCGCAGCGGCCTGCAGCCCGTCGAGCTCGCCAAACGCGTCCTCAAGGAGATGGAGGCGGGACGGAGCGTCGGCGTCTCCGAGGTCTGGGCGCCGAACGCGTTCGAGTTCCGTCTCTCCCCCTCGGATGCCGAGCACTTCCAGCAGGCCGAGGTCGCGCTCGTCTCCGAGCTGAAGGAGGTCGTGCGTGAGAACGCCTCCGAACGCGGCTGGGGATTGGTCGGGCCGCCGGAGATCACGTTCGAGACCGATCCTCGGTTGAAGAAGGGCGAGTTCCGCTGCAAGGCGTCGCTCGTCGAAGGCGAGGAGAAGGTCGAGCCCGTCCCCGCGTCCGCCGGCTCGCTCGTGATCCACGAAGACGGGGAGTCGCGCTCGGTCGCGCTGGCCTCCGAGGTCATCACGATCGGACGCCTCCCCGAGTGCCAGGTCACGATCGCCGACAAAGGCGCATCCCGGCGTCACGCGCAGATCCGGCAGAAGGACGGCACCTACATCCTGACGGACCTCGGCTCCACGAACGGCACCCGCCTGAACGGACAGACCATCCAGACCCGCGAACTGTCCGACGGCGACCGCATCACGATCGGCTCGACGATCCTGGAGTTCCGCGAGGGAGCGACATGACGCCGTTCGCGCTCTCCGCGCTCAAGTACGGCCTCTTCGCGTTGCTGTTCCTGTTCGTCTGGCGGTCGATGCGCTGGGCCGTCCGGGGACTCACGGTGGACCCGTCTCCCTCCGGTCGGAAGGCGCGCAAGGCCGGCGGCGCGGTTCCCACGCCGGCCGGTCCCACCTCCGTCGTCGTGCATCCGCCCGAAGGCAAGGCGCGGACGGTCAAGGTCGGTCCCAGCATGACGATCGGGCGCGCGCCCGAATGCGAGCTGTTGATCGACGACACGTACGCGTCCTCGCAGCACGCGCGGATCTTCGGCAAGAACGGCACGTGGTACGTCGAGGACCTGGGCTCGACGAACGGCACGTTCGTGAACGACCAGAAGCTCGCCGCGCCGGCCATGGTGCAACCGGGCGACAAGATCCGCGTGGGCACGACCGTCCTGGAGCTCCGCCGATGAGGGTCGTCGTGGGCGTGGCCACGGACATCGGGCGGGTCCGTGAGCGCAACGAGGACTCGTATCTGGTGCAGCCACCGCTCTACGCCGTCGCCGACGGTATGGGTGGGGCTCGCGGCGGCGCAGTGGCGTCGAGCCTTGCGCTCGACAAGGTGGAGGAACAGTTCCGCGGCGGCAAAGGATCGCTCGGCGAGCTGATCCGTTCCGCGAACCGCACCGTGTTCGAACGCTCGATCTCCGATCGCAAGGTATCGGGGATGGGGACGACGCTGACGGCGGCGACGGTCGACGAGCACGGCGCGCACCTGGGACACGTCGGTGACAGCCGCGCCTACCTGCTGCGCGCCGGCTCGCTCCGCCAGCTCACCGACGATCACACGTTGGTGAACCGCATGGTCAAGGCCGGCGAGATCACGCCGCAGGAGGCCGGCGTCCACCCCCATCGCAACGTGTTGACTCGCTCCGTCGGCACCGAGCCCGAGGTCGTCGTCGACGAAGAGGACGTCCCCTTGATCGACGGAGACCGGTTGCTGCTGTGTAGCGACGGCCTGACCGGCATGGTCACCGAGCCCCAGATCCAAGCCATCCTCGAGACGACGCCCGACCCGCAAGAGGCGGCGGACCGGCTGATCAAAGCGGCCAACCGCGCCGGCGGCATCGACAACATCACCGTGGTCATCCTCGACATCCACGACACCGACGAGGACGACCCGCCAGATCGCGGTGGAAGAGGGACGGTGGCGTCGCGGAGGGCCGACCCTGAGGAGCGGAGCCGCGGAGCGGCGAGCACCGGAATAGTCGGACCGCAGCGACGTCTCCGCCCCTCACCCGCGTCCGTCAAGAAGTGGGCGATCAGGACCGGTGTGGTGGTCCTCGCGGTGCTCGCCGTCTTCTTCGCGGTGCGTGTCTATCTGGATCGTCAGTGGTACGTGGGTGAGGCGGACGGGCACGTCGCCGTCTATCAGGGCATCCCGGCGAAGTTCGGCGGCTTGCGTTTCTCGCACGTGGAGGTCGAGACCGATATCCCGGCGTCGGCGGTGGCCGAGCTTCCCCAGTACCCGGCACTGGCCGACGGGATCACGGCCAACGATCGCACCGAGGCGGAGAGGATCGTCGAGCAGATCCGGCGCGACCTGACCGCGACGACGGCGGGCTCGTGAGTCGCATCGCGACCACCGAGCGAGCGCCTCGCGCCTCCAACGGCATCTGGCTGTTGCTCTTGGCGCTCGTCGCCGGCATCGGCGCCTACGCGCTGGTCGGGCTCGGCAAGCGTGGACGGGTTCCGCCGAGCATCGAGCTGTACGGCTCGCTCATGGCCGCCGGGTTCATCGGCGTGTGGCTCGTGGTGCGGAAGTTCGCGCGGCGCGCCGATCCGGTGTTGCTGCCGGCCGCGGCGCTCCTCTCGGCGCTCGGGTTCGCCGTCATCTGGCGGTTGAAGCCGGATCTCGCGGTGGAGCAGATCGTCTGGCTGGGGGTGGGGCTCGTCGCATTCGTGCTGACGCTCGTGCTCGTCCGCGACGACCGGATGCTCGATGCCTACACGTACACGATCGGGCTGGCCGGGTTGGTCATGCTCCTGCTTCCGGTCGTTCCCGGGCTCGGCGCCACGATCAACGGCGCTCGTCTGTGGGTCGCGGTCGGGGGGCTCTCGTTCCAGCCCGCGGAGTTCGGCAAGGTGCTGATCGTCGTGTTCCTGGCGTCCTACCTCGCGGACAAACGCGAGATGCTCGCGGCGGGCTCCGGCCGGTTCCGGCTGCCGCGCGCCAAGGACCTGGGCCCGCTGCTGATCGCGTGGGCCACGTCGCTCGCCGTGCTGTTCCTCGAGAAGGACCTGGGCGCGTCGCTCCTGTACTTCGCGGTGTTCGTCGTGATGCTCTGGGTCGCGAGCGGACGCTCGATGTACCTGTTCGTCGGTCTGGCGTTGTTCGTCGCGGGGGCCTGGGCCGGCTACCTGGCGCTCACCCACGTGCAGCTGCGCGTCGACTATTGGCTGCACGCGCTCGACCCGACCAAGGTCTACCAGCTGGGATATGGACAGCTCGCGCAGGGCCAGTTCGCGCTCGCCTCCGGCGGCATCGTGGGCACGGGTCTCGGCCAGGGATCGCCCACGCTGATCCCGTACGCACCCACCGACTTCATCTTCGCCGCGATCGGCGAGGAGCTGGGGCTGCTCGGCACGGCCGCGATCCTGTTGGTCTACCTGTCGCTCATCGGTCGGAGCCTTCGTATCGGGATAGAACGGACGGACCCGTTCGGCAAGCTCCTGGCGACCGGGCTGACCACGCTCGTCGCGGTGCAGACGTTCGTGATCGTCGGCGGCGTGACGCGGCTGATCCCGCTGACCGGCATCACGTTGCCGTTCGTGTCGTACGGCGGATCGAGCCTCGTGGCGAACTTCGTGATCCTGGCGCTCCTCATCCGTGTGAGCGCTGGTCCGTGGGCGCGGAAGGTCCACACGTGAACCGCCGCATCCGACGGCTGGGCATCGGGCTCGTCGCGCTCTTCGGTCTGCTGTTCGCGCAGGTGTCCTACATCCAGGTGTTCGCCGCGAGCGGCATCGCCGGAAACCCCGCCAACGCTCGTCGCCAGATCATCGCGGAATACAAGGTGGAGCGCGGACAGATCATCACCGCCGACGGCACCGTGATCGCGCTCAGCCAACCGACGACCGGGAACGCGACGCTCCGCTACACACGGCGGTACCCGGAGGGACCGCTCTTCGCCGGGATCACCGGGTACTACTCGCAGGTCTACGGCAGGACCGAGCTCGAGCAGGCCATGAACAGCTACCTCTCGGGCGACGCGCCGGAGCTCGCGGTCTCGACACTCTCCGATCTGGTGCTCGGCAGGCCGAAGAAGGGCGGGCACGTCATCACCACGGTCGACGCGAGCCTGCAGCAGGTGGCCTCCGACGCCCTCGGTACCTCGCCCGGAGCGGTCGTGGCGCTCGATCCCCGGACCGGCGGCATCCTGGCGATGGTCTCGAACCCGACGTTCGATCCGAACGAGCTCTCGTCACAGGACACCGACGCGATCCGGACCGCGTGGGAGCGTCTGAACTCCGATCCACATACGCCGCTGCTCTCCCGCGCCAACGACGAACTCTTCCCCCCGGGCTCGACGTTCAAGATGATCACCGCGTCGGCCGCGATCGAGAACGGCTACGGGCTGGACAGCAAGTGGCCGAACCCCCACGAGCTCGACCTCCCGCTCACGAACGAGACCATCCAGAACTTCGGCGGCGAATCGTGCCCGGGCGGCGCGACGACGACGCTGCTCACCGCGTTCACCAGCTCGTGCAACGTGATCTTCGGCGAGGTCGGGCTCGAGCTCGGCGCGCAGAGGCTCGCGGACCAGGCGCGCGCGTTCGGCTTCTGCCCCACCGACCCACCGGACCAGACGGAGTGCATCTCGCCCACCATCCCGTTCACGATCCCGTTCGCGACGGGGCGTTTCCCGATACCGAGCTACTTCGAGGGCAACGACCCCCTGGTCGCGATCTCGGCGATCGGCCAGGACAACGACCTCGCCAACCCGTTGCAGATGGGACTCGTCGCCTCGGCGATCGCGAACGGCGGCAAGATGATGCAGCCCCGATTGGTCACGCAGATCCGCGATCCCGCAGGGGCGGGTCATCAGGGACTTCCCCGCCGAGATGTACGGGCAGCCGATCTCGCCGAAGACCGCGGACGCCATGCGGACCATGATGGTGAACGTCGTGGCGAGCGGGACCGGCACCGCGGCACAGATCCCGGGCGTGGTGGTCGCCGGAAAGACCGGCACCGCGCAGCACGGCGGGTCCGGGACCGCTCCCCACGCGTGGTTCGTCTGCTTCGCGCCGGCCGGGCCGGACGACATCCCGACGATCGCGGTCGCGGTTATCGTCTTGGACGGCGGGAGCCTCGGGAACGAGGCGACGGGCGGGCAGGTGGCCGCGCCGATCGCGAAGCAGGTCATCGAGGCGTACCTGGCGGGCTAGAGGAAAGGGACGGTTTGAACGGATCGGTGCTTGGCGGCCGTTACCGGGTGGAGGCCCGGATCGGTTCCGGTGGGATGGGCGAGGTCTACCGCGGCGTCGACACCGTCCTCGATCGAACCGTCGCGATCAAGATCCTTCTGCCGCAGTTCGCCCGAGACGTGAGCTTCGTCGATCGGTTCCGGCGAGAGGCGCAGGCGGCGGCGCGGCTGAACCATCCCAACCTCGTCGGCATCTACGACTCCGGTGCGGACGGCGAGACGCAGTTCCTCGTCATGGAGTTCATCCAGGGAAGAACGCTCGAGGACTTCCTGAGCTCGGGTGGACGCTTCGCGGTGGTGCACGCCGTCGAGGTGGCCGAGAAGATCTGCGACGCGCTCGCCTACGCGCACGGCGCCGGAGTGATCCACCGCGACATCAAGCCGGCGAACGTCATGGTGACACGCAAGGGCGAGGTCAAGGTCATGGACTTCGGCATCGCGCGGATCGTGGCCGGACCGCAGACGGCGCCGCAGACCTCGGCGGTGCTCGGCACGGCGGCCTACATCTCGCCCGAGCAGGCGCAGGGCCAGCCGGTCGACGGCCGCAGCGACATCTACTCGCTCGGCGCCGTCCTGTACGAGATGCTGACGGGGAAGCCACCCTTCACGGGCGACTCGTCCGTCGCCGTCGCGTACAAGCAGGTGAACGAATCACCTGTGCTCGCCTCCATCGCGAACAAAGAGGTGACCCCGCTGCTCGACGCGGTCTTGATGCGCGCCCTCGCCAAGAACCCGGCGAACCGATATCAGACCGCGGACGAGTTCCGCGCGGACCTCGAGAGGGCGCGGCTCGGGCAGGACGTGCTCGCCACCCCGCTGATGCCGGCGGGCGGCGAAGCCACGCAGGTGATCAATCGCCCGCAGGCCACCGCCGTCCTCCCGCCCCAGGTATCGCCGCCGGGCAGCGGCAGGAAGGTGTGGCTGGGCGTCCTGATCGGCATCATCGTCGTCGCGGTGCTCGCGGGCGCCGGCTATCTCTTGGCCCAAGGATTGTTGGGCAACAACGGCGACACGACGACGCCAGTTCCCGTCCCGACCGTGATCAACTTCACGCAAGATCGAGCGATCCAGGAGCTCGAGAGCGTCAACCTGAAGGCGGACGTGAAGTTCAAAGTGAGTGACACGGTGAAACCCGGCCGTGTGGTCGGCCAGAGCCCGGTGGCCGGCACGACCCTCGCTCCGGGGAGCACCGTAACCATCTTCGTGGCGAAGGCGCCACCCACGGTCGCCGTTCCCACGTTCACCGGCCTCACGCTCGGGGAAGCACAGACGCTCGCGCTCGACAACCACCTCGTCCTGCAGCCGACGGACGACGTGAGCGACACGGTGCCGGTCGGCAGCATCATCAGCCAGACCCCGCCGCCGGGTACCGAGGTGCAGCAGGGGAGCGACGTCCAGGTGGTCGTGTCGGCTCCGCCGGCTACGGTGGCCGTCAACGATGTCACCTGCCTCTCCTTCGGCGCCGCGAAGGCCGTGCTCCAGGGCCAGCAGCTTCAGGCCACGCTCGGGGGCACGGCGCCGGTGCTCCCCCAATGCCCGAACCCGGGCCGCGTCGCGTTGCAGGATCCGGCCGCGGGCACCGTCGTCGACGTCGGGAGCACCGTGATCCTCTACACGGGCGAGCCCTCAACGCCACCGACCGGCCCGACCGGGCCGTCAGGGCCGACGACATGACGCTCTGGTTCGCGGCCGAGACGTTCACGCCCGACGAGCGAGCGATCCTCGAGCGGCACTTCACGAACCTCGACGGTCCGGTGTTCGCGCTGACGAACCTGCCCGAGGTGGTGAAGGGCGCCCTGTTCGCCCGGTACTCGCGGACGAAGAAGTCGCTCCGCAGATTGTTCCTGGACGAGTTCGCGGAAGACGTCGGCGCGACCGGCGAGCTCACGCGCGCCGGCGAAGCCCGAGCGGAGCAGCTCTACGAGCGGGTGTTCGTGGAGTACGGCGACGACTCGGTGGCGCAGCTGGGCGGGGTCCACCTGGCGTGCGAGCAGGCGTCGCAGCTGCTCTGCAAGGCGCTCGAGTGGGGACGTCTGGCCGCCTACCTGGAGCAGTCGACGCGATACATGCGGTACGACGACCGCCCCGGCGACGCGTGGCGCGCGACGATCCCGGAGGAGGTCGCGGGCACCGCGCTCGAGCCGCGGTTCCGCGAATACCTCGACGTCGTGTTCGGCGCCTACGGACGGATGTACGAACCGATGGAGACGTACTTCCGGGACCGGTTCCCCAAGGATGCGGCGGATTCGGACTTCGTCTACCGGTCGACCATCATGGCCAAGACGTGCGACACCCTGCGGCTGCTGCTGCCCGCCGCGACCCGCTCCAACCTCGGGATCTACGCGACCGGCCAGTCATACGAACAGCTCCTGATGCGTCTGGCCGCGCATCCGCTCGCCGAGATGCGCGGATACGGAGCACTGATGCTCGTCGAGCTCCGCAAGGTGATCCCTGCGTTCCTCAAGCGCGTCGACGTCGACGAGCGCGGGCTCGCGTGGACGGCCTACTGGCGCGAGACGCGAGAAGCCGTCCAGGACGTCACCGCGAAGGTGCTCGCGGGGATCGAGCCGCAACCACGACCCGAGGTCACGCTCACCGACTGGGATCCCGACGGCGAGGTCAAGATCGTCGCCGCCGCGCTCTACGCCGGAAGCGAGCTCCCGGACGATCAACTGCTTTCCCTCGCGCGCGAGCTGACGCCCGAGCAGCGAGCGGAGGTCATCGGCGCCACGGTCGGCGATCGGGAGAACCGGCGGCACAAACCGGGCCGCGCATGGGAGCGCACGGATTACCGGTTCGACGTGTGCTGCGACTTCGGCGCGTTCCGCGACCTCCAGCGGCACCGGCCGTTGACGATCGAGTGGCAGCGGCTCACCACCGACAACGGTTCCGACACGCCGGCGGCGATCGACGACTCCGGGCTGCGGAGCGACTGGGACGCCGTGATGGATGCGAGCTCGGCCATGGAGCGCGAGCTCCGGGACCGGGATCTCGAGGAAGCAGCTCAGTACGCCGTCGCCATGGCCTACCGCATCCGATTCGCCATGCAGATGAGCGCGCGCGAGGCCATGCACCTCACGGAGCTGCGGTCGCAGCCGCAGGGCCACCCGACGTACCGCCGGGTGGCGCAAGAGATGCATCGGCTGATCTCCGGCGTGCATCCGGCCCTCGGTGCCGCCTTCACCTACGTCAGCCACGAGGACGTGGACCTGGAGCGCCTGGAGGCGGAGCGCCGGACCGAGGTCAAGCGGAACGCCCTCGGTCAAGCTTGAGACACCGGCTACATCGCCGGCATCACCAGCCCTGCGTGCACTCCCCCGTCGTGTCGACGTCGGTGAACGCCGCGCCCTGCCCTCGAGACGTGAGCGGGCTCCCGGGGACCTGCGCGATGCAGAAGTACGTGCCGGTCTTGGACCGCTCGATCAGCAGGACCGAGTCGCCCAGCGCGAACTCGATATCGATCTGGGTCCCGGTCGGCACGGTGCCTTGGACCCAGTTCAGGCCGTTCTCGACCGCCTGGGCGGCCAGCACGTCGAACCCCGTGAACTTGTTCGCCGTCGCGTAGAAGGTGGACGCGGCGAGATAGCCGTTGCGAAGGTCTGCTTGCGCGGCGCGATCCTGAGCGCGGGTCCGGGCACCGAGGAAGGTGGGGAGTGCGATGGCGATCAGGATGCCGATGATGAGCACCACCACCATGAGCTCGATGAGCGTGAATCCCGCTTCATGGTCCCCGCGCCGCAGCGCGAGGGATATGGACATCTTCGGCTGCACCCCTTTCTGGGATGTCGGACATTTCCTTGTCGAAGGACTTGTCGGCACACCCCGACCCGACCTGAAGATGTCTTGCCCCACAACACGGCGATTCAACGCGATCGGAGCCTCGTGTACCCTGTCGAGCTCATGGACCGACAGACCACGCTCCTCCTGGCACTCGGCATGCTGATCGCGGCGGCGCTCGCGGTCGGCGTGAGCGGCTGGGTGCTCTTCGCGCGCGACCGGGCACTCGCCCGTATCGGTCACGTCTCCTCGGCCACGCCCGAGAACTCGCACCATCACGAGGGCTTCGAGGGGTCCTGAGTGCTCGGGCTCCTCGACCTGCGCGAGCGGGGGGAGCGGATCGAGCCTTCGAGGTTCGAGAGCGACCCCACCGTTGCCAAGACCGTCCGCGGGATCCTCGAACGCGTCCGCAACGAGGGCGACCCCGTCCTCGTCGAGCTCTCCCGGCGGTTCGACGGCGCCGACCTCTCGGCGGCCGGTCTCGTCGTCACGGACGAGGAGTTCGACGAGGCCGTGTCCGAGACGCCGGAGGACCTCCGCGCCGCACTCGATGCGCTGATCCTGCGGTTGCACGATCTGCACGGCCACCAGCTCCCTCCGGAGTGGTGGGGCGAGCGCGACGGGGTGCGCTTCGGGGAGGTCGTCAGGCCCCTCGCGGGCGTCGGCTGCTACGTGCCCGGAGGCCGGGCCGTCTACCCCTCGTCGGTCTGCATGACCGTGGTGCCGGCGGTGGTCGCCGGCGTCGGACGGATCGTGCTCTGCACGCCACCGCAGCCCGACGGCTCGATCCCGGCGGCGGTGCGCTACGCCGCGCGGAAGGCGGGAGCGACGATGGTCGTGAAGTCGGGAGGAGCGCAGGCGATCGGCGCGCTAACGTTCGGGACGGCGTCCGTGCCGGCGGTCGATCGGATCGTGGGGCCGGGCAACGCTTTCGTCACCGAGGCCAAGCGGCAGGTCGCCGGCATGGTGGGGATCGACGGGCTCGCCGGACCGAGCGAGCTCGCGATCGTCGCCGACGCGACCGTCGATCCGGAGCTCGCGGCGCTGGACCTGATCGCGCAGGCCGAGCACGATCCCGAGGCCCGAACGTTCCTCATCACGACCGAGGCCGGCGTCGTCGAGAAGGTCGGCACTGCCCTGGATGACGCGCTCCGGCGCGCCGGGAGGCGCGAGATCGTCGACGAGGCGCTGGGCCACGCCCGGGTCGTGCTGGTCCGCGATCTCCCACAGGCGGCACAGGTCGTCGACGACCTGGCGCCCGAACATCTCCTGCTCCTGCTCGGCGAGCCCGACGCGTTCCTCGGGACGGTCCGCAGCTTCGGCGCGGTGTTCCTGGGTCCGTGGTCGGCGGTGCCGTTCGGCGACTACGGCGTGGCGTCCAACCACGTCCTGCCCACCGCCGGGACGGCCCGCTTCGCGTCCGGTCTCCGCACTTCCGACTTCGTGACCGTCCGATCCGTGGTCGAGATGACGTCGGGATCGGCGACCCGGTTGGCCCCCGAGACGTCCGCGATCGCCCGGAGCGAGGGGCTGGTCGGACACGCCGCCGCCATGGACGCGCGCACTGCGGGGGTGGACCCATGACCCCGGCCCCGACCCCTCGCCCCGGGCTGCGCGACGTCACGCCATACGTCTCGCCGCAGTTGACGGTGACCGCCCGCCTGAACACGAACGAATGTCCGAACCCGCTCCCCGAGGGGTTCGCCGATGAGCTCGCGGACGAGATCTCGTCGCTCCCCCTCAACCGGTACCCCGACGGCCAGATGACGCGCTTGCGCGAAGAACTCGCGGCCTCCGTCGCACACCCGGTCGAGGGAACCTGGGCGGCGAACGGCTCGAACGAGATCCTCACGCAGCTCCTGCAGGCGTACGGCGGCGCCGGCCGCCGCGCGGCGGTTTTCGAACCCACGTACCTGCTGCACTCGCGGATCGCCTGGCTCACCCAGACCGACGTCGTGTCGCTCACGCTCGACGACGGGTTCATGCTCTCGGACGATCGCGTGTCGGCTGCCGTCGACGCGAGGCCGGACGTGGTGTTCGTGTGCTCACCGAACAACCCGACGGGGAATGCGCAACCGGTGGAAGCCGTCGCGTCGCTCGCGGGTCGCACCGACGCACTCGTCATCGTCGACGAGGCGTACATCGAGTTCGGCGGAACGACCTGTCTGCCGCTCGTCGCCGACCTCCCGAACGTCGTCGTCACCCGCACGATGTCGAAGGCGTTCGCACTCGCGGGAGCGAGGATCGGCTATGCGCTCGCCTCACCAGACGTCGTTGAGGACCTGCAGCGGGTCCGCCTGCCGTATCACCTCTCGGCGATCACGCAGGCCGCCGGCGTCGCCGCGCTCCGTCACGCCAAGGAAGCGATGGCGATCTTGGACGCGATCCGTGACGAGCGCGACCGGATCCTGGTCGCGCTCCGCGCGATGTCGGACGTCGCGGTCTATCCCTCCGACGCGAACTTCGTCCTGTTCGTGCCGCCGAAGCCCGCCGCCGAGGTGTGGCAGGGCCTGGTGGACCGCGGCGTGCTCATCCGCGACCTCTCGCCCGTCGTCCCGAACGCGCTCCGCGTGACGGCCGGAACCACGGACGAAGTCGACCTGTTCTTGAGGAGTCTCGAGGGGGTTCTCGCCGAATGACCGGAGCCGCTCGCACCGCCACGGTGGTTCGCACCACGAAGGAAACCGACGTTCGCGTTGAGCTGTCGCTCGACGGATCGGGAACGGGGATCGCCGATACGGGGTTGCCCTTCTTCGACCACATGCTGCAGCAATTAGGCACGCACTCGGGATGGGACCTGGAGGTCAACGCGAAAGGCGATCTCCAGGTCGACGGCCACCACACCGTCGAGGACGTGGGCATCGCCGTGGGGCAGGCACTGCTGGAAGCCCTCGGCGACAAGAAGGGCATCCGGCGGTTCGCGTCCATCACCGTTCCGCTCGACGAGGCCGCCGTGGAGGTCGCGCTCGACCTCTCGGGGCGTCCGTTCGTCGTGCACGAGGTCGAGATCCCCGCGGAGATGATCGGCACCTTCGACACGGGGCTGGTCGAGGACTTCGTTCGCGCGTTCGCGACCACGGCACAGATGACGCTGCACGTTCGCCTGCGGTCTGGCCGCTCGCCCCACCACGTGGTCGAGGCCGAGTTCAAGGCGATGGCCAAGACGCTCGGTGACGCGTGCAGCCTCACCGGCCGGTCCACGACGCCGAGCTCGAAAGGAACGCTGTGACCCGGAACGGCTCTATCGCTGTCCTCGATTACGGGATGGGTAATCTCCACTCCGTCTCCCGGGCGATCGCGAGTGTGGGGGGCAACGCGCTGGTGACGCGCGATCCTCGGGATGTCGGTGACGCCGACGCGCTGGTGATCCCGGGGGTCGGTGCGTTCGGTGCGTGCGTCCGCGCCTTGACCGAGCGCGGCCTCGATCGAGCCATCCACGACTTCGTCGTGACGGGGCGGCCGGTGTTCGGCGTCTGCCTCGGCATGCAGGTGCTGTTCAAGGAAAGCGACGAGGACCCCGAAGAAGGACTGTCGATCATTCCCGGTCGGTCGAGGAAGCTTCCGCCGGACGTCAAGGTGCCGCACATGGGATGGAACACGGTCGAATGGCTGGGCGCGCACCCCTACGTGGAGGGCATCCCGAGCGGTACGCGCTTCTACTTCGTCCATTCCTATGCCCCCGACGTCATCGAAGGCACGACGGTGGGCGTCACCGACTACGGCCGTGCGTTCTCGTCGGTCGTGGCAAAGGACAACGTCTTCGCGACGCAGTTCCACCCGGAGAAGTCCGCGCGCGCCGGCCTGCGGATCTACGAGGCGTTCGTGAAGGCGGTGTCTGGCGAATGATCGTGATCCCGGCGATCGATCTCCGAGGGGGGCGCGCCGTCCGGCTGGTGCGCGGCAACCCCGAGGAAGAGACCGAGTACTCGGCCGACCCCGTCGAAGTCGCGGAGCGGTTCCAGGAAGAAGGCGCGCGCCGGCTCCACGTTATCGATCTGGATGCCGCGCTCGAACAAGGATCGAACTCTGAGGTAGTGAAAGCCATCTGCCACGCTGTCGCGATCCCTGTGCAGGTGGGCGGCGGCATCCGCTCGCTCGAGGCGATCGGCGAGATCCTGGGCCAGGGCGCGGCGCGCGCGATCCTCGGAACGGCGGCGGCCGCGACCGACGCGGCGTTCGTCGCACGTGCGGTGGAGGAGTTCGCGGAGCACGTCGTGGTGGCGCTCGACATCCGTGGGGGCCACCTCATGACCCGCGGCTGGACCGAGGAAGGCCCGGTCCTCGAGGACGTGCTGCCCTCGTTGAACGACACCGGAGCCGCACGCTTCCTGGTGACGGCGATCGCGCGCGACGGCACATTGGAGGGACCCGATCTCGCGCTCTACGGACGCGTGCTGAAGCTGACCGACCGGGCGGTCATCGCGTCCGGAGGCGTCCGCGACGCCGACGACGTCTGGTCGCTCCGCGACCTGGGATGCGAGGCGGTCGTCACGGGTAAGGCGTTGTACGAGCGCACGCTCAAGCTCTCGCAGGTGATCAGGGGCTAGCGATGCTGGCGAAGCGCGTGATCCCATGTCTCGACGTCGAGGCCGGCCGTGTCGTGAAGGGCACGAGGTTCCTGAACCTCCAGGACGCCGGAGACCCGGTGGAGATGGCTGCCCGGTACGACCGCGAAGGCGCCGACGAACTCGTGTTCCTGGATATCACCGCGACCCTGGAGGGCCGGCAGGCGACGCTCGACGTGATCTCGCGAACCGCCGAGCAGGTGTTCATCCCCCTCACCGTGGGGGGCGGCGTGCGAGACGAGGAGGGCGTCAACGCGCTCTTGCGCGCCGGCGCCGACAAAGTGTCGTTGAACAGCGCAGCCGTTCGCGACCCCGAAATGTTCGCGCGCTGCGCCGAACGCTTCGGCACACAGTGCATGGTGGTGGCGATCGACGCGCGGAGGGTGGACGGGAGCTGGGAGGTCGTGATCGACGCAGGACGGACCGCGGTCGGTCGCGATGCCGTCGAATGGGCGGTGGAGGCGACCGACGTGCACGGCGCCGGTGAGGTGCTGGTGACTTCGATGGACAGGGATGGCACCGGTGAGGGCTACGACCTGGAGCTGCTCGAGGCCATCACGTCGGCGGTGCGCGTGCCGGTGATCGCGAGCGGAGGTGCCGGAGATCTCGAGCACTTCGCGGCGGCGCTCGACGAAGGCGGGGCGGACGCGGTGCTCGCGGCCTCGCGACTGCACTACGGCCAGCTCACCATCCACCAGATCAAGGAACACCTCGCCGCCCGCAACCTCCCGGTGAGGCTGTGATCGTGGACGCCGTCGCGATCGATTCGTTGACGTTCGACGAACGAGGACTGATCCCCGCCGTGGTGCAGGATGCCGAGAACGGTGACGTGCTGATGATGGCGTGGATGAACCGGGACTCGGTCGCGCTCACGCTCTCCGAGGGACGGACCGTCTTCTGGAGCCGTTCGCGGCAGGAGCTCTGGCGCAAAGGGGAGACGAGCGGCCACGTGCAACACGTCGAAGATGTCCGATCGGACTGCGACGCCGACGTCCTGCTGATCCGGGTGCACCAGGACGGTGCCGCATGCCACACGGGGGAACGAAGCTGCTTCTTCCGTAGGCTGGAGCCCTGATGCTGAAGGTCGTGATCCCTAAGGGCTCCCTGGAAGAGCAGACGCTGCGGCTCCTCGAGGCCGCCGACCTCGCGGTGAGGCGCGGCTCGAACCGCGACTATCACGGTTCGATCGACGACGACCGGATCGAACGCGTCTCGTTGCTGCGCCCTCAAGAGATCCCGACGTACGTGCAGGACGGATTGTTCGACATCGGCATCACCGGACAGGACTGGATCGCAGAGACCGCCGCCGACGTCGAGGTGCTGGCGACGCTCTCCTACGCCAAGAGCGGCACC
This sequence comes from uncultured Actinomycetes bacterium, assembly GCA_963775755.1. Classification (GTDB taxonomy): domain Bacteria; phylum Actinomycetota; class UBA4738; order UBA4738; family HRBIN12; genus JBBQVZ01. Next base: position 41,023 of record CAVZKB010000006.1, on the reverse strand, counting down.
GGGCACGGCACGCGGGTCGTCCTCGCCGTGCCGAACGAGCACGTGGCCAACAGCGCCCGGGAGATCCCGCCCGGCACGCGCATCTCCACGGAGTTCATGCATCTGACCGAGCGGTACTTCGCCGGCCTCGGCATCGACGTCAAGGTCGTCTGGTCGTTCGGCGCGACCGAGGCCAAGGTCCCCGAGATCGTCGACGCGATCGTGGATATCACGGAGACGGGAAGCACGCTGCGCGCGCACGGCATGAAGATCATCGCGACCCTGCTCGGATCCGAGCCGGTCCTGGTCGCCAACCGCCAGGCGGCAGCGGATCCCGCCAAACGCGCGGCGATGGACGACGTGACGACCCTCTTGCTGGGGGCGCTGCGAGCGGAGAGCCGCGTCCTCATCAAGCTGAACGTCACGGAGACGGAACTCGCCAAGGTCTTGGAGGTCGTTCCCTCGATGAAGGCGCCGACGGTCTCGCCGCTCTCCGAAGGCGGATACGCGATCGAGACCGTGGTCGAGAAGCGACTCGTCAACACGCTGATCCCGCAGCTCAAGGCGGCCGGCGCCTCGGACATCCTGGAGCTCCCCATCTCCAAGATCGTCCCGTAGCCCGGCAGGGAGCGGGACGTGCGACGAACCACGGTCGCGGCGGTCGGTTTCCTCGCGATGCTCGTCTCCGCGACGACGTCGGGCGCGACGATCGCCCGCGGGGACCCGGGCCAGCTCGACGCGTTCTTCAGCCACGACGGGATCCAGACGGCGTTCCCGAACGGCGGCGTCGCATACGCGGTGGCGATCGACCACCACGGCCGCATCGTCGCGGCGGGTTCCACGCTGGGTGCGCATCCCGACATCGCGCTCGCGCGCTTCACGCCGGGCGGGAGGCTCGACCCGATGTTCGGAGAAGGTGGCAAAGTGGTGACCGATCTCGGCGCCGACGACTACGCGTTCGACGTCGCGATCGCGGACGACGGCGGCATCGTCGTCGTCGGAGGACGGAGCACCGCGTCCTCCGGCCGGTTCCTCGTCCAGCGGTACCGGCCGAACGGAACGCTCGATCCGGGATTCGCCAGCGGGGGCACCGCGCTCACCGGGTTCGGCCGCCGGCTCCAGAGCGCGAGCGCCGTGGCGATCACGTCGCACGGGGCGATCGTGGTCGCCGGCTCCACGTCCAACGGGATCACGAGCCGCTCCGCGGTGGCGCGGTACCTGCCCGATGGCCGTCTCGACCGCGGTTTCGGCGCCGACGGACGCGTGACCACCGACGTCAGCCCGAGCGGCGAGCAGTTCACCGACGTCGCCGTCCTCCCCGACGGACGCATCGTGGCGGCCGGGTGGGCGGAGGTATCGCTCGTACCGGTGTTCAGCGCGGTGCGATACACGCGGGACGGACGTCTGGACCCGACGTTCGACGGAGACGGCATCGCCCGAGTGGACGTCGCCCCGGGAGCCGATCGGGCCCGGGCGCTCGCGCAGTTGGACGACGGCAAGCTCGTCTTGGCGGGCGGCGTGTCCGCCGGGGGTCGCGACGAGTGGGGGCTGATCCGGTTGGGGCCGCGTGGGCACCTCGACCCGACGTTCGGCACGAAGGGGCGGCTCGTGACCGACTTCGGCCCGGGGTTCGACGAGGCGTACGTCGTTGCCGCTCAGGCCAATGGCAGGCTGCTGGTCGCGGGGAGGATCCGGGTGTCCCACAAGGACGACATCGGGCTGCTCCGCCTCAAACCCGGGGGCGGACACGATCGCACGTTCGGAGCCGGCGGCAGGGTGCTCACGGACGTGGCGGGCGGGTCGGACGCGGCCCGCGACCTCACGATCGCCTCGAACGGCAAGATCGTGGTGACCGGAGAGGCCACGGTGGATCGGATCCGCCGGTTCGTGGTTGCGCGCTACCTCTCCTGAACGCCAGATCGTGGAGGATCGGCTGATTGACACGGTCCGACCCGCCGTGGAAAGATGAACGCGATGATTGAACGGCTGTTCAAGCTCGCTTGCAACGCACCTGCGCCGTCCGCCGGCGTATCCGGTACCTAGGGCGCTGCCTGGGCTCGACGAGCCCGGAACGCGCCCCCCGACCCTTCGCCGACGGCGAGGGGTTTCTTTCTTTCCCGCACCCGCCACCCCCGAGGCACCAGGAGGACACCGATGATCGACACGACGACGAGGGCGAAGATCCGGCGCGAAGCCGAGAGCCTGGAACGGCAGTGGGCGAACGACGCCCGGTGGAGGGGGATCGAGCGTCCGTACTCGGGCGAAGACGTCGTGCGGCTCCGCGGCTCGATCCGCGTCGAGCACACGGTCGCCCGGATGGGCGCGCAGCGCCTCTGGGAGATGCTCGGCAAACGCGACTACGTCGCCGCGCTCGGCGCGATGACGGGCGGCCAGGCCGTCGAGATGCTGAAGGCCGGCCTCGAAGCGATCTATCTGTCGGGCTGGCAGGTGGCCGCCGACGCCAACCTCTCCGGGCAGACGTATCCCGATCAGTCGCTCTATCCGGCGAACTCCGTGCCGGCCGTCGTCCGCAGGCTGAACAACGCGCTGATGCGGGCGGACCAGATCGCGTGGTCCGAGGGCCACGACATCCGTCTGCTCCCACCGATCGTCGCGGATGCCGAGGCCGGATTCGGCGGAGCGCTGAACGCGTTCGAGCTGATGCGCTCGATGATCGAGGCCGGCGCCGCGGGCGTGCATTTCGAGGATCAGCTGGCGAGCGAGAAGAAATGCGGGCACTTGGGCGGAAAGGTCCTGGTCCCGACCGAGCAGTTCGAACGGACCCTGATCGCGGCGCGCCTGGCTGCCGACGTGCTCGGCGTCCCCTCGCTCGTCGTCGCGCGGACCGACGCGCTCGGGGCCACGCTCCTCACGTCCGACATCGACCCGCGAGACGCTCGGTTCACGACCGGTTCGCGCACGCATGAGGGCTACTACCGCGTGGAGCCGGGACCGGACGCCGCGATCGCGCGCGGCCTGGCGTACGCCCCGTATTCGGACATGTTGTGGTGCGAGACGGCCACGCCAGACCTCGACCAGGCTCGAGGGTTCGCGGACGCGATCCACTCGGAGTATCCGGGCAAGCTCCTGGCCTACAACTGCTCGCCGTCGTTCAACTGGAAGCAGCACCTGGACGACGTGGAGATCGCGCATTTCCAGAAGGAGCTCGGGTCGATGGGCTACCGGTTCCAGTTCATCACCCTGGCGGGCTTCCACGCGCTCAACGCGAGCATGTTCGAGCTCGCGCGCGGCTACGCGGAGGAAGGGATGACGGCGTACGTGCGGCTGCAGGAGCGCGAGTTCGCCATGGAGGACGACGGGTACACGGCGACCCGCCATCAGGCGGAGGTCGGCACCGGCTACTTCGATCGCGTCTCAGAGGTCATATCGGGAGGAACGGGATCGACGCTCGCGTTGAAAGGCTCGACGGAAGAGGCGCAGTTCCGTTCGGCGTGAGCGGCTAGCATGCACGCATGTCCGGACGACTGGAAGGCCGCAAGGTCGTCGTGCTGCTCGCGGAGGGGTTCGAGGACCTCGAGTTCTGGGTGACCGTGATGCGGCTCCGCGAGGAGGGCGCGGCCGTCACGATCGCCGGGCTCACCACGGACCCGGTCCGCGGCAAGAATGGCCTGGTGGCGCGGGCCGACGCGCTCGTCGCCGACGTCTCGGCACAGGGGAACGACGCCGTGGTGGTCCCCGGCGGATGGGCGCCGGACAAGCTCCGCCGCTACGAGGCCGTCACCAGGCTGGTCCGCACCGCGCACGACGGCGGCGCGATCGTCGGGCTGATCTGTCACGCGGGCCTCGTCGGCATCTCCGCGGAGATCGTGAAGGGCTCGCGCGCCACGGGCAGCCTGGGCATCAAGGACGACCTGGTGAACGCCGGCGCCGTCTGGGTGGACGAGCCTGCGTTCCGCGACGGGAACATCGTGTGGGGCCGCGTGGTCGAGGACATCCCCGACTTCTGCCGTGAGTTGGTCGACGCGATCGAAGGCGCACCCCGCTAGCGCCCGGCAGCTCCTCGACGGCCGCTTCTCACAACCCCGTCGACCCGTGCGATCGATCCGGATGTCCGCGGACGAGCAGCAACGGCACGTGGGACTTGCGGGCAAGCGTCGCCACTACTCCCCGGCCGCGCCATCCCCCGCTTCGATCGCCGGCGGCGAGCACGATCAGGTTGATGCGCAGGCGGTCGACACACGCCAGGATCTCGAGCGCCGCATCCCCGAACACGACGAGGGGTCGAACCTTCAGCTGTTTCAGGATCATGGGCTCCGCCACGCGCCGGAGATAGGCGGCTGCGGTCGACTCGATCTCCGGCGGATATCGGGACTCGGGCAGGTTGGGTATCGGCACATCCACGCGCACCAGGATCAGCTCCGACCGGAACCGGCTGGCGAGCGAGCGCGCGTGAGGAAGAGCCTCCTCGGCTTCGGGAGAACCATCGAGCGGCACCAGGATCCGGTCGTACATCTACGTATGGATGAGCAAGAGGAGTCCGTTGATGACGACGACCACGAGGAAGGTGGTGGGCAGCGCGACGCGGAGATACTCACCCCATCGAACGCGCTCGCCGGTCGTGCGCTCGTAGATCGCGAGGCCCACGACGTTCGCGGATGCGCCGATCGGGGTGGCGTTGCCCCCCACGTCCGTGCCGAGCGCTGCCGCCCACACCAAGGGGTGCAGAGGCAGTCCGAACGCTGTGAGGTGCCCGATGACCGGCGCCATCGTGGCGGCGAACGGCACGTTGTCGACCACGGCCGAGCCGGTCGCACCCAACCACAGGAGGATCGTGAGCACGAACGCGAGTCCCCCGCCGACCGAGAGGATCGCGTCCGCGAGGGCCGCGAGCGCTCCCGTGGATTCCAGACCTCCCACCAGCAGGAACAATCCGGCGAAGAACACCAGCGTCATCCAGTCGACCGCTTCGAGGATGCTCGGGGTGCGTTTGGTGGGCCCCCCGACGAGAAGCACGAACGCGGCCGCGCCCGCTCCCACGACGCCCACGGGGATGCCGGTCATGCGGTGGGTCACCAGCAACCCGACGACGAGCAGCAGCGCCACCCACCCGATCGCGAACAGAACGCGGTCACCGATCGCGTCTCGTGGGTCCAGCAACGAAAGCGCCCGAGCCCGCTCGTTCGGATGGTCGGCGAAGTAGTCGCGGGCCGCACGGATGTCCCGGCGGAAGAGCCAGGCGAAGCATGCGATGTTCACGGTCACCGCGACGATGGCGATGACACCGGTCCCAAGGATGAAGTCGCCGAACGACAGGCCGAAATGCGTGCCGAGGATCACGTTCGGCGGGTCGCCGACCATGGTCGCAGCACCTCCGATGTTCGCGGCGGTGATCTCGGCGATGATGAGCGGAAGCGGTCGCAGCCGCGCCACACGGCAGATCTCCACCGTCAACGCTCCCAGGAACAGCATGACGGTGATCGAATCGACGAACGCCGAAAGGACCGCGGAGAGCGCCGGCAGGATGAGGAAGAGCCGGAGTGGCTCGAGTTCGGCGGCGCGTACGGCATGGAGCCCGAGCCATCGGAACACCCCGGCTCGCTCCATGGATCCGATCACCACCATCATCCCGAAGATGAACAGCAGCGTGTCCCAGTTGACGATCCCAGGGAGGTCGCGACCGCGGAGCACCAGCAACGCCATCACGAGCGCGCCGGTGATCGCGGCGATCGTCCGGTGCACCCTTCCCGAGATGATGGCTCCGTAGGAGACCACGAAGACCGACAACGCGGCCACCTGCGAGCCGTTCACCATGTGAACGCTATGGGTCGGCGATTGCGCGACCGTGTCGAGCGCGTTACGACCTGGTAACGGTGGCGACCTCACCGGAGATGTCGTCGGAGCCGGCGCCGTCGCCCGTCGACACGGTTCCTTCTTGCAGACGAACGATCACCTCGAGATCCGGCCGCGGAACGACGTGGAGGAACTCGTCACGGCGTCCGTCCCAGTCCTCGACGATCCGCGCAGCCTTCACGGAACCCGTCGACGAGCCGTGACGATCCAGCAGCCGGCGTAGGCGCGCCAAAGCTTCGTCGTCGGGCGGACGCGGTTCGACGAGTTCGCGATCGATCCGCTCGGCGAGCAAGTGCATCGGGATCGTGGATGAACAACTCCCCTCCCGTCATGCCGGCGGCCAGGTTCTCTCCGACCGGACCCAGCACCACGATCGTGCCGCCGGTCATGTACTCCGCGGCGTGGTCGCCGACCCCCTCCACCACGGCCGTCGCGCCGGAGTTGCGAACGCCGAACCGCTCCCCCGCCCTGCCGGCGACGTACAGCTCTCCCCCGGTCGCCCCGTAGAGGACGGTGTTTCCCACGAGCCAGGGATCACCGGCGTCACCTTCGGGAGGAACGATCGCGATGCTCCCGCCGCCCATGCCCTTTCCGACGTAATCGTTGGCCTCGCCGTGCAGCCGGAAGTCGACGCCGTGCGCCAGGAACGCACCGAACGACTGGCCGGCCACCCCATCGAACGTGAACGTGGCCGACCCCGGTGGCACCGCCTCACCGAATCGCTCGCCGATGGCGCCGCCCAACCGGGCACCCACGGTCCGATCGGTGTTCGCGATCGGGAACCGCTGCTCGACCCGTCCGCCCTCAGCGATGGCCGGCCACGCCGCGTCGAACACCAGATCTCCGAGCGTCGAGACCGGAGGAGCCACGCCAGGCCCTGTGAAGCGCCGATCGCCGCGCGGCTTCCGGATGAGCGGGAAGACATCGAGGCGTCCGGGAGGATCGTCCGCGTCCTTGAGGCGGAGATGCTCGACCCTGCCGACGACCTCCTCCACCGTCCTGGCCCCCATGCACGCCAGGTACCGGCGCAGCTCCTCGGCGACGGCCATCATGAACGCCGCCACCATCTCCGGCGTCCCCGCGAACTTCGCTCGCAGCTCCGGACGCTGCGTGGCGATCCCCACCGGACAGGTGTCCAGGTGACACGTACGCACCATGAGACATCCCTCGGCCAGGAGAGCCGCTGTTCCGAAGGAGAACTCGTCCGCACCGAGCAACGCGGCGATCATCACGTCGCGACCGGTCTTGAGGCCACCGTCGATCCGGAGGCGCACCCGCGATCGGAGCCCGCTCTCCGCCAGCTCGTGCTGCGCCTCCACCAGCCCGATCTCCCAGGGCAGCCCGGCGTTCTTGATCGAAGACAGGGGCGAAGCGCCCGTGCCGCCGTCGGCGCCCGCGATGTGGACCACATCGGCGAGCGCCTTCGTGACCCCGACCGCAACGGTGCCGACCCCTTCTTCGGCGACGAGCTTCACGGAGACCGCGGCACGCGGGTTGACCTGCTTCAGGTCGTACACGAGCTGCGCCAGGTCCTCGATCGAGTAGATGTCGTGGTGCGGCGCGGGGCTGATCAAGGCGACGCCGGGCTGCGTGTGTCGTAGACGGGCGATCTCGGCCGTCACCTTGTGCGCGGGGAGCTGCCCCCCCTCGCCCGGCTTGGACCCCTGGGCGACCTTGATCTGCAGCTCCTCGGCGAACGCGCAGTACTCCGGCGTCACGCCGAACCGTGCCGACGCGATCTGCTTGATCTTGGAATTGCGGTCGGTGCGATACCGCGACGGGTCTTCGCCCCCCTCGCCCGTGTTGGACCGAGCGCCGATGCTGTTCATCGCGCGCGCGAGCGTCTCGTGCGCCTCGGCGGAGATGGAGCCGTGCGAGATGGCTCCGGTGGAGAACCGTCGGACGATCGACGACGCAGGCTCCACCTCCTCCATCGGGGTCGGCGTCTCCGCGGGGACGAACGCGAGGAGGTCACGGATCGTGGTGGGCGACCTGCCGTGGACCATCGCCGTGTAGCGCTCGTACAGCTCCGAGCGATCCGGGGCGGCGAGCGCACGACCGAGCGCATGCGCGACCCGCACATCATCATCCTCGTCCCGCGATCCCGCAGCCGTCGTGCGGAGCCGCAGCAGCTCCGGATCGGCGAACCGGTGCATCCCGCGGACGACTGAGGGCTCCGTCGCATGCTGCTCACCGCCTCGCCGGAACTTCACGTAGCCGGGGTTCGCGAGCGACGGTCGTTCGCTCCGATAGGCGGCGTCATGCCGTCGCAGCACCGTGTCCGCGATCTGGTCGAACCCATGGCCCCCCAGAACCGATCGGGTCGAGACGAAGCACGTGCCGGCGATCTCGGCGTCAAGCCCGAGCAGATCGACGGACTCGGCGCCGATGTAGCTCTGGACGCACGAGATCCCGAGCTTCGCCAGGATCTTCCGCACACCGTCCTCCACCGCCTCGCGGAACCGCAGGAGCGCGGGAGCCGGATCGGCGCCGGCCTCGATCGCCGCCCCGGCGACGGTGGCCGCCGCGAGTCGCGGCCGGATCGCCTCGGCCCCGACAGCCAACAGGCACGCGATGTCGTGCGACTCCTTCGCGTCGTCGACGTCGGCCAGGAGGGAACACTGCGTTCGCAGCGCCGCGTATGTGAGAGCGGTATTCGCTGCGCCCACGGCGAGCACCGAGGGGATCGGTGCCCGTTCCGCACCGGCGGTACGGTGGCTGATCACCAGTACACGTTCTCCATCACGAACCGCGGCAACGGCCTCCGCGGCCAGGCGACGTACCGCCCGACGCAGCCCTTCGGGCCCGCGAGCGACCCTCCACGTCGCGTCGAGCGGCCTGCCGCTCGGACGATCCCACAGGAAGAAGCTCTCCAATTCCACGAGGGCGGCGACGTCCGGGCGGTCGACGAGGAGCGACGTACGCGGTCCCAGGAGCACGCGGAGCGACATCACCCATCGCTCGCGCAGGTGATCCATGGCGGGGTTCGTCACTTGCGCGAACCGTTGCCGGAGGTAGTTGAAGAACGATCGTTCATGCTGACTGAGCGGCGCGAGCGGCGTGTCGTCGCCCATGGAGAACGTCGGCTCCTTGGCATGTGCCGCGGCGGGCCGAACCACGAGTGAAAGGTCCTCCCGCGAGTAGCCGTGGAGGATATGCAGAGCCAGCCGCTGATCCGCGGCGAGCGCGTCCGCGCGCGGGCTCTGAGCTGACGGGATCGTTCGATGCGCGCGGGTCCAATCACCCCACGGACGTTCGGTCACCACCTCTTCGAGCGGATCACGGTTCACCCCGCCGGTGCGTGGATCGACCACGTACATCTGCCCCGGTCCTACCTTCCCGCGCCGGACCCGCATGCCACGAGGCAGATCGGCCACCCCGGCCTCCGAGGCGCAGATCACGATCCCGTCGTCGCGTTCCCAGTACCGCAGAGGCCGCAGCCCGTTCCGGTCCAAAGACACGCCGACCTGCACGCCGTCCGTGAACACCAGGGCGGCCGGGCCGTCCCACGGCTCCATGAGCGAGGCGTGCCACCGATGGAATCCGCGACGCTCCTCGTCGAGATCGGTCATGCCTTCCCATGCCGGAGGGACGAGCATGGCCATGACGCGTCGTAGGTCGCGTCCGGTTCGCTCCTCTCCTCCCTCCTTCGACAGGAGCTCGGCGACCTCATCCAAGATCGCCGAGTCCGAACCCGAGGCGTCGAACACTGGGGTGAACAGTCGCTCTTCGGCGGGTACGCCGAACCCCAACCGACCCTCCCGCGCCTGCATGCGGTTGGCGTTGCCCGCGATCGTGTTGATCTCGCCGTTGTGGCACAACATGCGGAACGGCTGCGCGCGTGCCCACGTGGGCGCGGTATTCGTCGAGTAGCGCTGATGGAAGATCGCGAACGGCGCTTCGAGCTCCGGATCGAGGAGGTCGGGATAGAACCACGGAAGGAGGTGCGCGGCCGCGAGCGCCTTGTAGGTGACCGTGGCGAAACTCGAGGACACGACGTACACGTCCCGATCGGCGGATAGGGCGAACGCTTCCACACGACGCCGAACCCGATGCGCTCGTTGTTCGGCACGGTCCGCGGGATCGGTGGCGGGACCTCGCAACACGGCCTGCAGGATCCGTGGCTGTGTCGCCCGGGCGTACTCGCCCAGGACCGCGGGCTCCACCGGCACGGGCCTCCAGAGCACAACTTCCAGCCGCTCCTGGCCGCACGCCTCCTCGACGGCGACACACACCTCGCTGGTCGAACGTCGATCCACGATGAACAGCATCATCAGACCGAGCCGCTCGGCCTGTTCGGCGGAACATCCGACATGCCGCGCGAGCGGGCGGCGGGCGATCGGGAACAAGACCCCGGCGCCGTCGGCCGTCTGATCGTCCGCGGCAACCCCTCCGCGATGTCGCATGCGGGCGAGCCCTTCCAGCGCCAGTTCGACGACGGCGCGATCGGGCACCCCCGATGTTCGAGCGACGAATCCGATCCCGCAGGCGTCCCGCTCGACGGCGCGGTCGGGCCGCCGGGAAGACCGTCGGTCGGAAGCCGTCACGGTTCACCCCCTGGCGGTTGGCGGAAGGTAAACCCTATGACGCCCGGATTGCTCGTTCGTTTCGGGAACGTGAACGCTGCGTTACGTGGGCGTTCGCGCGCGCGGATGCGCTCCCGAGCGTCACGCAGTCGTCATATGCGGGAAACGGTTCCGAAATCGCCGACTCCTACCATCCGCACCACGAGGCGGACGAAGGCTGCGGTCACGCCGTGGGGGAAGGGGGATCCATGAGACGGGATATCCGATCGCTCGTCGTGCTCGGATCGATGGTGGTGCTCCTCACTATCGGAGGAACGGGCACGGCGCATGCGCAGGCAGCCTGCGGCGGCAAGGCTGGCGTCGGTGACCCGTGTGGCGACGTGACGGGGTCCGCGACGGACGTGTTCGGCGGGCAACCACCATCGACGCTCGACGACTCGAGCCTGCAGACGATCGACGACCAGGTCGGCAAGAACAAGACCGCCATCAACTTCACGTGGATCCTCATGACCGGCTTCCTCGTCCTGTTCATGCAGGCCGGCTTCGCCATGGTGGAGACCGGATTCACTCGTGCGAAGAACGCCTCGCACACCATGTCGATGAACTTCATGGTCTTCGCCGTCGGCGTGATCGGCTACTACCTGGCCGGGTTCGCGATCCAGTTCGGTGGCGTGGGCGGGATCGCCGCGTTAGGCGGAACGCCGCCCCTCACTGGGAAGGCATGCTTGGGATCGTGGTGCTTCTTCGGTACGAAGGGGTTCCTGCTGGCGAGCGGCGGGGCGTACGACGTCGGCGTGTATGCCTTCTTCATGTTCCAGATGGTGTTCATGGACACGGCCGCGACGATCGTGACCGGTTCCATGGCCGAGCGTTGGAAGTGGGGAGCCTTCATCGTCTACGGATTCTTCATGTCGGTGGTCCTCTACCCGCTCTTCGGGATGTGGGCGTGGGGCGGCGGATGGCTGGCGGCGCTCGGCACGAACAGCAGCCTGGGACACGGGTACGTGGACTTCGCGGGATCCGGTGTCGTCCACGCGGTGGGTGGTCTGTGCGGCCTCGCCGGCGCCATGGTGATCGGACCGAGGATCGGGAGGTACCGGGAGGACGGCACCCCCAACCCCATGCCCGGACACAACATCCCGTTCGCCATCGCCGGGACGTTCATCCTGCTGTTCGGATGGTTCGGCTTCAACCCGGGTTCGACGTTCGCCGCGACCGATCTGCGGATCAGCGTCGTGGCCGTGAACACGGTGCTCGCCTCGGCGTTCGGGGCGTTCGCGTGCATGGTGTGGTGCATGCGCAAGAAGAAGCTGGGTAAGCCCGATCCGGCCATGATGGCCAACGGGATGCTCGCCGGTCTGGTCGCCGTGACGGCTCCGTCGGGGTTCGTCTCGGCGTGGGCGGCAGCCCTGATCGGCGCGGTCGCTGGTGTCCTCGTCGTGGAGAGCGTCGCCTTCTGGGACCGCCGTCGGATCGACGACCCCGTCGGAGCGATCTCCGTGCACGGCATCTGCGGCCTCTGGGGCGTGATCGCGGTGGGTCTGTTCGCCGACGGAACGTACGGCGCCGGATGGAACGGCGTCGACGGAGCCGTGAAGGGGCTGTTCTACGGCGACACCTCACAGCTGTTCGCACAGCTCGTCGGGGTGGCGACGCTGATCGTGTGGGCGTTCGGGTTCTCCTACGTGTTCTTCAAGATCCAGCACCGCATCCAGGGCATCCGAGTGACCGCCGAGGAAGAGCTGGCCGGTCTCGACATCCCGTTGATGGGGGGCTCGGCGTATCCGGACTACGTGCTGGTCGACGCGGCGAGTGGGACGAACGGCAACGGCTCGCACACGGTGATCGTGGCGACGGAGGAAAACGCAACCGTCTAAGCACCCAGGGGAGGCCGGGCCGTCCCGGCCTCCCCTGCCCCCCTTCTTCCGCGTTACGAGGTCGTAACAGCGAGGACACCGGCGGGAAACGCGCCCCGACTAGGTTCTCGTCACCACCGACGGACACGCTCGCCTGATCGACGGAGGGGATCGACGCATGGATCACGACGTGCAGGACTTCGTGCTGCGAACCGTCGAAGAGCGCGAGATCCGCTTCATCCAGCTGTGGTTCACGGACGTACTCGGGTTCCTGAAGTCCTTCGCCATCCCGGGTGAAGAACTTCCCGAAGCGCTCTCGGAAGGCGTGGGGTTCGACGGCTCGGCCATCGACGGTTTCGCTCGCGTGCAGGAAGCCGACATGATCGCGCACCCCGATCCCTCGACGTTCCAACTCCTCCCGTGGCGGCCCGGGGCCCCCGGGGCCGCCCGCATGTTCTGCGACATCCGGACCCCGGAGGGAGAGCTCTTCGACGGCGACCCGCGCGCGGTGCTTCGCCGCCAGCAGGCGCGCGCCGCGGAGCTGGGGTTCTCGTTCTACGTGGGGACCGAGATCGAATTCTTCCTGTTCAACGATTCCCAGACGACGGAGCCGTTGGATGTGGGCTCGTACTTCGACCTCACGCCGCTCGACGTCGGGAGCGACTTCCGGCAGCGGGTCATCTCATATCTCGAACAGCTCGGGATGCCCGTGAAGGACTCGCACCACGAGGTCGCCGCATCCCAGCACGAGGTCGATCTCCGCCATGCCGATGCCCTCACCATGGCGGACTCGGTCATGACGTTCCGACTCGCGGTGAAGGAGGTCGCGCAGGAACTCGGCGTGTACGCGACGTTCATGCCGAAGCCCATCCAGGGAGCGTTCGGCTCGGGGATGCACACGCACATGTCGTTGTTCGAGGGCGATCGCAACGCGTTCTTCGACGCCACCGACATCCACTACTTGTCCAAGACCGCTCGTTCGTTCGTCGCCGGGTTGCTGCGACATGCGCGCGAGATCAGCGCCGTGACGAACCAGTGGGTGAATTCGTACAAGCGGCTGGTGCCGGGATATGAGGCTCCCGTCTACGTCTGTTGGGGGGTCCGGAACCGCTCCGCCATGGTCCGCATCCCGCTCACCAAGCCGGGCAAGGAGGCGGCATGCCGGATCGAGTACCGAGCACCCGACCCGGCGTGCAACCCCTATCTCGCGTTCGCACTGATGCTCGCGGCCGGGCTCCGCGGGATCGAGCAGGAATACGAGATCCCGACCGAGGCTGAGGACGACATCTACGCGATGACGGACGTGGAGCGATGGGGCGCGGACATCGCTTCGCTCCCCGAGAGCTTGCCGGAAGCGCTCACCGAGATGGCACGGAGCGAGCTCGTCAGGGAGGCGCTCGGCGAGCACCTCTTCGAGTGGTTCATCGCGAACAAGCGGGCGGAATGGAACGAACACAGGAGCTACGTAACCGGGCTCGAGCTCGAGCGGAACCTGCCGAGGCTCTGACACCACGAGTGCCGACGCCGTCGGTGTTCGCCGCGCAGAGACCGAACGCAGGGCATGTCGTGCTGGTCCTGTCCGACCAGAGCGGGCCGCTCGAACGACTGGTGACGGATCTCGTGCTGTTGGGATACCGCCCGTCCGTTCACGCGACCGATGAGACGATCAGCCCGGACCCTATGCCCGCGATGGTGATCCTCCTCTCGCAGGACGTGCACGGACACGCGGTTCCGTGGTCCGAGGCGCTTCGGCGTGCCGACCGGCTCGGCTCGGTACCGCTCGTGTGGCTGGTCGACGAATCCGAGCTCGATCGGCTCTCCGGGAGCGAGCACCTGATCGATGAGTTCCTCACGTTGCCCTACACCTCGAGCGAGCTCGCGGCCCGTCTCATGTTGCTCCGTCACCGGTCGGAGAGCGACGAAGAGGGCGTGATCCGCCACGGCCGACTCACGTTGAATCCGTTGTCGTACCAGGTGTCGCTCGACGATAGGGTCCTCGACCTCACGTACATGGAATACGAGCTGGTGAAGCTCCTCATCGGCCATCCCGGTCGCGTGTACAAGCGCGAGGAGATCCTGTCGCAGGTGTGGGGATACGACTACTTCGGCGGCATGCGCACCGTCGACGTTCATGTCCGACGGGTGCGCGCGAAGCTCGGACAGGATCACGCCTGGTTGCTCGAGACCGTTCGCGGCGTTGGGTACAAGCTGGCGCAGGTGCGGGCATGAGCGAGCCCGCCGCCTGCATGCTCTGTGAACATCCGCTGGAACCCGGTGTGAGGGCCCGGATGCGCCATCTCCGAGACGCTCACCCCGACGCCTTCCGCGCGTTGGTGCTGCGGTTGGTGATCCCGTGGATCTACCTCATCGTCGTGCTGGCCTTCCTTGCGTGGTCGCTACCGATCTGGGTGCCGGTCGTGGCCCTCGTGGGAGCGATGGGAGCAAGCTTCGCCCTCAGGCGGCGCGCGGCGGTCGAGGCGGGCGGCGTCATGAGACCCACGCCCGGCCAGTTCTTGCGGGCCGGGGGCTACGGGGCCATCGCGCTCTTCGCGTTGCTCGCGGTCGTCGCCATACTGTCGCGAGGGTGAGCCGCCCGGTCCTTCGATAGGCTCGCCCGACATGGATCCACTGCGAGGAACCCTGCTGTGGGCGTCGGGGAACGCCATGCTCCGAGAACATCTCCCGCGGTTCCGAGCCGTCCGCAAGACCGTCGAACGGTTCATGCCGGGGGAGTCGGCCGATGACGGGCTGAACGCGGCGCGACGTCTGGCGGGCGAGGGGCTACCGGCCACGTTCACCCTGCTCGGTGAGAACGTCGACGACCTCTCACGAGCGACCGCGGCCGCGGGCGAGTACCTGCGGCTCCTCGACAGGATCGAGGCGCTCGGCCTGGACGCCGAGGTGTCCGTGAAGCTCACACAGCTGGGCTTCGATCTCGAGCCCCACGCCACGATGGTGCACATGGAACGGCTCGCCGACCGCTCGGCCGAGATCGGGCGGACGGTCTGGATCGACATGGAGTCCTCCGCCTACGTCGACGGCACGATCGATCTTTACACGTCGCTGCTCGCGCGTTCACCGAACAGCGGACTGTGCCTGCAGGCCTACCTGCGCCGGACCTGGGACGACGTCCAGAAGCTCGCCCCCATGAACCCGTCGATCCGGTTGGTGAAGGGCGCCTACCGGGAACCGGAGGATGTCGCGTTCCAGGACACGCGCCTCATCGACGAGAGCTACTTCCGGCTCGCGAGCCAGCTGGCGACCGGCTGCCGGCGGCTCGCGCTGGGCACGCACGACACGGACCTGGTGGCGCGCATCGAGGCCGCCGTGCCCGGGGGACGTGATGCGTTCGAGGTGGCGATGCTCTACGGGATCCGGTCGGACGAGCAACGCCGATTGGCGCGGGAGGGCTACCGCGTGCGGACGTTGATCGCGTACGGCCCGTACTGGTACCCGTGGTTCATGCGGCGCATCGCCGAGAAGCCGGTCGCGAACACACTCCTCGCGCTGAGGAACGTGCTGTGACGATGGGACTGCACGGCGCAATCGCCGCCGCCGTCACGCCCCTCCGCGACGGCGGGCGCCACCTGGACGACGATGGGTTCGCGCCGCTCGTCCGTTCCATCGCGGCGGGCGGCATCGACGGGCTCCTGGCGTGCGGCACCACCGGCGAGGGCGTGTTGCTCTCCGTGGACGAACGCAAGCGCGTCGTCGAGGCGTTCCTGGCGGCTCGCCCCGAGGGGTTCCAGGTCGCGGTGCACGCAGGCGCCCAGACGACCATCGACACCGTCGCGCTCGCGGCGCACGCGCTCGAGGCCGGGGCCGATGCGGTGGCCGTGATCGCGCCGCCGTATTTCCCGCTCGACAACGAGGAGCTCACGCGGCACTTCGTACAGGTGGCCGACGCATGCGATCCGTTGGCGTTCTACCTGTACGAGTTCGTGGGAAGGAGCGGCTACGCCATCCCGGTGAACGTGATCGAGCGCGTCCGAGAACGGTCGCCCAACCTGCGCGGGCTGAAGGTCTCCGACACGCCGTTCTCTGCGATCGAGCCGTACCTGGCGATCGAGGGCATGGACGTGTTCGTCGGGTCGGAGCCGCTGGTCCTTCGGGGGATGCGGGACGGGGCCGCCGGCGCCGTCAGTGGGCTGGCTGCGGCCTTCCCCCGGATCACCGCGGCGCTCGTGCACGACCGGAGCGAACGCGCGAACGAGCAGGTCGGGCTCCTGCGAGCCGGCCTGCAGGGCATCCCCTTCCATGCGGCGCTGAAGGAGGTGCTGGTCGCGCGGGACGTGCTGACGTCGGCCGACGTGCGGGCGCCGCTGCGTGGCCTGACCAACGAGGAGCGGACCACCGTGCTCGCGCTCGCCCGCGACGTCGCACGGCTACTGAAAGGAGCGGGTCGGATCGACCCTACCACATCGGCCGGTTATGGGTCGTGCGGGGAGAAGGCGGCTTGCGTTCGAGGGTCGATCCCCATCCATGACACGCCCGCCGTACCATACCTTCGTGACTCTTGCCCTTCCGTTCATCGTCCTAGCAGCCCTGATCGTGGTCGACCTCTGGGTCTACTCGGATGCCTCGGCCCACGCTGAGCAAGGCAGGCCCGTCGTCTTCTCCGTGGGGTCATTCCAGGTGGACAGACCAGATACATGGTTCGCGGTCTGCCTGATCCTGTCGGTGATCTTCATCCCGATCTATCTCACGATTCGAACCCCCTAGACCGGCCGGGTTATCAAGACGCGCCTGGGTTCGAACTGAGACCGAACCTCATGTATCGGAGCGTCGACCTGCTCGAGGCGTGCTGCGAGATTCGCAAGGTCGAGTCGTTGAAGCGCGAGCGATGGGAGACACGCAACAACGAAGCGAAGGCCGAGGTCGATAGCGACCACGGCAGCATCGTGAAACGCACCGCGACTTCAGCGGATGCAGTGCGATCCCAGGGCCATCCGGAGGGGAGTTCGGCGCTTCGAGGCTAGGCTTTCGTGATGGAACCGGTCGCCCCGCCCTCGACATCGACGCCGGGGCCGGCCAGCGCTCGAGCCGACAGGTCGCTCCGCCGGCGCGTGATCGTCCGCGCGATCTTCCTGGCGTTCGCGCTCCTGTCGCTGTACGTGCTCTGGCCCTCGCTCCTGAAGGTGCTGTCCGCCTGGCCCGAGCTCTTGAGGATCGAGCCCGGGTGGTTCGCTGTGATGTTCGCGGCCGAGATCGCGAGCTTCGCCTGCGCGTGGGCGCTCCAACGATTGGCGCTCCGCACCGGGAGATGGTTCGCGATCGCCACGGCGCAGATCGCGGGGAATGCGTTCAGCCGGATCGTGCCCGGCGGTGCCGCAGCGGGCGCCGCGATCCAGTTCCGGCTGCTCGTCGGCTCCGGACTGGATGCGACCACGATCGGAACCGGCCTGACCGCCACGACGCTCATCAGCTCGGCCACGCTGTTCGCGTTGCCGATCATCGCGCTCCCCGCGATCGTGTTCGGCGCACCCGCCCCGTCGGGGCTCGTCCAGTCGGCATGGCTCGGAGGCGTGTTGTTCGTCCTCGCCATCGGGGTCGGGGCCGTCCTGCTCTCGGCCGACAGGCCGCTCGTGTTCGTGGGCAACACGATCCAGCGGATCCAGAACCGGATGCGTAGGGGGCGTCCGCCGAAGACCGGCACCCCGGAGATGCTCGTCCGAGAGCGGAACGAGATCCGGGGAACGCTGGGCTCGCGATGGTGGCTCGCGTTGATCACCGCGTGGGGCAACTGGCTCCTGGACTACCTGGCGTTGCTTGCCGCGGTGGCGGCCGTGGGCGCCCGGCCGCGCCCCGCCCTCGTGCTGCTCGCCTACGTCGCCGCGGCCGTCCTCGGCATGATCCCGATCACGCCGGGGGGACTCGGGTTCGTCGAGGCGGGACTGACGGCGACGCTCACGCTCGCGGGCGTGTCGGCCGCGGACGCGGTGCTGGCAACCCTCGCCTACCGTCTGGTCTCGTACTGGCTCCCGCTCATCGCGGGACCGTTCGCGTATCTCGCGCACCGGCGTCGATACCTGGGTCGCCCGAAAGCGACCGTTCCCGGCGAGGCCTAAGAACGGCCACGAACGTCATCGATCGAGCCACTCGGATTCGAGCAGCCCGTAGACCACCTGGTCGACGTAGGTGTCATCCGGCTTGCGGTGACCGTCGCGCATCGTCGCCTCCAGGGCGAACCCCAACCGTTCGGCGACCGCCCGGCTCCGGAGGTTGTCCGCGGCGGCGTGGATCTCGATGCGATGTAGGTGTCGATCGCGGAAGCCGTGGTCGACGAGCAGCCGGCACGCTTTGGTGACGAGCCCCTGCCCTTCGAACGAGGCGGGGACCCAGTAGCCGATCTCTCCGCAACTCATCAGGACGTCAACCCTCAGCCCCACGCTCCCAGCGAACTCGTCCCCCACGAAGATGCCGTTGGCGTCCTCGTCGGTCGGTGACGCGAGCGATCGCTCGATGAACGCGCGCACGTCGTGCGGCGAACGGGTCGTCTGTTCCCAGGGCATGTACGGACGCAGACGGTCCCGGTTCGCGTCGATCGCACGGAAGACGACCTCCGCGTCGTGGAGCGTCAGGGTGCGAACGATCGTCTGTTCGTCGATCGGCCAGGAGATGGGGTTCACGACACGGGGGGAGCGGCCACGCCGGCGGCCACCTTCGCTCGCTCCTCCTCCTGCAGCACACGGCGCAAGACCTTGCCGATCATCGTCTCCGGAAGCGCCTCCCGGAACTCGATCTCACGCGGCACGCGATAGCCGGAGAGCCCTTGCGACGGATCACGACACCACGCGACGATCTCCGCGGCGGTGGCGCTCTCGCCGGGTTTCAGGACGATGAACGCCTTGACCCGTTCGCCGTGTTCTTCGTCGGGCACCCCGATCACGGCGCACTTCAGGATCTTCGGGTGGTGGAAGAGCACGTCCTCCACCTCGGTCGGGTACACGTTGAACCCGTTCACGAGGATCATGTCCTTCATCCGGTCGACGATGAAGAAGTAGCCGTCCTCGTCCATGACCGCGATGTCGCCGGAGTGCAGCCAGCCGTTGCGGATGATCTCGGCCGTCGCCTCGGGACGGTTCCAGTACCCGAGCATCACCTGGGGGCCTCGGATGCAGAGCTCGCCTCGCTCGCCGACCGACAGCTCGCGATCGGGGTCGTCGATGTCGACGATCTTGCACTCCGTGTCGGGAGCGGGGAGCCCGATCGATCCCTTCCGCCTTTCACCCTTCAACGGGTTCACATGCGTCATCGGCGAGCACTCGGTGAGTCCGTACCCCTCGACGAGCCCACCGCCGGTGAGCCGCTCGAACTTCTCGGCGATCGACAACGGCAGTGGCGCAGCGCCTGAGATGCACGCCTTGATCGAGCCCAGGTCGTACTTGCGCGTCTCCTCGGCCTCGTTCAGCGCCAGGTAGAGCCGCGGAACGCCCGGGAAGAACGTGGGCTTCTCTCGCTGGATCTCCTTCAGGCACTGCTTCAGCTCGAACCGCGGCATCATCGCGAGCTTCGCGGCGCGGAGGATGCCCACGTTCATCGCCACCGTGCCGAACGAGTGGAAGAACGGGAGGATGCACATGATGCAGTCCTCGCCCGGACGGAGGTCCGAGATGCATCCCACCGCCTGCATCGCGTTCGACACCAGGTTGAAGTGCGAGAGCGTCGCTCCCTTCGACAGCCCGGTGGTGCCCCCCGTGTAGATCAACGCCGCCGCATCCGTCCGTGGGTCGACCTCCGCCACCGGAGGAAGAGACCCCGGCGCCTTCATGACGTCCTTCCACCATCGCACGCGGTGGCCGGCCGGGATGGGCGGCCATGGGTGCCCCTCCTTCCTCGCGTCGATGCGGAACTTGATCGGTGCCAGCAGGTTGAGGGGGAACTTCATGTAGTCGGTGAGCTTGGTCGCGACGACCTCGCGGATGCCGGCGGGATCCCGGATCTGGCCGAAGTTCTCGTAGACGTTCTCGAGCACGACCATCACGCTGATGCCGGCATCCTTCAGCTGGTGCTCGAGCTCGCGCTGCGTGTAGAGCGGGTTATTGCCTACCGCGATCGCTCCGATCCGCTGGCACGCGTACCAGGCGATGACGTACTGAGGGCAGTTCGGCAGCAAGAGCCCGACACGGTCTCCCTTCTTCACACCCACGCCTGCGAGGACGGCCGAGAAGCGCTCGACGTGGTCGAACAGCTCGCGATACGTCCGATGCGCGCCGAAGAACGCCGTCGCCGGCCGATCGGGGAACCGGGTCGCGGAGTCCTGGAGCATCTGGAAGAGCGACAGCTCCGGGATGGGTTCGAGGGTTCGCGGCACGTCGCCTGGCCACTTGTGGAACCACGGTCGGTGCTGGGTCATGTGCCGCATCATTCCAGTACGCGCCCCGACCCTCAACCAAGGCCCTCCGTCGCGGCTCGTAGGATGCCTGGTCGGAGCCGAGGGAGGGACCCTGCAAGCCTACGTGGAGACCCCGGAGATGGCCGAACGCGGTCTGTTCCTGCGCGGGTTGCGTCTGGTCACGTCGTACGTGCGCACGCATCCCGGGCCCTTCCTGATCGCGGTGGGCGGCTCGCTGGTGTACGCGCTGGCCTCGATCGGCCTGACCGTCACACTGGGTCGCGCGACGGACGACGTCCTGCGGCCGGCGTTCCACGGTGGGGTGCCGGCGCCGAAGGTGTGGCTCGCGATCGCCGCCGTCATGACCGCCGGCTCGCTGCGGGCGCTCGGCATCATGGTCCGCCGGTACTACAGCGGCGTCGCAGGCGCGCGCGTGATGGCGACGCTCCGCACCCGAATCGCCGACCGCTATCGGGACCTGTCCCTCCAGTTCCACAAGGAGACCCCCACCGGCGAGCTGATCGCGCACATGGAGGCCGACGTCGAGGCGGCGGTCGACGTCCTGCATCCGATCCCGTTCGCCACCGGCGTGCTCTTCCTGGTCGTGTTCGCGATGATCTCGCTGTTCGCCACGGATCCGTACCTCGCGGTGATCGGCGTACTGCTGTTCCCGACGCTCGCCATCATGAACCGCAGCTTCGCGCGTCGCATGGAGGGCCCGGCGCGCCGCGCGCAGGAACGGATCGGCGAGGTCTCGTCCGTCGCCCACGAGAGCATCGACGGCGCGATGATCGTGAAGACGCTCGGTCGCGAGGCCGATGAGACCGAGCGCCTCGCGGTGAAGGCCCGCGCCCTGCAGCACGAGCGGGTGCAGGCCGGGTACATCCGCGCCGGCTTCGAGCCGGCGTTGGAGGCGCTGCCGGCGGTCGCCGCGGTCGCGCTGCTGGCCGTCGGGTCGTGGCGGGTCTCGTCGGGCGCCGTGACGCTCGGCGACCTCGTCCAGTTCATCGCGCTGTTCGGCTTGCTCGCGTGGCCGATGCGATTCATCGGATGGATCCTCTCCGAGCTGCCGCGCGCCGTGGTCAGCTACGCGCGCCTGGAGCAGATCTTCGCCGAGCCGGTCACCGTCGCGCCGGCCGCGCATCCCGTGACGCTGCCGGACCAGCCGCTCGACGCCCGTCTGGCGGCCGTCACGTACGCGTACGGCCGAACGAAGGTCCTGGACGAGGTGAGCCTCCGGATCGACGCCGACGAGTCGGTGGCGATCGTCGGCCCGACCGGCGTCGGAAAGAGCACGCTCGCGCAACTGCTCGTTCGCCTGGACGACCCGGACGAAGGCGAGGTGCTGATCGGTGGCGTCAACCTGCGCCACGCGGACGCGGGGTCGCTCCGCGACGCGACGGCGATCGTGTTCCAGGAGAGCTTCCTGTTCGCCGCCCCGGTACGGGACAACATCGCGCTCGACACCGGCGCCGGAACCGACGAGGTCGAGCACGCCGCTCGCCTCTCGCAGGCCGACGCGTTCATCCGCCGGCTCCCCGACGGGTACGACACCGTGGTGGGCGAACGTGGGCACACGCTTTCCGGCGGTCAACGGCAACGGGTGGCGCTGGCCCGGGCGCTGGTCCGCCGGCCGAGGCTCCTGATCCTGGACGACGCGACGTCGGCGGTCGACCCGACCATCGAAGCGCAGATCCTCGGCGCGCTCCGGCGGGAACTGCGCACGACGCTCGTCGTCGTGGCGTATCGCCTCTCGACGATCCGGCTCGCCGACCGGATCCTCTATCTGGAAGATGGCCACCTGCGTGCGACGGGGAGTCATGACGACCTGCTCGCCACCATGCCCGGTTACGCGGCGATGATCCACGCCTATGAGCGGAGCACGACGTGAGCGTGACCACCCAGGAGATCGCCACGCCGGACGAGGACCTCGAGGTTCCCCCGCACTTGCAGAGCGCGCGGGCCGTGCTTCGCCGCGGGCTGCACGAGTCGCCGGAGCTGCGCAAGGGACTGGGGCTGACGGTCGTGATCTCGCTGGGAGTGACGGCCGCGACGCTCATCACGCCGGTGCTCGTCCAGCAGATCTTCGACCACGGCTTCGAAAGCGGCTTCCGCGCCGGGTACGTCTTCACGCTCTGCGGAGCGGCGTTCGCGTTGGTGGTGTTGACGTACGTCGCGAGCCGGCAGGCGGCGCGCCGGCTCGTGAACGCGTCCGAGCAGGCGCTGATGGTGTTGCGCGTGCGCACGTTCGAGCACATCCACCAGCTATCGATCGCGGAGCAGACCGAGGAGAAACGCGGCGTGTTCGTCGCCCGCGTGACCGCAGACGTCGACACGTTGTCGCAGTTCACGGAGTGGGGCGGGATCGCGTGGATCATCTCGGTCGCGCTCGTGTTCGGAGCTCTGGCGCTCATGCTCGTCTATTCGTGGCAGCTGACGATCGCGGTCGTGCTGCTGGTCATCCCCTTGCTCTGGTTGGTGTCGTCGCTGCAGGGCCAGCTGACGCAGGCGTTCGACCTGGTGAGGACGCGCGTCGGGCAGCTGATGTCCGAGGTCTCGGAGAGCATCATGGGCGCGGCCGTCGTCCGCGCCTACGGCCTCGAGGATCGGACCGACCGACGCCTGAAGCATGCGATCGACGAACGGTACCGGGCGACCATCGTCGCGCACTGGCGTTCGGCGACGCTGTTCCCGATCGCCACGTTCTTCTACGCGGTCTCCGTGTCGGTGATCGTGCTGCTCGGAGCGTCGTTCGGACCGGATTGGGGGCTCTCGTTCGGACGCGTCTCCGCGTTCCTGTTCCTGTCGGACGTGTTCCTGCATGTGTTCACCGACCTCCCGGAGATCTACAGCGACACGCAGACGGCGATCGCGGGCTGGCGGAAGATCCTCACGGTCATCGACCTCCCGATCGAGATCGTCGAGCCCGCCGACGGGGTCGACCTCCCCGCGGGACCGATCGCGGTTCGCACGAGCGACCTCGACTACTCCTACCGTGAAGGCGGGCCCGTCCTCCGGGGCATCTCGGTCGCGGTGGAACGGGGCGCGCACGTGGCGATCGTCGGTCAGACGGGCGGCGGGAAGACCACGTTCGCGAAGCTGCTGGCTCGGCTCGCCGACCCGGCGTCGGGGCACATCCAGGTCGACGGGGTGGATCTCCGCGACGTGTCGCCGGCATCGCGGCGGAGCGCCATCCGCATGGTCCCGCAGGACGGGTTCCTGTTCGATACGACCGTCCGCGAGAACGTGCGGTACGGCAGACCGTCGGCGAGCGACCGGGACGTCGAGACCGCGCTCGAGGAGCTGGGACTGTCCGACTGGGTGGCGTCGCTGCCGCACGGCCTGGACACGCCGGTCGGCGAGCGCGGGGAGGCGCTCTCCGTCGGCGAGCGCCAGCTCGTCTCGCTGGCGCGCGCGCAGATCGACCAGCCGGGGCTGTTGATCCTGGACGAGGCGACGAGCGCGGTGGACCCGGCCACCGAGCGGCGCACCACCGAGGCGCTGCGCCGCTTGTCGGCGGGGCGGACCGTGATCACGATCGCGCACCGGCTGTCCACGGCCGAGCACGCCGACCGCGTGCTGGTCCTGGACGCCGGCCGGCTCGTCGAGGAAGGGACCCACGCCGAGTTGCTCGAGCTCGGAGGGGTGTACGCCGGACTGCACGAGAGCTGGCTCGGCAACACGCGCGAGGCGCTCGTGGAACCCGGCGACCGGTAGGCTTCCACCTCCATGAGCGACTTCGTCGAACAGCTCCGCGAGGTCGCCTCCGCCTCCCTGCTGCCCGAGGACGGCGAGCTCACGACTCCCGGTCTCGCCGAGCCCGTCGAGGTGCTCAGGGACCGATGGGGCGTGCCGTACATCAGCGCGACGTCGCTCGACGATCTGTGGTTCGCTCAAGGGTTCGTCACGGCCGGAGAGCGCCTGTTCCAGATGGACCTGCTGCTCCGCGCCGCGAGCGGGCGTCTGTCCGAGGTGTTCGCGGACCGCACCCTCGACGACGACAGGTTCGCGCGCACGATCGGCTTCCGCCGCACCGGAACGGCGTTGGCGGCCGGATGGGACGACGCCTCGAAGGGGATGCACGCTCGGTTCCGTGAGGGGTGCGCCGCGTGGATCGCGTCGATGCCGGCGCCGCCCGTCGAGTACACGCTGCTCGACATGCACCCGGACCTGGTGACGGACGATGCAGGCGCGTGGGCGGCGGCCTTCGTCTACCTCGCGTGGGGACTCTCCGGCAACTGGGACAAGGAGCTGCTGCGCGCAGCGATCGCCGAACGTCTCGGGCCCGACGCGGTGCGGGCGCTCCTCCCGCCTTCACCGGCCGCCTCGCCCGGGATCGCGGCCGGTGCGCTTGGAGGACGGTTGCTGGACGGGCTGCCCCGTCCACGCGGCGAAGGGTCCAACGACTGGGTCGTCGCGGGCTCGCGCACCACGACCGGCAAGCCGCTACTCGCGAACGACCCGCATCTGCTTGCCGTGCAGCCCGGTGCGTGGATCGAGATGCACCTGCGTGCGCCCGGATACGAGGCGCGGGGGGTGGCGCTGGCGTTCTCGCCGGGCATCTTGATCGGCACGACCGCGCATCACGCATGGGGTGTCACGAACGTGAGCGGTGACGTCCAGGACCTCTACCTCGAGCAGCTGAACGACGAGCGGACGGCGGCCGACCACGTCGGCGTGTGGGAGCCGCTCACGATCCACCGCGAGGAGATCCGCGTGCGGGGAGCCTCGGAGCCGGTGGTCATGGACGTCCGGGTGACGCGACACGGCCCGATCATCGAGACGGCCGTGGTGGGTGAGGTCCACTCGGAGTACTTCCCCCTTCCGTCCACCGAGACGTACGCGCTACGGTGGACGGGGTTCGAGTTCGGCATCCGTCCGTCATTGGTGCTCGACGCCGCGGACGCGACCAACTTCGAGGAGTTCCGCCGCGCCGTCTGGGGCGTGGAGTGCCCCGGCCAGAACTTCGTCTACGCCGACGTGGACGGCACGATCGGCTACCAGTGCAGCGGGCGGTTCCCGCTCCGTCGCAGCGGCGACGGGACGGCGCCCGTCTCCGGAAGATCCGCCGAGCACGAGTGGGATGGATGGATCCCGTTCGAGGAGCTGCCCTGGGCCGTCGACCCGGGTCCCGAGTACCTGGTCACGGCGAACAACCGGATCCACGACGACGACTATCCGCATCTGATCGGCCACGATTTCCACTCGCCGTGCCGCGCGGCCAGGGTGGTGGAGCGACTGGAAGCCGTCGCGACGCATGACGTCGCCTCGATGGCGGCGATCCAGCTCGACACGGTCTCGCTCCCCGCACGCGCCGCGCTTCCGCTGCTGAGCGCGCTCGAGCCGAGGAACGACGAGGAGCGGGGCGCGCTCGGACTGCTTCACGGCTGGGACGGCGACATGTCCGCCGGCTCGGTCGCCGCGGGGATGTACAACGCCTGGTCGCGCCACATCGCCCGGCACGCGTTGGAGTCGCGTCTGGGCGGCGAGCTGTTCCGTCGTTACCACACCGACCGGGAGGTCTTCCAGTGCGAGGTCCTGCCGGCGTGGTTGCGCGATCCCGCCGGATGGCTCGACGACGAGCTGTTGCACGCCGCGCTCGCCGATGCGCTGGCGGAACTGCGGGAGCGCGTGGGCCCGGACACGTCGGAGTGGCGCTGGGGCGCGCTGCACCGGCTCTCGTTGGTCCACCCGCTCGGGGCCATCCCGGGACTCGAGCCGCTCTTCACGGCCGCCGACGCCGAGCTGGGTGGTGACGAGCAGACCGTGATGCAAGGCGGGTTCGACGGTCGTGACGGGTACGCCGTCGAGGTGATCGCGTCGTGGCGCGCCGTCTACGACCTGGCGGACCTCGATCGCTCCGTCGGAGTGCTGCCCACGGGGGTCTCGGGCAATCCCGCGTCACCCCACTGGAACGACCAGTTCCCGCTCTGGATCGCGGGTGAGCATCATCCCCTGCCGTTCACACGACCGGCGGTGGAGCG
This sequence comes from uncultured Actinomycetes bacterium, assembly GCA_963775755.1. GTDB lineage: Bacteria > Actinomycetota > UBA4738 > UBA4738 > HRBIN12 > JBBQVZ01. The sequence continues at coordinate 14,532 of CAVZKB010000006.1, read as the reverse complement.
GGCGGCGGTCGCCACGCTCCGGCTGCTCCCCGGGTAACATCGGGGACATGCCGAAGTCGCGCTCGCGCAACACCGCCGGCCAGAAACGCCGCTACCAGCTGGAGCCGACGAAGAAGGCGCCACGCCAGAAGCCGAACCCCAAGTGGTACGCGCCGCTCGTGCTGGGAGTGATGGGCCTCGGCGTCGTGGTGATCGTGCTGAACTACATCTGGCCGTCGGTACTGCCGTTCACGCACAACGTCACCAACCCGGTCGTGCTCTTCGTGGGGCTCGGCATGATCGCCGTCGGCTTCCTGGGAACCACGAAGATCCGCTAGCCGCGCCGCGCGCGAATCACACCGATGTGATCCTTCCACATGCTTTCCCCACCTGTGGGAAACGCCGCACGTGGGGGTGGGGACAACCGGTGGACGGGCGGTGCGGGAACGGGGGATAACCGCGTCTCAGCCCACGGCGGGGCGGCGGACCACCTGCATCGGCTCCCCGCAATGGCGAGGGATCTGGAGCTCTCCGATGCGGGTGACGTGGAGCTCGGTGCCGCACTCGTCGCACACCAGGAACACCTCGAGCTCCTCGACGTCCTCGACCTCCGGCTTGGTCCGGTCGAAGCCGCTCCCCGACACCGAACGGAGCATGCCGGTGCCGACACGCCAGATCAGGAACGCGAGGAGCAGCGCCGTGACGATCAGGAAGACCTGCGGCCACGTGGGCATGCGGCCACCGTAGCATCGGACCCCACGGGCGACGAAGCGACCGCTCTAGGCTGACGTGGACTAGGTCGGCATCTCGACGCCGGGGACGTGCTCCGCCAGGAACCGCAGGATGGTTCCGATCTGCCTGACATCCTCGTCCGTGTCGAACGACCCGTGGCCGGTGCCGAACAACAGCACCTCGTGGGGATGCCCGCGCGCCGCGAGCTTGTCGACGTACGCCATCGCCTGCCGGTACGGACACCGGCTGTCGTTCTCGCCGATGAGGAAGAGGACCGGAACGCGCACCTCGTCCGCGAAGTTGATCGGGTTGCGATCGAGCATGAGCTCGGGGACCTCGTCGGGTCGTCCACCCAGCAGCGCGCGATCGTACGCCTGCAGATCCGGCGAAAGGTCTTCGTAGCCCCCCTCGTAGTCCCCGACCGGGATCCCCGCGATGCCGCAGAGCCACAGGTCGGGATGCTTCCCGAGCTCCATCAGCGTGAGGTAGCCGCCCCACGACCAGCCACCGATCACGGCGCGCGCCGGGTCGGCGATGCCGTGCGCGACCAACCAGTCGAGCCCGGCGTTCAGGTCCTCCAACTCGGGACCGCCGATGTCGCCGATCAGCGCGTCGCGCCACTCGGCCCCGTAGCCCGTCGAGCCGCGGAAGTTGATCATCGCCACGACGAACCCGGCATCGACGTAGGCCTGCACCTCGGGGCTCCATCGGTCCTCGTCGAGCCACGTCGGGCCTCCGTGCGGCCGGACGAACACCGGGAACGGCCCGTCGCCCTCCGGCGTCGCGTAGAAGCCGTGGACGGATCCACCACGTTGGTTGTCGAACCGGAACGACACGTACGGGCGACCGACGGCCGCTCGATCGCCCTCGACCCGCAACACCTCGTCACCGCGTTCGTCCAGGATGCGCGGCGCGTTCGCACCGTTCGCCCAGCGGAACCACACGCCGCCGTCGGGGCGAACGAGCGCTCCCGAGATCTGGCCGTCCGGGTGCTCGACCGGCGTCACCGCACCCGTCGCCAGGTCGAACCCGTAGAGACGATGCCGCCCCTCCACCAGGTTCGCGAGGAGCAAGGCCGACCCGTCGGGCCACCAACCGAGCGCCGCCACCTCTCCCTGCAGTTCGGTCTGCACATCCGTCCAGGTCCCGTTCGCCGGCTCCCAGATCGCGGTCGCCTGCTCCCCGGTCCGCTCGTGGATCACGGCCAATCGCCCGTCGCCCGCGACCGGCGACCAGGCCGCCGTCGACAGGCTCTTCCCCTCGTCTCGGAGATCGGCCACGACGGCGGCGGTCCGCGGGTCGATGACGCGCAGCGCCGGATGCAACATGTCGCCGCCCTCGCAGTGCTGCAGGCACAGGAGCGAGCCGTCGGCGGACAATCCCCCGCGGTTGAACCCCGCCTCGTCGGGGCCGGCCACGCGGAGCCATTCCGTGCTGCGGAGCGTCTCCTTCGCAGGACCGCCGTCGACCGCGACATACACCGCGAAGCCTCCTCGATCGCTGATCGACGCGGCCACTACCCCGGGCGCCTGCGCGAACCCTTCGTTCCACCCGATGGGGATGCCGTCGAGGTACGGCCTCGCCGCCTCGCCGCCCGCGAACGGAGCCGCGAACCAGCGACCGGACTCGTCGCCCGTCTCGTCCTGCCACCACAGCACGTCGGCCCCGTCGACCGTGACCGATCCGGCGATCACACCGACCGGATGATCCGTCACCTGGCGCCGCGCGCCGGAGGTTCTATCCCAACAGTGCACCTGCCACACACCGCTCTCCGTGCTCTCGTAGACGATCCGGTCGGGAGCACGGATCGACCAATCGGGCATTGAGGCCATCGGCGCGCGGTGGCGTTGTTCCCATCGAGGCATCGAGTCGCTCATGGGAGCAGGGTACCGAGCATCGGCTCGAATCGCTCTTCGGGCTTCCGTGTGGTGCCATGTAAGGAACGGAGGACTCGCGACATCTCCCGGGTAGAGGAGGCTCCGACGGACGAGGGACGACGGGGACGGTTCGAAGCGCTGTACGCGGATCTGATGCCGCGCGTGCTCGGCTATGCCCTGCGTCGGACCGATGCGGAGGAGGCGCGCGACGTGGTGTCCGATACGTTCACGGTGGCCTGGCGACGGCTGGGCGACGTGCCGGAGGGTGAGGCCGCTTTGCCCTGGCTCCTCACGACCGCGCGCAAGGTCCTCGCGAACCACCGGCGCGCGGCCGAAAGCCGGATGCGCGCGTCGCTCGCCGGGCCGCGCGCCAGGGCTCCCGATCACCCCGAGGACGTCGTCGGCATGGCATCGCTCATCCAAGCGTTCAACGCCCTGGAGGAACGCGACCGAGAGGCGCTGGCGCTCGTGGCGTGGGACGGACTCGCGCCCCGCGAAGCTGCGATCGTCGCCGGATGTTCGACCGCGACGTTCTCCGTCCGGCTGCACCGCGCGCGCAAGCGGCTGACCGCACTCCTGGGCGAGGCCGACCAACCGCTCCACCTGGCAACGGAGGAACCGACATGACCGACGACCTGTTCGAACGCCTTCGCAACGTGGATCCCGCGACCGAGGAACGGATCGCCCGGGAGACCCGCGCGCTCGGCAACACGCCGGGACGGATCGTGGAGAGCGAGCCGAGCGATGTCCGCCGGTTCTCGAAGGCCGCTCGCCACAAGGCAACGCTCGTCGCGGTCGCGGCCGTGGTCGTCGCCGCGATCGCTGTCCCACTGTCGCTCCTGCGTCCGCTCGGAGATGGAGGGTCACCCGGCAGGGGCTCGCCGACCCCCGGTGAGGATGCCGGGCACTGGGTGACGGTGGGCTCCGTCTCCGCGATCCGCGCTCGCGGAACCATCTACGAGCCGGACCTGGACGCGTTCATCTTCGCGCCGTCGGGGGCAGAACCGTATGCCCTCCTCGCACACACCGATCCGCTCTCCGGACCTGTCATCCCGGTGCGCACCCTGTACTGCGAGCCTGCGCATCGGTTCATCGATACCGCGGGCAACGTCTTCGACGACCAGGGAACCTTGCTGGCGGGCACCGGGGGCTACGCCATGGGCCGATACCAACGCACCCGGGTCGTCGACGGAAGTGTCCAGGTGGACACAACGCAGACGTTCCAGAACCACCATGAGGTGCCCGCCGGTGGCGACGCGCGGGACGCACCGGATTGTCCGACCGTTGACGGACGCTACCTCCAGGGCGCACCGGGCTTCGCGATCCCGGACGAGACCTCGATCCCGCCGATCGCGGTCGCGCTCCCCCTCCCCGGCATGAGCGTGCCGGGTCCGGTAACGATCAGCGGCAGCGCCGACGTCTTCGAGGCAACGGTGAGCATCCGTGTGCTCGACGCGAACGGCGACGTCATCGTCGAGACGTTCGCGATGGCGACGTGCGGCACGGGCTGCCGGGGAGACTTCACCACCCGGGTCGGCGTGCCGATCGACGTGGAGCAGCCGGGCACGATCCAGGTGTTCGAGTCCAGCGCGAAAGACGGCTCGATGATCAACACCGTGGAGATCCCCGTCATCCTCGTTCCGGCCGCTCCGTGATGAGGGATAGCATGCGCGGGTGGCCACCCGACCGCATACGTGGGTGGCCACCCGACCGCGTGCGCATCGCCATCAGATCCGCGGGTGCGGCTACTTCCGGAACCCCGGCTCCGGGATCGTCAGGGGTGCATCCGACGACGACCCGTCGACGACCCGTCGGAGATCGGTACGTAGTCGCAGGTCGGAGTGGCCGCGAACGTGTTCGACATCGGCGCGGACCCCGGCGCCCTGCCGGGCGCGATGATGGGATGCGACCTGATCCGTTCCGGCGTGGTGGTCTCCCGCAGCACGAAGCGATTCGTACCCACTGCGAGCGCCGACAGCGACCCGAGCATGCCGGTGAGCAGCGCCCAATCGGCGATGGAACCCGGTGCGATCATCGTCTCCTCCTTCCTTCCGTCGTGTCGCACGGTCAGCTGCGACATGTCCCACCGTAGAGACCGGCCCGTAAAGACCGGGGAAAGAGGACTGAACGTTTCCTGAAAGGAACGCGGGCCACGTGTGCCTGGGCGCTCCCCATAGACTGAGCGCGCGATCGGACGCGTGGAGGCGAGTGTGAGCGACCCGAAGACGGTGGTGTTCTTCCCCGAGGGAGCGTTCGGCCCCACGAACAACTGCGTGGGGATCGGCAACGTCCTCAAGGAACGCGGGCACCGAGTCGTGTTCGTGGTGGAGGAGTCGTTCGCGGGAACCCTGGAGGCGAAGGGCTTCGAAGAAGCGACGATGCGCCTGGCCCCGCCGCCCGAGGAGCCCGAGGTGCCGGGCCAGTTCTGGAAGGACTTCATCCGCGACACCTCGCCGGAGTTCCGCAAGCCGACCATCGTGCAGCTGGACACGTTCCTGCAGCCGACGTGGCAGGCGCTGATCGACGGCTCCATGTACGTGAACGACCGTCTGTCCGAGATCTTCGACGAGCTGGCGCCGGACGCGATCGTCGAAGACAACGTGGTCGCGTTCGCCGCGATCCCCGCGAGCGGCCGGCCGTGGGCGCGGATCGTGTCCTGCAACCCGTGCGAGGTGAAGGACGAGCTGGTCCCGCCGGTCTTCTCCGGCTACCCCACCGACGACACGTCCGGCTGGGCCGAGTTCCGGACGGAGTACGACCGGGTGCTCGGCCCGCAGATCGCCGCGTTCGATGAGTGGCTCCGCGAGCACGGTGCCCCGGCGCTGCCGACCGCGCGTGACTACATGTACGGGTCGCCGTTCCTCAACATGTACCTGTTCCCCGAGGCCACGGATTACCGGCGCGCGGCGGCGCTGCCGCCGACGTGGCATCGGCTCGACTCGAGCGTTCGGACCGACGCACCGTTCGACGTGAACGCGGCGCTTCCGGGCGGCGCGCCGCTCATCTACCTGTCGCTCGGCTCGCTCGGTTCGGCGGACGTCGAGCTGATGCAGCGCCTGATCGACGTCCTGGGAAAGACGGACTACCGCGTGATCGTCAGCAAGGGGCCGCAGCACGAGCTGCTAACGCTCGCCGACAACATGTTCGGCGAGGAGTTCCTGCCGCAACCGTCGATCCTGCCGCAGGTCGACGTGGTCATCACGCACGGCGGCAACAACACGGTGACGGAGTGCTTCCACTTCGGGAAGCCGATGATCGTGCTGCCGCTGTTCTGGGATCAGTACGACAACGCGCAACGCGTCGATGAGTTGCGATACGGCCTCCGCCTGGACACGTACCGGTTCGAGGATGAACAGCTGACCGACGCGATCGGGGCCCTGCTCGCCGACGGCGACCTGAAGCCACGGTTCCGCGCCGTCTCCCACCAGCTTCAGGCGTCTCCCGGGAACGTCCGCGCCGCGGATCTGATCGAACGCCTCGCCGCCACGGGCGAACCCGTCACGACGTAACGTCGCGGATCGCGCGCCACACGCGCTCCGGCGAGAGCGGCAGGTCGATGTGGCGCACGCCCAGGTGCGACAGCGCATCGATCACCGCGCTCTGCACGGCCGGGGTCGACCCGATGGTCGCGGATTCGCCGATCCCCTTCGCGCCCAGCGGGTTCAGCGGTGTGGGTGTCTCCGTGTGCGCGATCTCGAACCACGGAAGCTCCGAGGCCGCCGGCATCGCGTACGTCGTCAGGTTGCCGCTCACCGGGTTCCCGGTCTCGTCGTAGCGGACCTCTTCGTACAGCGCCTGCGCGATCCCCTGCGCCAGCCCGCCGTGCACCTGCCCGTCGACGAGCATCGGGTTGAGGATCCGGCCGCAGTCGTCGACCGCGACGTGGCGCACGAGCCGCGCGTCTCCGGTCTGTCGGTCGACCTCCGCGACCGCGACGTGCGCCCCGAACGGGAACGTCGACTCCAGCTCGCGGAACGTCCCCGACGCCGACAACCCCGGCGTCATGCCTTCCGGCAGTCTCGACGGATCGTCAGCGGCCGTCGCGAGCTCCGCCCACGTGATCGCGCGCTCCGGCGCGCCGCTGACCTCGAACCGTCCGTCGAGCGGCTCCGTCAGATCGGCTTCGTCCACCTCCAAGAGATGCGCGGCCAGTGAGCGCGCCTTCGCCGCCACGGCCTGGCTCTGCTCCGCGACCGCCGAACCGCCTACCTGTAGGGACCGCGAGCCCCACGTGCCCGCGCCTCGAGGCACCACGGCGCTGTCCGAGTGGACGACGCGCACTTTCTCGAACGGGACGCCCAGGATCGCCGACGCGATCTGTGCCATCGCCGTCTCGTGCCCCTGCCCCTGCGGCGAGACGCCGGTCAGCACGGTGACCGTCCCGTCGGCATGCACCTCGACCGATCCGAACTCCTTCGACGCGAACGCGGTGATCTCGACGTACGTGCTCACGCCGATCCCGAGCAACAAGTGGTCACCTCTCGCGCGCCGCGCGGCCTGTTCCACGCGCAGCTCCGGCACCCCGGCGATCCGCAGCGCCTCGTCCAGTGAACGTTCGTAGTCACCGATGTCGTAGGTGGTGCCGGACGCAGTGGTGTACGGGAACGCGTCGGCGGGGATCATGTTCTTGCGGCGCACATCGACGGGATCCATGCCCAGCTCCGCCGAGATCAGATCCATCGCGCGCTCGACCAGCGCCGTCGCCTCGGGTCTCCCGGCGCCCCGGTAGGCCCCGACCGGCGTGGCGTTCGTGACCACGCTCCATCCGCGCGACGCGATCCGCGGGATCGTGTAGACGCCGGCGAGCATCTCCTGGGTGGTGGTGGGCAGGAACGCCCCGACGGGATACGCGCCCATGTCGGCGAGCAGCTCCACGCGCATCCCGACCACGGTGCCGTCACGCTTGGCCCCGATCTCCACACGCTGCACCTGCGCGCGGCCGTGATTGAGGCTCAGCATGCTCTCCGACCGCGTCTCCGCCCATCGCACGGGACGGCCCAGCACCTTGGCCGCCGCCGCCACGACCGCGAACTCGGGGTAGACGAGCAGCTTCGCGCCGAAGCCGCCACCGACGTCCGGCGCCACGATGCGAACACGCTTCTTGCCGATCTCCAGCAGATCCGCGAGGTCGCTCCGGACGTCGAACGGCACCTGCGTCGAGCACCAGATCGTGTATCCGCCGCCGTTCTCGGGCACCACGGCGATCGCGTTGGTCTCCATGGGAACGGGCGCGAGGCGCTGTTGGACCACCCGAGCCTTCGCGACGACGTCGGCGCCCGCCAGGGCGTCGACGTCCCAGTCCTGCTCGAACGCGTACGCGACGTTCGATCCGTGGACGGCGAACAGCACGGGCGCGCCGTCCGCGACCGCCGCCTCAACGTCCGTCACCGCCTCCAACGCGTCGACCACCGGCCACACCAGCTCCGCCGCGTCCTGCCCGAGCGCGAGCGAGTCGGCGATCACCACCGCGACCGGCTCACCGACGTAACGAACCACGTCGCGGGCGAGCACCTCACGGGCGAACGGACCCACCAACGTGCCGCTCGAACCCTCGACGTTGCCGCTCGGCGCCTGCGGCGCGATCCGCAGGTCGTCGGCGGTGAAGACGGCGGCGATGCCCGGCATCGACCGCGCATCCTCCAGCCCCTCCATACCGCTCACGCGCCCGTGCGGGATGATGGAGCGCACGAACACGGCACGGAGCGCATCCGGGAGCGGGATGTTCTCGAGGTATCTGCCCTCACCCCGCAGGAACCGCGGGTCTTCCGAACGCAGTGCGGGCACGCCGAACATCGAGGGAGGCAGGGTCACGGACCCATGCTAGCCAGCAAGCGCACCCGCTGAGGGAGGAACCGAATGCGTCGCAACCGGCCGCTCGCCCACCTGCTGCTCGTCGTCGCGCTCACGTGCACGACCCTCGCCGCGCTCGGCGGAACGAACGCAGACGCCGGATCGGGGATCGTCGCCCGGCGCGTGGCCGGCGGCCTTCGGGGACCGGCGGCGTTCACGTTCCTGAAGAACGGGCGGATCGTCTACCTGGAGCGAGGCACGGGGCAGATCCACGTCTACGACCCGAAGACGAAGGCGAACAAACGGTTCTTCACGGTGCCTGGCGTGAGCGGTGAAGGAGAGCGCGGCGCCCTCGGCGTCGCTGTCAGCCCCGGCTGGCCGGGCACGCGCACCCTCTACGTCTACGTCACGAGATCGACGGGCAGCCGCCTGCAGAACCAGATCGTGAAGATCACGCGTTCGAACGGCCACGCGCGCATGCGCGTGCTGATGTCGCAGCCGGCAAGCTCGAGCCCGTACCACAACGGCGGACGCATCGTGTTCGGGCCCGACGGCATGCTCTACGCGATCGTGGGCGACAGCCACGACAGCTCGAACTCCCAAGACCTCTCGGGCAACCTCCGAGGGAAGATCCTTCGGATGACGCCGGCCGGGCGTGTGCCGTCGGACAACCCGATCGCGGGAAGCCGCGTGTTCGCGTTCGGCGTCCGCAACTCCTTCGGATTCACGTTCGACCCGGAGACCGGCAGCTTGTGGGAGACCGAGAACGGCCCGGAATGCAACGACGAGATCAACCTGATCGTCGGGGGCGGGAACTTCGGATGGGGGCCGAGCGAGAACTGCAGCGGGAGCTCACCGGGGAACACGAACGACAGCGGCCCGGTACCGCGACGGCTTCCGAAGCTCTGGTTCGTCGGGACCATCGGGATCACCGGCGATGCGTTCTGCGTCGGCTGCGGACTGGGAACGAACGTCGAAGGCCAGCTGTTCTTCGGCGATGTCAACACCGGCGTGCTGCGTCGCGTCGCCCTGAACGCCGCTCGCGACGACGTGTCGGGCGGCGCCGTCGACGTCCTGGACACACCCGGAGGGGCGGTCTACTCGATGGAGACGGCACCGAACGGGCAGATCTACTTCAGTGACGCGAGAGCGATCTATCGGCTCGCGCCCGCGTGAGCCGGATCCCGGTGACCCGGGCAGAGCAGGGAACCGCAGGTCGGAGACCTGGCCTCGGGCTCCCGCCCGGGGTACCCTGGGGAGACGTCTATCGGGCGAGGAGACGAGCCGTGGACATCGGTCAGCCCAAGCGGATCATCGAGGTCGAACCCGTGTCGCTCCCCCTGCCCGAAGCGATCCCCGCCCCTGACACGGAGCCCGCGCCGGCGCTCGAACCCGCCGAGCCCACCCCGTAGCAGGCATGACCCGGCCGGCGCTCGATCGGTCGCTGCCCGTCGACACCGCAACCGAGCCCATCGTGGCCTGGCGAGCGTGGGCCCTCACCTGTCGCCGCGACGGATCGCACCTCCTACTGCGTCCCGTGGTGGGTCGTGGTCGTCCATGGCTCCCTGGACAGCCCGCGGAAGCGGGATGCCGGATGCTCGGACCGTTTCACGAGGCGCCGCACCTCGGATGTACCTGTGGCCTCCACGGCACGCACGACCTCGACCTTCTCCGCCGGACCCGATGCCCGGCGGTGCTGGGGCGCGTGGCGCTCTGGGGACGCGTGATCGAACACGAGTTGGGGTTCCGTGCGCGATACGGCTACCCGCAACGGCTGCGGCTGATCTGCCAGTTCTGCTTCTGGCAATGGGGCACCCATGGGGTCCAACCCGAAGTGATCGGTTGGTTCCCGAGGGGCGAGCTCCTGCCCATGTGCGCCGAACACGCGGAGATGGCCGGCCGATACGGGATGCGTCCGCAGGTCTGGCTCCCGTTCGGCGAGATCGATCAGGGCCTCCGCGACACGTACGCGGTCGACGTGCTCGCGCTCTAGCGGCGCTTCGGCCCGGGGGTCGGCACCGCCGTCGGCGTCGAGATGCCACGTCGACGCGCATCGGTGCTTCGCACCAACCGGCTCCGGAGATCGCTGCCGTCCGCCGTGACCTCCTCGGGGACGTCGTCCACCGGCGGCATGTCGGCCGGCTCGAACTCGGCCGGCTCGACCTCGGCCGGCTCGACCTCGGCACGTGCGGTTTCGCCCCTGTCGACCTCGCCGCCGTTGCCGTCGCCGCCGGCGTCGCCCTTAGCGGGTCGTGAGGCGCGCGAGCGCGAACGCCGAGGCTTGGCCTCATCCAGCCGCCGCTCCGCCTCCCGCGCTCGCTCCTCCGCGGCCGCGATACGTTGCTCCAAGGTGGCGATCACACCGGGATCCACGCCGGCTATCGACGCGTCGCCGGATCGGGCTCGGTCCTCGGCGACGGCGAGCTGGTCACGGATCTGCGCGAGCTCGTCCTCCAACTGCCGGTTCCGTGCCTCGTAGACGGTCTCGGGGCGCCCCGCGCGGAGCATCGCCCGCTCGGCTTCCGAGCGCTCCAGCTGCTGCGTGAGCTCCTTGATGCGCGCCTCGGCGTCGGCGGGCATCTCCGGCTGCGCGGTCGGGCTCTTCGCGGCTTCGGCGAGGATCCGCTGACGCTCCTCCTCTGCCAAGCGCGCCTGGGCGCGGACCTCGTCGAGCTGCCCCTGCTGGGACCGAGCGTCCTCCGCGCGCGCTTGTTCGATCGCGTCGCGTTCCTGTTCCGCTTGTTGGATCGCCGCCCGAGCCTCCTCGAGCTCGGCGCGCAGCAGCTGCTCGGTCTCGGCTGCGGCGTCGAGCTGCGCCTGGATCGGAGCAGGGACGACCTCTACAGTGGTCTGAGCTTCTTCCGCCTTCTTCTGCGCGATCCGCATCTGATCGGTGGTGACGCGGAGCTGAGCTTCCATCTCGGTGACGCGTGACTGCAATTGGGCGACCCGCGAATCGGCCCCTCGCGTCTGCTCCTCGAGCTGCTTCGCGTGCGCCTTGAGCTGCGCCATCTCGACAGGATCGGCGGTCTCCGCTCGAACGGGCTGCGTCTCGAACTCGGCCACGCGGGCGCGGAGCTTCTCCAACTCCACCTGCTGTGCGGCCATCGAGGTGGCCGAGCCCTCCAGCTCCTTCACGCGTTCCCGGAGGCTCGCAGCCTCGACCTGCGCGGCGCCCGCCTTCTTCTCGTCGCGAGCTATGGCGCGAACATCGCGGCGGCTCGGCCCGAATCCCATGACCTCTTCCTTGCGATGGGACCACACGAAGGACACGATCGCCATCGCCAGGCAGATGAGTGCGACGATCGCGAAGGCGACCTGCATCTGCTGCCACGGATGCGAAGAGACGTCCACCATGATCCCGTAGTCGTTGTCGATCTCGACGACGCCGAATACGTTCGCCTTGTCGGTCGATCGGAGCGGGATCAACGTCGAGAACAACGTGGTCGGCACCGGGGTGGTCGAATCGTCGGCGGCGAACGACTGGCTCACCACAACACCGACGAGGTTCCCGCGCAGCGCCGAGCGGAGGTTCGCATCGGTCGACTTCGTTCGGCCGATCTCGGATGGGTGGTCGGTGGTGAACACGAGCATCCCGTCGGCCCGCCACACGCGTACCCGGACGACCCGCTGGTCGGTGAAGAGCCCGTGCTTCAGCTCCGCCAGGAGCTCGTCGTAGCCGGAGCGCTGGATCGGTCGGGAGACACGGTCGGCGTCGAGTTGATCGGCCAGCACGTTCTGCGTGAATCGCACCGCGCGCCCTTGCGCGGCGTCGACCTTGCGCTGCAACCCCTGCGACTGCTGCTGCCGCGCGACCACCACGGCCACGAGGCAGACGACCGTGAGGACCGCCCAGAAGAAGAGGCGGACCCGGTCGCGAGTTCGTCGATCGGTGTGCAACGTGTTCCCCCACGTCCCTCGGTAACGACGACATCAGCCGGCGATGCCGGCTTCCCATCCTCATCGGCGTCCGCAGGACGCCTCTGAACCCCGGGAAGCCACATCGCGCTCAAGGAATCGAGCTCGTTCTGCCGATACCCGGGATGGTTCCAACTGGGGAGGTAGAGGGTCTTGGATCGCAAGCTCATCACGCGCGGCGCTTCGCTCGCAGTCTGCGCCACGCTCGTCATCGGCGGGCTGGTCGTATCGGCACAAGCCGACAACGCGTTGAGTCGCGCGCTGCACGACCGCAAGGTCACGGTCAAGAAGCTCGAGATCCTCCATGACTTCCGGCGGGTCGGACGCCAGAACCTGCACCACCAGATCCGGATCATCCAGTCGCGTATCCGTGCGGTCAAAGCCAAGGGCCCGTTGCTCGGGTCCGATCGTCAGCGGTTCGACCGAAGGGACCAACACATGACGAAGCTCCGTCGCGAGCTGCGACAGAGCCTGCACAAGTTGGAGCACAACGTCCGCCACCGCGCCTTCGTGCTGCGGAGCCAGCGCCTGGACCTCTCGACGTGGATCCGGACGTTCGGCATCTTCCGCTACTGTCCGGTCCGCGGTCCGGTGGACGTCACGAGCAACTTCGGCTACGCGGTGCCCCATCGCCCCGGCGTCCCGGCGCACATCCACCAGGGCGACGACATGATGGCCGCGAGCGGCCAGGCGATCGTCGCACCGTTCGACGGGTATGCCGAGGCCGGCCACAACTGGCTCGGTGGGAACGCGGTCTACGTCCGCGGCGCGAACGGCTACGTCTACAACGCGCACCTGTCCGCCTACGGCAAGCTCGGATCGGTCAAGGCCGGCGATGTGATCGGATACGTCGGCTCGACCGGCGACGCCGGTGGGCCGCACGATCACTTCGAGTGGCACCCGGGCAACGGCAGCGCCGTGGACCCCTACCCCTACCTGATGGCGGTCTGCTAGCCCGTCTGGCCGGTCACCGGCAGGGCATCATCGACCGTTCGCACTGAAGTGCTGGTAGTCGATCGTGCCCTGCCACTGGCCGCCCCACTCCCAGCCGATCGCGTGGAACGCCCACCACACGGCGTCGTGCACGTGGATCATGCCCGGAAGCTGCTGCGTCCGATCGACGTAGGCAACACCCGCGGGCGGCGACACGTGGGTGGGAGTGACGAACGGGTTCTCGACCGTGTTGACGTCGATCGCGCGGCCGTACGCGTGCTGCGACCACTCCGTCGAAGAGCCTGCTCGTAAGCGGCAGTTGAACGCCGAGGTGTTGTCCGCGGCCATCGACACGTCGTCGTCCGCGCCGAAGTGATCGACCAGACGCATGCTCCGGATCGGGAATCGCTCCTCGTACAGCCTCCGGAAGACGTGGACGAACCCCTCCGCGTACCAACGATGCACGACCAACTCCCCCTGGTGTGCGCGTCCGTCGAAGCCGTAGTACGTGAGACGGAGGAGCCGCAGGTCGCGCAACGGCACCGGACAGCCCGGGTGCCATGAGTTCCCGACCATCAGGTGTCGCGTGGCGGCGTCGATCATCGACACCGTCCCGTGGAACGCCGGCAGGTCCCGCGATCCCGCTTCAGCTCCCGCTGCGACCGTGGACGGGAGGGAGGTGGCCAGGATGAGGAGCGCGAGCCACCGGCGCGTCACCGAGGTCAGCTACCGCAATTCGCAGTGAACCAGTCGTCGACGCGCTGGGACGCGGCTTTGAAGTCGGCATCCTCGAACACCTGCGAGGCCTGCTGCATCGCAGCTATCTGTTCGGCAGTCGGCGGCTGAGTGCTGCTCGGGTCGTAGCCGGCGTCCTGCATCGCCGCCAGGAAGGCGGTGTAGCCCTGGTACACGAGCGTGAGGTCCCCCCGGATCTCCTCGGGAGCGGCCGCCGCGAATGCCTGGAGCTGGGCGAGCGACGTGTTCAGATCGCCCGCTTGTCCGGACATCGCCGACGGCACCGCGGCGGCCGCGGCGCTCATCGCGCCAACGACCTGCGCGCATTTCGCAGCGTCGAGGACACCGCCCCCACCCGCAGACCCGCCCGTGGATCCGTTCGTCGAGCCTGTGGACCCGCCGCCACCGGCGGCAGGCGACGGAGCATCCGAGCCCCCGCCGCCGCACGCGGCGAGGACGAACGCACCCACGACCATCACACTCATGAACCTGGACAGCTTCATGGACCCCTCCGCTCCCGCGATCTCGACGGAACTGCTCCGGACCATGGTACGACCAGGCCGAGCCC